>CAVQVM010000020.1:0-443567 GCA_963717085.1 uncultured bacterium
GCCGTCGTTCTGCGTTGCCGTTCCGATGGGCGAGGCCGGAGCGGGCCATGGGGGCGTGCCTTGTGCCACCGACCCACGTTATCGCGTTCCGGCGGCGTCGTGAACCGTGCGGCGCGACTCATACCAGGTGTCGCCCGCCGGTTTCCCTCCAGGTTCCAACTCCAGGAGATGGTGGGCCTGACGCACATGTAGGTCCCGGGACCGACCATGCCGTCACGCTCGACGGGCTGGTCGGCACGGCCGTAGACCCGAATGCCTCGCGCAATGAAGGGGTCGAGAGAGATCAGGTCGTCGACGACTAGCGCCACTTGGGTGTTGCGTGCTCGCACATTGCGGAACTTGCGGGTGGCGCGGACGGCGGCCCCGGTGCCTCCGACCCAGAAGCACTCGCCGTCGAACTCGAAGGCGAGGGAACCACGTCGGGCTGCCCGTCGGCGGACAGCGTCGCGAACCGGGCGAGTGGCTGTGATCTCAGGTACGCGATCTCTTCGGGGGTGAAGGTCATGATGTCTCCTCCGTACGGGCGTCAGAAGCCTGTCAGTCACCGAAATGCCGTTCATAGACACTGACCAGCCGCGCCAGAACTGCCGATCCTCGCGCTCGGTCGTGGGCCGGTGCGGTTAGGCGGACTGGTCGCCTACGCCGTCGACAAGGACCTGGAGCACGGCAGCTCGGTCGGCGGTCGGCTCGTCGGGCCCACCCCCGAGGTGACGACTGCGACGAGGGCTCGATCGACCCGCACGAACTGAAGCGCGAACGAGACGGGGAACGTGAACCCCGACGCCGTGAACTCTCCGGTCAGCTGGACGCCACCGCCGGCGTCCCCGAGCCCCTCAGACCCGAGTTGCTCGACCTCGAAGCCGCCAAACTCCACCGTGGCCTCGTCCTCTGCAGCGGCCGCCTCGGTCCCGATCCGGAACGCCTCCTCGACGCACCGCCCGAAACGCTCGTCATTGAGCAGCTCGAGGACGGGATCGAGGTTGTCAGGCTCCTCGACGAACCCTGCGAAGGCCTGAACCGTCTCGAGTATCGCGTAGACGACGGGCGCGGAACCGCCCCGGCCGGAGTATCAGCGTCGCCGGGTCGCCGCCGTCTAGCCTGCCCGCGTCGAAGGGGCGGGGGCGATGACTTGGAGCGACAGACGCTACTGGTGGACCTTGGCCGCGGGTGGTGCCGTGTTGGCGTTCGTGACGGCGTGGGTGAACGACGGCGGCCTGGTGCTGGCTCCGTTGGCCGCGGTTGTGGGGGCGTGCGTGGCGCCGCCGGTGTTGGGTGCACTGCTGGGCGTCACGTCGGAGATGTTCGTGCTGGCCTACGAGCAGGGACTCCGACCGCTGTACCGCTGGCTCACCGGAGACCGGACAGGTCACCTGACGCGCGATGAGCTGATGGATTGGTCAATCGTTGCCGGAGCGTTCGCAGGGCTGTTGGCTGGCGTGGTTGGCAGTCTGATCGCCCCATGAGGTACAGCTCGCCGTCGAGAATCGACGTGAGACGCGCACGCATCGTCGTAGGTCGATCGAGACCTGGCGGGCGATGGTGGGTCGACACATGAGCCGCGGCACCCGTGTCATCCAAGACGGCGACTACGTGTCACTGCGGGGCTACCTTCGGCCCGAGATCCTCAAGCAACTGGAACAGAGGCCTCATACTCGATCACCATCGAGGATGGCGCCGAGGGGATCAGCGCCAACTCCGAGATTTCCGCTCTCACTGAGGAGATCGACCGCCTTGAGCGGGAATGGAACCTGGCCTAGGGCGTCCCCCGTGCATCCCGTGACACCCCCGTGACACACGAGGGCGAGACACGGCGATAAATGGCGAGACCTAATGAGAGAGTGGTTTCGGCTGGTCGGCGGGCGTTTCCGGCTATCGCCGCAGGCCAGCGAACCGGCTCGATCTCATCAACGGGATCAAGCACCTGCACGCCGAGTGGACGTGCACATCCCCAGGTCAGAATCCCTGGAACCCGCTCGCCGGCTCAGCCGGCACTCCGGCACAAGCAACTGTTCGCGTACGCTTCACGGTTCAGCCCCCCCGGGGGAGCCGGCGACGTCCCCGGGAAGGGGGGAATGGGCCGGTTGGTGCGGGCGGGACCTGCCGGGTGACCGAGGTCACGGGGCGGGGCGAATGGGCGCCGCGCCGAGGACCGGTGTGTGGAAGATGACCAGGTGCCGCACCGGCCGTTCGCCATGGCCCTTGGTGGCCCCGTGCGCGTCGCCACCGGCGCTGGGGTCGACGTCCGCGCCGGGCCGGCGTTGAAGATCGTCGGGGGTGAGTGGGGCCATGTGTCGGATGGTGAGTTGCGCCGGCGTGGGCGTCTACGCCAAGCGACACACAGTCCGGAACGGCCGAGGCGTCGAGCCTGTTGGCCATGGCCGAGCTCGTCGTTCTCGAGCGCCGGGACCGCTGGTGGGGGGCTACGCGATCTCGGCACCACCCAAGCCCGATGATCTCGGCCCGAACGGCGACTTGACGATGATCCTCATGGCCGCGCCGGGGTCACTGTTCCCTCCATGGTGTCGTGGTGACCGAAACGGTGCGGGCCATGAGCCGGAACTGCCAACCAACCCAGGCGGCTCTGACCTCGTCGAGGCGGGCTTCGATGGTGGTGAGGACGAGGCCGGAGTCACCGGCAAAGTGATGCCATCCCCAGGCGTCCTCGCCTGGGGGCATCGATTCGATCCGGTACTCGTGGTGAGTGGCGTCCGAGCTCATAGCTCCTCGTCGATCTCGGCGGTGAGCCGGTCACGCCATCAGATTTTCCGCCGACGTAGCTGGTTCCGGGTGGCAGTCCACGGGACGGTCCGCCAGGAACCTCTTGGTTCTCACCGTCCCGTGAACCACGGCGCCACCCGCCATGGCGCAGACCTCGAGCACAGTAGAGGCGTACGTGCATTAACAGCGACGTAGCGAGCCGCCCTTGCGGTCGCTGATGGCCACGCTGCTCGAGCGGTCCGGCGTCGAGGTCGAGCTGGCGTCGCCGGCGGCTGGCGGCTGGTCGCGCATCGCGTGACCGCCGGCTGCGGGTGTTCTCGTTACCGGTAGAACTGCTCCTGTCCGGGCGCGTGGCGGTCGGTGGGGTGCCGGCCGTTGAAGTCCCGTCGCGGCTTGTGAAGCAGCCTCTTGATGGTCTCGACGTCGAACCCGGTGACGGCGGCGAGGTGCTCGGGGGTGCATCCGCCGGCCAGCGCCCGCATCATCGCCCCGATGGCGTTTTCGCGCCAGTGCATCGCCTTCGCGGTGGCGTCCCAGACCATGGTGAGGTCCTCGAGCTGACGCGGTCTCAGGCCTTCGAACATACGTTCGCAGAATAGGCCAGATGAAGGGTGGAGGGCTACCTCCCGAGATGCGGTTCCCCGCGGTGGGGACCAGCTTGGCGGACGGGATCAAGCACCTGCCCGCCGAGTGGACGCCTGGACCTCAGGTCGGAGAGGGAACGGTGGCCTAGGGCGCAGCCGCCCGGATACGCGTGGCCACCGTGCGACTCTCAGAAGCGCTGACTTCTGAGGGTACGCACGGTGGCCGAGAACGAGCCCGTCCTATCCGAGGTCAGGGGGTCTTCCCGCTCCCCGGGTCGGGACCCTGATTGGGCCTCAGGCCGTCGCGGGCATGACCGTGATGGTTCCCTCGAACCTCAGCGTTGCCGCGTTGACCAGCTGTCCTTCCTCGTGGACCTGGGCGCCTTGCAGGAAGCCGTCGACCACCGGCCCGTTCATGACCACCGCCCCGGTCACGTTGTTGAGGATCCCGGTGAGATGGGCGGTGAACGACTCTGCTCCGGCGTCGACGATCCAGTCGAACTCGACCTGCCAGATTCGCCCGGAGCATGGGTTCGGGCCGTTGCAAGAGGTGAGGAACGTCTTCAGACCCCCATCGACGTCTCCCAAGACGCTTCCCTCCCACACGCCGGTCGCAACCGCCTCCTTCTCGAACGTCAGGCGGAGCGGCGCGGAAGCGCTCGCCGGAGACGCGAAGGAAAGGCCGAACGACAGGAGGCCCGCCGCCATGAGCCCAATGAGGACCGATACCCATAGTCGCTTCGAACTTTGCACAGACATGACACCCTCCTCGCTGTTCCCGATCTCACCCCAAGGGGGAAACCGGCTGTCCGTCGTCGCGACGGTGCACACAGCTGGGCTCGAGTGGCATCCGTACTGGCACGGATATCTGTACGGATCGTGATTGCATGGCGTAGGCCACCCCCGTCCGTCATCGAGCTCCGGCCTCGTCATCTGTCCCGCGTCCCGTCGGCGTCCACGAGCGCGTAGACGTCACGGGTCGACTGCACGTCAGAGGTGTGACGTACGCCGAGCCGCGGACGTCAGAGCGTCCCGAGACGGGCACGTGGCGCCACTAGTGGACCCTCGCGGCGTCGGTCTCGGCTCGTCGCGCGGCGATGGTTGCCTCTTTGACCAGGACATCCGCCGCGAGCCGTTCCCCTGCTGTCCAACTGGTGGAAAAGTCGACCGGGCTCAACGCATCACGCAACGTGCCCAGGTGCCGGTCTCGCCAGGAGTTCCATTGCGGAATGCTTCCAGCGCCGACGTCCGCGGCTATTGCGTCCGCACCGGCGAACAGCCGCACAGCCGTCGTAAAGTCTCCGGCACGGGTCGAGACGATAGCGATACCTTGGACAGCGTAAAAGATTCCCCGCCGGTCTCCGGTTTCGCTCCAAAGCTCCAGTGCCTCTCTGTAGCACCGAGCCGCGCCGCCGTCGTTTTCCGCAAGGTCGTCGACCCAACCCAGGCCCCACCAGGCAGAACCCGTGCACCAGCGGTCGCCGATATCGATGACCTCACTGAAGTTCTTCCGAGCCTGCTGGGGGTCGGAGTAGAACGACGAGTAACCCAATGCAGTGAGGGCAATGCTCAAAGTTCGTTGATCTCGCAACTGGCGCGCCAACGTTACCGATTCGGTTGAAACCGTTGCTGCTCGCGCCGTCTCGCCCGCGACGGCCAGATAGGACCCGTAGGCTGCGAGATCGTGGGCATATCGACGTAGATGTGCGCTCTCGCGGAGTTCCTGTAGGCCCCGCTCACACAGCGCTATTCCGTCAGGGATATCTCCACAGTCCAGTAGTCGTGACATGCCGCGTATGATGTGAACGCGAGAGACGGGTGGATCACCGTCAGCTGTCGAACAGCGCTCGCTCTCCTCGCACCAAGAAAGCGCCTCCGAGTGCCTGCCCTGGGACCACGCACTCCATGCTGCGTTCGCGAGCGCCTCGGGACGACCCGCCACCCCGGATGCATCACGGTGCAGTACCGCCTCCAGGGCACTCAGAATGCCTCCGCCCCACCCCCACAGGCACCATATGTCAACCAACGCACCGGTCAAGCCGAATACCGATGCCACATCATTGGTGTCGACGGCGTAGTCCAGCGCGATACGCATGTTTGGCGCTTCGCCCGTTAGCTGCTCGTTTCGAGCGTCGACGTCGGCGACTACCTTTGGGCCAGCAAGTTCATCGGCCAGCCTCGTGTAGAACGCAAGATGTCGACGCCTCGCTTCATCCTGTCGTCCGCGTTCCGCACCCTTTTCGAGAGCATATGCACGAACGGTTTCCAACAGTCGCAGCCTTGTCATACCGTGCTTCGCCTCGGCGATGACCATCGACTTGGCGACTAGTTCTGACAGAACGTCTAGACCATATCGGTCCTGTGAGGCTCCTTCAGTCAGAGCTTCCACGGCTGAGAGTGAGAAACCGGGTGCAAATGTTGCCAGTTCCGCCAGGAGTGCTTGCTCATCACCCTCGAGGAGATCGTAGCTCCAGTCGAGCGTTGCTCGCAGCGTCCGGTGATGATCTATGTGGTCCGGACGATGCCCCAACACGTGAAATGGTTGGTCCAACCGAGAGAGGATCTCCTGCGGAGTCATGGTTGGCACACGGGCGGCCGCAAGCTCTATCGCGAGTGGTAGACCGTCTAATGACCGGCACAGCTCAGCTATGGCCACCAAATTGTTGTCGTCGAGAGCGAAGTCCGGCTTGTAGCTTCGCGCCCGTTCGACGAAGAGTTTGACCGCATCGGCGGCGGCAATTACCTCCGGCGTGTTGTCGCTGGGGGTCGTCAGTGGGGGTACCGGGAACAGCACCTCGCCGACGACTCCAAGCGGCTGCCGGCTGGTCGCAAGGATTCGGATATTTGGGGCTGCTTGCGTGATCCTTTCGCATATGGCAGCCGCCTGCGCCAGGACATGCTCACAGTTGTCAAGGACCAACAAGCCAGTGCGGGGCGTCAAGTGGCGAACGACGCGCTCCGATGGGTCCACGTCCGTGCTGGCCCGAACACCGAGAGTCCCCAAAAGGACCTCCGCGATGTTGCTGCTGGGGTAGACACCAGCGAACTCGGCGCACCACGAATCGTCCAGGCCTGTCTCGGTCCCCTTTGCGGCCAAGTGGCTTGCCAGACGGGTCTTGCCGGTACCGCCGGCACCGACCAGCGTCACCAAGCTGTGCGCGGCAAGAAGCGACGAGATCGTGGACAACTCGCTTTCTCTGCCAACGAGTGGGGTCACGGCTATGGGGAATCGCTGGCGTTCGAATTCCGCAGTCGGTACCAGCTCGCCCGAGGATCCGAACCTCCCTCGCGACGCTGCGACGCGAGCTAGCTCGTGGCGGTTCGCCACCTGGAACTTACGGAGCAGTGACGATATGTGGCTCTCCACCGTGCGTTCCGACACGTACAGGCGGGACGCGATCTCGGCATTCGTCAGGTGCTCGCAGAGCGCGTCGAGCACCTCCGCCTCCTTGCGGGTCACCCCTCGCTCGGCCCACGGCTGCCCGCCGGCGGCACCGCGATGGATCGGTCCGGCCCGTGGTTGGGGTAATCCCGGGCCTGTCAGAACGTATGTGGGCTCGGGTCGGTCCAGGTCTCGTAACCGGACCTCACCGAGTTCCATGAGGCGCACGCGCGCCGGCAGCCCATCGACGACCAGCCGGGCGGTGGACCCACTCACGAGTACCTCACCCCCCTGAGCGGCTGCCCGAAGCCGCGCGGCCCGGTTCACTGCCGGACCCAGGAAGTCGCCGCCGCGCTCGACGGCCTCTCCCGTGTGCACCGCAAACCGCACCGCCAGGCGGGCGCCAGTGGGCCACCGGGCGGCGGTTAGCCCAACCTGCGCCGCGTACGCCGCCGCCACCGCATCCGTGGCCAGCGAGAACACGCAAAACGTCGAGTCGCCCTCGCCTCGAGCTTTCAACACCACACCCTTGTGAGCCGCCACGGCCGCAGTCACGATCTCATCGTGGCGGGCCAGAGCCGATTCCATCCGCGCCGGTGCGCTCTCCCACAATCGGGTCGAACCGACGATGTCGGACAACACGAACGTGACCACCCCGGAGGGCAGCCGCTGTTCCGCCACTGCACGATCATCGCGCGAGATCCGCACGAAGCGTGCCTCGATTGCCGGATGCCCATCGTGTCTCGAGGTGCGGCTGGCCCACGGGACGGACGCCTAGACCATTGTCCGACCCGTATGCCGCCCTCGGCGGGTGGGTACACGCAGCGGCATGGCAACAATCCTGTGGATCCTCGCCGTCATCCTCGTGATCGTCGGCATCGTCCAACTCGTCCAAGGTCAGGTAGGGCTGGGCATCGTCCTGATCATCGTCGGGCTCCTGATCGGGCCAGGTGGTGTCTCGATCTTCGCCACCAGCTCACTGATGGGGGCGGGGGGTCTCGTCACCTGGAGGTCCGGATCGCGTCGGTGGCCAACAGTGCTTCCTCCGCGGTCGCGAACCGGCCCACCGTCGTGACGGGCGACAGGCCTGGAGGCTCGTCCAACTTCACGTAGGCGAGCCACAGGCTCGGGCTCGGGGCTGGGTGCTCGGTGGGCGAACTCGAAGTCGTCTCGCCAGTCACCGCCCATGGTGCGAACATACGTTTGCATCATGGCGATGGCAACCCCGGCGTCGAGTCGTCAGGGACTTCCTTCCGAATCGCTGGCCGTCCGACCGGGCTCGACGCCCACCTCGGGCGCCAGCGATTCGTGGGGTCCGGCGACCTCGACCACGGGATCGTCGCGGTCGTCCCACTCGGTGCGGAGGGCGCGGCTCATCGTGGCGTGCATCTCGTAGAGGCATGTGATGTACGTCAGCTCCAGGATCGCCTCGTCTTCCAGGTGGGCCCGCAACGACGCGAAGACGTCTTCCGGCACCCGGCCGCCGTCGAGCACGAGCGCGTCGGTGTAGGCCAGCACCGCCCTCTCGAGCGGCGACCAGCAGTCCGCCACCGACCACGCGGGGATGGCGGCGATCTTCTCCTCGGCCATGCCCAGGGCTCGGCACGACTTGCAGTGCTGCGAGAACACGAACTGGCTGCCGCGCGCCCAGCCGGCACGGATCTGTCCCAGCTCCCGCAGCTCGGCGGGCAACCGCCGCTGCGGTGACCGGTACAGCGCGAAGCCTGCGACGCAGTGCTCGAGCACGTCGGGGACGAGGGCGAACGTGGTCCACCAGTCGCCGGGCGTGCCGGTGGCGGTGCCGGGATCGGCTACCGGGTCGCGGCCGCTGCCGAACATGAAGTCGTACATGGTGGTGACGATCGGTGCCGCCGCCTCTTCGCGGGGAACCTGGCGCAGTCGGGGCATGGCCTCAAGGTAGAGGGACGGGTCGGTCGAGACCGGCGCCAGGCTGGGTGGCGGACGGCGCCGGCCTGCGACGTCAAGGGCTCGCTGCCACCGCCAGCGTGCGGAGGATGTCGGCCCAGTGCGTGAACAGCAGGTAGTGCGCCGCCCCGGGAACGACGTCGAGGGTCGCGGCGGGGAGCTTCCGGGCGTACCACTCGCCGAACGCCGGCGGCGTGAGGGCATCTGCGGACCCGTACCAGAGGCGGGTCCGGCAGGCCACGGCTGTGACATCGACGTCGAGGGGACGCGCCTGGGCCTCTACGTCGGCGGCGACCCCCGCCAGCCCAAGGCGCACCGCCTCGACCAGGGCGTCGGCCATGCGACCGGCGCCGCCCGCCACCGACGCCAGCTCGTGGGCACCCGCCGCATCGCGGTGCTCGGCCTGATGCTCGAGCGCCAGGGCGTGGTCGCATGGATACGGCGCCAGCAACGGCCCCACCGCCTCGCCCAGTTCACCCGGAGGCAGAGTGTCGGCGAGCTCGAGCGTGCGGAGGCGTTCGGCGGCCGCCCGCCGGACGGCCGGGTCGTCGTAGGCGTGCCGCGGTACCAGGCCGGCGACGATGCCGAGCGCCGAGACGTGCGCCGGCAGCCCGGCGGCGAGCGCCAGCGCGGCCAGCGTCCCGCCCGACCAGGCGAGCAGCGCCACACGTTCGACGTGCAGCTCGTCGAGGATGGCGGCCACGTCGCGCGCCAGCGGTCCCGTCCATGAGGGGCCGCCGGCGGGCAGGGCGTCGCTGCCGCCGTAACCGGGGCGGTCGAGCGCGAGCAACCGCACCCCGGCGCGGGCGGCCACACCGTCGTCGGCCGGGCGGGCCAGGCGCGAGTCCGGAGTCCCGTGGAGGTACAGGAGCGGCACGCCCACCGGGTCGCCGACATCGTCCAGCGTCATCGCCCGACCCTGGCCAACGGCCAGCCGGCGGGTAGTCACGGGCGGCGAACCTACATCTCCAGCCCGACCTCAACGTGCCACGCATAATGGCCTCGGTTTCGACCGACTGGGCAGTCCGGCGGTACCGGCAACCCGCCTCACCAAAACCGGAGGTCCCTCATGCAGCCCGCTCATTCCGTCGCGCCGGAGCAGACGATTCCGACCGACGGGCCCCGCCCGACGGCCGTCGCCACCGTCTCGCGCCTGGCCATCGCCGCCGTCGGTGCCTACGTGGGCGCCCAGGTGATCGCGGACATCACCAGCGTGAAGATCGGGTCGACGTTCGGCCGCGCCGTCGACATGGGCACGTTCATCTATCCGATCACGTTCACCCTGCGCGACGTGGTCCACAAGGCCCTGGGCCGGCGGGCCGCCCGCACCCTGATCGTGACCGCCGCGGTGGTCAACCTGTTCATGGCGATCTACCTGCAGTGGGTGGCGCGGGTGCCGAGCCACGAAAGCTACCCGCTGGGCGACGAGTTCCAGGCAGTGCTCGGCCCGTTGTGGCGCATCGTGGTGGCGTCGATCATCGCCGAGGTGATCGCCGAGCTGCTCGACACCGAGGTGTACCACTGGTTCGTGCGGCGCGTGACCACCCACTACCAGTGGGCGCGGGTGGCGGTCAGCAATGCGGTGAGCATCCCGGTGGACAACGCGATCTTCGCCATCGGGGCGTTCGGCTCGCTGCCGCTGCTGACCGACCATGCCCTGACGCTGCCGTGGGCCGCGGTCTGGGACATCTTCATCGTCAACCTGTGGGTCAAGGGGCTGGTGTCGGCCGCGAGCCTGCCGCTGATCTATGTGTCGCCGGACCGCGACTGGAGCAACGATCCCGACGATGCGTGAGGCGACCTATTCGTCGCGGACGACCCCGGCCAGGCAGATGCTGGCGTATTCGTCGACGAACGCCTCCCGGTCGGCGGGCCACGGGAACTGGGGCTTGGCGACCAGCAGCGACGTCAGGCCGTGCACCCGCGCCCAGAACCCGATCGCCAGGCGGTACGCATCGGTGAACCCGGGCCGGAAGCGCCCGGCGTCGATGCACTCCTGGGCGCAGCGTCGGACCTGCTCGAACGCGGCGTTGTCACGCAGCACCACGACCTGGTACTCCTCCGGCGTGTCGTCGGCGCGGGTCATGAACAGGATGCGGTAGGGCTCGGGGTTGGCCAGGCCGAAGCGCATGTACGCCAGACCCATCGCGCGGAGGCGGTCGACGGGGTCCTCGACGCCCTCGCTCGCCGTGGCGAGGAACTCGTCGAGGGCCGCGAAGTGCCGGGCGCAGACCTCGAAGATGAGGTCGTTCTTGTCGGCGAAGTGGCGGTAGATCGACGGCGGGGTGACGCCGACGCGCTCCGCCACCGCACGGATCGAGACCGCCTCGGCCGATCCCGTCTCGAGCAGCAGCCGCTCGGTGGCGGCCAGGATCTCGTCGCGCAGCGCCGCCCCCTCGCCCTTGCGGGCGCGGGGACGGCGGGCGACGGTCGGCGGGGAGGCGGCGGTCATGGGCCCGACAGCGCGTGCGTGCTCACCTCCCCAGCATCGCGCTCAGGTGCGGGCGTGGCGCCGTCCTCGTCGTCGAGGTCGTCGTCGAGGTCGACGTGCTCGCTGAGGCCCCAGCGGTCGTGGAACCGGCGCAGGGGACCGGGCGCCCACCAGTTCCAGTCGCCTGCCAGCCGCATGAAGGCCGGTACCAGCGTGCCGCGGATCAGGAAGGCGTCGGTGAGGACCGCCAGGGTCAGGCCCACCCCGAACAGCTTGATGAAGCTGACCCGGCTGGTGGCGAAGGCGATCATCACGACCGCGATGAGGACGGCAGCGGCGGTGACGATCCGGCCCGTCCGCTCCAGCCCCACGGCCACCGAGCGCACGCTGTCGGCGCCGTTGTCGTGCTCCTCCTTGATCCGGGAGAGCAGCATGACCTCGTAGTCCATCGACAAGCCGAAGGCGATGCAGAACATGAGGATGGGCAACGCGGCGTTGAGGCTGCCGGTGGCGGTGAAGTCCAGGAGGCCAGACAGGTGGCCGTCCTGGAAGATCCACACCATGGCGCCGAACGTGGCGGTCAGGCTGAGGACGTTGAGGACGATCGCCTTGGCGGGGATCACCACGCTGCCGAACATCATGAACAGCAGGACCGCCGTGATCGCGGCGACCAGGCCGAGCGCCCACGGCAGGCGGTCGAACAGCGACTGGTTGGTGTCGATCAGGCTGGCCGACTGGCCGGTGACCAGCACGTCCCAGGGGGCGTCCGCGTTGCGGATGTCGTGGACCAGGTCCTCGCCGGCCGGCGACACCGGCTCCACGGACGGGATCACCATGAGGTAGGTGGCGCCGTTGGCGCTGAAACCTGCGTAGCGCGGCGAGCTGTCGGGCGGCAGCACGAGCTGGCCCGGCTCGCAGCCGAGCTGCTCAGCGAGGCCCGTGCCGCAGTAGGTGCCGGTGGCGGCGTCGACCCGGGCGACGCTCGGCAGCGTGGCCAGCTGGGTGGCGTAGGCGTCGATCTGGTTCCGCAGCCCCGGGACGGCGTTGGGTGCGTCGGGAGCCACGACCGAGAGCGCGCCCGCCTCCTCAGACGAGAACTCCTCGCGCAGCACGTCGTGCACCTGGCGGACGTCGGCGGATTCGGGCAGAACCCGGTCGTCGGGTGACGAGAGGCGCAGCCCCAGGAACGGCGTGCCCAGCACCAGCAGGAAGGCAACGACAGCGGTGGCGATGGGGATGGGCCGGCGCATCACGACCGTGGCCACGCGATGCCAGAATCCCTCCTCGGGCGGGGTCACCGAGCGCCGCCACAGCGTGAGGGCGTTCACCCGGTGGCCCAGCAGGAAGAGGATGGCGGGCAGCACGACGACCGAGAACAGCCCGGCCAGGAGCGCCACGGCGACACCGGCGTAGGCGAAGCTCCGCAGGAAGGCGATGGGGAACACCAGCGTGGCGCACAGTGAGGCCGCCACCGTCAGGGCGCTGAACGCCACCGTGCGGCCGGCGGTGCGGACGGTCCGGGTCACGGCGACGCGGGGGGTATATCCCGCGCGCAGTTCCTCGCGGTAGCGGGACACGACGAACAGGCTGTAGTCGATGGCAAGGCCGAGGCCCAGCGCCGTGGTGAGGTTGAGGGCGTAGATCGACACGTCGGTGAGCGACGCCAGCACGCGCAGCACGAAGAACGTGCCGACGATCGACATCACGCCGATGACCAACGGGAGCGAGGCGGCCACCACGCTGCCGAACACCAGGATCAGCAGCACTAGCGTGATCGGCAGGGCGATGGTCTCGGCCCGGAGCAGGTCTTCCTCGATGGTGTCGCCGATCTCGTGGTACACCTCCGCGAAGCCGCCCAGTTCGACATCGACCGCAGCGGCATCGACGCCGGCGCTGCCTTCCCAGTGCCTGTAGCGGGGCGCCAACTCGGTGATCCGGTCCTCGACCTGGTCGTCGTTGCCCACGACCCGGGCAACCACCAGTGCCCGGCTGCCGTCGTCGTTGCGGAGGGGCGGTGCGTTCCCCTCCGACCAGTACGAGACCACGTCGGCGACGCCGTCCTCGGCGGCCAGTTCGGCGGTGAGGGTCGTGCCGGCGGCAGCCACCGCCGGAGCGTCGACGTCGCCGTCCCGCGCGGTGACGAGCAGCAACATGTTGGGCACCCCAGTGTCGAACCGCTCGGCGAGCGCGTCGTCTGCCCGCTCGGACTCGGAGGACGGGTCGTCGAACCCGCCGGACGTGAGGTGATCGGCAACTCCGCCACCGAGGGCACCGGCGATCGCGAACACCACGACGGCGGCGATGACGACGGCTCGGGCGTGGTTCGTGGAGAGTCGGGCGAACCGGGTGAGCATGGTACGGCCTCCCTCGGCCGAAGTTAACGACGTTACGTTATCTGTGGTATCGAACACCCACGTCCGGGTGGTTGTCGAGGGGTCATCGGTCACACGCGCGGGGTGGGTTGCTCGGTCCTTGACCTTCGGGTCAATCTCTCGACGTGACAGAGGCCCTAGACGTGACCGACGTGCCGGACGCGGTCGGGTACCCCGGCGCTCGCGGCCCCGATCGCACGCGGGCCGTCGTCTCCCACGGCATCCGCCTGGCCGTCCACGAGTGGGGCGAGCGCGACGCCCCGCCCATGGTGCTGGCGCACGGTGGGTTCGACTTCGCCCGCACCTTCGACGTCTTCGCGCCCATGCTGGCGCAGGCGGATTGGCGGGTCGTGGCGTGGGACCAGCGTGGCCACGGCGACTCCCAGCACGCCGCCCTCTACTCGTGGGAGGCCGACCTACGGGACGCCGTGGCGGTCGTCGACTCGGTGTCCCGCGACCCGCTGCCGATCGTCGGGCACTCCAAGGGGGGCGGGGTCACCGTGCAGTTCGCCTCCGCCCTACCGCATCGAGTGAGCCACCTGGTCAACCTCGACGGGCTGCCGTCGCGTCGCAGCATGCCCGACGTCCCCGACCACGAGCGCACCAAGCTGATGGCCGACGAGCTGGAGACCTGGCTGGACTTCCGGCGCAGCGTGCTAGGCCGGTCCCGCCGGCCCGGCACGATCGACGAGCTGGCGGAGCGACGAGGCCGGATGAACCCGCGGCTGTCGCGGGAGTGGCTTCGCTACCTGGTGACCGTGGGTGGCCGGCAGGACGCCGACGGCTGGCGCTGGAAGATCGACCCCGCGCTCCGGATGGGCGGGTTCGGCCCGTGGCGCGCCCAGTGGGCGATGGCGCGGCTGCCGGGGCTGAGCATGCCGCTGCTGGCCGTGCTGGGGCTGCAGCCCGAGACCATGGGATCGGGCACCCAACCCGCCGACATCGAACCCAACCTGCCGCCCGGCGCCCGGGTCGTGGGGTTGGAGGACACCGGCCACTTCGTGCACATCGAACAGCCGCGGCGGGTGGCCGACCTGGTCCTGGACTTCCTCGGGACTCCGGCGTGACCAGACCCGACGCCACCGTCACCGTGCGGCACAGCCGGATCGAGCTGGCGCTGCACCGCTTGCGCGAGGGCGATGGTGCGCCGCTGCTCCACCTGCATGGTTTGGGGGAACGCTCGCCGGCGGCCACGCCCGGTCACCTCGCGGGCTGGCCCGGGCCGGTCTGGGCCCTCGACTTCACCGGGCACGGTGCCTCCAGCATGCCGGTGGGCGGTGGCTACTTCTGTGAGCTGCTCATGGCGGACGTCGACGCCTCCCTGGCCCACCTCGGCCCGACGACCCTCTACGGGCGAGGCCTCGGCGCGTACATTGCGTTGCTCACGGCCGGCGCCCGCCCCGAGCTCGTGCGTGGCGCCATACTGGACGACGGACCGGGGCTCAAAGGTGGGGGCCCCGAGCCCACGACGCCCTACGTGCTGCCCGAGCCGCTGGACACCCCCGGGCCGCCCGACCCGTATGCGCTCTTCGAGCTCAGCCACGACGTCCGCCCGGCCGACTACGCGACCACCTACGCACGCCTGGCGGCGACGCTGTCAGGTCTCGACGTGGCCGTGGCCGTGTGTGCCCAGGTGCGGCCGCCGTGGCTGGCGGCCGTCGCCGCCGAGCCGGGCGTCCGCGAGATCGATCGCCTTGCAGCGGTGGCCCTCTTCGCCGAGCCCTAGCGACGTCGGGTGCCCCCGATCAGGCCTCGCGGGAAGCCACGAACCGGGCGAGCTCCACGAGTTCGTCGCGGGCGCGGGCCGTGATGTCGGCGGCGGCGATGGCGTCGATCGCCCGGGCGGTGAGCCGCTCGATCAGCCGCTCGATCTCGTCGAGGGCGCCACCGTCCACCAGCAGCCGCTGGACCGCGATCACCTCGCCGTCGGACAGCCCCGGCTGGCCGACCCGATCCAGGAGGTCGGCGCGGCCGTCGTTCGCCCGCTCGACCGCCGCCGCCAGGAGCGGCGTCGGCTTGCCCTCGCGCAGGTCCTGCCCCGCCGGCTTGCCGGTCACCGCCGGATCACCGAACGCGCCCAGCACGTCGTCGCGGAGCTGGAACGCCTCGCCCAGCGGATCGCCGTAGGCCGACAGCTGAGCCTGTAGGTCGCCGAGGCGCCCGGCCAGGGCCGCACCCACATGCAGCGGCCGTTCGATCGTGTACTTGCCTGACTTGTAGCGCGCGATGCGATGGGCAACCACCCGATCCCGGTCGGCGCGGGCGGTGGCCAGGAGGTCGAGGTACTGGCCGACGTTGAGCTCCAAGCGGAGCTCGTGCCACACGGCGGCGGCCTCGGTGCAGACGTCGCCGAGCAGCATGTCGGCGTAGACGTGGGACAGGTCGCCGATGAGGATGGCGACGCCCTCGCCGTAGCGACGGGCCTCGCCCCGCCAATCGCGGGCCCGGTGTTCCCGGCCGAACTCGACGTGGGTCGTCGGGGCGCCGCGGCGCGTGTCGGATCCGTCCATGACGTCGTCGTGCACCAGGGCGAAGGCGTGGAGCAGCTCGAAGGCGGCACCGGCGTCGATGATGCGGGGGTCGTCCGGGTCCCCGCCGGCGCCCACGAACGCCCAGTAGCAGAACGCCGGCCGCAGGCGTTTCCCGCCGGCGTCGACCAGATGACGAAGGGCGCGGAGCGGCGCGGCGATCGCCGGGTCGACAGCGTCCCAGCGGGTGATCTCGGCGTCGAACAGCCCGGCGAGCCGCTCGTCCACACGCACCGCGATGGCGCGCAGGCCGGGCGGCGAGGCGGCGGAGGAGCGGGAGCGCATGGCCGACCCCACGTTACGGCTCACCGTGGCCGGCGGGGGCATCGTGTCAGCGTCGCTACCGTGCCGAGCCGTGGTCGATCGGGGCCGTCGTGGTGCCCGGACGATGGCGGCGCTCGCGGCCGTTGTTCTGGCGGCCTCGAGCGGCTGTTCGTGGGGACGGAATGACGAGCCTTCGGACGGGCTCGCGCCCGACACTGCCCGCTTCACCTACGGTGACCGCCAGGTCGAGGTACCGCTCACGTCGTGCGGACGCGACCCGGACCGAGACGTCGTGCTCCTGGCCGGCCGCCGGGGCGCAGTGGTCGTTCAGGCCGCCGCGGACCTGGGTGACCGCGGGCTCGACCGCACCGGCGTCACGGCCGACCTCGGCGCCGCGGGCATCCTCGGTGCCTTCGGCGCCGAGCTGGACCATGGCCCGGCCGGCGAGATCAGTGAGGTCCGGACCGATGGCGACCGGCTGATCGTCGAAGGCACCTGGGTGACGCTCGATGCCGAGCTGGAGGCCACCGAGCAGGCGCCCGCTGGCGTCGAGGGCGAGCTCCGAGCCCGCTGCCCCGCGGACGACGACGACAGCGACACGGCCGCCTGGTCCGGTCCCGCCGTGCGTGTGGGGGTACCGAGGCATTAGCGAACGCTGCGCCGAGCCCGAGGCAATGGCTAACGGCAACCGTTCGTCATTGCCTCGGGCTGTCGTTTGCGTTCGTCATTGCCTCGGGGTTGCGGCGCCCTCGTCGGCGTCGGTCTCGTCGCGGGCGGGGGCGACGACGTCCGCCGTCTCGGCCTCGAGCTCGGCCACCACCTGCTCGACGTCGAATCGGGCGCTCGCGATGCGGTCGCGGCACAGGCGCAGCAGCTCGGCGGCCCGCCGGACGCGGCTGCCCAGCACGTCGACGTCGACCTCGTCGCCGTCGAGCTCGTCGAGTATCCCCTCCAGCTCCGCCAGCGCCTCGGCGTAGCCGATCTCCCGCTCAGTCATCGTCTGCTCCTCGCGCCTCGGTCACCGTGCTGCGCACGTCACCATCGGCCAGGGTTGTGGTAAGCGCGTCGCCCTCCGCCACGCTGGCCGCCGAGTGCAGCACCCGGCCCCCGGAGTCGCGGGTGATCGACCAGCCGCGGGCCAGCGTGCGCGCCGGGTCGAGGGCTCGGACCTGCGCCTCGAGGCGGTCGAGGTCGTGCGCCGCGCCCGCAACCAGCCGGGACGGGCGATGCGCCAGGCGCTGACCGGCGACTGCGAGCGCCAGCTCCCGGCCACGGAGGTGACCCCGCGCGCTCGAGGAGGTCCGGCCGGCGGCGCGCTCGAGCACCCGAGCGGAGCGGTCGAGGGCGCCGCCCGCCGCCCGCCGCACCCGTTGGGGCCGCGAGGTCAGGTCACGGTCGGCGGCGGCCAACCCCTGGCGGGTCGCCACCGCCACGTGGCGGCCACACGCGCTCAGCCTCAGGGCCTCGGCGCGCAGCCGCCGCCGCGCCGCGACGGAGATGTCCTGCCACACCTCGACGGTGCGCCGTTCGAACGCCCGGACGTCGTCGACGACCGCCTGGGCACACGCCGTCGGCGTCTTGTAGGCCCCGTGGGCAACCTCGTCGGCGATCGTGCGGTCGATGTCGTGGCCGATGCCGGTGAGCACCGGCACGTCGAGGCCGGCGATGGTCCGGGCGATCAGCTCGCTGTCGAAGGCCGCCAGGTCGGTGGTCGCGCCCCCACCCCGCACCAGCAGCACGGCGTCGACGCCCCGGGCGGCGACCGCGCCCAGCCCCCACGCCACCGACCGCGCCGCGTCGTAGCCCTGCACGCGCACGTCGGCCCGGAACACCCGGAAACCGATGCCCGAGCGGCGCAGCTCGTCGAGCACGTCGTGCTCGGCGGCGCTGCCGGCGCTGGTGACCAACCCCAGCCGCAGGGGGACCAGCGGGGGCGGCAGCTCGGACTGCCGGGCGAGCAGCCCCTCGCCATCGAGGCGCCGGAGCAGGCGCTCGCGATCGGCCGCCAGCCGTCCCAGTGTGAAGTCGGGGTCGATGTCGGACATCTGCAGCTGCAGCCGCCCGCCCCGGGGCCAGTACCCGGGCCGTCCCCGGACCCTCACCTCGGTGCCGTCGACCATGCGCACGGCGTTGCCCCCGGCGGCCAGCCGGGCGTTGACCTGGCGCCGGGCGTCGTCGAACAAGACCACCGCGAGCGTGGCCAGCGGTGGCTTGGACAAGTCGCCGCCCGGCGCCGGCTCGATCAGGTCGTACCACACCATCCCGGCGCGACCCCGGCTCAGGTTCCGGATCACGCCCCGGACCCAGACCTCCTCGGGGAACGCTCGGCGCATCGCCACCGCCACCGTCTCGGCGACCTCGGTAACCGACCAGGTGGGCTCGCCGGGGTCGTCCCACAGCGTCTGGGGCGTCGGGCGGGGCTTCGGCACAGGGCCGACGTTAGCGACGGCCTCTGACGGTCAGGGACGACCCGGCGTTAGGGTCGAGACGGTGCACACCGAGATCGCCCCCGGAGTCCTGCAGATCGACACCCTGCTCGGCGGGTGGCAGCAGGTCACCGCTGGCTACCTGATCACCGGCGACTCCCCGGTCCTGGTGGAGACCGGCAGCCAGACGTCGGTGCCCGCCCTGCTCGCCGCCCTCGGCGAGCTGGGGGTCGACGGCAACGAGCTTGCGGGCGTCGCCGTGACCCACATCCACCTCGACCACGCCGGTGGCGTGGGCGACGTCGCCGCCGCCTTCCCCAACGCCACCATCTACGTCCACGAACGGGGCGCCCGGCACCTCGTCGATCCCACCAAGCTGGTCAACAGCGCCGCCATGGTCTACGGCGACCTGCTCGACTCTCTCTACGGCCGGCTCACGCCCACGCCGGCCGAACGGGTGCACGTGCTGGCCGACGGCGAGCGGATCAGCGTGTCGTCGAACCGCATGCTCACCACCGTCGACTCGCCGGGGCATGCCAAGCACCACCTGGCGCTCCACGACTCGGACTCCGGGATCCTGTTCGCCGGCGACGCCGTGGGTGTGCGGCTACCGGACGTGGGCATCCTCCGACCGGCGACGCCGCCGCCGGACTTCGACCTCGATCAGGCGCTCACCTCCCTGGAGCGGTTCTCGGCACGCCGCCCCGCCGGCATCGCCCTCGCGCACTTCGGGCTTGTGCCCGACCCCGTGGAGATTCTGGACGAGGCCCAGGGCACGTTGCGCCGCTGGGCCGAGGTGGCCGAGGGGGCGTGGCGCCAGGGCCGCGACATCGCCGAGGCGCTGGCCGCCGAGTTCGGCGCCGAGCTCGAGGGCACCGATCCCGCCAAGCGCGAGAAGCTCGAGACCCTCAACGGGATCCACTCCAACGCCGCCGGCTTCCGCCGCTGGCTCGAGAAGCGTGCCGAGGCCGGCGGGCCCGGCGGCGCACCGTCAAGCAGCGTCCACCACCACCATCCAAGGAGCTCACATGCCTGAAGCCGTGATCGTCTCGACGGCCCGCAGCCCCATCGGCCGCGCCATGAAGGGTTCGTTGGTGGAGTGCCGGCCCGACGACCTTTCGGCCACCATCGTGAAGGCGGCGCTCGAGAAGGTGCCCCAGCTCGATCCCGGGTCGATCGACGACCTGATGATGGGCTGCGGGCAGCCCGGCGGCGAGTCGGGCTTCAACGTGGCCCGCGTCGCCGGCATCCTCGCCGGGATGCACGATGTGCCGGGCGTGACGGTCAACCGCTACTGCTCGTCGTCGCTCCAGACGATCCGCATGGCGGCGCACGCCATCAAGGCCGGCGAGGGCGACGCATTCGTCAGCGCGGGGGTCGAGACCGTGAGCCGGTACGGCAACGGCATGGCCGACGACGGCCCCACGAATGCCGCGTTCGCCGACGCCAAGGCCCGCACCGCCGAGCGGGCCAACGGTGCCGACTCGTGGCAACCGGCCGAGGGCCTGCCCGACATCTACATCGCAATGGGCCAGACCGCCGAGAACGTGCGGCTGGCCGAGAACGTGAGCCGCCGGGAGATGGACGAGTTCGCGGCGCTGTCGCAGCAGCGGGCGGTGGCCAACCAGGAGAACGGCTACTGGGACGGCGAGATCACGCCCGTCACCACGCCGTCGGGCGCCGTCGTCAGCAAGGACGACGGTCCCCGCGCCGGTACCACGGTGGAGAAGCTGGCGGAGCTCAAGCCCGTGTTCCGCCCCGACGGCGAGGTCACCGCCGGGAACGCCTGCCCGCTCAACGACGGCGCCGCCGCCGTGATCGTCATGAGCGACGCCACGGCCGCCGAGCTGGGGATCGAACCGCTGGCCCGCATCGTCTCGTCGGGCGTCTCCGCGCTCAACCCGGAGATCATGGGCCTCGGCCCCATCGAGGCGTCCCGCCAGGCGCTGTCCCGCGCCGGCATGGCCATCGACGACATCGACTTGGTGGAGATCAACGAGGCGTTCGCCGCCCAGGTGGTCCCCTCGGCCAGGCACCTCGGCATCCCGTGGGACAAGCTCAACGTCAAGGGCGGCGCGATCGCACTCGGGCACCCCTTCGGCATGACCGGCGCCCGCATCATGACCACTCTGATCCACGCCCTCGAGGACGAGGACAAGACCTTCGGGCTCGAGACCATGTGCGTCGGGGGCGGTCAGGGCATGGCCATGATCATCGAGCGGCTGAGCTAGATCGCTCCGGTTCCGATCGAACTTGCGGCGGTTGGCGATGCCAGGGCGGCGGCAACCACCGCAAGTTCGGCATAGATAGGGGGCGCCGCACCGTCAGAGCACGCCGGCGCGGGTCTCCAGGTCGAGGCGCCACGTCTGGCCGACGAGGTCGTGGCCGAAGCTGTGGTGCGCCTCCTCGTCCACCAGCTCGAAGCCCGCGGCCTCGTAGAGGCGGCGGGCCGACACCAGCATGTCGTTGGTCCACAGGACCAGCGACCGGTAGCCAGCGCCGCCGGCGAAGCGGACGCACTCCTCGACCAGCCGGGCACCGATGCCGAGGCCCCGGGCGGCGGGGTCGACCAGCAGGATGCGCAGCTGGGCCGTCTCGTCGTCGCGCCGCACGCACAGCACGCAGCCCACCGGCTCGCCATCCATCTCCGCGATCCAGGCCCGCTCGCGGGCCGGTTCGTGGTGCTGGGCGAAGTCCGCCACGATCCGGGCCACGAGCGCCTCGTAGCTCTGGTCCCAGCCGTACTGGGCCGCGTAGACCGCGCCGTTGCGCTGGACCATCCACCCGAGGTCACCGGGTCCCGGTTCGCGCAGCAGGTAGGCCCGGGGCGGCTCGCCGGGTCGCGGCGCGAGCGTGCCCTCGATCGTCGCCATCGCCGCCATCAGCCGGCGCCGGTCGGCCGCCGGAACGCCTGCGAGCATGGCCGCGGTGGCCTCGCTCGATCTGGCGTCGAGCGTCCTGAACTCGGCCCGCCCCCGCTCGGTGAGCCGGATCACCTGCCGGCGTCCGTCCTCGGGGGACCGCCGGGCGGTGATCAGCCCGGCGTCCTTGAGCCGCGCGACGACGCGGGTGAGGTAGCCGGCGTCGATCTGGAGCGCGCCGCGCAGGTCGGCGAGGTCAGTGGTCTCGTGCTGGGCCAGCTCGAACAGGACCCGGGCCTCGGTCAGCGAGTAGGGCGTGTCGACCAGCCCCGCCTGCAGGAGGCCGATCTGCTGCGTCCAGAACCGGTTGAATGCCCGGACGGCAGGAACCTCGTCGCCGACGGGCGACGTTACCGTGGCGGTCGAAGACATCTTTGCCTCCTACAAGCAAATCCTTGACTGAGGCAAAGATTATCGGCCGCGGGCGCTAGGGCAACCCGGCGTGGGGAACGCCGACCGTCGTGGTGAGCAGCACCGCCTCGCGGGCGGTGGCACGGTTGCTCTCGAAGAAGTCGGGGGCGGCGCAGGCCAGCAGGGTGCGGCCGTCGTCGCCGCCGAGCATGCAGGCGTAGATGCCGAGGCCGTCGGGGCCGAGGACCTCCTCCACCACGCCCTCGCCCTCGGCCACCCGCACCAGCCGGTTCCCGAGGGCGTCGGCCGCCCAGATGCACCCCTCGGAGTCGAGCGCGCACCCGTCGGGGGCCACCCCCTCGATCGTGGCCCACACCCGGCGGTCGGTCAGCGAACCGTCCGCGCCGATGGTGAAGGCGGTGTAGCGGCCGCCCATGGTCTCGCCGACGATCAGCGTCGACCCGTCGGGCGTGATGACGGAACCGTTCGGGAAGGCCAGGTCGTCGGCGGCCCTGTCCAGCGTGCCGTCGGGGGCCACGTGGACGAGGGCCGCGCTGCAGGGTGGGGCGCCGGCCATGATGTCGAACCCGAAGTTGCCGACGTAGGCGTGGCCGCGGGCGTCGACGACGATGTCGTTGGCGTGCCCGCCGCAGTGGTCGTTGATGTCGGCGTGGACCGTGACGGAGCCGTCCGGCCACCGGCGAAGCACGCGCCGGTCCTTCATCGACACGACCAGCAGCGAACCGTCGGGCATCCAGCCGAGGCCCGAAGGTTGTGCCTCCACGGTGATGATCTCCTCGTGGGTTCCGTCGGCGTCGATGGCAAACACCGCGTGCCGGTAGAAGTCCGAGACCCACCAGCGGTCGTCGTGCCAGCGCGGGCCCTCGAAGAACCCGCCGCCGTCGGCCAGCGTTGCGAAGGAGCGGTCGCCCATGGGCCCGGACGGTAGCCCCGTTCTCGTCACCCGGCCCCGTACACCGGCGCCGGCGCGGGGGCATTGGCCAACAGGTCGTCGACGACGGGGCCCAGCTCCGCCGGGTCCCAGCGCGCGCCCTTGTCGATGGGGACCCCGTGCTGCCACCCGTCTGCCACCGCCACCCTGCCGGCCTCGACCTCGAAGACCCGGCCGGTCACATGCGCGGACTGCGTGGAGCCGAGCCACACCACCAGCGGCGCCACGTTCTCGGGGGCCATGGCGTCGAACGCCGTGGGATCGTCCGGCGCCGCCATCGTGTCGGCGAACACGGTCTCGGTCATGCGGGTGCGCGCGGAGGGGGCTATGGCGTTGGCGGTGACGCCATAGCGCCCGAGCTCCGCCGCCTGGACGAGCGTGAGGGCGGCGATCCCGGCCTTGGCGGCGCTGTAGGCGGCCTGGCCCACCGACCCCTGCAGGCCGGCGCCCGACGACGTGTTGACGATGCGGGCGTCGACCGTCTCACCGGCCTTCGCGCGCTCGCGCCAGTGCTCGGCTGCGAAGCGGGAGACGGCGAAGTGGCCCTTGAGGTGGACTCGGACGACCGCGTCCCATTCGTCCTCGCCGCACGACACGAACATGCGGTCGCGCACGAACCCGGCGTTGTTGACGACGACATCGAGTCGCCCGAACGCCTCGAGTGCGGTGCCGACGAGGCGCCGAGCGCCCTCCCAGTCGGCCACGTCGTCCCCGTTGACCACCGCCTCGCCGCCGCCGGCCGCGATCTCGCCGGCCACCTCCCGGATCGCCGCGGGCGAGCCGCCGGTGCCGTCGAGCTCGGCCCCGATGTCGTTGACCACCAGCTGGGCGCCCTGGCGGGCGAACTCGAGGGCGTGCGCCCGGCCGATCCCGCGCGCCGCACCGGTGACGATGACGACCCGACCCTCGCAGATCCCCGTCATGGGCGCATGGTGTCACACGGCGTCAGGAGCGACCCCGCCGGGTGTCAGAGCACGAACCCGGGACCGAAGTGGTCGACGAGCGCCAGGACCAGGACACCTATGACCGTGACGCGGGCGACCACCGGCAGACTCTTCACCAGGTCGGTGATCGTGGGCAGCCGCTCGCTGCGGACGGCCACGAACTCGTAGATCGCGGCGATGAGGCCGATGATGGCGATGGTCACTCGAGCTTCCCCCTCCGAAGCCCCGGGAGGTCAAGGTCGCGGCTCGAGCAGCACCAGTGGGATCTCGCGGTCGGTCTTGGTCTGGTAGTCGCCGTAGCCCTTGTACCTGGCGACGACCTCGGGCCACAGCCGGGCCCGTTCGCCGGGATCGGCGATGCGCGCCCGCATGGGCCGCTTCGGTTCACGCCCCAGCGCCACGTCGACATCGGGGTTGTCACGGAGGTTGAGGAACCAGGCCGGGTGGTGGTGATCGCCGCCACGGGATGCGACGACCACGATGGCGTCGCCGTCTTGCACCGGCGAGGTCAACAACACCGTGTGCGGTCGGCCGCTCTTCCGCCCCGTCGTGGTGAGCTCGAGCACCGGCATGTTGGCCACGTCCCATCCAAACCGTCCGCCGCTGATCTTCTGCACGGTTCGGTGGACGGTGTTCATCCCCTTCAGGAACAGGTCGCTCGGCATGCCCGGACACTACGTCGCGCCCCAGACTGGCGGCGTGACCACAGCGGACGACGCCCTTCTCGACGACTACAAGGCGCTCAACGACCCCGAGCGTCGCCGCGCGGTGGAGCGCCGCGGCGGGTTCTTCGTGGTGGAGGGCACGTTGGCACTGGAGGCGCTGCTGGCGTCGGATTTCCCCGTCCGCTCGGTGCTGGCCACTGCGCGCAAGGCGGAGGGGGTCCGTTTCCTCGTGGGCGGCCGGGCGCGGATCGTGGTGCGACCCGACGCCGAGGTCGAAGCGATCACCGGCTTCCCGTTTCATCGGGGCGTGCTGGCGGTCGCGGACCGGCGACCGCTGCCCATGCTCGCCGACGTCCTGCGGGGCGCCGAGCTGGTCGTCGTCGCCGAGGGGCTGAGCGACCACGAGAACGTCGGGGCGCTGTTCCGCAACGCGGCCGCCTTCGGCGCGGACGCGGTCTTGCTCGATCCCGCCACCGCCGACCCGCTCTACCGGCGCAGCGTGCGGGTGTCGCTGGGCCAGGTGCTGCGGGTGCCGTGGACCCGGCTTGCCACCTGGCCGGACGGACTCGGCCAGCTGCGGCAGCGGGGCTTCGAGCTGCTCGCCCTGACCCCGGCGGCCCAGGCAGTGCCCATCGACGCCGTGGCGCGCGATATCGCCGGTCGCGGGCCCCCGGTCGCGCTGCTCGTCGGCGCTGAGGGGCCCGGGCTCAGCGACGCCGCGCTCATGGCATCCGACCGGCGGGTACGCATCCCCATCGCCGGCTCGGTCGACTCGCTGAACGTGGCCACTGCGGCCGCGGTCGCCCTCCACCGGCTCAGTAGATTCGACCCCGCCTGATGCCCGCCCTGACCGGACCCGCCCTCACCGCCGCGCTGCTCCTCGCGTTCGCCGGCGCCGCGAAGGCCATCGATCCGGTGATGACGGTGGGTGCCCTGCGGGCGCTGGGGCTGCCGTCGTCGAGGACCTGGGTGCGGATTGGTGCTGCGGCCGAGCTGCTCGTGGGCCTGCTGGCGGCGGCCGTCGGCTGGGCGTGGGTCTGGTGGCTCGTCGCCGCCAGCTACCTGGCGTTCGCGGCGTTCGTCGTCGCCGCACTGCGGGCGGGAACGATGGTGGGGTCGTGCGGGTGCTTCGGGCGCGAGGACACGCCGCCCCATCCCATCCACGTCGTGGTCGACGTCGCGTTGGCGGCAACGGCTGCCGCGGCGGCGGTCGTGGGGGTCGGCGCGCCGCTCGACGCCATCGCCGACGCCCCGGGCAAGGGGTTGGTTGTTGCCGGGCTCAGCGTGCTGTCGGTGTTCGTCCTCTACGTCGTCCTCGTCGACCTCCCGAGGGCGCTGCGCCAGACTCGACGTTCCTGAGGCAGCCTTTTAGGTCGCGTGCGGGCACCATGGGTGACATGTCCGCCACCCACGAGGTCACGAACCAGCCGCCGCCGCTCGAGGGCTACGACGTGTTCGGTACCGACGCCGCCCTCGTGGAGGCCGTCGAGCGCGAGGGCGCCGGCTGGGCCGTCGACGACCTGCATGCGCTCGGCCGCCTGGCCGGGTCACCCGAAGCCATCGGGTGGGGGTTCGACGCCAACCGCCACCCGCCCGAGCTGCGCACCCACGACCGCTACGGGCATCGCATCGACGAGGTTGCCTACCACCCCGCCTACCACGAGCTGATGCAGGTTGCCGTGTCGCACGGCCTGCACGGCGCGCCGTGGGCGGTCGACCAGGCGGGGACCCACGTGGCGCGGGCGGCGGGCTTCGTGGTGTGGTCCCAGGTCGACACCGGGCACGGCTGCCCGATCTCCATGACCTACTCGATCGTGCCCGCACTACGGACCCAGTCCGACCTGGCCGCCGAGTGGGAGCCCCGTCTCGTGGCCCGGGCCTACGACCCGCGCAACGTGGCCGCCCGCGAGAAGCTCGGCGTTCTCGCCGGCATGGGCATGACCGAGAAGCAGGGCGGGTCCGACGTCCGGGCCAACACCACCCGAGCCGAGCGGGTCGCCGGGGGCGGCGACGACGGCGACCGTGGCATGTGGGGGCTCACCGGGCACAAGTGGTTCTGCTCGGCGCCGATGTCGGACGTGTTCCTGATGCTGGCGCAGGCCCCGGGGGGGTTGACGTGCTTCCTCGTGCCGCGCTGGCTGCCCGAGGGCGAGCGCAACTCGGGGTTCCGGATCGTGCGCTTGAAGGACAAGCTCGGCAACCGGTCCAACGCGTCGAGCGAGATCGAGCTGGATGGTGCGCTCGCGTGGCTGGTCGGCGAGGAGGGCCGGGGCATCCGCACGATCATCGACATGGTCGCCCACACCCGGCTGGACTGCGTGCTGGGGGCGACCGCCACGATGCGGCAGGCCACCGCTCAGGCGCTCCACCACACCGCTCACCGGTCGGCATTCGGCTCGACGCTGGTCGACCAGCCGCTCATGCGGGCGGTGCTCGCCGACCTGGCGGTGGAGTCCGAGGCGGCGACCGTGACGGCGATGCGGCTGGCCCGTGCGTTCGACGAGGCCGCCCGCGGTGACGAGGACGCCGACGCCCTCCGGCGGATCGCCACCGCTGTGGGCAAGTACTGGACCTGCAAGCGCCAGCCGACCCACGTCGGCGAGGCGCTCGAGTGCCTGGGCGGGAACGGCTACGTCGAGGAATCGATCATGCCCCGGCTGTTCCGCGAGAGCCCGCTCAACGGCATCTGGGAGGGCTCGGGCAACGTGATCTGCCTGGACGTGCTGCGGGCGATGGCCCGCGAGCCGGCGGCGTTGGAGGCCTTCCTGACCGAGATGGACGCCGCTCGCGGCGCGGACGAGCGGCTCGACGGCGCCGTGGCTCGCGTGCGCCGCGAGCTCGGGGACCTGGTCGGCATCGAGGCCCGGGCCCGGCGGGTCGTCGAGGCCATGGCCCTGGCCTTCCAGGGCAGCCTGCTCGTGCGCCACGGTCATCCGGCCGTCGCGGAGGCGTTCTGCGCTTCCCGGCTGACCGGCGAGGAGGGGCTGGCGCTGGGCACGCTGCCGCCGGGACTCGATCTCTCCACGATCATCGAGCGGGCCCAGCCCAAGGTCGGCTAGTGGGGCGGCTCGCAACACGGCGCCGGAAATCAACGGCCCCCGACGCCGCTGGCTGCGTCCTCGTCCTCGCCGCAGCTACGGCTGCGCCTTCGTCCTGCGTCCTTGCCATCGACGCCGGATGGCTCGCCGATTTCCGGGCGAGCGTTACGAGCCGCCCCACTAGCGGGCTCGCCATTCGGTCGGCCGTCGGCCGTCGGGCCGTCGCCGAACCGGGCCCGGCACCGGGCCGGGGGTCGTGGTCCTACAGCCGCTCGATGATCGTCACGTTGGCCTGGCCGCCGCCCTCGCACATCGTCTGGAGGCCCCAGCGCCCGCGGCGGCGCTCCAGCTCGTGGAGCAGAGTCGTCATCAGGCGGGCGCCGGTGGCGCCGAGCGGGTGGCCGAGTGCGATGGCACCGCCGTTGACGTTGACCCGGGCCATGTCGGCGCCGGCCTCCTTGGCCCAGGCGATGACGACGGAGGCGAACGCCTCGTTGATCTCGACCAGGTCGATGTCGTCGAGGCGCATGCCGGTCCTGGCCAGCGCGTGGGCGGTGGCGGGGATCGGAGCGGTCAGCATCCACACCGGGTCGTCCGCGCGCACCGAGATGTGGTGGACCCGCGCCCGCGGCGAGAGCCCGTGGTCCGCGAGCCCGCGCTCGTTGACGATCAGCAGCGCCGCCGAGGCGTCGGAGATCTGCGACGAGCACGCCGCCGTCACGCGCCCGCCCTCGGTCAGGGCCGGCAGTGAGCGGATCTTGTCCCAGTCGGGCTCTCGTGGCCCCTCGTCGGCCGTGCACTCGCCCAGCGGCACGATCTCGGCGTCGAAGCGGCCCTCGTCGCGGGCCCGGATGGCCCGGGTGTGGGACTCGGCGGCGAACTCCTCCATCTCCTCGCGCCCGATGTCCCACTTCTCGGCGATCAACTCCGCCGACCGGAACTGGCTCACTTCCTGCGTGCCGTAACGTGCGACCCATCCCCGCGACCCCGTGAACGGATCGTCGAAGCCCAACGGCTGGCCGGCGGTCATGGCCGACGAGATGGGGATCTGCGACATCTGCTGCACGCCGCCGGCCACGACCACGTCCATCGTCCCCGACAGCACCGCCTGCGTGGCGAAGTGGATGGCCTGCTGCGACGATCCGCACTGGCGGTCGACGGTGGTGCCGGGCACGTGCTCGGGGAGCCCCGCGGCCAGCCAGCAGGTGCGGGCGATGTCGCCGGCCTGGCCGCCGATGGTGTCGACGCAGCCGAACACGACGTCCTCCACCGCCGCGGGGTCGACGCCCGTGCGCTCGACCAGGGCCGCCAGGCTGTGCGCACCCAGATCGGCAGGGTGGACGCCGGCCAGTCCACCACCGCGCCTGCCGACCGGCGTGCGAACTGCGTCGACGATGTAGGCCTCGCTCATCCTGACTCCTGGCACGTCGGCGCCCGGGCGACGCCGAGGTCTCGGAACTGTGTGGGGGCGGGAACGGTCATGGGCCCTGTAGGCGTTCGAGGGTGGCGGTCGCCTCGGCGGCGATGCGTTCGAGGAGCTCGGCCACGGTGGGCAGCTCGTCGATCACGCCGGTGACCTGACCCGTCGGCAGCACGCCGACCTCGGGCTCGCCGTCCACCAGCGCCGCCTTGATGAGCATGGGTGCATTGGCGGCCATGGCCACCTGCGCCCACGACAGCCCCTGGTTCCTGCGCATGGCCACACCCTCGCGGACCAGGTCGGGAAGGGGCGTTCCGGTCATGCGGCGAAAGGCGAGTGCCGCCCGCAGCGCCCGTGGCAGTCGGCTTAGCGGCGAGGCCCGCTCCAGCCGGTCGACCGTCTGGGTGCGGATCACCCTCTGCGGTGCGCCGTCGAGTGCGGTGGTGACCACCGTGTCGGTCACGGCCGCATCGAGGTAACGCCGCTTGATCGCATCGGGCACGCGGCTCTCGCGGGTGAGCAGGAAGCGGGTGCCCATGGCCACGCCGTCGGCGCCCCACGCCAGGGCAGCCACGAGGCCACGCCCGTCGTAGAAGCCCCCGGCCGCCAGGACCGGGATCTCGGCCCCCACGGCGTCGACCACCTGCGGCAGCAGCAGCGACGTCGGGACCACGCCCGTGTGCCCGCCGCCTTCCCCGCCCTGCGCGATGACGGCGTCGACGCCCCACTCCAGCATCTTCTCGGCGTGGCGCCGGGCGCCCACCGTGGGCATGACGAGCACGCCCGCGCCATGGAGCTCGGCGATCGCATCCTTGGTGGGTGCGCCGGCGAAGCTGACCATCCGGACGCCCTCCCGGACGCACAGCTCGATGCGATCGGCGAGGTCCGGCTGGTCCGCCCGCAGGTTGACCCCGAAGGCATGGGGGGTCCGCTCCTTGACGGCGGTGATCGACTCGGCCAGCTGATCGGGCGTCATGGTGACCGCGGCGAGGATGCCGAACCCACCGGCACAGCTGGTGGCGCCGGTCAGCGAGGCGCCCGACACCCAGCCCATCCCCGTCTGCACGATGGGATAGCGGCAGCCCACCAGGTCGCAGAACCGGGTGCGAAGCGCCGGGTGCAGCGCCGAACCTGACGCCGCGTCAGACATCTGCTCAGACTACGAGCCGGTCCGGCAGACCCGCCAACGGCGAGACAGCTCCCTTGTGTGCGGTCGTACCCTGGGGACGGCGGGCCGCGAGCCGACAAGGAGGTGCTTCCCATGAGGGGTGCAAGCCTCGTCAAGCTGACGATGGCCGCCGGCGTCGGGGCGACGCTCGCCTACGTTTTCGATCCAGTCCGCGGGCGCAGGCGCCGGGCCGAACTGAAGGATCGGAGCCGGGCGACCCTGCGTCGCGAGGTGCGGGCAGTCGAACGCCACGCCAGCTACGGCAAGGGGCGGGCCGAGGGCGTGATCCACAAGCTCCGTCACCCGCAGCCGCATGTCCCCGAGGACGACCTGACGCTGGCCGACAAGATCCGCAGCGAGGTGCTCGGGCGGGTCGACGGTCCCCACCTGACGATCGACGTCAACAACCGGGTGGTCACGCTCCGGGGCGAGGTGCCCGATCAGCAGGCGGGCCAGCACGTCGAGCGCGAGGTGCGGGCGACCGCGGGCGTCAGCGACGTCGTGAACCTGCTCCACCAGCCGGGAACGCCGGCGCCCAACAAGGCCGACGCCCTCCGGGCCGAGGGCGAGTAGGTCGGGGGCCCGGCCGGACGTCGGGCCGTCAGACGCGCAGTCAGGCGGGGTCGGGCACCTCGCGCTCGCGAGCGTCCCCGGGGTCGATGACCTCGCGGATCAGCCGCAGCTCGTCGGGCGTGGGGAGCCGCGAGTCCGGCACGTCGGCCGGTACCACCAGCTCGAAGCCCGTGGCGGCGAGGACGTCGTCCACGCCTACGCCGGGGTGGACGGACCGCAGCCGCATGCGGCGATCGGGGGTTTCGAAGTCGAAGACGCCGAGGTTGGACACCACCCGGCGGACGTCGACGAAGCGCGCCGCGGACCCCAGGGCGGCGGCCCGGTCCCAGCCGATGCCGGTGACGGTGTCGACCTTGTCGACGAAGACCCTGGGGCCGTGGTTGGGCACCCAGTAGCTGGTGGGGTCGTTGATGGTGTTGCCCGGGGCGCCGCGGTAGCCGAGCAGCTGCACCGTGGGCCGGTCGTAGTCTCCGATGGCGGCGAGGTTCTGGTTGCCGTAGCGGTCGACCTGCGAGGCGCCCATCATCACGTGGCGACGGCCCGACCACACCCAGTCGAACATCGATCGGTACGGGTTCCAGTACTCGATCACGCGCTCGTCGGGCGGCACCGCGGCCCGGTCGTTGGCGACGAGCGCGGCTTCGCCGTCGGTCATGGCCAGGTCCGGCTCGAACGTGGCCCGGGCCAGGCGCCCCCCGATCATGGGGATGGTTCCGATCGGGTTGGCGAGCAGCTCGCCGTCGCCCCGGAAGGACTCGGCGACCGCCACCACGCACACCTCCGCACGGGTGACGTGCGTCATGCCGTGCGTTCCCTGACCTTGCGCTGATACTCGGCCTCGGGGATGTCGATCCACTCGGCGCGGAACGCCGCCCAGGCCTCGGGCGACCGGGCCGACGCTGCGTAATCCCGTTGCAGCGCCTCGTCCCGGGGGTAATCGGGTTCGCACAGGGTGAAGTGGGCGCCGCCCGGTGCCGACACGACGCCGTCGACCATCATCCGGCTGATCCGCAACTGGTGGACGCACCCCTCGTCGTGCAGGTCGGCGGTCTCGACGACGCGCTCGGCGGAGATGAAGCGGCCGCCGGTGGGAGCGGCCTGGAGCATGAGGTCGTCCCAGTACAGGTCGGGCCCCAGGAACATCGCATTGCCGCGGCGGTCCGCCCGGTTGAGGTGGCAGATGCTGGCGTCGAGGCGAAGTGCCGGCATGGCCACCAGCTCTTCGGCCTCGCCGTCGCGGCCGGGGACCGGGGACGTGAACGTCCGCAGCTCGCCGTTGTCGCGCAGCAGGTCCGAACCCAGCCCGGCCCGGCTCGGCAGAAAGGGCAATCGCCACGCCGCCGCCTGCAGCCCCAGGTGGAACAACCCCTCATCGAGCGGCTCGTCCTCGATGGCGCCCGCCTGGCGGGCGGCGCGGAAGTGGGGCTCGAGCGGGATGGAGTCGAGCGACACGAACGCGTAGATCGCCTTGCGGACCTTGCCGGCGGCGCACAGCAGGCCGAGGTCGGGGCCGCCGTGGGTGACGATCACGAGGTCGGTCAGGTTGCTGCGCACCATGGCGCGGACGATCGACATCGGCTTGCGCCGGCTGGCCCAACCGCCGATCGCGATGGTCATGCCCGAGCGCAGCCGACCGACCACCTCCTCTTCGGTCATCAGCTTGTCTGGCATCGGTGCGCCCTCAGCGGGAGGTGTCGGTGTCGCGGCCCTCGACGAAGGCGTTGCGGTGCTCGTCGGCCACCCCCGACAGGTTCAGCTCGAAGGTGAAGCCCTGTTCGAAGCGGTAGCTGCGCCGGACGTCCCACAGGTCGATGCCGTTGAGCGACTCCTTGGCGGCGCGGATCACGGTCGGCGACTTGGCGGCGATCGCCTCGGCCACTTCGAGTGCCGCCGCCCGCAGCTCGTTGCGGGGCACCACCTTCAGGACCGATCCGAAGGCGGCCAGCTCGTCCGCGGTGGCGGTGGCCGCGGTGTAGACCATGGCACGCATCTTGTGCTGGGGAACCAGCCGCGCCAGGTGGGTGGCGGCGCCGAGGGCACCGCGGTCGACCTCGGGCAGCCCGAACGTGGCGTCGTCCGACGCCACCACGATGTCAGCGTTGCCGACGAGGCCGATGCCGCCGCCGAGGCAGTAGCCGTGCACCGCTGCCAGCACCGGCACCTTGCACTCGTAGACCGCTGCGAACGCCTCGAAGCAGCCCCGGTTGGCGCCCACGAGGACGTCGAAGCCCTCGTTCGCCTGCATCTCCTTGATGTCCACGCCGGCATTGAACCCCCGGCCCTCGGCCCGCAGGACGACCGCCCGCACCGCGGTGTCCTCGCCGAGCTCCCGCACGGCCGAGGCCAGTTCGAACCATCCGGCCACGGTCAGGGCATTGACCGGCGGGTTCTCCATCACGACCTCGGCGACCCCGGAGTCGTGGCGCTCGGTGGTGATCGGCATCCGGCAGCGGCCCTCGGCTCGATGGCGCCTGACGCTTCGTCAGACGGCCGACGCAACGTAGGTCGGTGCCGTCGCCGCCCACAACCCGCTCGATTCCCTGACGGTGTAAGGCCATGTCTACGCTCTCGAACCGATGAAGCGCACCGTCGCGTCGCTGCTGGGCCTCGTGCTCGTCGCCGGTTCGTTCGCCGCCTGTGGCGGCGACGACGCCAGCGCCGGCGGCGACGCGGGGCTCTCCACCTCGGACGGCTCGTCCGACGACTCGGTGCCCGAGGACGTCGTGGTCATCGACACCGACCCCGCCGAGGTCATCGCTCTCGACAACTCGTTCCGTCCGGAGAACATCGAGGTGCCCGCCGGCACCGAGGTTGTCTGGACCAACAAGGGTCGCAACGAGCACAACGTCCTCCACGTGGACGGCGACGACTGGGGGGTGGAGGTCGACGATTTTCAGCCGGGTGCCTCCTATTCGCACACCTTCGACGAAGCCGGCGTGTACCGCTACTACTGCTCGATCCACGGCACGACCGACGCTGGCATGATCGGGACGATCGTCGTCAGCGGCTGAGCCCAGGAGAAGCGCATGCCCACCATTCGACGCTTGTTCGCGGTGCTGCTCGTCGGTGCCCTGGCCCTCGCTGCCTGTGGCGGCGACGACGATGACGGCGGTTCGGCCGAGGGCGAAGGGGACAGCAGCGACGGCAGCGCGATCAACGTCCCCGACGACCACGACACCATCCAGGCCGCGGTCGATGTGGCCGAGCCCGGCGACCTGATCCTCATCCAGCCCGGCACCTACGAGGAGTCGGTCAGCGTCACCACCGACGAGCTGACGATCCGCGGCGTCGACCGCAACGAGGTCATCCTCGACGGTGGCTTCGAGCTCGACAACGGCATCCGGGTGACGGGCGCCAGCGGCGTCGCGATCGAGAACATGACGGCCCGCAACTACACGAAGAACGGCTTCTTCTGGACCGGCGTCGAGGGCTACCGCGCCTCCTACCTCACGACCTATCGCATCGGCGACTACGGCATCTACGCCTTCGACTCGGTCAAGGGCCTCATCGAGCACAGCTTCACGTCGGGCAGCCCCGACGCCGGCGTCTACATCGGCCAGTGCTACCCGTGCGACGCGGTCATCGACGACATCGTCTCCGAGCACAACGGGCTCGGCTACTCCGGCACCAACTCCGGGGGGAATCTGCTGATCGTCAACTCGACGTTCCGCTTCAACCGGGCAGGGATCGTGCCCAACTCCGGCAGCTACGAGCTGTGCTATCCGGAGCGCGACACCACGATCGTGGGGAACCTCGTGTATTCCAACAACCAGGCGGACACGCCGGCCATCGACGTGGCCCTGTTGGCCATGGGCAACGGCATCCTGCCGGCTGGCGGCGTCGGCAACACCATCGAACGCAACCGCGTCTTCGACCACGACCTGACGGGGATCGGCTTGTTGCCCTTCCCCGAGGAAGATGCCAACGACGTCGTGCCGCCCGCGTCCGATGACGATCAGCCCTGCAGCGAGGCCAAGGGCGAGCCCACCGCGGATCCCGCCACCATCCCCGACACCGTGTTGTGGAACCCGCGGGAGAACCGCGTGGTCGGCAACGTGATCGAGGACTCGGGCATGGCCGACATCGGCATCGGGTCGCTGGAGGACGTGTCCGGGCTCGGCAACTGCTTCGCGGACAACGAGATCAGCAGCACCGCTCCCATCGACCTCGAAGCCCTGGCGCCCTGCGACGGTCAGAGCAGCGGCGGTGACTGGACCGCCGGATCACTGGACCTGAGCCAGTTCCTGGCCGAGAAGCCGCCGTCGGGGGACTACAAGACGTCGCCGGTGCCCGACGACCAGGAGAACATGCCCGACGCCGAGGACGCCCCTGCCCGTGCCGCCACCGACGTGCCGGGCGACATCGACGTCGACTCGATCGAGGTGCCGGATAGGCCGAGCGACGCCTAGTGGGCGCGAGCGCCCACTAGCCACGAACGTGCGGTGGTTGGAGCTGCCATGACGCCGTTGAGGGCCGCAGGTTCGTTGGTGCTGATCGCTGCGGTGCTGGTCGCGTGCGCGCAGGGCGACGGCGTCGGCGTCGGCGTCGCCGAGCGCGTGTCACCGACGCAGGCGGGCCCGCAGGGTCGGGTCCCCCAGTTCGTCGTCGAATGTCGCTTCAGCCACGCCGGCCCCGACGATCCGATCGTGCACTTCGGTCATCACGGCCGATCGCACCTGCACACGTTCTTCGGCAGCACGGTCACCGACGCCTCGACCACCGCCGCCGACCTCGCCACCGGCGGAACCACGTGCGAGCAGAAGCTCGACCGGGCGGCGTACTGGGCGCCGGCGCTGTTCGAAAGCGGCCGGATGGTGGCCCCCACCGGTGCCGCCGCCTACTACCGGCCCGGGATAGGCGTGGATCCCAGCTCGGTCGAGCCGTACCCCTTCGGGCTCAAGATGATCGGCGGCGACCAGGGCGCATCCCGCCCGCAATCCCGCGACACGGTCGCCTGGGCATGCGGTACGGGTTCGGAACGCCACACCACGCCGCCCGCCTGTCCCGAGGGCCGGCCGTTGCGGCTGCTGGTGAGCTTCCCGGACTGCTGGGACGGTCAACACCTCGACAGTGACGACCACGTCAGTCACATGGCGCGCAGCGCCGACGGCGCCTGCCCGGAGTCACATCCCGTGGCGGTGCCCCAGCTGCTGCTGTCGATCGGGTACCCGATCACCGGTGGCGGCCACGACCTGTCGCTGGCCTCGGGTTCGCTGCTCACGGGGCATGCCGACTTCTTCAACGGCTGGGACGAGCACAAGCTCGCAACCGAGGTTTCCTCGTGCATTCACCAGGATGTGACCTGCGGTGTCGTCAGCAGCCGCCCGTGAGAGGCCCCGAGCCAGCATTGAGTGAGTTGAGTGGCGACGCCAGCGCGAAGCGCGCTTGCCCCGGATGGCAAGCTCTTGGATCAGTGGGGGTGATCGTCCGCCAGCTGCCGGGGGTTGGCGGACGGTTCCCTCCACGCGCCCCGGCTCGTTAGTTCGCGCCGGCACACTCGGGCCCGGCGCCGTCAGGGGGCAGATGCTGACTGTGCCGGCGTGTCGCGGTTGACCCAACTCGGGTCGGCGTACCGGGTGCCGGTCGGCCTCAGGGCCTCGAGGCGGGCCACGTCGTCGGCGGACAGCTCGAGGTTCAGCGCCGCCACGTTCTCGTCGAGATACCGGCGGCGCTTCGTCCCGGGGATGGGAACGACGTCGTCGCCCTGGGCCTGCAGCCAGGCGAGCGCAACCTGCCCTGGTGTGGCGTCGAGGCCGGCGGCGATCTCGCGCACCACCGCCACCAGCTCGAGGTTGCGCTGGAGGTTCTCGCCCTGGAACCGGGGCTGCGTGCGGCGGAAGTCGTCGCTCTGCAGCTCGTCGAGGCTGGACACCGCGCCGGTGAGCAGACCTCGTCCCAACGGGCTGTAGGGCACCAGACCGACGCCCAGCTCCCGGCAGGCGGGCACGATCTCGGCCTCGATGTCGCGTGAGAACAGTGACCATTCGGTCTGCAGTGCAGCGATGGGGTGCACGGCCGCCGCCCTGCGCACCGTTGCGGCCGACGCCTCCGACAGCCCGAGGTGGCGCACCTTGCCCGCGCCGACCAGCTCGGCCATCGCGCCCACCGTCTCCTCGATCGGCACATCGGTGTCGGGCCGGTGCTGGTAGTAGAGGTCGATGTGGTCCACGCCCAGCCGTTCCAGCGAGGCGTCGCAGGCTTGCCGGACGTATGCGGGGTCACCGCGGACGCTGCGGTGGTCGCGGCCGTCGGGGTCGATGAAGATCCCGAACTTGGTGGCCAGGACTACGTCGTCACGGCGACCGGCGATCGCCGTGCCGACCAACTGCTCGTTCTCGCCGAAGCCGTAGATGTCGGCGGTATCGAGCAGGGTGATGCCGAGCTCCAGGGCCCTGTCGATGGTGGCCGTGGCCTCGGCGGCGTCAGGGGTGCCGTAAGCGAAGCTCATGCCCATGCAGCCGAGGCCCTGGGCCGAGACGCTGAGTCCGGACCGCCCGAGGGCGCGATGCGGTATTGCCATTGCCTGCTCCTTGGAGGGTGAGACGGGGACCGAGCGACTCAGGGGTCGCACTTCCCGCCGTAGGTGGCGATCTTGAAATCGATCACGTCGAGGGCCGCCTGGAGCTCGACGAGCCGGTCGCTGACCTGGCGGCGGTGGCGCTCGAGCAGCGCGAGGCGCTCGGCCTCGTTGCCGGGTCCGGCGTCGACCAGTCGGAAGTACGCCTGGACGTCGCGGATGGGCATGGCGGTGAGTCGCAGACGCGTGATGAAGACCACGCGCCCCAGCTCGGCCTCCGTGTACCAGCGCCGCCCCGCGTGGTCGCGAGGAACGTCCAGCAGGCCGATGCGCTCGTAGTAGCGCAATGTGTGCGCCGTGACGCCCGTTCGCTCGGCGGCCTCCGCGATCGGGAGGGACTGCGGCCCGCCGGGGGGCAGGGCCGGAGCCGGAGCGGTGCACGCGGTCGAGGCGGGCTCCTCCGCCTCGACGACGTCGACGGACGGCGGGACGAGCGCGACGGTCATCGGGTCGACGGTAGGTCTTCGAGTGCGCTCTAAGTCAAGTGCAGCCACGACGCGAACATCAGACCCCGATCTTGTGCCAGGGGCCCCAGATGGCGAAGGACATCCCGCGGCTGGCCTGGATGTTCACGAACAGCGTGTGCCCGTCGGGGTCGAACGTCGCGCCTGCGAACTCGTCGTTGAACCGGCTGGCGCCCGTGGAGCTGACAAGCCGGTTCAGCGCGATGTCCCACAGCTTCCCGTTGGTGGACAGGCCCCGCACGAAGTTGTCGTTGACGTTGTCCTCACACAGGACGATCGTGCCCCGTTTGCTGGTGGTGACGTTGTCGGGGAAGTCGAGCGTGTCCGGTCCGGGCGACTGGAACACCAACCGCAGCCGCTCCGACGAGATGTCGTACGCCCAGATCTGCCCGGAGCCGTTGCCCCAGCCCTGCACCGTGTCGCTGGGGCCCGGCTCGGCCGGGCCGCCGCCCTGGGTCGAGCAGAAGTAGACGGTTCCGCGGTCGTAGACGGCGCCCTCGAGCCGCGAGAACCAGGCCGCGCCCTGCGCCCGGCCCTGGTTGCCGACGTGGTTGAGGGCCGTGTCGTTGGTCGTGGGTGCCGTCTGGCCGGGCGTGAACGGGAACGTGGGGTCGGGGTCGTCGATGTCGACCCACGTGACCCGGTAGCGGGCGTTCGCCGGCTGGTTCGCCGCCACGTCGGCGCTGGGCGTGCCCTCGACGGCGAGCATCTGCAGCCGCCCCTGGTTGACCAGCCGCCCGACGTCGAGTGGATGCCGGCGGGGGATGTAGCGATACAGGCCCGAAGGGAACCCGAAGTTGTCCTCGGTCAGGTAGAGCACACCGCGGCGGGGGTCGAAGGCCACCGCCTCGTGTGCAAAGCGCCCCGCTGCTGTGATCGGTTCGCGATCGGAGTCACCGCGTGCGGGCACCTCGAAGATGAAGCCGTGCCGCTGGGTGAGCGGCACGTTCGAGACGCCGGTGAAGTCGGGGCCGACGTCGGGCCCGTTGATCGTCTCCTCGCAGGTGATCCAGGAGCCCCACGGCATGCGCCCGCCCGAGCAGTTCATCTGGGTGCCGTTGAGGCTGGTGCGGGCGCCGACCACTTCACCGAACCGGGACACCTCGGTGGTGGTGGTCCCGCCACCGGCCATGGTGTCGTAGGCCTGGCTGGCGTCGCCAAAAGCCGGCACCGGGTTGTTGATCTCGTGGTTGCGGACGAGGAGGACGTTGCCCCGCCGGCCCCGGAACGCGGCCATGCCGTCGTGGCGCCCCGGCAGCACGGTGCCGTCGTCGAGCAGCACCGTCTGCTCGGTGTCGTGGAACGAGCGGTACTGGAATCCCTCGGGCAGCCACAGTCGCACCTGTCCGTCCCGCAGGTCGGGAACGGGACCCAGCGTGGGGTTGGGCGACGCAGCGACGGGTCCGGCCACGAACCCGGCGAAGGGGCCGGCCAGGGCGGCGCCCCCGGCCACCGCCGTACCCGTCAGGAACGTGCGTCGATCGATGCGTGTCAGCGGATCCCCTCGTGTGGTGTTCCCTCGCGAGATGGTGGCACGTCCGCGGCGTTTCGTGCCGCCGTCTATGATCCGCGCCGAGGGGCGCGTCTGGGGCCCCAGCATCTGCCGTCCAATGGAGGAGACGACCATGGACGCTCGAACACGCAAGCTCGTGGGCTGGGTCATCGCGGCGGTCGGTGCGATCATCGCCTTCCTGGGCGTCTTCGCCAGCCCGCTCGGCCTCGGCGACGACGACTTCGGTGGCCTGCAGATCGCCGCCGTCATCATCGGGGTGGTCGTGGCCGCCGCCGGTGTGGTGCTGACGCGCTGGAGCCCGAGTATCGGAGGCGCGACGGGCGCCAGCCCGACCGAGCCGACGACCGCAAGCCCGACCGAGCCGACGACCGCAAGCCCGACCGAGACCTGAGACAGTTCCGGCGCCGGATTCCCGCGAGCACCGCGGGCATCCGGCGCCGGAGCCGCTGCTATCGGGTGACCTAGCGCGACACGGAGGCCGAGGCCCGGGCGGCCGCCGGCTCCCCCGGAGCCTGCCCGTCGGCGCTGGTGCCGCTGGCGATCCCCGCCCCCGACCGCTTCGAGAAGGCGATCGCGCCGAGCAGGACCACGAGAGCCAACGCGGCGATCACGTACCCTCCGGGCTTCGGCGTCGTGGACAGGATGTTGTCGCTGTCGATGTTCGACAGGTTGATGATCGCCGGCAGGATCAGCAGCGACACCAGGTTCATCACCTTGATGAGCGGGTTGAGCGCAGGTCCCGCGGTGTCCTTGAACGGGTCGCCCACCGTGTCGCCGATCACCGCCGCCGTGTGGGCGTCGGAGCCCTTGCCACCGTGGTGCCCGTCCTCTATGTACTTCTTGGCGTTGTCCCAGGCGCCCCCGGCGTTGGACAGGTAGTTGGCCATGAGCTGGCCCACGAGGATCACGGCCGCCAGGAATGCACCGAGCGCCGTGTAGCCGATCCCGAAGCCGATGATCACAGGGGTCAGCACCGCCAGTAGGGCCGGCGTGGCGAGCTCACGCAGCGAGGCGGCAGTGCAGATGTCGATCACCGGCGCGTAGTCCGGCCGCTTCTCGCCCGACATGATCTTGCCGTCGGCGAACTGGCGGCGGACCTCCTGCACGACTACGCCGGCGGTGCGGCCCACGGCCCGGATGGCCAGGCCCGAGAACAGGAACGGCACGGCGCCACCGATCAACAGGCCGATGAACACCTTGGGATTGGCCACGTTGATCTGGATCGTGCTGAAGATCCCCTCCGCCGTGTCCTGGAGCCGCTCGATGACACTGACCGGCAGGATCTCGTTGGCGGAGATCTCGATGAAGGCGGCGAACAGCGCCATGGCGGCGATGACCGCCGAGCCGATGGCGAAGCCCTTGGTGACCGCCTTGGTGGTGTTGCCCACGGCGTCGAGGCCGATCATCACCCGCTCGGCGTCGCCCTGGAACTCGCCCGACATCTCGGCGATGCCGGCGGCGTTGTCGGCCACCGGGCCGAACGTGTCCTCGGAGACGACCACGCCGGTGGTGGCCAGCATGCCCATGCCGGCGAGGGCGACGAGGTACAGCGTGAACAGCGTGTCGCCGCCGCCCAGCCCGATGGCGGCGCCCAGGGCAATGGCGATGGCCACGATCGCCCACACCGACGACTCCAGCCCCGACGAGGTGCCCGCCAGCACGGTGGTGGCGGGACCGGTCTCGGCGGCATCGGCGATCTCGCGCACCGGGGCGGTCTCGGTCGACGTGAAGTACTCGGTGATGCGGCTGACCACCTGGGCAAGCACGAGGCCGATCACCACGGCTCCGAACATCCGCAGGCCGACGTTGCTGATGAGCCCGTCGGGGTCGCCGATGTAGACCAGCGCCACCACCAGTGTGCCGACGACGGTGAGGATGCCGGCGGTGAGGAAGCCCCGGTTGATAGGCGCCATCGCGGTCTTGTCGCTGCGGCGCGCGCGCACCATGAACACACCGACGATCGACGCCAGCACGCCCAGGGCGCGGGCGGCCAGCGGGAAGAGGGCGCCGGCGGCCCAGAGGCCGGGGTTGTCCGGAAAGATGCGCTGGAACGCGGGGACGCCGAGGATGATCGACGCCACCAGCGTGACCTCGTACGACTCGAACAGGTCCGCCGCCATGCCCGCGCAGTCGCCGACGTTGTCGCCCACGTTGTCAGCGATGGTGGCGGGGTTACGAGGGTCGTCCTCGGGGATGCCGGCCTCGACCTTGCCCACCAGGTCGGCGCCCACGTCGGCCGCCTTGGTGAAGATGCCGCCGCCGACCCGCAGGAACAGGGCCAGCAGCGAGCCGCCGAACCCGAAGCCGATCAGGATGGCCGAGCTGGTGTTCTGGAACACCATCATGATCAGCGTGGCGCCGATCAGGCCCAGGCCCACGCAGAACATGCCGCACACGCCGCCGGTGCGGAACGCCACCTGCAGCGCCGGGGCCATCTCGCCGGTGCGGGCGGCGGCCGCGGTGCGGACGTTGCCTCGCACCGCCAGGCTCATGCCGATGAACCCGGTGAGCCCGGACATGACGCCGCCGGCGAGGAACGCCAGGGTGCGCCAGCCGCCCGACTCGGCGAACGAGAGAGCCTCGACCCCGCTCGGCTTCTCGACCGCCACCGAGGTAAGGAACACGACCACCGCCAGGGGCACGACGATGAAACCGATCGTGCGGAACTGGCGCTTGAGGTAGGCGAGCGCGCCTTCCTGGATGGCCTTCGCGATCTCGATCATCGAGGGCGTGCCTTGATCCGCCTCGAGCACCCGGCGCATGAGCACGAAGCCGATGCCGATGGCCAGCAGCGCCGTCAGCGCCGAGCCGATCAGGACGAACCACTCACCCCCCCGCAGGGTGAACTCCTGGTAGCCGCCTTCGGCGGCGAGTAGCGACACCATCGTCGTACTTCCCTCTCCTCTGTGTTACTCGCTGTCCGCCGAGCGCGCGTCGGCCTTACGCCCTGCTGTCGGTCGCGCGCCGTTCACTCGCCGTCCCTCGTCGCCCGATATGCGCCTGGTTACGTACACCTGGCGAGCGACGCGCTCGCCGATCGTGCGGGTCTGCCCGTCGATCTCGACCACCAGGGGACCGTCGAACGGGTGCTTCTCGACGACCGTCACCTGGACGCCGGGCACCACCCCCAGCGTTCCGAGGAACGACAGGATCTCGGCGTCGGTCGAACCCGACACCGCCACCTCGGCCACCTCACCTGGCTCCAGGTCATAGAGCTCGGGCGTGTTCGGCATCTCGTCGGCCTCGGCCCGGGGAATCGGGAACCCGTGCGGGCAGGTCTCCGGCCGGTGCAGGGCCACGTAGAGTCGTCCGATCACCTCGTCGGGCAGGTCGTGCTCGAAGGCCACCGCCAGCGCGTCAGCCTCGTTCCACGCGTAGCCCAGCATGTCGGCGAGGAAGCGCTCGACGATGCGGTGGACCCGGATGGCGGCGACGGCCGCCCGCCTGCCGTCGCCGGTGAACCGAACGCCCTGGTAGGGACGGTGGTCGACGAGTCCCCGGTCGGCCAGTCGCTTCACCAGCGTCGTGACCGTCCCGGGGGAGAGCCCGAGCCGTTCGGCAAGGGTGCCGGTGTGTGCCTCCGAACCGTCGCGGGTGAAGCGGTAGATCGCCTTGAGCGCCTCGCGCTCGGAGCGGGTGAAGTCGTTCTGCATAGAGGGGTTTGGCACCGTCAAAATTCAGGCTTCGGGCATTGCGATCTGCTTGCCTACCACGCCGCGAGACCGGTCCCCAAAACGGGGCTCGGCGGGCGCGGTCAGGCGAGCCAACGGCTGAGTGACTCGACCACGCAGGCGGGGTGGTCGGCGCCGTCGACCTCGACGGTGATGCGGATCGCCGTCTGCACACCACCCGGGATCTCGTCGCAAGCCACCAGCTCGGCCGAGCCGCGCACCCGGCTGCCCACGAGCAGGGGCGCCCGGAACCGCACGCTGCCGGCGCCGTAGTTGACGCCCAGCGATGCGCCGCGCACCTCGACGATCTCGGGCAGGAACAGGTTGGTGAGCGCCAGGGCGAGGTAGCCGTGGTCGCGGTCACCGGTGGCGGCGGCGAAGCGATCCAGGCGATCCGGGGTGATCTCCAGCCAGTCGCTGGTGCCGAGATGCCGCCCGACCGCCGCCCGCACCTCGTCCAGCGAGTCGAGCACGGTCTGCGCCATCGGGGCCTCGGGTCAGGGATGCTGCGAGCTGACGCTCACGACTTCGCCGGTCATGTAGCTGGAGTAGTCGCTGGCCAGGAACGCGATCACGGTCGCCACCTCCCAGGGCTCCGCGGCGCGCCCGAACGCCTCGCGCCCGGCCAACTCGTCGAGCAGGTCGTCGCTGGTGACCTTGGCCAGGAACGGGTGCATCGCCAAGCTGGGCGCCACGGCGTTGACGCGCACCCCGAAGGGCGCGGCCTCGAGCGCGGCGCTGCGAGTGAGCGCCATGACCCCGGCCTTGGCGGCGGCGTAGTGCGCCTGTCCCGCCTGGGCCCGCCACCCCAGGACCGACGCGTTGTTGACGATCACACCCGAGCCCTGGGCGCAGAGGATCCGCAGGGCCGCTCGCGTGCAGCGGAACGTGCCGGTGAGGCTCACGTCGACGACCCGGTGCCATTCGTCGTCGGTCATCTCCACGAGGTCGGCCGTGCCGCCCAGGCCGGCGTTGTTGACCACGACGTCGATCCGCCCGTGGCGGTCGGCCGCGGCGACGAACAGTTCCTGGACCTGCATCTCGTTGGTCACGTCGCAGGGGACCGCCAGCGGTGGCTCGGCCCCGGACGCGGCGGCCATGGTCCCGGTCTCGGCCAGCTTCGCAAGCTCCGCCGCCGCCTCGCCGAGGCGCCGTTCGTGGGCGTCGCTGATCACCACCGTGGCGCCCTCGAGCAGGAGGCGTCGCGCCGCGGCCGACCCGATCCCCGTGCCCGCGGCGGCGGTGACGACGGCGACCTTGCCGGCCAGTAGGCCGTGACCGGCCGGCTCGGTCGGCGGCGGTGACGCCGGCGGGCGGCGCTCGCCTGTCACCGCACCCCCCTGGGCCCGAGGCAATGGCGAACGGTTAGTCGGGCGCGAGGCAATGGCGAACGGTCTGCGTTCGTCATTGCCTCGACCACCTGCAAACGACAGTCATTGCCTCGGGACTTTGGGCCACACGGAACATCTACCGGGGCTCCCTGGGCAGGCCGAGGGCCCGCTCGCCGATGATGTTGCGCTGGATCTGGTTGGACCCGGCGTAGATCGTGTCGGCCCGGCTGAACAGAAAGAGCCGCTGCAGGGCTGCGTCCTCGGTCGCGATCGCGCCCACGCCGAGGACATCCATCGCCAGCTCGCCCAGCGCCCGGTGGAACGTCGCCCAATAGAGCTTCCCGATCAGCGCCTCGGGCCGCAGGGCCCCCGCCTCGCTGCCCGCGAGGGTGCGCAGGGCGTTGAGCCGCATGATCTCCAGCCCGATGTGCGCCTCCGCCAGCCGCTGGCGCACGACCGGGTCGTCGATCCTGCCGGAGCGGTGGGCGGCGGCGACGATGGCGTCCAGCTCGTTGCGGAAGTTGAGCTGCTGGCCCAGCGTCGACGCGCCCCGCTCGAACGCCAGGGTTCCCATGGCGACGGCCCAACCGCCGCCCACATCGCCCACGACGTTCTCCGCCGCCGTGCGGGCGCCGTCGAAGAACACCTCGTTGAACTCGCTGTCGCCAGTGAGCTGCACGATGGGCCGGACCTCCACTCCGTCCTGCCGCATGGGCACCAGCAGGTAGGAAATGCCCGCGTGCCGCGAGCCGCCCTGCGGCCGCGACGTGCGCGCCAGCACGAAGCACCAGTCGGCCCAGTGGGCCAGCGACGTCCAGACCTTCTGCCCGTGGATCACCCACTCGTGGCCTTCGAGTGCCGCGCTCGTGGCGATGTTGGCGAGGTCGCTCCCGGCGTTGGGCTCCGAGTAGCCCTGGCACCACAGCTCGGTGCCGGCGAGGATCGGCGGCAGGAAGCGTCGCTGCTGCTGGGGTGACCCGAAGGCGATGACCGTGGGCCCCAGCAGGCCCTCGCCAATCTGGCCCACCCGCCCGGGGCCCCGGGCCCGGGCGTACTCCTCCAGGAAGACGACCTGTCGCCGCAGCGACAGCCCCCGGCCGCCGTGCTCCTTGGGCCAGCTCACACACGTCCAGTGGTGAGCGCCGAGATGGCGCTCCCAGGCCAGCCGCTTCTCGAACTGCGCGTGCTCGTCGCCGGGACCGCCCCGGCCCCGGACGGCGGCGAACTCCCCGGCCAGGCTGTCCTCTAGGAACGTGCGGGCCTCGTGGCGGAAGGACCGGTCGTCGGCGCTCTCCCGCAGGTCCACGCCGGCACGCTATCCGACCGAATCTGACGGATCGTCAGGTCTGGGAGCCAGAGACCGACGCGGGTCTGAGGACCGCCGTCGGCGATTCGTCCCCTGGAGGTGCAAGCTCGTCGGCCTGCAGGATGTGGGCGCGGTCCACCGATCTCCTCAGGGCAAGGAACGCCAGCACCGCCACGCCGTAGATGGCCAGCGCCGCCAGCTGCACGGCCCGAAAGCCGAACGACATCGACAGGATGGTCGTCAGCACCGAGCCGATCACGGAAAAAAAGCCGTTGATCGCCCAGCCCCAGGCGGCGTACGCATCGCCGTGATCGGTGAGCCGCGACACCGTGGCCAGGCCGAGGGGCATGAACATACCCAGGCAAATACCGAGCGGCGCCAGCAGCAGCACTGCCACCAGCACACGTACGCCCAGCGACGATGACAACAGCGACTCGGTGAGCGGGTCGAGCCCGAAGCGGTAGAAGACCGTCAGGCCGGCGAGCACTCCGAGGATCAGCGGCAACGGCGAGCGCCGCCACGCCGCCAGCCGCCGGCTCGCCAGGGCACCGATGCCGGTGAACACCAGGATGGACGCCAGCGTCACGGTGAGCGAGTAGGTCGGGTAGCCGAGGAACAGCACCAGCCGCTGGATCATCGTGATCTCGAAGAACATGAAGCCCAACCCGAGCGCCGCGAAGTAGACGCCGGACGCGCCCTTGGCCGGGAGTGCCCTCCACCTCCGGCGCACAGCCACGAACGGCAGCAGCAAGAACACCGCCGCGTACACGACGGAGATGGTCAGCAGCAGGAGCAGCACGCGCTCACCGATGACGTCCTCGGGGTCATCGGTGTCGAGCGGCGAGACGATGTCGCGCAGCACGTCGGGGAAGTCGTGGAAGTGCCAGAAGAACGGAGCGTCGTCGCTGATGGGGTCGATCTCCCGGTTGGAGCCGGCGACGAGCGCTTCGACTTCCGCCTCGCTGCCGCCCGCCAGCCCGGCGACGATCTCATCACCCGTCTCGTTGGCTGCGAGGTCGACGCCGGGCGCGTACACGGCGTGGTGGTCGGGGAGGCTGGCGACCCTGGCCGCGAAGGCGTCCGCTTCGGCGTCGGTGAACGGCGTGCGCTTCACGACGATCGTCGACAGGCTGGTCGACAGGCCGTCCCCCTTCGGGGGCTGCTCCACGGCCACCATGAGGTGCCCGGTGGGATCGTCGACGCCGATGTTCGCGAGGGCTTGGCGCGCGGTCGTGATGTATCTCGACGTGCGCGAGGGACGCGTCCGGAAATCCCACTCGCCGAACTGCACGACCATGATTCCGTCGTCAGTGAGGTGATCCAAGGACTCCTCGATCATCTCGACCGTGTAGAGGTAGCTCTCGGACAGCACGAAGGCGCCCAACGAAGCGGCGTTGTTGGCGGCGTAGCTGTCGGGCGCCGGGAACCACACCAGGTCGTAGTTTGTGTTGTGGCGGGCGAGGTAGGAGCGCCCGTCACCTTGGCGCTGCTTGACCTCGGGCCGCTCCGTCAAGTGCCCGGTGTAGTCGGCGAAGTGGTCTTCCAGGAGCGAGACGGTCACGGGGTTGAGCTCAACGGCCTCGATGTCCTGGGAGCCGAAGTACAGGGATGCGAGGATCTCGTTGCCGCCCGCGGAGCCGATGATCAGCTCGCGTCCTGGCGGGCCACCGAGAACGCCGAACGGGATGGACCGCGGGTCGTGGTCGTAGTGGGTGAGCGAGTCGAGGTCGCCGTCGAACGGCCACAACCCGGAGCCTGGGTTGCCGTCGTGGATCAGCATGCGGTTTTCGCCGAGTCGGGCGGGCGGGAGTGGACCAGTGACGTCGACGCGGAACACCGGGCCCCAGTCGGAGTAGTCGACGCCGGGGCCGCCACCACCGAGCTTGCCCGCCTCGTTCTTGACATCGGGCAGGACGCCCCGGCCGGCCACGATCGCCACGAGCGCGATGGTGGCGACCGATCCCACCGCGAACGTCCGCGAGCGGAGCGGGCTGGACAGAACGCCGACCACGGCGAACACCAGCGCCGCGACCATGACGACCGCCGGTGGCCCCAAACGGACGATGAGTGGGATCGCCAGCAGACAGCCGAGCCCGGCGCCCACCAGGTCCACGAAGTAGAGGCGCCCGACGCCGTCGCCCGCACGGCCGAGGACCGTGGCCAGGATCACACCCAGGGCGATGAACGAGGCGAACAGCAGGAGGCACATCAGGGCCAGCAGACCCAGGTTGCGAAACGACGAGGCGGACCCGTAGTCCCAGACGGCCACCGTGTCGATGGGCAGCCGGGCGATCGCCAGGTAGCCGAGGGCGATGCTCACGGCGCCGCAAACCGAGCACACAGCGATGATGCGCTCGGTGGCCCAGCGCCGCATCGGCTCCCATATGGCCACCAGGATGGCGCCCGATCCAATGCCGAGGAGGCTGAGCCCGATGACCAGGTACGTGTAGTAGTACCAGAGCTTGTAGCCGACGATGCGGGTGTAGCCGACCTCGAGCAGCAGCCCGGCGAGCGACACGAGGAGCAGGGCCAGCCAGCGCGGCAGCCGAGCACCGCCGGTCGGCCCAGCCACGGCGCTCGCGTCGGTCGTGTCGGTCGTGTTGGCAGCCATGACCCGGTCCCCAGCCGTCTCGCCGTCCCTCCGACGGCGGCGCCGACAGTACCGGGCCGCCCGTCGACACGGAAAGCGTTCGGGGCGTTCGGCTCGGCACAAACACCCGTACCCTGCACGCATGAGTGAGCGTCCCGTAGGGCGAGAGAGCGAGCCCTGGGCCCGAGCGGCCCGCCGCCGCAGGCGGCAAGAGCGGAGAAAACGGCGTCGGAGCCCGAGCGGCCCGCTGCGAAGCAGCAAGAGCGGGAAATAGATAATGCGTGTTGGTGGACGAGTCGGTGGTGGGAGCATGGGCGCGCACCCCATGCTGGGCGCCGACCCGAGCCAGCTGGCCGGCGCCAGCGTCGACCGGTCCCTGCTGTGGCGGGTGTGGCGGTTCGCCCGGCCCTACCGCTGGATGCTCGTCGGCTACCTGGCGATCGTCGTCGCCACCGCGCTGGTCCAGTTGGTGCCGCCGCTGCTGTTCCGCAGCATCATCGACTCGGCGATCCCCGATGGCGACCGGGCCTACCTCAACGTTCTGGCGGGCCTGGCGGTGCTTTCGGCCTTCGCCGGCGCGGCCTTGGCGGTCGCCGACCGCTACGTCTCCTCCCGCATCGGTGAGGGCGTCATCTACGACCTGCGGGTGGCGCTGTTCGCCCACGTCCAGCGCATGCCAGTCGCCTTCTTCACCCGGACCCAGACGGGGGCGCTGACCAACCGCCTGAACACCGACGTCATCGGCGCCCAGCGCGCCCTCACCGGAACGGTCGGGTCGGTGGTCTCCAACGTCATCACCCTCGTCACCACGCTCATCGCCATGGCCCTCCTGGAGTGGCGGCTCACGCTGCTGTCGCTGGTGGTGCTGCCGCTGTTCATCCTCCCCGCCAAGCGCGTCGGGCGCCGCCTGCAGTCCGTCACCCGCCAGCAGATGGACCTCAACGCCTCGATGAACACGACGATGACCGAGCGCTTCAACGTGGCCGGCGCCCTGCTGGTCAAGCTCTTCGGTCGCGGCCACGACGAGGAGCGCAGCTTCGCAGCGCGGGCGGACGGCGTCCGGGCGGCAGGGATCAGGGCGGCGCTGCTTGGCCGCACCTTCTTCATCGCGCTCGGGCTCGTCGGGGCGATCGGCACGGCCGCCATCTACTGGGTCGGCGGGCAGCAGGTGATCTCGGGGGCCCTCTCGATCGGCACGCTCGTCGCCATGGCGGCCTACATCGGGCGGCTGTACGGGCCGCTGACGGCGCTGAGCAACGCGCCCGTCGACCTCCTGAGCGCCTTCGTCTCGTTCGACCGGGTGTTCGAGGTGCTGGACGCCCCGGTGCCGCTCACCGACCGGCCCGGCGCCGTCGACCTCGTCGACGTGCGGGGCGAGATCGGGATCGACGACGTGTGGTTCGCCTACCCCACCGACGCGATCGTCCCCACCCTGGAGCTCGACCCCACCGTCGCCAGCCCGGCCGCCGACGGCCGCGGCAACGGTGCCCGTACACCCGCGCGCAACGTGCTGCGGGGCGTCTCCGCCCGGGTCGAGCCCGGCGAGCTGGTGGCGCTGGTGGGGCCGTCAGGCGCGGGCAAGACGACCCTGTCGATGCTGATCCCCCGCATCTACGACGTGACCGACGGGGCGGTGCGGATCGACGACCGCGACGTCCGGGACCTCACGCTCCAGTCGCTCCAGGGCGCCATCGGCGTCGTCACCCAGGACCCGCACATGTTCCACGACAGCGTCGGCAACAACCTGCGCTACGCGCAGCCCCGCGCGACGCAGGACGAGGTCGAGGCCGCCTGCCGCGCCGCCCAGATACACGACGTCATCGCCCGGATGCCGGACGGCTACGACACGGTCGTGGGGGAGCGCGGCTACCGCCTGTCGGGAGGCGAGAAGCAGCGCCTGGCGATCGCCCGCATGCTCCTGAAGGACCCCGCCATCGTCATCCTCGACGAGGCCACGAGCAATCTCGACACCGAGAACGAGGCGCTGGTGCAGCAGGCGCTGGGGGTCGCGCTCGCCGGGCGCACCAGCGTCGTGATCGCCCACCGCCTGTCGACAATCGTGTCGGCCGACCAGATCTTGGTGCTCGACAAGGGCCGGATCGTCGAGCGGGGACATCATGCCGAGCTGGTGGCGAGGGGCGGCCTGTACGCGGAGCTCTACCGGACGCTGGTGCGTAACGACGCCACCGCCGCCGACGAGACCACGGCGCTGGGGCTTGCGTAGCCGCTGCGGTGGCTGCGCCTTCAGGTGGCGTAGTCGAGCATCACCGCCAGGAGGAAGCCGCCGGTGGTGATCAGGCCGCTGACGGGGCCGCCCTCGCGGGCGGCCTCGGGCGCCATCGTTGACGCCAGCATGGTGAGGACGGCACCGGCGGCGAACGCGGACAGGAAGGCGATGGTGTCCACATTCGTGCCGTCGAGCAGGGCGTAGCCGGCGAGGGATGCCAAGGTCGACGCGGCGACGACGACCGCCCACATCCGCATGATGCTCCGGGCCGGTCGACCCTGCTTGGCCAGGCCGGCCGAGGCCGACAGCGCCTCGGGAATGTTGGACATGAACACCGCGGCCACGAACACGCCTCCGATTTGGCCGCCTTCGAGCAGCGAGATGCCGATCGCCACCGACTCGGGGATGCCGTCGAGCACCGCACCCACCACGATGGCGGCGGGGTTGCCCTCCTCGTCGGTGGCCGTCGAGCCGTCGTCCCCCGCGGCGCTCTTGCGGTCGGCGCCGCCCCGGCGCGACACGGCCATGTCGCCGGCGAAGTACGCCACGGCCCCGAGCGCGATTCCCGCCGTCGTGGGTCGGCCTCCGCCCGTCTTGAGTGCGTCCTCCACCAGGTCGAAGGCCACCGAGCTGAAGAGCACACCCGTCCCGAACGCCATGACGAGACCGATGGTGCGGCGCGACCACGGCCGCCACAGCGCCAGCGCTGCGCCGAGGAGCAGGGACCCGGCGGCGAAGAACCCCCAGAAGGCGGCCGCGGCCACACCGGGGGTTTAGCGGAACGACGACGGGGCTAGGTGGACGTCCGGTCGCGCAGGAAGGCCACGTCGTCCTTGCGCCCCTCGGGGGCCGTCTCGCACACCACCGGGGCACCCGCGGCTCCCACGATGGCCACGAGCAGCTCGGGATCGATGGTGCCGGTGCCGATGTTGGCGTGGCGATCGGCTCCCGACCCTGCGGCGTCCTTGGAGTCGTTGCAGTGCACCAGGTCGATGTGCCCGGTGATCGCCTTGATCCGGTCGACGGCGTTGATTAGAGCCTCGCCCGCGGCCCAGGCGTGACAGGTGTCGAGGCAGAAGCCGATGTCCTTGTCGCCAATCGCCTCCCACAACCCGGCGATCGTGTCGAAGTGGCGGGCCATGGCATGGTCGCCGCCGGCCGTGTTCTCCAGGTACACGGGGACCTCGGTCTCGAGCTGTTCCAGCCCCTTGCGCCAGCGCAGGAAGCCGGCCCCGGGCTCGTCGTCCTGGGTGACGTGCCCGCCGTGGACGATCACAGCGCGGGCGCCGATCTCGGCGGCGGCGTCACAGGTGTTCTGCAGGATCTTGCGGGACGGGATGCGGATGCGGTTGTTGGGCGACGCCAGGTTCACCAGGTAGGGAGCGTGGACGTAGATCGGCAGTGCCGATGCCCGCAGCTCGTCGACGTCGTCCCTGGGGGGCGGCTTCTTCCAGCTCTGGGGATCGCCGAGGAAGATCTGCACGAGGTCGGCGTCCTCGGCGGCCGCGATGGCGAGGGGGTCGGCCTGGTTGACGTGGGATCCGATCAGCACGCCATCAGGCTACGCCCGCCACCGGCATGGCCGGACCGGCCGATACCCCGTTAGGGTATGCACGTGCCCGGCTACAGCATGACCAAAGACGACTACCTCAAGCGCCTGCGCCGGATCGAGGGCCAGGTGCGGGGCCTGCAGCGCCTGGTGGAGTCCGACACCTACTGCATCGACGTGCTGACGCAGATCTCGGCGTGCACCAGCGCCCTCCAGAGCGTGGCCGTCGGCCTACTCGACGAGCACCTGCACCACTGCGTAAGCAACGCCGTGGCGTCCGGCGCCCCGGACGCGGCCGACAAGGTCACGGAGGCCACCCGGGCCATCGAGCGCCTGGTCAAGAGCTGAGCGCACCCGCGCTCACAACACACCGCCCACGCGCAAGGCCACCGCGAGCAGCCGGTCGATGTCGGCCAGTGTCCCCTCGTCGAGGTCGATTTGCGGCCGCGAGGTTCTCGTCGATGTGGGCCGGCATGCGGCTGCCGGGGATCGGCACGACGGCGGGATGCTGGTGCGACAGCCAAGCGAGGGCGAGCTGGCCCGGGGTGACGCCGAAGGTCGGTTGCGACCCGCCGGATGGGTGCAAAGCGGTCGTTGTTGGCCGCGAGGCGCTCCGCCCGGCCCGGCGGTGCACGACTTCGTCGCCGCCCAGGACGGCTGACCCGGAGGGATGCCGCAGGCGGAACCTCCTCGTGTCCGCTCGCCGCATGGACTAGACGCGCCGCATGGCGCTCGATCCCGCGACGGTGCGCGGCAGCTACGACCGGATCGCCGGGCAGTACGCCGAGGAGTTCGACGACGAGCTGTCACACCGCCCGCTCGAGCGGGCGCTGCTCGGGGCGCTCCCGGAGCTGGCCGGCCTCGACGCCTCGCCCGGCGTCGTCGCCGACCTGGGTGCCGGGCCGGGCCACGTGGCCCGGCACCTCCGCGGCGCGGCGGTGCCCACGGTCGCGGTCGACCTGTCGCCGGCCATGGCGGCCGTGGCCCACCACCGCAACCACGTCCCCTCCGCCGCCGGGTCGCTGACCGCCCTTCCGCTCGCTGACGGCTCGCTCGCCGCCGCCGTCGCCTTCTATGCCGTGATCCACCTCGACGACGGCGGGCTGGCCACCGCCGCCGGCGAGCTGGCCCGGGTGCTCCGGCCCGGCGGAGTCGCGCTCGTCTCGATCCACGTCGGCGACGAGGTGCGCCACGTCGACGAATGGCACGGCGAGCCGGTCGACCTGGACTTCAGGTTCCTGCAGCCCGGCACACTTCGCCGGCTGCTCGCTGCGGTCGGCCTGGTCGTGGAAGCGGTCCTCGAAAGGGAGCCGATCCCCGACGTGGAGGCGCAGACCCGGCGGGCGTACCTCCTGGCACGACGGCGGTGAGGGAGCGGCCGACGGCGTGACGCCTCGAGGACGACACTCAGGCCTGGAGCACGAGGGCGGGCCTGGGGTCCTGGGCTTCGGTCTCCTCGCGCCGCTTGCGCGCCGCGACTGCCCGCAGGACATCCGTCCACGAGCTGTCACTCCTTGCTGACAAGCGGTTGTCGGCCATGGAAATCACCCTACGACGACGGTACTGGCGGCAACATCGGCCACCCGGACGAATTACACATACTCCCTAAGCAGTACGTCGTCGCCGTGACTTCGGTTAGCGATTTCCGTGTTTGGCGGCACCTCCCAGGAGGCGCCATGCGTCAGCGCCGGGGTGACGCCTCACTGCGCACCCTCGCTGACCGGGCTGGCTCCGGTTTCGTACCTGATCAACGTGCCGGACGACCCCCTCGATGGGTCGCCGTGGCCCCACCGACGCCGCATGCGCGGCGCTCGTCCCTGAGCGATGCCAGGACGAGCTAGAGGAAGCCGGGCACCGGGTATCCAAATGCCCTAGTGAGAGGCCATCACGACGCGGAAGGTGTGGGATTCGAACCCACGGTGACCCGGAGGCCACAACGGCTTTCGAGGCCGATAGTGCTGGTTTTCTACCGGCGGCCCTGACCGGCGTTTTCCCAGGTCAGGCGGCATATGACTGGCGTGAGGCGGTTGCCCTCGGTGGCCGGAATTTACCCCTGTTCACCGATGTCAGTGGTACAGGAGTGGTACGGAAGGCGCCATCGCGGGAATGCTTCGAGACTCGAATGATTTCGTCTCCCCTGTAACCTCATCCCTTTAAATTCGGTCGTTCGGCAGCTGCCATCGCCGTCCGGAGCGATGAGATCGACCCGCACGCTCCAGAGATGCCTTCCCTCACCGGCCCATCGCACGGTCCCACTCTCGCATCATCGTCGCGGCAGCAGTGCGATCCCTCTTTGTTCGTCAAGGACGTGTCGTAGCGTTCGAGGGCGCGGTGGGTGAGCCCGTCGACGGTTGGCGGTCGCGGGCGTAGGGTCGACGGTGGGTTCGGGAGTGGCTGCTGCCGAAGCGCCGGCTGAATCAGGACGTTGGGCCGGTCACGCAGGCTTGTGGAGTCGTTTCCTGAAATGCGCTCCCGGGCCCGTTCAATGGCGTCGGGCGGCGTCGGCGATCAGGTGCCGGTAGACGACGTTGCTGAGCCGTCGCTTCAGGGCCCGGATCGCTTCTTTGGGGGTGTGGCCTTCGCTGAGTTTGCGGTCATAGAAGGCTCGGCCCGGGCTGTGGGAGTGGCGGAGCTGGGTGACCGCGGCGATGTGCAGGGCGTGGTTCATGGCCCGGTTGCCTCGTCGGGACAGCCGGTGGGTGGGCCGCTTGGGGTTGCCGGAGGACCACTCGATGGGGGCGGTGCCGTTGTAGGCGGCGAAGCGGTCCGCGGTCGGGAACCGGTCGATGTCGCCGGTGTGGCCGATCAAGGTGGCGGCGACCACGTCACCGACCCCGAAGATGTCCGTGAGTGTCGTGCCCGACGCCGTCACCGCGGTCCTGATGCGGGCCTTGGACGCCTTGCGTTGGGTCTCGAGGCGGTCGAGGTCATCGACCAAGTCGAGGGCGAGACGGTGCCGTTCGACGGCGGCGGCGCCCTCCGCGCGACACCCTCGAGCAACGCCATGGCCTGGGACACGACGACTTCCTTGCTGATCCCGCCCGGCACCAGGTCCGCAACCAGGGCATGGAGCCGACAGGCGGTCTTGTTCCGCGCCCACGCCAACTGGGTGTGGCGGCGCGACAGCAGCCGCAGCACGGTGGCGTGGTCCTCGACCCGGACCGGCACCAGCCTGGGGGCTCGCAGGGCGGCGATTGCGACTGACCGTGCATCGTTGGAGTCGTTCTTGTCCGAGCGTCCCGAGCCCAGCAGCCGCACCCGTGACGCCAGGGTGGCCGGAATGTCCACGACCGTTTCACCGGCGGCGAGGAGCTGCTGGGCCAACAGGTAGCCAAGCCCACCGGCGGACTCCACCGCCCAGATCCGGTCCCCGCTGCCGAGCTCGTCGGCCCATGCCACCAGCTCGGGTACCTGCCGGTGCGTGGCCCGCACCAGCCGCTCGGTCAACACCTGCTCGCGGTCGTCGATCGCGACTGCGGTGTGGGTGCCCTTGTGCGGGTCGATACCGATCATGACCATCGTGATCCTCCAGATCCATGAGGGACGGGGTGGACCGCGGTGGGCACTCCTGATTTGAGATAGCGAGCTGCTGTCCTCTTTCGAGCCACACCGCGGCGGAGCACCAGCGATCCCGCATCTCGTTATCGCAAGCCAGCCCCAACCCAGGGCGGCAGGCAGTTCGTGAGCGACGACCGCCAGCGCTCCACCGACGCTACGAGCCCCGCAGCGCCACCTCCGACTCAATCAGGCAGATCTGCGCCCTCCGCAGCCGTTTTGGAGCGGGAGCAGTGCGAGGCTTCGATGACCTGTCGGGGGCTGTAGGTCGCTTGGCTCAATCAAAGGCAGCGGGGGGTATCTCCGGGGGGCCACCGTTCAACGCCATCCGGGGACACGAGCCAGATCGCGCTCGGGTCGCTAGGTCTGTGCCAGAGCGCGAGTTCGTCGCGCCGGTACCCGCTATCGACAGCATCGCCTCGCGAGTGTCCGCCGAATCTCACGGAGCGTGCCCGGGCGGGCAGACTACAGCTCGGCGAGGCCGTCGGCGGCCACCGCTGGACCCAGGTGTCGAGCTTGAAGAGCTACAGATGGGTTGCCGCTGCCGCTAGGACCGCCGCCACGATCGGCCCCCAATCCGCTCCGGGCTTACGGGTGACGGTCACGAAGTCGTTAACCCCGAAGACGGAAGCGACGCCAGCGGCCGCGAACACATCCTCGGCGAACCGGTTGCCGACCGCAGCATCGGCGCTGGTCACGTTGAATGTGGCCGGGAGGGTTGTGTCCAAGGTGAACTTGGTGGCGTCGGGGTTGGGTGTCGGCGATGGCGAGGCAGTGGCCACGGTTCGATCGTACGCCGCCGGCGCGATCACAACCCAGGAGGCGGCGACGCTCGACCGCCTGCTCGGGGCCGGCTCACCCTCGGCGTCGCAGTCGGCGGCCGCCCTGCGACTACGTGGCCGGGGGGCCAGGACCTGTCGACCCGCCTCTAACCAAGCGTGAGGTGTCACGTCGACACGTCCGACGCCTGTCGCCGGCTCTCGATCTCCGCGACCAGTTCAATGTCGTCGATAGGTCACGGGTTGGAGAGTCGACCTCGTCGTCAGCGAGGGCCGCCCCTGCAGACACAGCGCGTTCGCTCGTCGACCTGCCGGTGTCGACGGGTCAGCGGGGCCTGGCCGAGGAGGCGCCGACGTGGTGAGGGTCGCGATGGGCTTACCCGTCCGTGCTTGAGCTCTCGCGCCGTCCGATCAGGCGAAGGGTAGGAAGTTGGCGGAACCGAGGGTGGCGAGGTCGCTCGACCCCAGGCCGGCGCTGGACAGCGTCCAGAGCCGGTCGCCGATGACCAGCGAGCGCATGATCGAGGGCGTGTACTGGAACTCCGGGGCGATCTCGACATCGACCCCGGCTCGCCTGGCGACCTGACCTCGGCCCGGGGTCGATCGCCACCGGCAGCGGCTTGTCGCCGAACGGCCCTCGACCTGGCTCGGGTGAGCGATGCGACCCCGCTCGGTGATGGTGGCGCCCTCGATGTCGACGCCGTAGCCGATCAGCTCTCGCACGGGGTGCCCTCGTAGGCGCTCACCGCGACGGCCCAGAGGCGCCTGATTGAGTGGCGGCTAGCGACTGCGGGACCTTCTCGTAGCGTTGCGAGGCCCCGGCTCGGGTCGCTCTCGAAGCGCCTGTCGGCCGTTGTTGCGGTCTGGCTTTCGAACGAAGTGTCGGCCGGTCGGGGCCTCGCCGTGGCGTGGCTCATAAGAGGGACGCGACGTCTTCTCTGCTATCAGGAGTGCCCGCCGCGGTTCTTTCATCGACCACGAGGAGGATCACGGTGACTGCAGTGATGATTGGTGTCGACCCTCACAAGGGTTCGCACACCGCGACCGCGCTCGACGCGACCGAGCACGAGCTGGCCTGCCTGAGGGTGCGGGCTGGTCGCCGGCAGGTGGAGCAGCTGTTGGCGTGGGCGACGCCATTCGAGGCGCGGACGTGGGCGATCGAGTCGGCCAACGGGTTGGGCTATCTGTTGGCCCAGCAGCTTGTCGCTGCCGGCGAGGTGGTGTTGGACGTTCCCGCCACGTTGGCCGCCAGGGTGCGGGTGCTGTCGTCGGGTCAGTCGAACAAGAACGATCCCAACGACGCCCGTTCGGTGGCGATCGCGGCGATGCATGCTCCGATGCTGGCCGCGGTGCCGGTCGAGGACCATCGCACCGTGCTGCGTCTGATGGCCAAGAATCACACCGACCTGGCCCGGTGGCGGAACAAGATCTGCTGTCGTCTCCACGCCCTCGTGGCCGAGCTCGTCGCTGGCGGGATCAGCAAAGAAGTCGTGGTCAGCGACGCTTTCGCGCTCCTCGAGAGCATCCACCCCGAAGGTGTCGCCGCGATCGAACGGCATCGTCTTGCCGGCCAGCTCGCCGACGAACTGGTTCACGTCGACGACCAACTCAAGCTGGCCAAGGCGAACATCCGCACCGCGGTGGCGGCATCGGGGACGACCCTGACCGACATCTTCGGTGTCGGGCCGGTGGTCGCTGCCATGCTCATCGGCTACACCGGCGATCCGTTCCGGTTCCCCACCTCGGGCCACTCGGTGCGCTTTCGGCGGGTTGGCTTCGTGCGGGTTCTGGGCGGACATTCTGTCTTCGGCGAAGGCGGGTTGACGGCTAGCTTCCGCCCCTTGTCCGATGCATAAGCGAGTGGTATCTCCGCCGGACTGTCGCAACGGGGCGGAAGCGGGAGCGCGTACTGGCGACAACAAGGTCGGGCAGTGGGTTTCCACCATCAGCGCGTCACCGGTCGACTTCGCATCGGCTGTCATCCGCGACCGTCTCACCATCTCTGCGACTCGCCCGCGTGGGCATCGACCGAGCGAGATCGGGGTGCCCGCGTCGTCGGCGCCGAGGATGCCTCGTCGGCTAGCGCGGTGGCGCCAGCGACGTCGTGCTCTGTCAGCGAGATGCTGCCGCCACGCAGCGCATTTGGAAGTCGGGTAGATCCTGCTTCAGCGTTCGTGACAAACGGCTGTCACGCTAATCCGCGGCGGTGGGTGTGGCCTATCGCGAGTAGTAGCGGCTGAATGCGCGCTCGAGCAGCGTCGTGATCCGCTTCGAGTTCGGGAGCCAGCCAATGTCCTTGTTAGGCCCGAGGCGGGTGATCATGATCGTGTGGGGCTCGGTGTACTTGAGGATGCCTTCGCGTGCGTTCCGGACCCCGACGCCTGAGTCGCGCGAGCCGCCGTATGGCGCGTCCCAGCCTGCGACGTGGATGTAGCCGTCGTTGACCGCGGTGTTGCCGGCGCGGATGCGTCGTGCGATCGCCTCGCCCTTGTTCGTGTCCCTGGTGTACACGGACGACGAGAGGCCGTACCTCGTGTCGTTCGCCAGCCGTACGGCTTCGTCGGTGTCGCGGACCCTCATGACGGGCAGCGTCGGGCCGAATGTTTCGTCGTGCATGCAGTCCATATCGTGATCGACGTCGACGAGGACGGTTGGCTCGTAGTAGAAGCCGGGTCCCTCGCTGCGACGGCCGCCGGTTAGCACACGTGCACCCTTGGCGAGGGCGTCCGCGACGTGGCGCTCGATGATCTCGAGCTGCGGCGGGAAGGTGATCGCGCCGACGTCGGCCGCGCCCGCGGAGGTGTTGCCGCGCTGGCGGAGCCTGCCGACCGCGTGGACGAGCTTGTCGACGAACTCGTCGTGGACCTCGTCCTCGACGTAGATGCGCTCGACCGAGGTGCAGGCCTGGCCGCAGTTCCCTAGCCCGAAGGTCGCGGCGGCGTTGGCGGCGCGGTCGAGGTTCGCGTCGGCGCATACGATCATCGGGTCCTTGCCGCCGAGCTCGAGCGACACCGGGATCAGTCGGTCCGCTGCGCGCGCGGCGACGTTCCGCCCGGTCCGGGTCGACCCGGTGAACATGATCATGTCGACGTGATCGACGAGCGCGGCCCCTGTGTCCCCGCGACCGGTCGCGACGAGCAGCACGTCCTCGGGAAGGCCGGTTTCGCGCACGAGGCCGTCTACCACGATCGTCGTGGTCAACGGCGTGATCTCCGATGGCTTGATCACGACCGCGTTGCCAGCCATCAACGCCGGGGCCGCGTCGCCGAGCCCGATTGTGAGCGGGTAGTTCCACGGCGCGATCACCCCGACGACGCCAAGCGGGCGCCGGCGGACGATGAACTTGCGGCCCAACACCAGTGGGCCGCGCCCTCGGACGCGTTCGTCGCGCAGATCAGCGCGCCGCCTTACGCTCCCAAAACCGAATCGCGTCGGCCAGGACGAAGACCTCGGTGAAGAGCGCGTCCTCGTAGGTCTTGCCGGTCTCGCGAATCGTCGACTCGACGATCGCTGCGCGGTTGGCGACGATCCAGCGACGCATCGCGGCCAGCACCTCCGCGCGTTCCTCGACCGGCCGCGCGCCCCAGTCGGCCTGAGCCGTGCGCGCGCGATCCACCAGCGCCGGCACCTCCGCGGTCATGTCAGGGACACGACCGCTCACCTTCCCCAAACCAGGGTTCTCAACGACGATGTCCGCGGCGGCCCCTGCGGCCGGCACGCTCGCGCTAGCGCTCATCCGTCAAGACTCCCACGGCGGCGTCCGGGATGAGTTCCGCTGCGCGCTCGGCGACTGCGATCGTCGGTGCGTTGGTGTTGCCGCGCGGGATCGTCGGCATGATCGAGGCGTCGACGACTCGCAGTCCCTCCACGCCGCGCACCCGCAACTGCGGATCGACCACCGCCAACTCGTCGACGCCCATCATGCACGTCCCGACCGGGTGGTAGGCGGTCTGCGCGCGAGCTCGAACATGCGCGGCGACGTCCTCGTCGGAGGTCGAGGTGGGGCAGAGGTAGGGCCTTGCGACCCAGTCGGAGAGTGGCTCGGTCTGGGCGATCTCCATGCAGAGCCGGAGCCCTTCGATCTGGGCGTTCAGGTCGTCGGGCTCGGCGTAGTAGTTGTGGACGATCAGCGGCTTGGCGGTCGGGTCCGGCGACACGAGCACGACCTGGCCGCGGCTGAGCGGCTTGGCGACGTTCGCGGCAACCGTAAAACCGTGCGCGTGGCCGGGAACGAGCCCCTCCTCGAGGAGGAGGGCCGGGATGCAGTGGAGCTGGACATCCGGGGCGTCGAGGCCGCCGCGGGTTCGCCAGAAGCCCCCCGCCTCGGCGATGCTCGAGGTCAGCGGGCCCCGGCCGCCCGTCGCGAGGCTCGCCAAGTTGTCCGGGTTCATCGCCCCGAACAGGCTGTCCTCGCGCGACGCCATGTAGACGGCGCCGCACGCCGGGTGGTCGCTGAGATTGAGCCCGACCCCGGGCGACTCCGCTACCGGATCGATCCCGAGCTGTGCGAGCTCGTCCGGGCGGCCGATCCCGGACAGCATGAGAAGCTGTGGGGAGTTGTAGGCGCCGCAGCTCACGATTACTTCGGTCGAGGCGCGAAAGTCGAGCACCTCGCCGAGCCGTGCACCCTGCACACCGATGGCGCGCGTGCCGTCGAACAGGACCTTCAGCACCTGCACGTCAGTCTCGACACACAGGTTGGGCCGCACCAGCGCCGGGCGAAGATAGGCGGCCGCGGCGCTGCAGCGCAGCCCGTTGTGCTGGGTCACCTGGTACCAGCCGACACCGTCCTGCTCGGGCCCGTTGAAGTCATCGTTGGCCTCGAGCCCGTGAGCGACCGCGGCATCGATGAAGGCCTTCGCGATCGGGTTGCGCGAGCGCCCGTCCGACACGCGCAACGGACCCCCGGCGCCGTGCAGCTCGTCGGCGCCCCGCTCGTTGTCCTCGGCGCGCTTGAAGCACGGCAGCATCTCGTCCCAGCCCCAACCCACACAGCCGAGGTCGCGCCACTCGTCGTAGTCCAGCCGGTGACCGCGGATGTAGACCATCCCGTTGGTCGACGACGACCCGCCGAGAACACGGCCACGCGGCAGGACGATGCGCCGGTTGTTGCATCCCGGCTCGTAGCCGCTCGAGTGATCCCAATCCTTGTCCGTGCGCATCAACGCCGGGAACGCGGCCGGTATCTGGATCAGGTCGCTGTCGTCCCGCCCGCCAGCCTCGATCAGGAGGACCTCGACATCCGGGTCTTCGCTGAGCCGGTTGGCGAGCACGCAGCCGCCTGAGCCGGCGCCCACGATCACGTAGTCGTACCCTGGGCGACGATCGTCGTCATTCATGCAGGGATCGTCGGTCCTGCGCCCACCGCTTCGCATCGGTGAGCCACACGGAACTTATGGCGCTACCCGGCGCGCAGGATGTCCCATTCTCCGGGGACGCCCTCGAGTGTGTGGCGGCCGTCGGGGACCAGCGGCATCGGTGTGCCGAGGCCGAGGTCGCGCACGGTGGCGGACAGCAAGACCTCGCCGGCGTCTGCCAGCGCGGCGATCCGAACCGCGATCTCGACCTCGCCGGCGTGGAGCCCGGCACGCACCGGCAGACCGAGCTTCTGCATGGCATCGCGCAGCGCGATCGCGCAGGCGACCGCGTTCGCGGGGCGGTCGAAGACGCTGAGGAACCCGTCGCCGAGCGTCTTGACCTCGCGGCCGCCGTGCGCAGCGAGCAGCTCGCGCATGGTCGCGTCGTGGACGATGTCGGTGAACAGCACCGTCACGATCGCGGTCGGTGCGTCTGGAGCTGGGGTGGGCGGTGCGGGCGCGTCGCGGGCGAGCGCGGCGGCGATGCCCTCGCGGCCTTTGAGGTCGAGCTTGCGCAGGATCGAGGCGACGTGCGTTTCGACGGTCCTGCGGGTAACGAAGAGCTGCTGGGCGATCTGGGGGTTGCTCATCCCCTCGGCGGCAAGCCTGGCCACGCGCAGCTCGCTCGGCGTCAGTGCGTCGATGCCGGAGCGCACGAGGCGGCGCGGGCGCGCGCCGGTGGCGACGAGCTCCTCGCGCGCGGCGTCGACGAGCGGCTGCGCGCCACGGGTGTGCGCCAGCTCCATCGCGTGCGCCAGCGGCTCCCGCGCGTCGGCGCGGTGCCTGGCGCGGCGCAGGGCCGCGCCGAGCCCGAGCAGCGCGCGCGCGTGCTCGACGGGCATCGGGGACGCTTCAAGGCCATCGCACGCGGCGCGCAGCAGATCGATTCCCTCGTCTCCGCCGACCACGACCCCCGCGGATCGCAACACGAGCCCGCGGTAGACCGGCGGGAGCTTCGGCAGGTTCGCCAGCGACTCGCGTGCGGCGGCGGTCGCCTCCTCGGTCCGCCCCGCGGCGAGGAGGAACTCGGGACGCTGCAAGTAAGCCAAGTAGGGAATCGAGCGGAACGATCCCGCGACCGCTGATCCAGCGGTCGGCCGCCTCCATGTCGGCCAGCGCCTCCGCGACGCGGTGCTGTCCCAGGCGCAGCTGGGCTCGCTGGGCGATGAAGATCACGTCCTGGATCGGCCCGAGGTGGACGGCCCCACCGAGTCCGTGCTCCTCGAGCAGCCGATCGGCCTCGTCGAGCCGGCCGAGCTCGGTCAGGGCCCACAGGTCGGACGCCATCGCCAAGCGCCGCACGAGCGGCGTGCCCAGGAGCGCCGAGAGTTGCACCGCCTCGCGCGCGTCGACCGCCGCCTCGCGCAGACGGCCTACCAGGATGCGCATTCGCGCTCGCAACACGAGCGCGTTGATCAGCAGGGCCATTGCGCCCTGCTCGCGAGCACGACGGACCCAGCTGTCGCAAGCCTTCTGAACCGCCTCGATCTCGCCCCCGGCCTGCAGCCCGGTGATCGCGAGCCCTGCCTGGAGGTGATGCGCGTCCGTGCCGCGGACCTCGACTGCCGCGTCCAGGTGGCGCGCCCCGGGGAGCAGCCCGCTGACGTCCTCGAAGCCGACGTCGGCCGCGAAGTAGGGCGTGAGCAGCCCGAACGCCGCGAACAGGGGATAGCTCGGCCACGACGGGTCAGCGGTCGCGATGAGCTCCTTCAGAGATGAGCCGACGACCGCCGCAGGCACCAGCGGCGCGGAGCACTCGAGCATGGTTCGCGCCAGCGCGATCTCCGCTCGCGACTGAGCCGCCTCCTCGGGCAGCGCCTCCATCGCATCGGTGAGGGCGCGGGTCGCCTCCTCTAGGTCTCCACCTAGGAACCAGCTCACGGCGAGCTCCGCCGCGGCCTGAGCTCGCACGACCGGATCGTCGGAGAGCTCGACCGCTGTGCCGAGTGCCCGCCGTGTCGTCGCGTGGTCTGCCGCGAGATGCGCGGCACGGCCGCGCGCGAGATGGGCCCGGGTCACCAGCGAGGGTGGCGGCGGCTCGGCCAGGCAGCGATCCAGCAGCGCCGTCGCGGCGTCGATCGCGCCCGCGCAGACCGCGCGCTCGCCGGCGTGCAGCAGCTGCTCGGCGACCCACGGATCGCCTGCCGGCGCCGTGGAAAGCAGGTGCACCGCAGCGCGGTCAGGGTTGCGCGAGGCGAGGACCTCCGCGGCGCCACGGTGCTCGAGCGCGCGCCGCGACGACGGCAGCTCCTCGTACACGGCCGCACGCAGGATCGGGTGCCTGAAGCGCAGCGGCTCGCCAGCGGCCAGGATCTGGCTGCGCACGAGCGCCTCGGCCGCCGCCGCCGCGCGCCCGGCGTCGATCCCAGCGACCGCGGCGGCGAGGTGCACGTCGGCGTCGGTGTCCAGCACCGCGACCGCACGCGCCAGCACCGTCGCCTCCTCGGGCAGCCGCGACAGGCGCAGCAGCACACTGCGCGCGACGGCGCTCGGGCCCAGCTCACGGACACGACGCGCGCCCGCGGCGCTCGCCTCGACATCCCCCCAGGCCAGCGCGCTGACGAGCTCCGACAACAGGAACGGGTTGCCGCCGGTCGTCTCGTGGCAAGCGCGGCAGAACACGGCGTCCGCCGACGAACCAAGCGCGGTGCGGACGACGCTCGCGCTCGCGGCTTCGGTCAGCGGCTGGGGCACCACCGTCTCGGAGGCCTCGGTGCGCACGGCTTCCACGAGCTCGGCCGGCGCATTGGCCTCACCGCTACGCACCGCGACGACAACCGCCACCGGGACGCCCTCGAGCCGGCGTGCCAGGTAGACCAGCCACCGCAGCGAAGCAGGGTCCGCCCACTGCGCGTCGTCGACGCACAGCAGCAGCGGCGCGGGCGCCGCGAGGTTCGCCGCCAGCCAGTACAGACCGTGTTGCGCCGCGAACGACGCGTCCTGGCCAGGAGATGCGCCCACGTCCCCATGCCGCCCGAAAATCGGCTCGACGATCGCGGCGACGCCTTCGAGCAGCCCGGCGCGCCCGGCGCCACCCTCTGCCGCGAGCACCGCCTCGAACAGCTGGCGCACCACGCCGAAGCCGAAGTCGCGCTCGAGCTCGCCGCCCCGCGCGCGTAGCACCGAGAAGCCGCGCTCACGAGCCTCCGCGCAGACGGCGTCAAGCAGCGACGTCTTGCCGATCCCCGTCTCGCCCTCCACGACCGCCAGCGCGCCGTCGCCCCGCTCGGCCGCCGCGACCACCCGAAGCAGCCGCTCGAGCTCGTCATCACGCTCGAGCAGCCCCCGCGGCGCCAGCGCCCTAGTCGCCGAGATCGGTGCGGCCATCCTCTTCGCCCGCCGCCGATCGTATCCTCCGAACAGCATCCAGCAGCGCGATCAGCTCGAGCATCCCCACGAACGGCCGGCGCGGATGACCATCGCCTTCCAGCCACCCCGCGACGGCGCCCTCGTCGTCGTGGATCTCGATCGTCACGCGCACGGCGATCAGTGTGGGCCACGGCCGCGCGGCCCGCATCCGTGAGGCTCACTGATGTTCGCTACGCGTGGTTGCGACAGTCCGGGCGGATATGCCGCTCGCTGGTGCAAGGGACGAGCAGCGGAAGCGCGCGGCTGATTCCGTGTGCGCCAGCTAGCTCGGAATCCCGAACGCTCGGCATTCGCGCCGCGGGTGGGTGCCAGGGGCCCCAACCAGAGAGCCTCGCGCGCAGGGGAGACCGTCTCCCCCCACGGCAGCGACAAGATCTGCAGTTAGGACTCGAACTCGTGCGCGCGTCCATGAGCTGGCGCGTACAGAATGACGCGGCGTCACTGGAGCGAAGGCCGCTCCGAACCGGCGATCTGGCCTCGCGCGGTCACTGACTTTGGGCACTCCAGAATCGGTGTTCTCGCACCTCGCAGCGCTCCTGACCGATCTCACCCCCGCGTGGCGGCGACACCCATCCAGGTCGGTTGCGACTCGCGTGCCCGAGCGGTCGATCTGCGCTGGGATCCAATGCCCGCGGCTAAGGCCGATGCGCCTTTCGACGTGCCTCTGACCGGCCAGGAGATGAAACGTTCTGGGCTCGCTATCTGTGCGCGTCTGCGATATGTCAGCCCACCCCGATCGCCGAGTATGGGCGCGTGTGGTTGACCGCGAACCTCGAGCGATGGCAGCCTCGACGACCGGTCGGAGGGCGTCGTTATGGCGCGCCCTGTAAGGGCCGTTATCGCACGGTCCATCTGGGGAGTCTCGACGCGTTTCGTTAGCCGGCCCCGGTGCTACGACTTCGACTTGGGCGTGCCTTGGGTTGAGGCGTCTGTCGACGGCGAGTCCGAGCAACGTGCCGAGGCCGACCCCGACGGCATAGGCACCGACGCGTTCGGGGGCGGTAAGCCCGGCGACCGCCCGGGAGAAGGCCACGAGGAAGACGATGGCTTCGATGGCAGCGATGGTTGCGGCCGCGGTGTTGCGGCCCTTGGCCGTGACCACGATGCGGAGGGTCCATAGGCCGACGCTGGCCGTGGCCAGGAGGACCAAGGCTGCCAGGTCGACGAGCGCGGACGTTGAGGTCATGGGCGTCTGGAGGCGGCGGTGCAGAGGCCATCGGGGTCGAACGTGGCCATCACCTCCGCGAGGCGGGCGGCGGTGCCGAGAGTGTCGGTGGTGAAGATGTCGGCCTCGTCGTCGAAGCCGGCGAAGTTCACGTATACGCCACCGGTTGCATGGGGACGGAAAACCGTCCACGACTCTCGTGACCAGCGCACCATCCGGTCGTCGTCTGGGTTGGACCACGCGGCGTCGAAGCTCACGTTGAACCGTGCCCCTCGGTGCGGGTAGGCGCTTTCGTCGGCAGTGACCCGGTCGGTTGCCCCGCCGAGGGTCCGTACGGCGATCACCGATTCGGGGTTCGGTCGGCGAGCGTCGCACCCCGGTAGGACGTCGATCGCATCGCCGGTGAGGCGACGTTCCTGGTCGGCCCGTGGGCACCCTGAACTTGGTCCAGTCACCGTTGGGATGCTCGAGCCAGACCTCGTTGTTCCTTTCGGGGCCGGTGAACCCGTCCACGATGATCCGCACGCGACCCGTCGCGGCGGCGACGATGCCATAGGGCTCGGAACCGTCGATGCCGCGCACTCGGTGCGGTTGGGTGGTCGGTGGCTCAGGTGGGCGTGGACCACTCGGACCCTGGTGCCCGGGATGTCGGGGACGTTGTACACGTCCCGTGAGAGCAGCGGCACGCGGTGGTCAGCCCCACCGTGGTTGTTCGTCGGGGTTGATGCCGAGGCTCAACTTGCCGACCAGTTCGTGGGTGAGCAGGCTGTTGCCAGGGTGGATGCGACCAAGCCGGGCGTCGCGGAAGAGCTGCTCGAAACGGTTGCGGCGGAAGATGCCGGCGCCCCCGGTGAGGTCGAGGGCTCGGTCGACGACGTCCCACGCCCGCATGACCACGTCGTATTTGCAGGCGACGATCTTGGCCGGCCAGTCCATGCCGTGGTCGACGCCGCCGGCCCAGTCGTCGCACACCCGGTCAAGGTGGGCGTTCATCGCCTCGAGGTGGATGCGCATCTCGGCGACCTGGTGCTGGACCTCGGGGTGGTAGGCCATCGAGCGGCTCAGAGCCACCGACTTCTTCTGGTGCACCTGGACGACCGTGTCGTCAAACGCCCGCTTGGCGATCGCGCTGTACACGCCGGCGAAGCCGAGCAACGCCCAGGCGAACAGGGCGACGTGGAACATGTCGGCACCGGCGAAGCCGGCCGGGGAGACCCTGATGATCGCTTCGTCGGGCACGAAGGCCCGTTCGAGGATGGTGTCGTTGGACATCGTCGCCCGCATCCCCAGCGTGTCCCACGTCTGCTCGATGCGGTAGTTCGATGCGTCGCGGTGGAGGAACCCGTGGACGACCGTGGGGTTGTCGGGGTCGCTGGTGTCCATGCCGTGGATGCCGAGGTAGGTCCACACCGGTGACAGGCTGCCGAAGATCTTGTGTCCGGTGAACTCCCAGCCGCCGGCGACCCGCGCAGCCTTCGACGACGACAGCAGCACGGGAATGTCGTTGCCCGCCTCGCCGTGGCCGGCGGCAAACACGTGACCGTCGGCCGCCTTGGCCAGCACCCAGTCACCCGACGGGTCGCCGGCACGGTGCAGGTCGGCGCAGAGCCCGACGAAGTAGTGGTGCATGTTGACGGCGACCGCCGTGGCCGGCGCCACGTAGGCGATGCGCCGCTGCAACCGGTTGATCTCGGCGAGGTTCAAACCGGCACCGCCGAAAGCCTCCGGCACTGACGCCAACAGGTAGCCCCGCCGGCGCAAGTCCTCGAAGTCCTCGTTGAAGAAGGCGTTGTGACGGTCGTACACGGGTGCCCGCCCGTCGAAGTCGGCCAGCAGCTCGTCGTCCAGCAGGTCCCGCCCGGTCCCGGTGAGGGTCATCACGATCTCCAATCGTTTCGTTGAGGAGGTCCAACCTAAAGACGCGGCGGCGGTGTGCGCATGACCAGAACTCGCCCTTTTCGGCCCTGGCCGAGCAATCGAGGGTGGCCAATAATGACTATCGCCCTACCATCGACGGCGGTGGATGCTGCCCCTGAACGGCGGGCGCGCGTTGGTGACCGGATCTCGCTACCTCCGCTGCTGACCCTTGTCGGCTCGATCCCGATGGTCGGCCGCGTCGGTCCGTGGCGCGCGCTCCAGGACGCATGGACGAAGGCAACCTCCGGTGCCCGCCAGGTCATCCTGATGCCGGGCGACGCGGGGGCGGGCAAGACGCGGCTGGTCACCGAGTTCGCCCGCCACGTCCACCATGACGGCGCCGCCGTGCTCTACGGCACGTGCTCGGAGGAGCAGACCGTTCCCTACCAGCCGTTCGCCGAGGCCGTCGACCACGTCGTCGCCAGCCTCGACCCGGTGACGGTGAGTCGCTACTTCGGCACCGGCGCCGCCGAGCTGGCCCGGCTCGTACCCCGGCGAGCCGCCGGGCTCGGGCTGCCTGTGCCCGTCGGGCGCGGCGACCCCGACGCCGAGCGGGCCCGCCTGTTCGGTGCCGTGATCTCGCTCATCACCGAGGTCGCCGACGAGCGGCCACTGCTGCTTGTCCTCGACGACCTGCACTGGGCTCGGCGGCCGACGATCGACCTGCTCGGCGAGCTCGTCCACGACCAGACGCTGCGGAACGTGCTGATCGTCTGTTCCTACCGGTCGGCGCCCGCCGACACGGGCGAGGCGCTGCGCTCCGCGCTGCCCGAGCTGCGCCGCTCACCCGGCGTGACGCGGGTCCGGCTCGGGGGATTCGACACCGAGGAGATCGCCGATTTCGTCGAGGCGGCCGCCGGTCACGGCGTCGGCCGCGACCTGGAGGCTGCCGTCGACCTCCTCGCTCGGGAGACCGACGGGAACGCCTTTTTGCTCGTCGAGCTGTGGCTGCACCTCATCGACACCGGCCGGCTGGCCCGGCGCAACGATCGGTGGACGGTGGTCCGGCCGCTGACCGACGTCGCCAGCCCGGAGGGCGTCCGTGACGTGGTCGCCGCCCGCCTCGGCCGACTCGTCCCGCCGGCGCGGCGCACGTTGGCGATGGCGGCCGTGATCGGTCCGACGTTCGACGCCGTGGTCCTGGCTGCCGTCGCCGGCGAACCGGTGGCCACGGTGATGACCACGCTGGACGTCGCCGTGCAGTCGCGCATCGTCAGCGAGTACGGCTCGGGCGGCTACCGCTTCGCCCACGAGTTGATCCGCCGCTCGATCCGCGACGGCCTCGGCAGCGCTGAGCGCCGCCGCCTGCACCTCGCAGTCGCCAGGGCCCTCGACACCGGGGCGGCCTCCGACCCGATCGCCGCGATCGCCCAGCACCTTTGCGCAGCGGTGCCACTCGTCGAGGCGGAGGAAGCGGTGTCCGCCGCCGTCAAGGCTGCCGACGCGGCGACGGCGGCCGTCGCCTACGACGACGCGGCGCGGTTCCTCGAGGCCGCGGCGTCGATCGCCCCGAACGGCCGGGTCGAGCTTCTGCTGCGCATCGCCGATGCGACGATGCGCGCCGGGGATGTCGCCCGCGCCAAGGAGCGCTGCCTCGAGGCGCATGAGCTGGCGCAGCGGACGACCGACCCGGCCGGCCGGATCGCCGCTGCCCTCGCCTATGGCGAAGCCGCATGGCGCGACGCCAGGGACGGGACGACGGCAGCCCGGCTGCTGCGGGGCGTGCTCCCGTTGGCCGACGACGAGACGACCCGCGTGCGGCTGCAGGCATCGCTGACCCGCGCCCTCGCCCTCGCCGGTGAGGGCGACGCGGCCCGCGTGCTCGGCGAGGACGCGCTGGCATCGGCCCGAACCCTCGACGACCCGGATGCCCGTCGGCTGGCGTTCGAGGCGATGTCGGTCGTGCCGTGGACGCCGCAGACACTCGACGCCCGACTGGCCGAGATGCGTGAGGCGGCCAACTCGGCGCGTGCACTGCTCGATCTCGAGTGGGAGGACCAAGCTCTTGTCAAGACCCTGTATGGCGAGATCCTCGCCGGCGACCTGGACGCCGCTCGCAGGACGGCCCGGCGGCACCGCGAGGTTTCGACGAGCGCCGGCCAGCCGTTGTTCAAGGCGCTCGACTGCCAGGCGCACGTCCTGCTCGCGGTCGGCGAGGGCCGCTTCGCCGAGGCCGAAGCCCTCGCCACGACTGCTGAGGAGCTCTCCCGCTCGTTGTCCGGCGCGGCGACCGGCGGGTATGGCGTCCAGCTGTTCAGCATCCGGCGCGAGCAGGGTCGCCTCGACGAGGCCCGGCCGATCGTCGAGGCCGTGGCCCGCCTCGATCGCGCCCGGTCGACGTGGCGACCGGCGCTCGCCGTGATGTACGCCGAGCTCGGCCTGCGCGACGAGGCGATCGCCGAGATCGATGTCCTCGTCGCCGACCAGCTGGCGGTGGTGCCCCGCGACGCGCTCTGGTCCGGCTCGCTGTCATACCTGGGCGACGCCTGCTGCGCCGTCGGGCACCACGCCGGGGCCGCCGCCGTCTACGACGAGCTGATCGGGTGGCGCGGCCTCGTGGTGCAGGTCGGGTACCTCCTCGCCGCCCACGGCGCCGTCGACCGCCTGCTCGGCAAGCTGGGCGCCGTGCTGGGCCACGAGCGCAAGGCGGAGATCCACTTCGAGGCCGGGCTGCGGATCGACGAGTCGACTCGGATGCCGGTCTGGCTCGCCCACAGCCAGCTCGACTACGGCACGTTCCTCGTCGGCCGGCCACGGCAGGCGGAAGTCGAACGGGGCATCGAGCTACTCGGCGCGGCGCTGGCGACGGCGGAGCGGGTCGGCATGGGCGCGGTCGCGGCGTCGGCACGCGCCGCCCTCGACGCCAACGGGGGTCAGCCCCAGCGGCCCGGGCCGGACGCCGCCGGGCTCACCGACCGGGAGGTCACCGTGCTGGCCCTGATCGCCGAGGGTCGCAGCAACCGGGAGATCAGTGAGCGCCTGCACATCAGCCAACACACCGCGGCGAACCACGTGCGATCGATCCTCATGAAGACGCAGTGTGCCAACCGCACCGAGGCGGCGGCGTGGGCGTTGCGCCGGACGGTGCCGGCGGACCGTCAGGGGGCGGCGAGGAACGCCTCGGGTTGAAACTGATCGACGCGAATGATGACGTCCGCCGGGACGTTGCTGCGACGGGCCGCCTCGATGATGGCGTCCTCGGACTCGGCCTCGTAGAGGCAATACGTCTTGCGCTTGTCCGCGCTCAGGAACGAGTACACCCAGCGAACGCCGACGTCGTCGTTGACGGCGACGATCCTCTCGACGAAGTCGGCATCGAGGTCCAGCGCCTCGGCGAAGTCTCGCTCGACCAGGAACAATGCCATGGCCGAACTCTACGGCGTTGGGGGTGCTGCCGTCCCCGGCATAGCGGCTCTCCGCGATGAAGCGTCGGGCGGTTGCGGTGATCGCTGACTGTCAGCGGCGGCCACGATCAGGCAATGCCAGAGACGGAGGAGGAGAAGATAGTGACCGAGAGGCTCGCCCGCTGCCTGGAGTCTGGGGACTTCGCTCCGTTCGCCCGCGCCTATGCGCCTGACGCGCTCTTTGATGCTCACGTACCGGGCTGGCGCTTCCAGCTCGAAGGCCCCGAGGCGATCACCGGGCAGTTGCGGAGTTGGTGGCCTGTGCAGGGCCGGCTCGCCGCCTGGGAGGTGACGACCAGCGAGGATGGATACGTGGTGGTGCAGTTCGAGCGGTGGTGGCGGGAGAGCGACGACGACGTGAACTGCCGGCAGCTGCACCGGTTGCGCGTCGAGGCCGGCCAGGTGGTGTCGCACGTCGTGTACTGCGCCGGCAAATGGGGACCAGCGCTGCGGGCGGAGATGGCCGCCGCCTCTCCGCTGGTACGCCCGTGACCTCCTCAGTGCTCGACACTGCTTGTCGAGCGCGGTCCAATGGCGGCTGACGGGAAGTCCGGAAGCGAACTCGAGCGCGTGGTGCTGGCCGACAGCTCCCGCCTCGTCGTCAAGCACGTGCGGCTAGGACGCGACTGGATCGGGCGCGGGACCCACGCCGGCGGCCGTGTCGCGACCCTGTGGCACTCCGGCCTGTTCGCTCTGGTCCCACCGACGGTCGAACACGCTGTCATCGCCGTGGAGCCTGAGGACGACGGCTGGCTGGTGATCATGCGCGACGTCGCCGCAGGGCTGTTCGCACCGGGCCGGCTGTCGCGCGCAACCAGCCGGCGCCTGCTCGACACGGCAGCCGCCATGCACGTTGCATTCAAACCTCCGGCTCGCACAGTCGGGGGCTGTGTAGTTTGGCCGACGTGTACGGGGTCTTCTCCCCAGCGGTCGCCGCCGAACTGCGGACACCGGAGGGGAGCCCGATCCCGGATCTGATCGTCGAGGGCTGGAACAGGTTCGCGGAAGTGGTGCCGCCGGACGTCGTCGCCGCGGTGAGCGCGGTTCACACCGACCTCTCCGCGTTCGCGGCCGCGCTGCTCGAGCACTCGACCACGGTCATCCACGGAGACCTCAAGCTGGCCAACCTTGGACTGCTCGACGGCCGGGTGCTGGTGTTGGACTGGGGCGACCTGACCGCGGTCGCCCCCGGGGCGGTGGACTTCGCCTGGTACGTGGCCATCAACGCCACCGCCGTCGACGCTGCGCCCGACGAGCTCATCGACGACATCAGGTTGGCGGCGGCGGACGAGCATGACCAGGATGCCCTGCAGCTGGCACCGCTAGGCGCGCTGGCACAGCTCGGCTGGAACATGGCGCTGTCGGCCACCGACGCAGCCGATCGCGACGGGCGCGAGCGCGAACGAGCCGGTCTGGTCTGGTGGGCCGCCCGAGCTCGCGATGCGCTGGCCTTGTGGACCTCCGCGTGAGCCCCAGCCGCTCACGGCTGGTCAAGCACGAGCTCGCGTCGGCGTACGATCGAGCGGCTCCTGCCTTCGCCGACGACGCCGACCCGGTGTACGTCCTGCTGAACCGCCCACTCGCAGACGCGCTCGCACGCCTGTCAGGACGAACCCTCGACGTTGCCGCGGGCTCGGGGGCACTGGGGCGGCTCCTGCCCGCGACGGTCGCCGTCGATATCTCCAGCGGGCAGCTTGCCCACAACCCGACGGCCCTCAAGGTGCGCGGCGACGCCGAGTGGCTTCCCTTCCGCGATGGCGCGTTCGCCGCGGCCGGGTGCGCCTTCGGCATCAACCATTTCCCCGACCCCGTCGCGGCGACCGCAGAGATGGGACGCGTCGCACCGGTCGTCGGCCTGCTCACCTGGGTCCGGCCCGAGCCGCCCTACGCCCCGAAGCAGATCGTCAACGACGTCCTGGGCCGACGGGCTGGTCGTGCCCGCACCGACGTCGGCGCGTTGCTCGACGACCTGGGCAACGCCGTCGGATCCGCCGAGGCAGTCGGTGACCTGCTCCGAGGCGCCGGGCTGCGGTCCGACGCGCGGGTCATCGAGGTCGACGTTCCCTGGCCCGGTGTCGACGCGTGGCTGGCCTACCGCCTCGGCATCCCGACCGCCGCGGGACTGGTGAGCGACGACGACCAACCCCATGTGCGTCGGGAGGTGGCGGCGGCCATCGGTACCCTGTCGCCAGCCGAGCTCCTATGGCGTGCCCGGCTGGTGCTCGGCCTCGGCCGCCGGGTCTGATCCCGGTAGGCTCGCCGGTCGAGGGCGACCGCGACCCGACCCTTGGTCAGGAACAGCTCCCGCAGCTCCGGCGGCCGACGGGAGGCGATGCGGTCAACGGCGTCGGTCAGCGGCCGGACCACCGTCCACCGATCGTTGCGCCGGGCCAGCCGGCCGGTGTCGATGAGGTGCAGCCACAGCTCGACGAGCAAAAAGGGGTTCCCGTCGGTCTCCCGAGCGAGGAGGTCGACGGCGGCCTCCAGGTCGCGGCCGACGCCGTGACCGGCGGCCGAGGTGATCGCCACCCCGGCCCTCGTGCGCACCACGGACAACGATCTCGAAATGGCGGTCCAGGGAGACGGGTCGGCCGTCGTCTCCGACATCGTGCTGATGTATCAGGCGCAGGTGTAACGGACGCCACACAGACAGCGCCCACGCAGACGTGCAGACCAGCCCGCCACGGCCCGCCGCTGGTACGGCGGGTGGACCCGATCGATCCTGCCGGAGGCCCGGCGACGGCGGAATCTCCTCGTGCTGGCTAATCAGACGGGTCTGCCCTTGCGGCCTCGGCCCCATGTCGAGGTCATCGATCAGTCGGCGCGTCGGCTCGTCGGCGGGTGATGGTCGGCCACCGTGCGACCCGTCGTTGTCATCCGCCGGTGGCCTGTAACCATGGTTTGATTCTCCCGTGGAACGAGGGGAGGGGACCGATGAGCGTCCGGCGTCTCGAGCACATCCCGGGTTTCGGCATCGATCGGGTCGCTGCGGCGGCCGCCGACGACCCGGAGGTTCTGCGCTTGGAGAACCTCGACACCGACATCCCGCCGCCGGCAGAGGCGGTAGAGGCCACTCGGGCGGCGCTCGGTGAGGACGAGGCGAACAGTTGGCTGCCGTTCACGGGCCGCGATGATCTCAAGGGGGCGGTGGCGGCGTACATCGAGCGTCGGGGTGGGCCGCGCTATGACGGGCGCCGGGAGATCGTGATTACCAGCGGTGAGGGCGACGCGATGCTCGATGCGCTGTTCTGCCTGACCGATCCGGGGGACGAGGTCGTCCTCACTGACCCGACCTATGCCGGCATGCTCAACCGGGTTCGCCTGGTGGGGGCGGTCCCGCGGCTTGTGCCGCTGCGGGTCGCCCGGGATGGGTGGCGGCTCGACGTCGATGCGCTGCCGGCCGCGGTGACCGATCGCACGCGGGTGGTGTTCGTCAACAACGCGTCGTTCCCGTCCGGTTGGGTGGCGAACGACGAGGAGTGGGAAGCGGTGGCGTCGGTCTGCCGGGAGCGAGACCTGTGGCTCCTGTACTGGGCGGGGTTCGAAGGCGTCCTGTTCGACGGCCATCCGATCCGGCATCCGGCGGCGCTTCCTGGAATGCGCGATCGCACCGTGACCGTGGGCGCCCCGTCGTCGGAGCAGCGCATGATCGCCTGGCGGGTCGGCTGGGTGGTCGCACCGGGCGGGCTGGTCAACGACGTGTCGCGGGTCCAGATCTATAACGGTCTGGTGCCCAGCGGCTTCGCCCAGATCGGGACACGTGTCGCCCTCGAGTTGCCCGATGACCACCTGGCCGCCGCCAACGCGGAATGCGAGCGTCGGCGCGACACGATGCTCCACGAGCTCGAAGGCCTGCCGGTGGTACGCCCAGCAGGGGCCTGGTCGCTTCTGGTCGACGTCGCCGCGCTCGGGCACGACTGCGTCGAGGTCTCCGACCGCCTGCTGGAGCACAAGGTGGCGGCCACCCCCATGCGCGGCTGGGGCGGCGAGATCGCAGATCGTCACGTCCGCTTCGTGTTCAGCAACGAGCCCGTCGAGCGACTCGCCCTGCTGGGTGACCGTGTGCGTGCAGCGATGGCGTCCGTCGGCGAGAATGGCTGACCTCTCCGCAAACCGTCCGGCGGATGGCTTAACGGCGAGAGGCGTCAGCTCGGCCGCCAACCAACTCGGCGCTCGGGTCGATCCAGGATTCGCAGCATCCATCCACTCCGAACTCCGACGGCCCGGACCGCGCAAGCGACGTTCGACCGACCACTCGATAATCACGCTCACCGGCACCCACTGGAGCGCGCGAGTACCGGCGGAGTGCGCAGCCAACCCGCACATAACAAGAGCGCGAGAACCCGCCTCCGGAAGAGCAGCCGAGCGCGCTCTACCGACTTCGACCTCCATGCGAGTCGCGTACCGATCGACGGATATCGAGCGTCACGAAGAGCTGATCCAGGCGCACATAATGACGTGAGCCAACGGCCTCGCCACGAGTGAGCAGCCGGCGATCTGGCGCTGACCCCGCCACCGAGCTGGTCGCGCCAGAATCGGTGATCTGCGTCCACTCGAACCAGGCTCAAGCTGCCCGCGCTGCGCACGCTCCGTGCGGGCCACCGGTGGCACCCAGGTGGTCCTCCGGGCGGCTTCGTTGGGATGTGGCACTCGGATGGGGCAATCGCCTGTTCGCCTGGCCGCGAGGTTCACACGGTGGTGGGCGCTTTCGGCGTCATCCCATAGAACGTCCCATACAACAGGGCTGTCTCCATGAAGGCACTGGGTCTTGAGGAGGCGTTCGCGCCGACTTAACCAGGCCAGATGCAGAGGTTATGCCTCAGCGCAGCAACAGTGGCGCTCTGTCTCAAGGTGGAGACACGGGTTCGAACCCCGTTGGGGTGCTCTCCGTGAAGCCCCAGGTAGGCGCCTGAAGGGTGGACATCGCCATACCCGGTGGATGGGTGCTCCACCTAGGTGAGGCGGGGTGCCGGTCGCCTCGTTCGTGCCGATACTGCGCTATAGCTGGCGACGGCGGCCGCCTCGCTGGGCCATCATGTGACGCAAGAGGCGGCCACGACCGGCCTCGGCGGAAGGGAGGCGCCGGTATGGACATCGCCATTCGGCGCGGTGACCTGGCGGCGGTGCAGGAAGCGTTGGCCAGGCATGACTGGTCGTTGGCGTACGACCTCGCCGGGGCGGGCGCAGTCGACGTGCAGCGGGTGGAGGGTGGCTCGGCCGACGATGACGTGTTCGTGGGCGACTGGCTGGATGCCTTGGCGGAGGCGGCGTGGTGGGTCGGACGCCTCGACGAGTGCATCGTGGCACGGGAGCGGGCGCACGCTTGCTATCACCGCGCTGGGGTCACGCTCGAGGCCGGCCGGTGCGCCGTCTGGCTGTTCCACCATTGGACCTTCAAGGGCAAGCGGGCGATCGCCAGCGGTTGGTTGGGCCGCGCCCGCCGGTCGCTGAATGGCCAGCGCGGATCCGCCGAGTACGGCTACTTGCTCCTGTACGAGGCCGAGGTTGCCCACGGCGTGGGTGACCTTGCCGGTGCGACCGCCCTCGTCGAGCAGGCGATGGACCTCGGGCAGCGGCTGCGGGTGCCCGACCTCGAGGCGCTGGCGCTGCAGGCGCTCGGGCGCCTGCTCATCGACGAGGGCAGGCCGACCGAGGGCCTGGCACGGCTCGACGAGTCGATGTTGTTCGCCATCGAGGGGCGGCTGTCGCCCTTCGTCACCGGGAGGGTGTACTGCTCGCTGGTCAGCGCGTGCCACGACCTGGGCGACATCCGCCGTGCCAGCGAGTGGATCGAGGCGGTCGGCTCGTGGGCCGATAGCCACCCGTTCACGGTCTTCCCCGGGCTGTGCCGCCTGCATCGGGCGGATCTCATGCAATGGCGCGGCGACTGGCAGGCCGCCGAGGCCGAGGCGCGGCAGGCGTGCAGCGAGCTCCACGACCTCTTCGTGTCGAACACTGCGGCCGCATATGTCGAGGTGGGTGAGATCTGTCGGCGTCGCGGCGACCTGGGCGCGGCCGAGGAGGCGTTCGCCAGGGCCGAGACCCTCGATGCCCGGCCCGCGGCGGGCCTCGCGCTCCTTCGGCTGACGCAGGACCGTGCCGAGGCGGCCAGCGTCATCATCTCGGCGGCGGTCGAGGAGATCGCCTGGAACCGTCTGGCGTGCGGCTGGCTGCTCCCCGTCGAGGTCCAGGTGGCTGTTGCGCTGGGCGACGTCGAGCGTGCCCAAAGGGCGGCCGCCGAGCTGACGGAGACGGCCAGGTTGTTCGAGAGTCCTGTGCTCGGTGCTGCGGCTGCGTCGGCCACCGGACGGGTCGAACTGGCCTGTGGCGACCCCGGCGCGCGCGCGAGCCTGCGGGCCGCGGTGCGGAGGTGGCTCGAGCTCGACGTTCCCCACGAGGCCGCCAACGCCCGCGTGCTGCTGGCCCGAGCGTGCCGGGCGGCGGGCGACGAGGACGGGGCGCAGGCGGCGCTCGCCGCCGCCGAGTCGGCGTTCACCCGCCTCGGGGCCACGCTCGACCTGCAGGAGGTCACCGCGCTGCGGACTGTCCGGCCATCGTCCGGTCTGCCGTGCCGGCTGACGGACCGCGAGGCCGAGGTGCTCCGCTTGGTGGCGGCGGGGCTTACGAACAAGCAGATCGGCGCCGAGCTGTGCGTAAGCAGTAAGACCATCAGCCGGCACCTGTCGAACATCTTCGGCAAGATCGGTGTTTCGTCCCGGGCTGCGGCCACTGCGTTCGCCTTCGAACACCAGATCGTCGGCGGCTGACCTCCCGTCCGTCGGCGATGCCCGAAGCGAGGCATGGGACGTTTGCACCACCGCCGGTGACGGCGGATCGCGGCGAACGCCCGATGCACCGGCGCCGTCACCGGATGACGATGTCGTCCATGACCGATGCGATGGCGGCGACCACCCACTGGGGTGCCCACGACCAGGACGACCCCTTCCCCATGATGGCGCGCCTGCGCGAGCAGGGCGCCGTCCACCGCGTGAAACTCGCCGACGGCCACGCGGCCTGGCTCGTCGTCGGCTACGACGAGGCGCGCGGGCTGCTGAACGATCCGCGGCTCTCGAAGGACATGCACGCGGCGCTGGCCCGCGACGCCGACATCGTCGCCGAAGGGTTACCTGGCCCGGCGCTCGCCCGGCACATGCTGAACGTCGATCCGCCCGATCACACCCGGCTCCGGCGATTGGTGTCGGGCGCGTTCTCGCCGCGCCGTGTCCACTCAATGCAGCCGCGGATCGCGGCGATCGTCGGCGCCCTCCTCGACCGCATCGCGGCCGGCGATCCGGATCGCCCAGTGGATCTGGTGGCGTTGTTCGCGTTTCCGATGCCCTTCACCGTGATCTGCGAGCTGCTCGGTATCGCCGCCGCCGACGACCGCGACGCGTTCGGGACCGAGCTCCGGGCACTGGTAGACGCCCCGGAGCACACCCGTGCGGTCGCGGCGGCCGCCGCGGTGATCGACATGCTCGACGACCTGGTGGCGCGCAAGCGGCACACACGGGACGACGATCTTGTGACCGCGTTGATCGCGGCACGGGACGGCGACGAGCGCCTGAGCGAGCAGGAGCTGCGCTCGACGATCTTCCAGCTGGTGGTGGCCGGTCACGACACCACCACCAACCTGATTGGCAACGCGGTTGTGGCCTTGCACCGGCACCCAGACCAGCTGGCCGCCCTGCGCACACACCCCGACCGCATCGAGGCGGCGGTGGAGGAGCTGCTCCGCTTCGATCCGCCTGCCCACCATGCCACGTTCCGCTACGCCGTCGACGACGTGCAGATCGCCGGGACGACGATCCCGGCCGGAAGCCAGGTCCTCGTCGGTCTCGCGGCGGCCAACCGCGACCCCGCCCGATTTGACGATCCCCACGTGCTCGACCTCACCCGCCCCGACCAGCGACACCTCGCGTTCGGCCACGGGATCCACCACTGCCTCGGCGCCGGCCTTGCGCGCTTCGAGGCCCGTATAGCGCTCGATTCGCTGCTCCACCGCTTCCCTGAGATGCGGATCGCCATCCCGTTCGACGAGCTGCGCTGGAGCCACGGCGACGGCGTGGTGCTGCGGGGGCTCGCCGAGCTCCCGGTGATCCCGGGCCCCACCCGCGGAGCCGCCGCCTGAAGCGGACGCGCCGTGGCGTTCACGAGCCGTGGCGTCTGAGCAACCATCCGACCACAGAAGGAGACACTGCGATGCGATCCCTCACCAAGCCCGAGATCCCTGTCGCGATCGAGGGCGACGGCGTCGAGGTACGGACGACCGAGGTCGGCGACATGACAGCGTCGTTCATTCGCCTGGCCAAGGGCACCGACCTCGGTCCTGCCCTGGTGGGACTCGACGATGACCAGTGCCAGTGCCCGCACTGGGGCTACATGCTCGAGGGGCGACTGCTCATGCGGACGCCATCGGGCGACGGGGTGTACGAGGCCGGTCAGGCCTTCTACTGGGCGCCGGGCCACGTGCCGCTGGCGCTCGACGACGCCGCCTACGTCGACTTCTCGCCGACGGAGGAGTTCACCGCCGTCATCCGCCACATCCGCGGCGAGGACTGATCGGCGGGCACTGGGCCATTGGAGCTGGCCGACGCAAGCTCAACAGTCGTGGATCCAAAGCACCGGCCGTCAGCACCTTGTCAGCAGGCAGGGCTCGACGACGTTGTACGCAACAGACCAGCGGGCACAGTGACCACGGTTATGGATGTAGTGGACCGATTGCACCGCTCTCTCAAGGTGGAGACACGGGTGCGAACCCCGTTGGGGGTGCTCACCGTCGAGCCCCAGGTAGCCGCACGTTTTGTGTCGCTGATCTGGGTATTCTCGTCTCGGGTGATCATCTGGTGGTGTCTGGCTCCTGCCACGCCGTCCTGCCGATGATGGGGCGGGCCCTGAGATCGTGGCCAATTGTGCCCAGATTGTGCCCACCCACCGGGCCACGGGTTCTTGAGCGGAACGCGCTGCCGCGAAGCCCGTGCTCACGGCCGCTGTAGGCCGTTCGATGCCGCTGGAGGCCATAGGTGACGGCATCGTTCAAGTCCCCCTCCGACGCGATGGCGAACTGCTCCTCGACGGCCTGGCCGGCAGCGGGCGGCCCGCGGCGCCCACGGCGCTGCCAAAGGCTGCGAGGACCGGGACAAGACGTCGGTGCTTCATGGTTGCCTCCTGGGCGCCCGTATGGACGGGGCATGGACCGCGGCCGACCGCCCGCAGCGCGACCCGGCCGGAGCGACAAGCTGAGCCCGAGGGCAGCCCATCCCCAACCAGCATCGATGGCGAGTGCGTCGAGAACGGCCTACTTCTTCGGCAGTGCTTCGTAAGGCTCGTCGGTCGCCAGCGGGTCGATGCAGCGTTTGAGCATGAGGCGCACGTCCTCGCCGAGGTCGTGGATGTCGACGGCGCGGTCGATGAAGCGCACCACGCCGTAGTCCACATTGCCGACCTGCCAGTCCATACTCCAGCCGTCGGCCGAGCTGGCCCGGAAGGTGCGCAGGATGTCCCACAGCGACAGGCTGTTCGCACCCGACGGCACCTGACGGCCGTCCAACCGCTGCTTCACGCCGACCTCGTCGGGGTAGTCGGGCAAGCCATTGGCGTTGTCGTCTGGCCGGTTGTCGGGGTAGCTCTCGGAGGTGCCGAACAGGTGGCTCCACCAGCCCTGCCGCTCGCCGTACCGCAGCAACCGCAAGGCGCTCTCCACGCCAAGGTCGGACTGCTCGACCATCTCGAGGGTGGTCAGGCCCTGGTTGGCAGCGATCTCGCGTCGGTTGAGAGGCTTGTTGAGACGCACGCTCCAGAGCTCGCGCAGCAACGCGTTCGACGCCCAGTATGCGAAACCTTCGTGGAAGGCGACGTTGGGGTTCTCCTGGTAACCGTGGGTGCTCAGATCTGCCTGGAGGTTGCCGCGTCCCGAGCACAGTGCCCCGACCCAGTTGGTCGTGCCCGTGTTGTGGTCGTAGTTCCACAGGTGCATGAACTCGTGCAGCACGACGTCGGGGTGCCAGTGCGTGTCTGGCTGGCCCTGGTTCAGGTAGATCATCCGGGTGAGGCCGTTGGCGTAGGACTGGCTCGGGCCCAGCAGATCGCTGACCACGTGTGCCGGGTAGATGGCGGCGATCTTGCCGTTCATGGCGAACCAGGGGTCCTCGTCTTCGAGCCGGTCGATCGCGGTGCGCAGCACGTACCAGATCAACGCCTGCCGGCGGAGGGTTGGGTCGCCGAGGTCGAATGGTTGACCGGCAGCGAAGACGCGAGTGCCGATCGATACGTCGGGGCCCTCGACTTGCCCGTTCGACTCCCACACCGTGCGCCAGTTCTCATCGAGGAGGTCGAACGACGCCAGGTCGTCGAGCTTGGAGTCGTTGACCTCCAGGTCGCCACCCACCAGGCGAACCCGAACCCGGAGGAAGCGGGACTTGCCGTTGTTGGCCTCCTGGAGCGTGAAGTCTCCATCTGCATCGGTGCGAACCGTTCCCCACGACGTCCAGGGGACGATGGTGGTGTCCCGCGCCGAGACCTTGACTTCAATGCCCTTCAACGGGCGGTCGTGTGGCTCTCCGTCGATCTCCGACTCCCGGACTTGTAGGCGCCCACTGATGGTCCAGACCTTGTCGGGTGCACTGGTACCCCCGCTGCCGGTGCCGGCGCTCGGCGACGACTCCGCCTCGACGTCCTTGACTTGCTTCACTCTGGCCGCCTCCTTCGTGGTGATCGATCCGTAGGGGACGGACTGTGCAACAGGGTGCGCTAACCGGCCGCTAACACGCTCGGTGTCCGGCCGGCTGCGGCGCGAGTCGCTGCAGTGCTGTCCGGTTGTCACCGTTGTGGTGGACCGCGACGCGGGAGGTGCCATGGCGATGGCGATCGACGCCCCCGGACCGAGCGCCGCCGTCGCCCGCCGCCGCTGCGAGGTCCGGGGGTACCGCGGCCAACCGACGCCCGACGCCCGGGTGCCGCGGGCCGACGCACAACACGCCCGTCGCGGCCTCCGATATGCACCGCGACGTGGTCGCAAGGGCGACGGCCGCATCGGTCTCCACCACCCCGATAGACGTCTCGGCATGCGCCGCTCAACCTGGGGGGTGGGAACCCGAGCCAGTAGACCGGGAAGTCGGGGTTCCGGGTCAGGCGAGGCGGTCGAGCGGGGCGGAATCGCCGCGAGGCGCCGGCTGTGACAGTGGAGGGTGGGGCCCGCCTTCGCCGAATCGCCGGTCGAGGAAGATGCAGCTCAGGCAGGCGACGCTGTACTCGTAGACCGCGGCGCCGATGTTGGTGCCGGCGAGGAATACCAGCGCGTCGGTCGAATCGACCGTGTCGCTGAGGAGCGCGGTCCCGAACGCGCCGGCGTAGTAGGGCACCTCTTTGCCCAGCTCGGTCGCGACGTACGCGGCTGCCGATGCCACTCGCGGCAGGCGCGGGCTGCTCGATCGGCGGCGGGCGAGCTCGAACATCGCCTTCGACGGCAGATTCGTGCTCGTGCCTGTCTGCTCGAGCAGGTGCCAGTTGGCCACGAGGTTGAGGCGGAGCGCGGCGAACCAGAGGAGGTAGGTGGCCGCGAGGAAGCCGACCACCACGGCGTGCGACATGCCGTCGAATCACCGGCGAGGCGGCCAGAACGGCGCCGGAGACGGTCGCGACGACGTCCAGCGCACACGTCGACACGACAGTGGCTGCGACGGTGGTACTCCAGGCGACGATCGATCGGACGGGCTCCGGCGTCCCGCGTGCCGTCGCCGAGGCCTCGACCACCGCGCCGGCCTGTCGTTCAACCACACCGGGCGGCATGGGTGACCGCGATTCGCGGGAGCCCGGTCGCCGGGTGGAGCGCCGGGATGCCTGCACCGACTCCCGGCTTCACGTGAACGTCCGACGCCCGAGCTGCAATATCCGCGAGCTCGGCAGCCGGCCAGGGCTCGGTGCCGTACCCGCAGATCACGAGCGCGCAGGTCGGCGTGCCGGTACACATGGCACCGACGACAGACGTGTGGACGGGGCCGAGATCGAGCTCCCGGATCGCCTGCAGATCCCGGAGGCTGGCGCTTATCGCGTCCTTCACGTCCTGCTCGCGGGTTCCCTCGTGCTCGACGAACAGCCCGCGGCCCGTCTCACCGTTCTGCGCCCAGCCGACGCCCGCCCAGACCTGTTCCCCGGCGACGCCGGTTCGCTGCGCGGCATAGACGGCGTACAACCGATCGCCCCACCCTCCTTCCTGCGCGAAGGGGCAACGCTCGACCTCGAGGACCTTGCCGCTCGGGGGGATCACCGAGCTCAGGCGGATCAGGTTGAAGTTGGCGACGCCGGCGCCGACGAGGGCCGCGTCGAAGGCGGCCAGCTCGGTACTTCCGCGACCGATGGCCTTGGCCAAGTACAGGTTCATGCGGTGGTCTCCACGAGCGCACCGTGAAGGGGAGACATAACCGGGCCGTTACCCGGCCGTGTGCGTGTCCCACTCCCGAGCGACCGTCCGTGACCCCCGCAAATGCGCTCACGTCCGATGCGCCGACAGCAGTCGTGTGGCGGTCGTCGTGCGCCGTTGCCTCCCTCACCGCTGCGCGGCGAACTGGTCCGAACACGTTTGGTCGACGCGCTCGCTGTCCGGTTCGACGTGCCCGTCATGGCGGTGGTGGCGGGAGCCGGGTACGGCAAGACCACGGCGCTCACCCAGGCGATCCGGGCCAACGACACCGCGCCGCGCGGCATCGACGCCTGATGGTCCACACCTTGTCGGGTCCACCGGCACCTCCAGAAGGGGTGCCGCCGGGCCGACGACTCCGACTCGATATCGACTTGCTCCACTCCGGCCGCCTCCTTCGTGGTGATCGATCCGTAGGAGACGAACCGTGCAACATGGGGCGCTAACCGGCCGCTAACACGCTCGGTGTCCAGCGGCGCGAGTCGTACAATGCGATTGGGTCTGTCACCGTTGTGGTGGGCCGCGACGCAGGAGGCGCCATGGCGTTGGCGATCGACGTCCCCGGCCTGAGCGCCGCCGTCGCCCGCCGCCGCTGCGAAGTTGTGCCGCCCCCTGTGCCGGGCGAGTTGATCCGCCGCCGGCTGGTGGCTCAGCTCGCCGGGCGTTGGGACGTCGCCGTGACCACCGTGGTGGCCGGGGCCGGGTTCGGGAAGACGACCGCGCTGGCGCAGGCGGTCCGCCACAACCGGGCGCACCCCCGGGGCGTCGACGCCTGGATCTCGTGTGAGCCGGGGGACGAGGACGCCGACCGGCTTGCCGCCGCCGCCGTCCGCGCCCTCGGGTCCCCGTGGGCGGGGCCTGACCCGGCCACGGCCGTGATCGGTGCCCTGCAACGGGTGTCACCGATACCGGTGTGCCTGGTGGTAGATGACGTCCATGAGCTCCCGGAACCATCGTCAGCCCTCGACCTATTGGCCTCTGTGGTCCGGCGCCTGCCGGCCCACGCCCACCTCGCGCTGGCAAGCCGGACGGCCCTCACCGTGCCCCTGGCTCGGCTGCGGGCCGGGGGACGTGTTCTCGACGTCACCCAGGACGACCTTGCATTCACCGCCGCCGAGGTTGGCGAGCTGGCCGCACACGCCGGGCCGGCCGCAGGCCTCGAGGGCCTGGCCGGTTGGCCGACGCTGGTTCGTCTCGCTCTGTCCGCCCCGCCTGACGGTATCCGCCGCTTCCTGTCGGAGGAGGTGGTCGACCACTTGACGGGCGCCGACCGGCGGGCACTGCTGGCCCTCGCCACGTTGGGCACGGCTGACAGGCACACGCTGGAGGCGCTCAGCGGCCATGCCGTCGACTTCGACCACCTGGTGTCCGCCATACCCCTCGTCTCACTGACCGGCGATAGCCGCCTTCGGGCCCATGACCTGTGGGCGGACACCCTCGCCGCCATCCTCCCCGAGGCCGAGGTGCGGACCATGGGCCAGGCCGCTCTCGGCCTGCTCCTGGAGAGCGGCGCATGCATCTCCGCGGGAACCCTGGCCCTCCGCCTCGGCGACATCGAGGCGTTCAGCGCGGCCGTGCTCGCTCTCGTCCGTTCGACATTGTCATCGCTACCCGTCGACACCGCCGCCAACTGGCTACGAGCGGCTCCGAGCGAGCACCGCGATCGGCCTGAGCTGATCCTGCTTGAGGCGGCCCATAGGCACGCTCTGAACCACCACGACCCGAGCCTCGAGGCGCTGCTCGACACCGCCCTCGCCAGGTTTCGGGCCTCGGGGAGCGTCGAGGGCGCGCACGTCGTCCTGGCGCTACGGCTGGTGGTGGCGTACTCGCAGGGCAACCTGGCGGCCATCGCTGCCATCCGCGACGCCTCCCGACGGCTTCCGGACGCCGATCGGGATCCCGCCTTGCGGACGCTCGCCCCGGCCGCGGAGGCGATCGTGGCCCTGTTGCGGGGCGATGTCGATGAGGCCGCAACCATCCTGGAAGGCATCTCGCTGATCGGTGTCCCACCGGTCATCGCTGAAGGGCTGTTGCGCCTGAGATGGCACGTGCTCGTGTTCGCGGGCCGCGCCGACGACGCGGCCCGGCTGGGCCAGGGGCAGCTGGCACGTGCGGCGACGCCGAACGCGCCGTTGTTTGAACCCATGGCCCGCTGGTTGGGCGGCGACCCGTCCGGCTTCGACGATCTCGAGGCATCGGAGCTCGACACCCACGAGCGTCGATCGGCCACCGTCGCCGTCCCGTACGCGCCCGACTGGTTCAATTACGGGGTCTTCACCGCGATGGTGTGGGCGTCCGCCGGCGACCGAGAGGTGGTGGCGAGGGCCGTGGGGTTGGCGCGCTCGGTCGGCCTCGACATAAGAACCACCCACAACGCCGTACCACTCGCAGTTGCGGAAGCCGCCCAGGCCATCGTGGACCACGACGAAGCGGCGGCGACAAGGATCATCGCCGACCTCCTCGCCGCCCACCCCCTCCCGGACCGGACGGTCGAGGTCTATCTCCGCCGGTTCCTCGCCATTCCCTACTTGTGTTCGCCCGAGGCCCGGCATCGCTATGACGCGGAGGCGCTTGGACCCGCCCATCGCGTGGCAAGGGACGCGAGCCAGGCTCTGCTGGGGGCGCGGCGGGGCATGCTCGGCACCGCCACCCGGCTCCCGTCGCCCGCCGAGGTCTACACGGCGCTCCCGCTGCCATGGTCGGTCGAACTCGCCGCCCGCGCCCACGCGGCCGCTAACCCGGCCGGCCGGCGGCTGGCGCAAGGGCTGGTCGACCGGCTCGGCTTCGTTGTCGAGGAGGAGCTGCGCAGGTTGACCACGGCGGAAGCTGGCGACGAAGCCGTCACCCGCGGCGCCGACCGCCTGTTGCACGAGATCCCCTTCCCACCGAGCCACACGACCCGGGTGGAGGTCCTCGGGCCCCTGCGCGTGCTCGTCGACGGCGAGCCGGTCGAACCACCCGAGCACCGGCGGGCGCGCGTCCGGGAGCTGCTGGAGGTGCTCGTGCTGCGCCGGCAACTTCGCCGCGAGCGCGCCGCGGACCTGCTGTGGCCCGCCCTCGCACCCGACGATGCGGCCCGCAACCTGCGGGTCACCCTCACCCACCTCCGCCGGCTCCTCGAGCCCGCGCGTGAGCAGGGAACGTCGGGCTATCACCTGCGAGTCGAAGGCGACCACCTCCGACTTGTGACGTCGCACCGCCTGGCCGTCGACCTCTGGGACGTCGACGAGCTGCTCAGCGCAGCGGCGAGGGCAGAGCGGGCAGGCGACGGCAACGCCCGCGCCCGACATCTCGACGGGGTATTGCAATGCTGGCGCGGCGAGCCGCTGGGCGACCTCGACCGCCTCGACGAACTGGTGCCCGAGGTCCAGCACGTGCGGGAGCGCCTAATCGACGCAACGCTGGCGCTCGGAGAGGCCAGGCTCGCCGCCGGCGACGCGCCCGGCACCGAAACCTGCGCCGAGCGAGTGCTGAGCGTCGACCCCTACGCCGAAAGGGCACTGCGGCTCCTCATCGCCGCCCAGGTGCACCGGGGCGACCGGCGCCTGATCGACGCCGCAGTCACCCGCGCGCTCAGTGCCCTGCAAGAGCTCGCCGTCGAACCGCAGCCCGAGACATCGATCGTGCTGCGCCAGGCCCGGGCCCAGCTCGACGCGATCCCTGTCGGCAGCGCCCGCGGGACGCACATGAGAGTTCGGAGATGACATCCCGTTACCTGCGAGATCGGCGAGTCACGCCGCGATTTTGGGCGTGATCATCCACTACCCTGGCTCCGCCGGCCGTGGATCGCCCGTCGCCTGACGCTCATCTCGCAGGTCGATCACTCCCCGGAGTTATCGGGTGCTTCGCGTCTGAGGGGGTTAGAGGTCCGCTAGCGGGACCCACTCGGGGCCTTCAGCGGACGGGTTGGACGAGCGGGGCGCTCTGCAGGTAGCGCGTGGTCTCGACGAGGTTGGGCGTGGTGGCGCGTTGCTCGAACTCCTCAGGTGTCAGCTCGGCAACGGGGAGCTGTGGCGCTCACGGGCCCTATCTCCCCGTGGTTCGCATCCCTAACCCGAACGAAGCGTGCTGGTCGAGCAGCAGCCGAAGCTCGGTGAGCACGTTCCCATCGCCGAGGGCAGCGTGACTCACGCGGCGCGGGCCGGCCCCCCAGACGGGGGAGCGCCCTCGCGACGCAGCCGCCATCAACGATCGTCGAGGCGCGGCGTTGCCCCGGCCGAGGCTAGGGGTACGTCGATGGCCGGACGTGGGGACCGGTGTGCGGCACTTCCCGGCTGGGTATATGGAGTGGTCGTATGCGGGACGACTGGGAGTCCTCGCAGGCCGCGCGGCCCCGTGTTGAGGTGACACGCGAGGGTGCCGAGGCCATCGTCGCCGTTGAGGGCGAGCTCGACCACGGTTCTGCCGAACGGTTTGTGGCCTGCATCCTCGAGGCGCTCGACACCAAGCCGCGCTCGGTCACCGTCGACGCCCATGCGGTCACGTTCACGGACTCCACTGGCCTGTCGGCCTTGCTCCGCGCTCACGGTCTGGCCTTCGTTGACCGTGTGGACTTCCGGATCAGAGACCCGTCGCCCAGGCTGCGAGAGCTCGTTGAGGTGTCTGGCACCAAGGACTTGCTCTTGCCCGACGAGTGATGGCGGCCACCTCGCGGGGCTGCGACGCGGACCGGCTCCCAGACGCGCTCCTCGTGCGGCGTCAATCCCTCGTCGATTGCGGTCCGGCATTGCGCAATGTCCAGGCATGTCCTCGGTCGGGGAATGTCGGCTCGTGGGCCTTGTCGCTGGCGGCTGACGGGCGGTCGTCACGTGGACGGATGAGGTACCACGCTTCGACCTCGCCCTTCCCCTTGACCGCGATCGTTCCCCGTGGCTCGCACTCGAACTCGTCGGCGAGTAGCTCGTACGTCGCGCGAGTGATCTGGATCCGCCCCGGCGTCCCGTGGGACTCCATGCGGCTGGCCGTGTTCACGGCGTCGCCCCAGAGGTCGTAGAGGAAGCGCTTCCGGCCGATCACGCCGGCCACCACCGGGCCCGAGTTGATGCCGACCCGGAGCTCGAGGCCGAAGCGCCCGACGCCGTCGTCTGAGCGCATCGCCTCCAGCATGTCGAGCGCCATGAGCGCCAGCGCGCGAGCATGATCGGGGCGTGGGGTTGGAACGCCCGCGGCGACCATGTAGCAGTCGCCAATGGTCTTGATCTTCTCGAGCCCGTACCGCTCCGCGAGGTCGTCGAAGTGACTGAACAGGCCATCGAGGTAGCCGACCACCGCAGCGGGCGGCAGCCGCTCGGACCAGGGCGTGAAGTCGACCACGTCGGCGAACAGGATCGAGGCCGACCCGAACTGATCCGCGATCGGCTGGGTCTGAGCCTTTAGCTTGTCGGCGATTGACCGCGGCAGGATGTTGAGCAGGAGGTTTTCGGCCTTAGCCTGTTCCTGCCGGAGCGCTGCTAGCGCATCGCGGCGCTGGCTGGCGAACACCGCGAGCAGTGTGAACACGATGGTGCCGCCGACCGCGATGTTGAGGGCGAGCATCGTGCTCGTGAACCAGCCGGGCAGCGGCGCCCATATTGGGCCCACGATCTCGCCCGCGATCCCCGATCCGAGGAACACGACGAGGTACGCAACGTACCAGCGGGCCGCCGACCCGACGTCGCTGAACACGAGCGCCCCGAGGGGGGCGAGAATTCCCCATAGGCCGACGCCGCCGGAGTCGAGGAATCCGCCGAGCGGGATCATCGACAGTGTCGGCGCGAGCAGGATGTCGACTTGACCCACCCGGAGCAGCCGCGGGAAGTCGCGCGTGCGCGAGAACACGGCGATCGCACCGAGCAGGATGCAGAAATACACGAGCGGCACCACACCGACCGGCGACCCGAACGCGAGATACAGGGCCCCCCACAACGCCGCGACCGGCAGAATCAACACTGAGATCAGGACCAGCAGCGCCTTACGAGCACGCAGGTCCTCGTCGTCGTCGGGATCCGCGCCGACAAGCGCCAGGCGCGCGGTGACGCGATCCGCAACCGCTCGGATCCCGTCCAGGAGTTGCATCGCCGGAGACGCTACTCGTGGACCCGTCGGCACCTTCGGCCGCCATAGCCACTTGAACACAAGCCGCGGTGAACCTGTGTGGCGTGGCCAGCGCGAGACTCGCGATTGCCGTCTCGGGCTCACCGTGGCCGTTCCCGCCCGCCGTCTCAGCGACGACGGCGGCTCCGAGCGCACAAACGCTCATGAGCGCGAGACCGAACGTCCATCCTAGGGTTTGGTAGCTCACAGCCGGCCGATGTGCTCCGCTACGAACGCCGTCAGGCCGTGGAACCCGACCCTTGGTGCGCGCGTCGCCGGTCCTCGACGACAATCCCGGCATGGCAGGTAGCAATGCGCCGCCGGCTCGACGCCCGTTTGAAGCACACCGCTGGAGTTGACCCGGTTTGGTGGACACCTGATTCTGGCGTGAGGCCAGGGGAAGGGGTCCCGGGTGGGGCGTCCGTCGAGGTATCCGGACGAGTTCCGGCGTGAGGCGTTGGCGCTGGCGTTGTCGACTGACGATTCGCGTGCGTCGGTGGCTCGTCGTCTGGGTGGGAACGAGACGACGTTGCGGAACTGGGTGGCTGGTGATGCTGCGCAAAAAGTAGCTGTCACATCACGCGAGCACCGGTGTGTGCAATGTGCTGGTTCCGGATCTCGCCGTGCCATCATCCCCACCGTGACCTCGCCCTCGATCGAGCGGGGCCTTGCGGCCTTGCGGGACGGCGATCCAGCGGCAGCCCGCCGCGCGTTCGAAGCCGCCGTCGCCGTGAGCGAGACAGGTGCCGCGCTCGAAGGCCTCGCCGAGGCGCTGTACCTCGAGCGTGAGTACTCCGCCTCCGCGGACCAGTACATGCGCGCCTTCGCTGCCTACCGCAAGGACGCCGACCGGATGGCGGCGGGCCGGGCGGCGCGCTCGGCGGCGTGGATCACCGGCAACGTCTTCGGCGACTGGGCGGTGCAGAGCGGCTGGTTCGCTCGGGCTCGCACGATCCTGGAGGAAGCGGGCGACGACCGGCCCGAGCGGGGCTGGGTCCTGATCATCCGGTCGCTCTCGGAGCCGGACCCGCAGTTGCGGGAGGAGATATTGCGTGACGCCATCGCCGTCGGCCGTCGCTTCGGCGATCCTGATATCGAGTTCGAGGCGCTCGGATATCTCGGCGGACACTACGTCATGATCGGTCGCGTCGAGGAGGGCCTGGTCTTTCTGGACGAGGCGTTGGCTGCGGCGTGCGCGGGCGAGATGACCGAGGTGACCACGGTCGACGGGCTGTTCTGCGGGTTCTTCTGGGCGTGCGAGCTCGTCAACGACGTTCCCCGTGCCGATCAGTGGATGCGCGCCGCCTCCGACCTCATGAACCGGCGGAACGTCGTCGCCGCGTTCTGCCGTGCCCACTACGGAGGGATCCTGACTGCCGCGGGTCGTTGGGAGGAGGCTGAAACTGAGCTCCTCGCGGCCAGCAGTCGTTTCGAGCGGGGCGTGTCGACGAGGCGCGAGGCCGCACTCATCCGCCTCGGTGACCTGCGCGTCCGCCAAGGCCGCCTCGAAGAGGCGACCCAGCTCCTGACGGGACTCGAGGCGCACCCCGACGCCGTCCGAGCCCTGGCCGGCCTCTACTTCGCCCGCGGCGAAGCCGCCCGCGCCCGTGACGTGCTCGAACGGGCCACTGCCGGGCCGGACGACGCTGTCCCCCAGGTCGGCGAGTCGACGATGGTCGGCCCGCTGCTCGCGTTGCTCGTCGACGTCCACCTCGCGGAGGGACGCATCGACGCCGCGGCCCAGGCCGCAGTGCGTCTCGACCGCATCGCCCACGCGCAGGGAGGCGCATACCTGCGAGCCGCGGCCGCCCTCGCGGAGGGGCAGGTGTGCATTGGGAGCGGGCGGGGAGATGCCCGCGCGTGCCTGCACGACGCCCTTGAGGGCTTTGCCCAGGCGCAGTTGCCCCTGGAGCTCGCGAGCACGCGCTTGGCGATGGCCCGGTCGCTCGCCGGAAGCTCACCCGACGTAGCGATCGCCGAGGCGAAGTCGGCTCTCGAGGGCTTCGAGCGACTCGAGGCCGCCCGGCACGCGGACGCGGCCGCACAGATACTGCGGTCGCTCGGTGCGCCGGCCCGGACGGGACCGAAGGGAGTCGGCGCGCTCACCAAGCGGGAGTCCGAAGTGCTCAAGCTCGTCGGGGCGGGGCTGTCGAATCCCGAGATCGCAGACCGGCTCTACATCACGCGCAAGACGGTCGAGCACCACGTCGCCAGGGTCCTGGCGAAGCTGGGGTTGCGGAACCGGGCCGAGGCGGCCGCCTTCGCAGCCCGGGAGAAAATCCGCCCGTAGATAGGTGACCTCCCCGATGCTCCCACGCCGGCGATCAGTCATTCTCCAGACGACCTTGTAACGGATCCCCGCCAGGACGGAGGGATCCACCACCGACACACGACTCACCCAGGGGCAGGAGACGACATGCGCCAGGACCACTACGACGTCATCGTGGTGGGAGCGCGCTGCGCCGGGTCCCCGACCGCGATGCTGCTCGCCCGCAAGGGCTACAGGGTTCTCGTCGTCGACCGGGCGACGTTCCCGAGCGACACTCTTTCGACCCACATCCTCCACCCCCCGGGGGTGGAGGCGATGCAACGCTGGGGCCTGCTCGACCGCCTGGTCGCGACGGGGTGCCCCCCGATCGGCACCTACACGTTCGACTTCGGGCCGTTCACGCTCTCGGGCGCGCCGGGCACCGAGGCCGCGCCGGTGGCGTACTGCCCCCGCCGTACGGTGCTCGACAAGCTGCTGGTGGACGCGGCGTCGGAGGCGGGCGCTGAGGTCCGCGAGGCGTTCACGGTGCACGAGATCGTCGTCGAGGACGATCGGGCGGTCGGCATCCGCGGCCGCGGCAAGGAGGGGGCGACCGTCACAGAGCGCGCTGGCGTGGTCATCGGCGCGGACGGACGGAACTCCCTCGTCGCGAGGGCGGTTCACCCCGAGCAGTACAACGAGAAGCCGCAGCTGCTCAGTGGTTACTACAGCTACTGGAGCGGCCTACCGATGGACGGCCGCCTCGAGATCTACACCCGGCCTGACCGCGGGTTCGCGGTCGCCCCCACGCACGACGACTTGACCCTGGTCATCGCGGGCTGGCCGTTCGACGAGCACGAGGCCAACAAGCACGACATCGAGGGCAACTACCTCAAGGTGTTCGATCTCGCACCCGAGTTCGCCGAGCGGATCCGCGGCGCCAAGCGCGAGGCACGCTTTGCCGGCACGGCGGTGCCCAACTTCTTCCGCCGGCCCTACGGCCCGGGCTGGGCCCTCGTCGGCGACGCCGGGTACAACAAGGACTTCATCACGGCACAAGGGATCCTGGACGCGTTCCGCGACGCCGAGCTTTGTGCGACGGCCCTTGATCAATCCTTCGCCGGGGCGAGTTCCTTCGACGAGGCGATGGCTGGCTACCAGTCCACCCGCGACGAGCACGTCCTGCCGATGTTCGAGCTCACGTGCCAACTGGCGACGCTCGAGCCGCCTCCGCCTGAGTTGCAGCAACTGCTCGCGGCGATGCACGGCAACCAGGAGGCCATGGACGGGTTCGCACGTGTGAACGCCGGCGTGACGTCACCGGCCGAGTTCTTCGCCGAAGAGAACGTCGGTCGGATCTTCGCCGCGGCTCAGGAACGATCGGCGGCGCCCGCACGCGCCGGTTAGCAAGCGGCGCGTCGCCCTGGAGCGACACCTGCGCCATCAGCTGGCTGTCGGTTCCGCCGAGCCGCCGCGCTCCGCGCCGACCACCCTGTTGAGACCGGGCGGCGCACTGCTTCTGCCGATCCGCGCCGGCGTCGTATACGCGATCCGCGCCAGAATGTGCGCTCAGATCAAGAGCACCCAGATCGTTCGTCCGCGGCCACACAGAACGCGCGGCGGGCCGGTGGAAGGCGCACGCGGAACCGGCGACCTATCGCAGCTCGAACCCGATCCCAAGCCACGGCGTGATGGTGTCGGCTGTCGGCGTTGACGTCGACCGCGACGGGCGTTCCACGGGTGCGCTGTGGCGTCGAGCGCGGCGATGATGGTCATCGGATCGGCGTCGAATTGGGTGATCACAGTGTCCTGACCAGCCGCTGCCAGCGCGAGCACGTTCCGGGGTCTATGGGTCCTGGCCCCCCGGAGCCCCCGCTCCCCGCCGGTTACGGCGCCTCGCGACGTAGTAGTTGTTGATGAGGTCGCCGTCGAGCCGGTGCACCGCTATGTCGGCGAAGGCGGCTTCGGCCAGCATGTGCAGCGCGTTCTCTTGTCCCCAGACGGCGCCGAGTCCGGCGCCTCCTTGGGCGAGGGACACGGTCATGCAGTGCATGGTGGAGAACGTGTACAGCGAGGGGCCGAGGGGATGGTCGAGGTTGTTGGCGAGGCTGCTCGACGCGGCGATGTCGACGCACAGGAACGCGCCGTCCGGGCGCAGGGACTGCTGGATGCCGGCGAGCACCTTGGCGGGGTCGGCCTGGTCGTGGATGGCGTCGAACGCGGTGACGAGGTCGTAGGTGTCGGGCTCGTGGGGTGCCGCCGCGTCCTGGACCTCGAAGCGGGCGTTGCCCACGCCGCGCGCGGCGGCCTCGGCTCGGGCGTGATCGATGCCGTCTTCGGAGATGTCGATGCCGGTGAAGTGGCTCTTCGGGAACGCGCTGGCGAGGAGGTTGACGGCGTGACCTCGACCGCAGCCGACGTCGAGCACGTCGATGCCGGCGTTGAGGTCGTCGACAAGCCCTGGTACGAGCGGGATGATGCTGTCGAGCAGCCGGGCGTCGTGGATCTGGGCGCTCTCTTCGGCCATGAGCCGCTGAAAGTCCGGATACGCCGAGTACGGGACGCCGCCACCGTCGGTGAAGCAGGACACGACGTGATCTTCGACGTTGCCGAGGAGGGCGATGTACTGCATGAGCATGGCCAGGTTGTCCACACCCGCGGCTCGGGTGAGGCAGGCGGCGCGGGCGGGCGGCAGGGCATAGGTTGCGTTGTCGGTGTCGTGGTCGACGACGCGGCCGGTGACCATGGCGCCGAGCCACTCCCGTACGTAGCGCTCGTGCAGGCACGCCGCCTCGGCGATCTGTTCGCTGGTCGACGCGGGCAGCTCGGCCATCCGATCGAACAGTCCGGTGCGGTGACCGATGCTGATCATCAGGGCGAGCGTGGCGTCGTTGAGCACGCCGACGAGCCGCTCGGCGAACCCCTCAGCAGTGTCGTGGTCGGTTGGCAGCGTGTCCACTGGACGAACTCCGTTCGTTCTCGACGGGTTGTGCGTCACCGCTCGGATGGCGGGCGGTGCCAGCAGGCGAACCGCAGGATCGGCGCGAACCCGAGCGACTCGGCGCCCGGACGGCTGTGGTCGCTGAACAGCGCGGCGCCCGGCGCGTCGCCGGCTGCCTGGAGGCGGAAGCGCATCATCGTGAACCAGTAACCGCGGCGACGGGCATGGGGCAGCGTGGCGGCGAGCGCGAACTGGGCGACGCCGGCGTCTGTGAACAGGCTCCCGGTGGTGACTGGGTGGTCATGGTCGTAGCCAACCCAGATACCGACCCGAGGATCGTCGAGCAGCTGCTCGCCGACCAGCATGCGGCGCCGCCCCTGGAGGTCTTCGAGCGGGAAGCCGTAGGCGACGACGTGTTCCCAGTCCCGCAGCCCGGCGTCGTCGATCACCCGTTCCACCCGCAAACGCGGGTGCGCGTCGGGGAGTCGACCTCCGGGGTGGCGGAGCAGCAGGGGCGGGTGGCCGACGAGCTGCCAGCCTCGGGTGGTCAGTTCCGGAGTCGGCCAGGCGCTCCAGAGGAAGACCTGGCGTGGGCCGAACCAACCCTCGATCTCGTCCAGCGTCGCGTCGGCGGTGGTGGCGGCCAGCGGTTGCAGGAGTGTGGCGCTGTTGAAGAACCCCGCGGGCCGGCCGACGTCGGCGCCGGACCAGGTCGTGTGGCGAACGGTCCGGCCTCCTGCCGCGCCGGCGATTGTCTCGAACCAGGCGGTGTGGCCGAACACATAGCGGCGCAGGAAGCTGTCCTCGACCGGCGTGTCTGGTTCCCAACCGGTGGTGGGCGGGGTGGTCACAGCACTCACGGGTCGAATGTATGGGGGAGGTGTCGCAGGCAGTTCGCAGCGGTGTCGCACCTAGATTTGTGGCGTGCTCACGGTGCGGGTGCTCGGCTCGCTCGACGTCGCCGTCGATGGCGTTGCGGTCCGACTGGGCAGCCCAAGTGAGCGTCGCGTGTTGGCGGCGTTGGTCGCCGGTGGAGGGATCGCGGGTCGTGATCGGCTGCTCGACGCGTTGTGGGGCGAGGAGCCACCACCGAGCGCGCTGCGGTCCCTGCAGACCTACATCTCCCGGCTGCGACGGGCGCTCGGGCCGGAGCGGATCGAGACACGAACGAGCGGGTGGGTGTTGCACGCCGACGTCGTCGACGTGCGCGAGTTCGAACGGCTGCTCGCCGACGCCCGGAGCGCTCCGTCGACGCCGCCGGCAGTCGGCTTCGACACGGCGCTGGCGTGGTGGCGAGGCCCCGCGTATGAGGAGTTCGCCGGCGAGCCGTTCGCGCTCGGCGAGGCTCGGCGGTTGGACGAGCTACGTTCCGGCGCTCGGGTCGACTGGGCTGCCGCGCTCCTGTCGGCGGGCGCGGTCGCTGAGGGAATCGCCGCGCTCGAGGCCCTGGTGGCGGACGCGCCGCTCCACGAACGGGCGTGGGAGCTCCTGGTGCGGGGCCTTGCCGCGGACGGACGCACAGCGGAAGCCCTCCGGGCCGCCCACCGATGCCGCGAGGAGTTGGCGTCCGTGGGACTGGAAGCGTCGGCGGCGTTGGCTCGCGAGGAAGCCGCCGCACTCGGCGGCGACCCCGTGTCCTCGTCCCCGCCATCGGCGCCAGCTGCGCCGTCGCTGCCTGTCGGCATCGGGGAGTTCGTGGGCCGCCACGCCGAGCTGGCGCACATCGAAACGCTCGTCGCTGACGGCAGCCGCTGCGTCACCGTCATCGGTCCCGGAGGCGTCGGCAAGAGCCGTCTGGCTACCGAGGCGGCGCGCGCCCTCGCCACCCGCTTCGATGGGCGCGTCTTCTTCTGTGATCTGACCGCGGTCGAACAGCCCGGGTCCGTCGTCGCCGCGGTGGCGGCCGCCATCGACGCCCCTCTCACCGCGCCGATCGAGGACCACCTGATCGCCTTCTGCGCGCCCCGCCAGCTCCTGGTCGTGCTCGACAACTGCGAACACGTCATCAGCCACGCGGGTGGCGTCGCCGGCCGGCTCGTCGACGCTGCGCTCGGACTCGTGATCCTCGCCACCACCCGCGAACCGTTGCACATCCGCCGCGAGCACCTCGTGCCGTTGGAACCGCTCGCAGACCGCGACGCGGCGCGGCTCTACCAGCTGCGGGCCGCCGCCGCCGGGGCGACCCCCGACGAGCCCGGCGCGATCGAGGAACTGTGTCGCCGTCTGGACAACCTGCCGTTGGCCATCGAGATGGCGGCCGGCTGGTCACGGTCCCTCACCGCGGCAGAGCTCGCCGCCCAAATCGGCACCGACGGTCGCCTGCTGTCGCACGCGGCGCACGACGTCGCCACCCGACACCGCACGCTCGACGCGGCTATCGGCTGGTCCCACGAGCTGCTTCCCGAAGAGGAACGCTGTCTCCTCGAACGGCTCTCGGTCTTCGCCGGCGCGTTCGACCTCGACACCATGGCCACGGTCGCCGCCCCTGACACAGCCCGTGAGGAAGCCGGCCGTCGTCTCATGAGTCTCGTCGACCGGTCACTCGTCGTCCCCGAACGCGCCTCGGGCCACACTCGCTACCGACTACTCGAGACAACCCGAGCGTTCGCCGTCGACACCCTGCAGCGGCGGGGCAGGTACGAGGCCGCGGTGGCCGACCACACCAACTGGGCGACGCGCCACGCGGAGGAGATCGCGGTCGGGTTCCAGGGCCCGGACGCGCCGCGCTGGGCCCAACGCGCCGCCGACGTCCTTCCCGAGCTGCGCGCCTGCGTGTTCCGCAGCCTCGACCGCGGGCACATCGACCAGGCCATCAGCGTCGTCGCCGCGCTCGCCCCACTCGTGTACGAATGGCTACGCGCCGACATCTCCGCGTGGGCAAGCACCAGTGTCAAAGCCGCCCGAGCCGCCGGGATCGATGTTCCTCCCAACGCAATTGTGTGCGCCGCCCTCGGACCGCTCCAAGCCGGCGACCTCACCACGGCACACGCGACGGTCGCCGAGGTCCCGGGAGCGTGGGCTGCCATCGTGCGATCCGACATCGGCCTCTACGAAGGCGACTACAACACGTGCGCCCGAGAGGCGGAACTGGCGATCGAAGCCGGCCGCGTCGAAGGCGACGACGTCGTCGTAACCCTCGGCCTCTTCAACCTCGCTCTCGCCCACGCCTACCGCGGAAACCACGAGCGCGCACGTTCCACCGCCGCCGCCGCTCGGAAAGTCGCGCACACCGCGCAGGCACCCTCCGCGCTCGCATGGGTGGACTTCCTCGACGGCGAACTCCTCTTGAAGCGGTCACCCGAACAGGCCCAACCGCTCCTCGAACGAGCGCTCCGCCGAGGCCGCCAGATCCGAAGCGCCCTCACCGAGGGCATCGCGTTGGTGTCACTGACCACCCTGCAGGCTGGCCACGGCCACCCCGCCCACGCCGCGCCGGCGTTCCAAGCCGCGATCCGCCACTGGCAACAGCGAGACGACTGGACACACCAACGAGTCACACTTCGAAACCTTGTGCTGCTCCTGGAACGGGTCGGCACCGACGAACAAGCCGCCCTCCTACTCGGCGCCGTCGAACGCGACGCACGCCCCGAGGCCGACGAGCTCAGCGCCGCCGCCAGTCAGCTACGCGAACGCCTCGGCCCCCGCTTCGACGCCTTCGCCGCTCGCGGACAGACACTCGACCGTCCCGAGGTGATCGACATCGCCCTGGACACCCTCGCCGGCCTCGGCGCGCACGCCTCTGCTTGACGCCCCGCATTCCCCCGAACGTGCCCCCCACAGATCGACGGATCCGGGTCGATCTCGCATGTCGTCAACGTGCGCCGTAACGACGCCAGCCTGACACGACAGCCGAAAGGTCAGCGTGTCTGACGTCAGCCCGCGGCGTCGAGCAGTACCCGTCGGACCTCGGACAGATCGATGCCGGCATCGCGCAGGAGCCGGTTCGACAGCGCGTCTTCGACCTCCACCATCCCGAGCAGCAGGCCGGCCGGGTCGATTGCCGGTCGTTGGCGTCGGTCGGCGTCGCGGCGGGCGTGCTCGAAGGCCTGCTTGACGCCGGGGCGCGACCCCCATCCCGCCAGCGAGCAGCGACATGGACCGTCGGCTGGGGACGCCGTCACGGTTGCCACGGCTGGTGCACCGGTCTGTCGCCGAGCCGTCAAACCGGGGTCGCAGCTTGCGTCGGGCGGCGTTGTTTCTGCGGAGCCGAACGTGGTGGAGCCGGCCCTTGGGGTTGGGTGGTGATCAGACCCTGCGCTGGGAGGGAGGGCGAGCACGGCGGGGTTGCAGCGCCCGGCCGTCTCGGCGGGACTGTGGGCCGCCTGTGTTCTCGAAATGCTCCACGATGGCTTGGCGAGAGCCGACGGATGGATTAGGTCGAGGCTGACCTGGCGGGTCGGGGTGCCAGCCTGCCCCGTAGCCTTCGTCAGCGAAGCGGTGGGCTTGGAGTGCGTCACCGACCGACCCGAAGATTGCGAGGCACCGGGTGATGTGCCATTTGCGTAACAGGGCTCGGGCGGTGGCGCGGGGGCACACCACACAGCACTGGTCGGGCTGTTGGCTGGCGCCGAGGGCCCATGCGGCCAAGCCCATGACCGGTGCGGCCGACACCAGGGTGATCTGGCTCAGATCGACAATCACCGGCCGGCTCCTGATCGAGGCCTCGAGCTGCTGGACCAGCCCGGCAGGCAACGGGTCACGCAGTGTCCCGAGCGGTGTCACGACGATCACGTCGTGGCGCTCTTCGACGCCGGCTTGGGGCGGCCCCGCCGACGGCGGATCCTGCCTCTGTTGCGCCGCCTGGCTCGTTGCCGTGCAGGATCGACGCCGGTCTCGTAATCGACGGTCGGGTCCCGGTTGTCGGGCACCGGTCGTGTCGGGAGGTGTCCGACGGTCCGACTCCTGGACGACTTCGAGGACGTCGATGTGGGACGTCATGCCCATCCGGCCGGGTTCGATGTCCTGACCGGCGGCGCAGCGGCCCCGGTGTTGGCGTCGGGGGTCGCTGACGGGGCGATGCCGGCGGGGCGGGCGTAGTGGCGTTCGACGAAATGCGGCCAGGGCACCATGGAGACCATGGCCAGCCCGGCGCCAGCGGCCGCGAGCGTGATGGCCCACCACCGCGGCAGCGCCAGCTTCTCGGCGACGAGTTCGGGTTCGATGGCCGCGACCCCCGCGGCGATGGCCCCCGCGATGCACACCGCCGCCGCTAGGCCCCGAGCGCCCGCGAGACCGGCGATCACCAGCAGCACGCCGACACCGGTCTCCACCACTGCTAGTAGCGGGGTGTGGCGCAGGCCCGCCACCTGCTCGACGGGCCGGTACCACGTGTCGTTGATGCCTGTTCGGGCGGCTGCCACCACTCCAAGCACGGCGAGGGCGGCACCGGCCAGCAGCACCAGCACGCTGCCCAGGCTCCAGCGGCTCTCGACGAGATCCCAGCGCTCCAGCCGCGGCGGCCCCCCGAGCACCTGGCGCCGCAGTTTCTCGTCGCGGGTCCTGGGTGCGGCGTGGGGCGGCGCCTCCTCGGGGACCTGGCGCCGCAGTTTCTCGTCGTGGGTGCCGATTGCGGCGAGGAACGGCGGCTCCTCGGGGACCTGGCGCCGCAGTTTCTCGTCGCGGGTCTCACGCGCTGTCTCGTCGGGATAGCGGTGCAACAGACGCATGCGAGGACACCTCCCCATCGGTGTCCCGTCCCCGACCTCTACTACCCGGCAACGGTGGCCCCGAAACGACCGGTCGCGGTGGGAACCCGCCGGGCGAGCGGCCCGCCCCGGTGGGCTACGTACGTGTCCAACCCGGGACCGGGCAGCACAGCCCAGGAGCGGAGGCTCGACCTCGCTCGGCCAGCCCTCAGCCAGGGATCGGCTGGCGACGTCACCGAGTTCGCCGACGCCGATCCGCATCGACGAGCAACGCGAACCGAAGCGTCGGTGGCTGTTTGAGGACAACCCTGTGACCGCCCGGCCCACGTTGTCGTCGAATCGCCGACATCAGGCCTGTGGGATCACGGGCGTCTCGTCGAACCGGGTCGGCCGGCGGCAACAGTTGGCGCCGTTTCGACGCCCTGCTGCCCGCGGGCCCGCCGGGGGCCGGCCACCCAGATCCCAGGGCTCCGGCTGCTAATCCACCCCCGTTGCTGGTGGTACCAGCGTGGTACAGAGCCTCTGCAGCTTTCCAACCGGCGATCCCGAAGCGCCCCGGTCATGAAAATAAGGTGTACCTGACCTGGGCCTTCAGCGGAAGGTGTGGGATTCGAACCCACGGTGACCCGGAGGCCACAACGGCTTTCGAGGCCGCCCCATTCGTCCGCTCTGGCAACCTTCCGGGGCTGCAAGCTACCAGTGAAACCCGATGGCTCCGACCGCCCGGGCGGCGTCACACGACGACCGTGTGCGGCCTCGTGCTCACCGTGTCGCTCGGGGCGTATGCCTCCCAGGCCTCGACTAGACGGCGCACGGTCTCCTCGAGCACCGGCGGCTCTGCGGAGTAGGGGAACCGGAGGCAGCGCCGGTCCTCGCCGGTGGGCGACATGACGTCGCCCGGGATGACCTCGACGCCATAGCGGAGCGCGACCTGGGCAAACGCCGACGCCGTCCCCGCCGGCAGGCGGACCCAGAGCGACGGGCCGCCCTTGGGACGGCGCCACTCCCACGCTGGGAGCACGTCCTCGAGCAGGCGGCCGACCAGCTCGAGGTTGCGCCGGAGCATGGCACGGTGATCGGCCCGGAGCTGATCGAGCTGGGGCGCCAGTCGAGCGGCCACCGCCTGGTCGAACAGGGGCGACCCGAGGTCGTTCATGGCTTTGAGCTCGGCCAGTCGGCTCACCAGCGAGCGTGGGCCGCGCAGCCACCCCATCCGGAGCCCACCCCAGGCCGCCTTGCCGAGGGACCCGGCGGTAAGGACGATGGCGTCGGGGCCGGCGAACGCGGCGATCGAAGGCGGGCGGTCGTCATCCAGCGGGCAGTTCTCGAGGGCGTTGTCCTCGATGATCGGGACGCCCGTCGCCGCGGCCAGCTCGGCCAGCTCGCGCCGCCGGTGCACGGCGAGCAGCGCTCCCGTCGGGTTGTGGAACGTGGGCATGAGGTACAGGGCCGCGGGCCGGGCGGCAGCCACTGCGGCACGGACGCCGCGTACGTCGACGCCGTCGTCGTCCACCGCCACCGGCGTCAGGCGGGCACCGCGGTAGCGGAACACGTCGAGCGTGCCGGCGAAGCTGGGCGATTCCACCACCACGGCGTCACCCGGCCGGACCAGCAGCTGCGTCGCCAGGTTCACCGCCTGTTGGGCGCCGGTGGTCACCAAGACCTCGTCGGGCTCGGTCGGGGTGCCGTCGCGGGTCAGCATCGCAGCGAGGGCGTCCCGTAGTTCGGGCAGACCCGCCGGCGCGTACCCGATCTGCGTGAGCAGCTTGGGCCCATCGGCGGTGACCACGTCGACCATCGCCTCGGCCACCGCCGGATGGGCCGGGAAGATGGCGCACGCCAGCGAGATCACCTCGTCGTGCGTCTCGATCAGCGACCGGTAGACGGGGCTGAGGGGGAGGCCGGCGGCCGGGATCGCCCTGCGGGTCGACCGCTGCCGTACACGGGTTCCGCTGCCCTGCCGGCTCTCCAGCAAGCCCTCGGCCCGGAGGGCGTCGAAGGCGGTGACGACCGTCGATCGGCTCACGGCGAGGCGGGTCGCCAGCTCGCGTTCGGCGGGCAGTCGCTCGCCGGGCGCCAGGAGCCCCTGGTCGATCGCCCGCCGGATCGCGTCGCCGAGCTTGCGGTGCAGGGGACCCGGGCCATCCGACCAAGCGCCGAGCGAGGCCTCAATGGACTGTTTCATACCAATACTTTCCAAATTGGCTATGGAGCTGTGCCCGATTGGAAGCCAAAGTACATTCCAATCGAAGGCTTTGCTAGAGCCAATGGCAGGAAATTGGACTGCGGCTCCAGGCCAAAGAGTCCGAGCCGACCGAAAGGGCGTCACATGGAACCGATGCTCTCGTTCCTGGTCGAGGAGCGCATGCACACACTGCGGCGCGACGGTGCGCTCGCACGCCGATCGCGCCGGCGTGCCCCCCGGCGCCGGCTGACCGACGCCTTGACATCCCCTGTCGATCGAAGGAGCGCCAACGATGTTTGAGGTCTACTGCCCCGCCCACCGCGCCCAGGTCCTGCTCGACACGTCCCGCATCGAAGCGATCCACAACACCGCCAAAGGGCCCCTGGTCGCCTGGCGCTGCTGGTGCGGTGCCCGGGGCGCGCTCCGGGCCGGGGCGGCGTCCGTGCCGCGGCACCGTGGTGCCTTCGCGCCGGCGTCCGATGCCGCTTAATCGGCGCCCCGCCGATCCTCGAAGAACCCGGTGAGGAGCATCGCCGCCTCGTCGGCGCGGATGCCGGACACCACGTCGACCTCGTGGTTGAGGCGAGGATCCACGGCGAGGTTGTAGAGCGAGCCGCAGGCGCCCGCCTTGGGATCTGCGGCACCGAACACGACCTGATCGACGCGGGCCACCACCAGTGCGCCGGCACACATCGGGCAGGGCTCCAGCGTGACCACCAGGGTTGTGCCCTCGAGGCGCCAGGATCCGACCACCTCGGCGGCGTCTCGGAGCGCCAGCAGCTCGGCATGGGCAGTCGGATCGCCGGTCCGCTCGCGCTCGTTGTGGCGCTGGGCGATCACCTCGCCGTCGCGGAGCACGACAGCGCCCACCGGCACGTCGTCGTGGGTGACGGCCAGAGCGGCCTCGTCGAGGGCTAGCTCCATCGCGGCATCGAGATCCACGGCGTTCGACGCTACCGGCTGCGGAGAGCAGCCCTGACCCGACGAAATCGAGCTCTCTCGGCACCCTGCCGGACGTCGCGTACCCGGCGGCCGTTGCCCGCGATCCAATGGAGCGGAGGCCGCCGCCAGCCACAGCGTCGCCTCGATGCTTCGGGTTCGGCGGAGCCCGTCATGGCGAGTCGAGAGGTGACCTGCATGACCATCCCGCACTACGTCATTCGTGGGGGCATGGAGGGGCGAGAGCGCCTGCGTGTCATCGCCCGGGTGATGGCGCCCACGACGAGCACGCTGCTCGCCGAGGATGACGGGACGCTCATGAGCTTGCCGCGCGTCGTACAGGCTTGGGGGCGCACGCCCGGCTCGTGATCCCCTAGGTCGCCGGGCGGGCCGGCTGAGCGGAGGGAGTGGGATTCGGTAAACGTCCTGGTCAGGGGTGGTTCTGCCAGCAACGGTGGCAGCAACGCTGTGACGTGCCGACTTGAGAGCTATTGCGCCGCTGACTCGGTTGAATCTACCGGCGTCCTGACGGCGGCCAGGCTGAGGCCGCAGTTGACGATCTGTGATCTGCGCGAGGCCGATGTCGGCGCGCTCGGCTCACCGTTCCGGGATCAGACCAGTTCAGCGATGAGTTGGGCAGCGCGGGCAGCGCCGTCGGTCTCGACGTCGCGGTAGGCCACCGGCCGGCCGATGGCGTCGGTGATGGCGGCCGCGAGGAGGTCGGGATCGGTGGTGGCGTAGTCCATGCACCGGCCGGCGCCGTAGCGATCCAGGCGGTGGCGGACGTGGAAGTTCTGCTCGAAGTGATGGCCGAGGGGGAAGTACAGGAACGGCCGTTGGGCCGCCGCCAGCTCCATCGTGGTGGTGAGGCCGCCTTGCACCACGGCCAGATCGCAGACGCACAGGTGCCGGTACAGGCGGTCGACGTAGCCGTGCACTTCGAGCCCAGGGTGGGTGGGGAACCCTGCCGGGTCGATGCGCGGGCCGGCGACGGCGATCATCCGTAGCGCCGGTAGCTGCCGCTTGGCGATCGGGTAGGCCGCGATGACCTTGTCGAGCAACGCCCGCCCCACGCCACTGCCGCCCACGGCGACGACGCACACGAGCTCGTCGTCGCGGTAGCCGAGCTCGGCGCGCCAGGCCGGGACCTCCTGCTCGGTGGGCGGCGTGAACCCGGTGATGTACCCGGAGAACGAGAAGTGCTCCGCGGTCCAGTCGCGGATGGCTGGCAGCTCGGGGCCGAAGCGGTCGGGCACGATGTCGTGGGGGTTGCCGACGAAGATCGCCCGGTCACGGATCCACGGGTAGCGGGCGATGTGCTCGATCATCTCGGCGTTGTAGTCGGAGGTGAGGTAGGCCTCGTGCTCGCCACCGTCCGGCATCGGAAGGAAGCCGACGAAGTCGGTCAGCCACACATGCTGACTGCGCTTCAGTTCAGGGTTCTCGTGCCAGAAGTGGTCGACATCCCAGGCCTCGTCGCCAACGATCAGGTCGTACAAGCCCTCCTCGACGACCTCCTGGAAGACCATGAAGTTGGCGACGAGGATCTCGTCCATGCGGCGCAGCGCCTGGAAGCAGTGGAGGTCATGCTCGCTGGACTCCGAGGCGATGTGGGCGGATTCGTTGGCGAGCCACCGGCTCGCCGGATGAATGGTCTCACCCTCGGCTTCGAGCACTGTGGTGACGGGATGCTGGGCCAGCCAGTCGACCTCGAGGTCGGGGCGCAGCTGTTTGAGCTCCTTCACGACGGCGACGTCTCGCCGGGCATGGCCGAGTCCGATCGGCGAGGATAGGTAGAGCGCCCGCTTCGGTCGGCTGAGGCCATGTGACCAGATCCTGGTGTGCATCGCCACCCCCGTTGTTTCCCCGATGAAGTTGATGATCGCCTGGTTGACCCGCACCGGGTCGCGGACGTGCGGCAGGTGCCCGGAACCGTCGAGGACGACCAGATCGCCGCCGGTGAGCTCGGCGAGACGGCGCCCGCGATCCAGCGGCTGGCACCGGTCGTCCGTGCCGTGGATGACGAGCACCGGGCACGGCACCCGCCCACACAGCTCTTCCGCCTCGGTACCCGCCGGGGCTTGCCGTCCCTCGCGCTCCGCGATCATCGCTTCGACCTCGGTGTCCCCCGTCGCCCAGGACACCGTGTCCTCGTACTGCTTGGTCGAGTGCGGCTCGGGCAGTTGCTGGGCGAAGAAAAACTCGATCCAATTGCGGTAGCCGTCATCGCTCCGCCAGAAGTTGCGGTTGCGCATCGCCCAGTCCGTCGCGTCGACGACCTCCTCCTGCCAACGGCGCTCGGGCTCGATGGTGTAGTCATGCCCCGGCGCCACCGCGATGCCGGGCGAGATCGCGACGAGCCCGACGACGAGGTCGGGATGATCTGCGGCGAGCCGCAGCGCCCACGGCGTCGCGTGACAGTGGGCGACGACGATCGTCTGGGTCACACCGGCGGCGGCGAGCACGGCGACCAGGTCGGCGATGACCTCGTCGGGTCCGAAGCGGGCGCTCTGATGCGGCCGGTCGGAGCCGCCGGTGCCCCGCCCGTCGGTGGTGACGACGGTGAGGTGGCGCGCCAGGTACGGGATCAGCCCCTTCCACGACCGGGCGTGGGTGATCGGTGACGCAGGGACGAGCAAGGCCGCGGGTGCGCCGCCCTCCCCGTAGAGCTCGTAGGCGACCTTGACGCCGTCGCGCTCGACGAAGCCTTCGTGGTCCGGGTCTCGCGCTCTCACCGCGCGACCCTGTCGACGAAACGCTCGACGAGGTGGTTCACCACCACGGGATCCCTGACGTGGGGCAAGTGGCCGGCGCCTTCGATGAGCACGAGTTCGCCGCCGGTGAGATTGGCGAACGCCCGGCCACGTTCGACGTCTTGGCAGACGTCCAGCGTCCCGTGGATCACGAGGACCGGAACCCCGAGGTCGCGGCACTGCTGCTCGAAGGCGGGGCGCGATGGTGGGTCGAGATCCTGGGCCTCTTCGCTGGCGGCGAGGATGTCGCCGGTCGTCTCCAACGCCCACGACACGGCGTCCTCATGCTGCTTCGTCGAGTGGGGTTCGACGAGCTGCTCGGCGAAGAAGAACTCCACCCAGCGGCGCAGGTCGTGTTGGATGGCGTGGCGGTTGCACAACGCCCAGCCGGTCGGTTCCTCGATGATCTCCTCCCACCGGCTCGCCGCCTCGACCCAGTGCGGCTTGGACACCCCGAGGTAAGGGACGCCGGGCGAGATGGCGACGAGCCCGAGCACCCGGTCGCGGTGCGTCGAGATGACGTCGACGGCCCACCAGTTGGCGTGGCAGTGGGCGAGCAGCACGACCGCCTCGAGGTCGGTCGCGTCGATCACCGCGACGAGGTCGCCGACGTTCTCCGCTCGCCGAAGCTGCTCGATCCTTCTTGGCCGGGCGGACCGGCCGGTGCCCCGGCCGTCCACGGTGATGACACGGTGGCGACGGGCGAGGGTGGGGACGATGGCCTTGAAGACCCTCGCGTGGGTGATCGGCGCCGGTGGGACGAGGAGCAGGCTGGGCCCCCCATCGCCGTAGACCTCGTAGCCGACCTTGACCCCATCCCGCTCGACGAAGCCTTCGTGGTCAGGGTAGCGGGCCCTCATCGGGCGAACCTGTCGACGAAACGTCTGATGAGGTGGTTGACGATCACCGGGTGGCGCGCCTGGACGCAGTGGCCGCCACCCGCGATCGTGACGAGCCGACCGCCGGTCGCCTCCGCCAGAGCCGGCCCCGTGGCGTGCGGCGTGATCGCGTCCTCGTCACCGTGGATCACGAGCACCGGCACGCGGACACGCGAGCACAGCTCGCTGAAGTCGTCCGGATTGGCCGCACCGAGCCCTTCGCTCGTGGCGACCAGGGTCGAAGGTTCGACCTCGAGACCCCATTCGATGAAGTCCTCGAGCTGCTTCGTCGAGTGTGGCTCGGTGTATACCCGTCCGGCGAAGAACTCGACGAAGTCGAGGTAGCCACCCTCGAGCCAGTAGTGGTGGTTGTACTTCGCCCAGCCCTCGGTGGTGTCTGGTCGCTCGCCGAAGAGCTGTGCGGCCCGTTCGGGGTGTTTCGGCACCAGCGGGATACTGGCTCCCAGGCAGACCAACCCGCGCACCCGCTCCGGCGATTCGGCGGCAACCTTCAGGCCCCACAGAAGCCCCCGCGAGAACCCGACGAGCACGGCGTCGGGAGTCCCGGTGGCATCGAGTACCGCGACGGTATCGGCCGCAAACTCCGAATAGTGGTACGCCTCCGCCGCGTCCAGCCGGTCGGAGCGACCGCAACCGCGACCGTCGAACGTGACGACGCGGAAGTAGCGGGCGAGGTAGGGAACCTGCGCCTTCCAGATTCGCGAGTGGACGATCGACCAACAAGGCACGAGCACGAGCGTGAGGATGCCGGCGCCGAACTCCTCCCAGTAGAGCTTCACCCCTTCCCGCTCGGCGTAGCCGGTGTCCACCGGCTCGACCGCCCTCATCACCCGCCACCGTGCTGGACCCGGTGGCCGTCGCCTCTCGAGCGCTCCTCGGCGGCGCGGATCAGCTCGCCGACACGACGCAGGCTGGCTCTGATCGGCATCTGATGACGGTCGAAGCCGAGCAGGAGCAGCGCCTCGGCGCCGATGAAGGCGTTGACGATGAGCGCGGCCGCCTCGGACGGTGAGAACGGGCCGAGTCCGCCGAACCTGGCTGCCCCTTCGGTGGCGACCTCGTTGAGCAACTCGTACCAGCCGGTGAGCATTTCACGCGTGGCGGCGCCGATCTCGGGGGTCGACCATCCGGCTGCGATCATCTCCAGGAGGACGCGGACGTAGCCCGACTCGAGATCGTCCTCGAGGAAGTCGCACGCCTGCTCGTAGCGCCTCCAGAGGGGGATGTCCTCGGCATACATCGCAGCCTGGCGCGCGAGGCGCCGCTGGTTCTCGGCTTCGAGCAGGGCGAGCACCATGCCGCCCTTCGATCCGAAGTGGTAGTGCACCTGCGACAGCGGCACTCCGGCCTCGTGGGCCACCTTCCGGGTGGACAGGTGGGCGTACCCGTCAGCGAGGAGGCGTGTGCGGGCCGCGTCGAGGATGACCTGGGCCGTGGCGGATTCGGCGACCGCCATAGCGTCTCCCTTTCGGTCGATCGACCGAAGCAACGTATCTCAGTGGTCGGCGTCGAAGCAAGCTTGACATCGAGCTCCCCGAGCGCGAGTGTCTCGGTCGGTCGGTCGACCGAACCCACCCGGCAACGTCGATGCGGTCCAAGGAGGAGCGCCAGTGACCCAGAGGGAGCGGAGCGGGGACGGGCCGCGGATCGCCGCCGCCATGCGACGCCTGAACGGCACACTCGCTCGCCGCCCGGGCTACGGCCGCCACACTGGCTCGTCGGTCACGACGTTGGTGGGCGGATTGCGGTGTTCGACCGAGGTGGCGGGGTGGACGATCGCGAGCGACCTGCAGCCGGCGTTCGGTGGCGAGGGCTCGGCGCCCACTCCCACGGTGCTCCTGAGCTCAGCGCTGGGTGCCTGTCTCGCGATGGGCTACCAGCTGCGGGCGGCGGAGCAGGGAATCGAGCTGACCTCGGTGCGGGTCACGGTGGAAACGGACTCCGAGCTGGGCGGGATGCTCCGGCGCGATGCGCCGGCGCCGCCGGGGTTCACCGAGATCCGTTACCGCGTCGAGTTGGAGAGCCCAGCTCGGACGAGTGACGTCGAGGCGGTCGTCGAGCTCGCCGACCGGCTCAGCCCGGTGCTCGACGCGTTGACGAAGGTGAACCGGGTGCAGCGCACGGTCTCGATCAACGAGCGGGTGGCCTGACGTGGAGGCCAAGGTCCACCGTTGGGTGCAACGACAGGGATGGGATCGCGCAGTCGACCACTACCAGACGTACTGGCGGGAGCAGTTGCGGCCGGCGCACGAGCGGGTCCTGGCGGCGGCTGATCTGCGTCCGGGTCAGGACGTGATCGACATCGCCTGCGGTACCGGGATGGTGAGCCTGCCGGCGGCGATCGAGGTCGGCCCTGACGGTCACGTGCTGGCGACCGACATCTCGCAGAAGATGGTGGATGACACCGCGAGGCGGGCGCGGCAGGCTGGGCTCGCCAACGTCGAGGTCCGTCGCTGTGACGCCGAGCAGCTCGACGCCACCGGGCCGTTCGACATCGCGCTGTGCTCGGTGGGGCTGATGTACATGCCGTCCCCACCGGCGGCGATGAGCGAGATGCACCGCGTCCTGCGGCCCGGCGGAGTCGCGGTCGTGTCCACGTGGGGCGCGCGGCGCAACTGCGGATGGGCGGAACTGTTCCCGATCGTCGACGCCCGCGTCAGCAGCGACGTGTGCCCGATGTTCTTCGCCCTCGGCACCGGAGACTCCCTCGCCAATCTCGTCGCACGCGCCGGGTTCACCGACGTCGAGCAGGTCCGACTGAGCGTCGACCTCGTCTATGCCGACGAGGCGGCCGCGATCGGGGCGGCGTTTCTCGGCGGACCGGTCGCCCTCGCCTACTCCCGGTTCGACGACGCCACCAAGGCCTCGGCGCACGACGACTACCTGGCATCGATTGCGCAGTACCGCCATGGCGCCGGCTTCCGGGTCCCCGGCGAGTTCGTCATCGCCTCCGGCCGACGCCCCTGATTCCCCTCACCACCAACCCAACCCACATCACCCAAGGAGACATCCAATGACGATGACCGACACGCCGATCGACAACGGCGTCAACACCGAAGCCCTGCTCGGTGCCCGGGAGGCGCTGACCGCCGCCCCGGGGGCCGCCGAGTTCACCTGGCGCGCGACATGCTCGTGGGTGCGCGGCACCCACAGCCGCTCGACCGTCGAGACCTTCTCGGGCCTCGGCCAGGAGCACACCCACCTGTCGACGTTCAACTTCGACGCCGACCACCCCCTGTGCTTCGCGTCGGAGGACCAGGGGGCGACACCGGCCGAGTACGTGCTCGTCGCCCTGGCCAGCTGCCTCACCGCCGGGGTCGCCGCCGTCGCCCAGCTGCGCGAGATCCAACTGCGCAAGGCCACCGCCACGGTCGAGGGTGGCATGAACGTGCTCGGCATCCTCGGCGCCGATCCCGACGTGCGCAACGGCTACCGCGACATCCGGGTGCGCTTTGACATCGACGCCGACGCCTCCCGGGAAGACATCGAGGCGCTGGTGGCCCAGTCCCAGAAGCGGTCGGCGGTGTTCGACATCCTGACCAACCCGACCGACGTCACCGTCGACGTCGCCTGACCCACCAGTGTTCGTCCCGGTCGTCATCGTCGGCGCCGGCCACGCCGGGCTGGCGATGAGTCGCCGCCTCACCGAGCGCTCGATCGACCACGTGGTGCTCGAACGCGGCGAGGTGGCCAACTCGTGGCGCACCGAGCGCTGGGAGTCGCTGCGGCTGTTGACGCCGAACTGGCACGTCCGACTCCCCGGGCACCGCGACGACGGCGACGACCCCGACGGATACATGACCGTGCGGGAGGTCGCCAACCACATCGCCGGCTACGCCCGGACGATCACCGCCCCCGTGCACGCCGGCACCACGGTGACGGGTGTGACCGCGGGCGGCGACGGCTACCAGATCACCACCGATCGCGGTCTCTGGCGGTGCACGGCCATGGTGATCGCCACCGGCGCCTGCAGCGTCGCCGTCGTCCCGCCGATCGCCGCCGGGCTCCCCGACCGAGTCGCCTCGGTGACCCCCCAGACGTATCGCCGCGCCAATGATCTGGAAGATGGTGGCGTGCTGATCGTCGGCGCGTCCGCCACCGGGGTACAGCTCGCCGAGGAGATCCACCGCAGCGGTCGCCCCGTCACCCTCGCCGTCGGCGAACACGTCCGAATGCCCCGCACCTACCGCGGCCGCGACATCTTCTGGTGGACCGACAGCGCCGGCATCCTCGACGAGCCCTACGACGCCCTCGACGACGTCGTCCGCGCCCGCCATCTCCCGTCGCCCCAACTCATCGGCACCCCGCAGCGTCGCTCGATCGACCTGAATTCCCTCCAGGATCTCGGGGTCAGGATCGCCGGTCGACTCGGCCGGATCCGCGACGGCACCGCCCAGTTCTCCGGATCGTTGCCCAACACGTGCAAGCTCGCAGATCTCAAGATGAACCGGCTGCTCGCCACGCTCGACGAATGGGCGACGCTCGCCGGCATCGACGACGATGTCGGACCGCCCGAGCGCTTCGAGCCCACCCGCCGCCCCGCGCCCACTCCAACCGACATCGACCTCGAGCATGACGGCATCCGCACCGTGATCTGGGCGACCGGGTACCGCCCCGATCACCGCTGGATCGAACTACCGGTGTTCGACCACAAGGGAATGATCCGCCACGACGGTGGCGTCATCCGTGGCGCTCCCGGCATGTACGTGCTGGGGCTCAACGTCCTGCGCCGCCGCGGGTCGAGCTTCATCGGCGGGGCCGCACGCGACACCGCCGACCTCGCCGCCCACCTCCACCAACACCTCGATCGCCAGGTAGTCAACGTCTGACAACTCCGGGGCCGCCGTCATCGGCGCTCCACCCGCTCCGTACCATGCGGACGACGCTATGGCGACCAACGCGCGTTGGCGAAGTAGAAGTCGCCAGGGGGTCAAGATTCGACCGCCGTTGACAGCGGCCTGTATTGACCGTCCCCGAGGTGCCGGTGGATGGCGTTTCGCAGAGCGTCCTTGGCCGCCTAGATGACTACGCAAGGTGAGGACGTGGCCCCCAGCGGGCAGTTCGCGGTGGCCGCGCCACCGGGCAGATCCTGCTGTTCTCCAACACCGCGGCGTATATCAGCAACTAGGGCCGAGCACACGTTGCCAGCTCATGGGTTCGGAATCGCGCTGGTTCCGCCGGCGGCAAACACCGTGGACGCGGGCTCGGCAACCGCGCGCCTCCACCGTTGCGCCGATACAGCCCGCTGACCGGCACGTCCTTGCGCACCGTCGGGCCCGTCAGCCCGCGGCGCCGTCAGGCCCGTCGACAGCCGGTCTCCCGCCCCGTCGATCTTGGCAGCAACGCTGGTAGCAACGGTCCGCGATCCGGACCAGGCGCCTGAGCCTCACGGGAAGAAACCGCAGGTCAGGGCCACTGTCCTCGACGGGCGAAGCCGTCCGGGACGGTGCGAAATCCCAGGGCGGAGGGAGTGGGATTCGAACCCACGGTGGGCAGGACCCACACACGCTTTCCAAGCGTGCCGATTCGGCCGCTCTCGCATCCCTCCTCAGGTGGTGCCCGGAGCAGCACACGCTATCGTGTGGTCCGCCCGTGACCGCAGGTGGCGGCCGGGTCCTGTGCAACTGCAGCCCGCGAACCGAGTCAGGGCCGGGAGGCAGCAGCTCTCAGCGGAACCTGTGGTGTGCCGCAGACCGCCTGGCCGTCACCTCCGGTGACGGGCACTGTGTTTCCCGCTCCTGGCCACTTCGTGGCCGGGCCGCTCGGGCCCCAGGCACCTCCGGTGACGGGCACTGTGTTTCCCGCTCCTGGCCACTTCGTGGCCGGGCCGCTCGGGCCCCAGGCACCTCCGGTGACGGGCACTGTGTTTCCCGCTCGTGGCCACTTCGGGGCCGGGCCGCTCGGGCCCCAGGCACCTCCGGTGACGGGCACTGTGTTTCCCGCTCGTGGCCACTTCGTGGCCGGGCCGCTCGGGCCCCAGGCACCTCCGGTGACGGGCACTGTGTTTCCCGCTCGTGGCCACTTCGGGGCCGGGCCGCTCGGGCCCCAGGCACCTCCGGTGACGGGCACCGTGCTTCTTGCGCGCGGAACCGCTTGATCGCCCAAGGCCGCTCGGCGTGCCCCCGATAGCATCCGGCCCGATGGCCGCGTACCAGTCGCTCTACCGGCGCTACCGCCCGCAGCGCTTCGACGAGGTGCTGGGGCAGGATCACGTGACCAAGGCCCTGCGCAACGCCGTGCGCGAGGACCGCGTCGGCCACGCCTACCTCTTCAGCGGGCCACGCGGCACCGGCAAGACGTCGACGGCGCGCATACTGGCCAAGGTCCTCAACTGCGACGCGCCGGTCGACGGCGAGCCCTGTGGCAAGTGCGATAACTGCGTGGCCGTGGCCGAGGGACGGGTCACCGACTGGTTGCTCGAGCAGGACGCGGCGTCCAAGAGCAAGGTCGACGACATGCGCGACCTGATCGAGCGGGTTCCACTCGGCACGTCGGGCAAGCGGCGGGTGATCATCCTCGACGAGGTCCACATGCTGAGCCAGGGTGCAGAGAATGCCCTCCTGAAGACCCTCGAGGAACCGCCCGAGCACGTGGTGTTCGTGCTCGCAACCACCGACCCGCAGAAGGTGCGGCCGACGATCCGCAGCCGCACGCAACATTTCGAGTTCCGGCTCCTGTCCCCGGACGTCCTAGCCGATCACGTACGCCATGTCATCGCCGACGCCGGCCTGCGCCTCGACGCCGACGAGGTGGACCGCGCCGTCGACCACGTCATCCGCAGCGGCGCCGGCTCCGCCCGTGACACGCTGTCGGCGCTCGACCAGGTGGCGGCCCTCGGCGAGGTGTTCGAAGCGTCCGAGCCGGTGGACGCCGTACTGGATGCGCTTGGGGACCGCGACGCGGGCGCAGTCCTGGTCGCCGTGGCCGACGCCCTTGCCGCTGGTCGCGATCCCCGCACCCTGGGCGAGGACCTCATCGCCGCCCTGCGGGACGCGTTCCTCGCGGTGATGGGTGCGGCGGACGAGCACGTCGCTCCGGCCCAGCGGGATCGGGCGTCCCGCGTCGGCGAGCGGCTGGGGCCGGCGGGCCTGACACGGGCGCTCGACGTGCTGGGCGAGTCGCTCGTCGAGCTGGCTCGCAAGCCCGATCCGCGGATCGTGGTCGAGGTGGCGCTCGTCCGCCTGACCCAGCCCGCGACCGATCGGACGCTCGACGCGATCCTCGAACGCCTTGACCGCCTGGAGCGTGGCGATGGTCCCGTCGGCGGAGGCCCGAGCGGCGGTGCGTCGGACGCAGTCAACCCCTCTGGCGGAGCGGCCGCGGCGCGCGAGGCGTTGTCGAACCGCCGCAGCGACGATGCCGGCCGATCGCCGGAACCAGCGCGTCAGGCCGTTGACAAGCCCACGCTCGGCGCCGTTGTGCGCCAGCAGGAGGAGCATGCCGGGCCGGCGGAACCGGCAGGGATGGTGTCGGCCCCTGCCGGGCGGATCCCAGACCTCGACGAGATCACCAACGCCTGGACGGGCGCGGTGCTCAACGCGTTGCCGAAGTCGGTTCGGAGCCGCTGGCGCGGCGGGCGGTGGATCGAGCCGGACCCGCGCACGTTGCGCTTTGCCGTTTCCAACGAGTGGCACCAGAAGGCGTGTGACGAGTCGCGGGGTGAGGTGGAGGAAGCGCTGCTCGCGCACTTCGGGGGTCCCGTCCCGGTGGCGATCGTGGTCGAGGGCGAACCGGCGGGTGCCGGCTCGACGGCCTCGGCTGCGCCGCCGCCCGATGACCCGGAGCACATCGACCCCGCCGAGCTGCGGGACGCCGGCGACGCCGCGGTCACGGGCGTGGACCTGGTCGTGCGCACGTTCGGCGGCGGCGAGCTCATCCAGGAGGACTGACCCGATGGCCGACACTCCGTCCGATCCACCCGCACCCAACCGTCCCGAACCCGGCGCGTTGCCGGGGCTGGGCGACCTCGGTGGACTGCTCGAGTCGGCCCAGGAAGCGTTCTCGGCGCAGGCGCGGGCCGCCGACGAGATCGTGACCGGCAGTGCCGGCGGCGGCGTGGTGACGGTGGAGATGACGGGAACGGGCGACGTCCGCTCGATCAAGCTCGCGCCCGAGGTCGTCGACCCCGAGGACGTCGACATGCTCCAGGACCTCATCGTGGCGGCGCTCCACGACGCCGGTGCGAAGGTCACCGCCCTCCAGCGCGACGCCCTGGGTGCGCTGGGCGGGCTCGACATCGACGGGCTCGGGGGTGCGCTCGGTGGCCTGCTCGGCGGCCCGGGCAGGGGCTCCGGCCCCGACAAGGGCTAGCGAAGCGCCGTGGCCGTGTACGCCGGTCCGGTCCAGGACCTCATCGACGAGCTGGGGCGGCTGCCGGGCGTCGGGCCCAAGTCGGCCCAACGGATCGCGTTCCATCTCCTCAAGCTGTCCAAGGCCGACGCCCTGCGCCTGGCCCGCGCCATCGCCGAGGCCAAGGACCGGGTCACGTTCTGCCAGACCTGCTTCAACGTGGCCGAAGGCGAGACATGTGGCATCTGCGCCGATGCCCGCCGGGACGCGACGGTGGTCTGTGTCGTCGAGGAGCCTCGCGACGTGGTGGCGGTCGAGAAGACTGGCGAGTTCCACGGGCGCTATCACGTGCTGCAGGGCGCCATCAGTCCCATCGAGGGCGTTGGCCCCGAGCAGCTCCGCATCCGCGAGCTCCTCGACCGCATCGAGCGAGAGGGCATCACCGAGATCATCCTCTGCACGAACCCGAACCTCGAGGGTGAGGCCACTGCGCTGTATCTCGGCCGATTGCTCAAGCCCCTGGGGCTGAGGGTGACCCGCATCGCCAGCGGCCTGCCGGTGGGGGGCGACCTCGAGTACGCCGACGAGTTGACGCTGGGCCGGGCGCTCGAGGGACGACGCGACGTCGAGGCGTGATCAGACCGTGATTGGCGATCTCCGGCCCGTGCCCCGAGGTTGCCCCGCCCGCGTCCCCAGGTGCGCCGGCCCGACGATCGAGGCGGGCGGACGGGACCGACCATCGGACCGGCACACCTGGAAACGCCAACACACGAAGAACTAGCGGCCTATCTCGTGTAGCCCCCCGCTGCAACGTTGCACGTACGTTACACCTGTAACGGCTGCTGCGCTAGTCGAACGCAGTACGCGTCAAAATGGCTACTTTTAGTGGTTGAAACCCGGGGTCGGGGACATGACGGGCTCGTCTAGTGTCACGCAATGGATTTCGCCCTGAGCCCGCGGGCCGAGGAGCTGCGCAAGCGGCTCGGGGCCTTCATGGACGAGTGCGTCTATCCCAACGAGGCGCGCTACGAGCAGCAGATCGCCGACTCGGATGATCCGCACTTCCATGCGCCGGTCCTCGGCGAGCTCAAGGTGGAGGCGCGCGAACGGGGGCTGTGGAACCTCTTCCTCCCCCACGAGACCGAGTGGACTGAGGGACTCTCGAACCTCGACTACGCCCCACTCGCCGAGATGACGGGGCGCAGTCCGCTGGCGCCGGAGGCGCTCAACTGCTCGGCACCCGACACGGGCAACATGGAGCTCCTCACGATGTTCGGCACCGACCAGCAGAAGGAGCGCTGGCTTCGTCCGCTGCTCGAGGGCGAGATCCGATCGTGCTTCGCGATGACCGAGCCGGCGGTCGCGAGCTCCGATGCCACCAACATCTCGCTGCGGATCGAACGGGACGACGACCACTACGTGCTCAATGGGCACAAGTGGTGGATCAGCGGCGCGGCCAGGGAGCGCTGCCGGGTCGCGATCGTGATGGGCAAGACCGACCCCGACGCGCCACCCCACCGGCAGCAGTCCATGGTCTTGGTTCCCATGGACACTCCGGGGCTCGAGAACGTCCGCAGCCTCCCGGTGTTCGGTTACCAGGACAACGAGGGCCACTGTGAGCTGGTCTTCGAGGACGTGCGTGTGCCCGCCGACCACCTGCTCGGGGAGGAGGGCGGTGGCTTCGCCATGGCGCAGGCCCGGCTAGGCCCGGGCCGGATCCACCACTGCATGCGGGCCATCGGGGTCGCCGAGCGGGCCCTGGAGCTGATGTGCCGCCGCGTGCGCGGGCGCACGGCGTTCGGCAAGCCGCTGGCCGAGCAGGGGGTCATCCAGCAGTGGATCGCCGATAGCCGCATCGAGATCGAGCAGGTTCGCCTGCTCGTGCTCAAGTCCGCCTGGCTGATGGACACGGTCGGCAACAAGGGCGCCCGCATCGAGATCTCGGCGATCAAGGTCGCCGCCCCCGACGTGGCCCTGCGGGTCATCGACCGGGCCATCCAGGCCCACGGAGCCCTCGGCGTGTCGAACGACGTTCCGCTGGCGTCGATGTACGCACATGTCCGCACGTTGCGGTTGGCAGACGGTCCCGACGAGGTGCATCGCATGTCGGTGGCACGGCGCGAGCTTCGAAAATACGAGGAGGCATAAGGGCTGCATGAGGCGTTTTGTGGCGGGCGTGGCGGTCGTCGGGTTGCTGATGGCCGCCGGCTGTGGCGGTGACGACGACAGCACGTCAAGCGAAGCGATCGATGAGTTCTGCGACGGCTTCAACGAGGTCAACGAGCAGTTCTCGAACATCAACGTGACGGACCCGGGCGCGCTCGACAACGCCCTCGGCATGCTCCGGGATCTGGATCCCCCCGAGGAGATCGCTGACGAGTACGAGAAGGTCCTCGAGGGCTTCGAGAAGCTGTCCGAGATCGACATCACCGATCGGAACGCGGTGGCCGAGGTGCAGGCGGACCTTCCGGACGCCGAGGAGGCGTTCAACACCGTCGGGGAGTTCGTCGAAGACGAGTGCTGATGGCCTCGGCCGGCCGGCCTCTGGGTCGCCGGCTACGCACGTGCGGCGCTTGGCGAGGTCGGTCCGGGTCAGCTCGCCGAGTGCGCGGGCCGGTGCACGACGAGGCTCACCCGCGTGCCGTCGGGCGAGGGGGTGAAGCTCACCTCGTCGGCGAGGGTGCGCATGAGCGCGATACCCAGGCCGCTCTCGTGGCGCAGCCGCCGGGGGTCAGTGACGGCGGGCAGGGTCTCGATCTCGTTGGGATCGAACCCTGAGCCACGATCGATGACCTCCACCCGGACCTCGTCGTCGCGGATCGTGCAGCGGACGACCACGGGTCCCTCTGACCAGTTGGACTCCTGGGCCTCGATGGCGTTGGAGCAGGCCTCCGTGACTGCGATCTTCAGGTCGTCGAGGCGGGCGGGGTTCAGCCCGGGCGCCAGCGATCCGATCGCCGCGTCGACCACCAGCCGCACCAGCGAGAGGTAGGCGGAGCGGGCCGGGATCTCCAGCTCCACGACCGCCATGGGGTCATCCCGCAGAGATGGCGTCGTCGAGGGACACGTGGAGCGGCACGGCCTTGTCGAGGCCGGTGATCTCGAACAGGCGGCGAATCCGAGCCTCGGTGCACACCAGGCGCAGGTCACCCCCGTGGGTTCGGACCCGCTTCAGGACGCTGACGATGGTGCCGAGACCAGTGGAGTCAAGGAAGTCGACCGCCTCGAGGTCGAGCACGAGCCGCGTCGCCCCATCGTTCACGAGGCCGATCAGGCGCTCACGCAGGGTGGGGGAGGTGGCGACGTCGATCTCGCCGTGGACCGTGACGACGGTCCACGCCCTGACCTCGGACACCTCGGTGCGCAGCTCCATGGCTCGGTGACCCTATCGCCTGGCTTCTCGGACCCAGGCGAGGCAACATGACCAGGCGCGTGACACTCGTGGAATTCCACGGGCGTAACCTGGCACTCGGTCATGGCCCTCGTCGACATCACCTCCGTGCTCGATGGCCCGGTCGGTGAACCGATCGGCATCCCCCGCCACGACGTCGGCACCGATCCGATGGCAACGCTGCTCGGCGCGATGGCCGGCAGAGACGTGGATGCTGCGGTCGGATGTGGCCCCTCGGCCCTGGTCCATGTGCAGCGGATCGCCGGACGCCCGGGACGCCCCGGGGAGACCGCCCGCCCCCTGCCGCCCGACGTGCTGGCGTGTCTGGGCGTGCCGCACTTCTGGTCGCACCAGGCCGAGGCGATCGACCGGGCACGCGCGGGACGCTCGGTGGTCGTCGCCACGGGCACCGCTTCTGGAAAGTCGCTCTGCTTCCAGGTGCCGATCGCCGAGGCGGCCATGGCGCCGGTCCGGCGCGGCACCGCCCTGCTGGTCTTTCCCACCAAGGCCCTGGCGCACGATCAGCTGCGAGCATTCGCCGAGCTGGGATTTCCCCGGGTCGTCGCCGGGGCGTACGACGGCGACGCCGGCCCGGAGGAGCGGGCCTGGATCCGCCGGCATGCCACCGCGGTGCTGACGAACCCGGAGATGCTGCACAGCGGGATCCTCCCGCACCACGATCGGTGGGCAACGTTCCTGGGCCGCTTGCGCTACGTCGTCGTGGACGAGTTGCACGCCTTCCGGGGGATTTTCGGGAGCCATGTCGCTCACGTGCTGCGCCGACTCCGCCGCCTGGCGCACCGCTACGGCGCCGATCCCACCTTCGTGTGTTGCTCGGCCACCATCGGCCGGCCGGACGTGCTGGCGTCGGACCTGTGCGGCCTCCCCGTCGAGGCCGTGGTGGACGACGGCTCGCCTCAGGGCGAGCGGCTGGTCGCGGTGTGGAACCCACCGCGACTCGACGAGCTGACCGGGGTGCGGGCCTCCGCCAACCGGGAGACCGCCGGCTTGGTGGCCGAGCTGGTGGGGTCGGGACACAAGACCATCGCGTTCTGCCGCAGCCGACGGACCACCGAGGTCGTGGCGTCCGATGCCCGCCGCCGCCTGCCACCCGCCCAGCGGCGCCGCGTCAAGCCCTACCGGGGTGGCTACCTCGCGGCCGAGCGCCGCGAGATCGAGGAGGAGCTGTTCGGGGGGCGCCTCGACGGAGTGGTTGCGACCAGCGCCCTCGAGCTCGGGATCGATGTGGGCGGGCTGGACGCCGTGGTGCTCAACGGATTTCCGGGCACGATCGCCTCGTTCTGGCAGCAGGCGGGGCGGGCGGGGCGATCTGGGCAGGCGTCGTCGGCGGTCCTCGTCGCGGGGGCCGACCAGCTGGACCAGTGGATCGCCACCCATCCCGACGACTTGGTACGGCGGCCGCCGGAGCCGGCGGTGATCAACCCCGCCAATCCCTTCGTCGCCGATGCCCACCTGCGGTGCGCAGCCCACGAGATGCCCCTGACCCACGCCGACGAGCGCTACTGGCCGGGCGTCCTCGACGAGGTCGTCTTGCGCCTCGCCCGCGCCGACGACGTTGTCGTGCGCCAGCAGATACGCGGGCGAGGCCCGCAGGCCCTGTATTCGGGCGGTGGCTGGCCGGCCCACGGGGTCGGCCTGCGGGCGGGCGCCGGCGGTGAGGTGAGCATCCGCACGATCGACGGGGAGGCGGTGGGGACGGTGGAGCTGGCCCGTGCGTGCGGGCAGGTGCACCCCGGAGCGTCCTACCTGCATGCGGGGCAGACCTGGCGGGTGGCCGCCCTCGACCTCGACGGCCGCACGGCGGTCGTCGAACCCGATGACGGGTCGACGTACACGGTGGCGCGCACCGACATCGACATCCGCATCGTGCGTCGCGACGCCGCCCGCCGGCTGGGGGAGTTGGCTGTCGGCCTCGGGACCGTCGAGGTGCACGAACAGGTGGTCGGCTACCAGCGCAAGGAGGCCCTGACCGGTGAGTCCCTCGGGATGACCGCGCTCGAGCTGCCACGTTCGACGCTGTGCACGCGGGCGTTCTGGTACGAGGTCCCCCCTTGTCTGCTGGCTCGAGCGGGTGTTGCTATGGCGGACGCCCCCGGTGCCCTGCACGCCGCCGAACACGCGGGAATCGGCGTCTTGCCGCTGTTCACGATTTGCGACCGCTGGGACGTCGGCGGCGTGTCGACGCTGCACCAGCCCGACCTCGGTGCGCCTGCCATCGTGATCTACGACGGGTATCAAGGCGGCGCCGGGATCGCGGAGCTCGGATACGAGGCGGCCTCTCGCCACCTGGCGACCACGGCCGAGATCATCGAGTCGTGCCCATGTGCCAGTGGCTGCCCGTCGTGCGTGCAGTCGCCCAAGTGCGGCAACGGCAACGAGCCGCTCGACAAGGCCGGCGCCCTGGCCTTGCTCCGGGCTGCGCTGTGAGCACTGGCGGCCGGCGCGCATCACCGCTCCACCCGCATGGTGGCGGCGGCATCGAGCACCACGTCGTCGACGAAAGTGCCCACGAGCGGGATGCGCGTCGGCGCCTGGTAGCGCACGACGACCCTGACCCGACCTCCCACCGCCTCCCGCTCGACCACGTCGGTGTCAAGCCGGTCGGCGGCGAGCGGGCCCGCCTGCTCGGCCGCGCGTCGTGCCGCCGCCGGGTCGTCGTCGACGGCAGCAGCGCGCACGGCCTCGCGGGCGGCATGGGTCACGAGGATCTGATCGCGGGCCAGCACCCCGGCCTGGACGATGGCCAGGAGCAGGCCGACGACCAATGGCAGGAGCAGGGCCAGCTCCACGGTTGCCTGGCCGCTGTCGGGTCGCGATTCGGGACGACGGCCCCGCGAGCCGCGCCAGGGTCGCCTCACCGCTAGAGGCTGTCGGTCAGCTTCTCGATCACCGACTCGAACAGGTCGGTGAAGCTGCCGGTCTGGGCCGCCCAGGCGATGACACCGAGGGCGATGCCACCGGCGGCCAATATGACCAGGCCGTACTCGGCCGTAGCCTGCCCACGGTCGTCGGTGAGCCGACGCCCGACTCGGCCGACGGTCCTCGAGGCGAGCCGTCGGGCATGGAGTGTTAGGTGCATGAGCATGTCGACCTCCCAGGTCGCGCAACTGCGTGGGGTGGGGTTGTGTCAGGGGGGAGGGGATTCAGGGGCTCAGCGAGCCGAAGGATCCCGCCAGGAGCGGGACGACCGTGAGCAGCGCAAAGGCCGGCAGGGTGGTGAGCACCAGGGGGAACAGGAGGGTCACCGGCAGCCTGCGGGCCGCTTCCTCTGCCTGCCGTCGACGGCGCAGCCGGCTCTCGATCGCCACGCGCTCGAGTGCCGGCGCCAGCGGGGTGCCGTAGCGGTCGTGAGCCGACAGTGCCTCGACCAGTGGTCGTGCCGAAGCACCCGCTTGGTCCATGACGAGGCTGAGCGCCGAGGCTGTGGTGCCACCGCGCTCGATGTGGGTGGCCGCCCGCTCGAGGGCCGCGCCGAGCGGGCCGCCAGGCCTGCGCCCGATGGCGCAGAGCGCTGCGGCGATCGGTAGGCCGGCAGCGGTGGTCAGCACCAGCAGGTCGACGACGTCGGGAAGCTGGTCGGTGATCGCGGCCTCGTGGGCGCGCGTCGACCGCCGCGAGGCCAGCGCGGGAGCGAGCAGCGACCATGCCACGGGAACGATGGCCAGAAACGGCGCCCACGGTGCCAGGACGGCCGCGGCGAGCGCGGCCCTGCCGACCCTACGGTCGGCGTCGCGATCCGGGGGCCGACGGCCCGTGCGTCGCAGCCACGCGCCGATCGCGGTCGCCGGGGCGGGCAGATCGCCGCCGGCGACAGCGCGGCCGCTCAGGAACGCAACGGGGCGAGGGGTCGTGAGCGTCGGCTCGCCCGGGTGGGGAAGACGAGCCGGGACGCGACCAACCCCGAGGGCCACGGCGACCACCACGGCCCAGGTCAGGCCCAGGGCGATGGCCGTCATGGTTGCTCCCCTCGCGTCAGCCGCGCCATCCACCAGGCACCGAGGGCGTCGAGGCCGAGACCGGCGGCGAGGCAGGCCCACCCGGCCCGCGACTGCAACAGGAAGCGCCCCGCGGCGCCGTCGCTCACGGCCAGAAGCAGCGCGAATAGCAGCGGCGCCGCCGACAGGACGACTGCGCTGGTGCGGGCCTGCGACGCAAGGGCCCGACGTTCGGCGCTCAGCTCGAGGCGCTCGCGCAGGGTGGCTGCCACGCCGTGGACCGCTCGTGCGGAGGCGACGCCCACGGCACTCGCCAGGATGAGCGCCGTGGCCGCGAGCCGGGTGCCGGGATCGTCGTGGCGACGGGTCCAGTCGTCGAGCACGGTAGCCATCGGCTGTCCCCGACCGGCGCCGAGCGCCAGCGCCTCGAGCTCGGGACCGAGCGGATCGGACGTTGCCCGACCGGCCTCACCCAGGGCGACCGGGAGCGACGATCCCGAGCGCAGGGCTACCGCGAGCTCCTCCAGTGCCGGTGGGAGCTGACCACGCCGCTGGACCAGCGTCCGCACACGCCGATGTCGGCGAGCAAGGGCCGGTGTCACGACCAGCCCGAACACTGCGAAGGCAAGAACGGCGGGCCCGACAACGAGGGCGGCCACCGCGGTGCCCGCACCCGCGGCGACCACGGCGACGGGCGGGACCGGCGTGGCGGACCGTGCCGGCGCCGCATCGGCTGCCCCGACGGGGCCCAGTGTGTCGGCCACGCGGGACTGGACCCGCTGCGCCGACGCCCAGCCACGGAATGACCACCCGATCGCCACGGACAGGAAGACGGCGATCAGCAGGGGGAGCGGTGTCATGTCCCCTTCCGATCGGCCGGATCTGACGACGCATCCGCGGTGTGGCTCGTCGCGCCGGCTCCTCCAGCCGCCCAGACGGCTACATCCGGGCGGCGCGCCGGGCGGGTGGGATGGGCCACACACCTGCGGCCGACCGCCAGCGGCCGGGTGGCGATCGCATGCCCGGGCCCGGCGATGACCTCGGCAACCTCCGCCACCAGCCGGGCGCCGCTCGCGCCCCGGACGACGCGCACCAAGAGGTCGAGGGCGCCGAGGACCTGCTCGCGCACGGCCGCGAGGGGCAGATCGATGGAGCCCATCAGCGCCATTGTCTCGATGCGGCGGAGCGCGTCGGCGGTGCCGTTGGCGTGGACCGTGGACAGCGACCCGTCATGTCCGGTGTTCATCGCCTGGAGCATGTCGAGCGCCTCAGCACCGCGAACCTCGCCGACGACGATGCGGTCGGGCCGCATGCGCAGCGCAGCGCGGACGAGCTCGCGGACCCCGACGGCGGCTAGGCCATCGGGGCTCGCCGGGCGGGTCTCCAGGCGGACGACATGCTCGCCGGGGAGCCGAAGCTCGGCCGTGTCCTCGACGGTGACGACGCGCTCGCCGAACGCCAAATGACCGCACAGGGCGTTGAGCAGCGTGGTCTTGCCCGCACCCGTGCCCCCGCAGACGACCATGTTGAGGCCGGCGTCGACGGCGGCCGCCAGCAGGTCGGCGACGCCGGGCGAACAGAACTCGCCGAGGGGTATGGCGGCGGCACCGAAGCGACGGATGGTCACGGCGGGGCCGTCGACAGCCAGCGGGGGCAGCACCACGTGGACCCGCGACCCGTCGGGGAGGCGAGCGTCGACGACTGGGTTCATTCGGTCGGCTCGCAGGCCCAGGGGCGCCACCACCCGCTCGACGAGCAGGTCGATTGCGGGTCGATCGAGCTCTAGGGGCGTGCGCTCGAGCCGGCCCGCTCGTTCGACCCACACCGGGCCCGGGCCGTTGACGAGGACGTCGTTCACTCGCGGGTCGGCGAGCAGTGGCTCCAGCGGCCCCAAACCGCCGATTCGCGCTCGTACCCGAGACACGACCCCGGCCACCTGATCCGCCCCGAGCAGCGGGGCCTCCTTGCGCACGAGGTCGGCCAGAGCCGGATCGTCGAGCAGTCGGTCGGTCGCCGACACGAGCACCCGGCGATGCACGCGGGCGTCGAGCTCGACGACATCGGTCCGCCGGTCACGCGGCATGGCGCAGCCCTCGCTCCAACGATCGGGGCAGGCGCCCCGCCATGAGCCCGGAGTCGACGGCGCGTGCAACCGCGGGGTCGGCCTCGATCTCGGCCCGCACGGGCGCGCCGACGGCGGACTCGACGTCGTGGCGTGACAGCGTGCGGCCTGGCTCGCGGATCATCACGACCTCGGACGGCCGCAAGGGCGATGCCAGCGCGCGTCGCAGTGCCAGGTAGCACGGCCGGATGACCAGGATGGATCGCTGGGCGCCGCCGGCCACGGCCGCCGCCACCCGCTCGGTCGTGCCGCAGTCGACCACGACCGGTCGCGGCCCGCGGTCGAGCAGCGAGGCCAACACGGGCGCCCGATCGGGCACGAGCACCCCGGCGCCGCGGGGCAGGAGCGCGAGGCCAGGGCACGCCTGGACCTCGAGGCGCGCCAATCCGTCGGCGGGCACGTCGTCGCCGGCCGCGAGCCAGCCGGCGAGGCCCGGGCCGTCGGGTTCGGACAAGCCGAGGACCGCCGGACCGTCGCCGGCCAGATCGGCCAGCACGACGCCGGGACCGCCGCGGCGCGCGACGAGAAGCGCAAGCGATGCGGCGACGACCGTGGTGCCGACGCCGCCCTTGACCGACCAGCAGGCGACGAGCATGAGGAGACCTCCACGACGAAGGAGCACTGAGGGGAGGTCGAGAGGCGCCCGGTGGCCGGCGTGCCACACAGCCAGCTGGGAGCAAGATCAGGAAGGATACATAAAATGGCTTGGAGATGTCAATAGACCAGGGCAAGTAACTAAAATTCACTCAATGGCATTAGAGAGCCGTTGACGACCTGAGCGCCCCCGACGGATCAAGCTGCTCCGCCGTTAGCGTCGCCAGCCGTGACTCTGCGCTCCGCAGCCTTCTTCGACCTCGACAAGACGGTGATCGCCAAGGCCTCGATGGTGGCGTTCAGCGGTCCCTTGCACCGCGCCGGGCTGCTCTCGCGTCGGATGCTGCTCCGGGCCGCCTGGGGCCAGCTCGTCTACGCCCAGTTCGGCGCGACACCCGCCAAGCTCGACAAGATGCGCGATTCGGTGCTGCGGCTGACGCGCGGGTGGGACCAGGCCGAGATCAGCGCCATCGTGCGCGAGACGCTTGTGGACGTGGTCGAACCCATTGTCTTCGACGAGGCCCTCGATCTCATCCGTGAGCACCGGGACGCCGGCCGCAAGGTGTTCATCGTGTCGGCCTCGCCCGAGGAGATCGTCGCACCGCTCGCGCAGTTCCTTGGCGTCGACGAGGCACTAGCGACACGCGCCGAACTCGACGCCGACGGCCGCTACACGGGGCGGACCGAGCGCTATTGCTACGGGCCCGAGAAGGTGGCGGCGATGGAGGATGCGGCCCGGCGAGACGGCATCGAGCTGTCCGCGTCGTATGCGTACAGCGACTCGGCCACCGACCTGCCGATGCTCGAGGCCGTTGGCCACCCGGTGGCGGTGAACCCCGATCGTGAGTTGCTCCGGGCCGCGCGTGCCCGGGACTGGGACGTGCAGCGGTTCACCCGTCGCGTTCCCCTGCGCGAGCGGGTCCCCATGCCCGCCCCGCGGCACGCCGCCCTCGGTGGGGGCGCAGTCGTGCTGGCGTTGGCCGCGGGCTTCGCCGCCCGCTGGCTGTGGGACCGGCGCAAGCCCGCACCTCCGGCACCCGCTGGTTGGGCCCTGCTAGGCGCCGCGAGCCAGCGGCTGGCTCGCGGCCGGGCCCGTGCCACCGCTGTTAGGCGGAGCGCACCTTCTTGGCCGCGATCGTTGCCAGGACGACGAGAGCGATGAGCAGCAGAAGCTTCTTCATAGATGGGATGGTAGCGAGTCCCGTGGGGTCCGCCCGACAGGCTGCGTGGCGCCCCCGGCCAAAGCTCTAAGGTCATCGCCCATGAGTCTGCTGGGGCCATGCGTATCGTTCGACCGCGGTCGCCCCATGTCCGGACGCAACGAGGTTCTGCGAGCACGGCTGGTGCACGCCGGGACGTGGCGATGCGGTCCCGGCGGCGGCCGAAGGGCGCAGGGGTGACTGCCCAACGGCCCTTCGTGCCGTTGCACCGGCAGCTCGAAGCGCGAGCCATCGGTCGGCGCACCCACCAGACGTTCCTGTTCGCCGGCCTCACCGGCGTCGTGGTCGGCCTCGCCGTCCTGGTCATCGAGCGCGTCACCATCGGCGGGTTGTTCGATCGCCTGGCGGACCGGCCGCTGTGGCTGCAGGCGTTTGCCCCCGGTGTCGGCCTGTTGATCGCCTACCTCTGCCTGCGCTGGATCGCCCAGGGCAAGTCGCCATCGACGACCGACGAGTACGTGCGCAGCTTCCACGAGGAGGCGCACGAGCACATGTCGACCCGGCCTGTCCTCGGCCGGGTCCTCGCCAGCATCGCCACCATCGGCTACGGCGGGGCGCTCGGTCTCGAAGGACCGTCCATCTATGCCGGCTCCACGATCGGGTCGACCATCCAGCGGCGGTTCGCGCGCTTCTTCTCCCGCGAGGACGCCAAGCTGCTGCTCGTTGCCGGAGCGGCCGCGGGCGTCTCGGCCATCTTCAAGGCGCCGGCCACCGGTGCGTTGTTCGCCATCGAGGTGCCGTACCGCGCCGACATCGCACGCCGAAACGTGCTGCCCGCGATGGTGGCGTCGGCGGCGGCCTACGTGACGTTCGCCGCCATCGACGGCACCGATCCCATCCTCCCCGTGGCGAATGGGTCACCATTCGACTGGCGTGACCTGGGCGGCGCGCTTGCCGTGGGCGTGGTGTGCGGGCTGGGCGCCCGGCTGTTCAGCACCGCGGTTCGGGCGCTCCGCGATCGGCGGATCGCCGAAGTCCCGATCGGCCTGCGGATCCTCGCCGCCGGCGCGGCCCTCGTCGCCTTCGCCTACCTGGCCGAGGCGGTCGCGGACGCGCCGCTCACGCTCGGCCCCGGCTACGACGTGATCCGTTGGGCGACCGATCCGAGCCTGGCCCAATGGCTGGTCCTCACGCTGCTCGTGCTTCGGGTCGGCGCGGTGCTGGCGACACTGGGCGGCGGCGGCGCGGGTGGCCTCGTCATCCCTCTGGTGGTGCTGGGCGCCCTCACCGGCCGCTTCGCCAGCGGCGCGTTCGGGATGGCCGACAGCGACCTGTTGCTGGTGGTGGGCATGGCGGCGTTCCTCGGGGCCGGGTACCGGACGCCCCTGGCGGCGATCATGTTCGTGGCCGAGACGACGGGACACCCTGCCTTCGTGGTGCCGGCGCTGGTAGCCACGGCGGCATCACAGCTCCTGGTCGGGGACTCGTCGGTGTCCGACCACCAGCGGGCCGGGCGCCTGGGACATCTGGAGAGGCGCTTCGAGCTCCCGATCAGCGCGGTGCTCGAGACCGACGTGCGCACGGTGCCCCCCGACGCCACCATCGAGGAGTTCCTCACCGTCCACCTCGTGGGCTATCGCCAGCGAGCGGTCCCGGTGGTCGACGACGCGAACCGCTATCTCGGGCTCATGGCCCTGGACGAGGTGGTGACGATTCGGCGGGAGGCGTGGGCCACCACCGAGATCCGCACCATCGCCAACGTCGCTGCGCCGCGCGGGCGCACCACGTGGTTGGTGCGCGACGCCGTGCAGGCCATGGAGGGAGGCGACGCCGACGTGCTCGCCGTGGTGGACGGCGACGACCGATTCGTCGGCGTGGTCACCACGGACGAGGTCCTCCGACTGGACGAGATCCTCGAGCGGACCAACGGCGCGCGCTGAGGGTTTCGTTCCGAAACCGGAGGTTGCGGAACGACACTTTGGTCGCCGCCTGTCGACGGTGGGGGCTCCGGCAGGAGCCTCTGCCCTCCACACCCCCCGCCGGGCGCGTGCTTCAGGACTTCGTGTTCGCAGCCAAAGGCCGGAAATCGATCCTCAGACTGCGAGCAGGTCGCGGGCGCCCGTGTCGGACGACGGGTGGCGCAGCTTCGACATCGCCCGCGCCTCGATCTGACGGATTCGCTCGCGGGTGAGGTTGAAGTGCTCGCCGACCTCTTCGAGCGTGCGGGGTTCGCCGCGGTCGAGCCCGAAGCGCAGCTTCAGGATCTCGCGCTCGCGCTCGTCGAGCGGTGCCAGCAAGCGGTTGATCTCCTCGGGCAGCAACGCCGTCGCCGCCACCTCGAACGGCGACTCCGCCGACCGGTCCTCGACGACGTCGCCCAGCTCCGCGTCGCCGTCCTCACGGAGCGGCTCGGACAGCGACAGGGGCTCGGCGGCGAACCGCAGGGCCTCCGTCACCTTGTCCTCGGGCATCTCGACCTCGGCCGAGAGCTCGGCCAGGGTGGCGGGACGACCGAGCTTCAGCTCGAGCCGGGCCCGCGCCTTCTGTAGCCGGGCGAGCGTGTCGCCGGCGTGGACCGGCAGCCTGATCGTGCGGCCGGTGTTGGCGATGCCCCGGGTGATCGCCTGCCGGATCCACCACGTGGCGTACGTCGAGAACTTGAAACCCTTGCGCCAGTCGAACTTCTCGACCGCGTGCATCAGGCCGAGGTTGCCCTCCTGGATCAGATCGAGCAGCGGCAAGCCCGACGCCTGATACTTCTTGGCGATCGACACGACCAGTCGCAGGTTCGACTGCACGAAGGTGCGCTCGGCGTCCTCGCCGTCGCGAGCGCAGCGCCGCAGCTCACGCTTGCGGCCGGGCGACAGCGTGCCCGCACCGGCTTCGAGGTCGACGCGGGCCGCGTTGCCGGCCTCGATCGCCTGAGCGAGGCGCACCTCGTCGTCCTTGGTGAGCAGCGGGTACTGCCCGATGTCGGTGAGGTACAGCCGAACGAGATCTTCCTCGTCGCGCTCTACACGCTCCTTGGGCAACGGTTGTTCCTTCTCGCCTGTCGCTTCGGTGAGTGGGGAGCCCAACGCCCTCTCGCTCAGAGCGATGCATGTGGCGGCGGAGCTCAATGCACCGGAGAACCCGGAGCGCCGTTCACGATACCGGGACGGTCAAGGCTGACCACCGTCGCGGCGCGATTCGTCCGCAGCAGCTCGTCGCAGCCTACGCAATGTGTTTCTCGACGACAGCCCGCGCTCATTCGCTAAGGTGCCCGCTCGGGGGGAGGTAGCCCGCTGGAACCGTCAATGGCACACACACCGATCGCGCCCATGATCTGAGTTATCGGGGAGGCCAACGGGGTGCTCATCCACACACGGACTCAACCTGCCGGCGCGACGACCGTCAACGTCACACGCCAGCGTGGGCCGGAACTGGGTCGCCTCGTCTCGGAGGCCCGGCAGGGTTCGATCAAGGCCTTCGACGACATCTACCGCTCACTGGCCGGCCAGGTGGCCTCGTATCTCCGGTGGCACCGCGCCACCGATCCGGACGGCCTCACGAACGACGTGTTCGCCCAGGTGCATCGCAATCTCCCGCGGTTCGAGGGGGACGAGCACGGTTTCCGGTCGTGGGTGTTCACGATCGCCCACCACCGCATGATCGACGACCGGCGCCGGGCCAATCGCCAGCCGCAGCTGCAGGACGACCTGGGCGTCGAGGAGCACATGGGATTGGGTGACGTCGAGGACGACGCGTTCGCCGTGCTCGCGCACGATCGCGTGCGCGACCTGTTGACGGTGCTGTCCCCGGACCAGCGGGATGTGGTCCTGCTGCGCATCATCGCCGACCTGTCCGTGGAAGAGGTTGCCCGCATGCTCGACAAGCGGGAGGGCGCCATCAAGGCCCTCCAGCACCGTGCGCTGGGCACCCTTCGTCGCCATCTCGATCGCATGGCGGGAGCGGCGTAGCCTCTTCGCTCGCTCATAGGCATATCCCAAGCACGAAGCGTGGCGTTCACCTGATCAGATGGGTGATCTCAGTGAACGTGACGTGGAGGATGTCCTCGGGGGCGTGCAGCCGCCGGGCCGTGACGACCTCGCGCCCGTCGTTGAGCTGACCACCTGGTTGCACGTGAGTCGCGAGATCGAGCCGCCGCCGGCCATGCGCGACGACCTGTTCTGCCAGATCGAGGACGGCCTGCGGATCTACCAGCGGTCGTCGCGACGCACGCCGGCGCATCTGCGGCACCGCCGCACGACCACGCGTCGAGTGCGCGAGACGCTGGCGGGTTCCGGGCGGCCGATCGTCAGCGTCGCGGCCGCCGCCGCCCTGCTCGTCGGTGTCATCCTGGCGGTGCGGGCGGGCGGTCCGGCGCACGAGCCGTCGGCGTTCGTCTCGCCCGCGGCTCGGGGTCTCCCCGGAACCGGGGCGGACGCCACCACAACCACCACGACCGCACCCACGACGACATCGCCGCCGACCAGCGCGCCCGAGCCCGTGGCACCTGCCGACGCCGGCTCGACCGTCGGCGACTCCGAGCAATCGACGACCGCCGACGGGACGACGGAGTCGCCCACGTCGACCACCGACGTGCGGACGCGCGGGCCGCAGTCCGGGGACGATGATGCGACGCCGCCGACGACGGAGGAGCGCGGGCGCGAGCGAGACGACGCCGCCGTCGATTCGAACGGGCCCGGAGGCCGCGTGCAGCCACCGCCGACGGCGGACGCCACCGACGACACGGGGGCGTGGAACCTGCCGCTGTCCGGCTGGGATTTCGACCTGTCCGATTGGGCCCAGGCCAAGGCCCTCTGGGCCGCCCTGGAGGCAGCGGAGAGGGGGGAACCGGGGGACCTGCGAGACGATGCTGCCAGCGACGGGGACAGCGACGGCGATCAGCGGAACCACCGTCGCTCCGACGTCGGAGACGGCGAGCGCGAAGGCGGCGAGGACGGCATGAGCGAGCCCCAAGACGTTGGCGACGCTGAGCGGGAACGCAGCCCGTCCGACTAGTGGGGTGGCTCGCAGCACAGCGCCGGTAACCGCCGGCCAGCCGCACCGCTGGACTGCGTCCTCGTCGTCGCCGCAGCTACGGCTGCGCCTTCCTCCTGCGTCCTTGCCAGCGGCACCGCTGACTCGCCGGTAACCGGGCGGGCGCTACGAGCCACCCCACTAGGCGCCGGCGATGCCGCCGGCCGCCACCAGGAGCCGCTCGAGCTGCAGCTGGTGGGACGCCGCCCGCTCGACATCTGCCTCGGACCGGAGTTGTGCCTGGAGCAGCGCCTCGCCCTCGTGCCAGTGGTCCAGCTGGTCGGAGAGCACCAGCCGGAGCGCCCTGATCGCGGGCCCGTCGCTGACGGGCGAGGCGTGGTCGAGGTGATCTGCGTATGTGACCGCGATGTGGGGGAGCAGCACCCGGTAGGCGCCGACCAGCTTCTCGATCGTGAGGTCGGCCGCCCCCGGAGCCGCCAGGGCCTCGACAAAGGCCACGAGCGCGGGGCTCGCTGGCGCGATGTACGAATCGACGCCCGTCTCACCGATCACCGGAAGCAGGTCGTGCCACACCTCGGCGTGCCAGCCATGCTGCCGGCTGTGTGTCGCCAGCGCCGCCTTGACGGCGGGTTCGGGCACGGCCGCCGTCCACGCGCCCAGGATCTCGAACGCCCGCATCTCGATCCAGCAGTAGTGGCCGATCCGCCGGGCGCTGGCCTCGAGCGACAAGGGTGCGCGTGGCAACGACGGTTCGCTCATCCGTCGTCAGTCTCGCACGGCGTCGGTGGCGCGCCCTGCGAGCATCGGAGCGACGACCTCGGCCAGGACCACGGCGATCAGGATGAGGCCACCGCCGGCCACCACCGCGGCGGTGAGCGGCTCGTCGATCAGCGCGCTCAGCAGTGCTGCGAAGACCGGCTCGAGCAGCAGGATGATGGCAGCACGCGACGGGCTGACCACGCGCTGGGCCCACACCATCGCCAGGAACGCCACGGCGGTGGCGAACACACCGGTGAATGCCGCGGCCGCGAGGGCGCCGCCGTCGACGTCGAAGCTGCCCTGGGCGAGCGCCGGCACGAGGCAGGCGGCCCCGACCGTGGTCAGCTGCACGGTGGTAAGGCGAACGGCATCGTGTCGGGGGGCGACGTCGCCCAGAAACACGAGATGGGCGGCGAACGCCACGGCGCATCCGAGCGTCAGCACCTCGCCCCGGCCGAAGCCGGTGTCGGCGCCGCCCGTGAGCAGCACCAGCCCGGCGACTGCAAGGACGACCCCGACCAGGGTCAGCGGGTGCGGGAATTCTCGGGTGGCCGCGTAGGCGATGAAGGGCACGAACACGACGAGCATGTAGGTGATGAACGCGGATGTCGCCGCCGTCGTGTACTGCAGGCCCACGGTCTGGAGCACGTACCCGGCGAGCAGCAGCACTCCGGCGAGGACCCCGTCTCGGAGCTCGGCCGGGGTAGCGCGGCCCCCAGCGTCGTGGCGGGTCTTCCGCCCTGCCGGCCGGCGATGAGCGACGACCCCGAGCACGGTCGCCCCGATGAGGAACCGAACCGCGAGGAACGGCAGTGGGTCGACCCGCTCGACGGCTTCCTGGACAACGATGAAGGTCGTGCCGAAGAAGAACGCCGCCACCACCAGCGCCGCATCGGCCTGCCAGCGAGGCGTCGCAACGGTTTTCGCGTCGACACCTTCCTGCGGCGGGAGCGGGACGGCGGCTTCGGACACGGCACCTCACATCGGGTATTAACGCGGGGACTGGCAGTGTTGCTAATACTGGTGCCGTGCGTCCTGCTCGCAGATCGCACGGCTGGGGGATCCTGGCACGGGCGAGCGTCGTAGTTGCCTTGGCGGCTGCCGCCATGGCGGCATGTTCCAGCGAGCGCTCGAGCGACCGTGCGGAGGTCCCCGTCGAGGTCCTGGCGTCGGCGCACATTCCCGCGGAGGACACCGTGGTCCTTCCCACGTCTACCGCCGCCGGGCTGGCGGTGGCGGCGAGCAGCACGTTGTACGAACACGCGCCACTGGTGGTCCTGGCGTCCGAGACCGACGTCGCGGGGCAGGCCCGGGCGGCGTCGGTGGCGGTCGGCCTCGGTGGTCCGCTGCTGCTCGCGCCCGCGTCGACGGACCCCGCGCAGATCACTCCGGTTCGTGAGGAGCTGGCACGGCTCGGGCCTCAGGCGATTCTGAGCTTCGGCGCCGAAGCCACCTCCTGGGCGCAGCAGAGCGACGTGGGTGTGCCCGTGGTTGCCGCACCAGCCGACCTGGGTGCCGTCGAGGACGCGACCGGTCGCGATTTCGGTGACGACCAGCCCGTGGCGGCCGACCAGCTGATCGACACCATCGCTTCTCTGGACCCGAAGCTGCCGCCACTGCTCACCGTCGACGGCGCCGATGCCGGCGCGACCGCCAGCACGACGAACACCGAGGACGCCGAGAGCGAGCCGTCCGGCGCGGCGGATCTGCCACGGGTAGCACCCGATGCGCCCCTGGACACGCTGCTCGTTCTCGTGGCCCGCGATCCGGCGTCGCTGGCGGCGGCTGCAACGGCCCGGGCCAGCGGAGCGCGGCTCATGACCGTCACCAACCCCGATCCCCGCACCGACCCCGACGTCATCGCCGCGCTGGCGGCGGAGGCCCCCGGACAGGTCGTGGCCCTCGGAACCGCCTTCGGCTCGCCGGAGACGCTTCGGTACCGCCTCGACGTCGCCGCCAGCGGCGTGGAGCTGCCGGGCGGCGGGCAGATCCTCTACCCCGGGCGGCAGATGGTCGCCCTCTACGGTCACCCGGGAACGGCCGCGCTCGGGGTTCTGGGTGAGCAGGGGGTCGAGGGTGCCATTGCCCGTGCCCAGCAGATGGCGGCCGACTACCAGCCGCTGGTCGACGTGCCCGTGGTTCCCGCCTTCGAGATCATCACCACCGTGGCATCCAGCGGCGCCGGGCCCGACGGGAACTACTCGTTCGAGGCGCCCATCGACCTTCTGCGTCCCTGGGTCGATGCCGCGGGCCAAGCGGGCGTCTACATCGTGCTGGACCTCCAGCCCGGGCGCACCGACTTCCTCACGCAGGCCAAACGCTACGAGGAACTGCTGGCCCGGCCGTACGTCGGGCTGGCGTTGGACCCCGAATGGCGGCTGCAGCCGAACCAACGCCACTTGGCCCAGATCGGCTCCGTGACGGCCGGCGAGATCAACACGGTGGTCACGTGGCTGGCCGACCTCACCAGGGCGCACAAGCTGCCGCAGAAGCTCCTCATGCTGCACCAGTTCCAGCCGCAGATGATCAGCGACCGGGGAACCGTGGACACCAGTCGCGACGAGCTGGCGGTGCTGATCCACGCCGACGGCTTCGGCTCGCCCGGCGCCAAGTTCGAGACCTGGAACCTGATGCACGACAGCCCGCCGCCCAACGTGTGGTGGGGCTGGAAGAACTTCATCGACGAAGACTCCCCGACGTTCTCGCCGGCCGAGACCATGGCCATCGAGCCGCGGCCGCTGTTCGTGTCGTACCAGTGAGCGATTGCGCCGAGAGCCGCCCTCAGCCGCGGTAGCGGTTGGTGATGGGGAGGCGCCGGTCCTTGCCGAAGGCCTTGGTCGTGATGCGCACGCCGGGCGGGGTCTGGCGCCGCTTGTACTCAGAGACGTCGACCAACCTGGTCACGCGCTCCACCAGGCCCGGATCGAAGCCCATCGCCACGAGCTCGGCGCGCGTGCGGTCGTCCTCCACGTAGGCCTCGAGGATCGGGTCGAGCACGTCGTAGGGCGGAAGCGACTGGTCGTCGCGTTGGTCGGGGCGCAGCTCGGCAGACGGCGGCTTGGCGAGGACGTTCTCGGGTATCAGTGGTCGCCCCGCCCGGGCGTTTCGGTCGCGCGCCAGCTCGTACACCAGCGTCTTGGGCACGTCCTTGATGACCGCGAAGCCGCCAGCGGTGTCGCCATAGAGCGTCGAGTAGCCGACGGCCACCTCGCTCTTGTTGCCCGTGGTGAGGACCAGCCAGCCGAACTTGTTGGAGAGCGCCATGAGGAGCATGCCCCGGATCCTCGACTGGATGTTCTCCTCGGTGATGTCGGGCTCCAGGCCGGCGAAGCTCGGAGCGAGCATGTCGAGGAACGCGGCGTGGGCGGGCTCGATCGGGATGACCCGTGACTCGATGCCCAGCTCGGCACACAGCTTTTCGGCGTCGGTCAGCGAGTGGTCCGACGAGTAGCGCGACGGCATGAGCACGCCGTGCGCGTGCCCGGGGCCGAGGGCGTCGGTGGCCACGAGCGCCACCAGGGACGAGTCGATGCCGCCGGACAGTGCGATCACCACGTCGGTGAAGCCGTTCTTGTAGACGTAGTCCCGGGTGCCGAGCACGAGGGCCTCGAAGACCTCGCGCACCGGCGGCATGGCCTCCACCACGGGCGGATGGCGCGTGTCGCCCGGATCCGTGACGCGAGGAGACGAGGAGATCTCCACCACCGGCAGCGGCTCGTCGCTGGCTCGTCCCCGGGGATCGAGGAGGCGCTTGCGGAACACGGGCAGGACCTCGACGTCGCAGACCACCGTCTGCTCCTCGAACTGGGCGGCCCGGGCTAACAGCTCGCCCTGGGCGTCGAACACCATCGACGCCCCGTCGAAGATCAGCTCGTCCTGGCCACCCACCTGGTTGACGTAGACCAGCGCGCATGAGGCGTCGGACGCTCGGGTGGCCAGCATGCGCTCCCGCTCGGTCAACCGGTTGGCGTAGTACGGCGAGGCGTTGATGTTCACCACGAGCTCGGCCCCGCCGGCAGCCTGGACGGCGATGGGACCGGTGGGGCTGAACGCGTCCTCGCAGATCGACACGCCAACTCGGACGCCGCCTACTCCCACCAGCGGCGACGTGCCGTGACCGCGGGCGAAGTAGCGCTGCTCGTCGAACACCGCGTAGTTGGGGAGGAGGCGCTTGTGGTACACGGCACGCACCTCGCCGTACGCGCAGACGGCGGCTGCGTTGTAGAGGTCGCGGTCGGCGTCCACGAACCCGAGGATCGCTGCGCAGCTGCCGCTCGCGGCCGCCACCCGCTCGAGCGCGGCCCGGTTGTCGGCGACGAAGCCTGGCTTGAGCAACAGGTCTTCGGGCGGATACCCGGTGATGGCCAGCTCCGGGAGCACCGCCAGGTCGCAGCCCTGCGCCTCGGCTTCGGCGATGGCGCCAACGATCCGCTCGACGTTGCCCTCGAGATCGCCGACGGTGGTGTTGATCTGGCACAGCGCCACGCGCAGCCGTGTCACGACGTCAAGGGTACGGGGCGGGTGCAGACTCGGGGTGTGGATCGCCTCGACGCGGCCGAGCTACCCGAGCTGATCGAGCGGAGCGCCGACCCGCTGGCCGTCCGTGCTGCGCTCGATCGCGTGGATGGCTCCGTGAGCGAGCGCCTGGCATCGGATCCGACGCTGGCCCGCGCGTTCGTGACCACGGTGGCGGCGAGCCGGAGCGCCGCCCGGCTCATCCACACGGATCCCGCCGCCATGGCTGTCCTGGCCGACCTCGCCAGGGCGGTCACCGACGGCAGCGCTGTCGACGTCGACGGGCTCGTCGGCTGGAAGCGCCTCGAGCAGCTCCGGATAATGGCCCGGGACCTGCTGGGCGTCGACGACCTGGAGACCACGACCGCCGCACTCGCCGAGTTGGCCAGGGCCGTGCTCGGGGCCGCCGTTCGCATCGCCGGGGCCGACGGCGCCGACATCGCCGTCATCGGCATGGGCAAGCTCGGGGGCCACGAGCTCAACTACGCCAGCGACGTCGACGTGCTGTTCGTCGAGGGCGACGCCCGCCAGGCCCGCAAGGTCCTCGACGTCGCCCGGCGATGCTTCCGGGTGGACGCCAACCTCCGTCCCGAGGGACGCGACGGGGCGCTGACGCGGTCCCTGGACAGCTACGTCACCTATTGGAACCGGTGGGCCCAGCCCTGGGAGTTCCAGGCGTTGTTGAAGGCGGTGCCGGTCGCGGGGAACCCCGACGTCGGGCGTCAGTGGGCGTCCGCCGCGTCGAGCGCCCTCTGGGGTCGGCGGTTCAACGCCGACGACCTGCGCTCGCTCCGGGTGCTCAAGGAGCGGGCCGAGGCCGACGTGGTCCGCCGCGGCGTGGCCGAGCGGGAGGTCAAGCGGGCACCGGGCGGCATCCGCGACATCGAGTTCGCCGTTCAGGTCCTGCAGCTCGTGCACGGCCGGACGGACCCCGACCTGCGCTCGCCCACGACCCTGACGGCACTCGCGGAGATGCGGGCGGCCGGGTACGTCGCCCCGGACGACGCCGACGGCCTGGCCGACGCCTACCGCTTCCTGCGCCGGGTCGAGCACGCCCTGCAGATCGAAGACGACCAGCAGACGCACACCCTGCCCACGGATCGCGACCACCGGCGGCGCATCGCCCGTGTCCTCGGTTACCGGGGCACGCCGGAATCGGGCGTCACGGATGCGTTCGACCGCGACCTCGCCCACAGACGCAACGTCGTGCGCCGGGTCCACGAACGGCTCTACTTCCGGCCGCTGCTCGACGCCCTCGCCGGTGCTGGACGCCTGTCGCCGGATACGGCCGCCAGCGCCCTGGCGAGCTTCGGGTTCGCCGACGCCGACCGCACTCGTGCCGCGGTACGGGACCTGACCCGGGGCCTGACCCGCTCGTCGCGCATGATGCAGCAGCTGCTGCCGCTGGTGCTCGACTGGCTGTCCACGTCGCCCGACCCCGACCTGGGGCTCCTCGGCCTGCGCAAGCTGGCCTCGGGTGAGCAGCGCACCATGGAGCTGGCCAACGCCTTTCGCGACAGCCCCGAGGTTGCCCGCCGCCTGTGCCAGCTCCTGGGGACCAGCGGCCTGCTGGGTGACGTCCTGGCCGCCAACCCCGACCTGATCGTGCGGCTGGCCGACGTCGGCCGCCTTCAGACGCTCGATCGCGGCGCCCTGGCGGACTCGGCCGAGCGGGCGCTGGACTGGCGCACCGACATCGACGACCGTCAGCAGGCGCTGCGGCGCTGGCGGGGCCGTCACCTGCTGGGCGTGGCGGCCCGGGACGTCTTCGGGGCGACCGACGTGGCGGCGGTGGGGGCCGACCTGGGGGCGCTGGCCGAGGCCTGTGTGGGCGCCGCCCTGGCGTCGCTCGAACCCAGGGTGCCGTTCGCCGTGGTGGCCCTGGGTCGGTTCGCCGGCGGCGAGCTGTCGTACGCCAGCGACCTCGACGTGCTCTTCGTCCACGCGGGCTCGACGCCCGCGGACCACGAGGAGGGACTCCGGGTGGCCGCCGGCCTCCGTCGGTTCCTGACCGGCCCCACGCCCGCGCAGCGCATCTACGTCGTCGACTCCGACCTCCGCCCCGAGGGTCGTCAGGGTGCGCTGTCCCGCACCATCGAGGGCTACGCCGCGTACTACGACCGCTGGGCGCTCACGTGGGAGCGACAGGCCATGGCCCGGGCCCGGCCGGTCGCCGGCGACCCGGACCTCGGCGCCCGCTTCCTCGAGCTGTTGGACGAGGCCGTTTGGGGACACCCATTCACTGCCGAGGACGAGCGCGAGGTGCGCCGCATGAAGGCACGCATCGAGCGGGAACGCATACCCCCCGGAGAGGATCCGGAGTTCCACCTGAAGCTGGGGCGGGGATCGCTGTCGGACGTGGAGTTCACCGTCCAGCTGCTGCAGATGCGGACCGGGACCCGGGCACCGTCGACCATGGGCGCGCTGGAGCGGTTGTCCTCGGCCGGGGTGGTGAGCGGCGAGGATGCCGACATCCTCCGTGCCGCCTACCGGTTCTGTGAACGCACGCGCAACCGCTGGTGGCTCGTCGGCTCGGCGCCGTCCGCGGTGGACGCGCTGCCCCAGCGGCCGGACGACCTGTCGCACCTGGCGCGATCGCTCGACACCAACGCAGCCCGGCTGCGCGACGAGTACCGGCGGGTGACGCGCCGGGCGCGCCGGGTGGTCGAGCGCTTGTTCTACGGCAAGGCGTGAGAAGATCTTGGCGGTCGTTGGCCGTCGATCGGCAGAGGGGGATGAGGGAGATGGCTGTCACGCCGGAGGTGAGGACGATCCTCGATGCGCTGGCGGCCCTGGACAGCGCTCCGATCGAGGAGCAGACGCCCCAGCAGGTGCGGGAGGCCTACGGCCAGTTCAGCGCGCTGGGCAGCAAGGCCGAGATGGCGTCGGTGACCGACCTGACGTGCCGCGGGCCCGCCGGTGACGTGCCGGTGCGGGTGTACGTGCCCACGGCCGAGCCCGGGCCGCGGCCGGTGCTCGTGTACTTCCACGGCGGTGGCTGGGTCATCGGCGACGTCGAGAGCCACGATTCCACCGTCCGCGCCCTAGCGGCCGCCAGCGGCGTGACGGTCGTGTCCGTCGACTACCGGCTGGCGCCCGAGCACCCGTTCCCGGCGGCGGTCGACGACTGCGTGGCGGCCGTGCACTGGGTGGCGGAGCCGTCGACGGCGGCCGAGTTGGCGATCGATCCCGCCCGCATGGCCGTCGGCGGCGATTCGGCCGGTGGCAACCTGGCGGCCGTGGTGGCCCAGCAGCTCCGCGACACCGGGCCCCCGTTGCGGTTCCAGCTGCTCGTGTACCCGGTGACCGACATGCACCTCTCGCATTCGTCGATCGACGAGAACGCCGACGGCTACTTCCTGACCAAGGCCGACATGACGTGGTTCCGCGGCCACTACTGCGCAAACGAGGACTGGAGCGATCCGCGCACGTCGCCGCTGCGCGCTACCGACGAGGCCGTGCGGGGGGTGGCGCCGGCGCTGGTGATCACCGCCGAATACGACCCGCTGCGCGACGAGGGGGAGGCGTACGCGGCCAAGCTCCAGGCCGCGGGCGTCGATGCCAGGGCGAGCCGCTACGACTCCGTGATCCACGGGTTCTTCTCGATGAGCGACCTGGTCCCTGAAGGCAAGGCCGCCATCGACGAGGCCGCCGAAGCGCTGCGGGCGGCGCTGCGGTAGCCACGATCAGTCCGCCGGGGCCGCGGCGGGCCGGCGGCGTTGCCAACGGCGGACGCCCAGCGCCACCAGCGCCAACGGCACGGCGAACGGCAGGACGAAGCCCGCCACCGCGAGTGTGATCCGCCCCCCGTCCACCGCCGCGGACCCAGCCGCGGCGGAGGCCATCGGCAAACCCGGGGGCGTCGTCGCTGGGCGACGGCGCCGCGTCCTGCGACATGTGGACCGTCAGCGTCGCGAGGTCCACCTGGTCGCGCAGCACACGTTGCTGGCCGAGCAGCGCCTCCAGCTCCGCTTCGCGCCGGGCCAGCTCGCCCTCCACCAGCGCCAGCTGCGCCACGTCGCCGGACTGCGCCAGCAGCCCGCGAACCCGAACCACGCTGGCCCTGAGCGAGGCGATGCGGCTCTCGACGTCGACGACCTCGGCCGTGACGTCCCGGGCCTCGACCTTCTGTTCAGCGACGTCGCCGAGCTCGGCTATCGCTCCCCGCACGCCGTCGAATCGGTCCGCAGGGACCCTGACGGTCAGGTCGACTTCCTCGTCGCGCGCCCGCACCTGCTCGTCGGCGACAAACCCGCCGGCGTCCGCGGCTAGGCGGCGCACGTCCGTGGCACTCGCGTCGACGTCCTCGACGGTGAGCTCCATCGTGCCCGTGCGCACCACGTCCCGTGCCCGCGCCACGGCCACCGTGTCGACCGCCAGGGGCATCGCCGCGTCGCCCCCGCCACCGCCGTCGCCTTCGGCGCCCGTGGTGTCGGCGGAGGCCCCATCGCGCGCTTCGCCGCCGGCTCTTGCGGTGTTGCTAATCACCTCGGAATCGCCGCCGTCCCCATCGGTGCACCCGGCCGCAGCGGTGCACGCCAGCAGCATCACCGGAACGACCCAACCCGCCCGTCCACGCACCGTCCATGGCATGCCGGTTTGACGGGCCGCACTGGCGCGCCGGTTCCCGGGTCAGGGAGGACGCGGTCGGCCGTACCGATCACGTCTGGCGCCGTTCTGGTTGCTGGCAACCGAAACGGCGCCAGGAACCGCCCTGGACGCCGTAGCCGCCCGCCAACCTCCGGTGCCGGCGTGGGCGTAGCCTCCTGCCATCCCCCTACGAAGGAGGCAAGGACATGGCCTTCGTACAGATCATCGATTTCCGCACGTCGAAGTTCGACGAGATGCGCAAGCTCGAGGAGGAATGGGAAGCCGCCGCCGGTCCCGACTCGGCGGCTCGCCGCGTGATCACCGGCGCCGATCGTGACGACTCGGGTCGCTACCTCCAGGTCGTGTTCTTCGACTCCTACGAGTCGGCCATGGAGAACTCCAACCTGCCCGTCACCCAGGACTTCGCCCAGAGGATGATGGCCCTCAGCGACGGCCCGCCGACCTTCTACAACCTGGACGTCGTCGAGGATCGCACGCTGGGCTGACGCCCCCTGACCAGGGGATTGACGGCCGCCGTCGTTAACTGTCACAGGTCCGCGCCAGAATCGGAGGCGTGGTACTGGAGATGACCAGCATGGCGACGCCGGTCGGGCCGGCCGACCGGGCCAACGTGGGGGCGGCCCCGCGCGGCCTGGCCGACTTCCATCCTGCCGTGCGCACCTGGTTCGAGCGCCGTTTCCCCGAGGGTCCCTCCGAGCCGCAGGCCGAGGGGTGGCCACTCATCGCGTCCGGGGTCGACACCCTGATCGCCGCGCCCACGGGCTCGGGCAAGACGCTCGCCGGCTTCCTGGTCGCGATCAACGCGTTGTACCGGGCCCACGAGGCCGGGGAGCCGGTCACCGACATCGCCAGGGTCGTCTACGTGTCCCCGCTCAAGGCACTCGCAGTCGACATCGCCGAGAACCTCGATCGCCCGCTCGACGAGATCGCCGCCGTCGCCGCCGAGCTGGGCCTCGACGCCCCCGACCTCCGGGTCGCCGTGCGCACGGGCGACACCACCAGCTCGCAACGCAGCCTCATGGTGCGCCGGCCGCCCAGCTTCGTCGTCACCACGCCGGAGTCGCTCTACCTCCTGGTCACGAGCGCCCGGGGGCGCGAGGCGCTGCGCACGGTCGAGACGGTGATCGTCGACGAGATCCACGCCGTCGCCCGCGACAAGCGGGGTGCCCACCTGGCGCTCACGCTCGAGCGCCTCGAGGCCCTCTGCGACCGGCGGCCGATGCGCATCGGGTTGTCCGCGACACAGCGTCCCATCGAGACGGTCGGCCGCCTGCTGGTCGGCGATCGGGCCCTACCGGCGGTGGTCGATGTCGGTCACCTGCGCGACCTCGACCTGGCGCTGGAGCTTCCCGAGGGCGAGCTCGAGGCGGTGGCGTCGGCCGAGCAGATGGGCGACGTCCTCGATCGGATCGCAGCGCTGCTCGGCGACCATCGCACCACGTTGGTGTTCGTCAACACCCGCCGGCTCGCCGAGCGGCTCGCGCACCAGCTCGGCGAGCGCATGGGCGACGACATGGTGGCGGCCCACCACGGCAGCCTCTCCAAGGAGCGGCGCTATCGGGTGGAGAGCCGGCTCCGGGCCGGCGACCTCAAGGTCTTGGTGGCCACCGCCTCGCTCGAGCTCGGCATCGATATCGGCCCGGTCGAGCTCGTCTGCCAGATCGGTTCGCCACGCAGCATCGCCACCTTCCTCCAGCGGGTCGGCCGCTCCAACCACAGCCGGGGTGGCACGCCCAAGGGCCGGCTGTTCCCCATGACCCGCGACGAGCTGGTCGAGTGCAGTGCCCTGATGGCGGCGGTGCGCGCCGGCCGCCTCGACGCCATCCGCCCGGCGCGCCAGCCACTCGACATCGCGGCTCAGCAGATCGTGGCCGAGGTGGCGGCGCAGGAGTGGCGCTCCGACGACCTGTACGAACTGGTGCGCCGAGCGGCTCCATACACCGAGCTGACGCGGGCGGAGTTCGACGAGGTGGTCGACCTGGTGGCCGCGGGCATCGAGACAGGCCGCGGGCGGCGGGGCACCTACGTCTATCACGACACGGTCAACGGCGAGCTCCGGGGCCGGCGCAACGCCCGGTTGGCGGCCGCCACCTCGGGCGGTGCGATCCCCGAGACCGGCGACTACCGGGTGGTGGCCGAGCCCGACGACACGTTCATCGGCACGGTCAACGAGGACTGGGCGGTCGAGTCGATGGCCGGCGACATCTTCCTGCTCGGCACGCACTCGTGGCAGATCCGCCGCGTCGAGCCCGGGGTCGTGCGCGTGCGCGACGCCGGCGACACGCCGCCCACCATCCCGTTCTGGCTGGGCGAGGCCCCCGCCCGCACGGTCGAGCTATCGCACGAGGTGTCCGAGCTGCGCGTCCGGGTCGACGAGTACCTGGCCAACGGCGATCCCGACGGGGCACGCCAGTGGCTGGCCGACGTCGCCGGGGTCGGCCCCGACGCCGCCACGATGATCGTCGACTACCTGGCGGTGGGCCGTGCGGTCCTCGGCGCCATGCCGAGCCAGGAGTGCCTGGTGTTCGAGCGCTTCTTCGACGACACCGGCGGCATGCAGCTTGTGGTCCACTCGCCCTACGGCGGGCGCATCAACCGGGCGCTGGGGCTGGCGCTGCGCAAGAAGTTCTGCCGCACCTTCAACTTCGAGCTCCAGGCCGCCGCCACCGACGACGCGATCGTGCTGTCGCTCGGGCCGCACCACAGCTTCCCCCTCGACGAGGTGCCCCGCTACGTGCCGAGCCGCACCGTGCGCGACACGTTGGAGCACGCCATCCTCGACTCGCCGATGTTCCAGGCCCGCTGGCGCTGGAACCTCAATCGGTCGCTGATGGTGCTGCGGTTCCGCAACGGCAAGCGCAACCCGCCGCCCATCCAGCGCATGGAATCCGACGACCTGATGGCCGCCGTGTTCCCGGGGGCGGCCGCCTGCCAGGACAACGCCACCGGCCCGATCGAGATCCCCGACCACGTGCTGGTGCGCCAGACGATCGACGACACGCTGCACGAGGCGCTCGACGTCGACGGGCTCCAGGCCCTGCTCGAACGCGTCGAGTCGGGTGACGTACGGGTCCACTGCGCCGACACCACGGAGCCGTCGGTGCTCGCGCACGAGATCATCACGGCGCGGCCGTATGCGTTCCTCGACGATGAGGAGTTCCAGAACCGGCGCACAAACGCCGTGCACCTGCGGCGGGGGCTGGCGGTCGACCTGGGCTCTATCGGGGCGCTCGACCCCGAGGCGATCGAGCAGGTGCACGCGGAGATCGTGCCGGCGCCGACCACCGCCGACGACCTCCACGACCTGGTCTCATCCCTGGTCGCAATCCGGGCGCGGGAGGACTGGCAGCCGTTGTGGTCCGAGCTCACCGCCCGGGGGCGCGGGCACACGATCGCCAGCGACGGGTCCGAGCTGTGGTGCACAGCCGAAGCCCGCGGCGACGCCGAGCGCGCGCTCCGGGGCGACGACGACGCCGTGGCCCAGGCCGTGCGGGGCCATCTCGAGATCGCCGGCATCACCACTGTCGAGGCGCTGGCCGAGACGACCTCCCTGCGACCGATATGGGTCGCACAGGGGCTCGCGGCCTTGGAGCGCGACGGCTTCGCCCTCCAGGGTCAGTACACGCCCGATGCGGCCGGCACCGAGTGGGTGGCCCGGCGGCTGCTGGCCCGCATGCACTCGTACTCCCGCCGCTCCCGGCGGCAATCGGTCCAGCCGGCGACGGCTCGCGACTTCATGCGGTTCCTGCTCCGCTGGCAGCACGTGGCCCCCGACACCCAGGTGGCGGGCGAGGCCGGGCTGGTCGCCGTCCTCGAACAGCTCCAGGGCTTCGAGAGCGCCGCGGTCACCTGGGAGCCCGAGCTGCTGGCGCGGCGGATGCGACGCTACGAGTCCGCCTGGCTCGATCACCTGTGCCACGACGGCGAAGTGGCGTGGCTCCGATTGACGCCCCGCAGCCGCGACGATCCCGATGCGCCGGCGACCGCACCATCCAAGGCCACCCCCATCGCCGTCGTCTTGCGCGACGACCTCGGTTGGCTGCTGGCCGCAGCCCGGTCCGGTTCCCAGCCCCTCGAGCCGACGGCGGGCGCCACCGCCGAGATCATCGAGGTGCTGCGGGAGCGGGGCGCCTGCTTCGCAAGCGACCTGGCGGCGGCAACCCGGCGCCTGCCGGAGGACATCGAGCGGGGGCTGTGGGATGGCGTCGCCCGGGGTCTCATCATGTCCGACGGCTTCGGCGCCATCCGTGCCCGGGTGGCCGGCCGCCCACCGTCGGGTCGCCCGCAGCCCGGTCGCCCGCGGCCCGGGGCCGGTGCGGGATACCGCCCGCGGCCGCAGCGGTTCTCGCGGCTGGGCCGGTTCGAACGGGCCACGGCTGCGTCGGCCGGGCGGTGGTCGCTGGTGCCGGGTGCTGAGGCGGACGACGGTGCCGCGGGAGGTGGTGACCTCGATCGCCTCGACCGGGAGGAGCTGGCCGAGACGGTGGCCGAGCAGCTCCTCAACCGCTGGGGTGTCGTGTTCCGTGACCTGGCGCTACGCGATTCCCTGCGGCTGGCGTGGCGCGACCTGCAGTGGGCCCTGCGGCGGTTGGAGGACCGGGGGCTGGTGCGGGGTGGGCGCTTCGTGAGCGGGTTCTCGGGCGAGCAGTACGCGCTGCCCGCGGCTGCCGAGCAGCTCGCCCACGTGCGGAAGCTACCGACGACCGGCGAGCGCGTCACCGTGAACGCCACCGACCCGCTCAACCTCGTGGGCCTCATCGTGCCCGGCGACAACGTGGCCGCGGTTCGCACCAACCGGGTCACCTACGTCGACGGCGTGCCTGAGGCCCTCGGGGCCGTCGAGGCAGCCGGCGCCGCCGTCCGCACCGGCACCGCCTGACCTTCCGGCGTTCGGATGTGACGGTTGTCGGCGTTTGGGACGCCGGTCGGCGTGACGTGCGGGGCGGCGGCGGACGGGACCACGCCACCACCCAGTCGCCACTCACCCCATGCAGGACCTCAGCAGCTCCTCCAGCGCGCGGCGAGCGCCGCCCTCGGCCTCGAAGTCGACCCGCGTCGGTTCACCGTCGTCGACCACGACGTAGGCGGTGAAGATGAACGTGCGCTTGTACTCGATGAGGGCATGGGGGTCGCAGCGGGCCGCAGTGATGGCGACGGGACCCGCCGCCGTCGGCGTGGCGTCGGCGACCTCGAGCGCGGAGCCCGCCCCGCCCCCGGTGCTGACGGCGAAGATCACGTTGCCGCGCAACTCGTCCAGCGTCGCGGTCACCCCGGAGCTTCGCTGGGCCAGCTCGACCTCCCCCTCGATGGTCCGCCCCTCGGTGCGCTGCCACGTGTCGCCGAGGTGCAGATCGACGCTGGCCAGGACCGCGGTGGCTGCGCACTCCTCGGTGTTCAGCTCCGACAGCACCCCGCTGGGGATCTCCTCGATCGCCACCCGCACGTCGTCGCCGGCGAGCCGCGCGATCAGCTCCGGCGGGTCGGCGGCGACGTCGTCGCACTGGGCCGTGCCGAACGGCAGGGGGATGGCAACGTGATCGCTAGCCGGCACCGGCACGTCGCGGACCTGGGGCGCGACGGGCTCGAACAGCGGCGAGTCCAGCTGGACCGCCGCGATCTCGACGTCCTGGTTGCCGCCGTTGGTCACGGTCAGCCGCAGGGACCGGTGGGTCTCGAACAGCGTCGACCGCTGCAGGGTGGCGGTCAGCGGTGCCGCGGGTTCGCCGCTTCCGCTCCCGCCATCGCCCTCGCCGGCTGCCGTGTCGGCACTGGCCCCGTTATCGGCGCTGCCGGCGTCGGTGCTGGCGCCGTCGTCCCCGGAACAGCCGACGGCGACCGCGAACAGCACCGCCACGGCGATCGAAGCCGTGCCTCGCATCGTGGCGACGGTACTAGGCGACGCGCGCTGCCAAACACCGAAGGAGCGCCGGCGGTACATCGCCGCCCCGAAAGGAGCCGACATGTTCACGCGAGTACGACTGATCTGGGCCGGGCTGCTGGCCGCCGCGACCACCGCCGCCCTGGTCGGGGCACCGGCCATGGTCCAGGCCGGCATCAGCTGCAACGTGCTCGACTGAGGAGGCTGACGATGAGACGAATCCGCCTCCTGTGGGCCGGGCTGCTGGCCGCTGGCGGTGCGACATCGAGCCCTGGGCGCGGCGGTGGGGTCGGCTCTGAGCGCACGCCGAACCTCGCTGGACTGTCGGCCGACAGCTGGCCCGATCGGCAGCTCGGTATCGACCGCCAGCCGTAGCGGCGCCACGATCGCATCGAGTACAGGCCCGGCCCGCCTACGACGCTCTCGACGCTTACGATGGGTCGATGTCGCTCGCATGGGAGCAGGTCATCGTCGATTCCGCGGATCCGGAAGCCCTCGGTAGGTGGTGGGCGACCGCTCTCGACTGGGTCATCGTGAACGACGTTCCCGACGAGTTCGAGATCCGACCGACGCCGGACCGCACTCCCGGTCTTCTCTTTGCCCAGGTGCCCGAGCCCAAGCTGACCAAGAACCGGCTCCACATCGATCTTCGGCCCGACGATCAGCAGCGCGAGGTCGAGCGCCTGCTTGAGCTCGGGGCGACGCGCGCCGACGTCGGGCAGGGCGACGAGTCCTGGGTGGTCCTGGCCGACCCCGAGGGCAACGAGTTCTGCGTTCTGACCGACCGGCGAGGCTGAGCCGGCTCGATGCTGTGCCTGCGAGGCCGATTGGTCCAACCCGCTCGCGATCGCTAGCGCGCCCGATTGCCCCCCGCTCCGGAGCGATCTCGCTGGCCAGCCGAATCGGCTGTCAGAGCAGCCGCCGAGCCTCAGTGAACGCCATCACCACTCCCTCGACGGATTGGGTCGGCCCAACTGAACCCCAGCGGCCGCGGACGGCGCGGGCGCGTCGCCCGACCGATATGCCCGCCACGTGTTGCAGCTGCGACAGGCCGCCTGCAAATTCGCCATATCGAACGAGCTACCACCCCGGGTTCACCGGGACGACGTGGTCGACGACCGACGCAACACCGCGACAACCCGGACCCCTCACCTGGCAGGTGAAGGTGTCCCGCACCAGGACAAGCCGCCTCACCCGATGCCACACCCGCCGGTCATACGGTCTGCCAGCCACGCAAACCCCCTAGCCGTGCAAATATCCGAACATGGCGGGGTGGTGGGCCCAGATTCGGCGTTGGCTGACCACCGGCCCCCCTTGGGTATCACGCCGCTGGCGGCGAGTGTGGGCCCAGGCGATTGATCGGCGGCGGTGAGCTCGGGACGAGCCTCGGCCGAGCGTCGGCGTCAACGGGCGACCACTGAACGGCGACGTCATCGGGTGTCGATGCCTACTCGACCACCACGGTGCTGCCGCTGGCTTGGTGCTGCTGCTGCTGGGCGTCGGCCTGGTGCTTGGCCGTGTGTGGGCGACAGCCCGGACCCGAGCCGAGTCGCCAGCATGGGCGACGCCGCATGATCTACGCCACTACTTCGCCTCGGTGTTGATTCGCTCGGGGGCGTCGGTGAAGGTCGTTCAGACCCGGCTAGGGCACTCGTCGGCGAAGACGACGCTCGACATTTACGGGCACTTGTTCGCTGATGAGGAGGACCGTACACGGGCGGCGATCGACGCCGAGCTCGGTGTGGCGTGTCATCTGGGTGTCACGGCGGTGGGTCGATGACCCGAATCCGCAGGTCAGCGCCTACAGGTCGTAGTAGAGGGCGAACTCCCACGGGTGCGGGCGCAGCCGCAGGGCGTCGACCTCGTTCTCGCGCTTGTACGTCACCCACGTCTCGATCAGGTCGTCGGTGAAGACGCCACCCGCCTTGAGGAACGCCTGGTCCTCCTCGAGCGCCAACAGCACGGCGTCGAGCGACCCGGGCACTTGCGGCACCTTCGACAGCTCCTCGGGCGGCAGGTCGTAGAGGTCCTTGTCCACCGGGTCGGGGGGCTCGATGCGGTTCTGGATGCCGTCGAGGCCCGCCATCAGCATCGCCGAGAACGCCAGGTAGGGGTTGCACGAGGGGTCGGGGCAGCGGAACTCCAGCCGCTTGGCCTTGGGGCTCTGGCTGTACAGCGGGATACGCACGGCCGCCGACCGGTTGCGCTGGCTGTACACCAGGTTGACGGGCGCCTCGTAGCCCGGGACCAGGCGCTTGTAGCTGTTGGTGGTGGGGTTGGAGAAGGCGAGGATCGCCGGCGCGTGGGTCAGAAGCCCACCGATGTACCAGCGGCCCATGTCGCTGAGCCCGGCGTAGCCGGCCTCGCTGTAGAACAGCGGCTCGCCGCCCTTCCACAGCGACTGGTGGGTGTGCATGCCCGAACCATTGTCCTGGAACACCGGCTTGGGCATGAACGTGGCCGTCTTCCCCGCCTGCCGCGCCACGTTCTTCACCACGTACTTGTAGAGCATGAGCTTGTCGGCCATGCGCAGCAGGCTGTCGAAGCGCATGTCGATCTCGGCCTGGCCGGCGGTGCCGACCTCGTGGTGGTGGATCTCGATCTCGACGCCCACCCTCTCGAGCACGAGGATCATCTCCGACCGCAGATCCTGGAAGTGGTCCATGGGTGGGACCGGGAAGTAGCCCTCCTTGTAGCGCGGCTTGTACCCGAGGTTGGGGTTCTCGTCGCGCCCGGTGTTCCACGCCGCCTCGACCGATTCGATCGAGTAGTAGCCCTCGTGCTCGTTCTGGTCGAAGCGGACGTCGTCGAACACGAAGAACTCGGCCTCGGGCCCGACGTAGCAAGTGTCGGCGAGGCCGGTGGACGTGAGGTACTCCTCGGCCTTGCGGGCCACGTAGCGGGGATCGCGGCTGTAGGACTCGCCCGTGACCGGGTCGTTGACGTAGCAGTTGAGGTTCAGCGTCTTGTGCTGCGTGAACGGGTCGATGACCGCGGTGTTGGGGTCGGGGACCAGGAGCATGTCCGACTCCTGGATCTCCTGGAACCCCCGGATCGAGGACCCGTCGAAGCCGACGCCCTCGTCGAACACCTCGGCGGTCAGCTGGCCGGCCGGCATGGAGAAGTGCTGCATCAGCCCCGGCAGGTCGCAGAATCGCACGTCGACGATCTCGATGCCCTCGTCGCCGATCAGTTGCAGCACGTCGTCAGGCGTTCGCTCTTCCACGATCGCTCCCTTCAGCGTCGTCGGCGGGCTCGCTGCCCCAGATCCGCCCGCACGCTACATGGGCCTGGGGACCCACAGCGGCTCGCCCGCTCGCGTCCGTCAGCCCGCCAGCGCCGAGCAGCAGGTGTCCACGATCAGGCGGGTCACGATGTACGGATCGCAGTTGGCGTTGGGCCGGCGATCCTCGATGTAGCCCTTCTTGTCCACCTCGACCTGCCACGGGATGCGGACCGACGCGCCGCGGTCGGACACGCCGAAGCTGAACTCGTCCCATGGTGCGGTCTCGTGGAGGCCGGTCAGGCGCCGCTGGATGTCGGCGCCGTAGCCGGCCACGTGCTCGGCCGCCTTGGGATCGAGCGCCTTGACCGCGGCCATCACCGCGTCGTAGCTCTCCCGCATGGCGTTGGTCGAGAAGTTGGTGTGGGCGCCGGCGCCATTCCAATCGCCGGGGACCGGCTTGGGGTCGAGTGTCGCCGCCACGTCGAAGTCCTCGGCCACCCGGTAGAGCAGCCACCGCGCCAGCCATAGCTCGTCGGCCACTTGGGGCGGCGCCACGGGGCCGACCTGGAACTCCCACTGGCCCGGCATGACCTCGGCGTTGATCCCCGAGATGTGCAGGCCGGCCGCCAGGCACGCGTCGAGGTGGGCCTCCACGATGTCGCGGCCGTACACCTCGTCGGCGCCGACGCCGCAGTAGTAGCCGCCCTGCGGTGCCGGGAACCCGGTCGCCGGGAAGCCGTACGGGCGGCCGCCCTTGAAGAACGTGTACTCCTGCTCGATGCCGAAGAGCGGCTCGTGGTCCTTGAACTTGCTGGCGACCTCGGCGCAGGCGGCGCGGGTGTTGCTTGGATGCGGGGCCATGTCGGTGTTGAGGACCTCGCACAGGACCAGCACGTCGTCGCCGCCGCGGATGGGGTCGGGACAGGAGAACACCGGTTGGAGGACGCAGTCGGACTGGTCGCCCGGGGCCTGGTTGGTGCTGGAGCCGTCGAAGCCCCAGATGGGGAGGTCGGCGTCGTCGGTGACGATCTTCGTCTTCGAGCGCAGCTTGGCCGTCGGCTCGGTGCCGTCGATCCAGATGTATTCGGCCTTGTAGGGCATCGGGGGGTCTGTCCTCCGGTCTCGACTCGTGTCGCGAGCTTGTACGCGGGTCCACGTACCGCCGGTCCGAACGCTGCCAGGGGGCCGTTTCCCGGTTGTTGCCCGAATGTGAACGCACTGTGAACCGGGAATCCCCAGCTTGCGGCCCTCGCCGTCCTACCCTCAGGATTCTCGGTATGGAGAGCACCGAACGCCAGCGTGAGTATGTGCTCCGCACGGTCGAAGAGCGTGGCGTGCGCATGATCCGGCTGTGGTTCACCGACGTGCTGGGCCAGCTCAAGTCGTTCGCCATCTCGCCCGTCGAGTTGGAGGGGGCGTTCGACGAGGGCATGCGGTTCGACGGCTCGTCGATCGACGGCTTCAGCCGGGTGCAGGAGTCCGACGTGCTCGCCAAGCCCGACCCCAACAGCTTCGAGCTCCTGCCCTGGGCTGAGAGCGTGGGCACATCGGCCCGCATGTTCTGCGACATCGTCAACCTCGACGGCACGGCCTTCGAGGGCGATCCGCGGCAGGTCCTGCGCCGCAACCTCGACGCCGCCCGCGATCGGGGCTTCAGCTTCTACGCCGCCCCCGAAATGGAGTTCTTCTACTTCGCCGACAGCGACTCCTCTCGGGCACCCCAGCCGCTCGACCAGGCGTCCTACTTCGACCTCACCACGGCCGACGTCGCCACGGACCTGCGCCAGCGCACCATCCACACGCTGGAGGCGATGGGGATCCCGGTCGAGTACAGCCACCACGAGGACGCCCCCAGCCAGCACGAGATCGACCTGCGCTACACGGACGCCCTCACGATGGCCGACAACGTGATGACGTTCCGGCTGGTGGTGAAGGAGGTGGCGCTCGAGGCCGGGGTGCACGCCACGTTCATGCCCAAGCCCCTCGCCGGCGTCCAGGGCTCGGGGATGCACACCCACTTCTCGCTGTTCGAAGGGGATACCAACGCCTTCTACGAGGCCGGGGACGAGCGCAACCTGTCCAAGGTCGGTCGGGGCTTCATCGCCGGCCTGCTCGCCCACGCCAAGGAGATCACCGCTGTCACGAACCAGTGGGTCAACTCCTACAAGCGGCTCGTGGTCGGCTACGAGGCGCCGATCTACACGTCCTGGGCCCGCAACAACCGCTCCGTGATCGTCAACCTGCCGCCGATCAAGCGGGGCAAGAGCGAGAGCACCCGCCTCGAGTACCGGGCGCCCGACCCCGCCTGCAATCCCTATCTGGCGTTCGCCGTGATCCTGGCCGCCGGGCTCAAGGGCGTCGAGGAGAGCTACGTGCTCCGGCCCGAGACGGCGGTGAACCTCTACGAGCTCACCGCCGAGGAGCTCATGGCCGAGGACATCGATACCGTGCCGCAGTCGCTATCCGACGCGCTCGACGCCATGGAGGGCTCGGAGCTGGTTGCCGGGGCGCTCGGGGAGCACGTGTTCGAATGGTTCATCCGCAACAAGCGCAAGGAGTGGATGGACTACAAGACCCAGGTCACGCAGTTCGAGCTCGACCGCTATCTCACGCGGCTGTGAACGTGTCCGGACCGCCGATGGAGCCACTGCTGCTGTACCCCGACCCGGCGCCGCCCGAGCTGGCGCAGGCCCTCGACCTGGCCGGGTATCCGTGGAAGGGCGTGTCCGACGAGCGCTCGGCGGCGCGATCCGAGCCCGACGCCGGCTGGGCCGGCGGGGTGATCGTCGCCGCCGCCGACCCCGAGGGCGCCTTCGCGTTGTGCCGGGCGCTGCGCAAGGGCGACGTGCCGCTCGAACCCCTGCTGCTGCTGGTCTCGGGCGGGCAGCTGGCCGACCTGGAGCTGCGCGAAGACCTGTTCGACGACTTCTGCCTGTACCCGTTCCAGCCGCTCGAGCTCGAGGCCCGCCTCAAGCACCTGTTGTGGCGGACCGGGCGAGGCACCCGGCCCGAGCTGGTCGAGTACGGCCCCCTGGTGCTCAACCTCGAGACCTACCAGGCAGCGATCGAGGGCCACCCGCTCGACCTCACCTACATGGAGTACGAGCTGCTCAAGTTCCTCGCGTCGCATCCCGGTCGGGTGTTCACGCGCGAGACGCTGCTGAGCCGGGTGTGGGGCTACGAGTACTACGGCGGGGCCCGCACGGTGGACGTCCACATCCGCCGCCTGCGCGCCAAGCTCGGCGAGGAGCACGCCCACCTGATCCAGACCGTGCGCTCGGTCGGCTACCGCTTCGGCCAGTCCCGCTGGAGCGTGTGAGCGCCCGACCTACTTGTTGAGGTCGATCAGCTCGCTCCCCGCGTTGCGGGCGTCGGCGTCCTCCTTGAGCGACCAGCCGAGCAGCGCGGCCAGGGCGGCACCCGACATGCACACCGCGACCGGGATCACGACGACGAGGACGATGGCCATGAGGATGGCGCCAGCCATGCCGTCATCCTTCCCCGAGGTGCGCCCAGGCCTCGACCTCCACCAGGGCGCCCAGCGGTAGCTCGGCGACGCCGATCGCCGATCGTGCGGGCCGGTGGTCACCGAAGCAGTCGATGTAGACCTCGTTCATCACCGCGTAGTCGCTCATGTGACGGAGGAACACCGTCGTCTTGACGACATCGGCGAGACCGGCACCACGGCTCGCGAGCTGGTTCTCGAGGTTGGCGATGGCCTGGCGGAGCTCCGCCGCCGTGCCGCCCATGACGATCTGGCCGTCGGCCACCCCGACCTGCCCCGACACGACGAGCCACTCTCCGGCGCGCACGATGGGCGTGTAGGGACCGACCGGCTTGGCGGGCTCGCTCATGTGCCAGGACGCTAGTGCCCCCGGCGGATGCGGTGGCCGGTGGGCCAGGCCGGCGGGCACCCCTGCGCCAGCCAGGCGGCGGCGGCCACGGCGGCGAACGCGGCGTCGGAGCCGTTGACGGGCGGACCGTCCGACGGTTCGATCCTCACGTCGATAGGTGGGGTGTCGACTGCCCGCAGCACCCCGAAGCTGCGGATCGTCAGGTCCTGCACCTCGCCGGTCCCGTCCACCGCCAACCCCTCGCTGCACACCCACCCGAGGGCCATGTGTGCAGCGCCCACGCAGTACGAGCGCAGCGTGACATGATCGAGCGGCTCACCGCAGCTCACGGCCACGTCGACCCGGGGCTTCGCCCCGAGGACGACATCGGCGTGGGCGACTGCGCCCTCCGGGGAGCGGACGCCGACGCGGGCCCGGTCGCCGGCACGCTGGGCCTCGAGGACGCCGGCTACCTGCACCGAGGCGTCGCCCCGGACGCCCGCGGCGGCGAGGAGGACCAGTGCCTCCGCCCACCCGGTGGCTCGTGGCGCCAACGACGTCGGCGGGCCGGGGACGTCGACCTGTTCGACGACCAGGCCGGGCGCGACGGATGCGACCACCTCGGCGATCCCTTCCGTCCGGACCACGCGCATGACCCCGGACCCGTCCGGCCGGATGCCGGCGGCGATCGGCGGTCGCTTGGCGCCCAGCCGCACGGCGTCCTCGCGGGCGAGGAGCACCCGGACCGGACGGCCGTGCCGATCCGCCAGATCGCGGGCGGTGCGGGTGACCACGGTCGCCTGCTTCCCGCCGAACGCACCCCCGTTGGCCAGCGGTGACGCCGGCTCTCCGCCGGGGACGCACCAGGAGGCGTCGAGCTCTAGGTAGGCCGGCTCTGTCCAAGTGGTCCGCAGCGTGACCTCCCAGGCGCCCGGCGGTCGCTCTAAGGGGTGGCGCAGCTCGGCGGTCGTACGCCGGCCCTGCACCTTGGCGGCGGCCGCCCGGGCCTCGGCGACCGATTCACCGACTGCCCAGCCGCCGGCGCCGTCGGGAATGGCGACGAGTGCGCGTACCGGGGCGGTGTCGTCGGCGAAGCCCCCGTGGCCGAGGGGGACCTCGGGATCGACCCGCTGCGGCGTCCGCCCTTCGATGCTGGCGCGCCGGCTGGCGGCCTCGAGGTCCCGGGGCGGCGGGCCGACGTGCGGGTCCACCGGCGGCCCCACCGTCGAACCTGCCGGCTCGCCGTAGGCCGACCAGGCGTCGAGGATCGTGCGCCAGCCGGTGCAGCGGCACAGGTGCGCGAGCAGGGCCTGCTCGACCGCGGGGTGGTCGTCGGCGGCCGTGCCCCTGGCGCGGAGCCCCGACAGGCGCATCACGATCCCGGGCGTGCAGAAGCCGCACTGGCTGGCGCCGGTCGCACAGAATGCGTCGCCCCACGCCGCGCTCTCGGCGGGATCGAGGCCGCCCAGCGTGGTGATCGACCGCCCCCGCACGCGCCGCGCCGGCGTCACGCACGCCACCCGGGGCTGCCCATCGACGAGCACGGTGCAGCAGCCGCACTGGCCCTGGGGGCTGCACCCGTCCTTCAGCGTGCGGATGCCCAGCCGCTCCCGCAGGACGTCGAGGAGGCTGTCGCCGTCGTCGGGAACCTCGACGTCTCGCCCGTCGACGACGAAGGCTACGGGAGGTGCGGAGCCCGGCATGTGGCCGAGGATACGGAGCCGAGCGGATAGGGCGGTTCGTGCAGCCTACGCGTGGGAACTTGGCGGTCGACCGCCAGCTCAACAGCTCGGCTCCCCGGCAGCGCTGACCACAGTGAGCCAAGAGGACTTGCCTATCCGCTCAGTCCTTACAGGCCGCGCCTGCGGCGCCGCCTTTCGGCGGTCCGGTCAGGCAGCGTCGCCCATGGCGTAGAAGCGCCCGGCCCGAGTGCCCACGAAGATCCGACCGTTCCACACTGCGGGCGTCGACTCGATGCAGCCCTCCAGCGTGACCTTCCACAGCTCCCGCGGCGCCGCACTCGTGTCCGACACGTCGTAGCCGTGGAGCACGCCGCTGCAGTCGCCCTGGATGAGGACGTCGTCGACGATCACCGCGGACTGCCAGGTCGGCGGCGGCAGTTCGAACTGCCAGCGCACCGCGCCGGTTTCCCGGTCGACGCCGTACACGGTGCCCCCGTCGGCCGCGGCGATCACGATGTCCTTGTGCAGTGCCGGGGTTGTCCAGAAGCCGCCCGGGTCCTTGACCGACCACACCAGTGGGTTGTCGGGCTGGCGCGGGTCGAGCTTGAGGAGCTGGCCAACCTCGGCCGCCCGGCTGTTGCCCCGTTCGTTTTCGACCCCGACATAGAGGAAACCCTGGTCATCGACCACGACCGAGGCGTCGACGTCGTCGCCGGTCCAGTAGCGCAGGACCCGGTTCGGGTCTCGACCGTCGCCGATGCCGGAGACGTCCCATCCCTGGACCAGCCCGCCCGAGTTGGCGAAGTAGATCACGCCGTCGTGGTAGGCGACCGAGTTCTCGATCGAGACGTCCTGCTGGCGCGTGTTCAGCGCGTTGATCAGCTCGTCGTCCCAGCCCGGGGTGTTGAAGACGAGCTCAGGTGCCACCTGCACCAGCCCGTCGTCGCCGGTGGTGCGGTTGAGCTTGACGACGTGGAACTGCGAGTTCTCGCCACCCTCGTAGAGGTAGTCGCCGAGGATCAGCGGCGAGCCGTCCCAGTCGTCGTTCCACATGGTGGGGGAGACCGCCTGCGCGTCGAGGGACCACAGCTCGGTGGGCTGGGGCCGGTCGATGGCGATGACGTGGAGCTTGTTGTCGCGGCTACCCGAGTAGACGAGCGGGAGCCCCTCCCCGTCGATGGACACCGAGCCCTTGATGATGTCGCCCGTGGGGAAGGGCGGGAGGATGTCCTGGCCCGTCTCGAAGTCGACGAAGTGGATGCTCCGGTCGTAGGCGCCGAACACCACCCAGGTGCGGCCGTCACGCTCGAACACCGAGGGCTGACCGGTCCAGCCCGTTCCGCACCACACCTTCGTCTCGCTGCCCACCGACGACTCGGCGCACATGCCCCCGCTCTGGCCGGGATAGCTCCACAGCACCTCGGGGCGCTCGGGGACCGGTCCCTCGCCGTAGTAGCTGCGGGTCGGCCCGCCGCGGAACGTCAGGAGCCCGGGCACCTTGAACCCCGACGCAGGTGCGGCCTCCTCCGGGGCGGTCGTGGACGCGCCGCCGGTCTCGGCCTCGGTGGCATCCGTGGACTCGTCGGCGTCCCGCGGCTGGTCGGCGGACTCGCCGTCGTCGTCTGCGGTCGCGCGCTGCACGGCGAACGCCGTCCCTGCGAGCAGCAGGCAGACGACGACCAGGGCGATCAGGCGGCGCCTGTCGTGGCGCGGGGCGAGGTGGGCCGGCTCCGTGGTCGCACGGCGACGCGGGGGCGGACGGCCGATCGGCGCCGTCAGGCGCTGCCCGCCAGGTCGGTCACCGTCATGGGCGTCGCCGTCGTACCGGTCCTCGCCGTACGACGCGTAGCGGTCGAAGGGGTCGGGCCGCCGGTCCGCGCCCGACGCCTTCCCGGTTGCGCGCCGACCTCGTCCCCCCGGACTCACGAGTTGGCCCCCAGCCCCTGATCTGGCCCGGCTCGCCGCCCCGGGCTTCTAGCTGAAGCTCTGGCCGCAGCCGCAGGTGCGCTGCGCATTGGGGTTGTCGATGGCGAAACCCGCGCCCTGGAGCCCGTCCTTGAAGTCGAGGGTGGCGCCCTCGAGGAGCATGGCACTCGAAGGGTCGACCACCACGCGGACTCCCGAGTAGTCGACCGTCTGGTCGTCGTCGGCCACATCGGAGTCGAAGAACATCTCGTAGCTGAAGCCCGAGCAGCCGCCGGGACGCACGGCGACCCGCAACGCCAGGTCGTCCACGCCCTCGGCGTCCATGAGTGAGCGGACCTTCTCGGTTGCGGTGTCGGTGAGGACGATCACGTCAGGAGCCTCCTGGGGTTCCCATATCGAAGGTCATGGTATCGGCACCCACGGACAGGTTGCGAACACCCGGCCGGTTAGGCCTCGGCTGAGGCCTCACGTCGGCGACAGCTCCAATTCGACCTGGCACGGCGCCCGGTCGGTCAGTGGGTGGAAGGTGTCCACCCGCGCCCCACCGAGGGCGTCGACGAATCCCTCGACGAGCCCCCTATGCAGGCCGCAAACCACGTCGGGATGGCGCTCGGCGAGCTCGCGGAACGGGCAGTGCGTGAAGGCGACGGTGGCCTGCCCGTCGTCGTCGGCCACGGCCGGATCGAAGCCCAGGGCGTCGAGCCGGGCCACCAACGCGTGCAGGCAGACGTACTTGTCGCCATCGGCCGGCATCGCGGCCTCCAGGGCATCGAGCTCGCCCTGCTCGCGCCCGGCCTCGACGGCCTCGCTGCTGCCAAGGCCGGCGGTCGCGGCCAACCTCACCAGCATGCGCGACAGCACCGGGAACGTCGCCGGCTCGAGTCCGAGGGTGGGGGCGTCGGCGGCGACCGAGTAGCGGTGCTGCGGCCGTCCGACGGTCCCCCGGGCATCGGTCTCGACGTCCAGTAGACCGACCTCGCGCATCCGCTCCAGGTGGGGGCGCACGGTGTTCGGGTGCAGCTCGAGCGTCTCTGCGATCTCCGCCGTCGCCAGTGGTCGCGGCGACCGCGCCAGCTCGAGGTAGATCGCGTAGCGGGTGTTGTCGCCCAGGGCCTTGAGGACGGCGAGCCGGAGAGCGCCGACCCGAGGAGTCATGCGAGTGGGGAATGTGTCCTCGGACACACGCCGGAGTCTACCGGTGGCCGGGCTTCTCCGGCCCGGTTTCACCGGTGTCCGCCGGTAGAATCCCGCGGCATGAGCGAGCGACCCGAAGGGCAATGAGCGAGCCCGGCCCGAGCGGCGGTGGGAGCGGAAAAGCAACACGTCGGAGCCCGGACGGCCCGGCCGAAGGCCAAGAGCGGGGAGCAGCCTTCGATAGCCTGCCCACCTCCACCGACGTGCTGGCGGCGTTGCGTGGCGTCATCGATCCCGAGCTGGGCAGCAACATCGTCGACCTGGGCATGGCCCGGTCCGCCGAGGTCCAGGCCGACGGGTCCGTGGATGTCACGGTGGCGCTCACCACCGCCGGCTGTCCTCTCCGATCGCAGCTCCAGCACGACGTGGCGGCGCGGATCGGCTCCCTCCCCGGAGTGACCGACGTGCGCCTGCACTGGGCCGAGATGACGCCCGATCAGCGGGCGTCGGCCATGGCCAAGGCACGCTGGAACGTCACGCAGCGCCCCGAGGACACCTCGGTACCGCTCGGCGCCAAGGTCATCCTCATCGCGTCGGGCAAGGGCGGCGTGGGCAAGTCCTCGGTCACGGTCAACCTGGCCGCGGCGCTGGCCCAGCGGGGTCACAAGGTCGGGGTCCTCGACGCCGACATCTGGGGCTTCTCGGTGCCGCGCATGCTCGGCGTCGAGGGACGACTGGCCGGCACCACGCACGACGGGCGCAAGCAGATGGTGCCGATCGAGCGGCCCATCGGCGACGGTGTCGTCCGGGTGGTCTCGATGGGCTTCCTCGTGGACGACGAGGAGACCGCGCTCATGTGGCGCGGCCTCATGCTGAACCGGGGTGTGCAGCACTTCCTGCAGGACGTGCGCTGGGGCGACGACCTCGACTACCTGCTCATCGACATGCCCCCGGGCACCGGCGACGTGCAGATGGGTGTCGCCAAGCTGCTGCCCCGGGCCGAGATGATCGTCGTGACCACGCCCGCGCAGGCGGCCCAGAAGGTTGCCGTGCGCGTCGTCGGCATGGCCCGCAAGAGCTACCTGCGGGTGGCGGGTGTGATCGAGAACATGACCGCGTTCCACTGCGAGCATGGCGAGACCTACGAGCTGTTCGGCGCGGGCGGCGGGGAGCAGCTCGCCCAAGACGCCGGGGTGCCGCTGCTGGGCGCCGTGCCGCTCGAGCCGTCGGTGTCGGCCGGGGGCGACTCGGGCTCGCCCGTGGCGCTGAGCGACGGACCTGCGGCCGATGCCTTCCGAGACATCGCCCAGCGAATCGTCGACGAGGCGGTGCCGCTGGCAGCCATGGCGGGCTGCAGCGCCCGCATGCTCGACGCCGCCGTCGCCGCCCTCGACCGGGCCGGCACCTGAAGCACGGGCGGGCGCCCGGGCGGCACGGCGCCGATCCCGAGGCAATCGGTTGCGACGTCGCAACGTCGAGGCGATGGGTTCCGGACGTGAAACCCATGGCCTCGAGAACCCCCGCGACCGGGCAATCGGGCATGCTGAACGGCGTGTCCGAGGACGCAATGCCCGAGCACGTCGCCGTCAACCGCAGCCACTGGGACGTGCAGTCGCCGCAGTGGATCGCGCCCGCCGAGCGCAACTGGGAAGCGGCGGAGCCGGACTGGGGGATTTGGGCGACGCCCGAGTCGACGCTGCGGCTCCTTCCCGGGGACATGACCGGCCTCGACGCCATCGAGCTCGGATGTGGGACGGCCTACGTCGCCGCGTGGATGGCCCGGAGGGGAGCCCGGGTGGTGGGCATCGACAACTCCGAGCGGCAGCTCGACACCGCCCGCCGCCTGGCCCGGGATCACGGCGTCGAGCTCACGCTGCTGCACGGAAACGCCGAGACGGTGCCCTACGACGACGAATCATTCGATTTCGCCATCTCCGAGTACGGCGCTGCGATCTGGTGCGATCCCTACGTCTGGATCCCCGAGGCGCACCGGCTGCTGCGCCCGGGCGGCTCACTCGTCTTCCTGGGCAACACGCCGCTCACCATGATCTGCACGCCCCTCGACGGGTCCGTGCCCTGCACCGACCGGCTGGAGCGCGACTACTTCTCGCTCCACCGCCTCGACTGGCGTGATGCGGTCGACGATCCAGGGGGCATCGAGTTCAACCTGCCCATCTCGCGGTGGTTCCGCTTGTTTCGTGAGACAGGCTTCGAGGTGGTCGACTTCATCGAGATCCAGGCGCCGGAACCGGGGTCGGAGATCAACTTCTTCGTGACCGCCGACTGGGCCCACCGTTTTCCGTCCGAACAGGTCTGGAAGCTGCGCAAGCGGTAGGAGCGAGCGCGGGCGACCCCGGCGCGCTTCAGGCCGGTGACCAGTTGCCGTCGAGGTCGTCGCCCTTGACGCGCCCCTCGTCGGCCAGCTTGCGCAGGTGCGCCCACACCGAGAAGCGGGCCCAGGGGTGCAGCTCGGCAGGCACATCGACGTAGATGTCCTCGACCAGCTCGGTGACGGTGGCAGTTCCTCGAGCGGTGAGGGCGTCGACGACCTGCCGCTCGCGGGCCAGGCGGTGCTCGATGTACTCGTCCACGGCCCCCATCGGGTCGGTGATGAGATGGCCGTGGCCGGGGGCGATCGCGCGCAGGCGCGGCCGTATGTGCGTCAACCGCTCGAGCGACGCGAGGTACGCCGCCATGTCGCCGTCGGGTGGGCGGATGACCACCGTCGACCCCTGCATGATGTGGTCACCGGTGAACAGGGTCCGCTCCTCGTTGAGCAGGAAGCACAGGTGGTTCGAGGCGTGGCCCGGGGTGTGCAGGACGGTTAGGTGGAACTCGGTGGCCTCGATGATCGACCCGTCACGGAGCGTGCCGTCGAGCCGGACCTTGCCTTTGCCCTCCCCGCCGTCGAACGCCAGGATCTCGGCCCCGGTCCGCTTCTTGAGGCCCACGGCGCCGGGCGAGTGGTCTTCGTGCGTGTGCGTCAGCAGGATCCAGCGGATGCGGTCGCCGCCGCAGCCCGCGATCGCGTCGAGGTGCTCGGCATCGCCGGGCCCGGGGTCGATCACTGCGATCTCGTCGATGCCCACCAGGTACGTGTTGGTGCCCGGGCCCGTCATGATCCCCGCGTTGCGGGCCACGATGCGCCGCACCATCGGCGACAGGGCGCTGGCCACGCCGTACACGATGGGCTTGGGGACGTCGACGGGGGCCTGCTCTGTGGCCTCGTCTGTCATTGCCGTGCCTCCGGCACGCCACCGACGAATAGCCGCTGCGCGGCGAGCTCACGGTGCTTCTGATTCGCCCGCTCCCACTCGGTCATGTGGAGTCCCTCAGCTCGCCGCGCGTTGCTGGACGCGGCGGGTCCTCCCAGCTCTCGACGTCCCAGATGTCGTCGGCGTCCGGACCTTGCCGCCCAGGGCCCCGGGCGCCCATCACGGTCACGCGGGCGCGACCCCGCTTCGCCAGCGACCGCACCAGCACGGGGCGGAAGGCGGCCCGGGTGGGAGGGAACAGGAGCAGCAGGGCGACGACGTCGCTGATGAAGCCGGGAGCGATCATCAGGGCGCCCGCCATCAGGATCAGTGCCCCGTCGGCGACCTCGCGGGTCGGGATCTCCCCCCGTCCGACGGCGAGCTGGATCCGCCGCAGCGTGACGAGGCCTTCCCGCTTGGCCAACCAGGCGCCGACGAGCGATACCGCGATCAGCAGTCCGATGGTGTTGAGCACCCCGACCGCGTCGGCGACCTGGACGATCACCGCCAGCTCGACGAGGGGAGCCACGAGGAAGAGGAGAAGTAGGAGAACCATCTGCCGAGGGTCGTGCGGGTAGGCGAAACTGAGCGGTAACGGGCAGGCGGACACCTCGGGTGGTGGCGACCGCACGTTCGACTCAGCCTACCGCCGGGTGGTTGTCGCCCGAGCGGCGCCCTTTGCCCTGGCCGGCCCCTGATGTGACCCCCTTCACACGTCGGCTACCAAGGAGTAACATACGAAGCAGTACGGGGGGTCTTGTACGACGAGTACGAGGGTTTCTCGTACGGGAGTGGTTGAAGCGTCGGAGGCTAAGGGGGAGAGCAATAGCGCCGCTCTGGGCTCCGCGTGAGCCCAGGCAGCGATCGCCGGGGGTTGCTTTGCCGCCACCGGTGCGCCAACCACACCTCGAGCCGGCCGGCGGTCAGGATCGCCGAGACCCCGGCCGCCGGCCCGGCACACGGCTGGGGGTCGCATGCGCGATGAGCCGAGGGGCAGGGCCCCGGAACACGACGGACGCAGCGTCACCGTTACGTCCCTCGCGCGCTGTCATCGCGCAGACCGCTGCGGTGACCGTCAGTTGTGCTGCGCTACGAGCGCTCTGCGCTCGGCCTCGCTGAATCCTCCCCAGATGCCATGAGGCTCACGGATGCGTAGCGCGTACCCCAGGCAGGGCTCCCGCACCGGGCACGTCCGGCAGATGGCCTTGGCTTGCTCTTCTCGCTTGAGCTTCTCGCTCTTGCGCTCGAAGTGTGGCGGTGGAAAGAAGACGGCCGCTTGTGGCCCTCGGCACGCGGCCCTCACCTGCCATGCTTCGTCGACACGCTGTGCGCTCACTGCCTACCCCCCTTCAAAGGCGGACCATACAGCCGCGCATAGAACCGAAACAAGAGAAAGTTCTTGTCCTTACGACGCGTGCAGAACGGGTCTTACCGCTGGTCACAGGCGTGAGCCCACGGTGACGGTGTGTTTCGGGAGAATGACGCCCGTGTTGTCTAAGCCCAAATGAACCGGCGCCCACGGGGGTGCTCTGAAGCGATATGTCAGTCGCTCGAGCGTCTGCGCTCGCGGTAGTCGCGCGCCCCTCCGCCCTCGGGCTCCACCTCCAGCACGAGACCCTCGATCGCCACGACCCGCGCCCGCTCGTGCTGGTGGATCGGCGTCGCCCGGTTCGTGCGCGCCCGCCACGGCGCGTCCCGGAGGGTGATCACGCCGTCGGGCGCGATGTCGGTGCGGGCCTCGCCGAGCTCCCCGATCATCCACTCCCGCCCGATGGTCGGCGTCGAGAAGCGCGTGCGGACCATGGTGGGCATGCCGGCGTACATCGCCAGGGTGATCCCGATGAACGCAGCCAGGAGCGTGATCCAGCTCACGGAGAGCCCGTCGAACAGCACCAACGATCCGAGCACGAAGCTCACGGTGGCGATAGCGGTCCAGAGGCGCGGTACACCCGTCTGGACGTCGACTCCGTAGCCGAACATGGCGAGGAGCAGCAGTGCGACCCCGATGGGTCGCGTGGGCAGCACCGCCAGCCCGTAGCAGCCGAGGATGAGCGACCCGGCGCCCACCATCCCGGCGATCCCGACACCCGCGGTGTACAGCTCGAACAGCAGCAGGGCCAGGCCGATCACGAACAACAGGTACGCCACCGCCGGGCTGGCCACGGTGTGCATGAGCTGCCCGATCAAGCTCAGGCCGCCGAACTGCACCTCCTGGTTGTCGGCGATCTGGCGATCGCCGTCGACCACCTCGGTCTCGACACCGGGGAGCTCGATGACGAACTGACCGATCACCGGCGCATCGGAGTCGACGAGGCCGAGCTCGAGGGCCCGGCCGGCGCCGATGCGGTCGCCCACGTCGACGGCGCCGAGGTCGCCGGGAGCCACCCCGCGGGCGTCGAGCAGGCTCGGCGTCACCTCGATGCTCGAGCCGGGGGCGATGCCCGTGACGCTGGCAACCGCGACGAGGTGGACCGACTCGCCGGCGGCCTTGCTTCCCGATGGCCCGATCCAGACGTCGACCGGGACCGACGAGCCTTCGATGGTGGCGATCAGGTCGTCGAGCTCCCCGTCCGAGACGACCGCGTCGCCGCTGTCGAGCTGAAGCACCAGCGCCACCGCACAGGCGCGCTCGGCGGCGTGGACCTGATCGTCGATGAAGGCGACGAGCACGGGGTCGAGGAGGCCGTCCACCTCGACGACCGCCACGGGGCCGTTGCCGCGCTCGGCGCAGTCCGCCTGTGCTGCACTGTCGCCGGCGGATCCGGCCGCGCCGGCCGCTCCGGCGGGCCCGCTGGCGAGCGCCAGAGCCCCCGCCATGACTAGCAACGCGGCGAGCTTGGGTACAGTCCGGCGGACCGCCGAACGGCTCCTGGTGGACGACGCGCGCAGTGGATCCTGAACAGTTCTTCGGTGCATCTCGGCTGGTCATCGTGGCCGGGAAGGGCGGAGTCGGCAAAACCACGGTCAGCGCCGCGCTGGCTCACGCCGCCGCCCTGACCGGCCTGTCGACCCTGATCGTGGAGGTCGAGGGCCGAACCGGGTTGCCGGCCATGTTCGGCCAGGGCGAGCTGAGCTACGACGAGGTGGTGTTGTCGCCGGGTGGTGGACCGGGCGGTGCCGCCGACGTGCGAGCTCGCACGCTAACGGCCGACGCCGCCCTCCTGGAGTACCTGCGGGACCATGGCCTGTCGCGCCTGTCCAAGCGGCTGGTGTCCTCCGGTGCGCTCGACGTGGTGGCGACCGCCGCCCCGGGCATCAAGGACATCCTGTTGCTGGGCAAGGTCAAGCAACTCGAGCGGGCGGGCACGGCCGACCTCATCGTCCTCGACGCCCCGGCGGCGGGCCACGCCATCGCCTTCCTCCAGGCCGCCCGGAGCCTGCTCGACACCGTGAGCGTCGGCCCGATCAACGCGCAGGCCCGCGACGTGCTCGAGCTGCTCGAGGACCACCGGCGCTGCCAGGTGATGCTGGTGACGATCCCGGAGGAGACACCGGTCAACGAGGCGGTCGAGACCGCGTTCTCGCTGGAGGACCGTGTGGGCGTGGGCCTGGGGCCGATCGTCGTGAACGGCGTGGTTCCGGACATCCCCGGGGTGGACGCCGATCCCGTCGCCGCCGCCGAGGCGGCCGGCGTGGCGCTGCGCCCGGGCGAACGCGAGGCGCTGGCGGCGGCGGCCTCGTTCCGCCGCGGCCGCATGGCGCTGCAGGCCGAGCAGATCGGGCGGCTCGAGGAGCAGCTCCCGCTGCCCCAGCTGCGCCTGCCGTTCCTGTTCACCACCGACATCGGTCCCCGCGACCTCGATGTGCTGGCCCGGGCACTGCTCGCGGAGATCGACGCCCTGGCGGGGCTGCCGCTGTGACCGGGTCGGGGAGCCGCGGCGCGCTCGCGGTCGCGGACGGTGACCGGATCGACGACGTCGTCGCCGACCGGAGCATCGTCGTGTGCTGCGGATCGGGAGGCGTGGGCAAGACGACCATCGCCGCGGTGGCGGCGCTCGAGGGCGCCCGGCGGGGGCGCAAGACGGTGGTGGTGACCATCGATCCCGCCCGCCGGTTGGCCGACGCCCTGGGGCTGGCCGGCCTCTCGAACACGCCCAGCCGCATCGAGGGCGACTGGTCGGGCGAGTTGTGGGCAACGATGCTCGACACCCGCTCGACCTTCGATGCCCTGGTGGGCAAGTACGCGGGGTCGCCCGAGCAGGCCGAGCGGATCCTCGCCAACCGCTTCTACCGCAACATCGCCGGCGCCCTGTCTGGAACGCAGGAGTACATGGCGATGGAGAAGCTCTACGAGTTGCACGAGGAGACGGACTTCGACCTGGTGGTGGTGGACACGCCCCCCACGCGCCACGCTCTCGACTTCCTCGACGCCCCGCGGCGCCTGTCGCGGTTCCTGGAGCATCGGCTGTTCCGCGTGCTGATGGCGCCGAGCCGGGGCATCGTCCGGGCCGTCAACGTCGCGGCACAGGCGTTCCTGCGGACCGTGTCCAGGGTGGTGGGCGGCGACGTGGTGGACGACGCCATGGCCTTCTTCCAGGCCTTCGAAGGGATGGAGGAGGGCTTCCGGCAGCGAGCGGCCCGGGTCAACGAGCTCCTGGCGGCGCCGGAGACCGCCTTCGTCCTGGTGGCGTCGCCGCGACGGGACACGGTGGCCGAAGCACAGTTCTTCGCCGACCGGCTGGGTGAGGCGGGCATCGCCGTCCAGGGGTTGGTGGTGAACCGTGTGCACCCGTCGTTCGGCACCGGACTGGGCGAGGCGGCCGCCGAGCGCGCCCGCACCCTGGAGGGCACGGAGTTGGGCGGGCTCTACCGCAACCTGGCCGACTACCGGACGGTGTCAGCGAAGGAGCTCGCCCACCTGGGAGGACTCGCCGACACCGTGGCGCCGGCGCCGGTCGTCTGGGTTCCGTTCCTCAGCACCGACGTGCACGACATCGCCGGCATGCGCGGGCTGGCTGCCCACCTGTTCTCGCGCTGATCCGGGCGTTACTCGTCGATGGAGGCGGCCGCTTCGTCGAGGGCGGCGGCGGCCGACTCGACCGTGTCCTTGACAGGGACGATGCGATCGAAGCCCGTTGTGTGCAGCAGGCGGGTGAGGGTGGGGCGGCTGCAGGCGACGGCCACGTCGCCTCCCGCCTCCCGGGCCCGGCGGATGCCGCCGATAAGGGCCCCGAGCCCCGCCGAGTCCATGAACGGCACCGAGGACAGGTCGATGAGCAGGTACCGCTTGTCGGCCAGCTCTCCCAAGGCGTCTCGGAACTGCCCGACCGTGTAGGCGTCGAGCTCGCCTACCGGCCGACAGACCGTGTAACTGTCCGCCTCGTCAACCTGAATGTCGAGCACGTGCTCCTCCTCCCGGACCCGATCGGCGATCGTAGCGGCGGTTCGGCGTGCCACTGACCCAACATGGTTGATGCCTGGCCACAGTCGTTGGCACCGCACCTTTCCCGACTCGTAGCCTGCCCAATCGTGCCCGACGTGCTCCTCGCGACCGACGCGGACTGGATCTTCGAAGACGTCGACGCCGCGCTCACCGACGAGGACACCGACGTGGTCCGGGTCCGCTCCGGGCGCGAGGTCGGGCCGGCCGCGCGCGAGGTCAACCCCAGTCTCGTGGTCCTCGACCTGCAGATCGGCAACATGGGTGGCATCGCCACCGCGCTCGACCTGCAGCAGGGCTTCGACTCCGGCGAGGTGCCCCGGGTGCCGATCCTGCTGCTGCTCGACCGTCCCGCCGACGTGCCGATGGCGCGCCGCACGGGTGTTCAGGGCTGGCTGCTGAAGCCGCTCGATGCCTTCCGCCTCCGCCGCGCCGCCCGGGCCATCGCCGCCGGTGACACATACTTCGAGCCGTCGGGGCTCACCCCGGCCTGAGGCGACCGCCGTTTCCCACATGCGGGATCGGCCCCTGATCCGGGCTTCGCGCTTGTTGCACCCGCAACCTGGACCGTTCCTGGTTGCCTTGCAACCAAAACCGTTCCAGGAACGCTGTCCTGCGGCCGGCTGCCCGTCGCGCCGACGGATTCGCGGGCCGGTCCCCATCGGGTGACCGGATAGAGTTCCCCTTCCGGTTCTCCGGGTGGTGGCTCAGCTTGGCAGAGCGCTGCGTTCGGGACGCAGAGGTCGCCGGTTCAAATCCGGCCCACCCGACCAGACGTTTGCGCAGGTCAGAGCCCTATCTATGTTGTCCACAGGTTCGGATACGAGCTAGCAGACCGCGCACAGACCACAATTGCCTCGTCTTCGCCGACTTTGAACGAGGCGGCGAGAACCGACACGCAGCGGCACCTGACGACACTGGTGGGGGTCCTCCCAACCCAGCATGGTTTGCACGAGGATCCGCGACGCAACGGGAAGCGGGAATCAGAGGCTCCAGCATTGGTGACGTCCGCTTATCAGATGGCCACACCCGGTCCAGGTGGTGAGGCGGGCTGTCGTCCCGTTCGTGAAATGCCTGGTCAAGCGCACTGTCCGGCAGAATGCGACAGAGGGCGACAGGCACGGCCCGTGGGATGCTCGCGGGATCGTCGCGGGATCGGGCGGACCGGTGGCCCCTCACGCTCCGTAGGGAGCCACGGTGTTCCGGCTAGGGCCGCCGCGTCAGCGGGCAGACGTGCCGATGGGGCCGCCGCCGTCATGGCACGGATCAGGCAGATCGGTATCGGAGCCGAACCGTTTCGTCGTGCCGGGCTTGGTCGAATCCGAGACGCTTCTCCTCCACGCGCGAGAACCGTCGTTCCGTCGCGAGGCAGCGGCCAACGTGCCAGGACAAATCACGTCAAGCCGTAACTCGCGTGGGCCGGTATCGCAGGGCGACCGCCCCCGACCGGAACTCATGGCGATCCACGAGCTCGAGCTGGATGCGCTCGCGCAGACCGGCGAGCAACGTCGGCCCGTGTCCGGCAAGGACCGGCTGCACAAGGAACTCGTACTCGTCGATCAGTCCCAGATCTGCCAACGCCAGGGGGAGCGTCACGCCACCCACGAACAGGCCCTCGCCTGGCTCCTGCTTGAGCCGCTGAACCGCTTGCCCCAAGTCGCCTCGCACCAGCTCGGCATTCCAATCGACCCCGCTCAGCGTGCTCGACACGACGTACTTCTTCGCCCGGTCGATGGTCTCGGCGAACGGGATCTCCCACTCATCCATCCAGTCAGGCCACGTGCCCGTGGCCGGCTGCCGCCACGCCGACTCCATCATCTCGTAGGTCACCCGGCCGAATAGCAGGGCATCGGCTCGTTCCATCTCAGCGGTCCAGTAGCGCATCGACTCCTCGTCCGGGGGGAGCCCTGCCTCGTGATGGCAGCAGCCGTCGAGCGTGACGTTGATCGAGTATCGAAGTGGTCTCATCTCGTTGCTCTCCCTTGATGCGCGCCGCGCGTTCACCGGACCGTACTCAGACGACTGCCGGCGCCATTTCTCATCGGCGCCCCGATCGCACCTACTCAACACCGTCGTGGTGCGAACCAGACCGCAGACCGAGCGCGCGACCGATTCGGCGTTATGCGTCGACGTTGCCTGCCGCCGTGAAGGGCAGGCGACGCCTGGCTGTCACCTTGTCGACCCGCACGCATAATGCCCTGATGGAGCGGCTCTGCTGTCTCCGGCGCCGGGTTACCAAGTCCTGACCAGCGGCTTGGATGGATCACCGGTTGAGTCTTGTACGTCCGCTGACGTTCAGAGCCCGAGGTCGATGCCAACGGTCCGCGCCGCTTCGCGCCCGAGACCGCGCGCGGCGACTGATCCAGTCGCTCGATCAGCTCGATTCGCCGGTCGAGGTCGTCGAGACGCCGCAACTCGGCGGCGTGTTGCCGCTCCCAGGCCGTCCGCTTCGCTACGACCGGGGCGCGCGCTTCGAGCTGCCGAGCGAGAGCATCGAGCTTGACGTCGCACCTGGCGATCTCGGCATCGAGGACCGCGATGCGGTTTGAGCTCGTTGCGCCTGGCGGGATGTGCCCATCTGCCGATGGGGCCGAGCCTGCGGAGGTCTTGCTGGGCCAATTTGCGGTGCCAGCGGGCACCGTCTCGGCGGTGCTGCTCCCGTCGGTGCTCGTCGGTGGGCGGACGGACTTCCGCCGACGGGTCGGATGGTGCGTGGCCGAGGCGGGTACGCAGCAGGTCCCGCTCGCGACGCAGTCGGTCGACCTGCGCTGTGCTGCCGCTGTCGATCTCGTCGAGTGCGAGGCGCTGCGCCGAGCTGCGCCGGACTGCGGCTCGCAGTTCGTCGAGGGAATTGGGCTGTACCTCGGCTGCGTGGCGTTCTTCGCTGCGGTCATCGGCTGTCACGACGAACAGGTCGGTGCCATGCCGCCCGCGGGACACCGCGGTGTAGGCGTGCTCCCGGGAAACGGTGTCGTCGACGAGCACGAAGCAACGGTCGACGGTGGCGCCTTGGGCCTTGTGGATGGTGGTGGCATAACCGTGCGTCAGGTGACCGCTCGCGGCGAGGTCGAACGGGATCACCAGCCGGTCACCGCTGCTGACGACGACGATCTGCCGCTGGTTGACGTCGATGCGGTCGATGACGGCTCGGGTGCCGTTGAGCAGCCCGATCCGGTAGTCGTTGCGCAGCGAGAGGACCTCGTCGCCCACGCGCAGGCGCGTCCCGCGAGCACGGCCCGGTCTGGGCCCAGGCGACCGCCCTGCGCCCGGAGGACCGCGCGTGCCCGGCGATTGAGGTCATCGACGTCGACGAGCCGGGCCGCGACCATGAGCGCGTCTTCGCCCGCAGACCTGGCGTTCAGCCAGTGCTCGACCAGTAGCTCTCGTGCGTTGTCGTTGGTGGCGGCTTGGTGAACCCGCTGGTGCGCCAGGTAGGCGTGGACCGCGCCGTCAGGGGTCGCCGGCGCGGAGCTCAGCGAGCGCCACGCGCTCCCACGCCTCGGGACTGGCGATGGTGTACAATGAGCCGGTGGCGCCCAGGCGGTGCTGCAAGCCCCGGAATGCGCCGCCAGCGTCGATCTCGGGGAGCTGGCCCGGGTAACCGATGAGCACGACCTTGGTGCGTGCCGCATCGGCATGGGCCGAGGAGCCGGGCGAGCTTGCGGGTTCAACCATCGCGGCTTCGTCGACCATGATCACGGTCCGGCCGTTGAGGGCGAGGCCGTTGCTGCGGTCGAAGTTCCCGAGCAGGCGGTCGATCGTGGATGCTGGCATGCCGGCGCCGTCTTGTAGTTGGCGGGCGGCCCGGGCCGCCGAGCGCGCAGCCGATCACTCGGTAGCCCGAGGCGTCCCACGCACGACGGGCTGCGGCGAGCGCGAAGGTCTTGCCGGCACCGGCGACGCCCTCGACGACCTCGATCCCGTCGCCCGATCCGCAGATCGCCCGGACCATCGCCTGCTGCTCGCCCCCGAGCGACGGCTGGCCCGCAATGGCCGCATCGATCGCGGCGGGCGCCGCGATGGCGACACCGGTGGACCGGCGCCGGAGCGCCGAGGCGACGATCCCCGCCTCGAGTTGGAGCATCTGCGGTGTCGTCCACCGCACCTCGTCGGTCCGAGCGGCGATCACCTTGCCGTCGTCCCGGCGGATCGTCGCGCTGCCGGGGTCCACGCTGATGGCCAGGACGTGCTCGGACGCCACGAAGCCGTCTACCAAGTCGAGCACACGGTCGACGCTGCCACCGGCCGGCAGCGCGTTGCAGACCGCCTTGATCACGTCACGCTTCCCGAACGTGCTCGCCCTCGCGGTCAGGCCGTCGGGGCCGGCCAGCCACCGGTACAGCCTCTCCGCCTCCTGGCTGCCAAGCGCCGGAGGTTCAACCCCAGGGGTGCGGTCGAGCACCGCCGCAAGCGCCTCCCCGTCGAGGCCCACCGCTTCCGCCCGTGCTGTCCAGGCGGGCACCAGACCTTCGGCGTCGACGCCGGTGTCCTTGGCCTTTCGGGTGGCGTAGGTTGCGTACTGGGCGGCCCGGGCACTGTGCTGGCCGTGCTCGTCCAGGTGCGCCTCGATCTCCTGGCGCCGCGTCGAGAACTCCCGCAGCACGGGCCGCGGGATCCGACGATGTCGGCGATGCCGTTGCGCACCGGTCCCCACTCCACCCCGAGGCGCCGGGTGAGCTCCCAGCGCAGGTGCGCCTCGTAGAGGTGACCGACGGGCCGCAACCAGGCATACAGCGGGCGGCCGTCCAGCGCCGTCCAACGGCCATCGCTCGCAGCTTGGGCGAGGTTGGCGGTCACCACGTGGGTGTGCAGGTGCGGATCGCCGGCCCGTGACGTGCGGTGCCGGAACGCCGCGGCGACGAACCCGTCGCCCTCGATGACCGTGTGGCCGCCCCGGCCTCGTCGCAGCCGGCACGCCACCTGCTCCAGCACCGGCAACGACGCCGGCGACCGCGGCGTCGTCGGCGTTGCGCCTCGGTGGACACCTCGGCACGGACCGAGGGCGTGCAGCAGCGACACCGACTTGGGAGCACAGAACGTCGCGTCATAAGCGGCGATCACCGGCACGGACCGTGATGCGGTCAGCCGGTAGACGCCGCTGGGATCCACGTGTTCCAGGATCCGCCCGAGCGCCTCGGCGTCGACCTCGCCCGCCAGACCCAACCGGGCGGCCCCCGAGCCGACCCACACGCCCGGGTGCCTCTTTGGCGCCGGTGTAGTACTCCTCGAGGCCTCGGGCGACGGTGTCGAGGTAGTACTGCTGCTGGCCCAGCGCCAGCTTGCCGAGGCTCAACACCGCCCGACCTCCGTCAGGCGGACGGCGGACAGGGCGGCACAGCACGGCAGGTGCAAGTGCGTCACCGTCTTGGTCGGGTTCGGAGCGGAAGGCGGGAGTGCAGCGCGATCGGCGTCAGCGCATGAACGGGAGCGTGACTGGTCGTGCCGGTGGCGGCGGGCCGGTGCGACGTGTCGGACGTCGCGTGGAGCGAGAGCGTGCGATCGGGCGGGCGGCGTCTCCGCGTGCGATCGTCGGCAGATCGACGACGTCGGCGCAGTGCGAGTCGGCGCCTGTCGCCGCCCGGAGCCTCGAACGCCGCGGTAGGGAATCGGAGGGAGCGACCGAACCGTCGGCACGGGATCCCCTCGGCGCCGCTCGTCGCCAGGTAGAGGCGGGCTTGCTCGTACACCGTGGTGCGCCCCAGCCGCAGGCGGGCCATCACCTCGGGAACGTCAGGTACTCGGGTCGCTCGGCCATGTCGCCTCCACGGCGCCCGACCGGATCAACCAAAGGTAGGTTGATCTGGGAGAGAAGCAGATTACAGACGTGTAGTCGCTGATGCAATGGGTAGGTTGACCAACCCACTGATGCGTTGAGTTAGGCTCCTGGCGTGCCCCGCCGCAAGCGACCCGTGACCCGGCGTGGACGCCCAACCAGATCGTGGCGCACAACGTCTCCAAGGCCCGGCTCCTCCGAGGGTGGACGCAGGACCAAGCTGCCGAAGCATGTGCCCTCTACCTGGGTGCCCGGCTGTCACCTGCCAGCTGGTCCGCCTCGAACGGTCCGTTGATGGCGGCCGGATCCGAGAGATCACCGCGGATGAGCTCGTCGGATTCGCCCGCGCCTTCGACCTGCCCATCGGGTTCTTCCTCACCCGCCCTCGGCATGGGACAACCACGTCGTCGCCACTCCCGACGCCGGGCCGGACGGACTGGAGCCGGTCGAGCTGTTCGACGTCGTCATCGGCACCGACGAGAACCTCGCCGCATGGGAGCAGTACTTGCTCTCCTGGCCGTCCCCGTGCACCGGGTGGCCATCCACGATGACGGCACGATCGAGAACCTCGGCCGCGTCCAGGACGACGTTCACCACCGCCTCGCCGGCCCCGCTGGGCTTCGTGCGCGGCTCCTCTTACGTGAGCAGTTCGGCGACCTGGACGCCGCCCGCGACGTGCTCACCCGCCTCGCAGCGGTTCTCGACGTCCTCGAGCAACCGAGCCGGCACCCGACGACACCCAACAGCAGCAGGCGACACCGGCCAGCGGTGGAAGGTCTGCCAAACGGAAGGAGGCGTGAATGGCCTCGATACGACAGAAGCCGAGCGGCAAGTGGGAGGCGCGGTATCGGGACGCCCGAGGTCGGACGCACGCCCGGTCCTTCGGAGGCAAGATGGCTGCCCGGCGGTGGGCGGCCGAGATGGAGTCCGACCTCCGGCGTGGCGAGTGGATCGACCCGAAGCTTGCCCGCGTCACCTTCGCCGCTTGGGCGGAGGAGTACCTCACCACGATCGTGCACCTCCGGAACGTGACCCGAGGTGACTACGAGCGTGCCTTGCGGACCCACATCCTGCCGGCATTCGCTGAGCGGCCGGTGCACAAATCGAGCAGGTGGAGGTCCGGCGGTTCATGGCCGAGAAGCAGGCGTCGGGTCTCTCCCCGAAGAGCCTGCAGAAGATCCGGCTGGTGTTTCGCCAGGTGCTCGAGGTGGCTAGAGGCTCAGGGGCCATCAAGGTGAACCCCTGCGACGGCATCCGCCTGCCGCGAGCCGTGCAGGCCGAACCGATCTTCTTGTCCGCCGCCCAGGTGGAGGCGCTGGCTCGAGCCGCACGTCCGCCGTTCGACCTGCTCGTGCGATTTGCCGTGGCGACAGGGCTCCGGCCGAGCGAGATCTGCGGTCTCCGCGTCGGTCGGCTGAACCTGGTGAAGGGCACGGTCGAGGTTGCCGAGGCTCTGACGGTGATCAGTGGTCGAACAGAGGTGGGTCCGACGAAGAGCTATGCCCGTCGCACCGTTGGGCTGCCGCGTTCGATCTGCGACGATCTCGGAGAGTTCCTGAGGCGCCGCGCCCAGGAGCGCGGATGCCCTCCGTCGCCAGACGACTACGTGTTCACCGCTCCGCGTGGTGGTCCGCTTCGTCGGGATCTGCTCTTGAAGCGGTTCATCCGGCCACCTGCTGAGGCCGCAGGGCTGCCGGCTGGGCTACGCTTGCACGACCTTCGACACACCAGCGTGTCCTGCTGATCGAGCTCGGCGCGCACCCCAAGGTGATCCAGGAACGCTTGGGGCACTCGTCGATAACGGTCACGATGGACGTCTACGGCCACCTATTCCCGTCCCTGGCTGAATCCCTCACCGAACGACTCGATGAGGTCTTCCAGGAGGCACGAGCCTCACACGTGGACGCGGCTCCCGCCTCGGTGGTGGCACTGCGGTAGCCCTGGACCTCCACATTCTTGATGACAACATCGAGAGTGCGGACGAAGGCGGCGACCCGCCCGCGTCGGCCGGAGACAGTCGTGTTCGCCAGCGCCGCCAGGCGCTCGCCAACCGACTCACAGCGATCCGCTAGCCCACAACCGACCGCCACCAACACACCGCCTCGTCCTACGGGTCGGGGGCGGTTCCGCGTTCAGAGTGTGGGGTGTGGGCGGCCATCGGAATCTGCCCGCTGGCGGCCAGCAGACGCTGCCCACTCACGGCCATCTCGTCACGCAGGGTGCTGGCGGCGGGGGACACGACAGCCCTGCCGGTGCCGTCCTCGACCGGCACATTGAGGATGCGGGGGGTGGGGGGCTTGGGATGCGTTGCGGACTTAGGTAACGTTTGGGAGCTGGTAGCATAGTTATGTGCGCGCTTTGGAGAGCGCGAGAACGTCGATCTGGCGTGTGTCGGTGACCTCGGCTCTTCGTCCGTCGCCGTTCCCGTTCGAGTCAGTCGGCGCCGGTTCCGCTGCGGGCATCAGGCGAGTTCGGCTTGGAGGATCTCGGCGGTGGGGCGGCGGGCGCCGAGGCGGGCTGGGATGGTGGTGAGCGCCGCCACCACGAGACGGTGCACCGGCACCACGGCGAGCAGCTGCCAGAGCGGCGGGTCGGTCGCCTCGTCCTCGCCGCCGCCCAGGCCGGTGAAGAGCGCGATGCCTCCGGCGATGCCCAGGACGGCGCCGGCGAGCGCGGGAAGCACCTGCGCCGCCGAGAGTCCGGCGCTGACCTGCTGGGGGGTCGCGCCGAGGGCGCGGGCCAGCGCCGAGGAGTGCTTGGCGTCGAGCGCGGTCGCCCAGGTGATGAAGATGGCGTTGACGGCCGCCAGGGCGACCAGCATGACCGTGATCACCAGCAGCACCTGGTTCAGCTCGGACGGTCCCGGGATCGGTCCCACCGACGAGCTCGGCGTCCTGGTTGTTCAGTGCCGGGCGGCCAGCACGGCGACGATCCCGCTGACGGTGATCGCGATGCTGGCCACGCTGAGCACGACGCGGCGCGGCCGGCGGGCGGCCACCCGCAACCCGAGGAGCAGGGGGACGGGCAGGCGCGCCGAGATCGCGATCAGCCAGGCCGTGCGCCGGGGTGGGCGGGCCGAGTCGGCCAGGGCGTGGACGGTGCTGGTGCGGGCGGCGCGGACGGCGGGAACGAAGGTCGCGATGACCGCGACCCCCAGCGCCACGGCCGTCACCGAGCCGACCGTGGACAGGGTGAGCGACGGCGCACCGGCGCTGCCGAGGAGGCCGGCGCCGGGATCGGTGAGCAAGCGGAGCGGCCAGCCATCCGGCCGCGAGCCCCGCCGCCGCGGCGAGCAGGGCCAGGACGATATACTCGGCGAGCAGCACGACCGCGACCAGGCGCGGGGTGCCGCCGACCGCTTTGAGCAGCCCGACGCGTCGGGTCTGGTCGGCCATCCGGCCGCCGACGAGGACGGCGACGCTGGCCACGGCGAGCAGGCCGAGCAGCCAGCTGCCGATCAGCAGGACTCGCTGCTGGTCCTGCACCACGTTGGTCGTGCACGTCGCGGATGTCCTGCCACGACTCCAGGACTGTGCGCCCGGTCCCGTCGTCGGCGGGTGGGCGTCGACGAACGCCGGCGCGTCGGCCGGGTCGGCCAGCTTCAGGTTCACGACGTAGGACAGGGCTTCCTCCGCGGGGGCGAGACCGCGGGCGTCGGCCTCGGTGAGCCAGACCAGGCCGGGCTCGACCGGGTCGTCCGCGAAATGTACGTCGTCGACCGGCTCGTCCGGCGGCGGCTCATCCGGCGGCGGGCCCTCGGCAGGTCATCTTCCATGGCCTCGGCGAACCAGACGCAGCACGGGGCGAAGCACACATCCGGATACGGCCTCGCGGCGGCGGTGACCGCCACACCGACGACCTGGAACGAGCGGCCGTTCACGACGCGACAGTCGTCGGCGCTGGTGGGTCGTCTGGGGCGTGCACAGACGGGTCCTCAGGGTGATCTGGTCCCCTTCGCCGACGCCGAGCGCGTCGGCGAAGCCGGCCTCGACCACCACGCCGCCGTCGCGTACCCAGCTGCCCTGGGTCAGCTCGGGCTGGTCGATCGAGGCTGCTGCGGGGTCGCGCCCACTGCCCACACCCCGGCCGCACCGCCGATCACCTCGCCCGGGTGTGCGCCTCGACCGTGACGCCGTCGCCTCGAGCTCCGCCCCGATCACCGGGTACGGCCCGCTGTGGTCGACGACGCCGGGAGCGTCGGTCAGTGCCTCCAAGCCGGCGAGATCGGCGGGCTGGCCGACGAACGGGTCCGGGGCGACGCTGGCGACCACGTCGGGCCCGGCCGTGGCCTCCCGGGTGCTCTGGTAGGGGTCGTCGGTCACCCCGTGCAGGACGAGCCCGAGGGTCAGTATGGTCGTGGCCGCCATGATCGCCAGCAGCAGGAGCGCGGCCTCGGCCGGGCGCCGCCGCAGGTTCCGGGCGGCGAGGCGGCCGACGAGCAGGACCGGCCCATCGGCTCAGCCCTCCAGCCCGACCAGGGCGCCGAGCTGGCCGGTGGTGCCGCCGGTCAGCCGGGTCTCGTCGACGAAGGCGCCGTCGCGCATGGAGATCAGCCGGTCGGCGGTGGCCGCGATCCGCGCGTCGTGGGTGACGATGACCAGCGTCTGGCCGGCCTCGTGCAGGCTCTCGAACAGGCGCAGGACCTCCACGGTGGCGGCGCTGTCGAGGTTGCCGGTGGGTTCGTCGGCGAACACGACGAGCGGCTCGTTGCACAGCGCCCGGGCGATGGCGACCCGCTGGCGCTGGCCGCCGGACAGCGCCGAGGGCAGGAAGCGCCGCCCGGTCGGCGAGCCCGACCCGCTCCAGCAGCTCCGCGGCCCGCCGTCGTGCCGCCCGCGGTGAGCGTCCGGCCAGCAGCGCCGGCAGCTCGACGTTCTCCACCGCGGTGAGCTCGTCCATCAGGTGGAAGGCCTGGAAGACGAACCCGACGGCGGTGCGCCGCATCCGGGCCAGGGCCCTCTCGCCGATCTGGTCGATGCGGCGCCCGGCCAGCCACACCTCTCCGCCCGAGGGCCGGTCCAGGCCGCCCAGCAGGTGCAGCAGCGTGGACTTCCCGCAGCCGCTGGGCCCCATCACCGCCACCGTCTCGCCGGGGGCGACATCGAGGTCGACCCCGTCGACGGCGCGCACCAGTCCTTCTCCCGTGGCCGTAGTGCTTGCGCAACCCGCGGGCCCGCAGCACGGATGTGTTGGCGGTGTCGCTCACGATCTGCTCCTTCGGCCGGTCCAGCTCTGCTCGCATGCCTCCAGCCAGCGCAGGTCCGCCTGCAGCCGCAGCACGATGCCCTCCAGCAACAGCGCCGGCGTCCGAGCCGTCCGGCTCGGCCATCGCGGCGCGCTGGGCGTCGCGCAGCCGGCGCAGCAGCTCGCGGCGCTGCGCGTCCACGATGCGTGAGCGGGTCGGCCAGCCCGGCCGCCGCGGCCGCGACCAGCTTGAGATGGAACTCGGCCAGGTCGGGCTTGGGCCAGCTCACCTCGGCCAGCCACTCGGCGACCCGCTGCTGGCCGTCCGGGGTCAGCGCGTACACCTTGCGGTCCGGCCGGTCCGCCGACCCGTCCGCCCGCTCCGAGGCCACCAGGCCCGCCTTCTCCAGCCGGGTCAGCGTGACGTAGATCTGCCCGGCGTTCATCGCCTCCCCGAGCGGGCCGAGCGCCTGGCGCAGCCGCGCGCGCAGCTCGTAGCCGTGCGAGGGCTCCTTGGCCAGCATCGCCAGCACCACTTCCTGCTGCATCGGCTCTCCGATCTAACCGTTAGCTCTAAGATAACGGTTATCCCTGGGGTTGGCAAGCCACAGCAGAAGAGAGCTAGCTCGGCAAGAGGGCGGTGGTGGGGCTTGCGGCCTGTAGGGTGAGGGCTAGCCTTTTAGCTAACGGTTAGATAGGAGAGGGTTGCGATGCACCAACGTTCCTCCCGTCAGGGCGGGCCATGACCAGGCCCCCCGTGACGCTCGCGTTCGCGGCGTTCCTGGACGCACGGTGAACGCCTAACGCTCGGTAGGTTGACCGGCGGGTACTCGCCCGAGCTGACGGTCCAGCACAAAGGGATACGACTCCAACCCCTTCGCCGCTCGGCGTCGAAGGCGTAGTCGAAGCGGGCCAGCACGATGTCGGGGTCGTGGAGGCCGGCCTGGACCCGAACCGTCGGACGCCCAGTCGCGGGCTGTGAGCTCTTGGTTGACCTCCCAGTGGGCGTGGTGTGGTAGGCGACCCACAGCTCACCGAGTCTGGCGTTGAGGTGGGGTCATCGGGAAAGGCGCCGGACTGGGCGCCGAACACGGTGACCTGGGCGTCGGGGAGCAGGTCGGGGACGCGGACGGCGTAGACGGGGGCGGCGGCCGACCCGGCGGTCTTGTCGACGACGACGACCTGGGTGGCGTGGGAAAGGCATGGGTTGCGCCGGATGCTGCTGGCACAGCGATCTAGCCGGGAGGATGCTGAGTGTGATACCTGTGGTTGGACGGCAGCGATGAGCGTCCGTCACGCCCTGCTGGCGCTGCTGAGCGAGGGGCCGAAGTACGGGCTGCAGCTCCGCCAGGAGTTCGAGGCGCGGAACCGGGGAGGTGTGGCCGCTCAACGTCGGCCAGGTGTACACGACGCTGCAGCGGCTCGAGCGGACGGGCTCGTCGAGTCCGACGACGCCGCCGACGGACGGGCCCGCAGAAGCGGTACCGGATCACGGCCGACGGCGAGGCGGAGCTGGCGAGCTGGCTGCGCACGCCGCCCGACATGACGCTCGCCGCCGCGCGACGAGCTGGTGATCAAGATCCTGGTCGCGCTGCGGGTGCCGGGCGTCGACGTCCGCGAGGTGGTGCAGGTGCACCGCCGGTACCTGGTCGAGCTGATGCAGCAGTACACGCGGCTCAAGGAGGACGCGCCGACGACGAGATCGGCCTGGCGCTGGTGGTCGACGCCGAGCTGTTCCGGCTCGAGGGTCATCCGGTGGCTGGACGCGGCCGATGGCCGGCTCACGCAGCGTGGCCGCGGGCCCGCGACGGCGCCGGCGCCGGCGCCGGCGCCGAGGTTGCGCCGACGAGTGGGGGTGCGGCGATGACGCGCGCTGGAGCTGCGCGGGGTGTCGAAGGTCTACGGCGAGGGGCCGACGCGAGGTGCAGGCGCTGACGCGACGTCGACCTGTCCGTCGAAGCCGGCGCAGCTGGTGGCGGTGATGGGGCCGAGCGGCTCGGGCAAGAGCACGCTGCTGACGATCGCCGGCAGCTTGGAGGACCCGACCGGCGGCGAGGTGCTCGTCGATGGCCGGGCGCTGTCGGCGATGTCGCCCAACGAGCGGGCCCGGCTGCGGCGCCGCTCGATCGGCTACGTGTTCCAGGACTTCAACCTGCTCGCCGGGCTCACGGCGCTCGAGAACGTGGCGCTGCCGCTGGAGCTCGACGGGCGTACCGGCGAGACGGGCCCGGGTCGCCGGCGTGGAGGCCCTGGAACGGCTCGGGCTCGGCGACAAGGCCGACCGCTTCCCCGACGACCTCTCGGGCGGCGAGCGCCAGCGGGTCGCGATCGCCCGGGCCGTCGTCGGCGAGCGCCGCCTGCTGCTGGCCGACGAGCCCACCGGCGCGCTCGACTCGGTCAACGGCGAGGCGGTGATGCGCCTGGTGCGCGCCGCCTGCCAGCGCGGGGTGGCCGGGGTGGTCGTGACCCACGACGCGCAGCTGGCGTCGTGGGCCGACCGGGTCGTGTTCCTGCGCGACGGACGGGTGGTCGACCAGACCGCGCCGCCGCCGGACCCCGAATCACTGCTCGCGCCCGGGTCGATCCGGTGAGTGCCGACCGCGGTGGCGCCCGAGCTCGACCGGCAGACGGTGGCGTTGCGGCGCGGCGGGCGGTGGTGCGCTGGGCGGTGCGAATGCTCCGCCGCGAGTGGCGCCAGCAGGTCCTGGTGCTGTCGCTGCTCACCGCTCGCCGTCGCCGCCGCCATCGGGTTCGCGACGGCCGCGTACAACGCGGCGCCGGTGTCGGGCAACGCCGAGTTCGGCACCGCCGACCGTTTCATCGAGTTCGCCAGCGACGATCCGGACGCCCTGCAGGCCGATGTCGCCGCCGCCGAGGAGTGGTTCGGCACCGTCGACGTGATCGGCCACCGCGACGTCGCCGTGCCCGGGCGGTTCGAACCGCTCGACTACCGGGCCCAGGACCCCGAGGGCCCCTACAGCGCGCCCATGCTGGCCCTGCGGGCCGGGCGCTACCCCACCGCCGCCGGCGAGGCCGCGGTGACCGACGCGGTCGCCGAGGACTTCGGGCTCGACGTGGGCGACCCGGTCGCGCTCGACGGCACCGCCCGCACGGTCGTCGGCATGGTCGAGAACCCCAGCGACCTGAGCGACGAGTTCGTCCTGCTGGCCCCCGGGTTGGATGGCACGCCAGGACAGCGGTGAGGGTCCTGGTCGACGCCAGCTCCGAGCGGGTCCAGGCGTTCCGGCCGCCGGGGGGCGGCGCTCTGCGGACAGGCGACCGGGCGCGCCGACGAGGGCGTCTTCGCGGCGGTCGGGGTGCTCGGGGTCGCGATCGTGGCCCTGGTGCTCGTCGCCCTGCTGGCGGCCGCCGGTTTCGTGGTGGTCGCCCAGCGCCGGCAACGCCAGCTCGGCATGCTCGCCGCGATCGGCGCCACCGAGCGGCACCTCCGCCTGGCCATGGTGGCCAACGGCGCCGTGGTCGGTGCCGTCGCCGCCCTGGTCGGGGCCGGCCTCGCCCTCCTCGGCTGGATCGCGGTGGAACCCCGGCTGGAGACCGCCGCTGGGCTACCGCATCGACCGGTTCAACGTCCCGTGGTGGCTGGTCGTCACCGGCATGCTGCTGGCGCTGCTGACCGCCACCGGGGCGGCCTGGTGGCCGGCACGGGCGGCCGCCCGCACCTCGATCGTGGACGCCCTGTCGGGCCGACCGGCACGCCCACGGCCGGTGCACCGCTCCGCGGCCGTGGCCGGGGCGCTCATCGTCGCCGGCGTGGTCTGCCTCGCCGTGGCCGGCGACGTCGCCGACGACGACACCGTGCACTGGACCAACGTCGTGCTCGTCGTCGCCGGCACCCTGGCGACCGTCATCGGGGTCCTGCTCGCCTGCCCGCTGGCCATCCGGGCGCTCGCCGCGTGCGCGGCGCCGTTCCCGGTCGCCGGGCGCCTCGCCCTGCGCGATCTCGCCCGGTTCCAGGCCCGCTCCGGTGCCGCGCTCGCGGCCATCAGCCTGGCGCTCGGCATCCCCGTCGCCATCGTGGTCACCGCAGCCGCCGCCGAGCACACCGCCGACGAGGGCAACCTCGCCGACAACCAGCTGCTCATCCGGGACGCCGATCTCGACGGGCCCTTCGTCCCCGAGGCCGCCGAGCTCGACCGCCTGCAAACCCAGGTCGACCGCATCGGCGCCTCGCTCGACGACCCCACCGTCATGGCCATCGACGTGGCCATCGATCCCGACGCCGAGCCAGACCCCGAGTTCGGGCGACATGCCGGTCTCACTGGGCGAGCGGGTCGACGACGGGTGGCGAGGACGTGAGCCTTGTCTATGTCGCCACACCGGAGCTGCTCGAGCCCTACGGAGTCGACCTCGACGCGCTCGACCCGGACATCGAGTTCATCACCGCCGAGACCGGCGAGCTCGACATCCTCGGCGTCGCCCAGGCGCCCGGCAGCAACGAGCGCAGTGCCGAGACCGTCACCAACGTCGAGAGAATCGAGCCCGGCTACACATCGCTGCCCGGGACCTTCATCACCCCCGATGCCCTGCGTCGACGCGGCTGGGAAGCGCCGGCCCGGGCCAGTGGCTGGTGCAGACGAGCCAGCCCGCCACCGCCGAGCAGCTCGCCGCCGCCCGCGACCTCGCCGCCGGCGCCGGCCTCACCATCGAGACCCGCGACGACCAGGCAGGCCTGGCCGACCTGCGCTCTGGCGCCACCGCCGTGGGCGTGCTCCTGGCGCTCGGCGTCCTCGCCATGACCGTCGGACTGATCCGCAGCGAGACCGCCGGCGACCTGCGCACCCTCACCGCCACGGGAGCCACCGGCACGACCCGCCGCGCCCTCACCGCCGCCACCGCCGGCGCGCTGGCCGCGCTCGGCGTCGCACTCGGCACAGCCGGCGCCGTCGCCATCCTGGCCGCCGGCTACCTCGACGACCCCGGCACGCTGAGCCAGTACCCCGTCCTCAACCTGCTCGTCCTCGCCATCGGCACACCGGTCGCCGCCGCCCTCGCCGGCTGGATGCTCGCCGGCCGAGAACCAGCAGCCATCAGCCGGCAGGCCATGGCGTGACGTCCTCGGTAGCGAAGTGGCGGCGAAACCAGATCGACGGCGTTCCCCGCGAGAAGCCGCCCAGGACCGCCGATCACCACGTCGATCAGCGGCCCGGCGTGTACCCCATCCGGAACCCCTCCCCAACGGCCTGGGCGGCAGCGAAGGCGGGATCACGGGCCCGCCGCTCTGGCAGCTGCTCGCCGTGGCACCGGTCACCGGCTCGTGGTGGCGGCGCTCACCACCATCCCCGCCCGCCTCGGCACCCGCCGCCCCACCGCCGAAATCCTCCAAGCCGAACTCGCCGGACGCCCACCAGCGGACCTACGCAGGACTATCGATCCCACGGCGAAGCCGCCGAGCCGAGGTCACCGACAAGCGCCCTATCGACGGCGACGCGCTGGTCGCTCGCGCCGTGCCTCGCGCCATAACGACGTCGGCGAGACCGCCTCGGCCGCGCCCCGAACCGGCGATCTGGCGTAGGTCGACGAGAGAGGCGGGCTATCGGCGAGCGCGAACGACGGTGTCCAGAAACGCGGCAGTTCGGCCAGCCGGAGCCGCCCGAACGCCGGGTCCGGGAGCGACGTCGTCGAAGACCTCCGTTCGCGCCGACACACTCCGTAGTGGCCGTCATTGGGCACCCACTGGCCGCCAGCGGGCAGTTCGAGATGACCGCCAACAGTGGGGATTGCCCCTCTCGGGCGGTTGTTACCGTGGGCCGATGGCGCTTGCGGCGCTGGTGGTGTCGGTCCTCGCTCTGCTGGCGTCGGGGTTCGCGTACTGGCGACAGGTGAAGTGGGCCAGGATCGCAGGCAGGGCTCAAGTGCGGATCGCGGCAATCGAAGGGGAGCGCCACACGACCGCTCTGCTCGAGCGGATGCGTGCCGCGTTGTCCGTCGAGTTTGAGCCCGTCGGCACGGACAGCCACATGCTCGTGGTCCGAAACGAGGGTCCGGCGACCGCCCACGGCGTGACCATCGACCTCGCGCCGAGGGCCAGAGTAGTTGCGCCCCAAACCTTTCAGCGTGGAAGGTTTCACCCCGACGGGCGTCGCCCCCGAGCTGCTCGACTCCCCGTTCCCCGCGACCATCTCTCCCCGGGCTGAAGCCACCGCGCTCCTGAGCGAAAACCTCGCCACGGTTACGCAGCTCACGGGCACGCTCAAGTGGGCGGACGGCGAGGGCGCCCACGAGGAGCACCTCGACCTGTCGATCCGCTGACCCCCGGTAGGTCGCCGAGGGTGCTCAGCGCCAGCGCTCCGCCGACGTGTGCGGGGGAGGGGCTACCCTCGGCAACGTGGACGAGGAGAAGGTGATGACCGCCGCGGAGCTCGAGCAGCTTCCTCTGGGGGAGCGGCATCGCATCGCCGCGGAGGCGATCGTCACCGACCTGTCACAGGTTCCGCCGGAGTTCCTCGACCGAGCCCGCCAGCGAGGGCGGGAGCTGCTCGAGGAGCGTGGCGTCGTCCTGCCGCCATCCACGTGACTCGGCGGATCGTCCGCGCCAGCACAGCGTTCTTCGAAGACCTCGATCGTCAGCTGGGCACCGATCGAGGTCCTCACGGCGAGCCCTCGGCGACCGACTTCCTCGTCATCGAAGTACCTGCCATCGTCGAGCAGTGCGCCACTGGCTTCGACACCCTGCCCGAGGCCGTCGAGGGCGTAGCGCAAGCTCGGATGGTCATCGGCACTGGCCGGCTCGTCCGCGCCTTCGCCGTCTACGGGCTCCTGATGAGCGACGACTCCGTCGAGCTCATCGGCATCGAGATCGACACCACCTTGTAACTGGCGACGCCGATCGCCCGCAGACCACAGACAGACCACAAACGGACCAAGAAAGGGCGTCATCCGACGACATTCGACGGTACGGGGCGGCACACAGAAATGTGCGCTGACCTGGGAAAACGTCCTGTGACCAGCCTGTGGAAAACTCCAGCGCCTTGCGTTCGGGACGCAGAGGTCGCCGGTTCAAATCCGGCCCACCCGACCAGGTCTCCGTGACCAAGGATCGTGGCCCGCCGCGCGATGAGTTCGTCCGGTCGGCACCGTCTCTACCGGCGACACCCAGACGAACTAGGAGACGTGGATGGTCACCATCACCGCCAGCATGTTCATGGCGCTCGACGGCGTCGTCGACCCTGCCGTCGGCAACTGGCACTTCCCCTACTTCAACGACGAGATGGGCAAGGCGGTCGACGGGACGCACGACGCCGACGTCATGCTCTTCGGGCGCGTCACCTATGACAGCTTCGCCGGCGCGTGGCCCGACCGGGAACTGGCGGGGGAGGACGACGCCGAGATGGCGAAGCGGCTCGGCGACGTGCGCAAGATCGTCGTCTCGCACCAGCCGCTCGAGTTCACCTGGCGCAATTCCGAGCAGCTGGAAGGCGACCTGGTGGAGGCAGTCGGCGTACTCAAGGCCGACCCCTCCATCCGCCGGATCGCCCTGAGCGGCTCCGTCTCGGTGGTGCGGCAGCTGCTCGACGCCGGCCTGCTGGACGAGCTGCACCTGTTCGTCCATCCCGTGCTCGCAGGTTCGGGGCTGCGGCTCTTCGAGGACGACACCCCCGAGCGCCCGCTCCGCCTGCTGTCGTCACAGCCGTTTGCCACCGGGGTGATCTATCTGGTGTACGGGCCGGACCCAGACCCGCCGACCGGCGGCTACGAGCAGGCCAGGGAGAACCTGCCCCAGGAGTGACGGCCCAGCCGGCGGCGCTACGAGGACACCCGCTAGGCATCGAGGTAGCGCTCCATGGCCTGGACAGCCGTGGGCAGCCGTTGATCGCAGCCGGCACCTGCGGCCTCGACGACGTAGGGGAGGAACTCGGCGGGGTCGAAGGGGCCGAGGGACGCCATCTCCAGAAGGCGTTCGAGTGCAGTTCCCACGGCGTCATCGGAACCACGGGTGTCCAGGATTTCGCAGACGGTGGCCTGTACGCGGGCGGGAACCTCCGTGGCTCCGGGAGGCAGCGCGGGGCTCGATTCGAGGACGCGATACACCTCCGCCGCGTAGAAGTCCCGCTCCGCAGCGGTCGGCGCCCGGGGGCACACCTCGGGGGTGCCGGAGTAGCGGAGCAGGCGATTTGCCGGGCCCATCATGGCGACGTTGGTCACGATCAGGCTCTGGAGCCACGACGTCGTGACCTCGGGGTCGAAGGCTGCTCCACAGAGCGTCGCAGCCACGTCCGCAACCTGGTCGGCCGTCACCGGGGTGAGGCCGAGCGCGCTCACGTCCGTGGCGATCGCCTCCGGGGTCGCGCCCAGAAGTTCGCGCAGGTCGGCCGTCGCGCCATCCACGTCCACGCCGGCGGTGTCGCTCGATGTCGTGCTGTCACCCGCGCCGCCGTCGCCGGTCCCGTCGTCGCCATTGCACCCGGCGATTGAAACGATCAGGGAGGCCGCGAGCGCGGCGATGGGGAACCGTCCGAGTGCGGCAAGACGATGACCTACCCCCACGCGTCCGCCACCCCATACCTCCTCCGCCGAGGCCGACGTTACCCCGGGGCTGCGGGCTGCGCTGTGGGTGGCAGATCGTCCTGTGCCGCGCCGCGGTGGCGGACGCGCCACGGTTCGGGGTGCTGCGCTGACCCCCAGGCGGGGGGATGCCCAGGGGCCGCGCGGTGGGGCGACGAGAGTCGCCACCGGGCATCGCACAGCGGCGGTTGAGCGATGCCCCTACAGAGACCGCGTTGGCGCGTGCCCCCGTTACACCGCCGGGTCGCCGAGCACGGTGGAAATGGGTGTGCGGGCGGCCACTACCGTCCGTTCGTGGGCTCGAGTCGCAGTGTTGCCGGCAAGGTCGTGCTCGTGACGGGGGCGGCGAGTGGCATGGGTCGCGCCATCGCGGACGTCTTCGGCGCAGAGGACGCCAAGGTCGCGGCGACGGACCGCAACGCCGACGATCTTCCCGGCACCGCCAACTGGCGCCTCGACGTCACCGACCAGGACGCGATCACCGATGTCGTGGGGGAGATCGTCCGGACCCTGGGGCCGATCGACGTCCTCGTGAACTGCGCCGGCGTCAGCGTCCCGGCGCCGATCGACGCCGAGACCTACGACGACGCGTGGGGCGTCACGCTCGCCGTCAACCTGGTTGGATACGTGCAGATGATCAGGACCTGCCTGCCCCACCTCACCCGCGAGCGCGCCGGCCGCATCGTGAACATCGCCTCGACCGAGGGTCTCGGCGCCACGCCCTATCTGAGCCCCTACACCGTGAGCAAGCACGGCGTGGTCGGCCTCACGCGCTCGCTTGCCTGTGAGCTCGGCCCGCAGGGCGTCACGGTGAACTGCATCTGCCCCGGGCCCATCCACACCGGGATGACGGCGCTCATCCCCGACGGCGACAAGCAGAAGTTCGCGCGTCGCCGCGTCCCGCTGCGCCGCTACGGCGAGCCGGAGGAGGTCGCACAGGTGGTCCTGTCGGTCGCGCTGCCGGCGTCGTCGTACCTCAACGGTGCGATCATCCCGGTCGATGGTGGCCTGACGGCCAAGTTCGGGTAGAGGGTCCGGCGATGCCCTTGTCGCGTGGCCTTGCCGCATTCAATCGGCGGGTGACGAACCATGTCACCGGACCGTTCGCTGGGCGGCTCCCAGGCTTCGGCATCGTCGTGCACCGTGGCCGCCGATCGCACCGCGAGTACCGCACGCCGGTGAACGTCTTCGTCGCCGCCGGCGGCTATGTGGTCGCGCTCACCTACGGCGCAGACTCCGACTGGATCAAGAACGTGCTTGCCGCCGGGGGTTGTGAGCTCGTGACCCGAGGGCGCACCGTCCGGCTGACAGCACCGGAGCTGTTCCACGACGAGACGCGACAGCACCTGCCGCGGCCGGTACGCCCGATCCTGCGGATGCTGGACGTCGCCGACTTCATGCGACTCTCGACCGTGGCGTCCTGACGGCGGACGGCCGGCCCGACGGGGTTTGTCAGAATCGGCCCATGCTGAGGATCGGGACGGTCGTGGTCGGCGTCGATGACATGGGGCGGGCGGCCCGGTTCTGGCAGCAGGCGCTGGGTTACGTCCCTCGGGACGAGGTGGAGGACGACTGGGCGGTCCTGATCCCGACCGATGGCCGCTCCGGTACCCACCTGGCCCTCCAGCTCAGCGAGACGCGGGTGCAGGAGCGCCCCCGCATCCACCTCGACCTGTACGCCGGCGATGCCGCCGATCAGGCCGCGGAGGTCGAGCGGCTCGTCTCGCTGGGAGCGGAGCGTGTGGACTGGGACCTGTACCCGGACGACCCCGACTTCGTCGTCCTCGCCGATACCGAGGGCAACCGCTTCTGTGTCATCGACACCGGCCGCGGCTGACCTCGCGGCCGGGATCGAGCCGCGGCTACTTGCTGAACTTGAAGTCAACGCCTTGTGGCGTGGCGTTGGTCACCCGATCGAGCGCGGCGGGACCTGCTCGGCAGACTGACCGGAGTGAGACACGCTAGCGAGCAACCCGGCCCCGACCGCCCGGTATTTCTCTACGACGGCGACTGCGCCTTCTGCACCTCGTGCGCCCGGTTCATCGAAGGGCACATCCCGACGGCCGCCGTGGTGACACCGTGGCAGTTCGCCGACATCGAGGCGTTGGGTGTGTCGCAGGACGAGGCCGAGGCTTCGGTGCAATGGATCGACCCAGGGGCGGGCAGGCGGCTCAACGCCGCGGGGCCTGCGGCCATCGCCCGGCTGCTGATCGACGCGGGCTCGTACTGGCGCCCGCTCGGCTGGTTGCTCGACCGGCGCCCAGTCCGTTGGATCGCAGGTCCCGCCTACCGGTTGATCGCGCGCAACCGCCACCGCCTGCCGGGTGGCACCGCCGCGTGCCTGCTCCCGCAGGCCGAGCGGGACCGCATCGAAACCCGCTGATCCGCGGCCCGCCGCGGGCCCAGGGCGCACGTCTCGAGAGCGACCATGGGTGGCCGACGGGCGTCGCTGCCCCGCTCAGGTTGCTCCCAGGAATTTCCACCGGACGTGTCGAAGCTGCTTCAATCGTGCGTCTGGGCGCCCGGGATCGCCCGCTGGGTGCAATACTCAGTGCCCGGCCCCAGTGCCGCCGCTCATGGAAACGACTTCCGCCGCCGCCGCTTCCACGTCCCACACCTCTTCAGAGGGTTGTGTGAGCCATGTGCACACCGCCCCGCCGTTCACGCCGTCATCGGTGCTGCTGCGGCGCCGGCGGTTGCTGATCGTCCTGGCCGCGCTCCTGGTGGCCCTGGCCACCGCCGCCGCCCTCGGCAACGGGCAGGCGCTGCTGACCTGGGACGAGCCCATCCAGAGAGGGGTGGAGGCCAACCGGACGACGGCGCTCAACGACGTGTTCCTGATGGTGTCGCGTCTCGGGTCCACCGTATTCGTGCTCGTCGCAGGCACGTTGGGTGCGATCCTCACGTGGCGGCGCTGCCGAGCCGTGGCCACGGCGCTACTCGTCGCCACCTTCGCCCGGCCGGCGATCGAGTTCCTCGTCAAGGGACTGGTCAGCCGCGACCGGCCGGACTTCGACCGGCTGGTGGCGGGCACCGGATACTCGTTCCCCAGCGGCCACGTCATGGCGGCAATCGCGTTGTGGGGCCTGTTGCCCGTGGTGGTGGCGCTCTACACGCGCCGCCGCGCCGTCTGGTGGGCGTCGGTGGCGGTATCGGCGACCCTGATCGCCGGGATCTCTGCCAGCCGCGTCTACCTCGGCGTCCACTGGTTCTCCGACGTGACGGCTGGCCTGGTCGTGGGGACGTTCTTCCTGCTCGGGGTCGACAAGATCCTGATCCGCGCCCACCGTCGCCACCCGTGCCGGATGCTGGAGGAGCAGGCCGAGCGGGACCGGGCGGCACAGGCCCAAGCGGCGCCGGTGGAGCGGCGGGCGAGGGTGCCGGTCGGCTCTGCGGTCTAGTACCGCCTACGACGGCGCGTCGGCGGCGGCCACGGTGGCCGTGAGCGGCAGGTGGTCGGAGATGCTCGCGAACGGGGCGAAGTCGGGGTCGCCGTGGCGAGGCACCGATACGGCCACCGGGTCGAGCCCCTGGGTGACGAGCACGTAGTCGAGGCGCTGCGTCGGCGGCTTCGGGGTCCCTGGCACCCAACCCCGCCAGTTCGTCGGGCCGGGCTCGTCGCCCCGGAGGGCTGACCACACGTCACGCAGCCCGACGGCATGGAAACGCGCGTGTAAGTCCGCCCCCGGCCGATCGTTGAAGTCGCCGGCGACCACCGCCTGCCGGCCCCGCTCGGCGATCCTCCGGATGAGTGTCTCGGCCTCGAGCGCGCGGACGGCGGCGTCACCGCCGGAGCTGAGGTGCACGTTGACCAGCGTGATGTTCAGGCCGGGACCGGCCTCGGCGTCGAGGCGCACGGTGGCGACCTGGAGGATCCGACGCCGCGAGCTCCAGGGCATCCGCCGATGCGTGATGGCGTGAGTGCGCGCCGGCGCCGGCCGGGTCACGCCGATCACCGCCATGCCCTCGGGCCAGGTGCGGATTGGCCAGTGCTTGAAACCCCAGTGGCGGGTCTTGGCCCCGAGCGATCGGGCGATGCCGCGGGCCTGGCAGGGCTGCACCTCCTGGAGCACCACGACGTCGGCGGCCATCGCCTCGAGGTGGTCGACCACGGCGCGGACGTCGACGCCCTTGCTTCCCTTGAGGTTCCACGACACCAGGGTCAGCGACATCGGGGCCACACAGTCCTTGAAGGAAAAACGGTGCTCTGGCCCCGAGGATCTTCAAAGACGCGGGGGGCCGCCGGCGACCAGCAGCTCGGCGATTTGGACGGCGTTGAGCGCCGCGCCCTTGCGCAGGTTGTCGTTCGACACGAACAGTGCGAGCCCGTGCTCGACCGTCGGGTCGCGGCGTACCCGGCCCACGTAGCAGGGGTCGGTCCCGGCCGCCATCAGCGGCGTCGGCACGTCCACCACCGCCACGCCGGGAGCGTCGGCCAGCAGCTCGAGCGCCCGTCCCGGGCTGAGCGGCCGCTCGAAGGCGGCGTTGATCGAAAGGGAGTGCCCGGTGAACACCGGCACCCGTACGCACGTCCCCGACACCGGCAGGTCGGGGATGCCGAGGATCTTGCGGCTCTCGTCGCGGAGCTTCTGCTCCTCGTCGGTCTCACGGCTTCCGTCGTCCACGATCGACCCGGCCAGCGGCAACACGTTGAAGGCGATCGGCGCCGCGAACTTGACCGGAGCGGGCATGTCGACGGCGGCCCCGTCGAACGCCAACGCCGCGGCCCTGTCGGCCACTTTGCGGACCTGCTCGTCGAGCTCGGCGGTGCCCGCGAGCCCCGCCCCCGAGGCCGCCTGGTAGCTGCTCACCACCAGCCGCCGCAGCCCGGCCTCGCGGTGGAGCGGCGCCAGCGCAGGCATGAACGCCATGGTGGTGCAGTTGGGATTGGCCACGATGCCCCTGGGCATGCGATCGAGCGCCTCAGGGTTGACCTCGGACACGACCAGGGGGACTTCCGGGTCCATGCGCCAGGCCGAGGAGTTGTCGATGACCGTCGCACCGGCGGCCGCGACCCGCGGTGCGAGCGCCCTCGACGTCCACTTTCCAGCCGAGAACAGCGCGATGTCGAGGCCAGACCAGTCGGCGGTGTCGGCGTCCTCGACGACGACACCGTCGCCCTGCCAGGGAAGCGTCCGACCGGCGGAGCGCGAGGAGGCGAAGTACCTGATCTCCTCGACCGGGAAGGCGCGCTCCGCCAGCACCGAACGCATCACGCCGCCGACCTGTCCCGTGGCGCCGACGACGCCCACACGCACGTGTGAACTCATGCCGGAAGGCTACGGGCAGGTGGATCGAGGGCCCAACCGGGTTGCCTCGGTCAGCCCTCGAGGGCGAACGCGGCGTGCAGGCTCTGCACCGCCTGCTCGACCTGATCTTCTCGGACGACACACGAGATGCGAATCGCCGACGTCGAGATCATCTCGATGTTGATGCCGTTGGCGGCCAGCACCTCGAACATGGTGGCCGCCACGCCGGGGTTGGACTTCATGCCTGCGCCCACCATGCTCACCCGGGCGATGTCGCGATCGGACGACACCCCGGTGGCGCCGATGTCGACCGCCAGGCGCCGGCACACCTCGGTCCCGGTCGTCAGGTCGTTCTTGGGGACGGTGAACGAGATGTCGGTCACGCCGTGGTCGGAGACGTTCTGGACGATCATGTCGACGTTGACGCCGACGTCGGCCAGCTCGCGGAACAGGCGGGCGGCGATGCCGGGCTTGTCCGGCACCCCCGACACGGTGACCTTGGCTTCGCTCACGTCGTGGGTGACGGCGGAGACGATCGCCTGCTCCATCGACGGGTCCTCCTCGGTGATCCAGGTGCCCGGCTCCCACGTGAAGGCCGAGCGTACGTGCAGCTTGACCCCCCAACGGCGCGCGAACTCGACCGATCGCATCGCCGGCTTGGGACAGCCGGTGGCTGTCATCTCCAGCATCTCCTCGAACGACACCTGGGCCATGCGCCGGGCCTCGGGCACGAGGCGGGGGTCGGCAGTGAACACGCCGGACACGTCGGTGTAGAGCTCGCACGCCTCGCCCTCGAGGGCGTGACACAGGGCGACCGCCGTCGTGTCGGACCCGCCCCGGCCGAGGAACGTGATGTCGTGGTCGGTCGACACGCCCTGCGCGCCGCCGACGACGGGCACCCGCCCCGCCTCGATCGCCTTGCGCAGCCGGTCGGGGCGCAGCTCGACGATCTTGGCGTTGGTGTGGGTGGTGTCGGTGATGAATCCCGCCTGGCTGCCCGTGAAGCTGTCGGCCGGCACGCCGATCGAGTGGAGCGCGATGCACAGCAGCGCCATGGCTTTGCGCTCGCCGGCCGTGATGAGCATGTCCATCTCCCGGCCGGGCGCCAGGTCCGAGACGTCGCTCGCCAGGCGGATCAGGTCGTCGGTCTCCTTGCCCATGGCGCTCACGACCACGACCGGAGCGTCGCCCCGGCGCTGCGTGCGCGCCACGTGGTCGGCGACCTCGCGGATGCGATCGGGATCGGCGACCGACGTGCCGCCGAACTTCTGGATCACGAGTGCCACGAGCCGTGAAGGTATCGGCGGCGGGGCGCGACAATCGAACCCCTTCCCCCAGGTGGGGAAGGTCGGCTACTGAGAAGGGTTGCCCGCCTACGAAGTGTCAGCCGAGGTTGGAGGGGCTCTCGACGAGTGCCCTCCAGCCCTCGAGCCGCGCGATGGCATCCGGCACGTCGAGCTGCAGGAGCGCACAGATGGCTCGCAGATCATCGCGGCGGATCGTCAACACGCGGCCGTTGTAATCACCCCGCTCGATGATGATCGAGCGGACGAAGCGCTGGACCGGCGCGGCCTCGGGCACCCGGTTGAGCGCCTCGAGGTCGAGCACGAGCTTCGGCGGACCCTCGGTCGTCGGTGTCTGCTCCCCGAGCAAGACCGACACGGGCACGTCGTAGAACTCGGCGAGCTCGTGAAGCCTCGGCAGGCTCAGAGTGCGGAAACCTCGCTCGTAGGCCCCGATGGCCGAAGCGCTCCAGCGCCCGGCCGACTGACGTTCGACGTCGTCGAGGGACATGTGCCGCGCCTTGCGCAGCGCACGTAGCCGCCGGCCGACTTCGACCGTCACGTTGGAGGCCGTGGTCTCTTCTTCTTGGTTGTTCATCTGGTTCTTGGGTGATCGTCCGTCACTAGGAGCCGCCTCGGGCGCGAGTCTCCCACGTCCCGCTCCGAATCGTGCAGTCGGGAACCGGTTGGGTGGTCATGAAGGGCCGATCGCGACTGCAAGACGATCACTGCCGCTCGCTAGCCTTGCGCTCTCGTGGGCACCGACAAACGTGAGCGCCAGCGGCAGGGGAAACAGGCCAGATCCGAGGCGGATCAGGCGGCCGCGCGGCGCCAGAAGACGAAGCGCACGGGGGTCCGGCTGGGCATCGGGCTGGTCATCGTGCTGGCCGTGGCGTTCGCATACTCGCAGCTGACGCGCGACGACTCGTCCGACAGCACCGAGACCGGCAACACCACGACCACGGCCGCGGCGGACGCCACCACCACCACGGTCGCCTACAGCAACCCCGAGCTGGCGGCCGAGGTGCTCGCCCGCGAGCCGCCGGTCCCGGCGAACGCCTCCGCCGACACCGCAGCGGACGCCGTGCAGGTCGAGACGCTCATCGCGGGCCAGGGTGAGGGCGCGGCCGCCGGCGACACCGTGACCGTGCACTACGTGGGCGTGCTGTCGGACGGGACCGAGTTCGACGAGTCGTGGTCGGGCGGCCAGCCCTTCGTGGTCGAGAACCTCGGCCAGGCGAGCGTCATCCCGGGATGGAACGAGGGACTGGTGGGGGCCAAGATCGGCGAACGCAGGCGGCTCGAGATCGGGTCGGACAAGGCGTATGGCGCCGCCGGCAACCCCCCGACGATTCCCGCCAACGCCCCCCTGGCGTTCGAGATCGACGTCGTGGACATCACGAAGCCCGCCGGCTGACGCCGGCGCCCCCTCAGGACCTGAGCCGATGGGTACGTCCTGCGGGCTTGCGGTGGTCAGTGTTGCCGGGAGGCCCAGCCGCTGAGCTGCGACCCAGCAGCCATTTCCCACGCGGGGCGCGCAGTGGACCGCACGATCCGCTTGGCCTCTCAGCCGGGCAGCGCCGCCAGGTCCGCCTCGTGCCCGTCGATCCAGACGCCGACCTTGCCTGCGCCCTCCGCCCGCCACGTGGCCGGGCCGGTGCCCGTGTCCTCCCGGATGAGAGCGGTGCGCTCGTCGACCATCGCCACGGGCACCCCGGCGGGGGCGAGCTGGCGGGTGCGGTGCAGCTTGTCGTCCGACCAGGTGTCGGCGCGGGGCACGAGGCCGAGCTGGCCGACCAGCCCCAGCCCCACGGTGTAGGCACCGCCGCGAGGATCGACCATCGGATCGCACAGCACCATCGCGCCGGCTGCGGTCCCCGCCACCACCGCGCCGTCGTTCCACGCCGCCACCAGCGCATCCCACAGCGGCGTGTGCAGCAGGACCGAGCGCAGGTGCATCGGCGACCCATCGGTGAGGTAGACGAACCGAGCAGCGCGCACGGCGGCGACGTGAGCCTCGTCGTGGGCGCCGGCGCGGTCGACGGCCATGACGCCACGCACCCCGGCGCCCAGCGTCGCAAACCATTCGGTGGCGGCGGCGACGGCGTGGTCGGGGTGCTCGTAGGCGGCGGCGGTCGGCAGGACCACCACCTGGTCGGCGCCGGCAGCAGCCAGGAGCCCGCGGTCGAAGTCGCACCCGGCGGTCCAGGCGCCGCCGCCCACGAGGGCCAGCAGTCCGGTCACGGGCGCCGACGGTAATCCGTCGCCGAGGCCCCCTTTCGCGCCGCTGGTTCCGAGGCCTAGGCGGGTAGGCGAGGCCGTGGCCCGGGCGGCCCGGCGCCGAGGGCGCCATGAGCGGGATGCAACGTGGTTCGCTCTCGGCGGCGGAGCCGCCGAGTACCGACAGCCGTCACCTTTTCGCGCCGCTGGTTCCGAGGCGGAGCCGGTAGGCGAGGCCGTGGCCCGAGCGGCCCGGCGCCGAGGGCGCCATGAGCGGGATGCAACGTGGTTCGCTCTCGGCGGCGGAGCCGCCGAGTACCGACAGCCGTCACCTTTTCGCGCCGCTGGTTCCGAGGCGGAGCCGGTAGGCGAGGCCGTGGCCCGAGCGGCCCGGCGCCGAGGGCGCCATGAGCGGGATGCAACGTGGTTCGCTCTCGGCGGCGGAGCCGCCGAGTACCGACAGCCGTCACCTTTTCGCGCCGCTGGTTACCGTTCGGTAGCCTCCAGCGATGGCTGTGGAGAAGCTCGGCATCGTCGGATCGGGGATCATGGGCTCGGGCGTCGCCGAGGTCGCCGCCCGCGCGGGGATGACCGTCGTCCTGCGATCGCGCAAGCAGGAGACGGCCGATGCCATGGTCGCCGGCCTGGGACGCTCCCTGGCCAAGCAGGTGGAGCGGGGCAAGCTGGACGAGGCCGAGGCGGCGGCGGTGGCCGGCCGCGTCAGCGCGACGGCGGACCTCGAGGCGCTGTCCGACTGCGACCTCGTCCTCGAGTCGATCGTCGAGGACCTCGAGACCAAGAAGCAGCTCTTCGGCGAGCTCGACCGGCTCGTGAAGGGCGGCGGCCTCCTCGCCACCAACACCTCGACGCTTCCGGTGGTGGAGATGGCCATCGTCACCAACCGTCCGGAGCGGGTGTGCGGGATCCACTTCTTCAACCCGGCGCCGGCCATGGCCCTGGTGGAGGTCGTCCGGACGCTGCTCTCCAACGACGAGACCATCGCCGAGGCCAAGGCGTTCGCCGACGCCTGCGGCAAGTCTCCGGTCGTCGTGGAGGACCGGGCCGGGTTCATCGTGAACGGGCTCCTGTTCCCGTACCTCAACAACGCCGTACGCATGCTCGAGAACCGCACGGCGAGCCGGGATGACATCGATGCCGCCATGAAGGGCGGCTGCAACTTCCCGATGGGGCCGCTGGCGTTGCTCGACCTCGTCGGGCTCGACACCTCGCTCGCCATCCTCGACGCCCTCTACACCGAGTTCCGCGACCCCAACTATGCGGCCGTGCCGCTGTTGCGGCGGATGGTTGCCGCAGGACACCTGGGCAGGAAGTCGGGCCGGGGCTTCTACGACTACGCCAAGGGCTAGGCGGAACCTGCCGCGGGTTCGGGTGCTCCGGCCACCATTCCCGCGGCAAGAATCTTCGACGTGCGTCCGCACACCAGCCTCCCCGATGTCGACGAGCTGGCCGCGTCGGCCCGCCGGGCCGGGCGTCGAGCCGTCGTGAGCGGCCGCTGGCTGGCCGACACCGTGGTCGACGTGGCGCCCCGCCTGCCGGTGCGGGACGCAGACAGGCTGTCGACCCATTACGACGGGCTGACCGGCGACGAGCTGGCACGCGAGCTCGTGCGGTCGGCCGGCCGCGTGTCCGGGGGGATCGCCGCCACCACCGGCGGCATCATCGCCGCGCAGGAGCTGACAATCGCCGGGCTGCTGCTGGTCCCGTTCGAGCTCGCGGCCGAGACGGCGCTGGTGGTGGCGACCGAGGTCAAGCTGGCCGCCGAGCTGCACCACGTGGCCGGCCGGCCGCTGCTCGGCGCGCCCCACCAGCGTGCCGGCGCGGCCTTGGTGGCGTGGATGTCCGGTCGGGCGGTGCCGGTGAACAGCGTCGTCGCCACGGTCCGGGGCGACGTGCTCGGGCGCGCCGGCCGGCAGCAGCTCCGGGAGGCGCTGCGCCACCGCTTCAACCGCAACCTGACCACGCTGGCGCCGATGCTCACGGGTGCGGCGGCTGCCGGCTATCTCAACCGCAAGGCGACGCTCGACATCGGCGGGCGGCTGGTCAGGGACCTCGGGCTCGATGGGCGCGCGGGGCCGGGTACGAACGGACGCCACGGTTCGCCAGACCGGTGATGCCCGTCGAGCCTGCGCCCACGCCGTGGGCGTTCCCCCCGGTCGACGAGGCGGACAGCGACGGCCTGGTCGGGGTGGGCGCCGACCTCGAGCCCGGGACGATCCTCGCCGCCTACCGCCGGGGCCTGTTCCCGATGCCGGTCGGCCGGCGGGGGATTCTCGGCTGGTGGTCGCCGGACCCCAGGGCGGTGATTCCCCTGGACCGGCTCCACGTCAGCCGGTCGCTGCGGCGCAGCCGGCGGCGATTCGAGATCCGGGTCGACACCGCGTTCGACGCCGTCATCCAGGCGTGCGCCGATCCCTCACGGCCCCATGGCTGGATCAGCCCCGAGGTCAGGACCGCGTACACCCGGCTGCACGAGCTCGGCTGGGTCCACTCGGTGGAGGCGTGGGACCGCGACGACGGTGAGCTGGCTGGGGGCCTCTACGGCGTGGCCATCGGTGGCCTGTTCGCCGGAGAGTCGATGTTCCACCGCCGGACCGATGCGTCCAAAGTGGCGCTTGTGACCCTGGTCGACCTGCTGCGCGACGGCCGGGGCGGCCGAGGGGCGCCGACCCACCGCCTGCTCGACGTCCAGTGGATGACGACGCACCTCGCCCAGCTCGGCGCCGTGGAGGTCGCGCGCGGCGAGTACCTCGAGCTGGTGCGGCGGGCGATCGACTGCCCACTGCCCTCCGCCTTCGCTCGTTGACTCGGTCCCCGCCCCGGTTGTGACCGCGCGGTAAGGCGGGGGACCATGGATGGCATGAGTGAGAGCGAGGCCCACCTGGCCCAGCCGGATCGTCCCTGGATGATGCGGACCTACTCGGGCCACTCCACGGCCCGGGCCAGCAACGAGCTCTACCGCACCAACCTCGCCCGCGGACAGACCGGCCTGTCCATCGCCTTCGACCTCCCCACGCAGACCGGCTACGACCCCGACGACCCCCTGGCCCGAGGCGAGGTCGGGAAGGTCGGCGTGCCCGTGGCCCACCTCGGGCACATGGGTGAGCTGCTCAACGGCATCCCCCCGGGCGAGATGAACACGTCGATGACCATCAATGCCACCGCCGCATGGCTGCTGGGGCTCTACGTGGCCAACGCCGAGCGCCAGGGTGTGGGGTCGAGGGACCTGCGTGGCACCACCCAGAACGACATCGTCAAGGAGTACCTGTCCCGCGGCACCTACATCTTCCCGCCGCTGCCGTCGCGTCGGCTGATCGTCGACATGGTGGCGTTCTGCTCGGAGTGGATCCCGCTCTGGAATCCGATGAACGTGTGCTCTTATCACCTGCAGGAGGCGGGGGCCACGCCGACGCAGGAGATCGCGTACAGCCTTGCCACCGCGGTGGGCGTCCTCGACGCCGTCCGCGAGTCCGGCCAGGTGCCCGAGGAGCGATTCCCTGCGGTGTTCGCCTCCATCAGCTTCTTCGTCAACTCGGGCATCCGCTTCATCGAGGAGACCTGCAAGATGCGGGCGTTCACACAGCTGTGGGACCGCATCGGGCTCGAGCGCTACGGCGTCGCCGACCCCAAGGCCCGGCGCTTCCGCTACGGCGTGCAGGTCAACAGCCTGGGACTCACCGAGATGCAGCCCGAGAACAACGTGCAGCGCATCGTGCTCGAGATGCTGGGGGTGACCCTGAGCCGTGACGCCCGGGCCCGGTCGATCCAGCTGCCGGCGTGGAACGAGGCCCTGGGGCTGCCCCGGCCCTGGGACCAGCAGTGGGCGCTGCGCATGCAGCAGGTCCTCGCGTACGAGACCGACCTGCTGGAGTACCCCGACGTGTTCGCGGGGTCGAAGGTCGTCGAGTCCCGCACCGCCGAGCTGGCGGAGTCGGCCACGGCCGAGCTCGACGACGTGCTGTCGATGGGCGGCGCGTTCGAGGCCATCGACGAGCTCAAGGGGCGGCTGGTGCGCAGCCACGCCGAGCGCCTGCGCCGCATCGAGGACGGCGAGCTGATCGTGGTCGGCGTCAACCGCTTCACCGAGACCGCGCGATCGGCATTGGTGGAGGATGGCGAGGAGCACATCCTCAGGGTCGATCCGGCCCTCGAGGCCCAGACGATCGCCGAGGTGCAGGCGTGGCGGTCTGAGCGCGACAGCGACGCCGTCAAGCGCTCGCTCGACCAGCTGCGCAGGGCCGCCGAGTCCGGCGAGAACGTCATGCCGGCGACGATCGACCTGGCTCACGCCGGGGGGACGACGGGGGAGTGGGCCGGTGCCCTGCGGGAGGTGTTCGGCGAGTACCGGGCGCCGACGGGCGTGGGCGCCGCGGTGGGCGCCGGCGGCGGCTCGGTGGGGCTGCGCGCCATCGCCGAACGGGTCAAGGCGCTGCCCGGCGGTCCGCCGCGGCTGCTGGTGGCCAAGCCGGGCCTCGACGGTCATTCGAACGGTGCCGAGCAGATCGCGGTGGCAGCACGAGACGCGGGGCTGGAGGTGATCTACCAGGGCATCCGCCTGACCCCCGAGCAGATCGCGGCCGTAGCGGTGGAGGAGGACGTTGACATCGTCGGCCTGTCGATCCTCTCGGGATCGCACCTCGACCTGGTGCCGCAGGTGGTCCGCCTGGTGCGCGCTGGCGGCGTCGACGCACCGATCGTTGCGGGGGGCATCATCCCCGAGGAGGATCGCCAGCCGCTGCTCGATGCCGGTGTGGCGGCGGTCTACACGCCCAAGGACTTCGAGCTTGTCCGCATCATGGGCGACGTCGTCGACTTGGCGACCGCGCCACGGGAACGCTGACGTGGGGCGACGTGCTCCTCAGGTCGACTACTGGCGATCGTCGCGCCGACTCGCCGCCGGTTGGTGATAATGACGCGTCAATTCGGGCGGGCGGATGTATCGGTCGCGTGAAGGCGGCCCCACTTGGGGGCCGTGGTGCGGTAGGCCGGAGACATGGAAGCGGAGCATCCCATGCCGTACGAGCGATTCGATGCTGACCACCTCCTGAGCGCCGCCTTGGTCACGGGCCTGGTCGGCCTGGGGTTGGTCTGGGTGCCCACGCCGATCGCCGTGCCGGTGCTGGTCGTCGTCGCCTACCTGTCCGGCCGCCTGGGCGGGCGCGACGCCGGGCTGGGCTCGGTGGCGGTGGGCTGCCTGATGTACGGCTACGCGATCACCAAGCCGCACTTCGTGTGGGAGATCGAGAGCGGCCGCGACGAGGTCCTGCTGATCGTGCTCTTCGTCGCGTCGCTGGCGGCGGCCGAGATCGGCACGCGCCTCCGCCGCCGGCACGCGGTCGGCCGGTAGCGCGGAGCTGTCCCGTATCGCTCACGAGGGTCCGTTAAGGACCTGAGCGGATCGGCGCGTCGTCTTGACGCACCGTGGTCAGCGCTGCGGGAGGCCGAGCTGTGTGGCCTGGGCTCACGCTGCAAATCCCGTGCTGTTCTGTGCCCACATGCGGGCCTATCCGCTCGGCCACTTAGTCGTCGTTGACGATGGTCGCAGTGGCCAGAGGGTCGTCGTGGCGGACCCCGCCGGTCGCGAGTGCCACCACCCCGAACGTCTCGTCCCGCTCGCGTTGACGGTCGCCCCGGACGGGGATGCCCAGGTCGATGCTGGTGTCGCCCGCCGCCAGGGTGCCGCACGGCAGCCGCAGGTCGAAGTCCACGACGGGAAGGGCGGTGATTCCGATCGGCACCAGGCACACGGTGATGTCCTGGCCCAGCGGCCGGCTGAAGGCCACGGTGAAGACGGCATCACGGCGGCCGGTGTTGCCCTCGACCACCGAGGTGTCGGCCACCGACAGGCCTGCGCGGCTGGAGAACCGCGCGACCTGGGGGTCGTGGTCGCTGAGGCCGCGGGCACCGTCGCCGTCGTGGTCGGCGGGCCAACCGGCGTTGACGTGCGCGGCGCGCACCTGCACCAGCTCGCCGTGGAGCGCGTCATTCACGAACAGCTGGTCGAGGGTCTGTGCCTGGCCCTGGAAGGTGTACGAGTAGGCGGCGCTGGGCACGTCGGCCACCAGGTCGTCCCACAGGTTGGCCAGCCCGGCGTCGTACAGCGGCGCCAGTTGGTCTGAGGGGAACAGGGGGTCACCGGGCGCGAACGGGTCGTCGGGCCGGGGGAAGACGTTGAGGTCGCCACCCACCACGATCCGGGCGTCGGGATCGGCGGCCGCGATGGCATCGGCGATGGCGCCGGCGTAGGCGGCCTGCTCCGTGCGCTGGCCGACCCGGGCGTCGGGCGTCGACGAGAAGTGGTTGCTGATGGCCCAGAGGTCGTACGTGTCGGGCGCGCCGGGCTGCGCCGCCACCCGGAAATGGGCGACCTGCGGCGCCCGCGTGAACACGTTGACGCCGTCCACGCCCGTCGACCGGTCGACGTCGGCGGGCAGCTCGGCGTTGAGCGTCTTGGGGTTGGAGACGTCGGCGTTGCTGGCGAGCCCGGGTGCCCGGTACTGCACCGCGGGCGCCGACCCCAGGACCGGGTCGGCGGGGCCCGCCGGCACCAGCGACAGCCGGTCGGTCCGGTACAGGACAGCCGACACGATCCCGCGGTCGTCGGCGCCGTCGCGGTCGTACGCGGCGTCGTAGGTGCCGCCCCCGGCGGCGCCGATCGCCAGGGTCAGCTCCTGGAGGGTGTCGGGCTTGCCGTCGCCGTCGGGCGCGCCGCCGCACACCAGCGTGCCACCGGCAACGTGGCAGATGTCCTGGTCCTCGGCCTCCTGGGTGAGCAGCAGGTCGGGCGAGTGCAGGTCGTCGGTGATCTGCGTGGCGATGTCGGTGAGGCGTCGCTGGTAGACGGCGTCGCTGGCCGGTACGTAGTCGAACGGCGGGCTCACGCCCGGGCACCCGGGGTTGCCGACGAAGTCGCAGCCGTCGGTGGGATCGTCGCGGAAGTCGTAGAGGTTCTCGAGGTTGGCCGTCGAGATGGCCACCTCGTTGCGGCGGTCGGCCGGCGCCGGGGGCGCGTTGAGCGAGGGATCGGCGCCGGGCGTGAACGCCGCCGACTCCACCTGGATGCCGTACTTCTCGAACGAGAAGTAGAGGCCACCGATGGCGTCGTCGTCGAGTGTGTCGAAGACCCGGACCGGCGGCAGCAGCGTGGTCGAGTCCCCGCTGGCGGCCTTGACGCCAAGCGACGCCAGCATGATGCGGTTGCCGTTGCCGTCGTCGAAGAGCGGCTGCGGCTGGTTGTCGAGCGGGTGCGGGTCGCGGAACACCCGCCGCGCGTAGGGGTCGGTGCGGGCGGCCAGCGGGTCGTCGGGGCGGATCAGCCACACCTCGCTGTCGGCCGTCGAGGGGAAGACGTCGCGGCCACTGGTTGCGATGCTCCCGCCCGGGACCCGGATTCGCTCGCCCTCGTGGCGCTCCCAGTAGCGGTTGGCGTCGGCCAGGTCGGCCGGAGGTGCGGCTTCGGTGACCACGACATCGGTGTCGGGATCGAGGCCGGTGGCGGTCACGTCGACGAGCCGGGGGCTGGTGAGCTCGGTCAGCGCGAAGAACTCGGTCACGCTGGCCCGCAGCACCAGTTCGTCGCCGACCTGGGGCAGGTAGGCAGGGCCGCCGTCGGCCCGCAGCAGCGTGGTGAAGCCACCGAGGAAGACGAACGCGCCGTCTGAGGTGGTCGGATCGGCGTCCGCGGCGGCGGGCGTGTTCTGCAGGAAGAACCCGTTCTGCGCCGCACCTGCCGACGACCGGGCCAGCGTCTTCTGGGTCACCACACCTCGGACCACGACCTGCTGGCCAACCAGCGGCGACTGGAAGGTGGCGCCGTCGGTGGCGTCGGTGACCGAGCCCTGCACGTCGCCGATCGGGCGGACGCCCTGCACGGCGACGCTGAGCGTGCAGGTGGCCGTCTGGGGCGTGCCGTCGTCGTTGGTGGCGGTGATGGTCACCGCGTACGTGCCCGCCGGGACCTGAGCGCTCACCGTCATGGTCGCCTCGGCGGTGCCGCCAGGCGCGGCCGAGGGGGTGAAGGCCGTCCGCTCGATGGTCCCCGACGCCGGCGCCGGGGACACGCCGGTGATCGCGACGTCGACCACGGTGCCGTCGGCGTCGGTCGCCGTGATCACGCGGCTGGCGGAGGTGCCGGCAACCGTCGTCAGCGGGCCGCCGCAGCTGACGGTCACCGGCGGGTTGCCACCGCCACCCGTGAAGGTGTGGGCGCCGATGCCGTCGATGGTGTTGATCGGGAAGCCCTCCCACTCGGTGGCCGGATCGAAGGCGTCGCCGCCGTTGGTATCGCCGGCGTCGACGTCGGAGCGGCGCCGGATCGTGTTGTCGGCGGTGCTGGCTGCGCCCGTGCCCCATTCCGTCCCGGGATCGAACCCGATCTGGCCGATCACGTCGACGAGCGCGCCGCCCCTGCGCAGAGCCACGGCGTCGTCGCCGTTCCAGTTCGCCACCGCGGGGGCGAGCTGGTCGGTCTGGGCCACGAGTGCCGCGTCGGCATCGGCGCGCGACACCACGAACACGTCGCCGTCGGCCACGGTCCCGGTCAGGGCGACGGTCTGGCTGGGGGCGGCGGCCCCGTTGCTGTAGAGCTCGAGCGTGTAGCCGGCGGCGCCCAGGTCGATGGCGGCGCCGGTGCCGTTGAAGACCTCGACCGCCTTGTTGAAGCCGGAGCCCTCCACGTACTCGGAGAAGAAGACGTCGGTGGGGATGGCTGCGCCCGCGGGTGGTGCGAGGCCCACGGCCGCCGGCACCGCGAGGGTGGCGATCAGGGGGGCGACGACGAAGCGGCGCAGGCGCATCGGGCGATCCTCCAGGAGTGCGAGTCCTGCCGGGACCCTACGGACCCGGTGTGTCGGCGCGGTGACCGTAGACGGGCGGACCGATGAACGCTGGGACCCGGGATCGGCGCTGCCTACTCGCCCGCCCAGCGCGGCGGGTCGTCGGCTCCGACCGCCCGGCCGGCCCAGCGCACGGCCCCCGGCGTCCGAGACAGCCGCGCCACGACGCCGGGCATGGGCACGCCGTCGGCCTCCACGATGCTGCCGCGAGCCACCACCTGGGGATCGGCGAACACGCCGGCCATGTCGTACACAGGCGCCGCCGCGGCGTGCGCATCCTCGAAGGCGGCGACGACTTCGTCGACCGTCCGGGCTGCGCAGAACCCCGCCATGCGGGCGTCGATCTCGTCGCGGGCCGCGATCCTGCCACCGAACGACTGGAGGTCCTCGCGACCTGCCAGGCCGATGAGATCCATGACCCGGCGACCGACCGACTCGGCCGACGCCGAGACCGCCACCCACCGGCCGTCGCGGCAACGCCACGTGCCGCGGGGCACCGAATAGGGGAGGCTCGAGCCCTGCCGGGGCTGCAGGAAGCCGGTCGTCCCGTAGGCAGACGGCAGAGGGCCCATGCACTGGAGCAGCGACTCGAGGAGGGCCACGTCCACCACCTGGCCGACGCCGGAGTGCAGGGCGACCATGATCGCGAAGGCGGCGGCCAACGCGGTGACCTCGTCGGTGAGGGCGATGGGCGGCAGCAAGGGCCCGCGGTCCGCCTCGCCGTTGATGGCGGCGAAGCCCGACATCGCCTCGGCGAGGGTCGCGAACCCCGGCCGCTGGGCGTAGGGCCCGTCCTGGCCGAACGCGGTCACCCGGCAGACGACCAGGCGGGGGTTGCGCTCCAACAGCACGTCGGGCGCCAGTCCCAGCCGCTCCAGCACCCCGGGCCGGAAGTTCTCGACGAGCACGTGGGCCTCGTCTGCCAGCCGCAGCAGCGCGTCACGTCCGTCGGGCGACTTGAGGTCGAGCGTGGCGCAGCGCTTGTTGCGGCCAACCACCTTCCAGTAGAGCGACGTTCCGTCGCGGGGGTCGGGCAGGCCCATCGCCCGCGTGGAGTCGCCCACGCCAGGGCGCTCGATCTTCAGCACGTCGGCCCCGAAGTCGGCCAGGTAGCGCGCGGCACCGGGGCCGGCGATCACCGTCGCCAGGTCCAGCACGCGTATGCCGTCGAGGGGTCCGGGCATCAGTACCTCCGGTGGGGCTGCGCCCGACACCCATCGGCCCCGGGCGAGCTGGCGCTCGCGCCGTGGGCCTGCAGTGCTCGCTTCGCTCCCACTTCAATGTCTCCGGTGGGGCCTGCGCCCCACACCCATCGCCCCCGGGCGAGCTGGCGCTCGCGCCGTGGGCCCTGAAGTGCTCGCTTCGCTCCCACTTCAGGCTCGCGTCGTGGATATCGGAAAGCAGCGGTCGGCGAGCGCGCCGAAGGCGTACACCTCGTAGAGCCCGGCGTAGAGGTCGCGGGTCTTCTCGCTCCAGGCGAGCGCCTCCGGCGCCGAGATCCGCCGGAACACCTGGAGGATGCCGCCCTCGTAGACCCGGTACTCGGCCCACGCCCCGGGGAAGTCCTTGACGCAGGCGACCTCCACCCAGGGCACTTCGCCCGTGGCCGAGAATCGGCGGACCCGGTTGCGGTGCGTGTGACCAGCGAAGTAGCCAGCGATCCGGGGTCGGCGGGCCACCACCTCGACGAGCTTCTCGGAGTCACCGGGGTTGATCCCGAAGTAGCCCTCGGGCCGCTCGGGCGAGTCGGGGTTCCATGTGTGGTGGTGCCCGAATGTCAGCACGGGCGTGTCGGCCTCGGCGGCGAGCTGGTCGAGCCACTCGAGCGATTCGGCCGACACGCCCCCCGACGCCCTCGCGGGAATGGAGGTGTCGATCATCGCCAGCGTGACACCGGGAAGCTTGACGGCGATCGGCGCCTGCGAGGCAAAGTCCTCGCCGTAGTACGCGTCGTGGTTGCCGCGCACGTGGACGAGCCGCTCGCCGAACGCCGGTCCGTAGGCGTTGAGGAACGCCTGGTACTCGGCCCGGGTGCCTCTCGACGTGAGGTCGCCCTTGACCAGCACGACGTCGGGGGCGATCGCCTTCATGTCCGCGATGGCGCAGCGGCTCATCAGCTCGGGGTAGGGCTCATCGCCTGCTGCGGTCGTGTAGATCGGGTAGTCGTCGATGCCGTTGAGGACGCCGCACTCCGTCTCCCCGAAGTGCACGTCGTTGACCGTGCACACCGTCGCCAGCCGCTCGCCGGGCGGGCGCGGCAGCGTCCGGAAGTTGTGCCCGCCCCGCTCGTAGTCGGTGTCCGGCCGCAGGTCCGGGAAGCGGTGGACCGCCGTCCCGTCGTGCAGGACCACCTCGTCGTCCGCGACGGTCGTGAGGTCCATGGCGGGCCGCCTCAGCGCGTCCAGGGACGAACCCGTCGCAACGGCACCGGCTTGGTCCACCACCGGCCAGAGAACCGCCAGCGAGGCAGTTCGGCGGTGCTGATGGCGACGGCACGGGGCCACGTCACCTCGATGGCGGCCACGATGGCGGCCAGCTCCTCGTCCGTGGGCTCGGGGTCTCCCCCCGCGACGGCCACCTGCGCGTTCGGGTCGGTACCCGGCATCACAGAGGTACGTTGCCGTGCTTACGCTTGGGGAGGTCCTCGCGCTTGGAGCGCAGCATGTCGAGCCCGGCGATGAGCTTGATGCGGGTCTCGGCCGGGTCGATCACGTCGTCGACGTAGCCGCGCTCCGCCGCCTGGTAGGGGTTGGCAAAGCGGTCGGTGTACTCCTCCACCAACTCGGCCTTGCGAGCCTCGGGGTCGGGCGCCGCCTCGATCTCGCGGCGGTAGGCGATCTCGACCGCCCCCTGGGGCCCCATCACCGCGAGCTCGCCCGAGGGCCACGCGTAGGCGAGATCGGCGCCGATGGACTTGGAGTTCATCACCACGTACGCGCCGCCGTATGCCTTGCGCGTCACGACCTGGATGCGGGGCACGGTGGCCTCGCAGAACGCGTAGAGCAGCTTGGCGCCGTGGCGGATGATGCCGCCGTGCTCCTGGTCGACGCCGGGGAGGAAGCCGGGCACGTCCACGAACGACACCAGCGGGATGTTGAAGGCGTCGCATGTGCGGACGAACCGCGCCGCCTTCTCCGACGACTCGATGTCCAGCACGCCCGCCAGGTGCATCGGCTGGTTGCCGACGATCCCGACCACCCGCCCGTCGAGCCGGGCGTAGGCACACACGATGTTGAGTGCCCAGCGCCGGGCGTACTCGAAGTACTCGCCGCCGTCGACGACCGCCTCGACCACCTTGTGCATGTCGTAGGGCTGGTTCGAGGACGCCGGGATGATGTCGTGCAGCTCGGGGCACAGCCGCGTCGGGTCGTCCTCGGTGGCGACGACCGGGGGTTCCTCGAGGTTGTTCGACGGCAGGAAGCCCAGCAGGTAGCGGACGTCCTCCAGGCAGGCACTGTCGTCGGCGGAGGTGAACTGGCAGACGCCCGAACGCGAGGCGTGGGCGATGGCGCCCCCCAGCTCCTGCTGGGTCACCGTCTCGCCGGTCACGGTCTTCACCACGTCGGGCCCGGTGATGAACATGTAGGAGGTGTCCTCGACCATGAACACGAAGTCGGTCATGGCCGGGGAATACACGGCGCCGCCGGCGCACGGTCCCATGATCACGCTGATCTGCGGGACGACCCCCGAGGACTGCACGTTGCGGTAGAAGATGCCGCCGTAGCTGTCGAGGCTGACGACGCCCTCCTGGATGCGGGCTCCGGCGCCGTCGTTGAGGCCCACCACGGGCGCGCCGACCTTGAGCGCCAGGTCCATGAGCTTGTGGATCTTGTCGGCGAACACTTCGCCCAGGGCACCGCCGAACACCGTGAAGTCCTGCGAGAAGACGAACACCTTGCGGCCGTCGACCGTGCCCCAGCCGCAGATGACGCCGTCGGTGTAGGGACGGTCGTCGAACCCCGAATCGGACGGGCGCCGGGCCAGCAGATCGAGCTCGTGGAACGAACCGGGGTCGAGCAGGACGTCGATCCGCTCACGAGCCAGGAGCTTCCCGCGGTCGTGCTGGCGTTGGCGCGCCACGTCGGTGCCGGGAGCGAGGGCCTCTTCCTTGCGCTTCTCGAGGTCGGCGAGCCGCTCGCTCATCGGGTGGTCGGCCATGCGTGCAAACGGTAGTGGCGGGCATGACACCCCCGAAATTGGGTCCCTGCGGCCCCGGCTCTGCCGCGGCCATGCGCCCGCGCTTCATTGCTGCCCCCTTCTGGTCCGCCCTGGCCATCCGTCAGGGCTGGCATCCGATTTGCACCCGGACCGACGCCCCCCGGCCCCGCTCGGTTGACCGGAAGCCGCCGGAAGTCGGGTCAGCCGACCGTCCTGGAGCGGAACGGGGTTGGCCGCCGACCATTTCGGCGCCGGGAACGTCGATCCGCGTCCGGCGGACGGCGGCGGCCGCCCAGCGTCCCGTACCCTGCCTGGTGTGCGCCTTCCCGTCATGCCCCCCGTCAAGCCCATGTTGGCCAAGGCCGTATACGACCTGCCCCGCGATCCCGGGCTGTTGTACGAGCCGAAGTGGGACGGCTTCCGGTGCATCGTGTTCCGCGACGGCGATGAGGTGGAGCTGGGGAGTCGCAACGACCGGCCGCTGACCCGCTACTTCCCCGAGATGCTGGAGCCTCTGCGGGCGGCGCTGCCCGAGCGGTGCGTGGTCGACGGCGAGCTGGTCGTGGTGACGGGCAGCGGGCTCGACTTCGACGGGCTGCAACTCAGGCTCCATCCCGCCGCCTCCAGGGTGAACATGCTGGCGGAGCAGACACCGGCTTCGTTCGTGGCGTTCGACCTGCTCGCCCTCGGCGATCGCGACCTCAGCGTGGAACCGTTCTCCGAACGCCGCCGGCTCCTCGAGGACGCGCTCAGCAGCACCAGCGATCGCGACCCCGTCTACCTCACCCCGGTGACCGACGACCCCGACCTGGCCGAGGACTGGTTCCGCCGGTTCGAGGGCGCCGGCTTCGACGGCGTGATGGCGAAGCCCGCCGACGGGCGGTACCGGCAGGACAAGCGCGACATGTTCAAGGTCAAGCACCAGCGGACGGCCGACTGCGTCGTGGCCGGGTTCCGCTGGCACAAGGACGGCGAGGGCATCGGCTCACTTCTCCTCGGGCTCTACGACGACAAGGAGACGCTCCACCACGTCGGTGTCGCGTCGTCGTTCGCCGCCGGCCTGCGGTCGCAGCTGGTGGGCGAGCTCGAGCCGCTGCGCGACAACGCCCTCGAGGAGCACCCCTGGCGCGAGTGGGCGCTCGCCGAGGCGCACGAGGCGGGCCAGCGCATGCCGGGTGCACCCAGCCGCTGGAACGCCGCCAAGGACCTCTCCTGGGAGCCACTGCGCATCGAGCGAGTGGTGGAGGTCCGCTACGAGCACCTGCAGGCCGGGCGGTTCCGGCACAACGCCCGGTTCGTGCGCTGGCGGCTGGACAAGACGCCGATGGAGTGCCGCTACGACCAGCTGGAGGCCGTTGCGCCCGCCGAGCTGGCCAGCATCTTCGGCACCCCGGCGCGTCCCTGAGCCGGGCCCGGACGCAGCTTGACCCGTGGGTCAAGAAATGGTGCGCTTGGGTACATGACCGCTCATCCTCGGGGCCTGCGCCCCCGCACCCCATCGTCGCCCGGCTCCCTAGCTTGTCGACCCAACTACCCGCCCGTCTCGCGGCGACGAGGCGAGCGGGCTCCAGTTGGGTCGATCGCACGGTCGACCGGTCAGGAGCTGCGCTCATGACCGACACCGCCGACCGCACCACGTCGGACTCCGACACCGTCGCCGAGGTCAAGGACTGGTTGGCCGCCAACTGGGATCCGGAACTGCCCGTCGCCGAATGGTGGGAGCGCCTCGGGACCTCGGGCTGGGGAGTCCCCACCTGGCCCTCCGACTGGTTCGGCAAGGACCTCAGCCGTGACGATGGCAACCGGGTCCAGCAGGCCATCGCCGACTTCGGCGCCCTGCCGGCGCCAGGGGGCCTCGGGCTCATGCTGGCGGGTCCCACGATCCTCGTGCACGGCACCGAGGAGCAGAAGCAGCGCTACCTCCGCGACATCGTCACCGGGCAGCGCGGCTGGTGCCAGCTCTTCAGCGAGCCAGGCGCCGGATCCGATCTCGCCGGCCTCCAATGTCGCGCCGAGAAGGACGGCGAGGAATGGGTCGTCGAGGGCCAGAAGGTGTGGACCTCCGGGGGCCAGGTCGCCGACCTGGCGATGTTGATCGCCCGCACCGATCCCGACCAGCCCAAGCACGCCGGCATCACCTACTTCGTCATCGACATGCACCAGGCCGGCATCGACGTCCGCCCCCTGCGGGAGATGACGGGCCGGGCGCTGTTCAACGAGGTGTTCCTGACCGGTGCGCGCGTCGGTGACGACGCCATCATCGGCGGCCTCAACGGCGGCTGGCGGGTGGCGAACACCACCCTCATGTTCGAGCGCACGAGCCTGGGCGCCGGCGGGGGCTCGGCGGCGGCGTCGCTTGCCTCACCGGGAACCGTGGCCGGCGACCTCGAACGGCGCGCGGGCGACTTCGTGGCCACCGGTGGCCGCAGGGGTGGGGGCGGCGGGACGCTGTTCGGCGCCTCCTCCAAGATGCTCACCCGGCTCGCGCAGGCCAACGGCAAGGCCAGTGACCCGGGCGTGCGCCAGCGGCTGATGCAGCTCCACACGTTCGGTGAGGTGGCTCGCTTCAACAACCTGCGGCTCAAGGCGGCCAAGGCGGCGGGTGGAGACATCCCGGGCCTGCCGAACATCGCCAAGCTCACGATGAGCAACATCGTGCGGCTCTCCCGCGACCTTGGACTCGAGATCACCGGCGCCTACGGCACGCTGCACGGCTACCACCCCGACGCCCGCAAGGCGCTCGACGAGGCGACTGGCCTGCCGTTCCTGAGCGGGGTGACCGAGATGGCGCTGTTCGCCCAGGGCCCTCCCATCTATGGCGGGACCGACCAGGTGCAGCGCAACATCATCGGCGAGCGCGTGCTCGGGCTGCCCAAGGAGCCGGGCTTCGACAAGAACATGCCGTTCCGCGAACTGCCCAAGAACGGCTGAGGGCCCTCGATTCGCACGCTGCAGTTGCGAATCGAGTCACAGATCGCGTGGCTGCGTCGTCGGGTTGGTGACGAGCTCAGCCGATCGAGGAGTCACGCGATGGAGAGGCACTGGGACGTGATCGTGGTGGGTGCGGGCCTGGCCGGCCTTGCCGCGGCCGCAACGGCGGCGGGAGCGGGAGCGTCGGTTCTGGTGCTCGACGGCCAGCGGCCCGGTGGCCGGGCCACCACCGACGAGCGGGGCGGCTACCGGCTCAACCGCGGCGCCCACGCCTTCTACCGGGGCGGCGTCGGGCGGGGCGTGCTCGATCGGCTCGGCGTGACCGTGCGCGGCGATTCGCCGATGCTGGACGGCGCCCGCGTCCGCCGGGGCGAGCGCGTCGGCGCGCTCGGCCTGCGACCCGCGGGCATCGCCCGCAGCCGCATGCTCACGACGGGGGACAAGGTCAGGATCGCCCGGGTCTTCACCGCCGCACCCCGCTGGAAGCCGGTGACGCTGGCCGATCGCTCGGCCGCCGCATGGTTCGATGAGTTGGGCCTGGTCGGCGGTGCCCGGGAGTTCGCCGAGATGCTCGCCCGTACGGCCACCTACGTGGTCGACATGGCCGGCGTGTCCGCCGACCTGGTGGCGGCTCAGATGCAGATGGCGCTGCACGATGGCGTCGAGTACCTGCACGGCGGCTGGTCGACCATGGTCGACGGCCTCGCCCGGGCCGCCAGCCTGCGCGGGGCGGAGTTCGGTGTCGGGGCGCGGGTGCGGCTCGTCGCGCCCGACGGTGGCCGGGTCCGGGTGGCGGTGGCCGACGACGCCGCCTCCGGTGACGGTGACGATGCGGGTGCCATGTCCGACCGGGGCACGCTGCTGGCGCGGCGAGTGGTCGTCGCGGCCGGCACCCCGGTGGCCTGCGCAGCCCTCCTGCCCGACCGCCCGCCGGGCTGGGAGGACCTCGGTCCGCCGTCACGCGCCGCCTGCCTGGACATGGGGTTCGCCGCGCCGCCCGACATGACCGTGCTACTGGGCATGGACCGCCCTCTGTACCTGATCCGCCACTGCCCGCCGGCGGCGCTGGCCCCTCCGGGCGGGTCGGTGGTCCACGGCCTGCGCTACCTGCGGCCCGACGAGGACCCCTCGCCCGACGCCGCGCGCGCAGAGCTGGTCGAGCACGCGCGGGTCGCCGGCATCGAGCCCGAGGCGGCCGCGCACGTCCGCTACCTGCACCGGATGACGGTCGTCGGCGCCGTGCCCGTCCCGGGTGTCGGACTGGCGGGACGCGTCGACGTCGGCGGCACCGGCCACGCCGGCGTACTGGTGGCCGGCGACTGGGTCGGACCACACGGGCACCTCGCCGACGCCGCGCTTGCCAGTGGTGAGGACGCCGGCCGGCTCGCGGCGCTGGCCCTCGACGCCGACCGGACCGTGCACCCGGTGATGGCATCGTGACCGATGACCGCGGCCCGACCCGAGCGGCGGCGCGACACTCGCGGAAGATGCGACCTCGCCGGTACCCCGGGGCGGTTCAGGCGGACCCCACCGACTCCTCCGTTCCCACCGGCACCCACGACCAGAGCGACGACCCCCTCCTCGCCACCCTGGTGGCCGAGCGGCCGCTGCTCGTCGGACTTGCGTACCGGATCACGGGCTCTCGGGTCGAAGCGGAGGACATCGTCCAGGAGGCGTGGCTCCGCCGCGGCGCACCGACGGCGCCGCGATCGACAATCCTGCCGCCTGGCTGACGCGGGTCGTCGCCCGGCTCGCCCTCGACCACCTGCGTTCTGCCCGGCACCGCCGTGAGAGCTACGTCGGCCCGTGGCTCCCGGAACCGGTCCTCGGCGGCACGATCGATGCCGGGACAGTCGACGACCCCGCCGTCGCGACGGAGCTGGCGGAGTCGATGACCGTCGGGTTCCTGCGGGTGCTAGAGACGCTCGGCCCGCTGGAGCGGGTGGTGTTCCTGATGTCCGACGTGTTCGACGTGCCTTTCGCCGAGATCGGCAGGTCGGTCGACCGCAGCCCCGGGGCCTGCCGCCAGATCGCCAGCCGTGCCCGCCGCCGGATACGGGAGGGGACGACACGGCACGCAGTTCCCGACCACGCGGACCGCGTGGTCGGCGAACTCGTGGCGGCCGTGACCTCCGGCGACGTGGACCGCGTGCTCTCGCTGCTGGCCGAGGATGCGGTGCTGATCAGTGACGGCGGACCGCGTGCGTACGCCGCTCGCCGGCCGGTCGTCGGACGCGAGCGGGTCGCCCGGTTCCTTGTCAACGTCAGCCGGCGGCCGGCGACACTGGGCTTCACCGTCGAGTCGGCGGTGGTCAACGGCGAGCCCGGCGTGGTGGTGACGAGCGAGGGCCGCTGGCTCCTGACGTTGACCGCACACGTCGACCACGGCGCCATCACCGCCCTCTACATCGTCGTCAATCCCGACAAGCTGGCGGCGCTGGACATCGCCCATCCCATGTTGTGACGGCGAGGAGCCTCTAGGCGCGTGACGCCGCCAGGTCCGTGACCTGCGCCATCCGGTCCCGTAGGCGTCGGGCGTCGAGCTGCTCGCACAGCTCCTCGAACGCCGCGGGATCTGGCGGTCCCACCCAGCGCAGGTCGTCGACGCTGTCGCTGACCGGGGCGTCGGTCTCCACGGTGGCGATTCGGCGGAACAGCAGGGCCAGCTCGAACTCGTTGCGCAGGACGGCGTTGAGCTTGGCGGCACCGCGCACCCCCGCGTCCCAGGTGACCGGGTCGGCCGGGATCGACTCGAGGTGGCCCCAACGTCGGAGCACGGCGGCCGCCGACTTGGCGCCCCAGCCCGCCAGCCCCGGGAAGCCGTCGGCCGAGTCGCCCACCAGGGCCAGCAGGTCGGGGATCGAGGCCGGCGGCACCCCCAACCGCGCCTCCACGCCCGCCTCATCGAGCACCAGGCCCTTGCGCCGATCGAGCTGGACCACCTTGCCCCCCACGCATTGGCCGAGGTCCTTGTCGGGCGTGCAGATCACCACCTGCTCGACTCGGTTGTCGCCGGCGGCCACGACCGCCGCCGTGGCCAGGCCGTCGTCGGCCTCCAGCTCGACCTGCGGCCACACCACGAAGCCGGCGGCCGCCATCGCGTCCTCGACCAGGGGGAACTGCGCCAACAGCTCCCGGGGCATGCCGGCCGACGTCTTGTATCCGGGCCACAGGTCGTTGCGGAACGACTCGATGACGTGGTCGGTGGCGATGCCCACATGGGTGGCGCCGTCGGCCACGAGCTGCAGCAGCGTCGTCACTACGCCCACCGTGGCACCCCGGTGGAGGTCGCGGTTGTTGGGTGCGAAGTGGTAGCGGAACAGCTCGTACGTGCCGTCGACCAGGTGGACCTGCATGACAAGCGACGGTAGCGGCTTCCCTGTCATCTCAACCGGGGAGGCCTGCTGCACTGCTGGCCATGAGCAAGCGTCCGTCGAGGGTGACGGGTGGACCGCGCCTGCGGGTGATCCGCGCCGACGGCTCCCGCTGATTTCGCAAAGGGTCTACTAGGACCTACGCGAGCTCGACCAGGTCGAGCAGGTCGTCCGACCAGAAGTCCACGTCGCCCTCGGGCATCAGCAGCACCCGGTCGGGTGCCAGGTCACGCACGAAGCCGGTGTCGTGGCTCACGATCACCATCGTGCCGGCCCAGCTGGCCAACGCCGCCGCCACCGCCTCCCGCGAGGGCGGGTCGAGATTGTTGGTCGGCTCGTCGAGCAGGAGCAGGTTGTGGCGACCGGCCACCAGCAACGACAGGGCCAGCTTGGTCTTCTCGCCACCCGAGAGCGTGGCGGCGTCCTGGAACACCTTGTCGCCGGACAGGCCGAACGTGCCCAGCAGGCGGCGCCGCATCTGGGTGTCGAGGCGGGGCGCAGCCTCGCTCATGTGCTCGAACAGCGACGCGCCGGCCCGGATGCCCTCGTGCTCCTGGGCGTAGTAGCCGACGGTGACCTGGTGGCCCTCCGTGACCATGCCGCCGTCGGGCTCCGAGGTTCCCGCCAGGATGCGCAGCAGGCTGGTCTTTCCGGCGCCGTTGAGCCCGAGGACCAGCAGCCGCTCGCCACGGCCGACGTCGAACGAGACGTCCTCGAACACGGGCGGACCGCCGTAGCCCTTGGTGAGTGCCGCTGCGGTGAGCGCCGTGCGGCCGCAGGGTGGCGGCTCGGGGAGCCGCAGGCGCAGGCCTCGCCGGGCGGTGGGTCCGTCGACCGCCTCGTTGCGGATGCGCGCGATGCGGGTCTCGAGGGCGTTGGCGAAGCTCGCCTTCGAGGCCTTGGCGCCCCAGCGATCGACCAGGGTCTGGAGGCGGGCGATCTCCGCCTGCTGCCGCGAGGCGATCTTGGCCCGGCGTTCCTCGTCGCGGGCGCGGGCGACCTTGTACTGGGTGTAGGTCCCCTTGTACTCGGTCAACTCGCCGACATCGGCCTCGCCCGGACGGTCGAGGTGCAGGACCCGCGTGATCGATTCGTCGAGCAGCTCGAGGTCGTGGCTGATGATGACGAGCGCGCCGCGGTACGACCGCAGGAAGCCGAACAGCCATTCGCGGGCGTCGTTGTCGAGGTGGTTGGTGGGTTCGTCGAGCAGCAGCAACTCGCTGCCGGCGAACAAGATCCGCGCCAATTCCACGCGGCGGCGCTCGCCGCCGGAGAGCACGGTGATGGGCATGTTCGTCCGGTCCTGGCGCAGGCCGAGGCCGGCGAGAAGCCGCTTGGCCTCTGACTCGGCCGCGTATCCACCCTCGTGCTCGAACCTGTCGTGCGCGCGGCTCCACTTCTGGACGAGCGTGTCCTCGCCGGGCTGTGCCTCCATCTTGAGGCGCAGCTCCTCGAGCCGGGCGGCCAGGGCGTCGAGGTCGCGCCCGCCGAGCACGTGCGTGAGGGCGGTGACGTGGACGGGGATCTGGTCCAGGTGTGGATCCTGGGGCAGGTAGCCAAACGCCTCGGGTCGTTGGATGACTCCGGCCTTGGGTTCCGCCATGCAGCCGAGCACCTTGAGGAGCGACGTCTTGCCAGCGCCGTTCCGCCCCACCAGGCCGACACTGTCGCCGGCACGCACGGTCAGGGCGGCACCCTCGACCACGAGGGTGCCGCCGACCTCGACCGTGAGCCCGCGGACCGACAACATGGCCGATCATCCTGGCGCCTGTCCGCGCTCATACCAACCGCATTCCGCGCGAACCGAGTCCGTGTCATCCGCACGGGGAGTCGGCGTCGAACTACAAGCGGCATGTCCGGCGCGACGAAGTCCCGTGGTTCGCAAGTGGCTGGAGTCATGATGACGTCACACCTGGGTGCGGCTGCCTCGGCGAGTGATCCCGACCTGGTGGCCGCCGTGGCCCACGGCGACGACCAGGCGGTGGCGGAGGTCTACCGCCGGTACAGCGGGGCGGTGTGGGCCGTCGCCCAGCGGGTTTGCGGCGACCGGGCGTCGGCCGAGGACGTGTGCCAGACCGTGTTCGTCGACCTCTGGCGGCGGCCCGAGCGCTTCGATCCCCAGCGGGGCAAGCTTCGATCCTGGCTCGTGGCCCAGGCCCACGCCCGCGCCGTCGATGTCGTGCGATCCGAGACGGCCCGGCAGCGCCGCCAGGAGCGCGCCGCCCGGCTGGCCCCGACGCCGCCGCCCTCGGGCGACGTCGAGGCCGCCAGCCTGCTCGCCTCGCTCGCCGACCACGTGCGGCGCGCGCTCGACCGTCTGGCCGCCGACGACCGTGACGCGATCGTTCTGTCCTATTTCGGTGGCCACAGCTATCGGGAGACCGCCGCACTCCTCGGCGCTCCCGAGGGCACCGTGAAGAGTCGCATCCGGCGCGGGCTCGAGGGCCTGCGGCGCACGCTGGAGGCCGAAGGGGTGACATTGTGAACCCCGTGAGCGGCCGCCCGCGCAGCGAACAGCATCCCCTGGACGACCTGGCGCTCTATGCCCTCGACGCACTCGAGAGTGACGGGGCCGAGGAGATCGAGGCGCACCTCGAGATGTGCGCCTTGTGCCGGCTGGAGCTGGCCGCCCACGAGGAGGCCCTCGGTGCGCTGATCGAAGACGGCCCCCCGCCGGAGCTGTGGGACGCGGTCCAGTCGCAGATCCGCGCCGATGAGGTGGCTCCGATCAACGGCACGGCGCTGCACCCTGTCGGGCCAAGCCTGGCGCACCTGGACCAGTCCGCCCGGCGGCGGAGGATGCGCCGCCGGCTCGCCCTGCTGGCCGCCGCCGCGGCGGTCGTGGCCGTGGTGGGTGTGGGAGTCGGGACTCAGCTGGACAACGATGGCAACGGCTCCGGCACGCTGGCCGGGGTGTCCATCGACGGACCGACCGTCGCCGTGCTCGCCGACGCCCACGGCGCCGACGTCGCCCACGTCGTGGCGAACGACGACGGCGATGTTCTGGTGCTCGAGAAGCTTCCAAGGCTGGCGGCCCAGCGTGAGTACCAGCTCTGGTCCGTCGACGGGGCCCGTCCGGTGTCGCTGGGCGTCCTGGGCGACGGCCACGAGGAAGCCGTACCCCTCAGCCTGCCGGCGTCGGCGGCGAAGCTGGCGATCAGCGAGGAACCTGCGGGAGGCTCGACCGCGCCAACCGGGCAGGTCGTCGCATCCGGCATCGTCGTTCGCCCCGCCTGACCCGCGCCGCCATCACCCGATCATCCGCCTGCGGCCGCGGCGCCGGATACGGCGTACATGGAACGGACGGACACATCCCGGGCGATGCCCCGGCAGCTCGGATCTCCGGGCTCCCAAGCGGCGAACGACGGCGGAGCGGCGGCGGCCGCGGCCGGCGCGCCCGCCGCGGCTTTGGCCGGGCTGGTCTCGGCCGGTGTCGCACTCGGCGCCGGTGAGCTGATCGCGGGCGTCGATGACGGCCTGGCATCGCCGATCGAGGCCGTGGCCGGTGAGGTGATCAACCGGGTGCCCCGATCCGTCGAGCGCTTCGCCATCGAGACCTTCGGCGGCAACGACAAGCTCGCGCTGGTCATCGGGATCCTGGTGTTCTCCGCGGTGTTCGGCGTCGTCCTCGGCGTCGTGTCGCGCCGGCGGCACCGCGTCGGCACCCTGGGGCTGGCTGCGTTTGCGGCGGTAGGCGTCCTGGCATCGGCCGCTGGACCCCGGGCGTCGCTCACAGCCGGCCTACCGAGCATGGTCGCCGGCGTGGTTGGTGTGCTGTGCCTCCGATCGTTGGTGGCGCGCGCGCCGACCCGGGAACCGAGCGGGCCGACCACGCCGGGCGACGGCCTCGCCGCGCCGGGAGAACCGATGGCACCGGCCGCGGCGATGCCGGTGCGCGGCGGGGTGGCATCGCGCCGGAACTTCCTCGGGATGACGGTTGCGGTCGCCGCCGCCGGGGCGTTGGCGGCCGCCGGTGGCCGGGCGCTCCGCAGCCGTTTCAGCGCCGCCGAATCGCGCGCCAACGTGGTGCTGCCGCCCGCCACCCGTCCGGGCCCGCCGCTGCCACCGGCGGCAACGGGCGTCGAGCTGGGAGTGCCGGGTGTGGCCCCGTTCGTCACCGCCAACGCCGACTTCTATCGAATCGACACCGCGCTGGTGGTGCCCCAGGTGCGCGCCGAGGACTGGGTCCTGTCCGTCACCGGCATGGTCGACGAGCCCTTCGAGCTGACCTTCGACGAGTTGCTCGATCGCGATCTGATCGAGGCCGACATCACCATGACCTGCATCTCCAACCCGGTGGGCGGCGACCTCGTCGGCCACGCCCGGTGGCTCGGCGTCCTCACCCGCGCGCTGCTCGACGAGGCTCGCCCTCGTGCCGGCGCCGACCAGCTCGTGGGCCGGTCGGTCGACGGCTATACGTGTGGGTTCCCCCTGTCGGCCGCCTACGACCGGGACTGCATCGTCGCGGTGGGGATGAACGGCGAGCCCCTCCCGCTCAAGCACGGGTTTCCGGCCCGCCTCGTCACCCCGGGGCTCTACGGCTACATCGGGTCCACGAAGTGGCTGACCGAGCTCGAGGTCACCACCTTCGACGCCTTCGATCAGTACTGGGTGCGCCGGGGCTACGCCGACCGCGCGCCGATAAAGACCATGGCCCGTATCGACACGCCGCGCAGCCTGGAGCGGGTCGCGGCCGGGCCCGTTGCCGTCGGCGGTGTGGCCTGGGCGCAGACCCGAGGCATCGATGCCGTCGAGGTGCGGATCGACGATGGCCCGTTCCGCCCCGCGCAGCTCGCCGAGGCCCTCAACCGCGACTCGTGGCGCCAGTGGCGCTTCGACTGGGACGCAGTCCCCGGCCGCCACACGCTCACGGTCCGCGCCATCGACGGTCGCGGCGAGACCCAGACCGAGACGCGGGTCGACATCGTGCCCGACGGCGCCAGCGGCTGGATGTCCCTGGTCGTCACCGTCGAGTGATCTCTCCACCCCATCCCACAATCCCCCCAAGGAAGGACAACGAAATGCGCCCTACCCGAAAGCTACGAGGTGTCGTTGCGCTCGCTGTCGGCCTGTCGCTCGCAGCGGCGGCCTGCTCCGACGGCAGCGACAGCAGCGCCACCGCGGACGAGCCGGCGCCGCTCGAGTCGCCTGCCCCCGACGTCGCCGGCGACACGCCCGGCGCCACCGACCCGGCCACGATCTGCGATCGCGCCGGCCTGGTCGATGCGGTCGAGAGCGGTCCCGACGAGGGCACAATCGCCGGCATGACGGACGATCCGGTCGCCACCGCGGCGTCCAGCAATCCTGTCCTCACAACGCTGGTGACCGCCGTGACCGAGGCCGACCTGGTCGACACGCTCAACTCGGCCGACGCCGTCACAGTCTTCGCTCCGACGGACTGCGCCTTCGCCGCGCTTGACCCGGCGACGCTCGATGCCGCCCTGGCCGATCCCACGGGTCTGCTGACGCAGGTTCTGGGCTTCCACGTGGTGGCGGGCCAGCGGCTGTCGTCCGAGGACCTGGCCAACGTCAGTGAGCTCGAGACCTTCACCGGTGTGACGCTGCCGGTCGAGTCGGAGGGCGACACGATCACCGTCGGCGGTGGGCAGGCGCAGGTCGTCGTGCCGGACATCCAGACCGCCAACGCCACGGTGCACCTGATCGATCACGTGATGGTGCCCCCGGCGGGCTGATCCAGTCGATCGATCTCGGTGACCGAGACGACGGCCGGGCCGGCCGTCCCCATGAGTGGGGATGGCGCGGTGCCGGTCCCGCTCTTACGGTCGAAAGCTCAACACCGGCAACATCGCGGCGCCCCCGGGGACCCGACGCAAACCTCTCCGGGGGCGTCGGCGCGCCCCGCCAGCAACGGCCGGCACGCTGGGACACCGTGCGATGCAGCCCCGCTGCCGAATTCGCTGGCGTCCCCGTGCTGCCAGCAGGACGCTTGGCCGAGGAGCCAGCCACGGAGGTGCACGGGTGATGCCCGACGACCGTTCGGACGAGCAGCGTCAACGACTCGGGAGCATCGTGGGCGACTGGGCCACCGCCGGTCATGTGGTGGGCGACCCGCGTGTACCCGTGACCGGATCGGACGCCTACGAGTTCCTGCCCGGTGGGTACTTCCTGGTTCACCACGTCGACGTCACGGTGGGCTCGCAGGAGGTGCGAGCCATCGAGATCATCGGCGAACCGGGGTCCCGGGATGGTGCCTTCCTGGCGCGCTCGTTCGACAACGAGGGCAACACCGAAGTGATGGAGCTGATCGTCGACGACGAAGGAGTTTCCACTTCGGTGGCGGACCCGAGATCGCACCGGCGGCGAGGTCGGCGACCGCCTCGACCGCCAGGGTGAGGTCGACCCTCACCGTCGCCCCGGACGGGAATTCGATGACCGCGCTCTGGGAGCGCTCCGAGGACGGAGTCAGCTGGGCGACGTGGATGGACATGGCGTTCACCCGTAGGCCGCAAGCCGATGGCCAGTAGTGAACCGCCGGCGCGGACGGTCGACCGGCACCACCGAGAGCGACCGAGGGCAAGAGCGCACGCCCATCGCGGGCGGCGGCATCCCCCTCCGGGTCAGGCCGGGCGTGGTGCGTACATGATCACCGCGACGCCGACGAGGCAGATGAGCGCGCCGGTCACGTCGTAGCGGCCCGGCCGGAAGCCGTCGACAGCCATGCCCCACGCGAGCGAGCCAGCGACGAAGATGCCGCCGTAGGCGGCGAGGACGCGCCCGAAGTGGGGATCGTCCTGGAACGTGGCGACGAAGCCGTAGGCGGCAAGCGCGACGATGCCAGCGCCGATCCAGGCGATGCCACGGTGCTCGCGCACGCCCTGCCAGATCATCCAGGCGCCGCCGATCTCGGCCAAGGCGGCGAGGGCGAAGAGCAGGATGGAGCGCAGCACCGACATGGCGACGCACGCTACCCGAGCGTGGTTCCGGCGCCGGCTCGGCCTCTCAACCCGAGCGTGGTTCCGGCGCCGGCTCGGCCTCTCAACCCGACCGACCGGCGCATTCACCTCGTCGTCAGTCGAGGCTGAACGGCGGGTACTCGTCGGTGAGCAGGTAGAAGTACGCGTTGACCCGCGTGCCCCAGCGGAGGACTCCCACGACGAATGTGCGCAGCCCTTCGGGCCAGTGGGCGGTGAACAACACCACGAAGAACGCGATCAGGTGGGCCACGAACCACGCGATGCCCAGCAGCGTGAGCACGATCAGCTGCGGGATCACGAGGATGATCCGGAAGGCCACCGTCAGCCGGTTGCGATTCTCCAGCTCGGGCGCGAAGCCGGTGCGAACCGGTGGGTACGTGCCCGGATCCGGGGCGACCGTCTCGAACTCGAACGGCGGGTACTCGTCTCGGAGGAACGCCGCGTACGCAATGGTGCGGTTGTTGTAACGGAGGTAGAGGCACACGAGGTTCGCCAGCCCTTCGGGCAGCTTGCCGGTGAACAGGATGACGAACCAGCTGATGATGGCCACGATCTCGGCGACGATGCCGAGCACGTAGAGGACGATGAAGTGCGGGATCGCCAGCAACCACTGGACGATCGGCCGCCAATGGGCGATCCGCTCGGGGCGGTCGACCTCCAAGGTGGCCGGGTAGGCCGGAGCCGGAGCGAATGATTCCATTCCCCCTCCTTCTGCGCGCTGCGAAGAGCCGGGCAGACGCTACGTCGGCGCGCGGCCCGGTGGGTGGACCGCCTACTCCTGCACGAGCTCGATGAGCGTGCCGAACGCGCCCTTGGGGTGGACGAACGCCACCGTGGTGCCGCGGCTCCCTGGGCGTGGGACCTCGTCGATCACCCGGCCGCCGTGTGCCTTGACCGCGTCGAGTGCGGCCGCGCAGTCGTCAACCCGGTAGCCGACGTGGTGGAGCCCCTCACCCCGGTTCTGGAGGTATTTGGCCACCGGTGAGTCGTCCCGGGTCGGTGTCAGCAACTGGACGTAGCTGTCGGCCACCCGCAGCAGGGCCTCCTCGACGCCGTCGGACGCGACCACCTCGCGGTGCGCCACCTCGGCGCCGAACGTGTCGCGGTAGTAGGCGATCGCCGCCTCGAGGTCGGAGACGGCGATGGCGACGTGGTCGATCTCGGTCAGCAACACGCCTGTGAACCTACCTGTCCGAACCTGCCGCGGAATTGGTTGCTCTCACCACCAGATCCGCGGCAGGTTCGTCGGGATCGCTACAGCTCGCCCCGTGCGTGGCGCTGGAACAGCGTGATGCGGTCCTCGCCGATGCGCTCGCGCTTGTCGCGGTCGGTGATACCCAGGCCCGGCTCGGGCGCCAGACACAGCACGCCGAGCTTGCCCTCGGACTCGTTGCGGTGGACGGCGCGGGCGGCCTCGCCCACCTGCTCCAGCGGGTACACGGCTGACATCACCGGCTGGATGGCGCCCTTGTCGATGAGCCGGTTCATGTCCCACGCCTCCTGATAGTTGGCGAAGTGGCTCGACACGATGCGCTTGAGCTTCATCCACAGATGGCGGTTGTCGTACTCGATCATGAATCCGCTCGTGGCGGCGCAGGTGACGATGGTGCCGCCGCGCTTGGCGATGAACACCGACGCGCCCATGGTCTGCCTGCCGGGGTGCTCGAACACGATGTCGGGGTCGTCGCCGACGAGCGACCGCACCGTCTTTCCCAGCCGGCGCCACTCGCCCTCGTCCTGGGTGTGTTCATCCTTCCAGAACCTGTAGGCCTCGGCCTTGCGGTCGATGACGTGCTGGCAGCCCATGGCGCGCAGCAGCCGGGCCCGGTTCTCGCTCGACACCACGCCCACCGGCGTGCCGCCGCCGTTGAGCACCAGCTGGGTGGCGTAGGCACCGATGCCACCGGTGGCACCCCAGACGAAGACGTTGTCGCCCTGCTTCATGCGGGCGGCGTGGCGGCCGACGAGCATGCGGTAGCTGGTCGAGGCGCACAGGCCGTTGACCGCCGCCTCTTCCCAGGTGAGGTGCGCGGGCTTGGGCATGATCTGGTTGGCCTTGACGATCGACAGCTCGGCCAGCCCGCCGTAGTTGGATTCGAATCCCCAGATGCGCTGGTTGGCGGCGAGCATCGAGTCGTCGTGGGCCGACGGGTCCTGGTCGTCGACATAGTTGCAGTGGACCACCACCCGGTCTCCCGGCGCCCAGTTGCGTACCGCCGACCCGACCCGCAGCACGACGCCCGAGGCGTCCGAGCCGACCACGTGGAAGTCCTGCTGGTGCCGCGCGGCCCATGTCGACTCGCGGGCCAGGCGGTCGAGGAAGCCGAACGTCGGTAGCGGCTCGAAGATCGAGGTCCACACCGTGTTGAAGTTGATCGAGCTGGCCATGACGGCCAGGTACACCTCGTCGGGCGCCAGCTCCGGTGTCGGGACGTTGCCGATGTGCAGCGATTTCCGGGGATCCTTGTCCTCCGATGGCACCCCCGCCCACATCTCCTGCTCGGCCCGCAGGACGTGCGCGGCCCGGTAGTTCTCCGGGATGGGGAGCGCGGCGATCTCGTCGCCCGAGGCGCCCCCCTGGATGGCCTCGAGGATCTGGCGCATCGCCGCAACTTACCGTGGGGTAACGGGAGGGCTCCAACGGCCGGCGGGCGGCTAGCCTGCTGCAAGTGAGTAAGCCCGAGGTGCACACCCCGGCTTCTGCGGTGGGATCACCGACCGAGGAGCAGGGGGCCACCGGCCGGGGCGCTGGGGAAGAGCCATGGTGCCTCCGCCCCCGCCGCCCGCGCGACGGTGGCCGAGTCGTTGGCCGACATCCGCGCGGACCGCATCATCGCCGACGCCCGCCGGGAGGCCCAGGCGATCGTCGACAACGCGCGCGTGGACGCCCGCCGTGAGGCTCGGGCGATCGTCGACGCCGCTCGGTCCGAGGCCGAGACGATCATCACCGAGGCGTTCGAGCAGCGCGCCCGGATCGTCCGGCGCGACTGGGCCATCGGCGACGGCAGCTGGTCGCTGTCGGGAGCCGAGGACGAAGGCGAGGGCGAAGGCGGCGCGGACAGGACCGCTGGCCCCGAACCGGCCGCCGGGGTGCCGACGCCGGCCCGAGGCACGCCGGTGCCGGTGGCCGGTGCCACAGGCGACGCGGACGACGCGATCGACGTGGTCGACGGCGAGGTCGCCCCTCAGCCGGTGCCGGGCGTCCCGCAGCAGCACCCGCCCGAGGGCGCCCCAGGACCGGTCCCGGACGTCGCCCCACACGCCGTACCCGACGTCGCGCCACGCCAACGCCCGGAGGTCGGCCCCCAACCGGCGCCCGAGATCGTGCCCAGACCCGCGCCGGAGGTTGCGCCCCGACCGATGCCCGACGTCGCCGCCGCGGCGAAGCTGTCCGAGTTGATCGAACTACCGGCGCTGCGGGCGCGTGAGCGAATCGCACCGCCGCCGCGATCCGAGCCGCCGCACGAGTCTCGTCCGCCGCTGCCGGCACGGATCCGCCGACGGCCGGCGTCCATCCCTCGGAGCAGTGCGCCGCCGCCCCCGCCCCCACCGGCACCGCCGGCATCTCCGGCACCGGCGCAAGGTCGACCGCGGCCCCGGCCCCGGATCGAGCGCGAGCTGCCGGCGGGCATGCGGATCCCGCCCGACGTCCCCGACTGGGACGACTACGACGATGGCGAGGACCGCTAGTGTCCCGTCAGCCTGGACCGGTGATGAAATCGACGAGTCAGAATGGCCGCTGGCAAGGACGCAGGCCGAAGGACTCCACCAGCGAATTCGAGGCCGAGGACGCTGACCAGCGGCGATTCTGGCCGACGATTTCGCGGCGGAACGGGCTGACGGGACACTAGGTAGCGTGGGTCGCGTTCCATCCGACCACCCTTGGGGGAAGTAGTAGATGGCTGGTTCCGTCATCCTCGCCGGTGCCCGGACGCCGATCGGCAAGCTCTCGGGCGCCCTGGGAGGCTTCAAGGCCACCGACCTCGGCGGCTTCGCCATCAAGGCCGCGCTCGACCGGGCCGGGGTCGGCCCCGACGAGGTCGACTACGTGTTCATGGGCCAGGTGCTCCAGGCCGGGAGCGGCCAGATCGCAGCTCGGCAGGCGGCGGTCAACGCCGGCGTCCCCATGACGGTTCCCGCCACGACGGTCAACAAGGTGTGCCTGTCGGGCCTCAACGCCATCTTCCTCGCTGATCTGCTGATCCAATCGGGCGCCGCCGACGTGGTGGTCGCCGGCGGCATGGAGTCGATGACGCAGGCGCCCTACCTGCTGCCCGGTGCGCGCGAGGGCTACCGCCTGGGTGACCGCTCGGTGGTGGACTCGATGATGTACGACGGCCTGTTCTGCGCCTTCGACCAGGTGGCGATGGGCGCCGGCACCGAGAAGTACGCCGCCTCGGCCGGCATCGCCCGCGAACCCCAGGACGACCTCGCCGCCAAGTCGCACGAGCGCGCCTCCGCCGCCATCAAGGAGGGCCGGTTCGCCGAGGAGATCGTCCCGGTCGAGGTGCCGCAGCGCCGCGGGGACCCGCTCGTGGTCGACACCGACGAGGGCGTGCGGCCCGGCACCACCGTCGAGTCGCTGGCCGCTCTCCGCCCGGCGTTCGACAAGGCGGGCAACATCACCGCCGGTAACGCCTCGCAGATCTCCGATGGCGCCGCGGCGGTCATCGTCGCCTCCAAGGCTGCGGCCGAGCGGCTCGGGAGCGCGGAGGCCCTGGGCGAGATCGTGGGCTACGGGCAGGTGGCTGGGCCGGATCCGTCCCTGCTCACCCAGCCGTCGCGGGCGATCCTGGCGGCCCTGGCGTCGGCCGGGAAGGCCGTGGAGGACGTCGACTTGTTCGAGCTCAACGAGGCGTTTGCCGCCGTCGGCCTGGCGTCGATGGACGACCTCGGCATCACCGACGACGTGGTCAACGTCAACGGCGGCGCCATCGCCCTCGGCCACCCGATCGGCATGTCGGGCACCCGCCTCGCGCTCACTCTGCTGCTCGAGCTGAAGCGCCGCGGCGGCGGCCTCGGTGCGGCCGCCCTGTGTGGTGGCGGCGGGCAGGGCGACGCCCTGCTGCTAGCGGCCTGAACGACCGTTCCGACCGCGGTTGGCCGCCTGGTCGCGTCCCCAGGTGTTTGACAGTCGCGCGCCCGTGCCTTTCAACTGTCCGCCGATGTCCACGTCGCTCGTGATCGTCGAGTCGCCGGCCAAGGCCCGGACCATTGCCCGCTACCTCGGCGACGATTTCCTGGTCGAGGCTTCCATCGGCGCGATCCGCGACCTCGAGCCCAAGGGCCTCGCCGTGGCGATCGACGACGACTTCAAGCCCACCTACGTCGTGCCGCCGGCAAAGAAGGACGTGGTCCGACGGCTCAAGTCCGCGCTCAAGGACGCCGACGAGCTCTATCTCGCCACCGACGAGGACCGCGAAGGCGAGGCCATCGCCTGGCACCTGTCCGAGGTGCTCAGGCCCCGCGTGCCCATGCGGCGGATGGTGTTCCACGAGATCACCCGCCAGGCCATCGAGCATGCCGTGGCGGAGTCACGGGACATCCACGCCGGCCTGGTCGACGCCCAGGAGGCCCGACGCATCGTCGACCGGCTGTTCGGCTACCCAGTGTCCGAGGTGCTGTGGCGCAAGGTCTCGTCGGGGCTGTCGGCCGGGCGCGTGCAGAGCCCGGCCGTGCGGCTGGTGGTCGAGCGGGAGCGCGAGCGCATGACGTTCGTGGCCGCCGACTACTGGGACCTGCAGGCCGCCTTCCCCACCGATCCCGGCTTCGGCGCCACGTTGGTGGGGCTCGACGGCAGCCGCGTCGCCACCGGGAAGGACTTCGACAGCCAAGGGCGGGTCGCCCGTGAGGACGTGGTTGTCGTCGACGGGCCCGCGGCCGGGGCGCTGGTGGCGGCGCTCGGCGGCTCGCCGTTCGCTGTGGCGTCCGTCGACGAGAAGCCGTACCGCTCCTCGCCCAAGGCGCCGTTCATCACCTCCACCCTCCAGCAGGAGGGCGGGCGCAAGCTCGGCATGACGTCGGGTCAGGTCATGCGGACCGCGCAGGGGCTGTACGAGCGGGGCTACATCACCTACATGCGCACCGACTCGGTGACGCTGTCGGACGAGGCGCTAGCCGCAGCCCGGGCCCAGGTGCGTGAGCTGTACGGGGACCGGTTCTTGCCAGACGGCGCCCGGCAGTACCGCGGCAAGGTGAAGAACGCCCAGGAGGCGCACGAGGCGATCCGTCCCGCAGGCGACCGCTGGCGGACGCCCGACGAGCTCGACGGCGAGCTGCGCGCCGCCGACCTGCGCCTCTACGACCTGATCTGGAAGCGGACCCTCGCGTCGCAGATGGCCGACGCCGTGGGCAAGACGGTGTCGGTGCGGATCGAGGCGCCGTTGTCCGCGGCCGTGACCGTGGGGGCCGAGTCCTCGGTCGTGCTCGCCGAGGCCACCGCGACGACGTGGGCGGCGTCGGGCCGGACCATCACGTTTCCGGGCTACCTCCGGGTCTACGTCGAGGGCTCCGACGATCCCGAAGCCGATCTCGACGACCGCGAGCGGGTGCTCCCCGAACTGGTGGTCGGCCAACGGCTTCCCGACCCCTCCCTCGAGCCGGTGGGCCACACCACCCAGCCGCCGGCCCGCTACACCGAGGCGTCACTGGTCAAGAAGCTCGAGGACCTGGGCATCGGGCGCCCGTCGACCTACGCCTCGATCATGCAGACGATCCAGGACCGGGGCTATGTGTGGAAGAGAGGTCAGGCCCTGGTGCCGTCGTGGTCGGCGTTCGCCGTGGTCAACCTGCTGGAGGGCCACTTCAGCGCCGAGGTCGACTACTCGTTCACTGCCCGCATGGAGAACGACCTAGACGAGATCGCCACCGGCCAGCGGGCACGGGTGCCGTTCCTCCACGCGTTCTGGTTCGGCAACGGCACGCCGGGCCTGACGAGCCTGATCGACCACGCCATGGCCAACGCCGATCCGGCGGTCGTCAACGCCGTCCCGCTCGGCAAGGACGACGACGGCACCGACATCGTCGTCCGCAACGGTCGCTACGGGCCGTACATCAGGCGGGGCGACGACACGGTGTCGTTGCCCGCCGACATCGCCCCCGACGAGCTGTCGATCGCCCGGGCGCTCGAGCTGCTGGCGGCTCCGAGGGGGGATGAGCCCCTGGGCACCGACCCCGAGTCCGGGCTGCCCCTGTACGTGAAGACCGGCCGCTATGGCCCCTACGTGCAGCTCGGTGACGCCGACACCCTGCCCGAGGGCGCCAAGCCCAAGATGTCGTCGCTGTTCAAGACCATGTCGCCGTCGGCCATCACCCTGGAGGAGGCCCTCGCGCTGCTCAGCCTCCCCCGCACGGTGGGGACCGACCCGAGCACCGGCGAGGAGATCGAGGCGCTCAATGGCCGCTACGGGCCCTACGTCAAGCGGGGTAGCGACACCCGCAGCCTGGCGACCGAGGAGGAGCTGTTCACCGTCACGGTCGACGAGGCGGTGCGGCTCTTCGCCGAGCCGAAGCGGCGGGGACGGGCCACCGCATCGGCGCCGCTGCGCGAGCTGGGGTCGGACCCGGTCACCGGCAGGGCGATGGTGATCCGCAGCGGGCGCTACGGGCCGTATGTGACCGACGGCGAGACCAACGCCTCGCTCCGCGAGCGAGAGGGCGACACGGTCGAGGGCCTGACCGACGAGCGCGCCGCCGAGCTGCTCCAGGCCCGGCGCGACGCCGGCCCCTCGTCGCGGGGGCGCAAGCGGTCAGCCCCTCGCAAGGCGGGTACCAAGAAGTCCGCGGCCAAGAAGTCCGCGGCGAAGAAGGCATCCGCCAAGAAGGCCGGCGCCAAGAAGGCCGCGGCGAAGCAGGCGACGGCGAAGGCACCGGCAACCGGCGCTCGGAAGCGACCCAATCCGGCCTGATCGAACGCCGGAACCCGGGTGGCGACCGGTCGCGGCCGAACCGGCGCTCGGAAGCGACCCAATCCGGCCTGGTCGAACGCTGGAACCCGGGTGGCGACCGGTGGCGCTCTAGCGTTTCCGGTGATGGAGGCGCGCGACCACGACTTCGACGATCCGTCCGACGTCGTCGATGCCCTGCGCGCACTCCACGGCCATCCCGGGGAGGGCGCCTCGTTCGTCGAGCGGATCTTCGGCACGCCCACGTTCTTCCGTCTGTGGCTGGCGCAAGCGCTGTCGTCCTTGGGCGACTGGCTCGGCTTCCTGGCCATCCTGATCCTGGCCAACCGCCTCGGCTCGGGCGCCCCGGGCGCCTCGGTGGGTCTGGTCATGGCCGCCCGCATCGTGCCGGGCTTCTTCCTGTCCGCGGGTGCCGGCGTGCTCATCGACCGGATGGACCGCAAGCAGGTGATGGTCGCGTCGATGCTGGTGCGGGCGCTGGTGGTGGCGTCGTTGCCGTTCGTCGACTCGGTCATCGGCCTCGTGTTCGCCTCCCTGGTGCTCGAGCTCGCGACTCTGTTCTTCTCGCCCGCCAAGGAGGCGACCGTCCCCAACCTGGTGCCCGTCGAGAAGCTGGCGACCGCCAACTCGCTCGGTCTGGCCGCCGCGTATGGCACCTTCCCGATTGCGGCAGGCCTGTTCGCCGTGCTCGCGGAGGTGGCCGAGTGGCTCGGCGGCATCCAGGCCTTCGACTCCCTGCGCACCAGCCAGGAGGCGGTGGCGTTCTACGTCAACGTCGTCTGCTACCTGGCCGCGGCTCTGATCATCTACCGGCTGGCGATTCCCCGCGACCACATCAGGAAGCACGACGACCGGGCGCCGATCGATCTCGGTCAGGTTTTCAAGGAGGTCAAGGAGGGCTGGCAGTACGCCTTCATCACGCCGGTGGTGCGGGCGGTCAACGTGGGCCTGGCGTGCGGGCTCATCGGCGGGGGAATGCTGATCCCGCTGGGGCAGACGTTCTCGGAGCAGGTCCTCCACGAGGGCCCGGGTGGGTTCGGGGTGTTCGTCTTCGCGCTGGGAGTCGGCACCGGCGCCGGGGTTGTCGGCGTGTCGGCGCTGCAGGGACGGCTGCGCAAGGCCCGGACCTTCGTGCTGTCGCTGTTCTGTGCGGGCGTGGCGCTGCTCGTCGCCGCCTCGATGTCGACGCTCGTGTTGTCCGCCACGTGGGTGGCAGTCATGGGCATTTTCGCCGGCAGCGTCTACGTGCTGGGGTTCACGTTGCTCCACGAGAACGTCGAGAACGAGCTGCGCGGCCGCATCTTCGCCGCCCTCTACACGCTGGTGCGGCTCTGCGTATTGCTGGCGATGGCCGTGGCGCCGTTGCTGGCCGACGTGCTCGACGGCGTGTCCGACCGATTGCTCGATGGGCAGATCCACGTGGGCATCGAGGTGTCGATCCCCGGCGTGCGCCTGACGTTGTGGCTTGCCGGCGGCATCATGCTGGTCGCGGGTGCCCTGTCGGCGGCGTCATTGGGCGGGCTGCGTTCCGGTCGCATAGCGGGCGCGGAGCACGGGAGCCGTCCGCGCGAGAGGTCGGTGGCATGAGCTCGCCGGCGACCCCGGCCGGCCGCTTCGTCGTGTTCGAGGGCGGTGAGGGCAGCGGCAAGTCGACCCAGGCCGCCCGGCTCGCTGACCGACTCGGTGCGGTGCTGACACGGGAGCCCGGGGGGACTGCCATCGGTGTGGCATTGCGGGCACTCCTGCTCGATGCCGGCACGACCGGGCTCGACGACCGGGCCGAGGCGCTCCTCATGGCCGCAGACCGGGCGCAGCACGTGGCCGAGGTGGTCCGCCCGGCGCTGGCCGCGGGGCGGCACGTCGTCTCCGACCGCTATGTCGGTTCGACGCTGGCATACCAGGGCTTCGGGCGGGGGCTGCCGGTCGACGACCTGCGGCGGCTGTCCGGGTGGGCCGCGGGCGGCCTCGCGCCCGACGTGGTGGTGCTACTCGACGTTCCCCGGGTGCTGGGCTCGACGCGCGCCGCCGGTCGTGCGGACCAGGAGCCGGACCGCCTCGAGGCCACAGGCGACGGCTTCCACGACCGGGTGATGCGGGGCTATCGAGCGTTGGCGGCGGCGGATCCGTCCCACTGGGTGGTGGTGGACGGGACGGCGCCGGCCGACGATGTCGAGGTTGTGGTCTGGAAGTCGGTCGTCGCCCGTTGCCCGGAGCTGGCCAGACTGGACCGATGAGCGCTTCGTCCGAGCAGCTGGCTGCCGCCCTCGATCCGTGGCGCGACGTCGTCGACCAGGCGGCGGCGATCCGCCAGCTCGAGGCGGCGGCCCGGGCACCGGTGCACGCCTACCTCCTGGTCGGCCCGCCGGGGTCCGGCAAGCGGGCGTTGGCGCGGGGCTTCGCCGCCGAGGTTCTGCCCAAGCCGGATGCCAGTGACGGCGACCGCGAGCGCCACGTGCGCCTCGCACTCGCGGAGCAGCATCCCGACCTGCGCATCGTCGAGCCCGAGGGGATGACGTTCCGCAAGGGCGAGGCCGAGCGCATGGTGCGACACGCCACGCTGGCGCCGGTCGAGGGCGGCCGCAAGGTGGTCGTCGCCCTGGGTTGCGAGCTCATGGAGGACGAGGCCGCCGGCTATCTGCTCAAGGTCATCGAGGAGCCGCCGGCATCGACGGTGTTCGTGCTGCTGGCCACTGAGGTGGTCCCCGAGCTGGTGACGATCGCCAGCCGGTGCGTGCGCATCGAGGTCTGTCCGCTGGCGGCGACGGCTATCGCTGAGCGATTGTTGTCGGAGGGTGTGGAGTCCGAGCGCGCGGTGGCGGCGGCTGCGGCGTCGTCGGGCGACATGGACCGGGCTCGGACCCTGGCGACCGACGACCGCTTGGCCCTGAGGCACCGGGCATGGCGGGAGGTCCCGCGCCGGGTCGACGGCACCGGGGCCCGCGCCGCCCAGATCGTGGCGGAGCTGCAGGCCATGATCGGCGAGGCGCTCCTCCCGCTGCAGCAGCAACAGGCCAACGAGGCCGCCGCCGTCGAGGCCCAGGTCGCGCAGTTCGGGCTGCGGGGCGCCGGAAAGCGGGAGACGGAGACGCGCCACCGCCGAGAGGTCCGCCGGTTCCGCCTCGCGGAGCTGCGCTTCGGGCTCGCCACGCTGGCTGCCGCCTACCGCGACGCGCTGGTCACCGGCGGGCCGGGCCCGTCGTCGGCCCGGCTGGTAGACGCGTTGGCGCGCATCGACGAAGCCGGGTTGGCCCTGATCCGCTACCCCAATGAAACCCTGCTGCTCCAGGCCCTGATCGCCCGTCTGCCGCCCGCGGCGGGGGCGAGCTGAGGCCCCGTCGACGAGCCGGCGCCGGGGTGCGAGTGGCTCCCGCTCCTGGCCGAGGAGATCGGTGCCAAGAAGCCGATGAGGGTCCCGCACTTCGTGGGCTGGCTGCTGGCGGCGAGGCCGTAGTAGTGCTGATGACCGAGATCAGAGGCGCGTCGAACGCCAAGGCCAAGCGCGTGCTCGGCTGGTAGCCCCGCTGGTCGACGTGGCGCGTCGGCTTCGCCAAGCGCCTGGGCGATGGAACGACGGGCTCTTCGAGCACCTGCATCCCGTCGGGATCGCGGTCGGCCGACCCGGGAAACCACGGGTTCAGGGAGCCCGGAGGCTCGCTGTTAAAGTGTCCGTCCCGCCCGAGTAGCTCAGACGGCAGAGCAACGCACTCGTAATGCGTAGGTCAGGAGTTCGATTCTCCTCTCGGGCTCTGGCGGTGGCTCTGAGCAGGCCAAACGTCACTTAGATGGCGTGGTTCGACGGCAAGTAGCTCTTGAACAGCGTCGTGACAGCAAATAACTCGCCCGGAGCGAGGCCAACTTGACCTCCGACCTGACTACGTCGCCCGCGAGGTCGAGTTCGGCTGGGCCGTCACCGGCTACGGCAATCAGGGCATCACCGTGGATCACGGCATCTGTGTCGTCGAGCCCACCTCGAGGCGGGCCGACGTCTACGTCGGGATGACCAGAGGTCGGGACACCAACGTCGCGCTGGTCATCGATCCGACCGGGACACAGGACCCAGCCGAGGCGCTTGCCTTCATCATTCGACGCCCGGACAGGGGACGCATCGCCCACGCGGTGCGCGAGCAGTTGTACGGCCACCCTCTGCCGGACCGCTCCGACGAGATCCAGCGAGTCCTGGATCGGCTCGATCGGCTGGAGCGCGCCCGGACCGCTCCCGAGAGGGGCCTCGGGCTTATGTGAGATTCACAGTCAATCGCGGCCCAGTGGAGCGAACAGCCATACAGGGAGGTCAGCGCTATGCAGCCCAACACGGCGCCTCGCCCACTCATGAACCTCGCCGAGGTGGGGGGCCTGCATTCCATGACCTTGAAGACCACGACGGATCGTCCCGGAGAGGTCAGCAGCGGCAGCCCACACGGCCAGGTCGCCTCGCTGTATGGCCGCCTCGGCGCCGCAATCGCGTCCCGTCCGGGAACAACGTCCGCGTCACGCAGGTGCTCGAGTTCTCGCTGGACCGCCACTGAAGGAAACTCGGCGGCTCGGTCACCGGCCGTGGGCGACGCCTCGGACGACGCCCCGTCGTGTGGCTCGATGACGACCCTGTGCAGTCGGGTTCGTGACCATCCCCAAGCATCGGCGCCGACTATCTCGTCGACCTGGCACTCGAGAGAACAGCACGCGGTTGCCCGTATGAGGGATGACCGTGAGGCGTCGCCACCTAACGCGGACACACCGGCGAGAAGCCCATCGCCTGGGAACTCCAGGACCCGCTACCCGGTCACCTTTTCGCCCCCTTCGCGGCTGCCGTCGCGTGAACTGTCACCGCGTACGAGGGCGACTGCTTCACGCTGGTTGAGCTTGGAGCCCGCCGCGAAGGCGTCGTTGAAGCCCTCGGGATCGATCTCCTGCGCCACGCGGGTGCCCAGCTCGGCCTCCCCTCGCCGCGCCAACGGCCATGCCCGCAGTCCCGCACGCTGCCGCACCCCATCGGCGGCACCCAGGGCCGTCGCCGCCCGCTGCGCATCTCCTTCTGCCAGCGCGAGCTGGGCATAGGCGACGAGAGCGAAGCACACAGGGGTGTTGAGCTGGGTGTCCCCGCTCGCGTCCACCGACTCCACTAACAGCGCTCGAGCCTCGTCGAGGTGACCAGCCTTCACAGCAAGCGAGGCGAGCTGCGTTCGTGCACCCGACTCGAGCCAGTTGTTGCCGAACTGGCCGCCGAGCTCGTTGACCTCGGTGAGGGAGGCACGCGCGGCGTCATCGCTGCCGAGCCTCATCTCCAGCATCCCAACCGTCAGAGCCGCAAACGCCATGAACGGCGCGTTCTGCTGGCGGAAGCCATCGCGTGCGGTCGACGCAGCCTGCAGCGCGCCATCGAAATCATCGACGATCGGCAGGATCCACGAGACGGCCAGCTGCGCCGCGCTCTCGAGATAAGGATCGTCGATGCGCCCCTCGAGTCGCTTGATCCCCTCGACTGCGGCCAGCGCGCCGTCGTCGTCACCGACCTCGACTGCAGTTACGGCCGATGTGAATAACAACTCGGCTTGGGCGCGGTCGTCCAATGTCTCGGCTCTGAGCCGTAACTCGTCGATCCAGGCGCGGCCTTCCGGCATGCGACCGCGCATCTGCCAGAACAGCCAGAGGATGCGGAAGATATGTGGCAGCGGCGCGATGTCATGGGTGAAGAACCAACGGATGGCGATTCGTAGGTTCTCTTCGTCGGTTCGCCATCGCTCGGCCCACTCGGCCTGTCGTTCAGCAGGCCAGTCGGCGTTCTCCACGAGCGCACCGAAGTACTCCGCGTGCCGCCGCTCGACCTCGGCCAGGTCCGCGCTGGCGGCAAGACGCTCGGCGGCCAACTCCCGGACGGATTCGAGCATGCGGAACCTCGGCCCGGCGTCGGTCGCGTCGACGTTCACGAGGCTGTGCCCGGCGAGAGCATCGAGCAGATCGAGCGTCCGGTCTTCGGTGAGACCGGACACGTACATGGCCGCGTCGACTGTCCATCCCTCGACGAAGATCGACAGGGTGGCCAGCATGTGCTGCTCGGCGTCATCGAGCAGCCCGATGCTCCATTCGACGGTCGCGCGCAGTGTGCGTTGACGCTCGGGAAGATCGACCGGACCGATACCCAAGGCGTTGAGGCGACTTCCGAGCCGAGCGAGCAGTGCACCTGGTTCCAGCAATCGGGTGCGGGCCGCTGCCAGCTCTATGGCGAGCGGCAGCCCATCGAGGCGCCGGCAGATCTCCACAACATCCAGCATGTTGTCCTCGGTCGGGGCGAAGTCATAGCGGATGGCCTGGGCTCGATCGACGAACAGCTGCACGGCGGGCAGCGAGGCCAGCTGTTCCATCGGCGGCCGCTCCGAGAACGCGGGTACCGTCAGCGCGCTGACCGGGTACTCCCGCTCGGCTCGGAGCCGAAGCACGGTGCGGCTCGTGGCGAGGACCTCGAGACCGGGACAGCGCGCCATGAGCTGGTCGAGCTCGGGGGCGACACCCACGACTTGCTCGAGGTTGTCCAGCACGAGCAACGTCGGCGTTTCCGCGAAATGCTCGACCAGGACGTCCAGGGGCGGGCGCGCGCCCTCGATGGTCGCGCCCACCGCGGCGGCGATGCGAGGCAGCACCAGCTCTGTCTGAGCGATCGAAGCGAGCGGCACGAACACCGTCCCCCGCGGATAGCGATCGTCCAGCCGCTCACCCACGGCGATCGCCAGCCGCGTCTTGCCGATGCCGCCGGGGCCGGTGAGGGTGACCAACCGTACGTCAGGCATCTCGAGTAGCTTCGAGACCTCGACGATGTCGCGCTCGCGCCCGATCAACGACGTCGACGTCACAGGCAGGGAGCGCGAGCCCCGCTGGTCGGTGTTCGACGCAGGCGATGTCGAACGGCCGGCGTGGCTGTCTGCGGTCGTGAACCGCTCGCTCAGGAGCAGGGCGAGGTCGTCACGGACCAGTCGCCCGAGCTTCCGCGGGGTACTGAACGACCGGTAGGACTCGGTCCCCTCCGTCTGGAGTTCGACGATCATGGCCCTCAACCGAGGTTCTCGGTCCGGCGCCGGTGTCTTGACGTACAGCAGCCGGGGGATCGAGTGAGAGAGCCGGAACTCGTCCTCCAGACCCGAGATGTCCATGCCCGGCGCGATCCAGCCGTACCGCTGCCAGTACACGCCGATGAAGATGTCGGACTGCGTCAAATAGGCCCGGTACAGCTCGCGAGGTGGGTGCGGTCGTGCCCCGAGCTCGAACAGGACCGGCGTGAGCCGAAGCGCCGAGATGGCACTGGCCACAGCGGCACGCTCCTCGGCGAGTTCGGCCAGCGTGGAGCTCACGAAGACGCGCAGGCGCTGATCCGGGGTCCGGATCGCAGGCTTACCGTCCTGCTCCTCCGTCATGCATCCGTCCTAGAGAAGATCCGCCGTCGAAGTCTGGACGGTCACACCTTGGAACAGCAACGCCCGGCCCCGACCGAGTCTCGTCTCATCTCCCGGGTCGACTGACCCTGGTGGCGGTCGACTTCGTCGGCTAGACGGAAGGTGTCGCCACCGGAAAGGAACGATCACGATGGAACACGTCAACCGGGTGCGTACGTCCCGGCGCACGATTCTCGTAGCCGCCATCCTGGCCGTCGTGGCGCTGCTCGTCCCGCTGTGGGTGGGAGGGCTGGCCTCCGCCAGCCCGTCCGACCGGAACCGCGGGGACGGGCCCCAGCCCACGATCGTGCTCGTCCACGGCGACTGGGCCGATGGCTCGTCCTGGAGCGGCGTGATCGAACGCCTGCAGCGTCGCGGCTTCACCGTCGTCGCCCCTCCCAACCCGCTGCGCGGGCCGTCGAGCGACGCCGCCTACCTAGCTAGCTTCCTGCAGACGATCCCCGGTCCCATCGTGCTCGTCGGTCACTCCTACGGAGGGTTCGTCATCACCAACGCCGCCACCGGGAACGCCAACGTGAACGCCCTCGTCTACGTCGACGCCTTCATCCCCGATGTCGGCCAGACGGTCGGCGGTCTCGCCGCCGGCTCCTGCCTCGACCCGGCCACCGCGTTCAACGCCGTGCCCAGCGCTGGCGGCGTGGTGGACCTTTACCTCCGGAGCGAGGCGAACCCGCCCTACCCCGGCTTTGCGCAATGTTTCGCCAACGGGGTGAGCCCGAAGCAGGCAGCAGTGCTGGCCGCCGTGCAGCGGCCGGCAGCGCTGGCCCAGTTCGGCGAGCCGTCCGGGCCCCCAGCATGGGAGACGATTCCGTCGTGGGCGCTGATCGGCACCGCCGACCGCGCCATTCCCCCGGACCAACAGCAGGCGATGGCCACCAACGCCGGCGCGCAGATCTCCACGGTCAAAGCCGGCCATCTTTCGCTCGTTAGCCGCCCGAACGCAGTCACGAACATCATCCAGACGGCCGTCGACGCCACCACGTAGACCCATCTACAGACTCGTTATCTAGACCACGCAAAACACCCAAGCCTGCACCGCTTCGTTCCCAGCGTAGTGCGACCGCTACACCGCCGGTCGTTGTAGGGACGGAAGTTCGCTGGCAACGTCTGATATCCCTGCGCCTCGTGTTCGCGTCGTGTCGGGAGGTCGGATTCGCCACCGCACCCGTAGGAGGCTTTCAAACGCGATTCGAGTCGATCCCGGCCCCCGACCGGATGTCGGCGGCCGATGTGGCGCGAGCGCTATCAGGGCACGGAGGCCGTGCGGCCTCTTCCGGACCGGTTGGCCGCCATCACCATCTGCTGGGCCACAACGTCGCCTGAGTCGCGGCGCGATCTTCAGCAAGTAACTGGGCCGGTTCGGTTCGCCGACGAGCTGCATTTTCCCCGGTCAGAACAGCGCAGGAGCCGATCGACCTCGTAATGCGTAGGTCAGGAGTTCGATTCTCCTCTCGGGCTCTGGCGAGGGCTCTGAGCACCCGCCCGGCCGGGGAGTGGCAGCCCGCCGGCTCGACGGCCGGCCCGTGTCCGAGCACGTGACCGACCGGCGCCTGACCACCCAGGCCATCCTCGACGAGGAAGCGGCACTGCTGGCGTGGGCCCGCCGGAATGCCGGCGTGGCTCGCACGGCCGCCTGGGAGAGCGCCCAGGCCGGCGCTGCCCGCGCCGTCGCGGCCACACACCGCTTGGTCCTAATGGTCGGCCCTGCGGGCACGGGCAAGACCACCATGCTCCGCTCCGCGATCGCCCAGCTGCGGGCCCAGGGCCGGCCCGCGGTTTCAGGGGTTCAACGCAACACGACGTCGATAGTGGGTCGGGTCGACGTGGGAGGGCGCTGTGGGCTGGGGACGAGATTGATCGATGAGGAGCGGGCGAGGATCGCCACGGTCGCCTGCATCTGCCCTTTGTTCGCCTTTGGGCACCCGTGGCAATGGGATCCGGCTACAGGATCTGGCTGAGGAACAACTTGGTGCGCTCCTCCGCGGGATTGCGGAAGAAGTGGTCCGGGGAACCCACCTCGACGATCTGGCCGTCGGCCATGAACATCACGCGGTCGGCGACCTCCCGAGCGAAGCCCATCTCGTGGCTCACCACGATCATCGTCATGCCGGAGCGGGCCAGCTCCCTCATCACGTCGAGCACCTCGGCGATCATCTCCGGGTCTAGGGCCGACGTGGGCTCGTCGAACAGCATGATCTTGGGCTGCATCGCTAGCGCCCGGGCGATGGCCACCCGCTGCTGTTGACCGCCCGACAGTTGGCCCGGGTACTTGCCCGCCTGTTCGGGGATCTTGACGCGCTCGAGCATCTCTCGTGCCACCTGCTCGGCCCGAGCCTTGGGCCAACGCCGCACTTTGCGGGGGCCGAGGGTGATGTTGTCGAGCACGGTGAGGTGGGGGAACAGGTTGAACGACTGGAACACCATCCCGACCTCGCGGCGCACCTCGGCGATGTGGCGGACATCGTTGTTCAGCTCGGTGCCGTCGACCACGATGCGTCCCCGGTCGTGCTCCTCGAGGCGGTTGATGCAGCGGATGAGCGTGGACTTGCCCGACCCGGAGGGGCCGATGACCACGACCACCTCCTGGCGGCCGACGGAGAGGTCGATGCCGCGGAGGGCCTGGAAGCGGCCGAACCACTTCTCCACGCCCTCGCAGACGATGATCGGCTCACCGGTGCCGCCAGCCTCGGTGGCAAGCGCAGTGAGGTCTTCCTGCTCGGGCTGGCCGGCCTTCGCCGTCATCGTTCTCCGACTCCCAGGCGGCGCTCGAGTCGTTGGCTCTCCCGTGACATCGTCGAGCAGACGGCCCAGAACAGGAAGCCCACGAAGGCGTAGGCCAGGGGCCGGAGGCCCTCGCCCTGGAAGCGGGGCTGCTCGGTGGCGAAGTCGGCCACGCCGATCAGCTCGATGAACCCGATGATCGACAGCAGCGACGTGTCCTTGAACAGGCTGATGAACTGCCCGACCATGGCGGGGATCACGGCCCGCAGGGCTTGCGGCAGCACCACCAGCCTCAGGACCTTCGGCGGCGACAAGCCGATCGCCTGAGCGGCTTCGACCTGCCCCACGGGGACCGCCTGCAGCCCACCACGCACGATCTCGGCGATGTAGGCGGCCTCGAACACCGTGATGGCGATGACCGCCCGGACCAGAAAGCTGGGCGGGTCGACCGAGGTGGGGAACAGGAACCCAACCATGTACTGACCCACGAACAGCAGGGCCACCAGCGGCACCGCCCGGAACACCTCGATGTACCCGGTTGCCAGGACGCGCATGCCCGGCATCGACGACCGGCGGCCCAGCGCCAGGACCAGGCCGAGCGGGAAGGCCAAGGCGATGCCCGCCACGGTGGCTGCCACCGCCAGGTAGAGGCCACCCCAGTCGTCCCAGCCCACGCCGTCGGGCCCCGCGGTGATCACCTGCAGGGACGCCACGACGCCGGCCACGAGCACCAGCCAAACCCACCGGCGCACGCGAGCGGGCAGGCGCCGGCCGCAGGCGAAGGCGATGGTGAACAGGGCCACCAGACCGATGGTGAGAATCGCAGGCACTGGCGTCCGGGTGAACGACAGGACAACGACGACGCCCAGGACCGCCGGCCAAAACCGGTGCAGCGCGGCGGCGGCCCGACGGGCCCACCCGGAGTCCACGCCCTCCGAGCCAGCGGCGAACGCAGTCGTCGCCGCCCGGCCCGTGCGCCCCGGCACCCTCGCCAGGTGTCGCCGCCGACCGCCGGGCGCTCGCCGCGGCCAGCGCGCCGGCTGTCAGCCCGAGCGTGGCGGCGAGGATGTACGCCGACACCCACAGGCGCCAGAGCTGGTCGGCGGGAAAGAGCCCGACCATGAACAGGCGCAGGAAGACCCGGACGATCGCCCAGTCGGCGGTCACGAACACCCAGCGGGACAAGCGGAAGACGGCCCAAGCGGCGACGACTCCGAACACGACGGTGAGGACGACGTTGAACGGGCTCGAAAGCAGGTTCAGGCGTACCCACTGGCGAGGGGTGACGTCGCGAGCCGGCGGCTCCGGCTCGGGGACGGGTGCTACGGGTTCGGCTAGGGCGCCGAGTGCCTCGCTCGACGCCGCCATCAGCGCTCCACGAGCCGCAGGCGACGATTCGCGATGTTTGCGACCAACGAGATGGCGAGCGAGAGCACGAGGTACATGGCCATCACCACGAGGATCGACTGGATGGCCGGGTTGCCGTTGCCGATCACGGTCCGGGTCACGTACATGGCCTCGCCGTACGCCACCGCCACCCCGAGCGAGGTGTTCTTCGTGAGGTTGAGGCACTGGTTGATGATGGGTGGCACGGCGATCCGGAACGCCTGTGGCAACACCACGTACCGGAGCCGCTGCATCGTCGACAGCCCGATCGCGGTGGCGGCCTCGGTCTGGCCCTTGTGGACGGCCAGGATCGATCCGCGGACGATCTCGGCCACATGCGTCGCGGTGTACAGCACGAGCCCGACCAGGACCGCCACGAACGGCAGGCCCATGGCAACCCCGCCCTCGATGCTCCGGCCCACGACCTCCGGGCGAGACAGCACGATCGGGGCGTCGAGGACGAACCACGCGCCGACGGCGACAACAGCGACCAGGCCACCGCCCCACAGCCAGGGCCGGGCCGGTCGACCCGTGCGCTCCTCGACCGTGGCGCGCCACCGGGCAAGCGCCACTCCGCCCACCAGCGCGGCCGCCAGCAGCCCCACGTAGATCCAGACGCCGGCGTCGCCCTGGGGCACCGTGACGCCGATCTCGCGCACCGTGAGCAGCATTCCCGCCACATGTTCGGGGTCGTCGATAGGTGGCAGCGTGGCCAGGAACGCCGAGTTCACGAAGATGATCACGAGCAGCGGCGGCACGTTGCGCACCGCCTCGACGTAGACGCCCGCGGCCCGTCGCACCAGCCAGTTGCTCGACAGGCGGGCGATCCCGACCAGGGTGCCGAGGATCAGCGTGAGCACGATCCCCAGCAACGCGACGGTGATCGTGTTGCGCAGGCCGACCAGCATCGCCTCCAACACGGTGCCGCTGGGCGAGAAGTCGCTGTACGCGATCCGGAAGCCGGCCTGCTGGTCGAGAAAGTCGAAGGACGTCTCGACGCCGAGCGCCCGCTGGTTGGCGGTGAGGTTGTCGTAGAGGTACGCGAGGAAGGCGCCGACCGCGACCACAGCACCCAACTGGAACGCGACGCGCAGGATGCGCACGTCGCGCCACGGCGGCGGGCGTGTGGCCGCGGTCGGGCCGGCCATCCTCGTCAGGCGCTCAGCGGTAGGGCGGTGCGTAGAGCAGCCCGCCGTCAGCCCACTGGGCGTTGATCCCCCTCTCCAATCCGAGCGGGGTGCCGGGCCCGACCGTGCGGTCGTAGATCTCGCCGTAATTGCCCACCTGCGAGATCACGTCGACCGCGAAGTCGGGCTCGAGACCCAGCCCGGGGTCGAACGGCGCCGGTTCGGCCGCTTCGTCTTCGGGGTCCGGGATCGGCTGGCCCAGGAATCGCAGGATGTCGGGGTTCTCGCTGCTCGTCATCTGCTCGACGTTGTCGCTCGTGATGCCGAACTCCTCGGCTTGGATGGCGGCGATCACCGCCCAGTTGACGGCGCTCGCCCATTCGTCGTCGCCGTCGCGGACCGCCGGACCGAGCGGCTCCTTCGAGAACGCGTCGTCGAAGATCACCAGGGCGTCGGGACCCTCCGGGAAGGCCGACCGCTGGCCGGCGAGCTGCGAGAGATCGCTGGTCCAGCCGTCACACTGCCCAGCCCCGAACGCCTCGCCGAGGGCATCGGCATCGGGGAACGTCAGCGGCGTGTAGGTCAACCCGGCGGCGTCGAACCGGGTGGCGAGGTTCAGCTCCGTGGTGGTCCCCGCCAGGACGCAGATGGTGGTGCCGTTCATGTCCTCGACCGACTGGAAGCCCGAGTCGGCCCGCACCATCATCCCCTGGCCGTCGTAGAACGTCGTGGCCAGGAACCGGGCGCCATCGCCGCCGTCGCGGCTGGCCGTGTACGTGGTGTTGCGGATCAGCACGTCGATCTCCCCCGACTGCAGCGCGGGGAACCGCGTCTCGGCGTCGAGGGGCGTGTACTCGACCGCCTCGGCGTCGCCGAGCACGGCGGCTGCCACCGCCTTGCAGAACTCGATGTCGAAGCCGGAGTACTCGCCCTGCTCGTCGACGAGGCCGAAGCCGGGCACCGTCTCGTTGACGCCGCAGTTGAGCGTGCCACGGTCCTGCACCTCCGCAAGCAAACCGTCGCCGCCACCGCCTTCTCCTCCGGTAGCGGCTTCCTCGCCGGATTCGCCCTCGCTGTCGCCGCTCGAATCGTCGTCGTCGCTGCAGGCGGCACCCACCAGAGTTGGGACGGACAGCAGCGCGGCGTACGTGAAGACACGTCCGCGTTGGAACATGGGATCTCCCCCTTGTCGGCAGCTGTTGCAGGCCGGTGGCATGCCCACCCCTGACCCTTGCAGCCGGCTGCCCAGCTGGTTGTCAGCGATCGTGACCCTAGCCTCAGCCTTGTAGCGCACTGGTGCGCCGTCGAGCACCTGCGTGACCAGTGCCGCCACCGGGCTGCGTTCGGCCCGGGTGAACGAGACATGGGCGAACAGCGGGTGACCCTTGAGCGTCTCGATCACGGAAACCACGCCGTCGTGGCGACCCACGCGGAGGTTGTCGCGCTGGGCGACGTCGTGGGTCAGCACCACCCGGCTGCCCTGGCCCAACCGGCTGAGCGCCGTGAGCAGCACGGTGCGCTCGAGGTTCTGCGCCTAGTCGATGACCACGAAGCTGTCGGTCAGGTTCCGGCCCGGATGTGCGTGAGCGGCAGCACGTCGAGCAGACCGCGTCCGAACACCTCGTCGATCACAACGTGGCCTGTTCGACGCGGATCCTCAGCAAATAACTGGGCCGGTTTCGTTCGCGGTCGAGATGCGTTTTCCCTGGTCAGAACAGCGCTGGGGCCGATCGACCTCGTAATGCGTAGGTCAGGAGTTCGATTCTCCTCTCGGGCTCGGGAGGGGGGCCGGTGCGCGACGCAACGCTGACCGACGCCAAGACCCCGCAGTCCGCGAATTTTATTTACGGCGTAAGGTTGTGGCGGTCGGTGGCGTTCATTGAGGCTCTGCGGCTGCTCTGACGGCCGATCGGTGCTCAGCGAGATCGCGCCAGAGCGGGCAATGTGGCCACACCGGGGGGCTGCTTTCGTGTGGATGTTGAGTGCGATGCCCTCGGACACACTCTACGTACGACGGATCGGGAGCTTGACAGTCACCACCGTTTCGCCCGGCTGCGAAGCGATCAGGATTTCGCCGTCGTGGCGTTCCACGACGATCCGGCGTGAGATGTCGAGCCCGAGACCGGTGCCTTTGCCCACGTCCTTCGTCGTGAAGAACGGCTCGAACGCGCGCTCCTGCACGTCGGGCGGTATCCCGGATCCGGTGTCGGCGACCTCGACGACAACGTGCTCGCCTTCGGTGCGGGTCGATGCCCGAAGCGTGCCCTCGCCCTCCATGGCGTCGATGGCGTTGTCGATCAGGTTCGTCCAGACCTGGTTGAGCTCGCCGGGTATCGCTTCGATGCGTGGCATGTCGTCGGCGTAGTCGCGGACGACTGTGATGCCGTCGTGGAGCTTCTCGCCGAGGATCACCAGGGTGCCGTCGATGCCCTCGGTGACGTCGATGTCTTGGAGCGGGGCACGGTCGAGTTGCGAGTACGACTTCATCGTCGACACGAGATCGGACACGCGCCCTGTCGACTCCTTGATCTCGGACAGCAGAGTCGTCGTCGAGAGCGTGCTAGCCACCCACTCCAGGCCGGTCCCGAGCGAGGCGGAATCGAGCAGTTGCGCGACCTGCTCGCACCACGCGGCGTCGACTCCGGCCAACGCAAGGGGTGGCGCGATGCGCCACGACTGGTCGACGTCGCGCGCGTCGAGCCAGTCGATGAGCGCATCCTCGCGGTCCGTGACCGCGAGGGGCTCGACGCTCGCCGACGACGAGTCGATCTCACGACGCAGCGCATCGAGCGCCACGAACTGTTCCGACGACAACGACCCTTCGGCGAGGTCCATCAGCGACGCGAGCAGCGTGTCGCACGTCTCCTGCAGTGCGTCGACCGCACGCGTCGCAGCCGACGCGGGATTGTTGAGCTCGTGGGCGAGACCGGCGGCGAGCGTGCCGAGCGCGACGAGCGCTCGCTCGTCGCGTTCGCTCTCGAGCCGCCGGGCCCGCTCCTCGAGCGCTTCCTGGTAGCGGCGCCGCACATACACGGTTTCTCCGAAGACCGCGACGCCGACCCAGGTCAGGAACATGAACGAGACCTCCGTCAGCGGGAACCGCTCGATCCGATCCGCCCACAGGAAAGCCGCCGCGATGACGAACCCGCCGACCCATCGGGCGAAGTCGGCGATCGGCCGGGTGGCGTAGACCCCGACGCTGTACACGGCGATGAGCTGCGCTGCGTCCACGGCGCCAACCGGCTCGTAGCCGACAAACAGCCGGGCGAAGTAGGCGACCCCGGTGACCGCCATCACCGAGATCGGAAAGCAGCGCCGCCAAATGAGAGGGACCACGATGACGACGACAGACACCCCGCCCCACAGGTCATCGCCTCTGGGAAACGATCCACTCCGGTCGACAGAACCGAGAGACTCCTCGAGCACACCGAGGGCCAGCAGAACGACGACCAGGCCCAGGTCGAACAGCAACGGACGGACGACGAGACCCCGATCCACGGTCATACCGATCCTCGAACGGTATCCAGGCTGTACCGGCCGTTCCCGCCGGATGCGCCCGCGCTGCCTATGGGTGCCCGCGCTGCCTTAAGGGCGATCCCGAGGGCTCGCAACACCTGCGTCGCCTTCGACTGCGACTCCTCGAGGTCAGACGCGGCGCTCGCCGTATTTGTAGCCTCGCTGATCTCGACAGGTTGACACGCCGAGGCAAGGGCGCCTCAGGTCAGCCGACACCTACGAGCCGCACTCCCCGCGCCAGTGTGAGCCCGGCGGTGCCAGTCGGGTGGCAACGGTCTCCGGCATCCCCGAGTCCATCGGGCACACCGAGCTGCCCAGGTCCACGGGCTGACGCAGCGGCGGGGAGGCGACACGCGACACCGGCCTCGGCCGCAACCGAGGGCGGTGCTCATCCGAGCGCGTCGCGGCTCAGTCGAGCGCGCTCGCCGTGATGCCGGCGAGGACGGCGGGTGTCGCGATCGCAGCGGCAGCCGCCACGGCAGCGAACAGGGCGGCCCACAGGAGGCGGATTCGTCTCATCGGTTCCTCCTCAGTCGATCGCGTTGAAGCTGATGCCGGCTTGGACCATCGCCGGCGCTCCGAGCAAGGCGGCGGTGGTCGCGGCGGCCAGCAGCCCGGCCCACAGGAGGCGGATTCGTCCAGACATGTCAGGCTCCTTCCCGGCGGCGGTCTGCCGCCGCCGCTACTTCGGAGCACCCCCCGGCCGCGGATCATCTGACTGACGCGACACCGACCCCGACCCGTAGGGCCGAGGGGCGGCACGTTGGTGGTTGTCGGCTACAAGCCGTGGTTGTCTCGTTCGGGGTAGCCACAACGTCCCAACTGGGCGCACAGTTTCGGGGTGGCGACTTGGCTAGCTGCAGTGGAGACGAGGCCCTCAACCGCTGAACCCACTCGAGCCGGCCTAGGGACGCGCAGGGCCAGCGTTCGCCAGACGAGGTGGTTCCACGCCTATCACGAAGGTGACATCGAAGCCGCGTGCGGGCGCCCCGTGGCTGGGCTGACGCCCACTACTGAGGAATTCCTGCGCAGGGGTCCTCCTTGCCCCAGGTGCGACGCTCTCATCGAGGGTGGGCCTACGCGATGGTGAAGCTCAGTGACCTTCGACGGCGGGTAACCCTGACGCCAGACGGCCGGTCGGAGGGGAGGCTCCGTCCGGCGGGCCGTTGAACCGCTCGCCTACCCGAACCCGCGTCGGGCCAGCCGCCTCCGTAGGCTGGCCGCAGGAGCCATGGAAACAACGAGACAGAACATCGTCGATGCCCTACGGCGGGCCGGGTTGGAGCAGGAGGCCGAGCAGGCCGAGTCGTCGCTACCCGAGTCGGGCGAGTTCGACGAGCTGGTGAAGCGCTGCGAGGCGCACGGCATCAGCAGAGGCATGTTGGTCGACCTTCTCGGCGGCAGCCCCTGACGCGCCGCGGACGGGTGTCCCGGTCCCCGAACGCGGAACCGTCCCTCGAACCCCGTAGGCGAGGGCCGGCTGGTGCCCTTAGGGCAGGACTTCGATTCTCCTCTCGGGCTCCGAAGCTCCTGACCAGCAGTAGTCGGCTCGGCATCCAGCCGACGCCAGGTCGCAAACCCCCGGCAGGGTCGGGGACGGGCCAGTCGCCATGCAGACGTCGTGAGTGTTCCGACGACCTGTAGGTGACCTATGCCCGGCGCTTTACCGCATCAGCGGCGTGCTGCTCCGCGGCGACGGCCGCAAGCGCCTGACCCTGGTGCAGCGATAGCCATCGGCGCACTATGCACACCATGTACAGCACAAGAGGTTCCAATCGTCACTCCGCGTCTCCAATGTCGCTGATGCGCCGTCCAGCCGTCGTGGTGGCGGCGCTCGGCCTGCTCTCGGGCCTGGCCGCCTGCGGTGACGACGATTCGTCGTCGGACGGTGGGTCCTCGGACGGGTCGGGTTCGGCCGACGCCACCCTCGAGGTCGACTCAATCGCCTACAGCGATGTGACCGCTCCCGCCAGCGGCACGCTCGAGATCGACAACACAAGCGGAGTGAACCACACGTTCACGGCCGACGACGGGTCGTTCGATGTCGCCTACGACGCCGGCGAGACGGTCGACGTCGACGTGCCGTCGGAGCCCGGCGACTACCCCTTCCACTGTGAGATTCACGCTTCGATGAAGGCGACGCTCACCGTCGACTAGCCGGACGGCTCTGCTGGCAAGTGGTGTTGCCCTCCTTGTCGCCACCTGCGCCCAGCGTCAACTGTCCTTGGCTCGTTGTGTGCGACCTCCCGCCGTGCGATCCGGGTGACCGGACAAGGATCAACTGTGTTCGATGCACTCGGATCGACGTCCAGGTGCAGCTGACGCGGACGTACTCTCCACACATGGCCAAGGCACACCACGAGGCAGACGGTGACGGGACAGTGCGGGTGCCGAAGAAGGCGTACGAGGCCGAGCTGGTCCGGCTGCAGGGCGAGCTCGTGAAGGTACAGGAGTGGGTCCGAGCCGAGGGCCAGCGCGTCGTCGTCGTCTTCGAGGGGCGCGATGCGGCGGGCAAAGGCGGCGCGATCAAGCGGGTCACCGAGCACCTCAACCCGCGCGTCGCCCGTATCGCCGCTCTGCCGGCGCCGACCGAGCGCGAGCGGGGACAGTGGTACTTCCAGCGCTACGTCGACCACCTGCCGACGGCCGGGGAGATCGTGCTCTTCGACCGCTCCTGGTACAACCGGGCCGGCGTCGAGCACGTGATGGGGTTCTGCACGGCCGAGGAGTACCGGCGCTTCCTCCACCAGTGCCCGATCTTCGAGCGCCTGCTCGTGGAGGACGGGGTGCTGCTGCGCAAGTACTGGTTCTCGGTAAGCGACGCCGAGCAGGAGCGGCGCTTCCACGGCCGCCTCGACGACCCGCTGACGTCGTGGAAGCTGTCACCGATGGATCCTGAGTCGATCATCCATTGGGAGGACTACTCGCGTGCCAAGGACCAGATGATGGTGCACACCGACATCCCCGAATCCCCGTGGTATGTGGTGGAGAGCGACGACAAGCGGCGGGCCCGCCTCAACATGATCGCCCACCTGCTCAGCACGCTCGACTACCACGAGGTCGCCCATCGGGCGACGACGCTCCCCAAGCGCCCCAAGTCTTCGGGCTACGTGCGCCCGCCGCGGACCGAACAGCACTACGTTCCCGATCACGCCGCCTTGCTCGTCCACTAGTGCGTGTTGCCTGGTGGTCGTGACAGAGCAGGGTGCGGGCGGCTCTGCGTCGCCTCAGTCGAGCCGCCTCTTCAGCAAGTAACTGGCCAAGTTTCGTTCGCCGATTGGCGCACGCCGAGCAGCGGAGCGAGAGCGACGTAGTGACCATCGCCAGCACGGCCGCCACCAGGATCGGGAGGGCGACCTCGCCGATGCTCGCAGCGAGCACCACGGGCGCGAACCCTACGTTCCCGAGCATCGACACACACCCATCGGCGGCCGCAGGCCAGGCGCTCCAGCGGTGTCGGGCACTGCCCGGGCACTCGCCGGGTGAGCACCGATGAGTTCAGCCTCGCCGCGCTGTCCTACCCAGGGGCGGGTGGTTGCATGGAACCCCCTACAGGAGTGCATCGTGATGCCCGAGATCGAACCGACCGCCGAGTTGCACGAGGAATTCAGTAGTCCGGGCGCCAAGGCGCGCCCGTGGGCCGAGGTGGTCGACGTGCTGTCGAGCTCAGAGATGTTCTGGCTGTCGACCGTCCGCCGCGACGGGCGACCGCACGTCACACCGCTGCCGGCCATCTGGCTCGACGGCGCGCTCCACTTCTGCACGGGCACAGCCGAGCAGAAGACGAGGAACCTCGAGGCCAATCCCCGCTGCATCGTCACGACCGGCACGAACCAGCTCCGGACCGGGCTCGACGTCGTGGTCGAGGGACCCGCCGTACCCGTGACCGACATGGCGCAGCTGGAGCGCCTGGCGGCGATCTGGAAGTCGAAGCTCGACTGGGACTTCGACGTCGCCGACGGCGCGTTCAGGGATTCCGAGGGGCGCCGGGGCCTGGTCTTCGGTGTCACCCCGACGAAGGTGCTGTCGTTCGGCAAGGGCGAGCCGTACAGCCAGACTCGCTACCGCTTCACCGCCTGAGGGGCGTCAACGAAACACGTCTTTGAAGATCTTCGGGGCCAGAGCCCTGGATTTCCTTCAAAGACGGGCTCAGGCGGCTAGCAGGACGGAGGCGATCTGCTCGCGCAGCTCGGCGACGTCGTTGCGGTCGTTGTGCGGGGCCATGCTCTCGTGCAGGGCGATCAGGTTGTCGCGCACGCGGCCGGAGCTGACCCGCCGCGCCGCGGCCAGCGCCCGGTGGCCGGCCTCGACGCCGCGGTCCAGGTCTCCGACCGTCGTGTCGAGCTGCGCCAGGGCCACGAGCGCCAAGGCGTGGGACCGGGCCGCGTCCTCGCCGTGGCCGTCGGCGGCCGCCTGGTGGCGGCCCCCGGCCTGGACGACCGCGTGGGCGCTGTGCCCCGTCACCGCCAGGCGGTCCCATGCCAGGCCCGTGTCCCCCCAGTGATGGGCGTGGCTGTAGTGCGCCACCCACGGGCGGTCGCCGCACTCGTCGAGGTCACGCGCCGCGAACCATTGGTCGGCGGTACCGATCGCCGCCTCGGTGGCTTCGACCTCGCCGGCCTCGGCGTGGGCCCGGGCCCTGAGCGCCCACAGCATCGCCTGCTCGGTGGGCACGAGGCGCCCCTGGGCGTCCTCGAGCGCTCGATCGAGGAGGGCGAGCGCCTCCGACGGCCGCCCCAACCAGGTCGCCTGGCGCGCCATCGACCCCAGTACCCGCGCCTGCAGGCTCCAGTTGTCGGCCTCCTCGGCGCAGTGCGACGCCATCTGCCAGAGCCGGGAGGCGTCGCGGTAGCGGTCGACGTCGAACGCCATGAAGCCGGTGTTGCACGCGAGCCAGCCGACCGCCACCAACAGCTGCGGCCGGAGCTTCGACGGGCAGCGCGCCTCCAGCAAGTCGCGCGCCCGGCGCGTCTCGACCAGCGCGGCGTCGAACCCGAAGCCGCCCCCCCAGCGCATGTCGCCACGCTTGACCGATACCGCGGCATCGCGGACCTGGGCGATGTCGGTCGTGCCGACCCGCGACGGCGGTGCGGTGGGGGCGATGTAGTCGAGTCCGTCGATCGATCCCGGCGCCGGGACATCGACGCTGGACCCCAGAAGGTCTGGCTGACCTTCGGTGCCTTCGTCGTCAACCACGGCCGGTCCTCTCCCGTGTCGTGTCCCCCGCTGACGGCAGTGTTACATACAAAATCCCCGCGAAACCACCCCTAGCGACGACTATCTCTCTCCGTGGCGCGGCCACCGCGAGCAGGGTTTTCGCGGGGCCGAAATTGGGTCGTTGCGGGGTGAACCCGCGATGGGGAGACTGACTCCCGTCTATCGCCGGACAGAACCGAGCCCACCGTGACGTCTTCGCTGAGCGACATCCCGGGGACCGAGGACGAGGGGTCGCGCCACTCGCTCCGGCTGGGCAAGCGCAAGGGCCGGGGCCGGCGTCCGTGGCGCAGCGGCCGGCTCGACTTCGCGCCGCGCCCGCTGCCGTTGGAGGAGCGCAAGTCGGTCGGGCCGACCGTGTTCCGCGAGCAGCGGAAGCGGATCGAGGCGGGCACCATCTTCGCCGCGGTCGTGGCGCTCGCCACGATCGCGTTCGTCGCCGTGCTCGTGTATCGGGCCACCCGGGTCAACCTCGAGCAGACCGGCCTCGAGGACGGCGCCGCGCTCGACGGGCGAGCTGCGGCCGCCCTCGAGGTGAAGGTCAAGTTCGCATCGCGCGCCGACGCCCGCGCTGCGTCGCTGAGCTTCGACGGCGAAGCCGTCGAGGAGCCGACGGTCCAGGGCGCCACCATGGTGTGGCGGCCCGCGGCCGAGTTGGCGGAGGGCGAGCATCGGTTGGTGCTGGCGGTGCCGCGCGCGGTGCTCGACGACGCCCGTCTCACCTGGCGCTTCACCGTGGACCTGACGCCGCCGACGATCGATGTGCCGCCCGTGGTCGAGCCGGTGGCGATCGACGCGCCCGCAGAGGTGCAGGGCCGGGTCGAGGCGGGGTCCAGGGTCCGGGCCGACGGTGAGGAGGTCGAGGTCGACGACGACGGCGGCTTCACGCTGTCGTACACGCGGGCCCCGGCGGGCCCGGTCGCGCTCGAAGCCGTCGACGAGGCCGGCAACGTCACGCCGGCAGCGGTCGTGGTTCCGGTGACCTATCCCAGCCTCCGGGGCGTCCACGTGAGCGCGCCGGCGTGGGGGAACGAGCAGCTGCGCAACGGCATCCTCCGCCTCGTCGACGAGGGCCGAATCGACACCGTAGAGCTCGACCTCAAGGACGACCAGGGCATCGTCGGCTACGACACCACTGTCGAGCGCGCGCGCCAGATCGGGGCCGTGACCGAGTTCTACGACCTCGACGACGCGGTCCGGGTGCTGCGGGACCGTGGGGCTCGCGTGATCGGCAGGGTGGTGGCGTTCCGGGATCCGATGCTGGCGCGGGCCGCGTGGGGGGCGGGCGAGACCAACCAGGTGATCCAGTCGCCGGCGGGCGGTCCCTATGGCTCTCCCGGGCAGTTCACCAACTTCGCCGATCCGGCGGTGCGCCGTTACAACCTCGCCATCGCGCTCGACGCCGTGAGCCGCGGCGTCGACGACATCCTGTGGGACGACACCCGGCGCCCCGGCGGCGATCAGGCGGGCATGGTGATCCCCGGCCTGTCGGGCTCGCCGAGCGACTCGATCGCCGGGTTCCTGGCCGAGGCCCACAGCGAGCTCCGCCGGCGCGGCGCCTACCAGGGCGTGACCACCGACGGCGAGGCGGCCGACCAGGGTGACCTCGTGGGCCAGGACGTCGCCCGCATCGCCGCCAACTCCGACTACGTGGCGCCGCAGATCTTCCCCGGGTACTGGAGCCCCGGGCGGCACAACGTGGCCAGTCCGATCAACCAGCCCGGCGAACTCGTGCGTGGCGTGCTCCAGCGATTCCAGCAGGCGTCCGCCTACCGCGGCGCGGTGCTCGCTCCGTGGTTGCAGGACTTCGCGTTGCGCGGTGTGACCTACGGCGATGCCCAGGTGCGAGCGCAGATCGACGCCGCCGCCTCGCTCGGGATCGACCGCTTCATCCTCTGGGATCCGTCCGTCACCTATTCGGCGGGCGCGCTGGTCCCCCGTTAGCCCAGGGCTCGCCTGGTCCTAGCCCTGCTTCTCGAGGTCGGCGAGGAGGTTGAGGAGGTCGTCGGCGTGCTCCTCCTCCACCGCCAGGATGTCTTCCATCATCCGGCGCGTGGTCGGGTCCTTGTCGCCCAGCCACTGGACGATCTCGGCGTAGGACTCGATGGCGATGCGCTCCGCGACCAGGTCCTCCTTGATCATGTCCACGAGACCGCTGCCCTCGACGTACTCGGAGTGCGAGCGGTCCTCGATGCCGGCCGGCGAGAAGTTGGGCTCGCCCTGGAGTTGGGTGATGCGCAGTGCGATCTGGTCGGCGTGCCCCATCTCCTCGTTGGCGTGCTCGAGGAACTCGGCCGCCACCGGACCGCCGTTGAGCCCGTCGGCCATGAAGTAGTGGCGCTTGTAGCGCAGGACGCAGACGATCTCGGTGGCCAGCGCCTGGTTCAGGACGTCGATCACCTGGGTGCGATCGGCGCCGTAGGCGTCGGTGATAGGGCCCTCGCTCATCTTCGCCCGGGCGCGCTCACGCAGGGTCGCGATGTCCGTCATGAAGCTCATGACGCGGCAACATACCGGCAGTTGGGTACCTCCCGGGCTAGTGGGTGCTCGCGCCCACTAGGGGTAGGGTCCCGCTGTGGCCGACCGGGCGACGTTCGCCGACCAGACGATGGGGCTCATGCCGTCGCTGTACGCCGCGGCGCTGCGCATGACCCGCAACCCGTCCGACGCCGAGGACCTCGTGCAGGAGACGTACCTGAGGGCCTATCGCGGGTTCGAGGGGTTCGAGGAAGGAACCAACCTCAAGGCCTGGCTGTACCGCATCCTCACCAACACCTACATCAACAGCTATCGGGCCAAGAAGCGCCGGCCCGACGAGACGGAGCTCGACGAGGTCGAGGACCTCTACCTCTACCGCCGGATCGGCGGCCTCGAGGCGGCGATGGCGGGCCGGAGCGCCGAGGACGAGCTGCTCGAGCGGTTCACCGACGCCGAGGTGAAGGAAGCGCTCGAGTCGCTGCCGGAGAACTTCCGCATGGCCGTACTGCTGGCGGACGTGGAGGGATTCGCCTACAAAGAGATCGCCGAAATCCTCGATATCCCCATCGGTACGGTCATGAGTCGTCTCCACCGGGGAAGAAAGGCGCTTCAGAAGCGGTTGTACGAGTTCGCCGTGGAGCGCAACCTCACGGCTCCGGTTCCGGATGACGCCCATGTCTGATTGCCAAGACGCACTCCACGAGCTGTACGGCTTCCTCGACGGCGAGCTGACCGAGGACCGCCGCGTCGCCATCCAGCACCACCTCGACAAGTGCCAGCCCTGCGCCGAGCCGTACGACTTCGAGGCTGAACTGCGGGCGGTGGTGCGCCGGAAGTGTCAGGAGCAGGTGCCCGACGCCCTGATGGCGAAGATCCGCACGGCGCTCGAGTCGGAGGCCTCCCGTCTCACGGACTGAGCCGGCGTCACCGAGCCGCGGTAGGCCGGGTGCGCGCTTCGCGACTCTCGCAGTCGTTGCCTAGCATGCGATCCATGCTCGCGGTGGTCTGGCATTACTGGATCGGTGTGGCCCTCATGCTGGGCGCCGTCGGCACGCTGGCCGCGCTGGCGTTCGGGTACCTGAAGAAGGTGGAGTCGACCCGCTATCCCAAGAAGGATTCGTAGGGTGGGGGCCGGCTAGGTGGGGGCCCGCTAGGTGCCCGTCAGTCCGGTCGACTGGGGGCTCGCCGAACGCGTGGCTGTCCGGGTCTCCGGTCACGAGCCGCTGGCGGCGTCGTACCACTACGACCGACTGGCTGCCGACTTCGCCGAGTTGACCGCCCAGGCCGAGGAGCTGGTGGCCGCGGCCACCGGGCTGCGCTCGGCCAGCGGCCCCGCTCGGGCCCGGGTGGTGGACCGCGCCGACTGGGTGCGGGCCAACCTCGCCAGCTTCGGCCGCCTGCTCCGCCCGCTCACCGACAAGATGGCCGAGCGCATCGGGGACAAGCAGGGGTTCGCCGCGATGCCGGCGGCGGTGTCCCGACGGATCGCGGGCGTCGAGGTCGGGACGCTGCTCGGGTGGATGGCCACCCGCGTCCTCGGTCAGTACGACCTGCTCGTGATCGAGGACGAGCACCCCGAGGATCAGGACCTCGTCTACTACGTCGGGCCCAACGTGCTGGCGTTGGAGAAGCGCTACGCCTTCCCGCCCCAGGAGTTCCGCCTGTGGCTGGCCCTCCACGAGGTGACCCATCGGGCGCAGTTCACCGGGGTGCCGTGGCTGCGGCCGCACTTCCTCTCACTCGTCGAGCAGACGCTCGACGCCGTCGATCCCGATCCCAAGCGGTTCCTCGACGCCCTCGGTCGGGTGATCGAGGACCTGCGGTCGGGCCACAACCCGCTCGATGAGGGCGGCATCGCCACCCTGCTGGCCAGCCCGGACCAGCGTGAGCTGTTCGGTCGGATCGGCGGGCTGATGAGCCTGCTCGAGGGCCACGGCGACGTCACCATGGATCGGGCCGGCGAGGGTCACGTCCCCTCCGCCGCCCGGTTCTCGCGGGCGCTGCGCGAGCGGCGGAAGCAGGGGGGCAGCGTGGCCAAGCTCCTGCAGAAGGCGCTCGGCATCGACGCCAAGTTCCAGCAGTACGCGCAGGGCGAGTCGTTCATCGCCTACGTCGAGCGCCATGGCGGTCCCGACGCCCTCGACGCGGCCTGGCGGGGGCCGGAGTGGCTACCCACCCTGGCCGAGATCCGCGCCCCCCAGGAGTGGCTGGACCGGGTGAAGCTCTCCGAGGAGCTCGTCGGGTAGGGACGGTCAACCGACTCCCCGTTGCGGCGTTCGAAGTCGCCGGAATTCGTCACGATCGAACGCAGGACCGTCGGGACCGATGCCTCACCCGTACAGTGACCCGCGTGAGCGAGGCGACCGCCGCCCTGCTGGCCAGGTGCGACTTCCCGCCGGCTCGGACCGCGGTGACGTGCGCCGTGTCGGGTGGGGCCGACTCGCTGGCCCTGCTGGTTCTCGCCGTCGAGGCCGGCTGCCGGGCCACGGCGGTGCATGTCGACCATGGGCTGCGCCCGGGGTCCGACGGCGAGGCCGAGGTCGTGCGGGCGGCGGCCGACCGCTGTGGCGCCGCGTTCCGCGGGGTGCAGGCCACGGTGGAGCCCGGCCCCAATCTCGAGGCCCGCGCCCGGGCCGCCCGCTATGCCGTCCTCCCGGCCGGTGTGCTGACCGGGCACACGGCCGACGACCAGGCCGAGACGGTGCTGCTCAACCTGCTGCGGGGCGCGGGCCTCGACGGCCTCGCCGGCATGGACCCCCGGAGCCGGCCGCTGCGCCGCCTGCGCCGGCGTGAGACCCGCGCCCTGTGCGAGACCCTGGGGCTGAAGCCGGTCGAGGACCCCACCAACCGCGACTCGGCGTTCCGCCGCAACCGGGTCCGGCACGAGTTGCTCCCGCTGCTCGACGACATCGCCGAGCGCGACGTCGTGCCGATCCTCGCCCGCCAAACCGACCTGGCGCGCGACGACGTCGCGCTCCTCGACGAGCTGTCCGCCGTGCTCGACCCCTGCGACGCCCGGGCGCTCGCTGCGGCCCCGGCGCCGCTGGCCCGCCGCGCCGTCCGGCGTTGGCTGCGTACGGGCGGACCCGGCGGCGACGAGCTGCATCCGCCGGACGGCGCCAGCGTCGATCGCGTCCTCGCCGTGGCGCGGGGCGAGGCGCTGGCGTGCGAGCTTCCGGGTGGGTGGCGGGTCGCCCGGTCCCGGGGACGCCTCCGGCTCGACCGGCCCAAGGGCCACTAGTGGGCGCTCGCGGGAGTTCCGTGGATGTATCGCCGTGTCAGATTCGTCGCTGGCGAGGATGCACGAGGAAAGGCGCAGCCAGCGGCTGCGGCGACGACGAGGACGATGTCCAGCGGCGGATCTGGCCGGCGAGACGCCACGATGACTTCCGCGAGGGTCCAGTAGCGTGACCATGCATGCCGAACTCCCCGGGCGATTTCATCCATCATCTCGACGATCCCTTGCTCGGGCCGGTGGTGGTCGGGGAGAAGGAGATCCAGGCCCGGATCGCCGAGCTTGGTGACCAGATCACCACCGACTACGCCACCCGCCCCCCGCTGCTCATCGGCGTGCTGAAGGGGGCGTTCGTTTTCATGGCCGACCTGGCCCGGGCCATTCGCCTGCCGGTCGAGATCGACTTCATGGCCGTCTCGTCCTACGGCGCATCGACCCGGTCCTCCGGCGTCGTCCGCATCGTCAAGGACCTCGACATCGACCTCACCGGGCGGCACGTGATCCTGGTGGAGGACATCGTCGACTCGGGGCTCACGCTCACCTATCTGCGGCGGAACCTGGCTGCCCGGCATCCCGCGAGCCTGGCCGTGTGCGCGCTGTTCGTGCGCCAGGGCAACCAGAAGACCCAGGAGGAGCTGCGCTACGTCGGTTTCGAGATCCCGCCGGCCTTCGTGCTGGGTTACGGCCTCGACGTCGCCGAGCGCTTCCGCAACCTTCCCTACGTGTGCGAGTTCACGGGCGAGATAAGCGGCTGAGACGGTCCGGGGCGGTGGTCCTCGGCGCCGCCCCGCCGGTAGCCTGGCCCGCACCGTGAAACGCTTCCCCCGCGCCGCCGTCGCGTATCTCGTCCTCGGTTTCGCCGTCCTCTTCTTCGGGGTGCAGATGCTCCGCCCCGGGACCGAGCGCGAGGAGCTCGACCTCTCCGCCTTCCGCGACGACATCGCCCAGGGCGAGGTCGCGACGGCCGAGATCAAGGATCGCGACAACGTCGTCCAGGGCAAGCTGCGCGACGACACCGACTACAAGGTCGGCTACCCCGCGGAGTTCGCCGACGAGCTGGTGGACGAGCTCGACGAGGCCAAACCCGCGATCGAGGTCACGACCGACTCCCAGGGCGACTCGGTCTGGACCGGCCTGCTGTTCAGCTTGCTGCCCGTCGTGCTGATCATCGGGGCGTTCTTCCTGGTCATGAACGCGCTCCAGGGCGGGGGCCGCGGCGTGATGCAGTTCGGCAAGTCGAAGGCGAAGCAGGTTACGAAGGACGACACCGTCGTTACGTTCGCCGACGTGGCCGGCTGCGAGGAGGCGGTCGAGGAGCTCCAGGAGATCAAGGACTTCCTCAAGGACCCAGGCCGGTTCCAGGCGATCGGGGCGCGGATCCCGAAGGGTGTCCTGCTCTTCGGGCCGCCCGGCACCGGCAAGACGCTCCTGGCCCGGGCCGTGGCCGGGGAGGCGGGAGTGCCGTTCTTCCCCATCTCGGGCTCGGACTTCGTGGAGATGTTCGTGGGTGTGGGCGCCAGCCGGGTGCGCGACCTCTTCGAGAAGGCCAAGCAGACAGCCCCGGCCATCGTGTTCGTGGACGAGATCGACGCCGTCGGGCGCCACCGCGGCGCCGGCCTCGGCGGTGGTCACGACGAGCGCGAGCAGACGCTGAACCAGCTGCTGGTGGAGATGGACGGGTTCGACTCCCGCACCGGGGTGATCCTGATCGCCGCCACCAACCGGCCCGACATCCTCGATCCGGCGCTGCTCCGTCCGGGTCGGTTCGACCGCCAGATCGTGGTGGACCAGCCGGACCTCGAAGGCCGCAAGGCGATCCTTGACGTCCACGCCAAGGGCAAGCCGCTGGCAGACGACGTGCGCCTCGACGTCCTTGCTCGCCGCACGCCGGGGTTCACCGGCGCCGACCTGGCCAACCTCATGAACGAGGCGGCGCTGCTCACCGCCCGCCGTGGCGGCACCGACATCACCATGATGGCCATGGAGGCGGCCATCGACCGGGTGCTGGCCGGCCCCGAGCGCAAGACCCGGGTCATGTCCGACAAGGAGAAGCGGGTCATCGCCTACCACGAGGGCGGCCACACGCTGGTGGGGCACGTGCTGGAGGGCACCGACCCCATCCATAAGGTCTCGATCGTGTCGCGTGGGCGCGCGCTGGGGTGGACGCTGGCCCTACCCACCGAGGACAAGTACCTGAAGAGCCGCAGCGAGCTGGTCGACACGCTGACCATGCTGCTGGGAGGCCGCTCGGCAGAGGAGCTGGTGTTCGGCGAGCCCACGACGGGAGCCAGCGACGACATCGAGCGGTGCACTGAGATCGCCCGCCAGATGGTCACCACCTACGGGATGAGCGACCGGCTTGGGCCACAGCAGCTCGGCACGAAGGCCCAAGAGGTGTTCCTGGCCCGGGACTACGGGCATGAGCCGACGTACTCGGACGAGGTTGCGGGGCTGATCGACGACGAGGTCCGGCGGTTGATCGACGCCGCTCACGACCGCGCCAAGTTCATCCTCGCCACCCACAGGGCCACGCTCGACCGCCTGGCCGCGTCGCTCGTCGACAAGGAGACGCTCGACGACGGCGACCTGGCCGAGGTGTTCGGCGACCTCGACAAGGGGACCGGCATCGAGCTGCCGCTCGACGAGCTCATCGGGCCGCAGCCGCCCGCCCGCCGCGCGCTGGTGGGTCCCACCGTCGCCGAGGCGGCGGACCCGACGCAGGAAGCGGGCGAGCCGGACGTGCGGCGCGCCCCGGCGCCGCGGCTGCCGGCCTGGCGGCGGGTGCTGCGCTGGGGTATGGGCGAGCCCCGGCCGTCCGGGACCTGACCCGAGGGGCCAACCGAGGAGACAGAGAAAGGTCGCGCCCATGAGCGAGCGTCCCTCGAGGGTGACTGGGAAGCAAGGTGAGAGCGAGCGAGCCCCGAGCGGGCCGCTGCGCAGCAGAAGGAGCGGGAGATAGTGGCCGACGAATGGCCGAGCCCGAGCCGGGACTTTCCGCCCATCGAGACCCCGATGGACATGGAGCGGATCGCCAAGGCCGTGCGGGAGATCCTCGAGGCCATCGGGGAGGACCCTGACCGCGACGGCCTGCGCGACACCCCCGAGCGTGTCGCCCGCATGTACACCGAGATCTGCTCGGGCATCCACGAGCAGGTCGACACCCACCTGGCCGTGACATTCGAGGCCGGACACGACGAGATGGTCATGGTGCGGGACATCCCGATGCAGTCGATCTGCGAACACCACCTCATCCCCTTCATCGGCAGGGCACACGTGGCTTACATCCCCGGGGAGGACGGGCGGATCACCGGGATCTCCAAGTTGGCGCGCCTGGTCGACGCCTTCGCCCGCCGGCCACAGGTACAGGAGAACCTGACGGTCCAGGTCGCCGACGAAATCGACCGCACCCTCCAGCCGCGGGGTGTGATGGTCGTGATCGAGGCGGAGCACCTGTGCATGACGATGCGGGGCGTGCGCAAGCCGGGCTCGACCACCGTGACGTCGGCGGTCCGGGGCCTGTTCCGGTCCAGCGTCGCCACCCGCGAAGAGGCGATGCGCTTCATCGTCGGCCAGCGGTAGGTATTCGGAAGGGGGAGGGAAAGCCGCCCCCCTCCGGCTCCCCCCACCCTTCGGCCGCCGCCGATTGGCGGCGTCGATTCTTTGGCCGCTCGACCGGCGAAGCCGCATCGAGCGACAGCGGGGGGCTCCGGCAGAAGCCACTGCCCCCCGCACCCCCCGCCCCTTACTCTGCGAGGATCTATGACCGCGCCGACACCGCACAACGAGGCCAAGCCCGGCGACATCGCCGACGCCGTGCTGCTCCCTGGCGACCCCCGGCGGGCGGCCGCCATCGCGGAGCGCTTCCTCGAGGACGCCCAGTGCTACAACGAGGTCCGCAACATGCTGGGCTTCACCGGCACCTACCGGGGGCGCCGCATCTCGGTGCAAGGGACCGGCATGGGCATGCCGTCGATCGCCATCTACGCCACCGAGCTGTTCCGCTTCTACGGCGTGACCACCGCGATTCGGGTGGGCTCGTGCGGTGCGCTGCACGACGCCGTGGCCCTGCGCGATCTGGTCATCGCCTTGGCCGCGCACACGGATTCGGCGATGGTCGAACGGCGGTTCAAGGGCATCACCTACGCCCCGGCCGCCGACTTCGGCCTCGCCGTCGAAGCCTGGCGCTTGGCGCGCGAGCGGGGCATCACCGCTCACGTCGGGACCATCCTGTCCACCGACACCTTCTACGACACCGATCCCGAGGTGACCGACGCGCTGACCAGGCATGGCGTGCTCGCCGTCGAGATGGAGGCCGCCGCGCTCTACACGATCGCCGCCGCCCACCAGGCGCGGGCGCTGTGCGTCTCCACCGTGAGCGACCACATCCCCCGGGGCGAGGCGATCAGCTCGGGCGAGCGCGAGAAGGGGTTCTTCGCCATGGCCGAGCTGGCGCTCGATGTGGCGGTCGAGGCGGCCGAGCCGCCCCACTAGCGCGCGACGGGGGCGAAGGCGCGCAGGATCCGTTCCACGGTCTCGATGATGGCGTCCTCGTCGACGGTGGTGAGCCCTGCGCCGAGCGCCAGTGAGGCCTCGGTCAGCGCGCCGTACAGCAACAGCGCGAGCGCTTCGGCGTCCTCGTGCCGCAGTGCCCCGTCGGCGGCCAGGGACTGCAGTCCCGACCGGATGGTCCCGAGGCCGAAGCCCCGGTCGATCTCGTACCAGGCCACCAGCCCGAGGACGGCCGGGGCGTCGGCGAGGACGATGCGGCGGAGGTCGGGCCTGGCGAACAGCTCGAACAGCTTGCGGCATCCGGCTCTGAACGGCTCGAGCCCCGTCGGCGGCGTCGCAGTCAGCGCCGCCGTCACCACGGTGTCGTTGATCTCCCGCTCGACCTCCTCGAAGACCTCGACGAACAGCTCGTGCTTGTCGCCGAAGTGGTGGTGCACCGCGCCCCGGGTCACACCCGCCCGGAGCGCGATGCCGTCGAGGGTGGCGGCCTGGTAGCCATCCTCGGCGAAGGTGGCACGGGCGGCGTCGAGGATCGTGCGCCGCGTGACAGCGGCGTCGGCGGCGGTGCGGCGCGGCATGAGGTCATGGTTGCATACGTACGGGGCGTACGTTACCGGTCGCCAGCTCCACCGCTACGGAACGCAACGTTGCGGCGTCGGAGCGCGCCGTCGGTGGTCACAGGGCGCGACATATGCTTGCCGTTCGTGGAGAGTGGACGTCGCCGGGTCATGGGTGTCGTCAACGTGACCCCGGACTCGTTCTCCGACGGCGGACGGTTCCTCGACCACCGGGCCGCGATCGCCCACGGTCGCGCACTGGTGGACCAGGGAGCAGATTGGGTCGACGTGGGCGGTGAGTCCACCCGCCCCCGGGCCGAGCCGGTACCGGTCGACGAGGAGCTGCGCCGGGTGCTCCCGGTGGTCGAGGCGCTGGCGTCCGACGCCGTCGCCGTGTCGATCGACACCCGCAAGGCGGCGGTCGCCGAGGCCGCCGTGGCCGCCGGGGCCCGCATGATCAACGACGTGTCGGCCAGCCTGGCTGCGGTGGCCGGCGCCACCGGCGCCGCGTTCGTGGCCATGCACATGCTGGGCGATCCCCGCGCCATGCAGGCCGACCCGGTGTACGGCGACGTCGTGGCCGAGGTGCGCGACTTCCTCGTCGATCGGGCCGACGCCGCCCGGGCCGCAGGCGTGCACGAGGTGTGGATCGATCCCGGCATCGGCTTCGGAAAGACCCTGGACCACAACCTCGACCTGCTCGCCAACCTCGACGTCCTGGTGGCCACCGGTTATCCGGTGCTGGTCGGCACCAGCCGCAAGTCGACGCTCGGCACCCTGGCGGCACGGGCCGACCGCACCCCTACCGTCCCGCCCACCGGAGATCGGCTGGAGGGCTCGATCGCCACCGCCGTGTGGTCGTTGCTCCGCGGCGCCAGCATGGTCCGCGTCCACGAGGTGCCTGCCACCGTGCGGGCGATCGAGGCCTGCGGCCGGGTGCTGGCGGCCGCATGATCTATCCAGCAAGGAGTACTGAAGTGCGAGTGAAGCGAGCACGGCAGGCCGACGGCGCGAGCGCCTTACGGCGACGCGCCGGCGATGGGTGTGGGGCGCGGCCCCACGGAGGATCCTGACGTGCCACCGACCAAGGGCAAGTGGGCCCAGGGCATCACCCCCCGAAACTTCGTGTGGGTGCTCAAGGACCGGTTGGCCATCTGCGAGCGACCCGGCGGCTACGGGGCCAACCATCGCCGGGTGCGCCGCCAAGAGGAGATCATCTGGATCCGCGAGCAGGGATTCACCCACGTCATCTCCCTCATCGCCGCACCCCACAACCTGCACAACTACGACGAGCTGGGCGTGGCCTGGCTGCACCGGCCCGAGCAGCCCCACGACGATCCGGTCGAGTTCCAGCTTGCGCTCTACACCGAGGTTCGCGACCTCCTGGCCAAGGGCGAGAAGCTCCTGATCCACCAGGAGGAGGTTGGGGACCGTATCTGTGGCCTGGTCGCGGGCTACGTGCTGTGGGCCGGCCTCGTGCCCTACGGCCCCCAGGCGATCTCGGTCACTGAGCGCCTGACCGGGCGGCAGCTCGGTCCCGAGGGGCGGGAGTTGGTGGCCTCCGCCGACGAGCTCCGCGAATCCGGATGAGCGAACGCTCCGCGCTGCCCTGGGATCGCATCGAGCTGCGCGGCCTCCGGCTGCTCGCACGCGTGGGGGTGCTGCCGATCGAACGCGAGCAGGACCAGCCGTTGGAGGTCGACCTCGACGTGGTCGTCGACCTGGGGGCCGCCGGGGCGAGTGACGATCTCGCCGACACGGTCCACTACGGCGCCGTGTGCGACGCCGTGGTGCGGACGGCCGGAGCGGGACACGTCGCGCTGCTGGAGCGTCTGGCAGAGGTCGTGGCGCAGGCAGTGCTGGCCGTGGATCCCCGGATCGTCGCCGTCGACCTCGCGGTTCGGAAGCTGCGGCCCCCAGTGCCCCACGACCTTGCAACCTCGGGTGTGCACGTGGTTCGGACGAGACGATGAGTGACGCCGAGGGCGACGCCCCGAGCCCCAGGCGAGCGTTCCTCGGGCTCGGGTCCAACCTCGGCGATCGGGTGCGCTACCTACGCGAAGCGGTCGACACCCTGCGGGCCGTCGACCTGCGGGCCGTGTCCCCGGTCTACGAGACCGAACCCGTCGGCGGGCCGGGCGGCCAGGACGCCTACCTCAACCTGGTTGCCGAGCTGGAGACGGCGCGGGCGCCGCACGACCTGCTCGGCGTGTGCCACCGCCTGGAGGCGGCCGCCGGGCGCGTGCGCGACGAGCGCTGGGGACCACGAACGCTGGACGTGGACGTGCTGTGGATCGATGGTGTCACCGTCGACGAGCCCGACCTCCAGGTGCCCCATCCCCGCATGTGGGAGCGCCGATTCGTGCTGGCGCCGCTGCGTGACCTCGCCCCCGACCTGGTCGACGACGCCACCCTGGACGCATCTGCCGGCTACGTCGAGCCGGTAGGTGCGCTCGACGAGCTGGCCGCGCACTGACCGTGGTGCGGGTACGGATCATCGGCCCTGGTCGCGCCGGCACGTCGCTGGCGCGGGCGCTCACCGCCACTCGCTGGGACGTGGCGCCCCTGCTGGGTCGGGGCGACGACCTGGCCCCGGCCGCCCAGGGCGTCGACCTGCTGGTGATCGCCACGCCCGACGATCGCGTCCGTGACGTGGCGCGGGCGGTCGATCCTGTGCCGAGCACAGTCGTGGCCCACCTGGCCGGGTCGCTCGGCCTCGCGCCGCTGGCCCCCCACCGGCGGCGGGCGGCAATCCACCCGTTGGTGGCGTTGCCCACCCCGGCGCTCGGTGCTCGTCGCCTCGTTGGCTCCTGGTTCGCCGTCGCCGGCGACCCGCTGGCCCACGACGTCGTGCACGCCCTGCGAGGGCGATGGTTCGAGGTGGCCGACGCCGACCGTCCCGTCTACCACGCCGCCGCCGTCATCGCCTCCAACCACCTGGTGGCGCTGATGGGACAGGTCGAGCGCCTGAGCGAGGCCGTGGGGGTGCCGTTCGAGGCGTACGTCGACCTGGCAAGGGCAACGCTCGACAACGTCGCCGCCCTCGGGCCGGCGACGGGGCTGACGGGCCCGGCGGCCCGGGGCGACGAGGCCACGATCCGCCGCCACCTGCGGGCCCTCCCGGCCGACGAACGTCGTGCGTACCGCTCCCTCGCCGACGCCGCCCGTCGGCTGGCGCAGCAGCCGCGGCCGGCGACGCAGACCACGCCCGGACGCCGGCAAGGCACGCGGTGAAGACCCTGCACGCGATCGCCGAGCTGCGGCCGCTCCTGGAGGGCGAGCGGGCCGCGGGCCGCTCGGTCGGGCTCGTGCCGACGATGGGCTACCTGCACGAAGGCCACCTGTCGCTCATGCGGCAGGCGCGGGCCGACACGGACGTCACGGTGGCCTCGATCTTCGTGAACCCCCTCCAGTTCGGCGTGGGCGAGGACCTCGACGCCTACCCCCGTGACCTCGATCGGGACGGACGCCTCGCCGAGGCCGCGGGTGTCGACCTGCTCTTCGTCCCCAGCGCCGACGAGATGTTCCCGCAGCCGGTGTTGACCACGGTGTCGGTGGCGCAGGTGTCCGAACCGCTCGAGGGCACGGCCCGGCCCGGCCACTTCGCGGGTGTCGCGACCGTGGTCGCCAAGCTGTTCGCGATCGTCGGGCCCTGCCGCGCGTACTTCGGCGAGAAGGACTTCCAGCAGCTGGCGGTGGTGCGGCGGATGGCCCGGGACCTGTCGCTCCCCGTCGAGGTGGTTGGATGCCCCACGGCGCGCGAGCTCGACGGCCTGGCCCTCTCGTCCCGCAACAGCTACCTCACCGCCGGCGAACGGGAGGCGGCGCCGGTCGTCTACCGGGCACTGCGGGCAGGGGTGGCCGCCATCCTGGCCGGCGAACGCGACCCCACCCCTGTCCGCGCGCTGATGGGCCAGATCATCGAGGCGGAACCACTGGCGCAACTGGACTACGCCGAGGTCGTCGACGCAGACTCCTTCCGCATCCCGGAGCCGCTCGCCGGGAATCTGCGGCTCCTGGCAGCCGTTCGATTCGGGGGAGCGAGGCTCATCGACAACGTGGGGGTGACCGTGCCGGCACCCACCCAGGGAGGTTGACCCATCGTGCGTCGCCGCATGCTCAAGTCGAAGATCCATCGTGCGGTCGTCACCGACGCCAACCTGCACTACGTGGGCTCGATCACCATCGATCCCGACCTGCTCGCCGCGGCCGACATCCTCGAGCACGAGCAGGTGGCGGTGGTCGACATCGACAACGGGGCCCGGTTCGAGACCTACGCCATCGCCGGCCGCCCCGGCTCGGGCGACATGTGCCTCAACGGTGCCGCCGCACGCCTGGTGTCACCGGGCGATCGCGTCATCGTCATCTCCTACGCCGACTACGACCAGGGCGACCTGGAGCACCACGAGCCCGTGGTCGTGCACGTCGACGCCGCCAACCGCCGGATCGACGCGGCCGCCGCTGAGCGGCTCGCCACCGGCTGACCGCCTTCTCCGGCGCTGACGCGCGCCACGGAACCCAAGCGCTGCGAGAATGAACGGCGTGCTCGACCTGCTGGTCCTGGGATCGGGCGTGGCCGGGCTGTCGGCCGCGGTGCGGGCGGCGAAGACCCACGGCATGCGGGTCGGCGTGCTCACGAAGGCGGAGCTGCACCAGGCGACGACCCGCTGGGCCCAGGGGGGAGTCGCGGCGGTCCTCGCCGACGACCCCGACTCGACCGATCTGCACCTGGCCGACACCTTGGCGGCCGGGGCTGGGTTGTGCGATCCCGATGCCGTGCGCGTGCTGGTCGACGAGGGTCCGGCGCGGGTCAACGAGCTGATCGCGCTGGGCGCCATCTTCGACCGTGACTCGCGGGGTGAGCTGCTGCTGGCGCGCGAGGGCGGGCACTCGCACGCCCGCGTGGTGCACGCCGGCGGTGCCGCCACCGGCGTCGAGGTGGAGCGCGCCTTGGTGGCCGCGGTCCACCAGACGGCCGCGGCCGTCTACGAGCACTGGTTCGCGCTTGACTTGCTCATCGAGGGCGGGCGCTGCGGCGGGGTGATGGCCGTGGGACCGTCGGCAGAGCGCGCCGAGGTGCGGGCCCACCACGTGCTCGTGGCCACGGGGGGCGCCGGCCAGCTGTTCGCGGTGACGACCAACCCACCCGAGTCCACGGGCGACGGCATCGCCATGGCGCTGCGCGCCGGGATCGCGGTGGCCGACCTGGAGTTCGTGCAGTTCCACCCGACCGCCCTCCACCACCCGGCCATGCCCCGGCCGCTGCTGTCGGAGGCGCTGCGGGGCCACGGTGCCCTGCTCCGCGACGCGAACGGCGAGCGCTTCGTGGATGAGCTGCTGCCCCGCGACAAGGTGAGCCAGGCGATCATGTCCCGCGTCGCCGAACAGGGCACCGACCACGTATGGCTCGACGCCACGGGACTCGAGCGCTTCGGCGAGCGCTTTCCCACCATCGCCGCCTCGCTCGAGGCGGTGGGCCTCGATCCCCGGACAGACTGGCTTCCGGTGGCGCCGGCGGCCCACTACATCTGCGGCGGAATCGTCGCCGACCTCGACGGCGCCTCGTCACTCCCGGGCCTGTGGGTGGCCGGCGAAGCCGCCTGCAACGGCGTCCACGGCGCCAACCGGCTGGCATCGAACTCGTTGCTCGACGGGATGGTCTTCGGTCCCCGGGTGGTCGAGGCGGTCGAGCGCGGCAAGGACGGACCCTCACCCACTGGCGCCATGCGTTGCGTGCTCGACGGGCACGACGACGCCATCCCGGGGCGGCGGTTGGACGCGCCGCTGCCGCCCGGCGACAGCGGTCGCACTGGCCCGCCGGCCGCCGCCGGCGGCGACCAGGTCCAGGCCGCGTTGCAGCGCGCGATGACCACCAACGCCGGCGTGCTGCGGTCCGCCGATTCGCTTGAGCGGGCCCGGGACGCCGCCGCCGTGGCGTTGGCCCACGCCCGCGGCGATCCGTCGCCGGCGGGCGCCCTGTGTGAGCTCGCCAACCTGGCAACCGTGGGCTGGGCGCTGGCGACGAGCGCGCTGGCCCGCACGGAAAGCCGGGGAGCCCACGCCCGTACCGACCATCCCGACATCGATCCGCGGCAACGGCTGCGCTACGTCGTCGGTGGTGTCGTTCCTGGGCGGTAGGCCCGTCACCTCATGTGACCCGGCAGCCACTCCCGTCACGCCGGGTCGGCGTACACGATGAGATTCGACACGTAGTGGCGGGCGGCGCGGTCGAATGCGCCGGTGCACGTGACGAGCCGCAGCGTGGGCCCCGCAGTCGGCCCGTAGACCGCCTCCGTCGGGAAGGTGTCCTTGGTGGCCTCGAACGTGTCGGTCACGGCGAAGCGGGTGACCGTGCCATCGGTGCGCGTGACCTCGACGAGATCGCCGGCCTGCAGTTCGGCGAGGCGATAGAAGACGGCCGGGCCATCCCGGGAGTCGACATGGCCGACGATCACCGCCGGGCCCCGCTCGCCCGGCGCCGGGCCCTCGGAGAACCAACCCGCCCGTCCGAAGTGGTCCGGGGCCGCCAGGGTCCCGTCGTCGCGCACCGCCAGGTGCTCCAGCTCCGTTTCGACGCCGATGGAGGGGATCGTCATGCTGGCCGGTGGTGCCGGCTGGACCTCTGCCGCCGACACCCCCAGCGGGAGCGGTCGTTCGGCGACGCGGATCGACGGCCGGGTGCGAGGCCCCGACACAGCGGCGGTGCCCGGGTCCGCCCCCCGGGTCACCCCCGCTCCCGCCGTCCTCGTGTCGGCCGGCTCGGCCGGCCAACCCCCGCCGTCGACCGCGTGGGCGACGAGCGCCGGTGCGGCCAGTGCGCCCAGGAGCGCGACGGTCAGAGGTAGGGCCCGCCGGCCGACGAGTCTCAGCCCTCGCAGGCTCACGCTGCGCGTCTTCTCCTCAGCAGGCATGTCGTCCCGACCGCGAGCAGTACCGCCAGCAGCCCTGCCGATGTGGCAACCAGGGCGCCGCCGGTGCCCGTGGGATCGGATGACGACGCGACGGCGTCGGCCAGCCCACCGCCACCGGTGTCGACGCCTCCGGCCGGCGCGGCACCCGCGCCCGCCGTGGCGCTGGCGGCGTCGGTGACGCTCATGATCTGGAGGTTGCCCGTCTCGTTGCCGTCGAGCACCACCAGGGAGCTCACGGCGCCGGGCTCGACGGTGAGGTTCTCGACGACCGGATCCGCCGATTCACCCTCGGCCGTGACCTCCCACGAGCCGGCGGGCACCGCGACGTAGCTGCTAACGCTTCCCAGGTCGGCATCCTGGGCCAGCAGCGGCCCGCCCGCGGTGCTGACGTCGACCGCACCGGCGTCGATCGCGGCCTGGATCAGGCGCACGCTTCCCTGGCCGGCCGGGGGCGCGGAGAGGTCGTCGGTCAGCAGGTCGGTGTTCAGCTCCGCCTGACGACCGAAGGCGGCGAAGGTGTACGACGTCTTGGCGGCCAGGTCGGCCGAGACCCGGAGCACCGCCTCGTCGGTGGCCGGCGAGCCGGCGGGCCGCATCGAGAACGCGTACAGGCCCGCCGCGAGCGGCAGGTACTCCGACACCTGGCCGTATCCCAGCTTGGGCAGCACCAGCTGCTCCTTGCCATCGAATCCGGTGGCGTAGACGTCCATCGGCGGCGTGTCGGGGGAGAAGTGGGCGACGCGCAGCTGGACGTCGGTGGCAGCCCCGGCGCTCGCGGGTTGGCCCGCCACCGCCAGCGCGCCCGCCACGCTGGCGATGGCGGCGACCAAAACCGTGAGTCGTCTCGACCCATGGCCCCACCGGTTCGATCGAATGTCGATCATCGTCAATCCTCCTGTCCTATCGGGAAGGTGATGCGCAGACGTGGTTCGCCGCTGGTGCGGCCGACCAGGCTGACCTGGTGCGGCCGGAACTCCGAGAGCTGGTTGCCCAGGAAGGCCACGACCTCGACCACGGCGGGGTCACCAGCGGCGATCGGCCGACCGTCGATGGCGGCGAGCTCGACCGTGCGCATGGGGGTGCCCGCCACGTCCTCGCCGGGCAAGGCGACGAAGGCGCCGATCTCGAGGCGGTGGGCGCCGGCGAGGGTGGCGAGCACCGTCGTCAGCCGCTCGTCCACCTCGCCGGCACGCAGCTGCGCGACCGCGGCGGGCGGCGCTTCGATGCCTGGGTTCGCGGCCAGCGCCTGCCCGGCGAGAGCTCGCGCGTCGTTCCTGGTCGCCGCTTGGCCGGCCGGGGCCTCGGCGCCCGACGCGACGATGCGCCGCACCTCGACGCGCTCGTCGCCCTCTCCGACACTGGCGATCTCGAGGGAGCTGCCGACGGCCCTGGCGACCTCGGGCGGGGCGCCGGCATCACGCAGCGCCGGGGTGGAGACGATGTAGCGGTACGAGCGCCAGTCGGGCCCGGCGCCGACCGCTCCGTAGCCTGCGAGCGCCTGCGGTGCGAGCCCGTCCTCGACCAGGTCGACCCAGATGGCGTCGTCGACGATGACGCGGTCACCGTCGCTGAGGTTGTCCACCACCCAGTTGCAGGCGGAGGCCAACGGCGCTGCGGCATCGGCTGCCGCGACGTCCCGGTGGGTCGAGATCCAGTCGGGAACCGCCAGCACCAGCGCCACGGCCGCGGCTGCGAGCATGAGGGGCGCCGCGGCGTCGAGCCGCTTCACGGCCGCCGAGGCGGGCTGCGCCTGCCGGCCGGGTTCGACACGGGCTTCGAGGTGCCAGACCCAGACGAGCTGTGCCCCGGCGGCGAGCAGCACGGCGCCCAGCGGCACTATCGCTACGACGATGGTCCACGATGGTTCGCCCGACACCAGCACTAGGGCGGCAAACGCCCAGAAGGCACAGCCGATGGGGCGAAGGCGTGGCACCACCGACGGCACCACGATCGCCGCCACCAGGCAGGCGCCGGCGCCGATGCGGTCCAGCCCGATCAGACCGACCACCGATCGCCCGTCGAACCCGTCGGCAACGGTCCCCACCGCCGAGGACGCATCGCCTGCGACCAAACGGATCCGGTCGAGCAGGCCGAGCGACCCTCCCGCCTCGGGCGCTCCGGACCTCACCAGGGCGGTCACTGCGAGCCACGCCCCGCCGTAGGCCGCCGCGGCGGCAACCAGGCGTCTCCGGCGCCGACGGGGACTCGGAGACGACCGCCACAGCAGCCAACCGACCGCCGGAACAACCAGGGCTACGCGGTGCTCCGTCAGCACGGCCACCGCCAAGCACACGCCGGCAGTCACGGCCGTCAGCGTGCGCGGCCGTCGAGCACTGGCGAGCGCCAGGGCGGCCAGCATCCACGGCACCGCCAACCCGGCCCCGCTCACCGGTCGATAGAGCGCGACCGCCAGTGGCGACACGGCGAAGACGAGGGCTGCGCCGCCCGCCGCCCAGTGGGCCAGCCCCGAGCGCCGGGCCAAGACCCACACGAGCGGGATGCTGATGACGTGAGCGGCGAGCATCGCCTCCCGGCCCGCGGCGATGGCGCTCGACGCCCGTCCCAGCGCGCCCGTCGCCCAGATCCAGGCGCCGAGGTGGACCGGTGCGAGCGACGGCGCGGCCGAAGAGAACGTGGCGTCGCCGGCGGAACCGAGGTGGACGATCGACCAGCCGGCCGCTACCAGCGCCCCCTCGCCGCTGGCCGGGGCAGGGGCGGTGCCCATGTTGATGCTGTGCACGGCGGCGCCCAGGACCCCGATGGCGCCAACGACCCAGAGGCTCGCCTGGTGGTCCCTGACCCACCAGCGCGCGCGGCGCCACGACGGCGTCCGCGCCGACGCGGGGGCGTCGACGGGCGCGTGCGGGGCGCGTAGCAGCATGGTTGACACCTCGTGCGGGGCAAAGTCCAGCCTTTCGTTGGGTGTTCGGAGCCGACCCCCGGGGCGGATGAAAAAACCTGCGAAACTCGCCGCGGTGCACGACGCCCATCCCCCCATCACGGCGGTGCGCGAGGCGGTCGCCCGTGCCCTGGCCGAGGATCTCACGCCCATCGGCGACCTGACCTCGGCGTTGCTGCCGCCGGAGCTGGAGGCGACCGCGTCGTTCGTGCCCCGTGCCCATGGGGTCCTCGCGGGGCGCCTGTGCGCCGAGGAGGCCATGCACCAGATCGACGCCTCGCTCGAGTTGCGTTGGGATGCCGACGACGGCGATCACCTCGACGCCGGGAAGGAGTTCGGCCGGGTGACGGGGCGGTTGGCGCCGATCCTCACCGCCGAGCGCACCGCGCTCAACTTCCTCGGCCGGCTGTCGGGTGTCGCCACGCTCACGGCCCGGTTCGTCGATGCCGTGACCGAGGTGGGCGGGACCCTACGGGTCTGGGACACCCGGAAGACCACGCCCGGCCTACGGACGCTGGAGAAGGCGGCGGTGCGGGCCGGCGGGGGAGCCAACCACCGCGGCAACCTGTCGGACTGGGTGCTGCTCAAGGACAACCACCTCGAGCTGTTCGGCATCAGCGCCGCCGTCGCCCGGGCGCGGCAACGCTGGCCCGGGCGCACGGTCCACGTCGAGTGTGGGGACCTCGATCAGGTGCGTGAGGCCGTGGCGGCCGGGGCCGACGCCCTGCTGCTCGACAACATGTCCCCCGACGAGGTTCGGGCCGTGGTGACCGAGGTCCGCGAACGGCACCCCGACCGGCCCCTGCTGGAGATATCGGGCCGTCTCGACCTCGACAGCATCGGCGCCTACGCGACGACCGGTGCGGACCTGGCCTCGATCGGCGCCCTCACCCACTCGGCACCCGTCCTCGACATCGGCCTCGACGTGGTGGCGTAGAACGGGCGGGGGTTCGTAGGTCTCCGGCGCCTCGGCCGAGTGGGGTGGCTCGCAACGCAGCGCCGGGAACCGCCGGCCACGGCACCGCCGGACTGCGTCCTCGTCGTCGCCGCAGCTACGGCTGCGCCGTCCTCCTGCGTCCTTGCCAGCGGCACCGCTGACTCGCCGGTTACCGGGCGGGCGCTACGAGCCACCCCTAGTGGGGTGGCTCGCAACACAGCGCCGGTAACCGCCGGCCAGCCGCACCGCTGGACTGCGTCCTCGTCGTCGCCGCAGCTACGGCTGCGCCGTCCTCCTGCGTCCTTGCCAGCGGCACCGCTGACTCGCCGGTTACCGGGCGGGCGCTACGAGCCACCCCACTAGCCTCCGGGGCCGTGATGCTCCTGGTCATCGACGTTGGCAACACGCAGACCGTCATCGGGATCTACGACCTCGAACCCGACGACGAGCACAACGTCGGTCGCACGCTGGCGGACACCCACCTGCTGGACCACTGGCGTGTCGCGACCAACGCCGAGCGCACGGCCGACGAGCATGCGCTGGTCATCCAGGAGTTCCTGGGCTTCCACGGGTTCTCGTTCGACGACGACATCGCCGGCGTCTGCGTGTGCTCGTCGGTTCCCCGGGTGACGGGGGCGTTACGCCGGATGAGCGAGCGCTACTTCGGGCAGCCGGCCGTGATCGTGGAGCCGGGCATCCGCACCGGGCTGCCCATCCTCTACGACAACCCCAAAGAGGTGGGCGCCGACCGCATCGCCGACGCCGTCGCCGCCTTCGACCTCTTCGGCGGGCCGGTGGTGGTGGTGGACTTCGGCACCGCTACGACGTTCGAGGCCATCTCGGCGAAGGGGGAGTACCTGGGCGGCGCCATCTTCCCTGGCATCGACATCAGCCTCGACGCCCTGTTCGCCCGCGCGGCGGCGCTGCGTCGTGTGGAGCTGGTGGAGCCCCGCCACGTGATCGGGCGGTCCACCGTGGAGTCGATGCAGTCGGGTGTGATCTACGGCTACACCGGCCTGGTGGACAGCATGGTCACCCGCATCCAGGACGAGCTGAACCAGAAAGCCGCGGTCGTGTCCACGGGCGGTCTGTCAGGCTTGATCACGCCGCTGTCCAGCACGATCACCCACCACGAGCCCTGGCTCACCCTGCACGGGCTGAGGCTCATCTACGAGAAGAACCAGTGACAGAGCACACGCCGTCGGATTTCCGGCCCCCCTACCGGGTCGAGGTCAAGGACCGGGCCGCGGATCTGCAGGCCGCTCACGCCGAGCTCGAGGCCGGGGCCAACAGCGGTACCACCGCCACCGTGGCGGGGCGGGTGATGCTCCTGCGCGATATGGGCGGGCGGACGTTCGCCACCCTCCGCGACTCCAGCGGCTCGATCCAGCTGATGGCCACCGCCCAGGAGACCGGCGACTACAAGGACCTCACCGCGCGCAACCTCGGGGACTGGATCGTCGCCACGGGTGAGGTGATCCGGTCCCGCCGGGGTGAGCTGTCGGTGCTCGTGGACCGCTGGCAGCTCCTTGCCGAGGCCCGGCGGGGTTTCGGCGACAAGTGGAGGGGCATCACCGACACCGACCTCCGTTACCGCCAGCGCTACGCGGACCTGTGGGCCAACGATGACAGCAGGCGGGTGTTCCAGGCCCGCAGCCGCATCATGTCGGAGACCCGCCGCTTCCTCGAGGGCCGTGGCTTCGTCGAGGTCGAGACGCCGCTGCTGCATCCCATCCCCGGCGGGGCGTTGGCGCGACCCTTCGTCACCCACCACAACGCGCTGGACCTCGATATCTACCTGCGGGTCGCCCCGGAGCTGTACCTCAAGCGGCTCGTCGTGGGCGGGTTCGAGCGAGTGTTCGAGCTCGGGCGGGTGTTCCGCAACGAGGGGTTGTCCCCCCGCCACAACCCTGAGTTCACGATGCTCGAGCTGTACCAGGCGTACGCCGACTACGGCGACATGATGGAGCTGACCGAGGAGCTGGTCGCCCACTTGGCGCGGCAGGTGACGGGTTCGACGGTCATCACGTACGGCGGCCGGGAGGTCGACCTCACCCCGCCGTGGGCCCGAGCGTCGCTGACCGACCTGGTCGAGCAGCACGCCGGGGTGCGGCTCGACGTGCGCATGCCGCTCGACGAGCTGCGGCGCATCGCCGCCGACCACGGCGTCGACGTGGATGCATCGTGGGGCCCAGGGAAGCTGGTGCTGGAGATCTACGAGAAGACCACCGAGGCCGCGCTGTGGGGGCCGGTGTTCGTGCTCGACTATCCCAAGGAGGTCTCGCCGCTGGCGCGCGACCACCGCGAGCTGCCGGGCGTGGTCGAGCGGTTCGAGCCGATCGTGGCCGGGCGCGAGCTCGGCAACGCATTCTCGGAGCTCGTCGATCCCGAGGAGCAGCGGCGTCGCTTCGAGGACCAGGCCCGCGCCCGCGCCGGCGGCGACGACGAGGCCATGGCCGTCGACGACGACTACCTGAGGGCACTGGAGTACGGGCTACCGCCGACCGGGGGCCTCGGCATCGGCATGGATCGGCTCGTCATGCTCCTCACCGACACCCAGTCGATCCGCGACGTCGTGCTGTTCCCCACCCTCCGCCCCGAGCAGGCCTGAGCCGCCAGCGGGCGCGATCACCGTCACCTCGGCCTGCACCCGGGCGCCGAACCACCCGAGCCGCGGCTGGTGGAGCGCCACCCACACCTCATAGAGCCCCGGTTCGCGCGGAACCTCCAGTGCGACGTCCACCGACGTGGTGCCTCCGGCCGGCACCACCCGGGGGAGGGGGACGCGGGGGTTGGCGAGCGGCTCGCCCCGCTCGCCGTCGATCACGCGGAACCACCGGGCCGCCACCTTGACCGGACGTGGGAGCACCGATGCGATCGGCCGCGACGAGCGGTTGACGACCCCGAGCGGCACCGTGCGAACCGTGCCCGCCACCATCACCGGCGGAAGCGTTCCCCGCACGCCGCAGCGGCGGGCGTCGCCGGCCTCGAGCGAGCCGCCCATCGCCGCCGCCGAGCTCGCGACGCGAGACGGCACCAGGCGCACGACCGCGTCCGGCGGCGCAGGCCGGCGCACGGACGGCCGGCGCGCCGAACGGTACTGCTCGACCGCGCGCGCGGCGTTCGCCCCGAAACCTCGCGCCACGCCCCCGGCCAGGGGCGTGGGGGTGGGAAGGATGTCGTAGATCTCGAGGCAGGGCAGGGCGATCCGCTCGACGACCTCGAACGAGTCGAGCTCGACCACCAGTACCTCGGCGCGGTCGTTGTCGTGATCGCGGTGGGCGTTGCCACCCACCAGGGCCCAGTCGCCGAGGAGCGCCAGGCCCCTCGTGAACCGGCGGAGTGGCAGTTGCCGTGACACCCGCCCGTCAGAGTCGAGCTCCGTGAGCCTGCCGGGCGTCGACTCGCAGACGTACCAGCGGTCGCCGCGCCGCCGGGGGGCATGGGGATGGGTCAGCCCACCGATGGCGTCTCGGCCCGTGCGCAGGTCGAGGACGAAACCGATGTCCTGGCGCGCCGCGACCTTCCACTCCTTGTGGCGCTCGAACCTCCCGAAGGCGCACACGTGCAGCGACCCATCCACGACCAGCAGCGAGTTGACGTGCCAGGCGTCGGGCACCGTGTCGTCTGCCCGCGCCCGCCACAGTGGCTCGACGTCACCCCCGGTGACGCGCCACACGGTGTCGTCCCAGCTGGAGCTGACGTGGATGGCGCCCTCGTGCCAGCACACGTCGTGCGGGTCGCGGATGGCATCGAGGCGCCGGTAGCTCCGGACCCCCCGGGCGTCGTACGACAGGAGCTCGCAGGTGCTGGTTTGCTCGCCGGGCGCCCGGAGGACCCGCCACAGCCGTCCCCCGCCGACCGTGATGCCCGCGGTGGCGAGGTCGTCGAACACCTCGGGCGTGGTGGCCGTGACGTCGTAGATCCCGCCGCCCCACTTGCCGAACCCGCTCACCAGCAGCCGGTCGTTGCCGAGCGCGTCACGCCACGTCGCCGTGCGGGCTGCCATCGACGCGCACCGTAGTTGCGCATGGGAACGGACGCCGAGCACGGCTGTCGCCCCGAGGTCACAGGTTCCCCACGGTGCCGGCCGAGATCATGGGTTCCGGATCCCGAACCCATGACCTCGCCCTCACATCGGCGGAACGCATGACCTCGGGTCGCCCCGGTCCCCGGCCCTAGGTCCCGGGACGGATTTCGGCAGGCCGACGGTCTGACCCGCGGCCTGCGGGGAATCCTGTGCGGATCCCGCAGGTTGCGGCGAGCATGGCTTCGATGACGGCCCGCCTCGCCACCGCCGCCACGTCGGTGACGGCCCCCGACGGGGTCTGGGCGCCGGCCCGGCGACGGCTGACCACGGGCCTGGTTCTCACTATCACGCTGGTGGCGTTCGAGGCGCTGGCGATCGCCACGATCATGCCGGTGGTGTCCGACGACCTCGGCGGCCTCGGGCTGTACGGCTGGGTGTTCTCCGGCTTCTTCCTCGGCAACCTTCTCGGCATCGTCCTGGCCGGCGAGGCGGCCGACCGCCGGGGCACCCGGGCGCCGTTCCTGGCGGGCCTGGTCCTGTTCTCGCTCGGGCTGGTGATCGGCGGGTCGGCCCAGTCGATGCCGATGCTGGTGGCCGGCCGGGTCGCCCAGGGCATCGGCGCCGGCGTGATCCCTGCGGTCGCGTACGCCAGCGTGGGCCGCGGGTACCCGCCCGAGCTCCGCCCGCGGGTGTTCGCCGTCTTCTCGTCGGCCTGGGTGATCCCCGGCCTTATCGGGCCGGCCGCGGCTAGCGCCATCGAGCGCTGGTCGTCGTGGCGCGTGGTGTTCCTGGCGCTGCTGCCGCTCGTGGCGGTGGCGGCCGCGATGACGCTGCCGGCGCTGTCGCCGCGGCCGCCCGCCGATGCGGCCACACCGGCGGAGGGCGCCGGCCGCGATCGTCGGCGGGACGCGGTCGTGCTGGTTGCGGGTGTCGCCCTGGTCCTGGCCGGGCTCGGCGCGCACCAGATCGCCCTTACGGTCGCGCTGATCGTTCTCGGCGCGCTCCCGGCCGCCTGGGCGTTCGTGCGGCTCGTGCCCACCGGGACAGTGGCCCTGCGGCGCGGGATGCCGGCGGCGATCGGTGTCCGCGGCATCCTCACGTTCGCGTTCTTCGGCACCGACGCCTACGTCTCGCTGGCCATGACCGATGCCCGCGACCAACCCACGTGGGTGGCCGGCCTGGCGCTCACCGGTGCGACCCTGGCTTGGACCGCCGGCGCCTGGATCCAGCAGCGCCTGGTGGGCGAGCGGGGCCCGGCGTGGCTGGTGCGGCGGGGCTTCGCATTGCTGGGCGTCGGGATCGCCGGCCTGCTGGTGGCGCTCAACCCCTCGGTGCCGGTCGCCGCCGCCATCGCCGCCTGGGCGGTGGCGGGCCTGGGCATGGGGCTGGCGTACGCGCCCATTTCCGTGACGGTGCTCGGCACCGCCGCGCCGGGCCAGGAGGGGAGCGCGAGCGCTTCGCTCCAGCTCACCGACGTGCTGGGCGTGTCGCTCGGCACCGGCCTGGGCGGCGTGTTCGTGGCTCTGGGGGACGGGCGGGGCTGGGACACCTCCAGCTCGCTGACCCTCGCGTTCATCGTCACCCTGGCGGTCGCCGCCGCGGGCGTGCTCGCCTCCCGGCGCCTGCCGCGGCAATTGCCCACCGCCGCGGGCGCCTAGTGGGATGGCTCGCAGCACAGCGCCGGTAACGCCGGCCAGCGGCACCGCTGGACTGCGTCCTCGTCGTCGACGCAGCTACGGCAGCGCCATCCTCCTGCGTCCTTGCCACCGGCACCGCCGACTCGCCGGTTACCGGGCGGGCGCTACGAGCCACCCCACTAGCGCTCAGGAGCTCGGCGTCTCGCCTAGGCCCTCGTTGCCCATGCGGTACAGGTCGTAGATCTCCTTGCAGACCTGGCACATCGGCAGCTTCTTGGGGTCGCGCTGGGGGACGAAGCGCTCGCCACAGAGCGCCTCGACCGGGAACCCGTAGATACGGGCCTCCGTGACCTTGGCGACCGCCGACTCGCCGGGTTCGGTCCGCACGATGTGCGCGACCCGGGGTTTCCCGGTCTCGACGTCCTCGTCGGTGCGCTCGTCGAGCACCACGCCGGTGCGGGGGCGGGTCGACGGCGTCATCGACGGATGGTCCACGCGCCCAAGCCTATGAGGGTGGCCGGAGTTCACGGGGTCCGAGCGTCGAGCCTGGCGAAGCCCCGGGCGACGTCGTCGAGGTGGTGCACGGGGTCGTGGACCATGTACCGGGCGAACGACTCCACCGTGAAGCGGGCGCCGTCGCTGCGGTTGCCGGTGCGCTGCCAGGCGTCCCCGGACACGCCGTCGAAGCGATCCGCGAGCCGGGCGGCGGCGGTGGTGATGTCGCCCGCGACGGCCACCGGGTCCTGCTCGTTGTAGCGCTCCTCGACCGCGGTGGCGTCCTGGTCCCAGTTGGGGAAGTCGGGATTGTCCTCCGTGAGCATCATCTCCAGGCGCCGGTCGTAGATGCGGAACACGTCCCGCACGTGGCAGGCGTACTCCAGGGCCGACCAGCGGTCGTCCGCCGGCCGGGCGGTGAGGCCCTCGGGCCGGGCGAGGACGTCCTGCCACGCGGCGGCGTTCGCCCGCACCATCTGGCCCGCCTCCTCGCGGGGGAAGGCCCGGGCGTCGAACCCGCACTCGGGGCAGGCACGCTCCAGCACCCACGTCCAGTCCTTCGTGTCGGGGATGATGGGCATCACCGGGACCGTAGCCAGGACTGGAAAACGCGGTCTACCGAAATGACGAGGGTCGGCGGCCCTCGATTCCTGGCGCCAAGTACGGGACCGCGCCGCTCGCGCTAGCCGCCCAGGCCCGCCAGTAGGTGGCGGGCGGCGCCGGCCAGGGCGTCGGTGGCGGTCGAAGCGGGCAGGTCGCCCAGCGCGGCGACCGCGGACTCGACGTGGGAACCGGCTTGGGCCGTCGCCTGCGACACGCCGTCGCCGGCGCGCACCAGCGCCAGCGCCCGGGCCTGCGCGTCGGCGTCGAGCGGGCCGCCCAGGACGGCGCGCAGCTCGTCGCCGTCGGGACCGGCGAGGGCCCGGAGGACGGGCAGGTTGTAGATGCCCTCGGCCACGTCGTGGCCGGCGGGCTTGCCGAGGTCCTCGCCGCTGGCCACCACGTCGAGGATGTCGTCGACCACCTGGAACGCCAGGCCGTACCGCAGCCCGTACATGCTCAGGGCATCGATCTGGTCGCGGGGCAGCTCCGCGACGATCCCGCCGATGCGGCAGGCGGTCGAGAACAGCGCCGCCGTCTTGCCCTCGATGGCCGCCAGGTAGTCGTCGACCGTGCGGTCCACGTCGTAGGCCAGCTCCAGCTCCCTAACCTCCCCCTCGCAGAGCCGGCCGATGGTGGCGGCGAGGAGGGAGGCGACCTCGGTCCCCAGCGAGGATGCCAGCTCCGACGCCCGGGCCAGCAGGAAGTCGCCCGAGAGGATCGCCCGCATGTTGCCCCAGCGGGCGTTGACGCTGGCGACCCCGTGGCGGGTCGCCGCCTCGTCGATGACGTCGTCGTGGTGGAGCGAGCCGACGTGGACCAGCTCGCACGCCACGCCGCCCGTGACGGCGTCGTCGGAGATCACGTCGCCGATGTCGCCGCCGGCGCGTACCCGGCCGGCGGCCGTGGCCGCCGAGACGGCCCCCAGCAGCGGACGCAGCCGCTTGCCACCCGCCCTGACCAGGTGCGATGCCATCTCGTTCATCGCCGGGTCGTCGGACTCGACCGCGGCCAGCAGGCGCTTCTCCACCCGTTCCTGCAGCGCTGACATGGCCGGCAACGCGAGCAGCGGGTTGGGGGCGGCCACCGCGTCACGGTAGGTGACCCGGTGGCGACGCCGAAACCGCACCGTGCCAGTAGCGTCGAGCACGGGCACGGGAGGACGCGATGTTCGAGAAGTTCAGCGACCAGGGGCGTCGGGTCATCGTGTTGTCCCAGGAGGAGGCGCGGCTCCTCAACCACAACTACATCGGCACCGAGCACATCCTCCTGGGCCTCGTCCACGAGGGTGAGGGTGTCGCGGCCAAGGCGCTCGAGTCGCTGAACGTCAGGCTCGACGCCGTCCGCCGCGAGGTCGAGGAGCTCGTCGACCAAGGCGGGTCGCCGCCCTCCGAGCACATCCCGTTCACGCCCCGGGCCAAGAAGGTGCTCGAGCTATCCCTTCGCGAGGCCATCCAGCTCGGCCACAACTACATCGGGACCGAGCACATACTCCTCGGCCTCCTGCGGGAGGGGGAGGGCGTGGCCTGCCAGGTGCTGGTCAGGCTGGGGGCGAGCCTGCCCGTGGTGCGGGCGCGGGTGGTTCAGCTCGTCACCGAGAGCAGCGGCGAGCGCGCGTCGGGGTGGGAGTTCCGCCCGAGCGCAGAGCTCACAGCCGTGCTCGACGAAGCTCACCGTGTGGCCGAGGCCAAGGGGGAAGCCCAGGTCATGCCCATCCACCTCTTCCTGGCGGCGGTCGAGCATCCTGACGGCGCCGCCGGTCGGATGCTGGAGACCGTGGGCGTCGACCCCCACGAGCTTCGCCGCCAGCTGACGGATGAATCCGATGACGCTCCCGACGACGAATCGGGGTAAGTAATCCACAACCTCAGCACGGTCAGTACGGCACCACGCGCGATCGGGTTAAGAAGGCCCCGCCATCGCTCTCCGGCAGCGTCGTGGGGCCGGGTGGGCTGTAGAGTTTCCCCACGGATCCCCCGACTGGCGGGAGGCAAGACTTGTTCGAACGGTTCACCGACCGGGCTCGCCGAGTGGTCGTCCTGGCCCAGGAAGAAGCCCGGCTCCTCAACCACAACTACATCGGCACCGAGCACATCCTCCTGGGCCTCATCCACGAGGGCGAGGGTGTCGCGGCCAAGGCGCTCGAGTCGCTGGGCATCAGCCTCGAGGCCGTCCGCCAGCAGGTTGAAGAGATCATCGGCCAGGGTGGCTCGTCGCCCTCTGGGCACATCCCGTTCACGCCCCGCGCCAAGAAGGTCCTGGAGCTGTCGCTGCGGGAGGCGCTGCAGCTCGGCCATAACTACATCGGCACCGAGCACATCCTCCTCGGCCTGATCCGGGAGGGCGAGGGCGTGGCCGCCCAGGTGCTGGTCAAGCTGGGCGCCGACCTGTCACGGGTGCGCCAGCAGGTCATCCAGCTCCTGTCGGGCTACCAGGGATCAGGCGGACCGGGCCCCGAGAAGGCGGGCGCCACCGCCGGCGGCGGCTCCTCCGAGTCCCAGCCCACCGGCTCGCTGGTGCTCGACCAGTTCGGGCGCAACCTGACCCAGCTGGCGCGCGAGAAGAAGCTCGACCCGGTCATCGGCCGTGGCCGCGAGATGGAGCGGGTCATGCAGGTGCTGTCCCGCCGCACCAAGAACAACCCGGTGCTGGTGGGCGAGCCCGGGGTCGGCAAGACCGCCATCGTCGAGGGCCTGGCCCAGAACATCGTGTCCAACGACGTGCCGGAGACCCTCAAGGGCAAGCAGCTCTACACCCTCGACCTGGGGGCGCTGGTCGCCGGCAGCCGCTACCGGGGCGACTTCGAGGAGCGCCTGAAGAAGGTGCTCAAGGAGATCCGCACCCGCGGCGACATCATCCTGTTCATCGACGAGATCCACACCCTCGTGGGCGCCGGCGCCGCCGAGGGTGCCATCGACGCCGCCTCGATCCTCAAGCCCATGCTGGCCCGGGGCGAGCTGCAGACCATCGGCGCCACCACCCTCGACGAGTACCGCAAGCACCTCGAGAAGGACGCCGCCCTCGAGCGGCGCTTCCAGAAGATCACCGTCGACGAGCCCACGGTGGCCCACACGATCGAGATCCTCAAGGGCCTGCGTGACCGCTACGAGGCTCACCACCGCGTGACGATCACCGACCAGGCGCTGGTGGCATCGGCGAACCTGGCCGATCGCTACATCTCCGACCGGTTCCTGCCCGACAAGGCCATCGACCTCATCGACGAGGCCGGCAGCCGGCTGCGCATCAAGCGCATGCAGACCCCCGGTGACTACAAGGACCTCGAGAACGAGCTGGCCCAGGTGGTCGAGCAGAAGAAGAAGGCGGTCGAGTCGCAGGACTTCGAAGAGGCCGGGCGGCTGCGCGACGCCGAGAAGGAGCTGCTGGCCCGCAAGGAGACCAAGGAGCGCGAGATCAAGGACTCGGGCGTCGACCTGTTCGACGAGGTCGACGAGGAGGCCATCGCCGAGGTGCTCTCGGTGTGGACGGGCATCCCCGTCTACAAGCTCACCGAGGAAGAGACGCAGAAGCTGTTGCGGATGGAGGACGAGCTGCACAAGCGGGTCGTCGGCCAGGAGGACGCGATCCGCTCGGTCAGCCAGGCGATCCGGCGCACCCGGGCCGGCTTGAAGGATCCCAAGCGGCCCAGCGGGTCCTACATCTTCCTGGGGCCCTCGGGCGTCGGGAAGACCGAGCTGGCGAAGACGCTGGCCGAGTTCCTGTTCGGTGACGAGACGGCGCTCATCCAGCTCGACATGTCCGAGTACATGGAGAAGCACACCGTGTCCCGGCTCGTGGGCTCGCCGCCGGGTTACGTGGGCTACGAGGAGGGCGGCCAGCTCACCGAGGCCGTCCGCCGCAAGCCGTTCTCGGTGGTGCTGTTCGACGAGATCGAGAAGGCGCACCCCGACGTGTTCAACACGCTGCTGCAGATCCTGGAGGAGGGTCGCCTCACCGATGCCCAGGGGCGCTCGGTCGACTTCCGCAACACCGTGCTCATCATGACGTCCAACCTGGGCACGGCCGACCTGCGCAAGGCCAACGTGGGCTTCGCCCGGGCCGACGAGGCGATCTCGTACGAGAGGATGAAGGACAAGGTCAACGATGCGCTCAAGACCCAGTTCCGGCCCGAGTTCCTCAACCGCATCGACGACACCATCGTCTTCCACGAGCTGTCGACCGACGAGGTCACCCAGATCGTCGACCTGATGATCGCCCGGGTGCAGCGCCAGCTCGAAGGCCAGGGCCTGGGGCTCGAGCTCACGCCGGAGGCCAAGGTCCTGCTGGCCCACAAGGGCTACGACCCGCAGCTCGGCGCCCGGCCGCTGCGTCGGGCCATCCAGCGCCAGGTCGAGGACCCGGTGTCCGAGAAGCTCCTCCTCAAGGAGGTGCGGGCCGGCGAGATCGTGGTGGTCGATGCCGAGGACGATCCCGAGACGGGCGAGAAGGTCATCGTCTTCCGCTCGGTCGAGGGGTTCAACCCGCCGCCCATGGAGCTGGCCGAGGCCGGCGGCTCGCCGCCCGCCGAAGGCTGAGGTGCCGCCATGCGGCGCCGGGGCCCGAGCGGCCCGGTGCGAAGCGCCAAGAGCGGGGGTCATGTGCGGTTCGCCGCCGGCCGAAGGTTGACGCAGGAGCGCCACTGAACGGAAGCGGGGGGATCAACCGGTTGGTCGCGAAGGGCCGCTCCTCGGGGCGGCCCTTTCGTTTGCTGCTGCTCGGGGGGCTGGTGGCGGTCACTGCGACCGCCTGCCAGGTGCGGACCACCGTGGCGGTCGACGTGGCGAAGGACGGATCGGGGACGGTCACGGTGGCCGTGGGCCTGGACGCCGACGCACTTCGACGGCTGCCCGATCTCGACGACGACGGCCGATCCACCACCGCTGACCTCACCCGCCTGGTGCGGACCGACGACTTGGCGGCGGCCGGCTGGCACGTCAGCGGACCGGTCGGTTCGGCGGCCGACGGCGGGTTCGTGTGGATCCGGGCGACCAAGCCCTTCGGGACGCCCGAGGAGGCCGGGCGGGTGCTGGGCGAGGTCACCGGCAGGGACGGTCCGCTGCGCGACCTCCGGGTCGATCGGCACGACAGCTTCGGCCGGACGCGCTTCACGTTCGAGGGCACGGCCGACCTGAGCGGCGGCCTCGAGGCGTTCGGCGACGAGGGCCTGGCCGCGGCCCTCGAGGGCGAGGTGCTCGGTCAGGATCCCACCGCCATCGAGGCGGAGCTGGGGCGGCCGCTGTCGGAGATGTTCTCGCTGGAGGTCTCGGCCGACCTGCCGGGTGACTCGAAGGCCACGGCCTGGACGCCCGAGCTCGGTGGAGAGCCGGTCGAGATGGCGGCCACGGGCACCGTCCGGGACGGGTGGGTGCTGGCGCTCACGGCCGTGGCCGTCGCGTGTGGTCTCGCGCTGGTGGCCGTGGTAGGGGTGGGGCTGCTCCGGCGCACCCGGGCGCCCGCCACCCGGCCCGCGATGAGTTCCGACGGGCCGGCCAGTCCAACGTCCGACAACGTTTCCACCAGTTCCGAGGAGTCCCCCATGCCCAAGCGTGATTCGGCGCCTGTCGGCGCCCCCTGCTGGATCGAGCTGTTCACGTCCGACGTCGAGAAGGGTCGGGCGTTCTACCAAGAGCTGTTCGGCTGGACGTCCGACGATCCCGCCGAGGAGTTCGGCGGCTACTTCACCTTCTACAAGGACGGCGTACGTGTGGCCGGCGGCATGCACAACGACGGCCAGTCGGGAGCCCCCGACGTCTGGTCGGTGTACCTGGCCTGCGAGGACGCCAAGGGCACGGCCGACGCCGCCAAGGCCAACGGCGGCCAGGTCATTGTCGAACCCATGGAGGTGATGGACCTCGGCAGCATGGTCGTCGTCAGTGACCCCGGAGGGGGCGTCATCGGTGGCTGGCAGCCCGGCACGCACAAGGGCTTCGGCGTGTACGCCGAGCCGGCCACCCCGCAGTGGTTCGAGCTGCAGACCCGCGACTACGACGCCTCGATCGACTTCTACCGCAAGGTCTTCGCCTGGGACGCCCACGTCGCCAGCGACACGCCCGAGCTCCACTACACGACGTTCGGCGAGGGCGAGTCCGCGCTGGCCGGCATCATGGACGCCACCGCATTCCTGCCCGACGGTGTGCCGGGCCAATGGTCGATCTACTTCGGTACCGAGGACGCCGACGCCACGTTGGCGAGGATCGTCGAGCTTGGCGGCTCGATCGTGCAGCCGGCCGAGGACACCCCCTACGGTCGTCTCGCTCAGGCCGCCGATCCGTCGGGGATCAACTTCAAGCTCATCCAGCCGCCCACGGATCAGGGCTGATCATCACACGGCCCTACGGAGGGTCCTGACTGTCCGGCCCGACCCTCACCCGCCACCGTATGACAGTGTCGGTCTGGCGACCGACACTGTCATACCCCCTCCGTAGGGTGCGGAACGTGGCCAGGGCCAAGACCGTCTACCGCTGCACCGAGTGCGGCGCCGAGGCACCCAAGTGGATGGGTTGGTGCACGGCGTGTGACGCCTCCGGCACCCTGGTCGAAGAGCGGGCCCAGCCCCCCGGACCCGGCCTCGCGCCAGGGTGGGGAGGCGTCGGCGGTCTCGTCGACATCAACGTGCCGTCGGTACCCATCCCCATCGCCGAGGCGGTTGGCGACGCCACCGAGCCGGTGCCCACCGGCGACGTGGAGCTCGACCGCGTGCTCGGCGGTGGGTTCGTGCCGGGGTCGGTCACGGTGCTCGGTGGCGAGCCCGGCGTGGGCAAGTCCACGCTGCTGCTCCAGGCGCTGGCCGACCAGGCGACACGCGGCTGCACGTGCCTCTACATCACCGCCGAGGAGTCCGCGCGGCAGGTGGCGCTGCGGGCCGAGCGCCTGGGGCTGGGCCCGCCGTCGCTGTGGCTCGTGGCCGAGACCTCGCTGGCGCGGGTCCTGCATCACATCGAGACCCTCGGGCCCGACGTGGTGGTCGTCGACTCCATCCAAACCGTGTTCGACCCGGAGATGAGCTCCGCGCCGGGCTCGGTCAGCCAGGTGCGCGGCTGCGCCCACCGTCTCGTCGCCGCCGCCAAGGGTCGCGGCGTCACCGTGGTGCTCGTCGGCCACGTCACCAAGGACGGGGGGCTTGCCGGTCCCCGGGTGCTCGAGCACCTGGTCGACACGGTCCTCGCGTTCGACGGTGAGCGACACCACGCACTGCGGATGCTGCGGGCGCTGAAGCACCGGTTCGGGAGCACCCACGAGCTGGGCCTGTACGAGATGGGCGAACGCGGCCTCGTCGGCGTGCCCGACCCGAGCGCGCTCTTCCTCGCCGACCGGCAGGCCGGCGTTTCCGGCTCCGTGGTGGCACCGGTGCTCGACGGGCGGCGGCCCCTGCTGGTCGAGGTTCAGGCTCTGGTGGCGCCCAGCCCGGCCCCCGCGCCGCGGCGCACGGCCCAGGGCATCGACGGCGGCCGGCTGGCCCAGGTGCTGGCGGTGCTCGAACGGCACGCCGAGCTGCCGCTGGGGCGGTGCGAGGTGCACGTGGCGGTGGCGGGGGGCGTCCGGGTGCCCGAGCCCGGTGCCGACCTCGCAGTGGCCCTGGCGGTGGCGTCGTCGGCGGTGGGCCGCCCGCTCGCGGGCGACCTCGTCGCGTGCGGTGAGGTGGGGTTGGGCGGAGAGCTGCGCCAGGTGCACCGCACCGAGCGGCGGCTGGCCGAGGCGGCGCGGCTCGGGTTCACGCGTGCCGTCGTGCCCCGGTCGGCACCCGACCCGCCCGAGGGGATGCGCGTGGCCCGTTCGGCGTCGATCGTCGACGCGCTGCGCGTTACCCGGGTGATGCCGGCGCCGCCGTCGCGCGTCGACACCCGCGGCAATGACGAACGTGACCGGGAGCCCGAGGCAATGGCGCACGGAAGCCGTTAGTCATTCCCCTCACCCTCGCCGGCCCGTTCGTCATTGCCTCGGGCCAGCTGACCCGGCCGCCCGCACGCGGCGTGCGGACGAATCCCCGTTCGACCGTACGACCGGCGGTACGCAAGGGCCTCCCAGCCAGGGCAGTAGCATTTGCGACGTGGTTGCCCGGCCCAGCGCGGAGCTCATGGCCGCACTCGCGGCCGTCGCTCCGGGGACCCCGCTGCGTGAGGGACTCGACCGCATCCTCCAGGCCAACAAGGGCGCGCTCATCGTCGTGGGCGACGGCCCCGAGGTCCTCAACATCTGCTCGGGCGGGTTCCTGCTCGACGCCGCCTTCAGTCCGCAGCGGCTGTCGGAGCTCGCCAAGATGGACGGCGCCATCATCCTGGCCAGCGACTCGAGCCGCATCGCGCGCGCCAACGTCCACCTCGTGCCCAACCCCAACGTGCCGACGTCCGAGACCGGTACCCGGCACCGCACGGCCGAGCGCGTCGCCCGCTCCATCAACGTCCCCGTCATCTCGGTGTCGGAGGACATGTCGATCATCGCGGTCTACGTCAACGACGAGAAGCATCCGCTCGAGAACATCCCCCGCCTCCTGACCCGGGCCAACCAGGCGCTGCAGACGCTCGAGCGCTATCGGCAGCGCCTCGACAGCGTCACGGCTGCGCTCTCCGCCCTCGAGGTCGAGGACCTCGTCACCGTCCGTGACGTCGTCAACGTCCTGCAGCGCACCGAGATGGTCCGGCGCATCGCCGACGAGATCGCCGGCGACATCGTGGAGCTCGGCGTCGACGGGCGGCTGGTCAAGCTCCAGCTCGAGGAGCTGATGGGGGGCGTAGACGACGACCGCCGCCTCGTGGTCCTCGACTACTTCAATCCCGAGTCGGAGTGGGAGGTCGAAAAGGCCATGACCGCCCTCACCGACATGGGTACCGAGGAGCTTCTCGATCTCAGGGGTGTGGCCGAGACCCTCCACCTGCCGGGCACGATGGTCGATCTCGACGCCAACGTGCAGCCCCGGGGGTACCGCCTCCTGGCCCGCATCCCCCGGCTGCCCGAGTCGGTGATCGAGCGCATCGTGGGGCGCTTCGGCAGCCTCCAGAAGATCATGCGCGCAACGATCGACGACCTCGACGACGTGGCCGGCGTCGGCGAGTCACGCGCCCGGGCCATCAAGGAGGGCCTGTCCCGGCTGGCCGAGTCGAGCATCCTCGATCGCTACAGCTAGTGGGGTGGCTCTACGAGCCACCCCACTGTGTCGATCGTGTAGAACCCCGGGCATGCGGATCAGCTTGCCGTCGGGCACGCCGGCGGAGATCGCCCGTCCGGATGGGCGGGAGCCGTCGCGGGGACTGGTGGTGCTCCCCGACGTCCTGGGCCTGCGGCCGTTGTTCGACGACCTCGTGGCGCGCCTCGCCGAGGATCAGGGCTGGACGGTGTGCGCGTTCGAGCTGTGGGCGGGCCGGGAGTCGTTGTCCCTGTCCGATCGGCTGGCCGCTGCTGGCTCGCTCGATGACGCCCGGATCCTCGGAGACGCCGGGGCCGCGGCCGACGCCACCGGGTGTGACCCGGTGGGGGTCATCGGCTTCTGCATGGGCGGCATGTACACGCTCAAGGCGTCGGCCACCGGCCGGTTCGATCGGGCGGCGGCCTTCTACGGCATGGCGCGGGTGCCCGAGCAATGGCGCGGTCCGACCCAGGGCGAACCCCTCGACGCGGTGGCCTCGCCCGGGCGTTGCCCCACCCTGGCCATCGTCGGCACCGCGGACCCCTGGGTACCCCCGGCCGACGCGGATGCGCTCGAAGCCGCCGGGGTCGAGGTCGTGCGCTACGAGGACGCCGACCATGGCTTCGTCCACGATCCCTCCCGGCCCGCGCATCGGCCGGACGACGCCGCCGACGCCTGGCGGCGAGTGCTCGCCTTCCTTGAAGGCTCGGCCTGACCGCTACCGCGCCCGGCGCTCGAGCTGCTCGCGGTCGGTGATCCGATAGCGGCGCTCCGACTGCTCGATCCAGCCGAGGCGCACGAAGCTGGCGATGGCCTTGTTCACCCGCTCCCGGGAGGCACCGACCATGGCGGCGAGCTCCTCCTGCGTCACCGGCAGCGTGAACTCGTCGGACCCGGCGGCCATCTCGACCAGCCGCTTGGCGGTGCGGCCGGTGACGTCGAGGAACACCGAGTCGGCGAGCGCCACGTCCATCGTGCGTATCCGCCCTGCCAGCAGGGCAACCACGCCCCAGAGGAGCTCGGGTCGCTGCTCGTACACCTGCCGGATGGGGTCGAATCCGATTGCCAGGATCTGCGACGGCTCCAGGGCCCGCGCCTCCGCCGACCTGCCCAAGCCCTCGAAGAAGCCCATGTCGCCGAAGAGGTCACCCGGCTCCATGAGGGCGACCACCGCCTCCCGCCCGTCGATCGAGCGCTTGGCGATGGCGATCCGCCCGCTCACCACGACGTACATCTTGTCGGGGGCATCGTCCTCGTGGAACAGGACGTCGCCCCGCCGCAGGTCCTCCGTCGTGCTGGCGTCGGCAAGCTGCAGGAGCTCACCCGGTGTCAGGTCGGCGAACAGGTCCACGTCGGCGAGCAGGTCGGTGGCGCTCATCACGGGGAACGATAACGACGAGCCGGCCCAGCGTCCGCACATACGAAGCCGCTCCGGGTGTTTCGTTGCATCCGTACCGTTTCATGCGGCCACCCTCCGACCGATCCTGCGACCGGTAGCCTCCGCCCGGTCATGCCATCGGTGTGGGTGATCGTCGTGGCGGCCGGATCGGGCAGCCGGTTCGGACGGCCCAAGCAGTACGAGGAGCTCGCGGGACGCCCGGTCCTCGACTGGTCGCTTGCGGCCGCCCGGGCGACCGCCGCCGGCCCCGACGATGGCGTGGTGGTCGTGGTGCCGCCGGACCGCGCGGGCGGGCCCGCATCCGGCGCCGACACGATCGTCGGGGGCGGGACTACCCGGTCGAGCTCGGTCCGGGCCGGCTTGGCGGCGGTGCCGGGCCACGCCGACGTCATCGTGGTCCACGACGGCGCCCGCCCCCTGGCGGGCGCGGACCTGTTCGCACGCGTGGTCGGGGCCGTGCGCGACGGTGCGGACGCGGCCGTACCGGCGTGTCGAGGTCACGGACACGCTCCGGCACCGTTCCGGCGGGCCGGTCGACCGCAACGGACTGGTGGCGGTGCAGACACCCCAGGCGTTCCGGGCCGCGGCGTTGCGCCGGGCCCACGCCGCCGAGCCCGAGGCGACCGACGATGCGTCCCTGGTCGAGGCCGCGGGTGGCAAGGTGGTCGTCGTGGAGGGCTCTCCGGCCAACCTCAAGATCACGCGGCCGATCGATCTCGTGATCGCGGAGGCGTTGCTCCGTTTCGGCGAGACACCATGACCGCCCGGGGGCCCGCAATCCGGATCGGACAGGGCTTCGACGTGCATCCGTTCTCGGGCGACACCGACCGCCCGCTGGTCCTCGGCGGCGTGTCGTTCGCCGGGCTACCCGGGCTTGCCGGGCACAGCGACGGTGACGTGATCGCCCATGCCGTCACCGACGCGTTGCTCGGGGCCGCCGGACTGGGCGACATCGGCCAGCACTTCCCCGACACCGATCCCGCATTGGCCGGTGCAGACTCCGTCGGGGTCCTGCGCCGGGCGGTGGCGGCGCTGCACGACGCCGGCTGGTACCCGCAGAACGTCGACTGCACGGTGGTCCTCGAGGAACCGAGGGTGGCCCCGCAGCGAGCGGCCATCGAGGCCCGGCTCGGCGACGCCGTGGGCGCGCCGGTGACGGTCAAGGGCAAGCGGGCCGAGGGGCTGGGGGCGCTGGGACGGGCCGAGGGGATCGCATGCTTCGCGGTGGCGCTCGTGTCCCGCAGCGCCCCGGCCGGCGGGGAATCGGCATGACCCCGCGCCGTGGACGTCCGGCCGGGCGCGGCGGCGGGACCGGCCGCCCCCGACGGGGCACGCCACCAGCGACCAGGGGGACTGGCCGCGGCCGGGCCCCGTCTGGTCCCGCCGGTCGGCGGGGCGGCGCCGGTCCGTCCGGTCGGGGATTGGGCGGCGACCAGGTCGAGGGTCGCCAGGCGGTCCGCGAGCTCCTGCTGGCCGGCACCCGCCGGGTCCGCGAGGTGTGGATGGAGAGCGACGGCGGCGACGCGTCGATCCTGCGCGACATCCGCGAGCTGGCCGAGTCCAACCGGATACCCCTGAACGTCGTCGGGCGTGGGCGGTTCGCCGCCCAGGCGCGGAGCGAGGCGCCGCAGGGGGTGCTCGCCCTCGCGGCGCCGCTGCCCGAGGCCGACCTCGACGACCTGGTCGCCGGACATCGCCGCGCGCATGACGCCGCCGCCCATGGCGCCGGGAACGAGGGGGCCGCGTCTCCGTTCCTCGTCGCCCTGGACGGCGTCACCGATCCGGGCAACCTCGGTGCGATCCTGCGATCCGCCGAGTGCGCCGGCGTCACGGGCGTGGTGCTGCCGAGGCATCGCGCCGTCCACGTCACGCCGGCGGCCACCAAGGCGGCCGCCGGAGCGGTGGAGCACCTGCCCATCGCCGTGGTCGGGGGCCTGCCCGCGGCGCTGGCGCGCATGCGCGATGCCGGTGTGCACGTGGTCGGCCTCGACGGAGGGGCGGCGACGCCGATCTACGACCTGACGGGTGTGGACGGTCCGGTCTGTGTCGTCCTGGGCGCGGAGGGCAAAGGGCTGTCGCGCCTGGTCCGCGAGCGCTGCGACGAGCTGGTAGCCATCCCCGTGCACGGCCGCCTGGGCTCCCTCAACGTGTCGGCGGCGGCGGCGCTCGCATGCTTCGAGATCGCCCGGCGGCGCTGATCGCCCGGGCGCTCCCCCGAGCCCGAGGCGGGAATCGAACCCGCGGCCTGACGCTTACAAGGCGCCTGCTCTGCCGGCTGAGCTACTCGGGCGGCGGCGTGACCATATCGCCGCCATCTTCCACTACCGACGGAGGGTGCTTGCATTGGATAGGTGGCCACGCCAGCCTTGTCCAAGTGTCCTTATCCGATCGTGACCGGGCGATCCTCGACTTCGAGAGGTGCTGGTGGATGCTCCCGGCGCCGAAAAGTGCCGGCATTCGCGAGCATCTGCACCTGTCGCCGACCCGCTACTACCGACTGCTGAACGCCCTGCTCGACGACCCCGACGCCGTGGCTTACGACCCCCTCGTCGTGCACCGGCTGCGCCGGATGCGGCTCCAGCGCCGCCGGGCCCGCTTCGTGGGCCGCACGGGACTCGGGCACGGGCGATAGGAGGCACGCATGCAGACCGAGCGACCACCGACCGAAGGACCGCCCACCCGGTCGAACCCGACCCGAGGGATCGTGCTCCTGGCGGCGGCCGTGGTGCTGGGGTTGTTCCTGCTGCGGGCCCTCGAGGACAGCGCGCCGTCCGACGGCATCGCCACCGCCCCCTCCGACACGACGGCCGCCGGCGGGGAGGCGACCGACACGACGGCGGGCGAGGACGGGGGCGACACGACCACCACCGCGGCACCATTGCGCCAACCGGCCGAGATCGTGGTCCGCGTGGCCAACGTCTCCGGCGTGTCGGGCGCCGCCGGCGAGCGGACTCAGCAGATCGCGGGCGCCGGGTACCAGACCGTCGAGGCGACGAACGGCCCCGAGGGCCAGCAGATCGACGCCACCCAGGTGCTGTTCGTCGACGGGTTCGAGGGCGAGGCCCAGGCCCTGGCCGAAGCGCTCGGCGCCCCCGCCGACGGCGTGGTCGCCATGCCTGCCCAACCTCCCGTCGATCCTGGCGGGGCCCAGATCGTGGTGCTGCTCGGCACCGATCTCGCCGGGGGCTGATGAGCGACCTGCTGGCGCCGTTCATCGAGCGGCCCGGCCGGGCGGCCCTGCTGCTCGACTTCGACGGCACGTTGTCGCCCATCGTCGACGTGCCCGCCGAGGCCCGGCCGCTGCCCGGTGCCTACGAGGTCCTCGACGCACTGGCGGGGCGGTTCGCTGTCGTGGCGGTGGTGTCGGGGCGCCCGGCGTCGTTCCTGGAGCCGCTGCTGCCGCCAAGCGTGGTCATCTCGGGGGTCTACGGCCTCGAGACGGTCCGCGACGGCGTGCGCTCGGATCACACCGGCGCCGCCGGCTGGCGTGACGCGGTTGCAGAGGCCGCCCGCCGGGCCAAGGCGAACGGACCGGTGGGCATGGCGGTGGAGCCCAAGGGGCTGTCGCTCACACTCCACTACCGCGAGCATCCGGGGCTCGGTCCCGCGGTGCGTGAGTGGGCGTCGGCCGAGGCCGAGCGGTCGGGGCTGGTGATGCGCCGTGCGCGCATGTCCTTCGAACTGCACCCGCCGGTCGCCATCGACAAGGGCACCGCAGTCCAGAGCCTGGTCACCGGTGTCGAGGCGGTGGGCTTCGTCGGCGATGACCGGGGTGACCTACCGGCTTTCGACACCCTCGACCACTTGGAGGCCCGGGGTGTGGAGGTCCTCAGGGTGGCCGTCGCGAGTGACGAGGCCCCCGGCGACCTGGTCGAACGCGCCGACCTGGTGGTGGACGGGCCCCGCGCCGTCGTCGACCTGTTGCGCCAACTGGCGTCTGGCGCGCCGGCGCCGTTGTCGGCCCCGGACCGGCCGAGCCGTCCCTAGGGCGGGCCCGCGGCGGCCGCGAACTGGTCGGACAGCCAGTCGGCCGGGCGGCGCGCCACGGCCAGCTGCCGTAGCAGCTTCGCCCGTGAGCGCCGCTCGCCGTCGTCCATTCGCAGTGCCTTCGCCAGCGCGTCGGCCGTCCCGGCCACGTCGAAGGGCTGCACCTGCACCACGGCGTCGCTGAGCTCGTCCCACACGCCGGCCTCGGTCGACAGGCACACCACCACGTCGCGGTCGTTGACGATCGCGGCTTCCTTGGCGACGAGGTTGAGCCCGTCGCGGATGGGGTTGACCAGCACCACGTCGGCACGCCGCAGCACCGCCACCGAGCGCGGGTAGTCGTCGGTGGTGTCGTAGACGATGGGCGTCCACCGGGGAGTGGCCCACCGCTCGTTGATCACGTCCACCAGGGCCTCGACGTCGCGCTGGTACTCCACATAGGCGGGCACGCCGCTGCGCGACGGGTAGCACGATGCCAGGAACACGACCCGCTCGCGCCATTCCGGCTGCTGCTCGAGCAGGTCGTCGTAGGCCTGGAACCCGCGCAGCAGGTTCTTGGACAGCTCGATTCGGTCGACGCGGGCGATGACGGCCCGGTCGCCGACCTGCTCCTCGATCCCGGCGAGGGCGGCCACGCATGCCGGCGACGAGGCGGCGCGCCGCAGGTCGTCGGCGTCGGCGGGCAGCGGGGAGACGAACGTCGCCGGTGTCAGCGCCAGCGTGGTGCGGCAGCATGCCAGGAAGTCGTCGGCCCAGCGGCGCGAGTGGAAGCCGCAGGCCCGGTGGGCGGCGAGGCCCGACAACAGCTCACCGCTCACGTGGTTGGGTAGGACCCCCAGCCACGTCGGCGTGGCGAAGGGGGTGTGGCTGAAGTGCACGGCGGCCACGTCGGGCCTGCGCTCGGCCAGGGCCACGCCCAGCAGGCTGAGGTGGTAGTCCTGCACGAGCACGGCGGCGCCCTCGGGCGCATGCTCGGCCACGGCGTCGGCGAAGGCCTCGTTGACGTGGCGATACGCGAGCCAGGCGTCCCGCAGGTCGCGGCCGAACGCCGGCGCCCGCGGCAGGTCGTAGAGCCCGTGGTACACGAACCACAGGACCTGAGTGCTGACCACGTCGTTGGCCAACCTGAATGCCTCGCGGTCGACGGCCACGAGGTCGACGCGGAAGCCTTCGGCGTCAATCAGTCCCTCGGCGGCGGCCTCGCGATCGCCCTCGGACATGGCGGCGGCGATCCAGGTCGCTCCCGTGTCCGCCACGACCGGCCGGAGTCCCGAGACGAGTCCTCCAGCCCCTCGGGTCGCCACCAGATCGCCCCGCTCGTCGTGCCGGAACGACAGGGGGCCGCGGTTGGACACGATGACGACGGGGCGATCCACGGTCGGTCGAGGCTAGTGGACCCGGCCGGCCGGCCCGCACGACCGATTGGGCCACACTGTCGCGTCATGCGCGTCGTGGCCGCGCCCGACAAGCTCCGAGGGACCGCCAGCGCCCGCGACGTGGCGGGGGCCATCGGCCGCGCCGCGGCGGCCGCCGGATGGGCGTGCGACGAGGTGCCGCTGGCGGACGGCGGCGAGGGCACGCTCGAGGTGCTGGGCGGGCCCAACCGGAGCACGTCAGTGACCGGGCCGCTGGGAGATCCGGTCCAGGCCGAGTGGCGGCTCGACCGGGGCACCGCAGTGATCGAGATGGCGTGCGCGTCAGGGCTCGCGCTGGTCGGTGGGCCCGACGGCAACGATCCCGTTGCTGCATCGACCGTGGGGACCGGCGAGCTGATCGGCGTCGCCGTCGACAGCGGGGCGCGCCGGGTGCTGGTGGGCCTGGGTGGATCAGCCACCACCGACGGGGGGCTGGGGGCGTTGCGGGCCCTGTACCCGCTGCACCGGCTGGGTGGGCTCGAGCTCGTGGCGCTGTGCGATGTCCGTACGCGCTTCGTCGACGCCGCCGAGGTGTTCGCCCCGCAGAAGGGCGCGTCGGCAGCCCAGGTTGAGCTTCTGCGGCGTCGGCTGGACCGCCTGGCCGACGTCTACCTGTCCGACTACAGGGTCGACGTGCGCGACCTCGCCGGCGCCGGGGCCGCGGGCGGCCTCGGGGGCGGCCTGGCCGTCGCCGGTGCGTCGCTGGTGCCGGGCTTCGAGGCGCTGGCCTACGAGCTCGACCTCCACGACGTGGTGGAGGGCGCCGACCTGGTCATCACGGCCGAGGGGTTCCTCGACCAGCAGTCGTTCGAGGGCAAGGTGGTCGGCGGCGTGGTCGGCCTGGCGGTGCCCCTCGGCGTGCCGTGCGTGGCAGTCGTCGGCGAGGTCGTGGAGGACCTGGAGCCGCCCGGCAAGGACCTCGAGATCGTGTCGTTGGTGGAGCGGTTCGGCCGCGAGCGCGCCCACGCCGACACGCTCGCGTGCATCGAGGCCGTCGCCGCGGACGTCCTCGCCGCCAGGCGGTGAAGCGGCGTCCGGCTGTGCGCTATCCGGCGGCCCTGGACGCGGTTCGGGCACCCGTCCCAGGACGTGTTCCGGTTCGGCCGGAATGCCGGTCGTCCCGGGCCGGTTGACTACGATCCACCGGCCCTCAGATCACGAAGGACCACTGCATGAGCGTCTCCGTCCGCATCCCGACCACGCTGCGCACCCTCACGGCGGGCAAGTCCGAGGTGTCGCTAGAGGGAACCAACGTGCGCGACGTGCTCACCAGGCTCGACCAGGCCCACCCGGGCTTCGCCGACCGGCTGCTCGACGACGACGGCAACCTGCGGCGCTTCGTCAACGTGTTCGTGGCCGACGACGACATCAGGTTCCTGGATGGCCTCGACACGCCCGTCCCCGACGGTTCCGAGGTGTCGATCATCCCTGCGGTCGCCGGCGGCTGAGCCCCCGCAGCCCCCGGCATCCGGTTAGCACTCACGTGTTGCGAGTGCTGATCTTAGGTGCTTGACTGGCTAGCACTCACATCAATCGAGTGCTAACCCCGTGCCCAACGGAGGGATTCAGGGATGCCGAAGATCATCGCTTTCGACACGGAGGCCCGCCGCAGTCTCGAGTCCGGCATGAACAAGCTGGCCGACGCCGTCCGGGTCACCCTCGGCCCCAAGGGCCGAAACGTCGTCCTCGACAAGAAGTGGGGCGCTCCCACCATCACCAACGACGGCGTGTCGATCGCCAAGGAGATCGAGCTCGAAGACCCTTACGAGAACATCGGGGCCGAGCTGGTCAAGGAAGTCGCCAAGAAGACCGACGACGTCGCCGGCGACGGCACCACCACCGCCACGGTGCTGGCATGGTCGATGGTGCGCGAGGGCCTGCGCAACGTCGCCGCCGGCGCCAACCCGATGTCGCTGAAGAGGGGCATCGAGGCCGCGGTGGCCGAGGCAGTCGATGCGATCGCCGACGTGGCGGTGGACGTCGACTCCAAGGAACAGATCGCCCAGGTGGCCGGCATCTCGGCCGCCGATCCCGAGATCGGCGAGATGATCGCCGAGGCCATCGACAAGGTCGGTAAGGACGGCGTCATCACCGTCGAGGAGTCACAGACCTTCGGCATGGAGATGGACCTGGTCGAGGGCATGCGCTTCGACAAGGGCTACATCTCGCCCTACTTCGTCACCGACCCCGACCGGATGGAAGGTGTCCTCGACGACGCCCAGATCCTCATCGTCGGCTCCAAGATCTCCAACGTGCGCGACCTGTTGCCCGTGCTCGAGAAGGTCATGCAGGCGAGCAAGCCGCTGGTGGTGATCGCCGAGGACGTCGAGGGTGAGGCCTTGGCCACGCTGGTGGTCAACAAGATCCGCGGCACCTTCAAGTCGGTGGCCGTGAAGGCCCCGGGCTTCGGCGAGCGCCGCAAGGCGATGCTGCAGGACATTGCCATCCTCACCGGCGGTCAGGTCATCACTGAAGAGGTGGGCCTCAAGCTCGAGAACACCACCCTCGACCTGCTGGGCCAGGCGAAGAAGGTGATCGTCACGAAGGACGAGACGACCCTCGTCGAGGGTGCCGGGTCCGAGGACGAGATCAAGGGTCGCATCCAGCAGATCAAGAACGAGATCGACAACACCGACTCCGACTACGACCGCGAGAAGCTCCAGGAGCGCCTTGCCAAGCTGTCGGGTGGGGTCGCGGTGCTGAAGGTCGGCGCCGCCACCGAGGTCGAGCTCAAGGAGAAGAAGCACCGCATCGAGGACGCGGTGTCCACCACCAAGGCCGCCATCGAGGAAGGCGTCGTCGCCGGGGGTGGCGTGACGCTCCTGCGGGCGCAGTCCAAGGTCAACGAGCTGGTCAACAGCCTGTCTGGCGACGAGTCCACGGGTGCCCGCATCGTCTCCCGGTCGCTCGAGGAGCCGCTCAAGCAGATCGCCGTCAACGCCGGCCACGAGGGCGGCGTGGTGGCCGAGCGGGTCCGGGCGCTCGACGGTGTGTCCGAGGGCCTCAACGCCGCCACCGGTGAGTACGAGGACCTGACCAAGGCCGGCATCATCGACGCCGCCAAAGTCACCCGTTCGGCGCTGCAGAACGCGGCCTCGATCGCAGCGCTGTTCCTCACCACCGAGGCCGTCATCGCCGACAAGCCCGAGGAGAAGGGCGCCCCGGCGATGCCCGGCGGTGGCATGGAGGACTTCTAAGCTTCACCCCGCGGCGTCGCGGGATCGACCACCACGAGGGGGGACCCGGCAGGGTCCCCCCTCGTTCCGTCTCCGCGGCGTCGCAATCCCCTGGGGGCAACCCTGGGGGGTGCCGGTACCGTGGGCGGCTCATGGACGGGACCCGGATCGTGCTGGTGCGGCACGGCGAATCGCGTGCCCAGGAGCTGGGCATCGTGGGTGGCCACGCCGGTTGCCGCGGGCTCTCGGCGACGGGCCGCCTGCAGGTGGAGGCGCTGCGCGACCGCTGGAAGGCGACCGGAGAGCTGGGCGAGGTGTCGGCGCTCTACGCCAGCGTGATGCCGCGAGCGGTGGAGACCGCCGAGGTGCTGGCACCGGCCCTGGGCGCCCCGGACGTGGTGCTGGACTGTGACCTGTGCGAGCACCACCCCGGGGAAGGCGATGGGCTGCCCTGGAACGAGTACGACCGGCTCTATCCGTTCCCCGACGGCGGTTGGCACCCGGACCTTCGGCGCGATCCCGGCGGCGAGACCTGGCGGGAGATGGCCGATCGGGTCGCCACCGGGATCGATCGCCTGGTCGAGCGGCACGGGGGGACGACGGTCGTGGTCGCCTGCCACGGCGGCGTGATCGTCCATAGCATGATCCGCTGGCTCGGCATCGGCGAGGACAACGGGCGCGAGCGAGCGTGGTTCAGCCCCGAGAACGCCTCGATCACCGAGTGGCGCCACGGCGCCAACCCCTATCGCGACCGGTCGATCTCCTGGGAGCTGGCGCGCTTCAACGACCGGGCGCACCTGGTCGGCCTCTTCTAGCCGAGCCCGCCTGGGACGGCCCTACGCCTCGTGATGCTGGGCCGGCGGGATCCACCGCGGGTCCACGTCGTCGTCCGGCTCGAGCGGTCGCATCGCGAGGTCGATGGCGCTCCACAGCGTCTTGGACACGGGAAAGAACGCAAGCGGGACGATGAGGGCGGTCGCCACCACGGCCGCGATCGCGGGGGCGGCGGGTCCCGGGTGGGTGGCGAGGAAGCCGGCGACGACGGCGGTCAGGACGGCGCCGGTGGTGACGATCGTGTTGATGCCCAGGGCGCCCAGCCAGTGTCCCTCGATCCTTTCCAGCCGGAAGCCGCAGCGAGGGCAGCGCTCGCGGATGATGAACCAGTGGCGGAACAGCCGTCCCCCTCCACACACCGGGCAGTGCAGGGTGAGCCCGCGGGCCAGCAGGCGGGGAACTGTCAGCGGCGGCGGCTCGGGCGCTTCCCCCACGGGCAGAGCATGCCGCGGGCGAGCTGGCACTCGCGCCGTCGGCCTCCTCGCACTTCAGGTCTCCGGTGGGGCTGCGCCCCACACCCATCGCCGCCGGGCGAGCTGGCGCTCGCGCCGTCGGCCTGCCGCGCTCGCTTCGCTCGCACTTCAGGTCTCCGGTGGGGCTGCGCCCCACACCCATCGCCGCCGGGCGAGCTGGCGCTCGCGCCGTCGGCCTGCCGCGCTCGCTTCGCTCGCACTTCAGGTCTCCGGTGGGGCTGCGCCCCACACCCATCGCCGCCGGGCGAGCTGGCGCTCGCGCCGTCGGCCTGCCGCGCTCGCTTCGCTCGCACTTCAGATACCGTCCTGTATCCAATCGTCGTGGATGGGGGTCAGCGATGATGATCGGACGCAGGGGGCGCGCTCGCCGAACGCTCGTGGCGCTGACCGCCGGGCTGATCGCCGCGAGCGCGGCCGTGCCCGCGGTGTCGGCATATCCGGGTGACCGGGCCGGCCAAGGCCGGGGCGAGGGCCGCTATCCCTACGCCGGCTCGATCGCGGTGGACCTGCCGACCGATCCCCAGACCTGCGATCCCCTGGGCGGTGCCCGTTGTCTCCTGCCGTTCCCGAACGACTACTTCACCGTGCGCGACCGTTCCGCCGAGACGGGCCGGCGCGTCGACCTCGCCGCCGCCGCCACGCCAGCCAACGCCGCCGGCGTCCACATCGATCCGACCGAGCTCAATCGCAACGACGGGTTCTCGCCAGGGTCGGCGCTGGTCGCCCTGCTGCCCGGCATCGACCTTGCGGCCAGCGGCGCGGCCCCGATCACCGACATGGGCAGCTCCCTGGACCGCGACGCACCGATCGTCGTCATCGACGCCAAGACCGGCAGGCGGCACCCCTACTGGGCCGAGTTCGACAGCCGGGCCCCCGACGACGCCCACCGGCTCCTGTTCGTTCGCCCGGCCAAGAGCTTCCGCGAGGGCCATCGTTACATCGTTGCGATCCGTAACGTCGTCGACGGCGCCGGGCAGCCGGTCCAGCCGTCCGACGTCTTCCGCGCCTACCGCGACCGGCTCGACACCCGCATCGATGCCATCGAGGGCAGGCGTGCCCACATGGACGACCTGTTCCGCCGCCTCCGTCGGGCCGGGGTCGCTCGTGACGGACTCGTGCTGGCCTGGGACTTCACGGTCGCTAGCGGTGAGAACCTCTCCGAGCGCCTCCTGGCCATGCGCGACGACGCCTTCCGGGAGCTGGGCACGGCCGCGCCCCGCTTCACGGTGACCGGCAACGTGCCCAGCACCCGGGCCAACCTGGCGCGCGAGGTGTCGGGCACGTTCGAGGTCCCCAACTACCTCACTGGCAGCGGCGGGCCCGGCGCGCTGCTCAACAACGGCAACGGGCCGGAGAGCTCCCCCATCCCCGCCCGCAACGGCACGTACACCGCCCGGTTCATCTGCGCCATCCCGACGTCGGCGGTCGGCGCGGACGGCAGCGCCAACCCGACCCGGATGATGCTCTACGGCCACGGCCTGCTCGGGTCGGCCCGCGAGGCGCTCGGGGCCAGCTCCCGCTACGCCGGCGTCACCAACACCACCACGTGCGCCACCTGGTGGATCGGGATGTCCGAGGAGGACATCGGCGTGGTGCTGCAGGCGCTGGGTGACATGTCGGCGTTCCGCAGCCTTCCCGACCGCCTGCAGCAGTCGATGCTCAACTTCCTGTTCCTCGGCCGGCTGATGAAGCATCCGGACGGGTTCTCGTCGGATCCGGCGTTCCAGGCCGGCGACGGCACGCCGCTGCTCGACCAGCGCAACCTCACGTTCAACGGCGTGAGCCAGGGCGGCATCCTCGGCGGCGCGCTCAGCGCCGTCGCCCAGGACTGGACGCGATCGTTCCTCGGCGTGCCCGCGATGAACTACTCGACGCTGCTCGACCGCAGCGTCGACTTCGACCCCTTCAGCGTGGTGTTCGATCCCAACTATCCCGACTGGGTGGACCGCCAGCTCGCCATCCTGCTGGCGCAGATGCTGTGGGACCGGGGCGAGAACGACGGCTACGCGCAGCACCTGACCGACAACCCGTACCGGCGGACCCCGAAGCATCGGGTGATGCTGTACGAGGCGTTCGGCGATCATCAGGTGGCGAACGTCGCCACCGAGGTGATGGCGCGCACGATCGACGCCGAGCTGCGGGTGCCGGCCCTGGCCCCAGGGCGCAGTCCCGACGTGGCGCCGTTCTGGGGCATCGACACGACCGGGCGCCTGCCCGACAGCCGCGGCTCGTACCTGGTGGTGTGGGACTTCGGCACCCCGGCCCCGCCGTTGGGGAACGTCCCCAACCGGGCCGGCACCGATCCGCACGGTCAGGGCCGTGACCAGCTCGAGGTGCTGACGCTGGCGACCACGTTCCTCGAACAGGGCCGGCTGGTCGACACCTGTGGTGGCGGGCCCTGCCAGACCCTGCCCCCACAGGGCTGACGCGCAGCGTCGGGTACGGTCAGCGCCGTGAGCCCGCCCGCGCATCCGGACCTCGCGCCATTGGCCGCCCTGCTCGGCACCTGGCGGGGCGAGGGCGAGGGCAGCTATCCGACCATCGAGCCCTTCCACTACTCCGAGGAGATCAGCTTCACGCAGGTGGGCAAGCCGTTCCTGGCGTACCGGCAGGCGACCGTCAACCTGGCGACGGGCCTGCCGGCGCACGCCGAGGCCGGATACTGGCGGCCGGCTGGAGAGGGGCGGGTGGAGCTGGTGATGGCGCACCCGACCGGCGTCGTCGAGATCGAGGAGGGGACGGTCGAGGCCCTGGCGGACGGCGTCCGGCTCCACCTCTCGTCGACGGCGGTGGCCTGCTCCGGCACCGCCAAATCGGTACAGACCCTCCAGCGCGACGTCGAGGTGGTCGGCGACACCCTTCGCTACGACCTGGCGATGGGTGCGGTGGGCCAGCCCCACCAGCACCACTTGAACGCCACCTTGCGCCGCGTGACCTGACCACGGGTACCCGGCTGCCCGACCCCACACTCCAGCCCGACCCCCGCCCGCCGCCCCGTGACGGCGCGTCGGCCTGCCGGCTGACTGGAGCCGCTGGTGGCGTCGGTCCTGCGAGCGACCCAATACCCTTCAGAGGGTGCCACGGGGCCGTACCGCCAAGGTCCTCACGCATCGCTACGACGGCGGCGGTGTCACCCGCCGGCCCGACCAGCTGATCGTCGAGGAGCCGCTGGAGATCCAGCTCGACGGCGCACTGGTGTCGACCACGATGCGTACGCCCGGCCACGACTTCGAGCTGGCGGCCGGCTTCTGCCTCACCGAGGGGTTGCTCGCTGGCGCGCCCGTGCGCCAGTGCCGCTATTGCGGGACGGGCTCGGCGGTCGACAGCGAGTTCAATGTCGTGACGGTCGAGACCGGCGGGCTGGCGCCGCCACCCCGCCCCCGGCTGACGACCACCACGTCGGCCTGCGGTATGTGCGGGTCCACCGCCATCGACGACCTGCGGGAGCGGTTGCATCCCTTGCCGCCGACGGCGCCGTTCCCGCTCGCAGTCCTGGCCCGGGTGCCCGACACGGTCACGTCCACGCAGCAGCTCTTCGATGCCACCGGGGCCGTCCACGCGGCGGTGGCGTTCGACCGCGGCGGCGATCCCGTGCTGGCGCGCGAGGACATCGGTCGACACAACGCCGTCGACAAGGTGGTGGGGCGGTTGCTGCTCGACGACCGGCTGCCGGCCACGGGGCTCGGCCTCTACGTCAGCGGACGTGCCAGCTTCGAGATCGTGCAGAAGGCATGGGCGGCGGGGTTCTCCGCCGTGGTGGCGGTCAGCGCCCCCTCGTCGTTGGCGGTGAGCGCCGCCCGCCTGGCCGGGATGACTCTGTGCGGCTTCGCCCGGGGTGGGCGACTCAACGTGTACGCACCGGAAGAGCTCTCCCGATCCGACGATCCTGCGGCGGTTGACGACGCCATGACCACGCCATCCGCCGCACGTTCGAAGCCGGGGCGCTGACCGGTGTCGCTGCGCGAGCAGTTCATGCACTGGAAGCCCAAGCTGTGGGCGGGCTGGCGGCCCAACGGCCTCGGCGAGCAGAAGCCCAACCACTACCGCGACATCGCGCGGGTGGCCTGGGCCAACCGCGCCCATCCGGCCTACGCCTATCAGGTGCTCACCAAGGGCGCATGCGACGGCTGTTCCCTGGGTGTCGCGGGCCTCCACGACTGGACCATCGACGGCGTCCACCTGTGCACCACCCGCCTCGACCTGCTCGAGCTCAACACTGCGGACGCCATCGATCCCCTGGTGCTGTCCGACCTCGCGCCGCTGCGGTCGCGAACCGGCGGCCAGCTCCGGGCGCTGGGTCGCCTGGGGCATCCCCTGCGGCGCCGCCGGGGCGAGGTGGGGTTCCGCCGGGTGTCGTGGGACGAGGCGCTGTCGGTGCTGGCGGCCGGCCTGCGCGCCACCACCCCGGACCGGACCGCGCTCTACCTGACGAGTCGGGGCATCACCAACGAGACCTACTACGCGGCCGCCAAGGCCAGCCGGGCGCTGGGGATCGCCAACATCGACTCGGCGGCGCGGGTCTGCCACGCCCCCTCGACCGTCGGTCTGAAGCAGACCGTCGGCGTGGCCGCCACCACCTGCTCGTTCCAGGACGTGATCGAGGCGCCGCTCGTGGTGCTATGGGGGTCGAACCCGGCCAACAACCAGCCGGTGTTCATGAAGTACCTGTACCTGGCGCGCAAGCGGGGCTGTCGCGTCGTGGTCGTCAACCCGTTCCTCGAGCCGGGGCTCGATCGCTACTGGGTGCCGTCCAACGTCGAGTCGGCGCTGTTCGGCACCAAGATGTGCGACCTCCACGTCCCGGTGCGCCCGGGCGGCGACGTGGCCCTGGCCAACGCCGCGCTGCAGCGGCTGATCGCGCGGGGCGCCGTCGACCGCACCTTCGTTGACGCCCACACCGAGGGCTTCGACGAGGTGGCGACAGCGCTGTCCGGCCAGGACACCGACCACCTGCTCGCGCTCGCCGGCGTCGATCGACCCACGCTGGAGTCGTTCGTCGACGAGCTGGCGCGCGCCGGGGGAGCGATCCATGTGTGGTCGATGGGCATCACCCAGCACCGGGGGGCCACCGACACCGTGCGGGGGATCGTCAACCTGGCGTTGGCCCAGGGAGCCATCGGTCGGGACGGGGTGGGGCTCATGCCCATCCGCGGGCACTCCGGCGTGCAGGGCGGGTCCGAGATGGGCGCGTACGCCACCGCCCTGCCGGGCGGTCTGCCGGTCGACGCTGAGCACGCCGCCGCCCTCGCCACCACCTGGGGATTCGCGGTTCCGGACCGGCCGGGCCTGACCGCCCCGGAGATGGTCGAGGCCGCGGGTCGCGGCGATATCGACGTGCTGTGGATGTCGGGCGGCAACTTCCTCGACGTCCTGCCGGACCCGCGTGCGGTGGAGGCGGCGCTGGGCCGGGTGCCACTGCGCGTCCACCAGGACGTCGTGGTGACGCGGCAGATGCTCGTCGAGGGTGACGACGTGGTGCTGCTGCCGGTCGCCACGCGCTACGAGCAGGAGGGCGGCGGCACCGAGACCACCACCGAGCGGCGGATCGTGTTCAGCCCCGAGATCCCCCGCCGAGTGGGAGAGGCGCGCAGCGAGTGGCGCCTGTTCGCCGACGTGGTCAACCGGGTCCGTCCCGAGCTGCGCGCCGCGTTCTCGTGGCCCGACAACGCCCACCTGCGGCAGGAGATCGCCGAGGTGGTGCCGCTGTACGCCGGCATCGAGACGCTGGCGGACACCGGCGATGCGGTGCAATGGGGAGGGCGGCACCTGGCCGCTGGCGGAGCATTCCCGACGGCATCGGGGCGGGGCCGGTTCACCTCGCTCGAGCCCGCCGAGCCGCACGTTCCCGACGGTTCGTTCGTGCTGTCCACGCGGCGGGGCAAGCAGTTCAACTCGATGGTGCACGGCCAGGTCGATCCCCTCACCGGCGCCGGGCGCGACGCCGTGTTCATGGACGCCGCCGACGCCTCGGCCCTCGGGGTCGAGGGCGGCGCCCGGGTCCGGCTCCGGTCGGAGACCGGCAGCCTCGACTGCACCGTGACCCTGGCCCGCCTGCCGGCCCGCACGCTGCAGGTCCACTGGCCCGAGGGCAACGTGCTCATCGCCGGCGGGCCCGACCGCCGCGAGCCGGAGTCCAAGGTGCCCGACTACAACGCGGTGGTGACGGTGGAGCCGCTGAAGAGGCCCGGCGGATAGGGCGGTTCGAAGGGCACCAACGGGTGGGGATTTGTTGCTGGGTCGCAGCTCAACAGCGGGGCCTCCCGGCAGCACTGACCACGGTAAGACAAGAGGCCGTGCCTATCGGCTCAAGTCCCAAGGCGGCCGAGCCCGGCTGACCCAGCGCCGCGCAGCTGCGCTCAGAACGGCTGGATGACGTGTTCGCAGCCGTCGTCGGCCGCGAACGCGGCCTTGAGCACCTCGTCGTCGTAGGTGCCGATCGCCGGCTCCACCACCGAGCCCGCCCGCTCGACGGCGATGAAGGCCGTCCCGAGCACCCCTCGTTGCTCCGACACCTCGATCGAGGGCAGGTCCTCGATGTCGGCGCGCTCCTCCTCCAGCGCCGCGACGGCCTCGTCGGCACCGCTGCGCAGCTCCTCGACCAGGCGGTCACGCTCGTCGCTCACCGGGAGGTCGAGCTCGTCGACCTCGCTCCGGTGGTCCTCGGCCAGCCGGATCAGGTCGTCGAACCCGTCGCGCAGCACCCCCGGGGCGGTCTCCGGATCGTCGGCGTCGGTGATCGCATCCGAGGTGCCATTGATCGAATCAGCTATGTCGTTGTTCCATTGCCGGAGCATCCCGCAAACGACGGTCGCGGTCTCCGACGAGGCCGCCTCGCGGGTCGTGGGCTCGGAGTCGCCACATGCCGACACGACGGCAACGGCGGCGCTGACGCCTGCGATCACGGTCGCGGTCCAACCCCTGGGCATCGGGGCAGTCTGGCACGGTCGGGTGTGTCACACCGACCCCGTGAGTGGGCCCTCGCGGAAGTCATCGTGGCGTCTCGCCGGCCAGATCCGCCGCTGGACTGCGTCCTCGTCGTCGCCGCAGCTATGGCTGCGCCTTCCTCCTGCGTCCTTGCCAGCGACGAATCTGACGCGGCGATACGTTCACGGAACTTCCGCGAGCGCCCACTAGCCTCGAAACGTGCCTGCTCCGCTCGTACCCACCACCGGCTGGAACGTGGTGCACCTCTTCTGCGCGGCCACGCCAGCGGCCGATGCTGGCACCATCGTCGCGGCCGTCAAATCTCTGGAGGCCGACGGGCACCAGGTCGTCCCCGTAGCGGTCCTCGGGCACAAGGCCGATCTGTGCCTGCTAGCGCTCGGGCCGGACCTGTGGCGGCTGCGGTGGTTCCAGACCGAGATCGTCACCGCCGGCCTCGACGTCGTCGACAGCTACGTATCAGCTGACCGAGGTTTCGGAGTACGCCGAGGGCATGCCCGAGGAACGCAAGCAGGCTCGGCTCTATCCACAGCTGCCGCCCGAGGGAAAGCCTGCGTTCTGCTTCTACCCGATGTCGAAGCGTCGGGGACCGGAGCACAACTGGTACGACCTGCCGTACGAGGCTCGCGAGCAGCTCATGCTCGGACACGGCGGCGTGGGACGCACGTTCGCGGGCCGGGTGCTCCAGCTCGTCACCGGTTCTACCGGGATCGACGACCACGAGTGGGGTGTCACACTCTTCGCCGTCCACCCCGACGACCTCAAGCAGTGCGTCTACACCATGCGGTTCGACGAGGCATCGGCACGGTACGCGGAGTTCGGCCCGTTCGTCACCGGCGTCGTCGGTGCGCTCGACGACGTGCTGGCAGCAGTCGGCGTCGCCGGCTGAGAAAACGCGCACGTCAGCACAGCGGCCGGATACGCGCCCGATCGCGCATCGAGTGCGTCCCCCCGGTGCGCGAATCGTCGGGGTTCCGTGGTCGGCACGTGACAGATGTGCAAACCCTGCGGCGCTCCGCGGCAGGAAATAGACTTGCGCTGGACAGGTCCACCTACAATGCCCGCCCGTGCAGAGGGAGGGTCCATGAGGAAGGCCGTGGCGGTGCTGCTCGGCGCCAGCGTGGTGATGACGCTGGCACTGGTGTCGCACGCGCCGCAGTCCGGCGGCCAGCCAAAGCAGGAGCCGGCTGCTGGCGAACAGGGGGACGGGGAAGCCGTCCGGGGCACCCTGCGCTACGAGACCGAGAGCGGGGAGGACGCCTTCGCTGAGGGGGTGGACATCACCGTCGAGACTGCCGACGGCCAGGAGGTCGACACCGTCACCACCGACGAGGACGGGGAGTGGGAGGCCGCGCTTCCCGGTCCCGGCCGCTACACGGTCACGATCGATCCCGACACGCTGCCCGAGGGCGTATCCCTGCAAGACGAGGATCGCACCACCCTCACGTTCGAGATGAGTGCCGGGCGTGCCCGGGCCGTGCTGTTTGCATTGACCGCCGGGTTCGGCGGCCGCGACGTGGCCTCGGGTTACGAGCGCTTCGTGCGGCTCACCGTCCAGGGCATCCGCTTCGGCCTGGTGCTTGGGATGGCGGCCATCGGCCTCTCACTCATCTTCGGCACCACCGGGCTGGTGAACTTCGCTCACGGGGAGCTGGTGACCTACGGGGCGATCCTCGCCTTCATCTTCAATGTCACCATCGGCTGGCCGATGCTGCTGGCCGCCCCGATCGCCATCGCGTTGGCAACCCTGACGGGGTCTCTGGTCGACCGCGGCTTCTGGCGGCCGTTGCGCAACCGGGGCACGGGCCTCATCGCCATGATGGTGATCAGCATCGGCGTGGGGCTCCTGGTGCGTTACATCTTCCTGTTCCAGTTCACGGGCTTCCCGCGCGGCTACCGGGAGTTCAGCGAGCAGACCAGCTGGGAGTTCGGACCTCTGCGCATCGTGCCGCGCGACCTGTGGACGATCGTGATCTCGCTGATCGTGCTGCTCGGTGTGGCCCTGTTCATCCAGCGGAACCGCATGGGCAAGGCGATGCGGGCGGTGTCCGACAACCGCGACCTCGCGGAGTCCTCGGGCATCGACGTCGATCGGGTCATCAACTTCGTGTGGGCGGCGGGCGCCGGGCTGGCGGCGTTCGGCGGGATCCTCCACGGCCTGTCGCAGGAGGTGACGTGGCAGATGGGGTTCCAGCTGCTGCTCTTGATGTTTGCCGGGGTGGTGCTGGGCGGCTTGGGCTCCGCCTACGGCGCGCTGGTCGGCAGCCTGGTGGTGGGCGTCGCCGTCGAGTTGTCGACCCTCTGGATCCCTTCAGAGTTCAAGACGGTCGTCGCCTTGAGCATCCTGGTGCTCATCCTGCTGGTGCGACCGCAGGGCATCCTGGGCCAAGCGGAACGGGTCGGGTAGGGGGCGCGCCATGGATTGGGGCACGATTCTCGACAACTCGATCTCCCAGATGATCCGGCCGCTTACTGCGGTGTTCGCACTGGCCGCCATCGGGCTCAACGTCCACTTCGGCTACACCGGGCTGCTGAACTTCGGTCAGGTCGCCTTCATGGCTGTGGGTGCCTACGGGGTGGCCATCAGCGTGCTGGAGTTCGGCGTGCCGCTCTGGGTCGGCGTGCTCATCGGCGTCGGCGCCGCCGTCGCGCTCGCCGCCCTGCTTGGCATACCCACGCTCCGCCTTCGGGCCGACTACCTCGCCATCGTCACCATCGCCACCGGCGAGATCCTGCGCTTGACGATCATGGCACCGTCATTCCGCGACTTCACGGGTGGGTCCGATGGGCTGTCGGGCTACAACGACGACTTCACCGATCTCAACCCGTTCTCCTCGGGCAGCTATGGGGTCGGATTCCTCAAGTTCAACGCCGGCGCCACCTGGAACATCGTCGTCGGCTGGTCGCTGGTGCTCCTGGCCGTGCTCCTGGTCTGGCTGTTGATGCGCAGCCCCTGGGGCCGCGTCGTGAAGGCGATTCGGGAGGACGAGGATGCGGTCAGGGCGCTGGGCAAGAACGTGTTCGCGTACAAGATGCAGAGCCTGATCGTGGGCGGCGTGATCGGTGCCTTCGCGGGCATGTACCTGGTCATACAGCAGGGATCGACCATTCCCGGCAACTTCACGCCGGCGCAGACGTTCTACGCGTACGTGGCGCTCATCCTCGGGGGGGCGGCACGCATCTGGGGACCGGTGGTGGGATCGATGATCCTGTGGGGACTGATCGTCTTCACCGAGGAGGTTCTCACCGGGCTCGTGGAGAACGACTACATCTCGAGCGATCTGATCAGCACCAACCAGGTCGCCCAGGTACGCCTGATGCTGGTCGGCCTCGGCCTGGTGTTGCTGATGATCTTCCGACCTCAGGGCATCTTCGGCGATCGAAACGAGCTCATGCTGGATGAACGATGAGCACCGGCGCGGCGTTCACCAAGGTCCCAGTCGACCCATTCGAGGCGGTGGCCGAGGAGCCGGGCTCGCGCAAGCCCGATCCCATCCTCGTTGCCGACAGCGTCACCCGCCGCTTCGGCGGGCTGATGGCTGTAAACGTCGACCACTTCGAGATCCAGCGCGGGTCGATCACCGCGCTCATCGGGCCCAACGGCGCCGGTAAGACCACCTTCTTCAACGTCCTCACCGGGTTCGACCATGCCAACACGGGGACCTGGTCGTTCGACGGTGAGGACATCACCGGCCTGGCGGGGCACCGCGTGGCGCGCCGCGGCATGGTGCGGACGTTCCAGCTCACCAAGGCGCTGTCCCGCCTCACCGTGATCGAGAACATGAAGCTGGGCGCGACGGATCAGCTGGGCGAGAACTTCTTCCGGGCGCTGCTGCGCCCCGTATGGCGCAAGCAGGAGCGGGAGATCGAGGAGCGGGCGGAGGGGCTGCTCGAACGGTTCAACCTCGCCCACATGCGCAACGAGTTTGCCGGCACGCTCTCCGGCGGCCAGCGCAAGCTGCTCGAGATGGCCCGCGCCCTGATGGTGCAGCCCCAACTGGTGATGCTCGACGAGCCGATGGCGGGTGTGAACCCGGCGCTCGCCCAATCCATCATCGGGCACGTCGAGGGGCTCCGCGAAGAGGGTCTCACGGTGCTGTTCATCGAACACGACATGGACGTGGTGCGGACCATCAGCGACTGGGTCGTGGTGATGAGCGAGGGCCTCCTGATCGCCGAGGGTCGCCACTCCTCGATCGTGACCAACCCGCGGGTCATCGACGCCTACCTCGGTGCCCACCACGGCACACCGCTGGATCGCGCAGAGCAGGACCAGCAGCTGGCCGAGGCGGAGCAAGCGATCGAGGCCGATGAGCAGGTGCGCGAGGAGGCCCAGTGACCGACAGCGCAGCGACCGACGGCGGAGCGACCGACGGCGCAGTTGTCGAAAGCGACGACCGAGAACCCCTGCTGGCGGCGATCGACGTCGTGGCCGGCTACGTGCCCGGGGTGAACATCCTCAACGGCACCGACCTCGAGCTGTTCCAGGGTGAGCTCATCGGCATCATCGGTCCCAACGGTGCCGGCAAGTCCACCCTGGTCAAGGCCCTCTTCGGGCTCATCCCGGTGCGCGAGGGCAAGGTTATGTACGAGGGCCAGGACGTGACCGGCATGAAGGCGCACAAGCTGGTGTCGATGGGCATCGGCTACGTCCCGCAAACGGAGAACGTGTTCCCCCAGCTCACCGTCGCCGAGAACCTCGAGATGGGCATCTACCTGAGACCTAATGACTTCGGTGAGCGGTTCGACGTCGTGACGACGATGTTCCCGCGTCTGGCCGAGCGCCGGACGCAGCGCGCGGGGTCGCTGTCGGGTGGTGAGCGCCAGATGCTGTCGTTGGGCCGGGCGGTGATGATGGACCCCCAGGTCCTGCTGCTCGACGAGCCGTCGGCGGGCCTGTCACCCGCCTACCAGGACGAGGTCTTCATCAACTGCCGGCGGATCAACGACGCCGGCGTCTCGATCATCATGGTCGAGCAGAACGCCAATCGCTGCCTGCAGATATGCCACCGGGGTTATGTCCTCGACCAGGGGCGCAACGCCTACACCGACGAGGGCAATGCCCTGCTCAACGACCCCAAGGTCATAGAGCTCTACCTAGGTACCCTGGCCAGAGTCGACTGACACCCGCGGAGCTGATCGGCGCGTTGGCGCGACACGCCGAGCAGGTCGCCGATCTCGGTGACACCGACGAGGTCTTCCACTTGACGAACGCTACCCAGCAGTAGCGGCCCTGATGGGCACCTGCTGCCCCTCGGCCTACGGGTGGGGGGCGGGGACGCGCTTTCGCTGCGCGGTGCGGAAATGGCGTCTACGCTGCGCACGCGGACAGGAGGGGCTCATGCATGGTCGGGGTGCGGTCGGTCCGAGGCTGATGGTGCGGCTCGTCACCATCGCCGCCATCATCGTTGCGCTCGGGGTTGCGGGTCCTCCCGCCGCCGGTGCTGCTCCGACCACGATCAAGGTCGCGCCGAAGGCGATCAGGTTCGGCACGAAGGTGGTCGGAACCGACTACTTCGCCTCGGTGGAGATCACCAATGCGAGCGCCGGGCCGCTTCGGTTCCTCGTCGAGGGTGGGTTGCCTGATGACTTCGGTTTCGGTCTGTTCCCAGGATCGACCTGCCCCGCGCTGACGCCGGGCGCGATCCTGGTGGCCGGAGAGAGCTGCACGGCCGTTGTGCGATTCACGCCGAGCGCGTTCTTCGCCGGTTCGGAGCAAACGGGTTCGCTCACCGTCACCGCGACCGATCTGGTGACAGGGGCGGTGACATCGGCGCTCATCCCCGTCAGCGGCCAGGGGAAGCTTCCAACGTGTCTCGGGGTGGCGGCGACGATCGTCGGGACCCAATTCGATGAGCGGATCGAGGGGACTCCGGGCGACGACGTCGTCGTCGGACTTGGCGGTCGCGACATCATCGACGGCTTCGACGGGAACGATGTGGTCTGTGGCAACGAGGGAAGCGATGTGATCAATGGCGGCCCCGGCAACGACACGATGTTGGGCGGCGCCGATCAGGACTTCATCACGGGCGTGGACGGCGACGACCTGATGCGCGGCGAAGCCGGGGACGACGTGCTGAACTTCGGAGACGAAGAGGACGGCGACGACGTGGTCTACGGCGGGGACGGCGAGGATGACCTCCATGCCGGGGTGGGGGCCGATCAGCTGTTCGGAGAGGTCGGCAACGATTTCCTCGCCGAAGGCGAAGTCGATGCCCCGCTCATCGATCTCTTCTCGGGGGGGCCGGGGGTGGACACCTGCTTCGCCGGGGCCGAGGACTCGCTCAAGCAGTGCGAGACGCTCTCCTAGGCCCCTGCCCGATCCTCACCGCTCTACCCTCCGGACGGGTCACAACCCCCGCCTCTGGTAGCGGCGCAACCCCACCGCCGCTGTCCACGCTGTTCTCGTGAGCCGCGCTGGCGAGACGTGCCGCTTCCTGCACCAGCCCGGTGGCCGTCCACTCCGTCGATCCTCCCCGTCCCGCGCCACGGCCTGCGTCCCCGGCTAGACGTGGTGGGCCGTGAGCCGCCAGCCGCCCGGTGTCAGTAACTCGACCTCGACCCCGGGCCGCTCGAGCAGGCTGGCCACCAGGATCGCCAACCCGTCGCTGACATCACCGACACTGAGCATCCTCGCCACATCACACCCACGGGGCCTTCAGGCGTCGGTGCCGAACACGGCGCCCTCGTCGGCCCTGCGCTCCGGCAAGTTCATCCGCAACCTCGCGGCTGGCGTCAACCCCAACTGGATCCCCAACGTCGTCAACCGGTCGATCAACCACAACCAGCGACGCGACTGCGGGTCCTCCCGCCGCCATTGGTCATAGACCCGGCAGTAGATCTCGAGCACCACCAGATCGATCTGGCCGAGGATCGTCATGCGCACGAGCTCGGGCGTCACCAGATCCCACATGAAATCGCCGAACTCGCCCAGATCGTGGGGCTTCGGTGGCGCCGCGGGAACCACCACCGGCGAATTCGTGACCGGCTTGCCGTTCTGACGGGTTCCGCCGGGCCTTCCCTTGATGACGTGCAGCCGACGAGGCTCCGGGGCCCGACCACGTGCACCCACGACCAGGAGAGTAACCCTTTCACCGGCCCCCACCAGGAAAACCAGCGAAATCGGTTCGCGGCTGCCCAGCGTTATCCGCCCGGCTATGAGGTTGGCGGCCTCCGAAACCGCGAAGGCCCCCCTACCCCGCTTCCCTAAGGGGCGCTGAAGTTCTGTTCGGGGGATGGTGGTCCTTCGTCCATTGGTCGCCGTCCTTGGCGGCCCGGCACAGGGCGAGAGCCAAGGCGGTGCCGGCCATCCAGGCGACACCACCGACGATGATCGAGCTTCTGGTGGACATGGCGGTCATTGGTCGTAGCCGATGTCAGTCACTTTCCGGCTGCTGGTCCTTCAAGGGTGCCGTGAACGCGGTGCGCCGCGGGAAGGTTGGCCCCAGGGTTCACGGCAAGTTCACTGGCCGTTCGCTGGCGGCCAAGCCCGCAAACTGTTCGGCTAACAGTCGCGGATTGGCTCCCCGGTTTCCTGTCCACTTTGCCGGGGAGGTCCGCCACTCAGCACGTCAAGGGGCCGGGAGCGTCCGGGTCGGGCTAAGGGAGACCCGGTCGCGTGGACCCGAAAGGGCTTAGGGTCCCCTGGTCCCTCGACGCCCTTAGATCGTAAGGGCGTCGAGTGGGGTTGCATAGAGGACAGGGTCACGAATCGGCCATCCCGGCCGGGTGCACCCGGGGGGCGGGTCCAGCGGGCGCGGTTGTCATCGGGCTGCTCGGTCAGGGAACGCGCCCGCTGTCGTCCTTGCTAACCCGGACGCACTCTCGGGCGAGGGTGGTGGTCGTGGTCATTGGCGTGGTCACGACCGCCACCCTGCCGCCCTAGTGGGTGCTAACAAACTTCGAGGGGGGAGGTTTCCCTCCCCCCTCGAAGTATCTAGAACGACGCCTCGCGGAATTCGGTCGCGGTGTCGTCGATTTGGTTGTCTTCGCCGTAGGACATGACCGCGAAGGTGGCCGCTGTTGGCTCACCTGGCTGGCTGAATTCTTGTGGTCCGGACGGACCGTTGTAGTCGATGTCCTCGCCGTCGGCGACGAGTTGCTTGCACTCCTCGTAGGTCGTGCACGCGGTGCCCTCGCGGGTGACGCCATTGATGTTGGCGGCGATCTGGGCGGGGTCGTCGCTGCCGGCGACCTCGGCCGCCAATGCCGTGATCACCACGGCGTCGTAGGTCTCGGGCCCGTAGCTGAAGTCCTGCAGTGCGGGATCGACCCCGAGCAGCCGGCCCCGGAAGTCCTCGGTGAGCTCGGCCGTCGGCAGCGTGCCCTTGACACCGACCAGGGCGCCGGGCTCGGCAAACTCCTCGCCGAGCGCGTTACCGATGTTGCCGTCGACCAGGTAGATGCTCTTCTCGTCGGGCGTGAAGCCCTGCTCGAACAGGTCGTTGAGGATGATGCTCGACTCGGCGAACCCGATCATGACCAGTGCGTCGGGGTCGGCGGAGATCACCTCGTCGACCTCGGCCGAGAAGGTCTGCGCCTCGGGGTCGTAGACCCGCTCGACGACGACCTCGGCACCCTGCTCCTCGAGGGGCTGCTTGGTGAACTCGAGCAGGCCCTCGCCGTAGGAGTCCTGGCGGGCGAGCAACGCCACGGTGGTGTTGCCGTCCTCGACGATCAGGTCGGACAGGATCCGGCCCTGCAGCACGTCCGAGGGGGCCGTGCGGAAGTAGAGGTCGCCGTCGTCGTAGTCCGTGAACTCCGGCGACGTGTTGGCCGGCGAGAAGTGGATCTTGCAGTTCTCCTTGGTGATCTTGTCGATCACGTTGAGCGAGACACCCGACGCGGCCGCACCGAGGATCTCATCGACACCGGCCGCCAAGTGGCCGTCGACCGTGGGGTTGGCGATGTCGGGGTCGCCGTCGCCCGAGTCGCCGGCCAGGAACTCGGCCGGCTTACCGAGCACGCCCCCGGCGGCGTTGACGTCCTGGATCCCCAGGGCGGCACCGGCCTCCTCGGGTGGGCCCAGGAACGCAAGGTCGCCGGTCTGCGGGAGCAGACCGCCGATCCGGAGTACGCCGTCGCTCTCGCCCTGACACGTCGGCGCGGCCTCACCGACCGCAGGCGCAGCTGATGCGCCCCCCTCTTCCGCTGTCGTCTCGGTCGTATCCTCACTCGCCTGGGTGTCGTCGTCGTCGCCGCACGCAGCGGCCATGAGCGTGACACCTGTCAGGAGGGCGAGGAGTCGCAACCACCGGCTGTGCTGTCGCATTGCATTCTCCCTGTCCACCAATGGAACGAGCGGGAGATTGGTCTCCCGCGTCGCCACAGGTCTACCACTCGTGGCTGGACGGAGCTTGCGATCTGCCGACCAGTTGCATTAACGATCGATCACGATGCCCACCGACCTGGCGTTTCTGCACGATGCGTACGCGCGGACCTTCGAAAGCGTGGTGAGCCACGTCGACCGCGGCGACGACGGCCTGCGGGTTGCCCTCGAGCGCACGCTGTTCTACCCGACCGGCGGGGGTCAGCCCCACGACGTCGGGGACCTGCGCTGGGACGGCGGATCGGCCCGGGTCACCGACGTCCGAAAACAGGGTGACGAGGTGTGGCACCGGCTGGACGGCAACGGTGACGGTGCCGCCGTGGCACCGCCCGCGGGCACGCCCGTGCACGGCGAGATCGACTGGGAGCGCCGCTACCAGCTGATGCGCACCCACACCGCCCTGCATGTGCTGTGCGGCGTGATCTGGAACGAGTGGGGCGTGCCCGTCACCGGCGGCAACATGGAGCCGCTCGCCGCCAGGATGGACTTCGAGCTCGATCCCACCCCCGAGGGCTTCGGTGCCCGCGCCGAATCGCTGGTGGCGGCCGAGATCGCCGCCGACCGGCCGATCCAGGTCTCGTTCATCCCCCGGGCCGAGGCCGTCCTGGACGAGGCGCTGATCCGCACCAAGGTCAACCTGGTGCCCGAGTCAGTGGCCGAGATCCGGGTCGTCGACATCGTGGGGCTCGACAAGCAGGCCGATGGGGGGACCCACGTGCGCTCGACCGGCGAGGTCGGTCGGGTCAGGGTGGTCAAGACCGAGTCGAAGGGCAAGGGCAACAAGCGGGTCCGCATCGCCGTGGAGGACGCTTGACGGCACCGACCGTCCCGGCCGTCTCCGCCTCGCTCGACGACCTGCGGGACCGGCTGCGGGCGCTCGGACGCGTGGTCGTCGCCTTCTCCGGGGGCGCGGATTCGGCGTTCCTGGCGTGGATGGCGAACGACACCCTCGGCTCCGACCGGGCGCTGGCCGTGACGGCCGTGTCGCCGTCGCTGCCCGCCGCCGAGCGCGCGGACTCCGCCGCGCTGGCCGCCGAGTGGGGACTGCGCTGGCGCGAGGTCGAGACCGACGAGCTGGCCGAGGTCGCCTACAGGCGCAACGACGCCGACCGCTGCTACTGGTGCAAGGACGCACTGCTACGCGCGGCGGGGCCGCTGGCCACGGCCGAGGGCGCGACGGTGTTGCTGGGCGTCAACGTCGACGACCTGGGCGACCACCGCCCGGGCCAGCGGGCGGCGAGCGAGCGCGGCGCAGCATTCCCCCTGGTGGACGCCGGCTTCACCAAGTCGGACGTGCGGGCGTGGTCACGGCGTCTCGGCCTCCGCACCTGGGACAAGCCCGCAGCGGCGTGCCTGGCGTCGCGCCTCCCCTACGGCACACCGGTCACGCTGGGCCGGCTGGCCACTGTGGAGCGGGCGGAGGCGGCGCTGCGGTCGCTGGGGTTCCGGGAGCTGAGGGTGCGGCACTACGGGGACACGGCTCGCCTGGAGGTGCCGCTGGACCGGCTCGGAGACGTCGTGGCGCTCCGGGAGCGGGTGGTCGCGGTGGTGCGGGCGGCGGGCTACCACTACGTGACGCTGGACCTCGAGGGCCTGCGGTCGGGCAACCTCAACGCGGCGCTGGGCCTCGCCGCGGGCGACGGCGACGCCGCAACGGCCCGCTAATAGAGCTCGCGCATCGCGTCGACCACGGCGTCCACCTCGCCGGGTGCCGTGACGATGCTCGGCCCGAAGCGCAGGTACGACTCGCGGTAGGGCGTGACGCTGGCCGCGATCTGGCGGTCGATCAGCGCACCTACGGCGTCGGCGGGCGCGACGGCACCGGTCGCCACGCACACGATGCCCGCCGAGAGCCCGGGGTCGGCGGGCGTGACCACCTCGACACCGCCGACGTCGGCCAGCCCGTCCTTGAGCTGCGTCGCCTGGTCGCTGGTGCGCTTGGCAACAGCCGACTTGCCGATGTCGAGGTGGAACCTGAACGCCTCAGCGACCGCCCACCGGTGCTCGAAGCTGTGATAGCCGCCCGGTGTGTTCGACGCGCCCGGGTCCGTGCCCGACGGTGACGCGCCGGCGGCCCAGGCGCCGAAGTGCTCGGCCGCGAAGGGCGGGATCGTCGGTCCGATCGCATCCCAGGCCTCGCGGCGGCCCCAGACGATCCCGGTCCCTCGCGGCCCGAAGAGCCACTTGTGCGTGCCGGAGATCAGGAAGTCGCACCCGAGCGTCGCCACGGTCTCGTCCTCCGAGCCCAGCCCGTGCACGCCGTCGACGCACAGCAGAGCCCGCTCGGCGGCGCCGCCCCCCGCATTGACGTCGGGCAGCGCGGCGGCGATCTCAGCGATCGGCAGCTTCACCCCGGTGCTCGAGTGGACCCAGGTCACCGCCACGGCACGGGTCGCCGGGGTGACGGCCGCGATGAGCCGGCCCACGATCTCGTCGACCGAAGCCTGTGCCGGCCGGTCGTACAGCCGGACCCGTCGGACCGTCGCCCCGGTGCGATCGGCGACCAGTCGCAGCGCCTCGTGTGTGGAATAGAAGTCGTGCTCGGTGGTGAGCACCTCCTCGCCCGGACGCAGGCGCAACCCGCCGTACACGAGGCCGAGGCCCATCGTCGTGCTGTCGGTGAAGGCGATCTCGCCGGGGTCGGCCGCGAGATACTCGGCCGCGGCGGCGCCCGCCGCGAGCTCGTTATCGCCCTGGTGCTCCTCTAGGTAGCCGTGCGTGTCCTCGTCGAGGCCCTGTCGGTGCCGCTCGATCGCGTCCGCGACGGGGCGGGGGTGGGCGGCCAGCACGAACGCGGCGAAGTGCATGATGTCGCGTGTCAGCGGGAACTGGTCGCGGATCGACGCCCAGTCGCCGGGGTCGAACGCTGTCCCGCCCCCAGAGCTCTCCCCGTCGCTACGCCGGTCGGCTCCCTCGTCGTCCGAGCGGCAGGCCGCGGCGCCCCCCAGCGCCAGGCTCCCGGCGACCGCGCCCGACCGTGACAGGAACGCCCGCCGGGATAGATCGCCCATCGGTCGACCCCCTCGCAGTGCTGTCGTGCGGCGCCGCAGTAGCGCCGTCGCAATGCTACGGAACGGCGCGGCCAGAATCGGGTCCGTGCCCGACGTCCCCGACGAGCGCCATCCCGGCGACGATCCCGCCGACGCCGAGGCGCTGGCGCGGTACGCGACCGCACTGGCCGATCGGATCGACGAGGCGATCCCGGGCTGGATCGACCGGTCCGTGCGCCGGGTCCTGGCCGATCAGAGCATCGCTGTCGACGACGTCGTGGCCGGACGCATCCGTGATGCGGGACGCGCCGCCCGCGACGACGGCGGGCGCCGGGTCCGGGCGCTGCTGTCCGCCGACATCGACGCGCAGGCCGGCAACCCGTTGGCGGTGCTGCGGTCACTCGTGCCCCACGCAACGGCCGTCCTCGCGTCGGCCGGCGCCCGGCCCGTGGCCCGGGACGAGTTCAGCGTGCGGCAGTTCCCGGACGACGTGTACGACCTGGCCCCGGCGTCGTTCGCCGACGTGGACCCGGCGCTCCACGAGCCGGGATTGGTGTGGGGTGCGGCCAAAGCCCACGTCCACCTGGCCCGGCGGCGTCGAGAGGGCAGGCGGTAGCGCACCCGGACGGTGAGCCGGCGCAGTTAATGGCCCAGCGGATAGGGCGCTCCGAAGGGCACCCCCGCGTGGGAATTTGTTGCTGGGTCGCAGCTCGACAGCTGGGCCTCCCGGCAGCGCTGACCACCGTAAGCCAGCGAGACGTGCCTATCCGCTGATGCTGTTAATCGGCAGGAAACAAACCGGAAGCGTCGGTGCAATCTTCTGTCGTCATCCTGTCGCTCGTCTCAGCTGGGCGACGAAAGGATCACTATGGATGCGGGCAACACCGCCTGGATGCTGGCCGCGACCGCCCTGGTGCTGTTCATGACCCCAGGCCTGGCGCTGTTCTACGGCGGCATGGTCCGGGGCAAGAACGTCCTGGGCATGCTCATGCAGAACATCTTCGCCATGGGTCTGCTGGCGGTGGTGTGGGTGGCGATCGCGTTCAGCCTGGCGTTCGGCGATGCCGGCAACGGCGGGTTCATCGGCAACTTCGACTACGTCTGGCTCAAGGATGTGGGGCCGGCGCTCACCGACCAGGAGTTCCTGAGCTTCCTGACCATTCCGTTCGTCCTGTTCTGCGCCTACCAGATGACGTTCGCCATCATCACACCAGCGCTGATCACGGGGGCCACGGCGGACCGCCTCAAGTTCAGTGCCTACGCCGTGTTCATCGGCGTGTGGCTGGTGCTGGTGTACGGGCCGATCGCACACATGGTCTTCGCGGGCGGTTGGTTGGCCGACATGGGTGCGCTCGACTTCGCCGGTGGCGCGGTGGTCCACATGAACGCCGGCGCTGCGGCCCTGGCCCTGGTGCTGCTGATCGGTAAGCGCAAGGGCTACCCGGACACGCCGATGCAGCCCCACAACCTGCCTCTGACCCTGCTGGGCACCGGCATCCTGTGGTTCGGCTGGGCCGGGTTCAACGCCGGGTCCGCGTTGGCCGCCGACGGCATCGCCGGGCAGGCGATCATGAACACCTTCCTCGCCGCCTCGGCCGCGATGCTCGGCTGGCTGGTGGTCGAGCGCCTCAGGGACGGCCACGCCACCACCCTGGGTGGTGCCTCGGGCGCCGTCGCCGGCCTGGTGGCGATCACGCCGTGCGCCGGCTTCGTGGGCGGCATGGCGCCCGTCTACATCGGCCTGATCGCCGGGGCCGTGTGCTACCTGGCGTTGGGGCTCAAGAGGTTCTTCGGGTTCGACGACAGCCTCGACGTCGTTGCCGTCCACCTGGTCGGTGGCCTCGCGGGTTCGCTGCTGCTCGGGTTCTTCGCCGATGCCGCCATCAACCCGGCGGTCACCAATGAGGGCGTGTTCCTGGGTGGCGGTGGGTCACTGCTGTGGGACCAGATCGTCGCCTCGGTCGTGACGATCGCCTATTCGTTCGCGGTCAGCCTTGCCATCGGCCTGGCCATCGATGCCACGATGGGCCTGCGGGTCGATGACGCCGCAGAGGACGAGGGCCTCGACCTGTCCCAACATGCCGAAGTCGCGTACGCGGAGTGAGGGTGGATACCGCCGCTAACGCAGATCGCACCGACGGGCCCAGAGACCGCCCGCAGCCAGCGGAATCGACCCTCACCAGCGGGAAAGGATGGACGTGAAGCTCATCACCGCCATCGTCAAGCCGTTCAAGCTCGACGACGTGAAGACCGCCCTCAAGGATGCGGGCGTGACGGGCATGACAGTCACCGAGGTGCAGGGCTTCGGCCGCCAGTCTGGCCACACCGAGGTCTACCGGGGTGCGGAGTACACGATCGACTTCGTCCCCAAGGTGCGCATCGACGTGCTGGCCGACGTGGCCGATGCCGAACGCGTGGCCGAGGTGATCGCCGCCGCGGCCCGCACCGGCAAGATCGGCGACGGCAAGATCTGGATCACCGAGGTCGACCGCATCATGCGGATCCGCACCGGCGAGGTCGACGTCGACGCCCTGTAGGTTGACCTGACGGCGCACTCGACGATCACGACGACCCGGGCACAGCTCGCCGCCGACGACTCGCTCGTGGGTGGCGAGCTGTGCCGCGTCTGGTCCGACGAGGTCGACCGCTGGCTCGCTCAGCTGCTCGACGAGGCAGCCCCACACGGCCCATCGGGCGGGCTCGCCCTGGTGGCATGCGGTGGCTACGGGCGGCGAGAGCTGTCCCTGCAGTCCGACATCGACGTGGTCCTGCTGCACTCGGCGCGCCCCAGCGACATCGGCGCCGTCGCCGACCGCATCTGGTACCCGATCTGGGACGAGGGGCTGAAGCTCGGGCACTCGGTGCGCACGGTCAAGGAGGCGCTCGCCCTCGCGGCCGACGACCTCGACACCGCCACGTCGCTGCTCGATGCCCGGCACCTGGCGGGCGATCGATGGCTCACCGAGCAGCTGGTCGACAAGGCGACGCTCCAGTGGCGCAAGCGGGCCAAGCGCTGGCTGGCGGCGATGGCCCGGCGTGTGCGCGACCGGCAGGTCCAGGCGGGCGAGGTCGCGTTCCTGCTCGAGCCGGACCTCAAGGAGGGGCGGGGCGGGCTGCGCGACGTGCAGGCCCTGCGCTGGGCGCAGGCGGCGCGCACGATCCTGTGGGACACCGACGGCCCCAGCCTCGACGCCGCGTACGATCGGTTGTTGGCGGTGCGGGTCGAGCTGCACCGGCGCACCGGTCGGCCCGGCGACCGGCTCCTCCTCCAGGAACAGGACGCCATCGCCGACTCCCTCGGCTACGAGGACGCCGACGCCCTGATGCGCGAGGTCGCCCACGCCGCCCGCACGATCGCCTGGACCAGCGACGACTCCTGGGCGCGCATCGAGAGCTCGCTCGCCGGGCCGCTGGGACGCCTGCGGCGCGAGCGGCCGCTCGGTGGTGGCCTGATCCTGCGCGACGGCGAGGTCCATGTCGCCGAGGGCGCCGACGTCTCCGGTGACCCGGCGCAGGCGCTGCGGGCGGCGGCGGCCGCCGCCCACCACGGCACCCAGCTCGACCGCCAGACGCTGGGGCGCCTGCGCGCCGAGTCGCCGCCGCCGGCCGAGCCGTGGTCGACCGGGACCCGGGAGGCGCTGGCGGAGCTGCTCCTGGCCGGGCCGCCCGCCATCCTGTTGCTGGAGGCGCTGGACCAGCAGGGTGTCTGGGAGCGCTACTTCCCCGAGTGGCCCTCGGTGCGGAGCAAGCCCCAACGCAACGCGTACCACCGCTTCACGGTCGACCGGCACCTGTGGGAGGCGGCGGCCCAGGCGGCGCAGCTCGCCGGCCGCGTTTCGCGCCCCGACCTGCTGGTGCTCGCCGGCCTGCTCCACGACATCGGCAAGGGTGAGCCCGGGGACCACGTCGCCAACGGCGTGCGCCTGGTCGGCGACATCGCCCGGCGGATGGGCCTCGACGACCACGACGCCGGGGTGCTGGTCCTGCTGTGCCGCCACCATCTGCTGCTGCCGGACGTGGCCACCCGCCGCGACATCGACGATCCGGCCACGATCGACCTGGTCGTCGGGGAGCTGGGCGGCGGTCGCGAGGCGCTCCAGCTGCTCGCCGCCCTCACCGAGGCGGACTCGCTGGCGACCGGGCCGGCCGCCTGGAGCGAGTGGAAGGCGGACCTGGTCCGGGCGTTGGTGGCACGGACCGACCACGTGATGCGCGGCGGCGGACCGGCGGAGCTCGCCCGCGAGTTCCCCGACGACCGCCAGCGGGCGTTGCTGCGGGCCGGCGAGCAGGCGATCGTGACCGACGGTGACCGGCTCACGGTGGTCGCCGCCGACCGCCACGGGCTGTTCGCACGGGTGGCGGGCGTCCTGTCGCTGCACGGCCTGGACGTGCTCGACGCCGCAGCGAACACCGAGGGGAGCTGGGCGCTCGAGGTCTTCCGGGTGGAGTCGAGCTTCGGGCCCACCTTCTCGTGGGCGAAGGTGGTCGCCGACGTGGAGCGGGCTTTGGCCGGGCACCTGGCGATCCGGGCCCGGCTCGCCGATCGCATCCGGACGTACGGCGCCCGGCGGGCCCGCAGCCGCGGCCACGGGCTCGGCGAGCCCGAGATCCGCTTCGACGTTGATGCCACGCCGGACGCCACCGTGGTCGAGGTCGAGGCCGCCGACGGCCTGGGCGTCCTCTACCGGATCACCAGCGCGCTCGCCGACCTCGACCTCGACATCACCAGCGCCAAGGTGCAGACCCTCGGACCCCGGGTGGTCGACTCCTTCTACGTGCGCGACGGCCAGGGGGCCAAGGTGACCGACGCCGGCGTGCTCGCGGAGATCGAGCGGGCGCTGCTCCACGCGCTGGAGTCCGGCTGAGGACCCCCGGTCGAGCTTGCGCGGATACGGGGTCGGAGCCGCTCCAGCCGCCGCAAGTTCGGGTCGGGATAACGTCGGCCGCGTGAGCCGGAGGTTGCCGCCCACCCGCCAGGACCTGATCCGGTGGTCGGAGGCGCTTTCGGGCATCGCCCGCACCGGGCTGGGCTTCACGCAGAGCCTGTACGAGCGCGAGCGGTTCGAGGAGGTGATGGCGGTGGCGGGCGACATCCGGGCGTCCGCCGAGGCCGAGGAGGGCTTCGACGCAGAGCACTTCGTCGACGAGTGGATGAAGGGCGTGGGCGAGGGAGTGGCCGGCTACATCACCCCCAAGGTGGCCGTCGGTGCGGTGGTCCACAACGACAACGGCGAGATCCTGCTGGTCCAGCGGGCGGACAGCGGCATCTGGCTGTACCCGACCGGCTGGGCGGACGTCGGCTACTCGGCCAGCGAGATCGCGGTCAAGGAGGTGCGCGAGGAGACGGGCATCGACTGCGCCCCCGTGCGGCTCATCGCGCTGCTCGACGGCCTGCGGCTGGGGTTCACCCGCGTGCCGCTCTACAGCCTGGTGTTCCTGTGCCGGGCGGTCGGCGGCGAGCTGACGGCGCACCCGCTCGAGACCCGGGCCGTCGGCTGGTTCGCCGACGCCGACCTGCCCGAGCCGCTGGCGGGCGCGTCCCAGTGGCGCGAGCACGCCTTCCGGGCGATCCAGGGGGAGAACGTCGGCGTGCTCTACGACGAGCCCCGCGACCGCCCATGGGCCAGCGGCGCCTAGCCGGTCAACGGCTGCGGCGGAGCTCGGCCCGGCGGTCGCCGGTGGCGAGGTCGAGCGTCAGTCTGGCGCGGCCGTCGCCGATCTCGATCTCGCTGTCGCCGAGGGTCGTGGTGCCGAACCCGTTGTCGAAGCGCTTGTCTCCGTGGAGTGGCACCTCGGCGCCGTCGACTGACAGCGGGCCGGTCCAGGAGAACGTCATCGTGCCCTCGGTGGGCGAGGCGTAGCTGACATCGAATCCCCGGGACACGCCCCCGGCGGAACCGAGGTCCGTCGCGTCGATCGCCGCGCCCGACAGGGCGGCTACGAAGTCGTCGAACGAACCCCAGCGATCGGCATCGCCCACCTCGGAGATCCACACGTCCGCCCCGCCGCTCGCCATCAGATCGAACGGTTCGGTGAGGCCGTTGGTGAACGTCACCGCCGGGTCGTGGGTGCGCCATGCGGTGGGCCGCCAGGACCAGAGCCCGACGTAGCCGTCGTCCTTGCGCCCGAAGGTCCAGCCGCCCACCTGCCGCACCTCGTCGAACCGCTCGGTCGGGAAGTAGGCGTGGGTGTAGGGCAGGTGGCCGAAGGCGTCGAGGGGCGGGCCTGTGGGTGCCGGCTGTACTGAGGGTTGACTTCGCGAGTGACGCGGCTCACGCGGCCGTCGGCTGAGAGGCAACCCCTCGAGCGGCGGATCCAACCCTCATCGACCGGCGCGCCAGGGCGAACCGCGTGTAGCTCCAGCAGGCGCTCGCCAGCATGCCCAGCTTGGTCACGAAGCCAACCACCGGGTTGGACAGCTTCTCCTCCTTGGTGCGGTGCCAGAGCCCGGGAAGGACCTGGTCGTGGCGCCGCAGGCCCCGCTGGGCGACCAGGCTGTTGAGCGCGGCCTCAACCCGGTAGCCCCGCACGTCGCGCAGGTCGAGCTGCTCGAACAGCTCGCGGCGCAGTGCCCGCTGGCCGGTAAGCACCGGGAGGCCCTCGAGGAAGATCGGGTTGGCGACGGGGCCCCGATCGAACAGGCCGCAGGCCATGTCGGTGTCGCCTGCGATGACGCTGGCCACCAGGCCGTCGACGTGGTGGGGCTGGAGGCCGACCAGGTCGGCGTCGAGGAAGACGATGACGTCGGCGTCGGAGGCCGCGACGCCCGCCCGCATCGCCTCGCCCTTGCCCGCCGTCGGCTCGTGGACGACGCGGGCGCCATGGGCGGCGGCGACGTTGGCGGTGGCGTCTGAGGAGGCGTTGTCGACGACGATCACCTCGTCGGTGAGCCGGGCGTCGACGGCCGCATAGACCACCGCGCCTACGGTCGCGGCCTCGTTCCAGGCGGGGATGACGGCAGCGGTGCGGGCCGCGCCTGAACACGCAGGGTGGTTGGGGGATGACATACGGTGCATCACTGTACAGACCCCCAGGCAGCGCATGTAGGACCCGGTGCCGACCGGCGCGCCCGTTGACCTACCGCTAATCTGACGCCGCGCAATAACTGAAACACGTTCTCAATCGCCGCTGGCGCCGCCGCCGAAGGGCCAACGTCGAGCGTCGACACAAGGGGGGACACGCCGTGCGTCACACCTGGTTGCGGGCCTTTGCCGCACTGGCCGCGTTGGCCGTCGTTGCCGCCGCATGTAGCTCCGACCGCGGCGACGACCCGACCGCGACCGCCGACGGCGACGACGCGGGCAGCGACACCACCGCCGCCGAGAACGGTGAGGGCGACACCGTGATGTTCGGCGACCTCGAGTCGCCCTGCGGCGAGGCCGAGGAGGGCGGAGCCGCCAGCGCCACCGAGCAGGGCGTGACCGACTCGCAGATCGTCATCGGGTACGGCGACGATGCCGGCTATTCGGTGTCGCCGGGGCTGAGCCACGAGACGTCCGACGCCATCGAGGCGATGATCGACTGGTGCAACGACCAGGGAGGCATCAACGGCCGCCAGCTCGTCGGCAACTACTACGACGCCGCCATCACCGACGTCGTCAACGCCATGACCCAGGCGTGCGGCGAGGTCTTCATGCTGGTGGGCAACGCGTGGGCGCTCGACTCCGCACAGGAGGAGACCCGGTTGGGCTGCGGGCTGCCCTCGGTGCCCACCTATTCGGTGAGCCCTGAGTTCGCCAACGCCCCGCTCATGTACCAGTCGGTCCCCAACCCGGCCGACGTCTACCCGGCCGGCTGGGCGGAGCAGGTCGCCACTCTGTTCCCCGACGAGGTCAAGAACTCCACGGTGATGTTCGGCAACTTCGCCGCCACCATCGACACCAAGGACAAGGTCCTGCAGACGTTCGACGACTTCGGCTTCGAGTTCCTCGACTGCCCCATCGAGTACAACATCGCCGGCGAGCCGGACTGGAAGCCGTTCGCCCAGCGGATGTCCGACTGCGGGGCCGAGGTCGTCTACTACTCGGGCCAGCCGTACCCGAACATGCAGAACCTGCTCGACGACGCCGCGCAGGTCGGCTTCGACCCGGTCTGGCTCACCGACTCCAACGCCTACCTCCAGTCGTTCGCCGACTGGAACGCCTCCGGCAACGGCGACCGCGTGTACGTCCGTACCGCGTTCACGCCGTTCGAGCAGGCCGACTCGAACCCCGCCACCCAGCAGTACCTCGACATCGTGACCGAGCACGGCGGCGACGTCAGCCAGCTGGGCGAACAGGCCACGTCGTCCTTCCTGCTGTGGGCGACGGCGGCCAAGGAGTGCGGCGCGGACCTGACGCGGCAATGCGTGCTCGACCACCTGTCCGAGATCACCAGCTGGACCGGCGGCGGCCTACATGCAGAGTCGAACCCAGGGGGGAACATGCCCCCGGAGTGCGCGATGCTCCTCAAGCTCGATGGCACGACATGGGTGCAGGCGTCCCCCGAAGAGCAGGGCGAGTTCGACTGCAACCCCGACGGAGCCATCGAGTTGACGGGTCGCGTGGTTGACCAAGCCGAGCTCGACGAGAACCGCGTCTCCACCAAGTACCAGCCGCAGCAATAGGAGCCGTTGGAGGTCGATGCAGACTTTTCTGCAGTACACGATCCTGGGGTTGGTGACCGGTGGCGTGTACGGCATCGCGGCATCCGGGCTCGTCGTCACCTACACCACGTCGGGCATCTTCAACTTCGCCCACGGCGCGGTCGCCATGCTGGCCGCTTTCGCCTATTGGCAGGTGCGCTTCGACTGGGGTTGGCCGGCCCCGCTGGCCCTGATCGCCGTGCTGGGCGTGGCGGCACCGGTCCTGGGGGCGCTGATCTACGGCGTGATCATGCGGGGCTTGCGGGGGACGTCGGAGGTCACCCGGATCGTCGTGCCGGTGAGCGTGATGCTCGGCTTCCTCGCACTGGCCACCTGGATCTGGGACCCGACGCCCCGGACGCCCCGGCTGTTCCTGCTGTTCTTCGGCGCCGACAAGACCGTGAGCATCGCCGGGGTCAACATCACCTGGCACGAGCTGCTGGCCCTGGTGATGGCGGTGGTCATCGCACTGGCGCTCCGGTTCTTCTTCTTCCGCACCCGCAACGGTGTGGCCATGCGGGCGGTGGTCGACGACCCCGACCTGCTCGAGCTCAACGCCGGGCGTCCCGAGCGGCTGGCCATGCTGTCGTGGGCGCTGGGGGCGTTCCTCGCGGCGCTGGCCGGGATCCTCATCACGCCGATCCAGGGAACGGCGATGAGCGCCACCGCCCTCACGCTCCTCGTGATCGACGCCTTCGCCGCGGCCATGTTCGGCCGGCTTCGCAGCCTGCCCCGGACGTTCCTCGGCGCGCTGGTCCTGGGCCTCGCCGGCAGCTACGTCATCGGCTACTTCCCCGCCGACCGGTGGACGTGGACCGGCAACTTCCGCGTCTCGCTGCCGATGATCGCCCTCTTCGTCGTGCTCCTGTTCCTGCCGCAGGACCGGCTGCGGGGGACCACCATCCTCCGGACCCGCGAGCGGTTCCGCATGCCGAGCGTGCGCAGTGCGGTGATCGCCGGCCTCGTGCTGGTGGGCGTCATGTTCCTGCTGCGCGAGATCCTGGCCCCGACCGCGATCAACTACGTGGCCTTCTCGATGACCGCGGCGGTCGTCGCCCTGTCGTTGGTGCTGCTCACCGGGTATGCCGGCGAGATCAATCTGGCGGTCCTGTCGTTCGGGGCGATCGGGGCGATCATCGTCCATCACTACGGCGTGTCGGGCAGCGGGGGCGGCGCCCGGACCACGCTCTGGGGCTACCTGCTGGCCGCCGGCGTGTGTGCCGTGGTCGGTGCGCTGGTGGCGCTGCCCTCGCTGCGCCTGCGCGGGCTCTACCTGGCGCTGTCGACCCTGGCGTTCGGCGTGTTCGTGTCCAACATGGTGTTGCGTGAGATCACCGACCGGAAACTGCCGCTGCTGCACACCAGGTTCAGCATCTTCCCGAGCGGCAACCTCACTGTGCCGCGTCCCAAGATCGGCCCGCTCGACCTGGCGGCCATGCCCACGTTCCTCATGGCCGTGACCGTGTTGTTCGCCGTGATCGGCGTGGGGCTGGTCGCGCTGCGCCACAGCAGCTACGGACGCCGGCTCACCGCGTTGAAGGACAGCCCGGCCGCCTCCGCCACCCTCGGGCAGAGCCCGGTGGCGCTGAAACTGTCGGTGTTCATGCTGTCGGCCGCCATCGCCGGGGTCGGCGGCGCGCTCATGACGTCGCAGCTCGGGTCGGCGAACCTCGACCGCTACGACATCTTCCTCAGCCTGTCGCTGCTCGTGCTGACCGTCGTGGGAGGCATCGGCTACGTCAGTGGGGCGCTGTTCGGCGGGATCCTGTTCGGGGTGGCGTTCGTCGCCCTGCAGAACACCTTCGACAAGCTCGGTGTCGATTACCCCGACGCCGAGGGTTTCTTCGAGTTCCTGGCGCGGTTCACCACGGTGTTGCCGGCGCTGATGGGCGTGAGCATCGGTCGCAACCCCACGGGCGCGGTCGAACAGATCGTCGTCGAGTTCGGCGCGCTGCGCCGGGCGAAGCCCGTGGTGGTCGCCGGGTGCGCTGCCGTCGCCGTGAGCTACCTGCTGGCGCGCAACGACACCATCAGCAACTGGTGGTTCGTCGTGCTCGTCGGACTGGTGATCGTCGCGATGCCGCTGGCGGCCAAGCGCCTCGTGCCACCCCAAGCACCGGTCGTCGCCGCCTCCGCCGACGGCAGCGACGACGTCCCCCTCGAGCTGGTGGGCGTCACGCGGCCCTTCCAGCCCTCCGACCGCGACAGGCTCGACCGCGAGCTGGGCCTGCCGGTGGGGGGTCGCTGACCGTGGCCCTGCTCGAGGCCCGGGACGTCACCGTCCGCTTCGGCGGCAAGGCAGCGCTCGACCGGACGTCGATCGATGTCGAACGCGGCATGATCACAGGACTGATCGGCCCCAACGGCGCCGGCAAGACCACGTTGTTCAACGTCGTGTGCGGGCTGCAGGCGCCGCAGGCGGGCCGCGTGGTCCTCGACGGGGCCGACATCACGTCGGCGCCGCCGCACCGCCGGGCTCGGCAGGGACTGGCACGGACGTTCCAGCGGCTGGAGCTGTTCACGTCGCTGACGGTGCGGGACAACGTCCGCGTGGGCGGCGACATCCGCAACCGCTGGAGCAGAGGGCGCGCCGCAGGGCGCGCTCGTGGCCCGAGCGGCCCGGTGCCGGAGGCTCCACGAGCGGGAAGCATGTCCAGGTGGTTCGGGCGGCGCGCTCGACTCCACGGACGAGGCCGAGCGCATCATCGAGCTCACCGGCCTCGGCGCCATCGCCGATCGCGAGGTGTCGGAGATACCGACCGGCCGCGCCCGGGTGGTGGAGCTCGCACGGGCGCTCATGACCCACCCGTCGGTGTTGCTGCTCGACGAGCCGGCGGCCGGCCAGACCGAGCGCGAAACCGAGGAGTTCGGTGCGCTCCTGCGGCGCCTGGCGGCGGACGGCCTGGCCGTCTGCCTGGTCGAGCACGACATGACGCTGGTGATGGACGTGTGCCAGACCATCAACGTGCTCGACTACGGCCGCACCATCGCCGCCGGCCCACCCGCGCGGGTGCGCAACGCCCCGGCCGTGATCGAGGCCTACCTCGGCACCCCGGAGGGCGTCGGCTGATGCAGCCGTCTCGCATCCGAGGCAATGGCGAACGGTCAGGGAAGGCCGAGCCAATGCCGCACGGTCTTCGTTCGTCATTGCCTCCGGACGTCGCGACCGTTCCCTATTGCCTCGCCCGGCGGGGGTCGGCGTGAGCCTCGCGGGGAACGGTTCGACCACGGCGGCGACACCGCTCCTCGAGCTCGTCGGCGTGCGGGCCGCGTACGGCGGGATCGAGGTCCTCCACGGCGTCGACCTCGCGGTCCCGCGGGGTGCGGTGGTCGCGCTGCTGGGCGCCAACGGGGCGGGCAAGTCGACGACCGTCAAGGTGGCGGCGGGGCTGCTTCCGCCCACGGCCGGCAAGGTGCATGTGGCCGGCCACGACGTCACCGGCGCCTCGTGCCACGACCTCGCCCGCATCGGCGTGTGCACCATCCCGGAGGGCCGTGGCGTGTTCCCGAACCTGACGGTGCGGGAGAACCTGTGGATGGCCACCCAGGTATCGGGTCGCCTGAACAGCCTCGAGGAGGGCGCGTACGCGCGGTTCCCGCTACTCGGGAAGCGCCGCACCCAGCTGGCAGGATCGCTGTCCGGCGGCGAGCAACAGATGCTGGCGCTGTCGCGGGCACTCGTCACCGACCCGGCGGTGCTCGTGCTCGACGAGTTGTCGATGGGGCTGGCGCCGATCGTCGTCCAGCAGCTCTACGAGATCGTGGGGCAGGTGGCGCAGGAGGGCCTCTCGATCCTGGTGGTCGAGCAGTTCGCCCGTGCCGTGCTCGGCATCGCCGACCGCGCGGCCATCATGGTCAACGGTGTCGTGGCCCACGCCGGCACCCCGGGGGAGCTGCACTCGGAGCTGTCGTCGGCCTACTTGGGGGAGACACAATGAGCGAGCGTCAGCGAGCGAATCATGAGCACGGTGAGTGCCCGCCGCCGAAGCGGCGGGCACTCATTGGCGAGCCGGAGGCGAGCCGATGAGTGAGCGCATCGCTCGCCTCGAACAGGAGGCGGCCAACCTGAAGGTGAGCACCTCGACCAAGCGGGACGGCATCCTCCAGGCCGTCGGTGCGCTGGCGATGGTGGCCGGTGTGGTGATCGCGTTCGTCGCCTACCAGCTGTCGCTGGACAAGGCCGACGACAGGGACATCCAGTCCCTCATCATCCTGGCGGTGTCGATGCTGGGGCTGTCGGTTGCCGGCGCCGCGGTGTTCCTCCGCTACTCGCTGGCCAGGTTCCTGCGCTTCTGGCTATTGCGCCAGCTCTACGAGGGTCAGGCAAACATCGATCGGCTGGTGGGCGCGCTCGGGCAGCCCAACAGCTCCGAGGAGCACGACGTCGCCGAGCCGGAGACGAGCCGATGACCCTTGTCGAGTCGCCCGATCTGCACCGCGGTGTCCACCTTCCGGACCTGCTCGTCACGGCGCTGTACCGCAACCCCGACAAGCCGGCCGTCTACCTCGGTGACCAGGTGCTGACCGCGGCCGAGGTCGCCGACGAGATCAGCCGCTACGTCCAGGCGCTCGAGTCCAAGGGGCTCGGACGGGGCAGCCCGGCGGCGGTGCTGGCGCTCAACCGGCCCGAGGTCCTCTTCAACATGGGCGCATCCATGCTCGTCGGCTGCCGGACCACGCCGCTCCACCCACTGGGCTCGCTCGACGACCACGCCTACGTACTCGAGGATGCCGGGGTCGAGACCCTCGTGTTCGACCCGGAGTTCTTCGGCGAGCGGGCCGCCGAGCTGGCGACCCGGGTCCCCGGGCTCAAGAACCTGCTGGCGCTCGGCCCGAGCGAGGTGGGCGACGACTACATCGCCTTGGCATCCACGTTCGAGCCCCGCCCGCTGGCGGCGCCGCGGGCGGACGGCACCGACATCCCGGGGCTCGCGTACACCGGGGGCACCACCGGCAAGCCCAAGGGCGTGATGGGCAGCTACCGGTCCGGCGCGGCGATGTCGCAGATCATGCTGACCGAGTGGGAGTGGCCCCGCGAGCCCCGGTTCCTCATGTGCACGCCGCTGAGCCATGCCGGGGCCGCGTTCTTCATCCCCGTGCTGCTGTTGGGCGGGTCGCTCGTGGTGGTGCCGTACTTCGAGCCGGGGCTGGTGCTGGAGACCATCGAGCGCGAGCGCATCACGGCAACGATGGTCGTGCCCACGATGCTCTACATGCTGATGGACCATCCCGACTTCGCCACCCGGGACCTGTCGAGCCTCGAGACCGTCTACTACGGCGCCGCCGCCATGTCGCCCACCCGGCTGGCCGAGGCGATCGACAAGCTGGGGCCGATCTTCTTCCAGTACTACGGGCAGGCCGAAGCGCCGATGACGGTCTGTGTACTGCGGAAGGACGAGCACGACCTGACCCGGCCCGAGCGGCTGGCCACCTGTGGGCGCCCTGTGCCTTGGGTCCACGTCGCGCTACTGGACGACTCGGGCAACGAGGTGCCCCGAGGCGCGGCAGGTGAGATCTGCGTGCGGGGCCCGCTGGTGATGCAGGGCTACTGGAACAAGCCCGAGCAGACGGCCGAGGCGTTGGCCGGTGGCTGGCTCCACACCGGCGACATCGCCCGGGAGGACGACGAGGGCTACTACACGATCGTCGACCGCAAGAAGGACATGATCGTCAGCGGTGGCTTCAACGTCTTCCCGCGCGAGGTCGAAGACGTGATCTCGTCGCACCCGTCTGTGGCGGCGGTGGCGGTCATCGGCGTGCCCGACGACCGCTGGGGCGAGGCGGTCAAGGCCGTGGTCGTTCCCAGGCCCGGGGCCGAGATCGTGGCCGACGAGTTGATCGACCTGGTCAAGCAGGCCAAGGGTTCGGTGCACGCGCCCAAGTCGGTGGACGTTGCCGAGTCGATCCCCCTCAGCCCGCTCGGCAAGCCCGACAAGAAGGCCCTGCGAGCGCAGTACTGGCACGACGCCGACCGGATGGTCAACTGACTGAACTGACTCTTTGAAGATCTTCGGGGCCATAGGCCCCGAAGATCTTCAAAGACGTCACCGGCCGTGGGGCACGCCGCCGTGGACCGTCAGCACGACGCGGTCAGACGACGGCTCCTCGAGCACCTGGGACAGCGAGGCGTCGAGCAGGCACAGGTCTGCCGGGGTACCGGGACGCACGCGCCGCACCTCGCCGCCCGGGTCGTCGGGGGGCGTGAGGAACAGCGCCAGCGCCCGCTCCGGTGACACCGCCTCCCGCAGGCCCAGGGGCGCACCGCCCGCTGTGCGGCGCTCGACCGCCGCTTGGATGGCGAGCCAGGGATCGGGATCGCCGAACGGCGCGTCGGTCCCGCCGCCCACCCCGATCCCGGCGTCGAGCAGGCTGCGGCAGGGGTACAGGTGCGGTTGGTCGTCGGCGTCGACCTCGGCGAGGTAGCGGTCGCCACGCTCGGCCACGAAGTTGGGCTGGGTCACGACCACCAGGCCGAGCGATGCCACCAGCCTGCGCAGCTGGGGCGGCACCACGGATCCGTGCTCGATGCGATCGCCGATGAACGCCCCGGCGGCATCGAGGGCGGCCAGCGTCATCGCCAGCGCGGGCCGGGTCACGCAGTGCACCGCCACCGGGCGGTCCTGCTCGTGCGCGGTCCGGATCCAGCCCACCACGTCCTCGAGGCTCGGCAGCGCGTGGTCGGCGATGACGAGCTTCACCGGGCCCCGCGCCAGCGGCGAGGGGATCTCGGCGGCGGCCAGGCTCGGCCCCCCGGTCACCACCGTCCGTTGCGGCAGCACGCCCGCCGCCACCGCGTCGGCCAGCGGCGTCATGTCCTCGAGCCGATCGATCGGCGTCGCGTCGGTCACACCGGTGACCCCGAGGCGCGACAGCCGCGCGCCCACCGCCGCCAGGTCGGGTGGCCGCTCGCGGGGCAGGCGGTCCCGCAACCAGCGATCGAGGCCGCGCAGCCGCCCGGTGGGCCGGCCCCGAGCGTCACGCTCGACGCCCACGACGGGATCGGTGACGGCCGGGATGTCGCCGGTCCAATCGGCGGCGCCGGTCGGCCCAGGGGCCTCCACGTCGAGCCCGGTCAGCTCCACGCCTCGGGAGTTGAGAACCCACTCGATGCCGGTGCGGTGCTGCACCCGTACGGGCCGATCGCGGACGATCTCGTCCAGCCGCCAGCGGTCGAGCGGTCCTGCGATCGACTCGTGGTACCCGACGGCGCGCAGCCAGGCCCCGGGGGCCAGCGACCGGTCGGCGGCGGCGAGCGCACCGGCGAGGGCGGCGGCATCGGGTGTGACCGCCGGGCCCACGGACACGGATCGCTCGGCGGCCGCCAAAGCCAGCAGGTGGATGTGGTGGTCGTGCAGCCCGGGGACCAACGCACCTCGGCGCCCGTCGATGACGGTCTCGCCCGGGCGCGGCGTCAGTCGCGGACCGACGGCGACGATCGTCCCGTCGCTAGCTCGAACGTCGACCATGCGTCCTTCGACGACGACCTCGCGCAACAACAGCTCGGTCATGAGTGGGCAAGCGTACGGTCCGTCACGCCGTGACGCCGAGGCCGTTGAGCACCTCGGCCGTGTCGGCGCCGAGGGCCGGGCCCTGGCCGGTGGCTGCGCGGGCCCGGGGCGGGGCGACTTCGTCGGCTGGTCCGTCGACGAGGCAGTCGGGGTCCGAGCCGAGTGTCGGCCCCGCCAGGGAGGCGGCGACGCCCGCCATGGCGACGTCCACCAGCCAGCGCCCGCCGACCGCCAGTGCGTCGAGGCACGCCGCCGCGCCCACCAGTCCCGCAGCGGGATCGGCGGCGGCGTCAGCGCAGAAGCACGGCCCCGCCTCGTCCGCCACCACCAACCCGCCGGCGACGGCCGCATCGTCACCGAACGCCACCCGGTCACGCCCGGTCCCCGTCCGCCCGTGGCCGGTGATGGACACCCAGACCCGCGGGCCCGCGTTCGCCACGAGATCGGTGGCCACGATGCCCCGCTGTTCGAGCGCCCGTGGTCGCGAGCCCTCGATGACCACGTCGGCGGCGGCCAGGAGGCGGCGGAGGACCCGCCAACCGTCCGCGTCGGCGAGGTCCAGCGCGACGCTCCGCTTGCCGCCGTTCAACACGTCGAAGAACCGCCTGGGCCCGGCGCGGCTGCCGTCGGGCCGCGTGGTCGACTCGACCTTGACCACGTCGGCCCCGGCCAGGCTCAGGAGGTTGCCGCACAGCGGCCCGGCCCAGAGCGACGACAGGTCGATCACCGTGATGTCCCGCAGCGGCCGGGGGTCGGGGGCGGGCGCCGGTACGGGGGTTGCGATCACCGGCAGCGGTGCCAGCGGCGGCGGCGCGGTGGCCGCGGCGACAGGTCCCTGCGGCAGCTGCGAGACGGGCAGGCCCAGCATCCACGCCCGTTCGGCGGCCTCCCGGCACCGCCGGCCACCCAGCTCCGCTTCCACCGCCGCCCACGAGGCCTCATCGTCCTCGGCGTCCCCGGCGTCCGCGGCGTCGAGGCCGAGCCAGGCGGGGAGCAGCTCCCGGTCCTCGGGGCGGGGGAGCGCGACCGCGAGCCAGCCGTCTGCGGCCCGGACCAGGCGGGTGGCGCCGCCACAACTCGTCGGGCTGTGCCGGGTCAGCCCGCCGATGGCGGCGCGCTCTCCCAACAGGGCCACGGCGTCGACCTCCAGCGGCACGCCGAGCAGTGCGGACCGCTGCCGGATGACGGCGGCCCACCGGCACAGCCCGGCCACGAGCCTGTCGGGCGGGCCGAGAGGCGGGCCGTCGGCTCGGCCGGTGATCGCCATGGCCCCGCTCGCGGCCCACTCCTCCCGCGCGCGGCGGTCGCTATCCGCGGCCACGGACCGACGAGTCGGTGAGGACATGCGCGAGCATGATGGCCCCTCCCATGCGCATCCATCGATTCACGGCGACCGAGTTCGCCACCGCGCTGGCCGCCCCCGAGGCTGCGGACGCGCTGAGCGATCCCAGGGGATCGGTGGTGGTCGTCGCGCTCGACGATCGGTCGTCGCCGGACGCCACCCCTACGCTGCTCGCGCTCGCCACGCTGCCTGCGGTGGTCGTGGGCACATCGGCAACCGACGTGCCCTGCGGAGCCGACCTCGTCGACGTCGTCGTGCCGCCGGACGGGGACGAGCTCGATGCGACGGTCGATGCCATCGCCGCCAACCCGCTGGCAGCGACGGCGCTGGCCTTGGTGCTCCGCGGCAGCGAGGCCCGCTCGGTGTCCGAGGGCCTCCAGCTGGAGTCGGCCGTCTACGGCACGCTCCAGGGGGGACCGGAGTTCGCCGCCTGGCGCGCCAACAGTCCGGTGCACCCGCCCCGCCCCGAGGCCGGCCCCGCGGTCGCCGTGCATCGCGACGGCGACCGCCTCGAGCTCGTCCTCAACCGCCCCGCGGTGCGCAACGCCCTCGACTCGCGCATGCGCGACGACCTGGTGGCCGGGCTCGCCATCGCCGCCGGCGATCCGAGCGTGGCCCAGGTGCGGCTCCGCGGCGCAGGGCCCGCCTTCTGCGCAGGTGGGGACCTCGACGAGTTCGGGTCCCGCCCCGACGTCGCCACGGCCCATCTCGTGCGCATGACGCGCAGCCCCGCACGCGCCATGGCGGCCATCGCCGACAGGCTGGTCGCCCACCTGCACGGCGCCTGCTTCGGATCGGGCATCGAGCTGCCTGCCTTCGCGGCCCGGGTGGTCGCGCGGCCCGACACGGTCGTCGGGCTCCCCGAGGTGTCCATGGGACTCATTCCCGGCGCCGGGGGGACGGTCAGCCTGACCCGCCGCATCGGCCGTCATCGGACGGCCTCGCTGGCGCTGACGGGCCGCACGATCGACGCCGCCACCGCGCTGGAGTGGGGCCTGGTCGACGAGATCGTGTGATGGTCAGCCGGCGGGTCGGCTGGCCGGGGTGCGGGACTACGCCTCGATCTCGATGCCCGTGCCGATCGGAGCGAAGCGGAAGCTCTGGCGGATGTCGGCCGGGGCCTCCGCCAGCTCACGCTCGATGGTGGCGCGGTCCTGCTGGAAGTGGGACCACCCCTCGTAGTGGATGGGAATCGCGGTGCGCGGGCGCACGAGGCCGCACAGCTCGACCGCCTCGCGGGCGGTCATCGTGTAGCGCACCGGCCCCGTCACCGGGAAGCGGACGCCGCCGAGGTGCACGAGCGCCGTGCCGACCTCGAACCGGTCGGCAACCTCGCGCACGCCGTCGTAGAGGACGGTGTCCCCGCTGATCCAGAGCACACCGTGCTCCTGACCGTCCCACCGGAGCGCGAAGCCGATCACGTCGCCCACGATCATGTGGCTGCCCCGAGGGCCGTGACGGCACGGCGTGGCCGTGACGTCGATCGGTAACCGGCCGGGCAGCTCCAGCCGGGTCGCACCCCAGGCCTCGAGCCCGCGGGCGTTGCCGCCCAGGCGCTGCGCGCCCGACACCGTGGTCAGCACCGGGCCAGCGGAGGCCAGCATGGCCCTCCCCGCGTCGTCGAGGTTGTCCGCGTGGTGGTCGTGGGTCAGCAACACGGCATCCACCGGCGCGACTTCCTCGACGGCGAGCCGCGGTCCCGTGACCTTGCGCGTCGACGCGCCCCAGGCGATGTGGTACTTCCGGCCGGGAGCGTCGAACGTCGGGTCCGTGAGCAGGCGCCAGCCCTCGACCTCGATCAGCGCCGTCGGCCCCCCGATGTGGGTGACGCGGACGGCGGTCATGCCGGTGGGCTGCCGGCCCCGGCGGGCCTCGCGTGGCTGGCCGCCCACGACAGGGCGTAGTCGGCGACGTCCTCCCAGCCGTCCCGGGCGGGGAGGAGGTGCGGACCGTCGAACTCCTTCAGTTCCGTGATCGTGCCCGGAGCCTTGTAGTGCTTGGCATTCGACCGCTGGATCTTGGGTGGCATGAGGTGGTCCTCGCGGCCGGAGATGAAGAGCAGCGGCGCGCGAGCCGCGTTGTGGTAGTCGACCCAGTTGTCGTCGCGGCCGGGACGGAGGTTCGCCAGGGCCGTGCCCCAGAAGATCCGACCGGACGCGGGGACGTGGTAGCGCTCGTAGAGGCGGCGCGACTCCACTTCGCTGAAGGTGTTGGTGAAGGCGTAGTGCCACTGCTCGTAGGTGAGCCCGACGGCCCGGTGGCGGTTGGCCGGATTACTCAGCACCGGGAAGGCCGCCCTGAGCTGGGACAGGGGCACCACCTTGACGCCCTCCGTGGGTGCCGAGTTGATCGCCACGCCCACGGCCCCGAAGCCGTGATCGAGCAGGATCTGCGCGAAGACGCCGCCGGCCGAATGGCCCATGATGATCGGCGGCCGGTCCAGCTCACCGACGACGGACTCGAGGTGGTCGATGATCGCCGGGACCGTCAGCGCCTCGATCGGCGAGGGGTCGGCGTTGAGCGCCTCGACCTCCACCTCGAACCCGGGATATGCCGGGGCGATCACCCGGTAGCCGCGGCCCTCGTAGTGGGTGATCCAGTCCTCCCAGCTCCGGGGCGTCACCCAGAAGCCGTGGATGAGAACGATCGTGTCGGGGGCGGTCGCGCTGGTGTCCATCGGGGGAGTATCAATGGCCAACCCTGGTGTCGCAAGGAAGGGCAGGACCTGGGCCGGGCCACCGGCGCCGTCGGCACGAGGCGCACGCCAGAGGTGGCGGGGAGGCGGGCGCCTAGGGTTGCGCCCGATGGCTCGCTACATCGCCTTCCTGCGCGGGATCAACGTCGGTGGTCATCAGGTCAAGATGGACGACCTGAGGACGTGGTTCGAGGCCCTCGACCTCGACAACGTCGCCACCTTCATTGCCAGCGGCAACGTCATCTTCGAGACCGGGAGAGCCAAGCCCGCGACCCTGACGGCGAGCATCGAGCGGCAGCTCCGGGACGAGCTCGGCTACGAGGTGCCGACGTTCCTGCGCACCGACGCGGAGCTGGCGCGGATCGCCGACCACGAACCGTTCGCCGACCTCGAGCCCGCGGACGGCGACTCGTCGTACGTCGCCTTCCTCTACAGGCGGCCGAGCACCGCGGCGGCGAAGAAGGTAGCGGCGCTGTCCAACGACACGGACCGCGTCGTGGTCCACGACCGTGAGCTCTACTGGCGCATCCGCGGGCGAATGGCCGATTCGACGCTCGGTCCCCCGATCTTCGAGAAGTCGCTCGGCTCGGTGCCGGCCACCGTCCGCAACCTCAACACGGTCCAGCGGCTGGCGGTGAAGTACCCGCCCGCTCGCGCAGGACGTACTTGACCACCTTGCCGCTGGCGTTCAGGGGGAGGGCGTCGACCACCTGGACCGAGCGCGGCACCTTGTAGTTGGCCATCCGCTCGCGGCACCAGGCGATCAGCGCCGTCTCGTCGATCGTGGCACCGGCGCGTGGCACCACGAAGGCGGTGGCCACCTCGCCCAGCCGGCGGTCGGGGACGCCGACCACCGCCGCCTGCCCGACGGTGGGGTGCTCCAGCAGCATGTTCTCGATCTCGGCCGGGTAGGCGTTGAAGCCGCCGACGATGAACATGTCCTTCAGCCGGTCGGTGATCTTGAGGTTCCCGTCCCGGTCGAACACGCCGATGTCGCCGGTGTGGAGCCAGCCGTCAGCGTCGATGGCGGCCGCGCTGGCATCCGGATCGCCGATGTACCCCGCCATCACGTTGTAGCCCCGGACGACGACCTCGCCGGGGTCGCCCACCGGCACGTCCTCACCGGTGTCGTCCACTGTCCGCACCTCGACGTCGGGTATGGGCCGGCCCGCCGTGTTGGCGATCGTCTCCGGGTCGTCGGTGTGCCGGCACATCGTCACGATGCCGGTGGCCTCGGTGAGCCCGTAGCCGGTGACGATGTTGGTGAAGGTGAGCTCCGAGGCCATGCGCCGGATCATCTCGACCGGCACCGTTGCGGCCCCGGTCACGGCCAGCCGCAGCGAGGACAGGTCGAAGCGATCGAGGTCGGGGTGGTCGAGGATCGTCTGGTAGATCGCCGGCGCGCCCGGCAGCATCGTTATCCGCTCTTCGTCGACCCGGCGCATGACGTCGGGGACGTCGAACGTCGAGTGCGGGACGATCGTCGCCCCCTTGACGAGGCACGCGAGGATGCCCGCCTTGAGCCCGAACGTGTGGAAGAAGGGGTTGATCACCAGGTAGCGGTCGCCCTCCTGCAACCCGACGACGTCGGACCACGCCGTGAAGGCGCGCACCGATGCCTCGTGTCGCAGCATGGCGCCCTTGGGCGCTCCGGTCGTGCCGGAGGTGAAGATCACGGTGCTGACGTCGTCCGGCGCGATGGCGCCGGCACGCTTTCCCGCCACGGCCGGATCGACGTCGGCGGCGCCTGCGAGGAAGCCCTCCCAACCAACGCAGCCATCGGGAACCGGGCCGCGGAGCACGACGGCTCGTTCGAGGCACGCGGGGCGCCCGGCCGCCTCCAGCAGCGCGACGTAGTCGGTGTCGAGGAAGTCGGTCACGGTGACCAGCAGGCGGGCGCCCGCGGTGCCGACGACGTGGGCCGCTTCTGGGCCCTTGAACCGGGTGTTGATCGTGGTGACCACGCCGCCGGCCCGGTAGGCGCCCAGCGCGGCCACGACCCAGCGGGCGCTGTTGGGTGCCCAGATCGCCACCCGGTCACCGGGCTCGAGCCCGTGCGCGATGTACGCCCGCGCCGCCTCGTCGGTCGCGGCGGCCAGCTCGCCGAAGGTCAGCCGGAGGACATCGCGGCCGTCGGCTCCGGCGGCATCGCCGTCGACCAGCGCCTCGCGGGACCCGAAGCGCTCGGCGGCACGCTCGACCAGCGCCGGGATGGTGGGGGCCTCGGCCATGGTCGCCATCCTGACAAATCGGGGCCGCTGGGCAAGGATCGTCCTGTGCCCACCCGCGACGGCGCCGACACCGAGCCGCCCGACGACCTGGACGCCGCCATCGGCGCGATCTACGGCGGGCCACTCGACGAGTTCGTGACGGCCCGCGACGGGCTGGCCCGCGAACTGCGGGCCGCGGGCCGACGCGATGACGCGACCGCAGTTCGCAAGCTGGCGAAGCCGAGGCGCCTCGCCTGGGCGCTGGACGCGGCGGTGCTCGCCGACCGGGCGCGGTTCGAGGCCGTGGACGTGGCCGCGGAGGCGCTGGCGGACGCGCGCAGCGGCACCGACGTGCGCGAGGCGACGAACGCGCTCCGGGCCGCGGCCCGGTCGCTGGCCGACGCCGCGTCCCAGCGTGCCGCGGCGTCGGGGGCGCGGCGCTCGACCAGTCCGAGCTCGTCCCAGCCGTGCTCGCGGTCGCCGCAGATCCCGAGGCGTTGGCGACCTTACGGGCCGGCAGGCTGGTGGACGTGCCGTCCGCCGGTGCGTTCGGTGTGTTCGCGTCGGGCCCGGCGCGCTCCGGCTCGCCCTCGCGTGCCGCGAAGCGGGACTCCGACGCCGGCACCGTCACCCCCGCGGCACCAGAATCGCCGCCGCGTGCGAGCGCGCGCCCGGCTGCCGGACGCGACCGTGAGACCGCGCGGCAGGCCAAGGCCGCCGAGCGGGCGACGGCGCAGGCCGCGTCGCGGTACGAGACGGCCCGCGCGCGTGCCGAGGAGGCCGCCGGCGCCGCCGAGCGGGCGGCCGACGAGCTGGCGGCCGCCGAGGACCGGCGGCGGAGCGCCCAGCGTGAGGTCGAGGCGGCGCGCGAGCGCCTCGACGGGGCGCGCCGCGACGCCCGGCGGGCCGCGGCGGAGGCCCAGGAGGCGGAAGACGCGGCGCGCGAAGCCCGTAATGCCCAGGCAGAGTGGGGGTGAAACAGAGAGCCCGGGAGGTATTGACCATGGCGAACGTCACCGTGCGCTACATCGTCGACGACGTCGATGCGGCGATCGACTTCTACGCCAGGCACCTCGGCTTCCAGGAGGTCATGCACCCGGCACCGACCTTCGCCATGCTGTCGCGTGGAGACCTCCGCCTCGTGCTCAGCGCGCCCAGTGGGCTGCCCGGCGGTGGACAGGCCATGCCCGACGGCACGCTGCCGGCACCCGGAGGATGGAACCGCTTCTCGCTCGAGGTGCCGGATCTGGCGCGTGCGGTGGACGACCTGCGGCAGGCGGGCGTCCACTTCCGCAACGACATCGTCGAGGGTGTCGGCGGCAAGCAGATCCTCATCGACGACCCGTCGGGCAACCCGGTCGAGCTGTTCGAGCCCGCCCCGCGCTGACGGACGTCATTCGCCGGTGGTGCCGTCGATGTTCTCGCGGATCAGGTCGGCGTGGCCGTTGTGACGGGCCGTCTCCTCGATCATGTGCAGCATGATCCAGCGGAGGTTGAACGGCTCGCCTCCTCGTGACGGCCTCGCCGCCATCCGGTCTAGGTCCCCGACCTCGGCGGTCGCCGCCCGGCTGCGCTCACACGCGTCGGCGTAGAGGCGGACGAGGTCCTCGGGCTCGTCGTCGACCGCGGTGCGGAACTCCCAGTCGGGATCGGCGTCCCAGTCGACGCTGTCCCACGGCTCGCTGTACTCCCGACCGAGCAGCACCCTGCCGAACCAGCTGTCCTCGACGAGAGCCATGTGCTTGACCAGTCCGGCCAGCGTGAGCGTCGATGGCCCCAGCTTGGTTGCAAGCTGTGCACGGTCGAGGCTGCTGGCCTTCTGGACCAGGGTCGCCCGGTGGTAGTCGAGGAACTGGGACAGGAGCGTCAGCTCGTCGCCGGTGGTGTCGGGATCGGTACGTTCCATGGCCGGCGACCCTACGCGCTGCCCAACCCCGGCGGGCCCGCCCCCGCCCCTGTCGAACCGGCGTTCCAGAGCGCCGCATTCCGGTGCATCCGAACGCCGGCACCGCACTCCCGCCCAACCGGCGTTCCGAAACGCCGGCTTCCGGCACATCCGAACGCCGGAACGGCGCCCCCGCGGCCGCAGCGGTCGACACGGCCACCTGCCCTCGACCGGCGCCGCCCGAGCCGTCACCTAGCCTTGGCTGCATGATCGACTGCGCGGCATTCGGACGTACGGGCCACGAGAGCAGCCGGGTCATCTTCGGTGGCGCGGCGCTTGCGACGATGCGCCAGGAGTCAGCCGATGCGCTGGTGCCGGTGCTGCTCGAGGCGGGCGTCAACCACCTGGACGTGGCCGCCTCCTACGGGGACGCTGAGCTGCGCATGGCGCCGTGGCTGGCGGCGCACCCCGGCGAGTTCTTCGTCGCCACCAAGACCGGTGATCGCAGCGGCGACGCAGCGCGTGCGAGCCTCGAGCGGTCGCTCGAGCGCCTGGGCGTGGACCACGTCGACCTGGTCCAGCTGCACAACCTGGTCGAGCCCGACGAGTGGGACGTGGCCTTCGGCCCCGGAGGTGCCGTCGAGGCGCTGGCGCGGGCTCGCGACGAGGGCCTGGCGCGCTTCGTGGGCGTCACCGGGCACGGCCTGCGCATCGCCCGGATGCACGCACGAAGCCTCGAGCGCTTCGACTTCGACTCGGTGCTGTTCCCGTACAGCTACCTGCTGCTGCAGCACGAGGTGTATCGCGCCGACGTGGAGCAACTGCTGGCGACTTGCCACGAACGGAGCGTGGCGACGCAGACGATCAAGTCGGTGGCCCGGCGCCGGTGGACCGACAGCGGGCGCCACTTCTCCTGGTACGAGCCCCTGGTCGACGACGCCGCCATCGATCGGGCCGCCCGCTACGTTCTCGGCCGCCCAGGGCTGTTCCTCATCACCTCGAGCGACGCCCACCTGCTGCGGTCCACGCTGGCCGCCGCCGCTAGGGTCGGCGTGGAGCCAGCGCCCACGGCCGACGAGCTGGAGGGCGACGTGGTCGCGCAGGAGATGGAGCCGTTGTTCGACGGGTCAGAGCTCGAGGGCGTCGGGCCCGCCTGAGATTCGGGAGGTGTGCCATGGCAGTGAAGCCAATCCCCGAGGGCTACCCACGGGTGTCGCCGTACCTCGTGGTCGACGGAGCCCAGAAAGCGATCGAGTTCTACACGACCGTCCTGGGCTTCGCCGAGCGGATGAGGATGCCGGGGCCCGATGGCCGCATCGGCCACGCTGAGCTGCAGCTCGACGACTCCGTGGTGATGCTGGCCGACGAGTTCCCCGAGATGGGCGCCAAGGCACCGAGCGCGTACGGCGGCTCGCCCGTCAGCCTCAGCGTCTACGTCGAAGACGTCGATGCGACGTTCGAACGCGCGACGGAATCCGGCGCCACGGTTGTGCGGCCCTTGGAGAACCAGTTCTACGGCGATCGGTCGGCCACGTTCGACGATCCGTTCGGTCACCGCTGGACGATCCACACCCACGTCGAGGACGTCTCGCCCGAGGAGATGGCGCGTCGCGCCGCGGAGATGGGCCAGGGCTAGTGGGCGAGCGCCCACTGGTGACTCGACGTCCGTCACGGCTCGCCGCCGGCGGGCAATCATGGGGCCGATGGCTCGACGGGCAGCACGCATAGCGCTCGCATTGTTGTTCGTTCAGGGACTGTCCGTCGGTGCCTGGGCCGCGGCTTGGCCGCGCTCGTTCTACGACGACTTTCCGGGCGGCGGCCGGGCCTGGGTGGCCGCCGACGGTCCTTACAACGAGCACCTGGTGCGCGACTTCGGCGACCTCAACCTCGCGCTGGCGGCGGTCACCGTGGTGGCGTTCGTGGTCTTCACCCGATGGGTGGTCTTGGCCGCGGCGCTCGGGTGGATCGTCTACCAGACGCCCCATCTCATCTACCACCTGCGGCACCTGGACCTGTACGACACGAGCGACAAGGTGGCCAACGTGACGGCGCTCGTCCTGGCGCTGGTCCTGCCGATCGTGGTGCTCTTCGGAGCTCGCCGCCTCCGACCCGGCTAGGCGCCGCTCCCCGCGCACCCAAGCCTTGGCGATGGGGCGCGCGGTCTCCGATAACCCCCGCCGCACGTAGGATCCGTGCGTGGAGATGCCGGGCGCGGGATCCGGTGAGGCCGGCGGTCGGCATCGCCGTGAGCGGGCGACCGGCGGTGCGCGCCGCCGGCGCCATCGGAGTTGGGGCCAGCGCCTCGTCGTCACGCTGGGCTGCGTGTCCGCCCTGGCGCTCGGGGCCAGCGCTGCTGGGCTCGGCTACGTGTATCGCAAGTACGAGCGCCTACCCCGCGTCGAGTTGAGTGGCGTCCTCGACGAGGCATCGGACTCGGGCGGGCCCGAGAACTATCTGGTGGTCGGCATCGAGAGTGCCGAGGGCCTCGACCCCGACGACCCGGTGCGCATCGGGCGCGCCGGGGCCGGCAAGTCCGACACGATCATGATCCTGCGGATCGACCCGCGGGACCGGGGTGCCAAGCTGCTCTCGCTGCCGCGCGACCTGTGGGTCCCCATCGCCGGCACGGGCCACAGCCGCAAGATCAACGCCGCCATCGAGATCGGCGGCGCGCCGTTGCTCATCCGCACGATCGACGAGAACTTCGGGATCGACATCCACCACTACGTGCAGGTCGACTTCGCCGCATTCCGGGAACTGGTCGATGCGATCGACGGCGTGCCCATCTACTTCCCCTATCCCGCCCGCGACCGGAAGACCGGCCTCAACATCCGCCGAACTGGTTGCGTCACGCTTGATCCCGTCCAGGCGCTGGCCTTCGTTCGCTCCCGAACCTACGAGCAGTTGATCGACGGCGAGTGGGAGCTCGACCTCGGGCTCCCCGACATCGGGCGGATCGGTCGCCAGCAGGCGTTCATCCGCAAGGCACTCAGCCGCGCCAGCGAGCGGGGCGCCCGCAACCCCGGCACCCTCGACCGACTGATCGACGTCGGGCTCGCCGGCATCACGGTCGACCAGGAGCTCACGGCCGGCGATCTGTTCGACCTCGGCCGGCGCTTCCGGTCGTTCGACCCCGACAACCTCGAGACCTATTCGCTCGATGACGCCGTGACGCCCGACGTGGTTGGCGACGCCGACGTCCTGCGACTCGACGAGCGCGCGGCGGCGCCGATCTTCGACCTGTTCAGGGAGCCGCGCCCATCCGCGAGCACGGCCGACGACGACATCGACCCGGCGTCTGTCCACCTCCGGGTGCTCAACGGCACCGGTCAGCCGCAGGAGGCGACCGACGCGGGCGCGGCCCTCGAGGCCGTCGGGTTCGGCGTCGACGGGCTCGGCGACGATCCCGTCCTCGGCAACGATCGCACCCACGTGGAGTATCCGCCCGGGCAGGAGGCCGCGGCCGACCTGGTGGCGCGCTGGCTGGAGGGAGGCGCCGAGCTCGACGAGCAGGAGGGCACCGACGGCATCGTCCTGATCACCGGCTCCGACTGGGACGGCGTGCGCGTCAGCCCGCGCGCCGTGTCCGACTCGGGCTCGGCCGACACCGCCGAGACCGTCGACACCGTCGACACCGTCGACACCACCAGCGCCACCTCGGACGCCGCCGGGACGACCGACACGTCGGCACCAAGCGGCTCGAGCGGCTCGACCACGTCGACCACCAATCCGGCCGCCCGCGAGTGCTAGTCGGCGCTCGCGGGTAGCAGGTGTGCGACGGCCGTAGCCACCGACGACGCATGACTCGGCGGCTTCGCCGCGGTCCTACGATGCGGCCCACTGCCCAGGAGGAACGAGTGGTGCAGCCCGACGACACGCCCCAGGACAACCCAGAGTCCGGGTTCTATCCGGTCGTCGCCCGCCTCGGCGCCTACAGCTGGTGGACCATCGGCATCGGCATCGTCCTGCTTGCCGTGCTGTGGGTGATGGCCCGCCTGTGGGTTCTCGTTCTGGCCGGGGCCATCGCGGCCCTCCTGTCGCGGGCGCTCGACGCGCCCGCCCGCTACCTGCGGGCGCGGGGCCTGCCCCGCGCCCTGGTGGCGGCCACCGTGTTGCTCGGGTTCATCCTCGTCCTGGCCGGCATCGTGGCACTGCTCGTCCCGTCGATCGCCAACGAGTTCGAAGACCTCGGACCCACCATCGAGGACGCGATCGACGACGTCGAGAACTGGTTGGTCGAAGACAGCCCGTTCGACGTCTCCCGCCAGGACGTCCAGGACTTCCGTGACGAAGCCGACGATCGCGTGGGCGACATCCTCCAATCGCAGAGCGGCACCCTCATCAGCGGCACGATCCTGGTGTTCGAGGCCTTCGCCGGCATCGTGCTGGCGTTGGTGACCACCTTCTTCATCCTCAAGGACGGTGACCGCTTCGGCGACTGGTTCGTGGCGCGCTTCCCCCAGCACCGCCGCGACCTGACGGGCCGCCTCGGCGCGCGGGCGTGGCGGACCCTGGGGGGCTACCTGCGGGGGTCGGCAACGCTGGGGCTGATCGAGGGGATCATCATCGGCGGAACGGTGTGGCTCGTGGGGGGCAGCCTGGCAATTCCGGTGGGGGTCATCACGTTCTTCGCCGCGTTCGTGCCGTTCGCCGGGGCCCTCATCGCCGGAGTGATCGCCGTCCTGGTGACGCTGGTGACCGCAGGGTTCGGCGGCGCGGTGGTGGTGGCGATCGTTGCGCTGGTGGTCCAGCAGCTGGACAACGACCTCCTCGCTCCCTGGGTGTTCGGGAGGAGCCTGGAGCTCCATCCCCTGATCGTGCTGGTCGCGATCACCGCCGGCGGGACGCTGTTCGGCGCCTTCGGGGCCTTCCTGGCCGTGCCGGTGAGCGCCGTGCTGATCAACATCTTCGCCGAGTCGCGGGTCGTGCCCGAGGACCTGGCGGTGGACGGCCCGGCGGGGGATCCCGGGGCCGACGACCCCGAGCCCAGGTAGTCTGCCGATCCGCGCTCAGTCGTCGTCGAGGATGTAGCGGGGACCGGGACCGCGCAGGCCGGCCTTGTCGTTGGGGTTGAGGATCTTGCAGTAGCCCAACGACAGGCAGCCGCAGCCGATGCAGCGCGCCAGTCGGTCGCGCAGCCGTTCGAGCATGGCGATCTGGCTGTCGATGCGGGGCCGCCACGACGTGGCCAGCCGCTCCCAGTCCCTGGCCGTCGGCGTGCGGCTGTCGGGCAGTGAGGCCAGCGCCTCCCCGATCTCCTCCAGGCTCAGGCCCAGCTCCTGGGCGACCTTGATGAACGACACGCGCCGCACGATCTCGCGGGCGTAGCGGCGCTGGCCGCCCGACGACCGAGTGGCATGGATCAGGCCCTCGGCCTCGTAGTACCGCAGGGCGGACGGCGCCACCCCGGTCCGCTCACTCATGGCCCCGATCGTCAGGAGCTCGGGTTCCACGCTAGGACTCTACTTAGAGTGAAGTTGAGGAACGGCCCGCGGGCTCACCCACGCTCTGGGCCGGACACTTTCCTCTCGTCGAGAAGGCGTGGAAAGCGCTGCCGTGCTCGGACTCGCTGATCCATCACGCTGCCTTCTCCTTCGGCCCGCCGGCGGATTGGGCCATCTCGAGTGCGGGTGCCGTGTCCGCGTCCCGATGTCTCGCCCGACGCCGGCGGGCAACAGCAGCTGTGTTGACGATTCCGATCACAAGGAGCGCGGTGGCAGCCCACGAGCCGACGCGAGCCGGCGTCGACATGTCTGGAGCAGCCACGATGGTCACGGCTTGACGGATGAGGTTGGCGGCCCCGTACGCGACGCCGTAGATCCACCATGGGGGACCCCACGGTGACCGACGGTGCACATACGCGTGCGGGAGTTGACGAAGCTTCGGGGTCATCGGGGCTCCAGTGCTCTGTTGGGGTGGCGTGCGACGACGTCGTCGGCACACGCCACGATCTTCTGCAGTGCGCGCCAGTCGTCGACCGCTGACTGGCGCTGGTCGGGGTGGTCGGGGTTGGTGTCGAGAACCACGACGTCTGCCCCGAGATCGTCGAGCAGGAGGAGGTCGTCGCGGATCTGGGACAGGCTGCCGACGCCGAGCGCACGGTCAGTCCCGGGAAGGTCACGAGATGTGACTCGGGCCTTGATCCGTGGGCTGAGCTTCGGACTCTGCTTGCCCAGAGACGCAGCGGCGTCCGCGAGAAGCGACGGAGCGGCGTGCTGCAGCCAGTCTCGGCCTGGGTTCACGGGATGCCAGGCGTCGCCGAAACGGGCGGCCCGCCGCATCGCGGCTGCGCCCAGGCCTCCGACCCAGAGCGGCGGATGCGGGTGGCGGACGGGCGGCGGCCCGGTCGCGACGTCCTCGAAGCGCGCATGATCGCCGTCGAATGAGATTCTTTCCTCGGTCCAGGCGCGGGTGATGACGGTGAGGAACTCGTCGGTGATGCAGCCGCGGTCGCCGAACGGCAACCCAAGGGCGCCGTACTCCAGCTCCGACCATCCCACGCCCACGCCCAGCACGAAGCGGCCGTCGGTGAACTGATCGAGGTTCGCGCTCATGCGGGCGGTCAGGAGCGGATGCCGGTACGGGAGGATCGCGACGCTGGTCCCCACCGAGAGCTCGGTCGTGAACGAAGCCAGCCATGCCAACGTCACGAACGGGTCGTAGAACGGCGGCGGATACGTGGCTGTGACGTCCGTCGTGGGGGCGACGTGGTCGGACGCCATCGCCAACGAGAACCCCGTCTCCTCGGCGAACTCGACCCAGTCGCGAAGGGTTGCCGCCGTCGTGGTCGGCCCGAAGTTGGGAACGTTGAGTCCGAGCCGGATCACGGTTGCAGCCTCGTGGTCGCGTACCGTTCGAACGGCAGGCTGTCGCCGTCGGTCGGAACGTGCACGACCTGCTCTGGGGCGAGCGCGCGCAACGCTTGCTGCATGCTCGTGAGCAACGTGGCCGCCGGATCCTCGGCCGTGCCGAGCAGTGCAGTCGCGAGCTCCTTCGGCGCGGCGTAGACCACGCGCGAGATGCCGGCGAACGCCGCCGTCGCATGGCAGAGGGCACACGGTTCGCAGCTGGACACGAGAACGGCGCCGGGGAGCGTCAGCGTGCCGAGGTCTCGACAGGCCCGCCGCACGGCGCCGACTTCGGCATGGCCGGTGGGGTCGAGCTCCCTGAGCTCGGTGTTGACGCCGGTGCCCAGGATGTCGCCGTCTCGGACGACGAGGGCGCCAAAGGGCAACTGGCCGGCAGATGCGTTCTCCACTGCGAGCTCGATCGCCCGGCGGAGGAAGACGGTCTGGCTTTGCTGGTGGTTCATGGGGACCGGCCTTGGTGTGAGTCTGTCGATATCGACAATAACTCTGTCGATATCGACAGTCAAGGGTCGGCGGGGCTACGGTCAGCCCAATGAACGATCACGTCGACGGTGTCGTCGCGAAATGGGCGGACGCTCACCCGGAGTGGGATCTCTCCGGCATGGCGTTGCTGGGCAGGGTGTCGAGGATCGAGCGCCTGCTCGAGGTCCGTCGCCTTGAGGTACTTCGCCCGCATGGGCTGACCACCGCGGACGTCGATGTCCTCGCCAGCCTCTGGCGCCACCACCCGGCTGGTCAGCGACCGCGGGACCTGCGTCGGACGATGATGATCGGGTCCGGGACACTGACACCGCGGCTGGATCGCCTTGAAGCCCAAGGCTGGCTCCGGCGCAGGCCGGACCCGGATGACCTACGAGGACGCGTCCTCGTGCTGACGGAGGCGGGGCGTCGGCGGGTGCCCCAACTGGTTGGGCAACTGTTGGCGGTCGAGAACGAGGCTCTTGCTTCACTGCCTCGGTCGACCGCCAACCGGCTTGTGAGAGATCTCGGTCGCCTCCTAGCCGCACTCGAGGGCAGCAACGCCTGATGCAGATCGTGCCCGTAGTGGCGTGCCGGCTGCGTGCCAGAACGTACGTGTCGATCTCGTCCACGAGCACCACCAGGCCCAGCACCCACATCGGCTCCGACAGCAGTCGAGGCAGTCGGGCACGCCGCCCGCCGGGTGCCGGGGCGGCCTGATGGTCGTGGGCGTCGTGGTCGTCGTGGTCGTCGTCGCGGTGGGGACGGCGTCGCTCATGGGTGCAAGGATGCTTGCACTGATGGTGCAGCCTTCGCTGGCGCCCTGGGCGCCGACAAGGGGGGACGATGGGATCGCAGTTCGACAGCGGGGCGATCGAGATCGCCGAGGCGGTGAGGACTGGCCAGCGCAGCGCCACGGACGTGCTCGACCAGGCGCTGGCGGCCATTAAGGCCGGCAACGACCGGCTCGGGGCCTTCGTGCACCTCGACGAGGGGGCAGCGCGAGCCGCTGCGGAGGCGGTCGACGCCACCGTCGCCGCCGGGCGGGACCCCGGCCCATTCGCCGGCGTGCCGATCGGCGTCAAGGACCTCGAGGACTGCGCCGGCATGCCGACGTCCGAGGGGTCGCTGGCATTCGCAACCCGCGGCCCGGTGGCCGCCGACTCGATCCACGTCGCCCGCCTACGCGCCGCCGGCGCGGTCCCGGTCGGCAAGACCGCCGCGCCCGAGTTCGGCACGTTGAACTTCACCAAGTCCAAGGTGTTCGGCGTCGCCCGCAACCCGTGGAACCCGGAACGCACGCCCGGCGGCTCCAGCGGAGGCAGCGCCGCGGCGGTGGCCGCCGGGTTGGTGCCGGTGGCGACGGCCAGCGACGGTGGTGGATCGACCCGCATCCCCGCCTCGTTCTGCGGCCTGGTCGGGTTCAAGCCGAGCCATGGCCGCATTCCGCATCCTGGGCCGACCGGCTCGGAGACGTCGGTGTTCGGCCTGCTCACGACCACCGTCGCCGACAGCGCTCGGCACCTCGACGTGACCGCCGGCCCCGACGAGCGCGACCGCTTCTCGTTGCCGCCGCCGGTCGTCGGCTATGAGTCGGCGATCGAGTCGCTGCCGGTGGGCGGGCTGCGGGCCCGCTGGTCGCCCGATCTGGGATTCGCGCGCTGCGATCCGGAGGTGCGAGCCATCGCTGAGCAGGCGGCCCGGCGGCTGGCGGCGGCCGCGGATCTGGCGATCGACGACGACCCGATCCACCTCACCGACCCGGTGCGTGCCTGGCTCGGGGCCGGGGCCATGGACCTGTGGTTCAGCCTCGAGGACGGCATGTGGCCGGGGGTGCGCGAGGACCTGACCCGATACGTGCGAACGGTCCTCGAGCAGACGGAGGACTATCCGATCCCGCGTTACGCGGGTGCGGTCCGCCGCCGAGAGGCGCTGGTGGCCGACGCCGCCCGCCTGTTCGACGACGTCGACGTGGTGTTGACGCCCACGACCGCAGTGCCGGCGTTCGCGGCCGAAGGACCGCCGCCCGAGGTGATCGACGGCGAGCCCACGCACCCCGTCGGCGCCTCGGCCACGCCGTTCACCATGCTGGCCAACCTGTGCTGGAACCCGGCCGTGTCGGTGCCCGCGGGGCTCACCGCCGACGGCCTGCCCGTCGGCCTCCAGATCGTCGCCCGCCGCCACCACGACGAGGTCCCGCTGCGTTTGGCCCGCGTCTGGGAACAGAGCCAGCCCTGGCCGCTCCGGGCGGTGGTAGCGGCGTAGTCGGTCAGTTCTTGCGGTCTCGCAGGTAGCGCTCGACCTCTTCGACCAGGGACCGGGCCGCGCCGGCCGGATCGCTCCCCTCGTCGGAATCGGCCCGTTCCTCGAGCTGGGTCACGTAGTCGGACGTCTCCTCGTCCTCCTGGACCAGCTCGCTGACCTGGCGTTCGTAGGCGGCCGCCGCGATCTCGAGGTCGGTTGTGGGCACCCACATGCCCAGCACTTCGGAGGTCCGTTCGAGCAGTGCCAGAGCCGCCTTGGGCGACGGCGCAGTGGGTACGTACGTGGGCACGGCCGCCCACAGCGACGCGGCCGGCAGCCCGGCCTCTCGGCACGCCGCCGACAGCACGCCCACCACGCCGGTCGGCCCTTCGTAGCTCGACGGCTGCAGGCCGAGCTCTGCCTGGAGGGCCGGATCGCTCACCGTGCCCACGACCGGCACGGGCCGGCTGTGGGGTACCTCGGCCACCAGGGCGCCGAGCAGCACCGCCAGCCGGCAGCTGGCCTCCTGGGCCAGGCTGGTGATCTGGGCGCAGAACGTCCGCCAGCGGAGCTGGGGCTCGGTGCCGACCACCAGCAGGGCGTCGCCCGCGTCGCCCGGAAGGGTGGCGGCGTACACCTCGGTGGACGGCCAGCTGATCCTGCGCACCCCGTCGTCGCCGAGCTCGGCATGCGGGCGCGTCGACGTGAAGTCGAAGAACTCCTCAGGGTCGATCTCGGCCACCAGCTCGGCGTCGTAGCGGTCGATCAGGTACCGGACCGCGCCGCTGGCGGCGTCGCCGGCGTCGTTCCAGCCCTCGAAGGCCACGAGCATGATGGGCCGCTGCAGGGTGGGTCGTGAGCGCCAGTGGAGGTGATCCACCGGTTCATCGTACGGCCACCGGCGGCCGGAGGCGCCCCCGTGCCCCTATCCGCCCTGGCCAGCCCGGTTCTAACGTGGGCTCGTGACTCCCCACACTGTTCGTACCGTCGCCGATGTCATGAGCTCGCCGGTGGTGACCGCACAGCCCGACGAGACCATCGCGGTGGCCGCAACCCGCATGAGCGAGCGAGGCGTGGGCTCGGTCGTCATCGTCGACGGCAACCGCCCGATCGGCATCCTCACCGAGCGCGACATGGTCCGACTGGCTGCGTCCGGCCCGCCGGCCGAGGCCACCAAGGTCGCCGAGTGGATGACCCCCGACCCCGACGTCGTCGAGCCGGGACTGTCGGTCCAGGAGGCGCTCGTCACGCTCGACGAGCACGGGTACCGCCACGTGCCGGTGGTGGATACCGGGGAGCTGGCCGGCATCGTCTCGATGCGCGACCTGATGCACGTCGCCGCGATCCAGCCGGTCGTTCATCCCGGAGAGATCGAGGCGCCGCCGGGGCTCGAGGGGGTGGTCGTCGCCGAGACGGAGGTCGGTGACGTCCGCGGCCTGGAGGGCTTCTACCACTACCGGCAGTATTCGGCGGTCGAGCTGGCCGACAAGCGCTCGCTGGAGGACGTGTGGTTCCTGCTGTTCGAGGGTCACCTGCCCTCGGCCGCCGAGAGCCGGGCGTTCGCCGCCGAGGTGCGGGCCCGCCGCACCGTGCCCGAGGCGGTGATGGGCCTGCTGCCCGAGATCGCGATGTCGGGCGGCCCGTTGATGGACCAGCTCCGCAGCGCGGTATCGCTCATCGGCCACAGCCAGGGGTTCCGTCCGTGGCTGGACGTGTCGGCGGAGGAGCTGCGGTCCAATGCGTTGGGCGTGTGCGCGGCGGTGCCGACCCTGATCATGGCCCTGCACCGGTTGGGCCAGGGCCTCGAACCGATCGCCCCCGACCCCCAACTGGGCTATGGCGGCAACTACCTGTGGATGCTGGGCGGCGAGGTGCCCGACCCCGAGGTGGCGCGCGCCGTGGAGCAGTACCAGATGCTCACCATCGACCACGGCTTCAACGCCTCGACGTTCACCGCCCGAGTGATCACCTCGACCGGGGCCGATCTTGCGGGTGCAGTCACGGGTGGCATCGCCGCGCTGTCGGGACCGCTGCATGGTGGCGCGCCGTCGCGGGCGCTTGACCTCCTCGACGCCATCGGCACCCCCGAAAACGCCCGGCCCTACCTGGTCGATGCAGTCACTCGGGGCGAGAAGATCATGGGGTTCGGGCATCGGGTCTACAAGACCGACGACCCCAGGTCCTTGTTCCTGCGCGGCGTGGCCGAGCGGATCGGTGCCGAGAAGGTCGACTTCGCCAAGCAGGTGGAGCAGACGGTCGTCGACGTGCTGGCCGAGCTCAAGCCGGGCCGCAACCTGTACGCCAATGTGGAGTTCTACGCGGGTGTGGTGATGGAGCACTGCGGCTTGCCACGCGACCTGTTCAGCCCCACCTTCGCGTCGAGCCGGGTGATCGGGTGGTGCGCCAACATCCTCGAGCAGGCGGCCGACAACCGCATCATCCGCCCGTCGGCCCGCTACGTCGGGCCGCCGCCACCGCAGCCCGTCCCCGACGCCGAGGCCTAGCTCGCCCCGGCCGACCGCCCAGTGGGGTGGCTCGCAGCATCTGGATCTCCACGGGCCTCAAGCCCCGCGAATGGGCGGCACAGCGCCGGTAACCGCCGGCCAGCGGCACCTCTGACTCGCCGGTTACCGGGCGGGCCCTACGAGCCACCCCACTAGCGTGCAGCGGGTGAAGGTCGAGATCGCCACCTCGCTGACACCCGCCATCGTGGACGCCGTCCAACGACTCGTGCCGCAGCTGTCGCGCTCCAACCCTCCGCCCACCACCGCGGAGCTCGGCGAGCTCGTGGGGTCGCCGGCCACCGATCTGTTCATCGCCCTCGACGACGCCGGGACCATCGTGGGGATCGCCACCCTCGTGACCTTCCGCATCCCCACCGGTCGGCGGGCGTGGATCGAGGACGTGGTCGTGGACGAGGCCGCACGCGGCCAGGGGGTGGGCGACGCCCTGACCCGCGCGATGGTCGAGCGGTCCCGGGAGTTCGGTGCCGTCACCGTCGATCTGACGTCGCGCCCGTCGCGCGAAGCCGCCAACCGCCTCTACCAGCGCGCCGGGTTCGTCCGGCGGGACTCGAACGTCTATCGGTTCGACCTGCGGGAGAAAGGCTGACCTGGAGGCCACCCACACCGACGTTGCCGTCATCGGCGGCGGCATGGCCGGTATGTCGATCGCGAGCGAGCTGGCGCCCACGCACTCGGTGATCGTCCTCGAGCAGGAAGGTCAGCTCGCCCACCATGCCACCGGCCGATCAGCTGCGGCCTTCCTCGAGAGCTACGGGGGCCCTGAGGTCCGGGCGCTCACGCGCGCTAGCCGACCGTTGCTGGAGGCGGCGGCGGTCGACGCGCCCCTGCTGACGCCCCGGCCGTTGCTGTGGATCGCCGGACCGGGGCGCGAGCCGGCGATCGCCGAGATGTGTCGGCAGCAACCCGGCCTGCGAGGGCTGAGCCCCGCCGACGCCCAGCGGCTGTGCTCCGTGGTGCGCAGGGAATGGGTTGCCGCCGCCGCGCTGGAGCCCGACGCCCAGGACATCGACGTGGCCGGCCTCCACCAGGCCTACGTGCGCTCGGCGAGGCGCAATGGCGTGACCGTCGCCGGGGACAGGCGCGTGTCGGAGGCGACCTACGACGGACGCGCCTGGCGGCTCCGCCACGCGAGCGGCACGGTTTCAGCGGGCCTGGTCGTCGACGCCGCCGGCGCGTGGGCCGACCACGTGGCCACGCTGTTCGGTGCCCGGCCCTGTGGCCTCCGACCCCTCCGGCGCACGGTCGTCATCGCTCGCACGGGGCAGCCCGTGGCCGCATCGTGGCCGCTGGTCGCGGATGTGGACGACACGTTCTACTTCCGACCCGACGGGCCCCACGTCCTGGCCTCTCCGGCCGACGAGACGCCGAGCGAACCATGCGACGCCCGCCCCGAGGAGGCCGATGTCGCGCGGACCATCGAGCGGGTGAACCTGGCGACCACCCTGGGGATCCGGTCCGTGGTCACCACCTGGGCCGGGCTCCGCACGTTCGCCGCCGACCGCGTCCCCGTGATGGGCTACGACCCCGACGTTCCCGCGTTGTTCTGGCTGGCGGGCCAGGGCGGCTACGGCATCCAGACCGCCCCGGCGCTGGCGCGCCTCGCGGCGGGGGTCCTCCGCGGCGACCTGTGGTCCCCTGCGGATGCACCCGACGTCCACCCGGAGGCCCTGTCGCCGGCTCGCTTCCGAGCCACGACGGCGTAGGAGCGGCGGGAGGACGCCTCAGGGCGCCAGCTTGCGGACGGCGTCCCCTCGGCGGACCGTGCCGGCCACCACCACCTTGGCGTTGAGGCCACGCAGCCGCAGCTCACGCCCGACGGGAGAGTTGACGAACCGCAGGGCGTCGGCCCCGAAGCGGGCGCGGAACTTGGCGCAGCCGGAGTGGGGGACCTCGGTGACCTCGATGACGGCGCTTCCCAGTGCCAGCCGGGTGCCGGCGGGCAGGTTCGCCTGGCTCAGGTCGAGGTCGAGGTGCAGCTGGTCGCCGGCCAGCGCCCGGCGGTCGGGATCGACGGCGACCAGCGACGACAGGCGGGCGTTGATGACGTTGAGCTGCATGTTCGGATGGGCCGAGCCATCGTCGGTCCGGCTGCTGCCCCGGATCTTCCAGGTGTCGCCCACCAAACCGTCGTCGAGATCGAGGATGCCCTCGTCGAGGACCTCACGCTCATCGATGGCCGGTCGCCGCACGATGAGCTCGACCCGTCCGACATCGCCGGGGGAGTCGCGGACGTGGTCGAGGGCCGCCTCCAGGCGGGACGCGGTGAGGTGCATGGGCCGAGGATGGCGCGGCCCGCCGTCGAGGGCGAGCGGATTCGCTGATCAGCCGCCCGACCCGGCTCCGTCGACGTCGAGGTCGGCCACCACCGCGAGGTGGTCGGATGCGTCGCTGGGGACGACCGCTGCGGACCGGGCCACGAGATCGTCGGACGTGAGGACGTAGTCGATGCGGGCGTGGGGGGTCGCGGCGTCGAAGGTGAAGCCGGCGCCGTCACCGGCCATCACCCAGGCGTCGTCGAGGACCTCGGTCAGCGGCGCGATCTCCGGGTCGCCCGGCCGCGCGTTGAGGTCACCCATCATCACGACGGGCCCGGCGCCCGCGGCCAGCGACCCGGCGATCTGTGTGGCCTGGGCCAGTCGTTCTGTGCGGGAGCGGTGCTGGAGATGGGTACAGAAGACCCGCACCGCCCGGCCGTCCACGTCGACGACCGCGCCCAACAGCCCCCGCTGCTCCCCGCCGCGGGGCCGGGTCAGGAGCAGGTTGCGCGGCTCGCGCAGTGGTAGGCGGGACAAGAGGGCGATCCCGTACTGGCGCCGCGCCCCGTCGGGGGCCGACTCGGCTGGTCCCAGGTCCACGACCGGGCCGTACGCCATGTCCATGTCCAGCCGTGCGGCGAGCCAGGCAGCCTGATCCAGATAGTCGCTCCGGGGACTCAGGTGGCGGTCCACCTCCTGCAACCCGGCCAGGTCGGCCGCGGCCCCCTCGATCACCTGTGCCACCCGCTCGAGGTCGTGGACGCCGTCGAGCCCGACCGCATGGCGGATGTTGAACGTGAGCGCGCGCACGGTCCGGCCGACGGTACCGGTAGCCGGCGCCTAAGGACCTGAGCCGATAGGCACGTCGTCTTGACTCACGGTGGTCAGCGCTGCCGAGGCCCAGCTGTGTGGCCTGGGCTCACGCTGCAAATCCCGTGCTGTTCTGTGCCCAGATGCCGGCCTATCCGCTTGGCCTCTAGGACCTGTCCCCAGGACGCGCCCTAGCCCGTCAGCTTCCTGCCGGGCAGGGCCAGGTCGGCGACGACCGGCAGGTGATCCGCAGCGTCGGTGGTCACCACGGCCGCGGTGCGGGCCACCACGTTGCCCGAGGACATGACGTAGTCGATGCGCGCCTGGGGGGTGGCGGCGTCGAAGGTGAACCCGTCGCCGACGCCCGCGGTCACCCAGGCGTCGACGAGGAGGTCGGTGAGGCCGCCGATCTCGGGCGTGTCAGGGGTGGCGTTGAGGTCGCCGAGCAACACGACGGACTCGTTGGCGGTGGCGAGCACCTGTCGGATCCGGCCGACCTGGGCGAGCCGCTCGACCTGGGAGTCGTGCTGCAGGTGGGTGTTGAACACCCGGACCGGGATGCCCCGGACCTTGATCTGGCCCTCCAGCAGCCCCCGCTGCTCGCCGCCGAGCGGCCGGGGGAGCAGGGTGTTGGTGGTGGTCCGGATCTTGTAGGCCGACAGGATCGCCGTGCCGAACTGCCGGCGCGGCGCCCCGGGTGCCGGCGGGTCGAGGTCGAGGTTGGCCCCGAACGCCAGGTGCATGTCGAGCTGCTCGGCCAGCCAGGTGGCCTGGTCGACAAAGTTGCTGCGCTCGCTCCAATGCCTGTCGACCTCCTGCAATCCGACGACCTCGGCGCCCGTCCGTTCGACGGTCGCCGCGATGCGCGCGAGGTCCAGCACACCGTCGAGCCCGACACCGTGGTGGATGTTGAACGTCGCCACCCGCAGCTGCCGCTCGGCCGCCACGGTGCGGGCGCCGGCTGGTGGCGCCGGAGCGGCAGCGGTGGTCGCGGCGAGCGCGGTGGCCAGCAGCGTGGCCAGCAGGAGCAACGACCGGAACCGTGATCGCATGGGTGGACCTCCGTGGAGCGGTGATGCGGACCGTGGGCCCGACGCGCCGCGATGTTCTAGTGCCTGGCGCGGCACTAGTCGGGCTGGAGGACGCGAGCCCGACCGACGCTGAGCGCGAGGCGACCGCCTCGGACGGCGCCCGGGAATCCCCGCGGAGCGATCCGCGCCAGGCCCCGACGGCAGGTGCCAAGCTGTGCGGAATGCCGGGCGGCCGTCATTCGCTGGGGCCTGGGCGCCGGGTCGCGCTGCGCGACTACGGCTACCGGGTGCACAAGTCACGGGTGGAGTTCGCGGCGTACTCCGCCCACCTTCAGCTTCCGCGGTACTTCGGTCGGGACGAGTTGACGGTCCCGGCCACCTGGATCGCCGTGGTCGACCTGACCGCTCCGGGCTCGCCGCGCGACCCGGCCGACATCCGGGCGCAGTTCCCGGGCCGGACGATCGCCCACCTGCCCACGGCCTCGTCACGGCGGGCCCCCACGACGTTGCTGCTGTTCGCCTCCCCGCAGCCGGTCCCGCCGCTGCGGTGGGGCCCCTCACTCCGGCCGGTGGGCCGACTCCCGTTCGGCTACCGGGACTCACGCCGCCGGCCTGCGCCCGGCATCGACGGCGTCCTGCTGCGGGCCGACAACCCCCGGTGGGCGGTCGACCGGTTCGTGGCCGCCGGCTCGATGCGGGGCGTCCACCGCGACCGCGGCTGGTACGCGGACCAGCGTGGTACCAGCGCCGCCCGTCCGGGTACCGACCCCGCCTGGGCCCGCCCGACCGTCGATCGCTTCGACGGGGTCGCCCGGGTGCTGGCGCTGGCGCTGCTCCCGCTGGCGGTGGCGCTGGTCACGCGGACGTCGTTGCCGAGTTGGGCCTGGTCGGTCCTGGTGGGCGCGACGATCCTGGCGGTGGTGTGCAAGCTGACGGCGGAGAGTCTCTACCGCCGACCCCCCGAGCCCCAGCTCCGGCCCGACAAGCCGTCCCATCGTGTGCTGACCGGTCGGCCCGACCGGGTCCCGGCCGGGTGGTGAGGAGCGAGCGGGTAGCGATCGGGCCGAAACCGGCGCAGGGGCGCGGTGTGGCTCATCTTTCTCCCGGGTAGGGTCGCCTGGCCGCCGCGGACTCCCTTCGATGAGGCACCGAGAGGGCGCACCCATGCCAACCACCGGGACGACGACCGCGACCAGGCGGGCCACCACGACGCCGGCAGGCGACGGCGACGACCTGCGGGCGCGATATCACCGGGTGCGAGGCTTCACCGAGGAGCTTGCGGAGACCCTGTCCCCCGAGGACCAGACGGTGCAGACCATGCCCGACGTGAGCCCCACGAAGTGGCATCGGGCCCACACGACGTGGTTCTTCGAGACGTTCGTGCTGGCGCAATACCGCCGGGGTTACACGGAGTTCGATCCCGCATACGCCTTCCTGTTCAACTCCTACTACGAGACCGTGGGCCCGAGGCATGCACGCCCCCAGCGCGGCCTGCTGTCACGGCCCGGGGTCGCGGAGATCGGCCACTACCGGGGGACGGTCGACCACGCCATGGACCAGCTCCTGATCGCTGGAGGCACCGACCGGGCGACCCGGGTGACCGAGCTCGTCGAACTCGGCCTCCACCACGAGCAGCAGCACCAGGAGCTGCTGCTGATGGACATCAAGCACGTGCTCGCCGTCAATCCCCTCCGACCCGCCTACCGAGCGTTCGAACGCGTCCCTGCGGTCCAGGCCGGGCCCGACGGCGGCCTCACGTGGATCGACCACCCCGGCGGTGTCGTACCGGTCGGCCACGCCGGCGAGGGCTTCTGCTTCGACAACGAGACGCCCCGCCACGACGTGCTGCTGAGCCCGTTCGCCATCCGGTCCAACCTGGTGACCGCCGGCGATTGGCTCGCGTTCATCACCGAAGGCGGCTACCGGGAGCCGGCGCTGTGGATGTCCGACGGCTGGGCCACGGTCCAGGCCCAGGAGTGGGAGGCCCCTGAGTACTGGATCCGTGCCGATGACGGCTGGTTGGTCCAGACGCTCGCCGGTCCCCGGCCGATCGACCTCGACGAACCGGTGTGCCACGTGAGCTGGTACGAGGCTGACGCGTTCGCCCGCTGGGCCGGCTGTCGGCTCCCGACCGAGGCGGAGTGGGAGGTGGTTGCGGCGACCAGGGCCCACCCGCCCGCTGTCGCCGCCGGCGAGGGTCCGGCCACCGCCGGGCTCGATGACGCCGGGCTCGCCGGGTCGGGCCTCCATCCGGCGCCGCCCGCGCCCCGTGACGAGCAGTGGTTCGGCGCGGTCTGGCAGTGGACCGCCAGCCCCTATGGCCCCTACCCCGGGTTCCAGCCCGCGGCTGGCGCGGTGGGCGAGTACAACGGGAAGTTCATGGTCAACCAGCAGGTCCTCCGTGGAGGCGCCTGCGTGACCCCCGCAGGCCACAGCCGCCCGACCTATCGCAACTTCTTCCCCCCGGCGGCCCGCTGGCCGTTCTGCGGCCTGCGCCTGGCGGTGGACCGGTGAGCGATACGCGGTCGATAGCGATCCTCGCCCCGGGGCGTGTGACCGTCGACGTGCGGTTGCTGCCCGGCGACCTGCAGGGTGCCCTGCGTCGCGACGCCCGGCTGGGTCTCGGGACCACGCCCAAGTCGATGCCGCCCGTGTGGTTCTACGACGACCGCGGGTCGGCGCTGTACGAGGACATCACCCGCCTCCCCGAGTACTACCCGTTCCGCACCGAGGCGACGCTGCTGCGACGGGCCGCCGGCGAGATCGCGGAGGCGGCCAAGGCGCGTGTGCTGGTCGAACTGGGGTCGGGGACGGCGGAGAAGACGCAGCAGCTGCTCGGCGCCATGGGGTCCGCCAGCGCCGGGCTCGACGGCTACGTCCCGTTCGACGTGTCGGAGGCCACCCTGCGCGCCGCGGCCGAGGCCGTTGCCGTCGACCTGGGCATCGGCGTCCATGCGGTCGTCGGCGACTTCCATGAGCACCTCGACGCCATCCCCGAGGTGGGCGAGCCGCGGCTCGTGGCATTCCTCGGCAGCACCATCGGCAACTTCGCGCCCGCCCAGCGGCGCCGGTTCCTGGCCGACGTGCGGGCCGTGCTCGACCCGTCGGACCGGTTCCTGCTCGCCACCGACCTCGTCAAGGACACCGGCCGCCTCGTCGCCGCCTACGACGACGCCGGCGGGGTGACGGCGGAGTTCAACCGCAATCTGCTGCACGTCCTCAACCGCGAGCTGGACGCCAACTTCGTCCCCGAGCGGTTCGCTCACGTTGCCGCCTGGGATCCCGTCGAGCAGTGGATCGAGATGCGGCTGCGGGCTACCGAGGCGATGTCGGTGCGGCTCGCAGCGATCGACATGACCGTTGCGTTCGCGGCGGGCGAGGACATGCGGACGGAGATCAGCGCCAAGTTCACCCCCGAGCGGGTGCGCTCCGAGCTGGCGGCGGCGGGGTTCGAGGTGACGGAGACCTGGACGGATCCCGACGGCGACTACCTGCTCACCCTGGCGCGCCCCGCCGTGACAGCCTGACGCCTCCGGCATTGATCCGTCGCCAGGGCCGCGTCCGATCGGCGCCGATCCGCGGATGGTCGGGCGCGTCCCCGTCCGTGGTGAGCGTGGCGGTGCCCGCAGTCGACGCCAACGTCGCCACCGACGCCTTGTGGCGGGCGGGTGCCATCGCCATCGAGGAGCGCGACACGCCCACCGGGCTCCTGTTGGTGGCGGGCGTGGCCCCGGGCGCCGACATCGGCCGGTTGCTGGGCGCGGTCGACCGCCGGTGGCCCGCTGAGATGGTGGCGGTCGACATCGATGCCGCGCTGGATGCCTGGCGTGCCTTTGCCCGGCCCGTGCGCGTGGGCGACCGGCTGGTGGTGCGGCCACCGTGGGTGCCAGCCAGCCCGGCCGGGGGAGCGGTCGACGTCGTGATCGACCCCGGGCGGGCGTTCGGTAGCGGGGCCCACGCCTCGACCCGCCTGGCCCTGGCCGCGCTCGACCGCCTCGTCTGCGGCGGCGAGCGCGTGCTCGATGCCGGCTGCGGGAGCGGTGTGCTCGGCATCGCCGCGCTGGCGATGGGCGCCGCCGAGGCGGTCGGCGTCGACCACGACCCCGCCGCCATCGCCGCGTCGCGGGCCAACGCGATCCGCAACCGGGCTGGGGACCGGTTCACGGTCAGCCACGGCCCGCTAGACGACGTGGCCGCGTCCGACGTGCGGTTCGACCTGGTGGTCGCCAACCTGTTGCTGCCCGACCTCCTCGCCCTGGCCCCCGCCCTGGCCGCGGCACTGGCAGTCGACGGTTCGCTGGTGGTGAGCGGCGTCCTGGTCGACCAACGCCGGCCGGTGGTGGCCGCCGCCACCGGGTGGGGGCTGGTTCCCGTGGGCGAGGAGGTCACCGAGGGCTGGCTCGCCGTCACCTTCGGCCGCCGCACCGGCACCTAGTGCCGCGTCAGGGAACGCTTGCGACGTGGCACGCCGGCCAGATTCGCCGCTGGCTGCGTCCTCGTCCTCGACGTAGCTTCGGCTATGCCTTCGTCCTGCGTCCTTGCCAGCGACGAATCCGACTCGCCGTGACCCGCCGAACGCTGCCTGACGCGGCACCAGCCCCGTCCGGCGAGCTGGCTCCTGGGGCTCATCCGGCGGCGTCGAGCCGGTAGATCCCTCCCAGGAGTGACAACGCGTAGACCTCGCCGCCGGTGTCCTCGGCGAACGCCACCAGTTGGTCGACGTGGGCGTCGAAGGAGCGCTCCTCGGTCACCTGGCCGTCTCGCACCCGCAGCGCCCGCACGTCGCCCTGGCAGTAGTCGCTGAACAGGTACGCACCCGCGAGACCCGGGATCGCCGAGCCCCGGTAGGCGACGCCGCCGGTGACCGAGCAGCCCTCGTCGTGCGAGTACTCGAACACTGGGAGCACGCCGCCATCAGGGTTGCTCCCGCCCTCGAACGGATGCGTCGCCTCCATCTCGTTCCAGCCGAGGTTTTCGCCCCGCCCGCCGCCCGCTGCGGCCGGCAGCTGGTCGATCTCCTCCCATTCGTTCTGGCCGACGTCGCCGATCCACAGATCCCCGTTGGCGCGATCGAAGCTGAAGCGCCACGGGTTGCGGACGCCGTAGAGCCACACCTCCGGCCGCCCGCCCTCGCCGTCGGCGAACGGGTTGTCGGAAGGAATGCCGTACTCCCGGCCGCCCGACGGGTTGGCGGGGTCGATCCGCAGGATCTTGCCCAGCAGCGCCTGGGTGTCCTGCCCGTTGTCCTCGGGATCACCGCCGCCGCCACCGTCGCCGAGTGCGATGTACAGGTAGCCGTCGGGCCCGAACTCCATCTCCCCGCCGTTGTGGTTGGGGAACGGGTCCTCGACCGCCAGCAGCTCGCGGTAAGACCCGGTGTCGACGTCGTCTCCGGCCATCGTGTACGCGGCGACGCGGGCATCTCCGCCCGGCGCCAGGCTGTAGTGCACGTAGAGCGTGCCGCCGTCGTCGGAGAACTCGATGTCGAGCAGTCCCCGCTCCCCGTCGGCAACCACGTTGGCGCTGATGTCGAGGACCGGATCGCCGACCTGGTACGTCCGGTCGGGCCCTGTGCCCGTGACCGTGACCGGCCGGACCCGCCCGGCGCGTTCGGCGACGTACATCGTCGGCGAGCCGGGACGGACCACGAGGGCGGTCGGGGAGTCCACCTGCGCCACGGGCGTGGCCGTGATCTCGATCCCGTCGAGCGGGGATTCGGCTGCCGGGGCGGTCGTCGAATCGCCCGCCGGTGGCTCACCCTCGGTGGCCGGGCGCTCGGTCGTGGTCACGCCGGACGCGCCTCCGTCGTCGTCGCCACACCCCGCCAACCCCAGCCCCACCAGGCCGGCCGCCAGCACCACGCCGATTGCGCGCATCATGGGCCGGCACCGTACGCGCCATCAGCGCGCGATGCGGATCAGGCCCTCCTGCATCACCGTCGCGACCAGGGTGCCCTGCCGGGTGAACACCAGGCCGCGCGACAGCCCCCGGCCGTTGGCAGCGACTGGGCTGTCCTGTGCGTACAGCAACCAGTCGTCGGCCCGGAAGCGGCGGTGGAACCACATGGCATGGTCGAGGCTGGCCATGAACAGGCTGGGGTCGAACCAGCTCCCGCCGTGGGGCAGCATCGACGTGTCCAACAGCGTCATGTCCGAGGCGTAAGTGAGGACGATGGTGTGGATCAGCGGATCGTCGGGTAGCCGCCCGTCGGCCCGCAGCCATACGTTCTGGCGGGGCGGCAAGGGCGCCTTGCGGTCCGGCGGGAGCCAGTCGACGTGGCGGATGTCGATGGGCCGCGGCCGGTCGATCCAGGCGCCGATGTCGTCGCCGTAGGCCTTTGCTCGTTCGCGCAGGTCCGGCAGCTGCTCCGGCGGCCTGACGTCGGGCATGTCGAAGGCGTGCTCGAACCCCGCCTCGTCCACCTGGAAGCTGGCGGACATGTTGAAGATCGCCTTGCCGTGCTGGATCGCGACCACCCGCCGGGTTGTGAACGAGCGACCGTCGCGGATGCGGTCGACCTGGTAGAGGATCGGCACCTTGGGGTCGCCGGCACGCAGAAAGTAGGCGTGCAGCGAGTGCACGTGCCGTTCGGCATCGACCGTGCGCGCCGCCGCCACCAGGGCCTGTCCCGCCACCTGGCCGCCGAAGATGCGCTGGCGGTCCTCCGCGGGCGACACGCCACGGAAGATGTTGACCTCGATGGGCTCGAGGTCGAGCACCCGCACCAGTTCGTCCACGGAGGCCTGGGGCACGCCCGGAAAGGTACCGGCCCGGCCTGGGCGCCCTAGGGTTCCGGCCGTGAGCGAGCGTCCCGCAGGGCGAGAGAGCGAGCCCGGCCCGAGCGGCCGTGGGAGCGGGCAGGCAAGGCGTCGGAGCCCGAGCGGCCCGGCCGGAGGCCAAGAGCGGGCAGCCGTGAGCGAGCGTCCCGCAGGGCGAGAGAGCGAGCCCGGCCCGAGCGGCCCGGCCGGAGGCCAAGAGCGGGCAGCAACGCGCGAGCACCTCGACTTCCCCGACGGCTTCGTCTGGGGCACTGCCACCGCCGCCCACCAGATCGAGGGTGGCAACTGGAACAACGACTGGTGGGCCTGGGAGCACGACCCCGCCAGCGGATGCGCCGAGGGGTCGGGCGACGCCTGCGACTCCTGGAACCGCTGGGAGGAGGACGTCGCCCTGGTAGGGGATCTGGGGTTGGGAACCTACCGTCTCTCCGTGGAGTGGAGCCGCGTCGAGCCCGAGGACGGCGAGTGGTCAGCCGCCACGGTGGCCCACTATCGGCGCCAGTGCGAGGCGCTGCTGGCGCGGGGCATCGAGCCGACCGTCACGTTCCACCACTTCACGACGCCCCGCTGGCTGGCGGCCCGGGGAGGGTGGGAGGACCCGGCCAGCGCCGACCGGTTCGCCGCCTTCAGCGGTCGTCTCGCCGCCGAACTGGGCGACGTGGTCCGGCGGGTGTGCACGATCAACGAGCCGAACATCGTCGCCACCATGGGTTGGCTGCTGGGCATGTTCCCGCCCGGCAAGTCCGACCACGACCTGCGGCTGCGGGTCAACGACGTCTTCGTCGACGCCCACCGTAAGGCCGTCGAGGCCATCCGGGCGGCCGCCCCGGGGGTGCCGGTGGGCCTGACCTTGTCGATGACCGAGTACCAGGCGACCGAGGGAGCGGAGTCCCGGCGAGAGCGCGTGCTACGGGACATGGAGGACGTGTTCCTCGAGGCGACCGAGGGCGACGACTTCGTCGGCGTGCAGGTCTACACGCGCATGCGCCTCGGTCCGGAGGGGATGCTGCCGCCCGAGGATGGCATCCCCGTGCTCGACATGGGTTACGAGTACTGGCCCCAGGCGTTGGAGGCATGCCTGCGCCGGGCGTGGTCGATGACCGGCGGTCGTGTGCCGCTCCTGGTGACTGAAAACGGGATCGGCACCACCGACGACCACCAGCGCATCGGCTTCGTGCGGGCGGCACTCGAGGGCGTGCTCCGCTGCCTGGCCGACGGGCTCGACGTGCGGGGCTACGTCTACTGGTCGCTGCTCGACAACTTCGAGTGGGCCTTCGGGTATCGGCCGCGGTTTGGACTGGTGGCGGTGGACCGCCGGACGTTCGCCCGTGAGCCGAAGCCCAGCGCCGCCTGGTTCGCGTCCGTGGCGCGGGCCAACGCGCTCGTGCCGTCCTCATAGCTCGACGGCGAGGCCCACCTCCACGATCTGTTCCGGCGGCAGGTCGAAGTAGGTCGCTGCGCTCGTGGCGTTGCGCGACATGAGTGCGAACAGGTGCTCACGCCAGCGGGCCATCCCCGGCCTGGCGGTGACTCGCAGGGATTCGCGGCCAAGGAAGTACGGGAGCCTGTCGAGGTCGACGCCCAGCTTCGGCGCCGCCTCGGCTGCCAGGGCCCGGGGCACGTCGACGTCCTCCATGAAGCCATAGCGCAGGACCACCTGATGGAAACCGGAGCCGAGGTCGATTATCTCGGTGCGTCGCTCGGCGTCGATGCGCGGCACCTCCTGGGTCACCACCGAGATCACGAGGACGGTCTCGTGGACCGCGTCGTTGTATTCCAAGTTGGCGAACAGCGCCGCTGGGGTGACTCCCGGGGTCGACACCAGGTATGCCCCGGCCCCCCTCGTGCGCACCGGCCGTTCCTCGGGGACGCCTCGGACGAAATCGGTCAGCGGGATGCCACCGCGGAGCAGTCGCTCGTGCACCAGCCGGCGGCCGGTCCGCCACGTGCTCAGGACCGTGAAAACGACAACGGCCGCCACCAACGGGAACCACCCACCCTGGGGGATCTTGAACAGCGTGGCGCCGAAGAAGGCCAGGTCGACGGCCAGGAACAGCAGGCAGAGCGCTACGGCTCGCCAGGGGCTCCAGCGAAACCGTTCCCGGGCCACGAAGTAGAAGACGATGCTGGTCAGGACCATCGTGGTCGACACCGCGAAGCCATAGGCGGCCGCCAGATTGGCCGATTCCTGGAACCCGATGACCAGCCCGACGCACGCCGCCATCAGCAGCCAGTTGATCGCCCCGATGTAGATCTGCCCGATCTGGGTGGGCGACGTCTGGCTGATCCGCACTCGCGGGCTGTAGCCGAGCTGCACGGCCTGCCGGGTGAGCGAAAAGGCGCCGGAGATCAGCGCCTGGGAGGCGATGACCGTCGCCACCGTGGCCAACACGACCAGGGGATAGAGCGCCCAGTCGGGGGCCAACCGGTAGAAGGGGTTGTCGATGGCCTGCGGGTCGTCGATGAGGAGTGCGCCCTGCCCGAAATAGACGAGCACGAGGCTGGGCATGGCGAGCCCGTACCAGCCGAGCATGATCGGGCGGCGCCCGAAATGACCCATGTCGGCATAGAGGGCCTCGCCGCCGACCACGACGAGGATGACTGCGCCCAGCACCAGGAACCCACGGAAGCCGTTGTCGGCGAAGAACGAGATGGCGTAGCCGGGGTCGACGGCCCGGAAGACACGCGGATGGTCGGCCACGTTCACTGCGCCCAGCACGCCGATCGTCGTGAACCACACCACCATGACGGGGCCGAACATTCGGCCGATCGCGGCGGTGCCGTGGTGCTGGACCATGAACAGTCCGACGAGGATGACCACCGCGGCCGGCACCACGAAGGAGTCGAGGCCGGGGGCGGCGATCGTCGTTCCCTCCACGGCGGCGAGCACCGAGATGGCCGGGGTGATGACGCCGTCCCCATAGAGCAGCGCCGCCCCGAACAGGCCGATGAGCACCAGCACCCAGCGGAGCCCCCGAACGGGTGGCTCCTTGGGCGTGACGAGCGCGGTCAGGGCCAGGATGCCGCCCTCGCCGTGGTTGTCTGCCCGCATGACGAATGCGAGGTACTTGACGCAGATCACGAGCACGAGCGACCAGAACATCAGGGACAACAGGCCGAGCACGTTGTCCTCGACGACAGCCAGCTGGTGGCCGTGTCCCTCGAATGCCTCCCGCATGGCGAACAGGGGGTTGGTGCCGATGTCGCCGAACACCACGCCCAGGGCCCCGACGGCCAGCCCTATCGTGCGCGCATCGGCGGCGGGGCCGTGCCCTCGACCTATGGGCGGTTGGCCGGGCTGCAATTCGTCGGTGCGACCGTCCTGCTCCGTCGACACAGGTGCGGGAGGCTAGTGGTGTGGCGGGGCCGGGCTACGGTCCCCAGGCATGAGCATGGATCCCGACCTGCGGGCCAAGGCCGAGGCGGCCCGGGGCTTCATGCCGGTCGACGAGGGCGAGGCGCTGTACGACGCGGCGCTGGCGGTGGCCGTCGAGGGGCCGCTGCTGGAGGTGGGCAGCTACTGCGGCAAATCCGCCGTCTACCTCGGCGCCGCCGCTCGGGAGCGGGGGCGGGTGCTGTTCTCGGTCGACCACCATCGCGGGTCCGAGGAGAACCAGCCCGGCTGGGAGTGGCACGAGCCCGACCTGGTCGACCCGGTGGTGGGCAAGATGGACACCCTGCCCGTGTTCCGCCGCACGGTCCACGACGCGGGCCTCGAGGGCACGGTGGTGGCGGTGGTGGGTGACTCGCCGGCTGTAGCGGCGAACTGGCGCACGCCGCTGGCCCTGCTGTTCATCGACGGGGGACACGGCGAGGAGCCGGCCCGCCTCGACTACCAGCGGTGGACACCGCTCGTGGTCCCGGGCGGCGCCCTCGTCATCCACGACGTGTTCCCCGACCCGGCCGACGGCGGCGGGCCGCCCTACGAGCAGATCTACCTGCCGGCCCTCGCGAGCGGCCGGTTCGCCGAACGCCGGGCCGTCGGCTCGCTGCGCGTGCTCGAACGGCTCACACCACGAACGTGCGGCGGTTGACGACGCCATAGCGTCGCTATCCGCCGCAAGTTGGCGTTCGTACGTCTAATCGCGGTCGATCGCGGCGGCGTCCTCGGCGTCGGCGTCCGCCTCGAACAGCGCCGGCAGCACCTCGTCGTGCCGGGTGAACAGGCCGCTCGCGGGCGAGGCTCCGGCGAAGGCGTCGGCCGCCAGGACCACCGCGGATGCCGTGTAGGTGGACCGCTCCCTCACCGGGAACCTGGCCTCGTCGGGAAACACCGTGCCGGTCCAGTAGCGCCCGTCATCGGTGCGGTAGCGCTGGGCCCAGCGGAAAAGCTCCACCGCTGGCCCACGGTCGCCGACGGTGAGGTTCGCCAGGGCGTACTCGCAGGTCTCGGCCACGGTTATCCACGGTCGGTCCGAGACGCAACGCACGCCGCAACCGTCCATCACGAACGCGGCGTGGCGCTCGGCCAGCCGCTGGCGCCCGTCGTCGCCGGTGATCACGCCGGTGAGCACCGGGTAGTACCAGTCCATGGCCCACCGGTGCTTGGGCGCGAAGGCGTCGGGCATGTGGCGGATGACATGCGTCAGGCGGGCCCCGGACAGCTCCCAGTCGGGGCGCTCGTGGCCGAGCAGCTCGGCCAGGGCGACCGCGCAGCGCAGGCTGTGGCACATCGACGACGAGCCGGTCAGGAGTGCGAACGACCAGGGTGTGCCGTCGGCGTGGCGGGCCCACAGGATCTCGCCCCGCGGCGTCTGCAGATCCAGCACGAAGTCGATCGCCCGCTCGACCACCGGCCACATCGCCTCGACGAACCCGCGGTCGCCAGTGCACAGCCAGCGGTGCCAGGTCCCGGCGGCCACGTAGGCGCAGACGTTGGCGTCCAGCTTGTCCTGCTCGACCCGGTCGGCGACGTAGTACTGGTGCCAGGCCCCGTCGTCCCGCTGCATGTCGACCAGCCACTGGTAGGCCCGCTCGGCCTCGGCGTGCCGGCCGCCCAGCGTGAGTGCCATGGCCGCCTCGACGTGGTTCCACGGGTCGGCGTGGCCACCCGGGAACCACGGGATCATCCCCGAGGGAAGCTGCCACTCCGCGATGGCGTCGACCGTCTGGCGCAGCTCGCGGGCCGTCACGATGCCGGGCACGTCGGCCAAGGTCATGAGCTCAGCCCCCGGGAAGCCACGTTCATGAGCGCAGCTCCTGACCGGTCGACCGCGCGAGCGCCAGCGAGCCGGGAGACGATGGGGTGCGGGGGCGTAGCCCCCGGGGAGCCACGTTCATGAGCGCAGCTCCTGACCGGGTATGGCGGGGGGACCCGGCTTGCGGGCGTAGACGACGATGCTCTTGCCGATCACCGGCGTGAGCACCCGGTCGGCCAGCCGGGTGAACCGCTGCCACGGCTGCGTGCCGCCGATGTCCCACAGGAGCACCTGGTGGTAGGCGCGGACGAGCCGGTGCTCGTCGTTGGTGGGCCCCACGGCGCAACGCAGCCACCAGTAGGGGGCGTGGATGCCGTGGGCGTGGTGGGCGTCGCCGGGCTCCAGCCCTGCGCCGTGCAACTTGGCCCGCAGCTCGGAGGCTCTGTAGATCCGCACGTGGCCGCCATCGACGAACGGGGCGTGGTACTCGTCCGAGAGCGCCCAGCAGATCCGTTCGGCGAGCCATGCCGGCACGCTGACGGCCATGGTGCCCCCGGGGCGGAGCACCCGGGCCAGCTCGCGGATGGCGGCCTCGTCGTCGGGGATGTGCTCGAGGACCTCGGCGGCGATGATCCGGTCGAAGGACCCGTCGGGGAACGGCACCCGGGTGGCGTCGCCGCGGGCGGTGGAGCTCCCGCCCGGCGACGGGATGTCCCCGGACTGGTCCATCGCCGCCGCCATCGCGGCGACGTCCTTGAGCTCCGCCTCGTCGTAGTCGAACGCGACCACGCGGGCACCGCGTCGCAGCGCCTCGAACGCGTGCCGTCCTGCACCGCAGCCCAGGTCGAGCAGGCGGTCTCCGGGCGCGAGCCCGAGACGGTCGTAGTCGACGGTGAGCATCAGGCGGTCCGCCGATCGGTCGCCGACGTCCCGGCGGAGCGGGCGTGCTCCTCGAGGAGGATGCGGTACTGGTCGACGGTCCTCGCGGCGGTGTGCCGCCACGACCACTGGTCGATCACCCGTTGTCGCCCGGCCGCGCCGACGGTCGCCCGCAGGCCGGGCTCGTCGAGCGCCCATCGGAGCTTCGTGCCCAGCGCCCCGCTGTCGCCCGGTGGCACCACGAGGGCCGTTTCACCGTCACGGCCCACGACCTCCGGCAGCGCACCCCCGGAAGTGGCGACCAATGGGGTGCCGCACGACATGGCCTCGATGGCGGGCAACGAGAATCCCTCGTACAGCGACGGCACAACCGCGAGCTGCGCCTCGGCGTAGAGCTCGATGATGCGCTCGTCGGGTACGCCGGTCACGAACTCGACGTGGTCGTCCAGCCCGAGTTGGCGGATCACTTCGTCGGACCGACCACCCGGCTTGCGGCGGCCGATGACCACCAGGTGGGCGTCGTCGCGCTCCGTGCGGACCTTGGCCAGCGCCTCGAGCAGGTAGCTCAGGCCCTTCATCGTGACGTCGGCGCTGGCGGTGGTGATGAGCCGCCCGGGCACCGGCTCGACGCCGGGCAACGGCCGGAACAGGTCGACGTCGACACCGACGGGCACGATGGCCATGCGGGCCGGGTCGACGCCGTGGTCGGCGGCGATGTCGCTGAACGAGTTCTCCGAGACGGTGATGACCCGCGGCAGCCGCCTGGCCACCCGGGTCTGCATGGCGGTGAACGAGTACCACCGGCGCAGCGTCAGCCGCTTGTACCAGGTCTGGGCATGCTCCATCTCCAGCCGGCGGTCGACGGTGATGGGGTGGTGGATGGTGCCGAGCACCGGGAAGCCGTCGCGCTGCAACGCCAGCAGGCCGTAGCCGAGGCATTGGTTGTCGTGCACCAGGTCGAACTCGCGGCGGCGCCGGTGAAGGTGCTGCCAGGCGCGCAGGCTGAAGGCCAACGGCTCGGGGAACTGGCCCGCCGAGAACGCCGCTACCTCGACGAAGTCGGTCCAGCGCTTGAGCTCCCACAGGCCCGGCATCCGCATGGGGAAGTAGTCGTTGTAGATGTCGAGACTGGGTAGTTCGACCAGCCCTACTCGCGGATCCACCACGGGATAGGGCTGGCCGCCCAGTACCTCGACGTGGTGACCCAGGTCGACCAGTGCCTTCGAGAGGTGGCGCACGTAGACGCCTTGGCCGCCGACGTGGGGCTTGCCGCGGTAGGCGAGCAGAGCGATACGCAACCGACGTTCCTCGGCGTGCATTCCTGCAACCTTTCCGTCCAACTGACCGTGCGGTCAAGACCGCCGGCACTCAGCGCGGTCATCCACCACGACCGCGGACCACCCAGCTGGAGGAGGCGTCGTGGTTACCGGCGGGTAAGCGTACCGCCACCCGGGCGGGGATCCCTGCCTCCCGGGGGGATCGGCGAAGGGTCGGGTCCGGACGTCAACTAGGCACAGCCGGCCACGGTCGTCGTTGTCGTCGGTGGTCCCGGTTGCCCCGGCGGTCCGGCCGGGCACGTCGTCGTGGTCGCCGGTGCGGTCGTCGTCGTCGTGGGTCGTGCGGTCGTCGTGGTGGTGGGCGGTGCCGTTGTCGTCGTCGTAGCCGTCGTCGGTGGCTCGGTCGATGGCGGTGGGGGCGGCGCCCACTCCGGCTCGGGCTCTGGCTCGGTGGTGGTCGTTGTGGTCGACGTCGTGGCGGTCGTGGGCGGCTCGGTGGTGCTTGTCGCCAACGTCGTCGTGGTGATGGCCGAGCGGGCGGGGTCGGCCAGGGTGAGCTGGGGATCGTCGGCGCCACCCATACCGGTGGCGAGCGCCACCCCGGCGATGCCGACGATCGCCAACGCCCCGGCGATGACGGCCGCGATCAGGCGGGTGTTGGTGCCCTCGCCCTGGTCCTCACCGGACGGCGCATGGGGCACGTCGTCTTCGCCGTCGCCGTCGGACCTTCGCCCGCGACGGCGCCGGGACGGCGGTCCCCACAGATCGGTCTCGCCGGTGGTCGGGCCGGCGCGCCGGCCGGCCGCCACCGTGGCGGCCGCGGCAGCATCGCCCCACTGGCCGACCGACTCGGTCCACTCGCCCCCGCGCCACTCGGCCGCTTCTCCCGGGTCGTCGTCACCTACGGCGTCCCACTCCGGTTCCCAGGCATCGTCATCGGTGCCGTCCCATCCGGTGGCGTCGCCCTCGGTGGTGCCCCACTCGGTGCCGTCCCAGCCTGTGGCGTCCCCCGCGGTGGCGCCCCACGCGGCGCCGGCCCAGGCGTCGGCGTCGGTCGACCCGTTGTCCACCGGCGGCCCGTCAGGAAGGTCGTCCCACGGTGCAGCCGGCCCGGGACCCGGCGCCGACGCGGGTACGTGCGTCGGTCCCCCGGTGGGATCGGCGAACCAGGCCGCCAGGGCGCCGACGTCGTCGCCGGGTTCGCCCCCGCGGGCGTCGCGGGCACCGGACCCAGGATCGTCGCGGGTGGCGGCGACGCCCGCCGGAGGCGGTGGGGGCGGCGGTCCGTCGCTGCCGAACAACGCCGCGCCGAGCGCCACCGTGAGCTCCGGGAAGGGGTCGGCCACGATCGGCAGGCCCAAGCGACTGGCAACCAGCTCACCGAACAGCGGGATGCGCGACGAGCCACCCACCAGCAGTGCGACGTGTACGTCCGCCGGCGCGAGCTCGGAGGCGGCAATCGTCTGGGCGACCACGTCGACCGCGGCCATCAGGGCCGGGCGGATGTCACTCTCGAGGTCGGCGCGGCGGATCGGCACCCACGTCGACAGGTGGGGGAGGGCCACCTCGACCGTCGTGTCGGGACTGGACGACAGCCACTCCTTCGCCGCCCGGCAGGCGACCCGCAGGCGGCGGAGCGCCGCCATGCCCCCGACGTCGTCGCGAGGCACCGTCTGCAGCACGTGGCCGAGCTCGGCGTCGACACGGGCGAAGACGGCATCGTCGAACTCCACGCCGCCGAGGTCGGCCAGCCCGCCAGGGCGCCCGACAACGTCGAAGCCGTCGTGCGATCGGCGCACGATCGTGACCTCGAAGGTGCCGCCCCCGAGGTCGAGGACGGCAACCGTCGTGCCCACGGCGATCTCGACGTCGTGCGCGAGCTTGGCGACGGCCGCCACGGGGTGAGGGATCAGCCGCGCCCCGCCCACAGTGGCTCGGCCCACGCGTTCGAGCAGCGCCGGGGACCCGCCGGGGGGGAATAGGGGATAGGTCAGGACGACGTCCTGCGGCCGATCGCCGTAGAGGCGGCGCACACGGTCGATGACGGTCTCGAGGAGCCCCTGGGTCAGCCGTGCCGGATCATGTGGCCGCCCGTCGAGCGCGATGGGCTCGCCGTCGTCGAGGTGGGCGGTGACATGGCGCGCCACGAGGGTGGTGTCGTAGAGCGCGCGATCGGCCGCGGCCTCACCGACGAGCAGCGAGCCATCGGCACGCTCCAGTGCCACCGACGGCATCGTCGCGGTGAGGTCACCCAGCGCGCAGACATCGAGACGGGAACCGCGCCTCAGCGCGGCCGCGCTCGTGGTCGTGCCGAGATCGACCCCCAAGCTGTATGTCATTGCTTCTCCCAGCCTGCCTCGACACCGAACCGTAACAAGTGCGGCGCCCCCGCGAGCGCCAATCCGCGGTGTTCGGCCGGAGATCTGCTAGGGCAGAGCCGTGCGAGCCGTCGTGCAGCGGGTGACCAGGGCGGACGTTACCGTCGACGGGTCACCGATCGCCGCCATTGGGCCCGGCCTGTGCGTGCTGCTGGCCGTCACCCACGACGACGACACCGACCGGGCGCGCCGCATGGCCGACAAGCTGTGGCATCTCCGCATCCTCGCGGACGACGCCGGCGTGATGAACCGGTCGGCCAGCGAGACCGGCTCGCAGATCCTGGTCGTCAGCCAGTTCACGCTCTATGGCGACACCTCGCGGGGCCGCAGGCCGTCGTGGGTCGCCGCCGCGCGCCCGAGCGGGCTGAGCCGCTCGTCCAGGCCGTCGTCGGTGAGCTCCGGGCCCTGGGCGCCAGCGTCGAAACCGGCCGCTTCGGTGCCGACATGCAGCTGGCGCTGGTCAACGACGGGCCGGTGACCCTGATCATCGACGTGTAGCAATCTCGGTCGGCAGACCGACGCCATCAGGGTTGGCGGGTGGGGGTCGGGCCCGGAGTGACCGCCGGCAGGCTGTCGCCGTCTGCGCCGGGCGGGCCGCTCGTCATGGTGGCCTCGTCGACATCGAACAGCCCGACGGTCCGGAGCTGCCGGCGGCGCTGCCGCCAGGCCGCACCCCAGCCGAGCGCCAGGCTGGCGATTGCGATGATCCAGGCCGGCAGCAACCCCACGCGGGTGTAGAGGGTCGTTCCCTCACGCGACCCCACCGTCCGCTGGAGCACCGTCGCCTCGGACACCGAGCTGCGCTGGTGGACCGTGCCGTTGGGTCCCACGATCGCGGAGAACCCGGTGGGAGCCACCTGGAGGACCCAGCGGTCGTTCTCGATGGCGCGCATACGCGAGTTGGCGACCTGCTGCGTCTGCACCAGCGTGCCCGTGAACGACGAGCCGTTGGTGGGGTTGAGCACGATCTGGGCGCCGCCTTCGACGCCCTCCCGCACCCGGTCACCGAAGAAGATCTCCCAAGAGATGGCGACCGAGAGCCGTCCGGCCGGGGTGTCGAGCTCCGCGGGATGCTCGCCGACCAGTGCGTCGCGGCTCGTCAGGTCTTCGCCCGCGAACCGCTCGACCAGCGATCGCAGGGGCACGTATTCGCCAAACGGGACACGGTGCACCTTGTCGTAGCGGTCGACGATCGCACCATCGGCGTCGTAGGCCACGGCGGCGTTGCGGAAGTGATCGGGACCCGCGTCCTCGACCACGCCCACGACGAGCGGGGCGTCGAGCCGGCGGGCGAGGTCGCGCAGTTCCCGGCCCTCGGGCGTCTCCGCCACGGGTTCGTCGACATCGACCACGTCCTCGGGCCAGACGACCAGGTCCACGGGGGTCTCGATGTCGTCACTCGCCGTCAGGTGACGTTCGAAGACCACCTGTTCGTCGGTGTCAGACGCCCGGGTGCCCTGAGGACCGCCGCCTTGCACCAGCGCCACCCGCAGGGTCCCGACCTGCTCGGCGCGGGGGCCGGCGATGCCGGCGAGGACGATGCCGAGCGCCACCGCCGCGCCCACCCCGGCTGCGAGCCAGCGTCGGCTCAGCGCCGCCGCCAGGGCCATCCCCACGATCACGGTCACCTCGACCAGCAGCAGGGCGCCACCGATCCGCAGGACCGGGGCCAGCGGCCCCGCCACCTGCCCGACGGCCAGGCTCGACAGGGGCACGCCTCCGAAAGGCCACGACCAGCGGAGCAGCTCGGTCAGGGCGATGGCTCCTGGCAGCGCCAGCCACCGCCCGGGGGCCGTCGCCGGCACCACGGCGGCCGCCACCGCCAGCAACGCGGCGTAGAAGGCGGTCGCGACCACGTAGCCGGGGGCGGTCAGGTCGATCATCCAGGCCAACGAGGGAACGTACAGCCCCAACCCGACCAACAGGCCCCGGCGGAACCGCGTCCTCCGGTCGATGTCGGCGATCAGCCGGTCCAGCCCGACCAACCCGACGAACGCCAGCGGCCACCAACCCCAGGGCGGCAGCGCGAAGGCCGTGACCGCCCCGGTGGCGACGGCGGCGAGATCGGGAAGGCGCTCGCGACGGAAGATGGCCTGGACGAACCGGGGCATGGCAGGGCGATGATCGCGCGCCCCGGATACATTTCGGGAACTGGAGCCATCCCCCGTGTCGATCGAGACCGAGCCCCGTGCCACCCGCCCCGCGGGTTCCCGCCTCGCCCGCGCCGCCGCCGTCGGCCTCGTCGCGGGGTTCCTGTCGGGCCTGTTCGGTGTGGGCGGCGGCATCCTCATCGTGCCGGCCCTGGTGCTCGTCATGGCGATGGACCAGCGCCTGGCCCACGGCACGTCGCTGGCCGCCGTGCTGCCCATAGCGGTCTCGTCGACGCTCGGCTATGCCCTCGAGGACAAGGTCGACTGGCCGGTGGCCGCGCTGCTGGCGGCCGCGGCGGTGGGGGGAGCCGTCGTGGGTACCCACGCACTGCAGCGGTTGCCCCAGCGGACCCTCGCGTTCGCGTTCTCCGGGCTGCTCGTCGTGACGGCGGTGCGCCTGCTGATCGACCACTCGAACGCCGGCGGCAGGGGTGGCCTCGACGCCGCCTCGGTCATTGGATTGCTGGTCCTCGGGATGACCAGCGGGGTCCTCGCCGGCCTGCTGGGCGTGGGCGGCGGCATCATCATGGTGCCCGCCATGGTCGTGCTGTGGGGGATCCCGCCGGCGGTCGCCAAGGGCACCTCGCTGGCGGTGATCATCCCGACCTCGATCATGGGGACGTGGCGCAACCGGCATCACGGCAACGCCGACATGCCGGTCGCCGTGATGGTGGGGCTGGCCGGTGTCGTGTCGGCCTTCGTGGCGTCGAAGATCTCCATCGGCATGTCGGAGACGACGTCGAACGTGCTGTTCGCACTGCTGCTCGTCGCGGTGGCGGCCCGGATGCTGTGGCCGCTGCTGCGATCCCGCTAGCCAGCTCTCTAGGCCGGCCGCTGCCCCTCGACCAGGCGGAAGCGCGCGACGATGCGTTGCGCCGCGGACCCCTTGGGGTGGCATGCGAAGAGCGTCGCCGTCGGTTCGGGCGTCTGCTCGACGATGTGCATGGCGTCGGGCGCCACGATCTCGGTGCCGGTCAGTTCGTACGTCCAGCGGCTGCCGTCCGCGAGGGTGAACACGAGCGGGTCTCCGGGCCGCAGCAGGTCGAGGTCATGGAACGGCCGGCTGTGAGTGACCCGGTGTCCGGCCACCACGACGTTGCCGACCTGTCCCGGCATGGCGGTCCCCGGCCAGTGGCTGGGACCACGGTCGATGGCGGTGAGGGTGACGCCCTCGTGCAGGCTCTGCTCCACCCCGAGCGTGGGCAGTGCCAGCGTCCCGTGGACCACGTCCTGTGTCTGCGCATACTCGTCGGTGGGGACCGCCTCCGGCGCCGGCAACGTGGTCGGTGGGAGCGTCGTGGTCGGGGGGAGCGTCGACGCCGGTGTGTCCGCCGCGGCGGCACGGGTGGCGGCGGTCGTCGCCGGCGTCGCCGGCGTCTCGTCGTCCTCGGTGAGCGCCCACCCTCCGGTGACGCCCGCGCCGACGAGCAGCAGGGCGAGGCCGCCCAGCAGGAAGCGCGCCGGGCGTCGCACCGACACCGCCGCTGGGCGGGGAATCGGGGTCGGCCTGGAGCGTCGGGGTTCCGGCGCCATGGCGTCGTTGTACCACCCCGCGATCCGATTGCGTAGGGCTACCGAAGACGTCACGAACGTCACGTCATACCGTTCGAACGGTCGGGCGGCCCGACGCTCCCCTAGGCGCCGACGCATCCCGACAGCAATGAGCCCAGCGGGTTCTGCCAGCGCCGAGGTGGGCACCGCGGACGGCATACGTCACCGAAAGGAACCGCGACATGGCAATCCTGCAGCCTCCGAAGATCGACAACGTCGAGCTGACCCTCGACAAGGACGTCGCCAACGCCAACTTCAAGGTCGAGTTCGACATCAACTGGAGCGCGTTCGATCAGGCGACCAACCTCCCGTATACCGAGGTGGTGAAGCTGGTCGGTAGCGACCCCAACCGACAACAGGATCTGTTCACGGGGCCGATCCTTGCGAACGGGATCAGCTCCGACGGCGCAGCGACCACCCACCGCGAGCACCCCGGAAACGGAAACGTCTTCACGATCGCGTGGGACGCGCTCGACGAGGATCCCGGAGCAACCGACGAGATCATGGCGGTGGTCACGCTCACGCCTCGGCTACCGGTTCCCGTCTCGGGCCAGAGCGAGGCGCTCGAGGTTGAGTCCCCCTGATGTGCACGGGCGGCCGCTCCCCGGGCGCTGCCCGCGGAGCGGCCCGCCCGAGCCGGGATGCCAAGGACCTGAGCGGATAGGCACGTCGTCTTGACTCACCGTGGCCAGCGCTGCCGGAGGCCGAGCTGTGTGGCCTGGGCTCACGCTGCAAATCCCGTGCTGTTCTGTGCCCACATGCGGGCCTATCCGCTCGGCCTCTAAGCCGGGTCGGAACGGCGCGTAACAGCCGGCGCCGGCCGTGCGACGACTACTCTCCCCTGGCGTGGCGCCCGTCCTCCTCGGGCGGTCGCGTGAGCTGTCCGCCCTCGCCGATGCGGTCGAAACCGTGGCGGCCGGAACGGGGCGCGTGGTCCACATCACCGGCGAGGCCGGGATCGGCAAGTCGAGCCTCCTCGCCGCCGGGACGAACGAGCTCGACCGCCTCGGCGTGACCCAGCGCCACTGCACGGTGGACGAGACCGACCGCCGGCGGCGCCTGGCGCTGGTACGCGCGCTTCTCCCCGAGATCGACCGCCACCCGGACCCCGACCCCGTGGGCGCCGTCGTGGCGGCCGCCGAGCGGCTGGCGGCCGCCGGGCCACTGGCGCTCGTCGCGGACGACGTGCACTGGGCCGACGAGGAGAGCCTGGACGGGCTCCGGGCCCTCGCCATCCGGGCGGGAACCCTGGGGATTCTGCTCCTCACCGCCGCGCGCCCGCACCCGACCTCCGCCGGCCTGCGCCGCCTGGAGGAGGTGGCGGCCCGGGAGGGCGTGGGCCTCGTGCCGTCGGCGCTGGCGCCGAGCGACCTGGCGGCCCTCGTCACCACCCGGTTCGGATCAGAGCCGGGCGACGATCTCGTCTCGCTGTTGGCCGGTACGGGCGGCAATCCGTTCCTGGCGGTCGAGCTGCTGGCCGGCCTGGCCGATGAGGACCGCGTCGTCGTGCGCGATGGCACCCTCGACCTGGACCGGGGCGCCGACATGCCCGAGGACCTCGGCACCCGCCTGGCGCGGCGAACACTGCTCGCCGTCCCCGATGCCGAGCTGCTGCTCCGGGCCGCCGCCGTCCTGCCCGGTGGCTTCACCGTCGAGGAACTGGCGGCGATGCTCGACCAGCCCCTCACCGGGGTACTGGTGACCACGCTGGCGGCCGCCGAGGCCGGCGTGCTCGCGGACAACGGTGCCACGCTGGCGTTCCGGCATGACCTGTTGCGCCGGGCCGTCCTCGACGCGACGCCGGCATCGATCGTGCGCAGCCTTCACCGCCGGGCAGCCGACGTGCTGACCGAGCGCGGCGGCGACCCGGAGAGGATCACCGCCTGCCTGCTCGCCGGTTGCGATCCCTGTGACCCCGCCGACCACGAACGCCTGGTCACCGTCGGCCGCACCCTGGCCGACCGCAACCCGGGGGCGGCCGCCGATCTGCTGGCGTCGGCGCTCGAGGGAACCACGCCCGGCGCCCCGCAGTCGACCGGGCTGGCGCTGGAGCTCGGCTGGGCCCTCGTCGCCGCCGGTCGCGCCGGCGACGTCCCGGCGCTGATCGACGACCGGTTCGCAGCCCTACCCGATCCGCCGTCGATAGAGCTCCGCCGCCTGCAGGGGATCGCCCTGAGCCTGTCCGGCCGCATCGACGAGGTGGCCCAACGCTATGCGGGCATGGGCGTGGAGCGGCTGACCCATGAGTTCGACGCCGACGATCCCGACGTCGTCGACGCCGCGGCGGAGATGGCGTTGCTGTGGGTCCACACCGCCCGCCTGGCCGAGGCGGTAGAGATCGTCGACTGGGTCGAGGCGTCCAAAACCCCGACCTCACCCTTCCGCGAGGCATCGGTGGCGACCGTGCGGGCCTGGCTCGACGTGGTGGACGGCAGGTTTGAAGCCGCGGTGGAGGACGCCACGGTGGCCGTGCGGGCGAGCGAGGCCGACGAGACCGCTCGCGCTACCCGGGGCTTGCCGGCGCTCGTGGCGACCCTGGCCATGGACTTCCTGGGTGACGACGACGGCGCGCTCGCGGGACTGCGTGCCGGTGGCAACCCGGGGGTGGCGCCGCGCTGGCTCCCGCCGCTCGTGCAGCTCGCCAGCGCGGTCGTGCTCTTTCGCCGGGGGGATTGGGACGACGCGCTCGCCGAAGCCGACGCCGGCCTCCTGGCCGCCGAGGAGGCGGATCTCAGGCTCGGCGTGTTCTGGCCGTACGCGATCGGGGCGCTCGTGGCCTCCGCCCGCGGCCAGCAGGAGCTGGCGCACGAATGGCTCGACAGCTCGCGCGTGCTCGCGGCCGAGGGCGTCCTGGGCCGTGACTGGCTCGCGTACGCACACGCCATCGTGGGTGAGGCCGACGGCGAGACCGAAGAGGCGGCGGCCCTCCTGTCGTTCGCGGCGGGCCGGATCATCGACGCCGGGGCGCCAGCGTTCCTCCTTAACATCGGCGCCGACACCGTCCGCCTCGCGCTGGCCACCGGGCGGCGGGACGTCGCCGACCGGATAATCGGCCAGCTGAGAGGGGTGGCGACGAGGACCGCGTCTCCCGTCGCCGCTGCGGTCGCGGGATGGGTCGGCGGCCTGCAGGCCGGGGACCACGCCGCGGTCGAGGCGGCCGCGCAGCGGCTGGTCGACTGCCACCGCGCTCCCGACGCGGCCCGGGCGCACCACGACGCCGCCGTCCTGGCCGCCCGCAACCGGCAGCCCGGCGAGGCCCGGCGCATGGCCAAGGAGGCGTTCGCAGCCTACGACTCCCTGGGCGCCGACCGGCTCCACGCCCGGCTGCGCGCCGACCTGCGTGACGGCGGCCTGGCCATGCGGCCCCGCCGCGTCCCGGCACGTGCCACCCACGGCTGGGCCAGCCTGACCGCGTCGGAGCAGACCATCGTGTCGCTGGTCGGCGAGGGCCTCACCAACACCGAGATCGGCCAGCGGCTGTACGTCTCCCGGCGCACCGTGGAGTCGCACCTGGGCCGCGTCTACGGCAAGCTCGGCCTGGGCACCCGGGGGCAGCTCGTCTCCGCCGCCGTACGGCACGCCGCCGGGGACGACGGCTGACCCCTACCCGCGAACCGCCCGGTCGGCGGCGCGGATGCACGCGGGGATGCCGACGCCCAGCTCCCAGGCACCGGCCATCGTGAGGCCAGGTGCCCGCTCGGCCAGCGCCCGCTCCGCGCTGGCGAGGGCCTCGAGGTGCCCGGGACGCGGCTGAGGGAACGAGCGCTCCCAACGCGTGACCCGGATCGCAGTGGGTGCGGCGTGCAGGCCCATCGTGTCCTGCAGGTCGTCGACCAGCGCCGCCACCAGTTCGTCGTTGGTCGCCGCGAGCGCCCGTTCGTCGCCGGCCCTGCCCGCCGATGCCCGGAGGATGACCGTGGATGGATCGACGCCGAGGTGCGCCCACTTCGACGTCATCCACGAGCAGGCGGTGAGCAGCCGTCCGGACGACTGCGGCACGAGAAACCCCGACCCGTCGAGCGGGTGGTCGATGCCCTCCCGCGGCACGACCAGCACAGTCAGCGCGACGGACGCGTAGCCGATGCCGGAGAGGAAGGCGGCGACCTCGGGCGCAGGGCTCGCGAGCAGGCAGGCGGTCACGTACGCAGGGGTCGCCAGCACCACCCGGTCGGCCAGGACGGGGAGACGGTGCGCGGCGGAGCCGCCCCCATCGCCGGTGGCGAGGCGCCAGTCGGCGCCGTCGGGCTCGAGGCCGCTCACCGGGGCGCCACAGCGCAGTCGCTCGCCGAGGCGCTCGGCCAAGGCGTCGACCAGCCGCGCCACGCCGCCCCTGGGTGCCAGGAACACCGGGCTGTCGGCGGCGCCCTGCTCGACCGCCTCGGCGCGGAGGGCGGCGGCGCCCCGGATGAGGCTGGCGTCCCGGTCTCGGGCCGCCGCCAGGTTGGCGGCTGCCACCTGGACGGACAGCAGGTCGCAGTCGCCGGCCCAGATCCCGCCGAGCAGCGGTGCCACGAGCCGGTCGAGCACCTCGTCGCCGAGCCGGCGGCGGACGAGGGTGCCGATCGCCTCGTCGCCGGACGGCGCGTCGTCCGGGGCGGTCAGATCGGCTCGCGCTCGCTCGACGCCGGCGGCGGTCAGGATCCCCGAAGCCGCCACGGCGTCGAGGTCGGTCGGGACGCCGAGGAGCTGTTCGGGCGGCAGCCGCCGCAGCGCCCCGTCGGTCCACACGTAGGCGGTGCCGGTGGCGGGGGAGACCAGGTCGTCAGCCAGTCCGAGTTCGCGGCACAGCCGCACCGCCTCGGGCACCCGGGCCAGGAACGCGTCGGCGCCCTCGTCGATCTCGATGCCGGCGACGGGCGAGGTCCGCAGCTTGCCTCCCGGCGCGTCGGCAGCCTCGAGGACGACGACGTCGGCGCCCTGCTGCATGCCCGCCCAGGCGGCAGCGAGGCCGCTGATGCCGCCGCCGACAACGGCGAGGTCGACGCGCCGGGTCACGGGGTCGCCGGGCCGGCGTTGCTGTCGGCGGGCGCCGCCGCCACGGCCCGTCGGACCCGTCCCGCCAGAGCCGCCATCACCGCCGGGTCGTCGTTGATCGACGCCGTCCGGGCGAACAGGAGGCCCGACTCGGTGGCCACACGCCGGGCATCGATGTCGAGGTCGTACAGCACCTCCAGGTGGTCGGACACGAAACCCTGAGGGCACACCAGCACCCCCTCGGCTCGTCCGGTGGCGGCGAGGTCCCGGATCGCGTCCCGGACGTCCGGCCCGCACCAGGGCTCGGGCGTGCGGCCCGCCGACTGCCAGGCGAGCGCCCAGCCGGACGAGGGGAGCCCGACACGTTCGGCGATGGCGGCCGCCGACTGGCGCAGCTGGTCGGGGTAGGGGTCGCCGGCGGCCAGCACCCGTTCCGGGAGGCTGTGGGCGGTGAACAGCACCTCGGTCTTCGCGGGCAGCGCGCCGAGGGCGGAGCGGACCCGGTCGCCCTGGGCCTCCAGCCACGCCGGTTCGTCGTGCCAGGCATCGATGCCGACGTAGGCGAGGCCGCGCTCGCCGGCGGCGGCGGACGCCCGCTCGTGGTACTCGCCCACGGACCCGCGGGAGAAGTGTGGTGCCAGCACCAGGCCGACGATGTCGGCCGCCGTGGCCGCGAGCTCCGCCACCGCATTTTCGATGAACGGCGGCGCATGCTTGTTGCCGAGCGCCACGATCCACCGTTCGGGCCCGTTGGCGCCCAATGCCGCGGCGATGGCGCCGACCTGGTCGCGCGTCCGCTCCGCGAGCGGGGACACCCCCCCGATGGCGGCGTAGCGGCCGGTCAGGTCGGCCAGTTGCTCGGCGGAGGGAGCCCGTCCCCGCCGGATGTGCGTGTAGTACGCGGCGACGTCGCCCGGCGACGCCGGGGTGCCGTACGCCATGAGCACCACGCCCCTCGGTCGATCCGTCACGCGCCCACCTCCCAGCCGTGGACGAGCTCCACCAGACGCTCGAGCACCGCCGGGTCCGTCTCGGGCAGCACCCCGTGGCCCAGGTTGAAGATGTGGCCCGGGCGCCCGCCGTTGCGCGCGAGCACGTCGCGGGCGCGTTCCTCGACGGCCGGCCACGGGGCCAGGCACACCGCCGGATCGAGATTGCCCTGCACGGCGACATCGGGTCCCAGGCGCTGGCGGGCCTCGTCCAGGGGCACGCGCCAGTCGACCCCCACGACCTGCGCCCCGGCCTTGGCCAGCAGCGGCAAAAGCTCGCCGGTCGTCACGCCGAAGTGGATGGCGGGGATCCCCAGGTCCGCGAGGCCGGCGAACACCCGGGCGCTGGCGGGGAGCACGGCACGTTCATACAGGTCCGGGCTCAGCGTCCCGGCCCAGCTGTCGAACAGCTGCACCACCGCCGCGCCGGCCTCCACCTGCGCCCGGAGCGCGGCGGCCGCGATGGTGGCCAGCCGGTCCAGCAGCAGGGCCCACAGCTCGGGTTCGCCCAGCATCAGGGCCTTGGTACGGGCCAGGGTGCGTGACGGTCCACCCTCGATCAGGTAACTGGCCACGGTGAACGGGGCGCCGGCGAAGCCGATGAGGGGCACGTCGCCCAGCTCACCCACCGCGGCGCTGACGGTCTCCTGGACCCAGGGGCAGTGGACGTCGGGATCGAACGTGCCCAGGCGGTCGAGGTCGGCGGCACCGCGGAACGGCCGTTCCACCACGGGCCCCACGCCCGCGACGACGTCGACGCCGAAGCCCACGGCGGCGACCGGCACGACGATGTCGCTGTAGAGGATCGCAGCGTCGACGCCGTAGCGCCGGACCGGCTGCAGCGTGACCTCGGTCGCCAGGTCGGGGTCGCGGACGGCGTCGAGGATGCTGCCGGTTCCCCGAATGGCCCGATACTCGGGCAGCGAGCGCCCCGCCTGGCGCATGAACCACACGGGAACGGGGCTGGCCGGCTGGTTGCGGCAAGCCAGCAGGAAGGGAGCGTCGGCCGGCGGGGGCATTACGTCCCGCTCTTGCTGCTTCGCAGCGGGCCGCTCGGGCTCCGGCGTGTTGATATCCGCTCTTGTCGCCTGCGGCGACGGTCCGCTCGGGCCCAGGGCTCGCTGCATCGCGGACGCTCGCTCACGGCCGTCACGCTACCGGCGCCGATCCGGCGCGAAGTCTCCACAGAAACGGGCGAAACCGGTAGCATGGTCCGTTCCTCGACCAGCGGAGGAGCGATTGGCCACTCACCCCGACCTGGCCGCCGAACAGGCGTATATCGATCGCGCCTACGACTGCCTGGAACGTGCTCGCCAGTCGGCTACCAAGCTGCGGTCCATGGTCGAGGTTGGCAAAGGTGGCACGGAGCAGGCCCGCTGGGAGCGGGAGATCATCGAGGGCAACATCGCCAACCGCCTCGACTATCTGCACCTCGGCGACGCCAGCCTGGTGTTCGGGCGCATCGACAAGTCCCGGTCCGAAGGTGGCGACACCTTCTACATCGGCCGCGTGGCCGTCGCCGACGAGAGCCAGGAGCCCCTCGTGGTCGATTGGCGCGCACCCGTCGCCGAGCCCTTCTACCGTGCCACGGGGCGGGCGCCGATGGGCCTGGTGCGGCGCCGGCACTTCGCCACCCGGGGCCGGCAGCTGCTGGGGATCGAGGACGAGCTCTTCGGCGAGGGCGCGGGGATGCTCGACGGCGAGTTCCGGGTGGTCGACAACGGCGACGACAACGGTGACCAGGCGCGCGAGGTTCGGGGCCACGGGGCGCTGATCGCGGCCCTGGAGGAGGCGCGCACCGGCCGGCTGAGCGACATCGTTGCGACCATCCAAGCGGAGCAGGACGAGGTCATCCGCTCCGAGCTCCCCGGCGTGCTCGTCGTGCAAGGTGGACCCGGTACCGGGAAGACGGTCGTGGCGCTCCACCGGGCGGCCTACCTGCTCTACACCCACCGGTTCCCGCTCGAGGGCCAGGGCGTGCTGGTGGTGGGGCCGAACCGGCTGTTCCTCGGCTACATCGAGCGCGTGCTGCCGAGCCTGGGCGAGGCGGGCGTCGAGCTGGCGGTGCTCGCTGACCTGATCGACGACGTCCGAGTCAGCGGCCGCGACCGCCCCGCGACCGCCCGCATCAAGGGCGATGGGCGCATGGCTGCGTTGCTGGCCAAGGCGGTACGTGATCGCGAGCGCGGGCTGCGGCGGGCGCTGCGGGTGCCGTTCGGTCTGCAGACGCTGGTGGTGCCCGCCAAGCGGACGGCCGCAATCGTCGCCGAGGCCCGGCGCCGGTTCCGGCTGCACAACGCCGGCCGCCGCTTCGTGGAGTCGCAGCTGTTCGCGGCGCTGGCCGAGGCCAGCCGCACGCCCACGACGCCCGAGGAGGTGCGCGAGCGGCTGCGCCTGACACCCGAGGTCCGTGAGGCACTGGAGCGGATGTGGCCGGTGCTGACCCCGGCCGAGTTGCTGCACGACCTCTACGGGTCGCGGGCGCTCATCGAGTTGGCGGGCAAGCAGCTCGACGGCGACGAGCTGGCCGCCCTCGAGCGCGCCCGCAGCGACGACGTCGCCAACGTGGTGTGGACCCACGACGACGTGCCGCTGCTCGACGAGGCCCGCGCGCTGCTCGGCCCCAAGCCACGGCGACGGCGCGACCGGAGCGACGCCGACGAGATCCGCACCTATGGGCACATCGTGGTGGACGAGGCGCAGGACCTGTCGCCGATGCAGCTCCGCATGCTGACACGCCGGTCACTGAACGGCTCGATGACGGTCGTTGGCGACATCGCCCAGGCCACCGGGGTGTGGGCCCACTCCGGCTGGGACGAGATCCTCACGTACCTGCCCGACAAGCGCCCGTCCCGCCGGGCCGAGCTGACCATCGGGTACCGCATCCCGAAGCCCACGATGGAGCTGGCCGCGAGGGTCCTGGCGGTCGCCGCCCCCGAGCTGGAGCCGCCCGACTCGGTGCGCCAGCAGGGCGATCCGCCGAGGCTCATCGAGTCGACCTTGGACGATCTCGCGGACCGGGTGGCCCGGGCGGCGGCCGAGGAACGCAATGCCGTGGACCCCGGGAGCGTGGCGGTCATCGCCCCGCAGACCCTGGTCGAAGAGGTTGCTCGGGCATTGGACCGGGCCGGTATCGAGTACGGCCGGGCTGCCCGCAACGGACTGGAGGCCCAGGTCACGCTCGTGCCCGTGAGCCTCGTCAAGGGCCTGGAGCTCGACGCTGCGGTGGTGGTGGAACCCGCAGCCATCGTCGACGAGGAGGCGCAGGGGCCCCGGGCCCTGTACGTGGCGCTCACGCGGGCCACCAAGCGCCTCGCGGTCGTCCACGCACGCCCCCTGCCCGAGCCTCTCCGCTGAGCCGGTTGCGCCGCGACCGCTACGACGTCGTGGTAGTGGGGGGCGGGCACAACGCCCTGGTGGCCGCCGCCTACCTGGGCCGGGCGGGCCTGTCGGTGTGCGTGCTCGAACGGGCGGACCACCTCGGCGGCGCCGCGGTCAGCGGGCGGGTGTTCCCGGGGGTCGACGCCCGCCTGTCTCGCTACTCGTACCTCGTGAGCCTGCTGCCCGATCGCATCGTGGCCGATCTCGGGCTTCGGCTCAGCCTCGCATCGCGAGCGGTTGCATCTTTCACGCCGGTGCGGCGAGCCGGCCGCGGCGACCTGGGCCTGCTCGTCGAGCGCCACGCCGGCCCGGCGACGGCCGAGTCGTTCCGCACGCTCACGGGATCCGACCGCGAGTACGCGGCCTGGTGCGACTTCTACGCCGACGCCGCCCGCTTGGCCGAGGTCGTGGCGCCCACGCTGCTCGAGCCGCTGCCATCGGCGGACGGGCTGCGTGGCCGCGTGGGGGATGCCCGCTGGGACAGGCTGATCGCCCGCCCCTTGGGGGTCACGCTGGAGCAGACCTTCGATGACGACGCGGTGCGGGGCGTCGTGCTCACCGATGCCCTCATCGGCACGTTTGCGTCGGCGCACGAGCCGACCCTCCGCCAGAACCGCTGCTTCCTCTATCACCTGATCGGCAACGGCACGGGCGACTGGCGGGTGCCGGTGGGCGGCATGGGCGCCGTCACCGCCGAACTGGAACGGGCGGCCCGCTCCGCCGGCGCCGACCTCGTGACCAATGCCGAGGTCGTGCGGGTCGACGCCGATGGCCGCGACGCCGAGGTTGCCTACGCCGGCGACGGGGGTGGCGGCGAGGAGATGCGGGTCGCGGGCAAGTTCGTGCTGGCGGGCGTGGCGCCCATGGTCCTCGAGCGGCTGCGGGGGCGTGCCGGCGGGTCGCAGCCCGAGGGCGCGCAGGTGAAGATCAACATGGTGCTGGAGCGGCTGCCGCGGCTGCGCAGCGGCCACGATCCGGCGGTCGCCTTCGCCGGCACGTTCCACATCGACGAGGGCTACGCCGCGCTGGAGTCGGCCCACGCCGCAGCGTCCGCTGGTCGCTTGCCGGACCCGCTCCCGAGCGAGGTCTACTGCCACACCCTGACGGATCCCTCGATCCTCGGACCGGACCTGGCGGCGCGTGGCGTGCAAACGCTCACGCTGTTCGGCCTGCAGACCCCCGCCCGGCTGTTCGCCGCCGACAAGGACGGTTCCGTGCTCGACGAGGCCGTTAGGCGCCACGTGGCGGGCCTCGACGCCTACCTGGCCGAGCCGCTCGCCGAATGCCTCGCCCGCGACGCCGACGGCCGGCCGTGCCTCGAGGCCGTCGGACCCGGCGGCCTGGAGTCCAGCCTCGCCATGCCCGGCGGTCACATCTTCCACGGCGACCTGAGCTGGCCGTGGGCGGAGGGCGACGATGCCGACCGGTGGGGTGTGGCCACGGACGTCGCCAACCTGTTGGTGTGCGGCGCCGGCGCCCGCCGGGGTGGCGGCGTCAGCGGGATCGGCGGCCACAACGCCGCCATGGCCGTCCTCGAGCGGCGCCCGGTCTGACGACGCCGACGCCGGGCGGCGCTTGCTCGGCTTCGGCACACCAGCGGTACGGTGTGAGGCACGATGAACGTGCCGGTGCCGATCGACGTGCGGGGCGTGTCCAAATGGTTCGGGGGGCTCGAGGTCCTCACCGACGTCGACCTGCGGGTGGAGCCCGGTCGGATCGTGGCGCTGCTGGGTTCGAGCGGCTGCGGCAAGACCACCTTGCTGCGCACCATCGCCGGTCTCGAGCGACTCGACGCCGGGGAGGTGCGGGTCGGCGACCGGGTGCTGTCGGCAGCCGCCCGCGACGTGCACGTCCCACCGGAGAAGCGGCACGTGGGCATGGTGTTCCAGGACTGGGCGCTGTTCCCCCATCTGACCGTCGCGCAAAATGTGGGCTACGGGCTGCCACGCTCGGAGCGGCGAGGGCCGCGGGTGGCTGCGGCACTGCGCATGGTGGGCCTCGACGGGCTGGGCGATCGCCAGCCGGCCACCATGTCGGGCGGCCAGCAGCAGCGCGTGGCCCTGGCCCGGGCCCTGGCGCCCGAGCCGGGCGTTCTGCTGCTGGACGAACCGTTCTCCAACCTCGACTCGACACTCCGCGTGCAGGTTCGCACCGAGGTGCACCAGCTGCTCGCCGACCTCGGCGTCACCACAGTGTTCGTGACGCACGACCAGGAGGAGGCGTTCGTGCTGGGGGACGAGGTGGCCGTCATGCAGGCGGGACGCATCGTGCAGCAGGCGCGCCCCGCGGACCTCTACGCCCGGCCCGCCAGTCCCTGGGTGGCGACGTTCGTCGGTGATGCAAACCTCGTGGCCGGCGACGGCCGGGGCGACCATGCCGTCACCCCCGTCGGCGACGTCGCGCTCGACGTGTCCGGAAGCGGAGGCTCGGCACGGGGTCCGGTCGAGGTCGTGCTCCGGGCCGAGCAGCTGCGCCTCGACCCGCTCGGCGCTGCGACCGCCGACGGCGGCCGGGGCGTGCCCGCCACCGTCCAGCTGACCGAGTACTACGGCCACGACACCGTCTACCTGGTGCGTCCCGATGGCGCCGAGCCGGTCCGAGCCCGCGCCGCCGCTACGCCCCGATTCGGCCGCGGCGATCGCGTCCTCGTGACGTACGACGGTCCGCCCACGGTGGTCTTCCCGGCGCATGACTCCGCGGCCGAACCCAACACCGCCGCGCCTGCCGCCGCCGATGACGACGGCCCGGATCGCCGGTCCCGGTCCCTGCGGCTCCCGGCGGCGGCGGGCCAGCCCCTCGACGCTCGGTGATCGTCATCGTCGGGGCGGGCCCGGCCGGGCTCGCCGCCGCCTGGCGCACTGCGGCGGCCGGCCACCAGGTCGTGGTGGCTGAGCGGGCCCCGGTCGTGGGCGGCATGGCCGGGTCGTTCGAGGTTGCCGGCCTCCGTGTCGACCACGGCAGCCACCGGCTCCATCCAGCCACGCCGCCGCCGATCCTGGCGGCCCTACGGGGCCTGCTCGGCACCGACCTCCAGGTGCGGCCCCGCCACGGACGCATCCGGTTGCTCGACCGCTGGGTGGCCTTTCCGTTGCGGACCGGCGACCTGGTGCGCCGCACGCCCCCGACCTTCGCCGCCCGGGCGGCCGCCGATGCGCTCGCCGGACCCCTGCGTCGGCCCCGGGACGACACGTTCGCCGAGGTGGTGCGGGCGGGGCTCGGGCCCGCAGTGCTCGACGCCTTCTACGCCCCGTATGCCCGCAAGCTCTGGGATACGCCGCCGACGGATCTGGCGGGCGAGCTGGCGCGCCGACGAGTGAGCGCCTCGTCTCCGGCGGACATCCTGCGCCGCCTGGCGCACGGGTCCCGTCCCTCGGGTCGCACGTTCCTGTATCCCCGCTGCGGGTTCGGCGCCATCGCCGAGGCGCTCGCCGAGGCGGCGCGCTGTGCCGGCGCCGTGATCCGCCTCGAGTGCGGGGTCGACGCCCTGTGCCAGCGGCCCGACGGCGGCTGGCGCTTGGCGCTGGCCGACGGCACGGCCCTGGACGCCGACCACGTGTGGTCGACGATCCCGCTGGCGGCGCTGGCCGGGATGGTCGACCCGCCCCCGTCTGCGAGCGCATTGGAGTCCGCGGCCGGGCTGCGGCATCGGGCCATGGTGCTGCTGTACCTGGTGCTCGACCGACCGCAGTGGACCGAGTACGACGCCCACTACTTCCCCGGTCCCGAGGTGTGCGCCTCCCGGCTCTCGGAGCCCCGCAACTACCGCGACAACCTCGACGACCCCGCCGATCGGACGGTGCTGTGCGCGGAGATCCCGTGCTGGCCAGGTGATGACGTCTGGGGGTCCGCGGACGCGGAGCTGGCCGCCCGCCTCACCCAGGAGCTGGTGGCGACCGGGCTCCCCGAGACCCGCCCGGTCGAGGTGGCGAGCCGTCGCGTCCCGCACGTCTACCCGGTCTACCGCCCGGGGTTCGCCGACGATCTCGCGGCGCTGGAACGCTGGGCGGCCAACGCCGGCGTGGTCACCTTCGGCCGCCAAGGCCTGTTCACCCCGGACAACACGCATCACGCCCTGGCCATGGGCTGGGCCGCCGCGGACGCGCTGCGCCCGAACGGCACGTTCGACGACGCCGCCTGGCGGGGCGCCCGCGACGGGTTCCGAAGCTTCGTAGTGGAGGATTGACCTGGCAATGCAACAACGGGCCCTGCTGCTCATGCGGCCCGCCGCCCCACCAGCTGGTCCAGCCTCACCGCCCGGGTCTCCGCAATGTCGGCGCAGACGGTGCCGGGGTCGTGGACGACCTGCGAATACATGAATCGGAGCGGCACCCACCCCGCCTTGATCACCTGCGCGTCGCGCTCGCGGTCGCGGCGCATGTCGATCAGCCGCATGTGACACGTGCGCCCGTCGGCCTCGATGACGATGCCGGTATCGGGGTACGCAGCATCGACGAGCCCTCGGCAAATTTAGTTGCCATGAAATATGGGGCAGATCGTCGCGTACCCGGGGCCAGGGGCCACGGGAGGTCATTGGTTCCCGTGAGCTACGGGCGAGGCGATCGGTTCCGGTGGCGGTACCTATGACCTCGGGCTTCCGGTGGCGGAACCCATGACCTCGTGGCCGGTAGGCCCGCGGCCGAATCTGTGACTCTGGCGGTGATCGTCGCCGGTGGGGGCACCGGAGGTCATTGGTTCCGGCGGGCGACGGGCGAGGCGATGGGTTCCGGTGGCGGTACCTATGACCTCGGGCTTCCGGTGGCGGAACCTATGACCTCGGGGAGCGGGTGATTCGTCGTCGAGGACTGACCTGGCAGCCCTCAGCGGGGGCGGCCGAGCATGTAAGGGATCAGCGCGCGGACGAAGTCCTTGTCCTCGCCGTCGGCGGCATCGGCGAAGGCCGCCTCGAAGGCCTCCAGTGCCGAGCCGGCAATGCCCTCGGCGTAGGCGCGGGCGAAGTCGATGCTGCCGTAGACGTCGAAGAGCGCCCGGATCTCCGCGATCACCTCGGCCCCGCGCTCCGTCGGTAGGAGGCGTAGGTATCGGCCGACGGTGTGCCGGTCCGATCGCTCGGCGGCTCCGATGAGATGGATCAGAACCAGCGTGCGCTTGCCCTCGCGCAGGTCGCCGTTGATCTCCTTTCCGTAGAGCGCCTCGTCGCCGACCAGGTTGAGCAGGTCGTCCTGGATCTGGAACGCCGCGCCCAGGTGGAACCCGAACCGCACCATCGGCCGGAGGTCGGCCCGCCCACCCGACCCCAGCAGCGCCCCTACCCGCAGGGGGTGGATGGTCGTGTACCAGCACGTCTTGTGCATGATGAGGTCGAGGTAGTCCTCGGGCGCCAGCCGCGCCACGGCGTCGCGGCGCCAGCCGAGCTCGGTCGCCTGGCCCTCGAGGGTCCGCAGCGCCATGGTGTCGAACTCATCGAGCAGGCGTTCGCCCAGGTCGTCGTTGAGGCGGCGGGCGTGCTGTCGCAGCACCTGGTGCGCCAGGACGGCGAGCGCGTCGCCCGCGTTGAGCGCCAGCCCCGGGCCGTGCTCGGCGGGCAGCGTCGGGCGTCCCCGCCGGCGCTCGCTGCCGTCGGCGATGTCGTCGTGCACCAGGAACGCGTTGTGCAGCATCTCGATGGCCACGGCCGCACCCCGGGCGTCCTCGTCGCGACCCCCGAATGCTCGGCACGTGGCCAGGCACAGGGCCGGCCGGATCGCCTTCCCCGGCCGGCTCGGGTACGACCGCACCAGCCGGTAGAGCCAGTCGTGCGGCTCCGCGTCCGGCACCGCCGCGAGCATGGACCGTCGCATGTCGCGTCCCACCGCGCGCAGGTGCTGGTCCACGGTGGCGGCATCGCCGGGCAGTCGGGTCTCCGGTCCCACGACGGATCGCGAGTCGTTAGCGGTCGGAGTGGCCGTCATCCGCCGGTCGCCACCGTCACGACGATCGGGAGCCAGACGTCTGGAGCGCCGGCCACGAGCAGGACGCCGCGGTACACCCCGTCGGGCAGCGAGTCGGCGACGTCGGCCGCGACCACGACGCCGCGGCTCGAGCGGGCGGGAAGCTGGTCGAGCGACGGTGGATCGAAGCGGAGGGCCGAGGCCGGCAGCGTGCCGCCGTTGTGGGCGCGCAGGTCGCCACTGTGGAGGCGCAGGCCCGACCTCGCCTCGGCCGTGCCGTTGTGCAACCACACCTCGGCCGAGCCTGTGGGCCCGGGCTGCCCATCCGATCCTGCGGTGCCGTCGCCCGATTGCTCGCCGCCCACGGTGATGTGCACGGCGCCCGTCACCGTGCCGCGCCCGACGTCGGCGGTGGCGATGGGCCCGCCGCCGGCGACGGGCGCGCCGTCGGGGCGAGCCATGGCCGCCATCGCCTGTAGACCGCGCTGGAACACGTCCATCCACAGATGCAGGAGGTCGGCAGGCGGGGATCCGGTGATTGACCCGCCCGGAGATCCAGCAGGCCTCTGGGCGGATCCGTTCGCTCCGCCTGGGGCGTCAATCCGGTTGCCGTCGTCGCCGCCATCGCCGGCGGCGTCGGCGTCGCCCTGGTCGACCCCATCGCCCGGGGCGGCCGGGTTCTCGCGCCCGTCACCGTCGACGGCGCCGATCAACCGGTCGACCAGCTCGCCAGCGGCGCGCAGGCCGCGCCGCTGGATCTCGCCCAGGGCACGGGCATTGGCGGCCGGATCGAGCATTGACATCCAGGGCGACTCGCCGGTGCCCTCGTTGTGTCTCCGTTCACCCACCTGGTGCTCCTGACCACGCACCTGCCCGTACGCGTGCCACCAGCCCGGCCCGCGCCATCGGATCGCTAGGCTACGCGACAAGAGTCGTGAGGCGGGTGGGCATGACCACAGTGACGGAATTCGAGGCGCTCGCGAGCATCTGCGCCGCAGTGGGCGACGCGATCGACGGCGACCCCGCCCTGCGCGAGCGGATCTCGAGGGTCCTAGGCATCGGAGATCGGGCGGCAGCGAACTTCGAGGACCTGACCCCGCCGGACCCGGGCAACTCGCCCGGCGTGGGCACCAACGAGCTCCCGTCGGTCGACGAGGCGCTCTCTCAACTCGCAGCCGTTCCGGCGCGCGGGGATGCCGCCGCCACCCGCCTGCTCGCCATCGCCGGCCTGGTCAACGCCGATCCGGCGTACGGCCCCGGTGGCACGAAGCGCGATCTCGTTCTGCCGGCGCTCACTGGTGGCGACCTGGCCCTGGCGGAGGTCGCGTCCGACCTGCTCGAACAGGTGGAGCGGGCGCAGACGAACGACGACCTCCGGGCGGCGACGGTGAACGCGAACCTCACCCGGGTGGTGATCGGAGGCGTGGACGTCGACCCCGTGCCCACCTTCCAGACCGACTTCGTCCGCCGCGATCGCACCCTCGACGAGGTGAAGCTGGTCCTCAATCCCGAGAACTGGCCAAGGTGCTGTCGCTGGTGGTCCCAGATGGTCCTCCAGGGCCCCGCAAGCAGCCGGCCGCACTACCGGGAGACCGTGGCGGAGAACATCGGCTTCCTCAAGGTGGAGGTCTGCCTCCAGTTCGTTCAGGCCGAGAGCCCCGACGAGATCTCGCTCGATTACCGCATGTGCGACGTCGCGGCACACCAACCGCAGATCCCCCGGGTCGTCGTGGACGAGGGGTGGATCGTCGGCCAGCGGCACGACGACGGCGTGCGGATCCTCACGAGCAAGCGCGTGCTCTTCGCCGACACGATCGGGGGTCGATCGCTCGTTCCGACGGCGGTCGGCCTGGGCTACGGCATGCTTGCCGAGGAACTGGTGGACAGCTGCCTGGGATGCGAGACGGCCGAGCTCAAGTGGGCGCCGGTGGAGGTATCCGATGGTCGGTGAAGGCGAGGAACAAGGGGCCACGCTCCGACGGGACCGGGCCGAGGACGCGGTTGTCGAGTTGGTGGGCGGCATCGGCAGTCGGTTCCAGGAATACGTCAGCGAAGGGATCGCGTCGTTCGACGCGGCGATCAATGGCGAGTACGACGCCCAGCGGCTGGTCGCAGACGCGTCCCGGATGACCACCCGCATGGTCCGCGACACCGCCGAGTTCTTCGTGTCCGGGTTCGATGTCCTCAACGTCCTCGCCAACATGGCCGCGCGGGACCGCAGTCAACGGCCAGAGAAGGCAGAACCGAAGTCATGACCGCGCCGTCGGCGACGGGTGGCTCTGAACCGGGCCCGCTCATCCCGCTCGCCGAGGCCGTCGAGGGCATTACCGACCTGGGTTTCTGGCTCGCGGGGCAGCTCGGAGGCCACGCGCGAACTGTCGCCGAGCGACTTGGAGGCGGGACCTATACGCCCGACCTGGCGGCCGCCGACGCGGCGCGCTCGGTGGCGCTCGGTGCCGCGGCCTGGTTGCGGATCGTGAACGAGGTGGTCGACGCCGCCGTGATCGTGGCGCGTGCACCCAAGCCCAACACGCCCGCCGTCAAGGTCCGCCTGCCGGCACCGTTCGAGGGACCGTGCACACTCCGGCTGAACGGCCCGCTCAAGTCGCGGTTCGATCCGCCGGACGTCATCCCCCGGACACGGGTGTCGCTCCCACGCCGCCTCGGGCCGAAACAGGTCGAGTTCACGGTCACCGTCGACGCCACCCGCCGGCCGGGGGTCAGCTACTTCGGTCGAGTGACTGCGACGCCCGACGCCCCGGGCGTGGGCGCCCAATCGGTTGACTTCCGAGTCGGAGTGCGGTGAAGCGGCGACCGCCCGGACCAACCGGGATGCGCGGCAGATGCGGGGAAGACGATGAGTGAGATCGGAGACCTGATCGCCATCCTGGGTGCGGTCGACCGCGCCGTGAACGAAGACGAGGGCGAGGAGCGGCGCTCGCAGGTGGCCGCCTTGGTCAAGGCGTATCGCACGGGCGACCGGTTCGGCTGGTACGACAGCTTCGTCCAGCGTGAGGGCAACGAGGGCCTGCCGACCATCGAGGACGCAATGAGGGGCCTGGGTCGGCCGACCAGGTTCGCCGGCATGTTGCCAAGGCGGCTGCTGGCAGTGGCGCTGGCTGCCCGCGTGTTCCCCGACCGGTGGGGGCCCCATGGAGAGGACGCCGAAGCCTCCCTGAGGGCGCTCATCATCCCCGGGATCGTGGCGGGTCTTCCGCTGGTGCCCACGCCCCCGCTCCCAGAGCCCCCGGAGGTGCCCGACATCGGCGATCCCTCCCTACGATCGCAAGGCGAGGAACTGCTGCAGGCCCTTGCCGACCCGGACCAGCTGTCGCGCATCGAGGAGTGGCACGAGTTCCTGAGTAGTACCTCCCACATCCTGAGCCCCCAGGTCGCCAGCCTGCCGGCACCCTGCTCGACGACCGTCATCGAGCCGCCAACGGGTGCGAACGACGCAGTCATCGTGCTCCAGACCAGCCTCTGCGTCGGGGGTGTGGATCTGGCTGCGCTGTCCGCGGGCTTCCTGGATCCGACGAACTGGCCGCGTTGCAGCCCATGGTGGTGCCAGATGCTGCCTGCACCGGGTGCCGATCCGGGCCTCAAGCGGTTCCTCGAGGTCGTCGCCGCCGACTGCCCGAACCGCATCTTCGAGGTGGCGGTCTTCCTCGACTTCGCCACTGCCATCGACAGGGCCACACGCAAGGTCGTCACGTACAACAAGAGCCGTGACCAGGGCGGGATGGTTGCCGGGTTGCGTGCCAACGAGGCGGTCGAGGTGGACCGGGGCGTCATCGAGGTCCGCCAGGAGGGCGATCACTTCCGCGTCGAGACCACCAAGCGGATTCGCTTCGCTCAATCCGTAGACGCCGACGCCCTGGCCGTGATCGCCTGCGTCGTGGGCTACGGCGACGTCGCCGCCGACGTGATCTGCGATTGCTCGGGCGGTACACCCCAGGCGGTCGACTGCGACCCGGGCGAATCACCGGGGGCAGGACGGGTGACGCCCGCCGTCGACCGCCTCGTCGATCTGGCGCGGAAGTGCGCGGCCGAAGGCGGTGACATGGCGCGCCAGATCGCCGGTCGCATCGACGAGGGTTCCTACACGCCCGACCTCGCGGCCGAGGATGCGACCAGAACGGCGGCCCTGGCGCTCCGTGGACTGGCGACGCTCGCGACCACCACGGTCGAGGCCATCAAGGATCTCGCGCGCCCGCCCGCCACTCCGACGACACTGGAGTCGGCGCCATTCGGCTTCCGTCATGTGATCCCCGACAACAGCCGGCTCGCGCTGACCGGGCCGATGGAGTCTCCCTATGGCGATCGGCTCGATGTCGGACGCGTCGAGATCCGGCCCCCAGCGCTCCTCAGCGGGGGCGAGTTCCGCCTGCACATCGACGTCGCCGGGCTGGAAGGGAGCGTGTACACGGGCGTGGTGACGGCGGTGAGCCCGGCGACCGGCGCCGCCGCCGCGAGCGTCGACGTGGATGTGATCGTTCCGTGAGGCCATGACCGACGCCACCGATCGCGCCGCGGCGATCGACGAGCTGCTCGACCGCTCGGTGGCGGCGTTGAACCGCGGCGACGTCACGACCGCGCACGACTTGGCAGAACTGGCGCTGGCCGCCGACACGTCCAACCGTGACGCTGCGGCCCTCCTGGAGGTGGGCGGTCACTCCGAGGGCGAGCTGCGGCGGGTCTCGCTGCTGTTCTGCGACCTGGTCGGCTCGACTGAGCTGTCGGCTCGCCACGAGCCGGAGACCTACCGCAGCCTCATCAGGCGCTACAAGGCGGTGTGCCGTGAGGTGGTCGAGCAGCGCTACGGCGGCCACATCTCGCACGTTGCCGGCGACGGGATGCTCGCCGTCTTCGGCCTGCCGACCCCACACGAGAACGACGCCGAGCGGGCGGCCCGAGCGGGGCTCGACATCGTCCGCGAGCTCCGCCGGCTGTCCGCCCAGGTGGAGGCGGCGGTCGGCGAGCGCCTCGAGGCGCGGGTGGCGGTCCACCGGGGCCTCGTCTACCTCGATGTCGAGGAGGACGACGTCTACGGGTTGGCGGCCAATGTGGTGGCTCGACTCCACTCGCTGGCGGCGCCCGGGACCGTGGTCATGTCCGACGAGGTCCGTGAGATCGTGGGCTCGCTCTTCGACACCGTGGCCGCGCCGCCGCAGCGTGCGAAGGGCATCGATGAGCCCCTGCGGTCCCACCGGATCGTCGCGGAGCGGCCCGAGGAGCCCACACGGGGACGGCGCTGGGAGGCCGTGCTCGTGAACCGCACCGACGAGCTTGCGCGGATGCGTGCGGAGTGGCTCAGGGTGGGTGTGGGCGGTGGCGAGCGACCAGCTGCGCTGCACCTCGTGGGCGAGGCCGGCATCGGCAAGTCCCGGCTCGCCGCCGTCTTAGCCGAGGAGGCCCGAGCCGATGGGGGCTCGTGCCTGCAACTGCTCGCGTCGCCGTTCCACGCCGAGGCGAGCTTCCACGCCGTTCGGTCCTTCATCGAGGTGCGCGCCGGCGCTGGGGGAGATGCCGCACCCGGCGAGCGGCTGGTCCGGCTGGAGCGGGAACTGGTGGCGGTCGGACTGGCCCCGGACGAGTTGACCCCCCTGGTGGCACCCCTCATCGGCGTTCCCCCCGGTGCCGGGTACCGGGCGGCGGCTCTGGAGGGACGGAAGCTGCACGACGCGATCGTCGCCGCGGCAGCGGACTACCTGATCGCCTGCCTCGGTTCGGGTCCCGCCCTGCTGATCGTCGAGGATCTCCACTGGTGCGACGAGTCGACCCTCGACGTGCTCTCGCGGGTGTTGCAGGCCGATCGCCGCGACCTCCTGGTCGTCACCACGTCCCGGGACCCGGCACCTTCGTTGCTCGGTCGCGCCCAGACGATCGAGTTGCCGCCGCTGGATGACGACTCCGCCGTTGAGCTCGTCCTGTCGCTCGATCCCGCGCTCGACGACGGCGCCTGCCGCGCGGTCGTCGATCGCGGTGACGGGATGCCGCTGTACCTCGAGGAGCTCGCGCGGGGTGCGGCATCGGGCACCCAACGCATCGTCGCGACGCAGGTGACGCGGTCCGGCGCTCCCATCCCGGCGCCACCGATCCCGACGGGCGCGGCGGGCCCACCGTCAACCGTGCCCGAGGTGCTCTACGAGCCGCTGGTCGCTCGCCTTCACGCCTCCGGGCCGGGGCTGCGCGTGGCCTCGGCCGCCGCGGCCATCGGCCGGGACGTCGATCACGGCGTGCTCGCGCAGGTGGTCGACGTGCCGGCCCCCGACCTCGAGGCGGCCCTCGAGGCCCTGCTGGGTGGTCTGATCCTCGAACGGGTGCTCGGCGACGGCGAGCGCTATCGATTCCGGCACGAGCTGTTGCGGGTCGTGGCGTACGAGCTGCAGCCGCCGTCCCGGCGGCGTGAGCTGCACGGCCGGGTGGCCGCCGCGCTGGCCCGCGAGCCCGCTGCGGCCGGGGTCGTCGATTGGCGGCTCGTCGCCAGCCACCATGACGCCGCCGGAGAGGCCACTGAGGCGGTCACCGCCTACCAGCAGGCCGCCGACGGCGTCCGCCGACTCGGAGCGTTGGGCGAGGCACGGGCGCTCCTGAGCCGCGCCATCGAGCTCGTTCCCGGCCTTCCCGACGCCAACCAGCGGTCGTCGTACGAGGTGGGACTGCGGCTCCGGCGCGGCTTCCTGGTGGCGTCGGCGGAGGGCACCAGCTCGCCGGAGGCGGTGCAGGACTACGAGCGTTGCCTGGAGCTCACCCTCGGGGACAGCAGCAGCGACGAGATGTTCAGCACGCTCATCCCGCTCTGGGGCTACTACATACTGCGGGGCGATCTCGACCGCGCGCAGCAGGTCGCGGAGATGTTGCGTGCCGGCCTGCCCGGGCGCGATCACTACCGGCCTGACAACGAGGCGGCGTTCGGCACGATCCGTTGGTTCGCCGGCGACTTCGGCGCCGCCGACGATCAACTCGAGGCCGCGGTCGAGGGGGTCGCCAGCCGCCGGATCAACCCGGACTATGGCGCCACCTACTTCATGCCCTTCGACGGCCCGGGCTCGGCCCACGCGAACCTCGCGTTGGCCCGGTTCATGCGGGGCGATGTCCGGGGTGCCGACGAGCAGTTCGACGCTGGGCAGCGTCGCTGCGACACGATCGACTTCCCCCGCGGGCCCTTCACCGCGGCCGAGGTCCAGTCCTACGCGGCCTGGACGCTGATCGAGCGCGGCGAGCTGGATCGGGCGGCCACCGCCGTGGCGGCGGTGACCGAGATCGCCGAGGGGCACGGCTTCGACTTCTGGTCGCTGGTGGCGGCGACCGAACAGGCCACGATCGCCGGACTGCGGGCGCTCGACGCCGAGGCCGCTGACACCGCGGGGCTTCTCGTGCATGCACAGGCCCTCGAGAGCCTGTGCGGCATGTGGAAGCTGCTCGACGTGGCTCTGTTCCTTCCCGCCTTCATGGCGACGGCGGGCAGGCTGCGAGCGGCCGCGGGCGACACCGACGGCGCTGCCGCCGGCTACAACGAGACCCTGCAGTTCGCTCGCTCCACGGGCATTCGCTTCTACGAGGCGGAGGTGCTGAGGCTCCGCGCACACCTCCTGCCCAGCGGGGAGGTGGCTGCCGCGTTGCGGGCGGCGCTGGACCTCGCTCGGTCCCAGGGCGCCGCACCGTTCGAGCTGCGGATCGCCCGTAACCTCGTCGCCAACGGCGACGCCGACGGCCTGACGCTGGTCGCCGAGGCCGCCGCCCGGTTCGCGCCCGACGCCCACTACCCCGAGCTCGACGACGCCCGCACCTCGGTGGCTGCCGCCGGGTGACCGCACGTCATCGGGTCGCCATCCTGGGTGGGGGCATGGGAGGCCTCACCGCCGCATGGCGGCTGAGCGAGCCCGGCTGGCGTGATCGCTACGAACGGATCACCGTCTACCAACGGGGCTGGCGCCTGGGGGGCAAGGGCGCGAGCAGCCGGGGCCGCCACGGCCGCATCGAGGAGCACGGGCTGCACGTCTGGCTCGGGTTCTACGAGAACGCCTTTCGGCTGCTGCGCGAGTGCTACGCCGAGCTCGATCGTCCCGCCACCGATCCGCAGGCCCCGATCCTCACGTGGCGCGACGCCATACGGCCGGCATCGGCCGTCGGGCTGGAAGACCGCGAGCGGGACGACTGGCGCCACTGGCTCGCGCGCTTCGCGCCCAACGACCTCGAGCCTGGGGAGCCCGGCGCAGACCACCAGCCCGCGAGCCTCGCCGAGTTCGCACTGCGGGCCCTGCGGTTGGTGATCGACGGGGTGGAGTCGTTGGCGGCCGTCGACTCGATCGACGCGACCGACCGCGTGGTGCTGAGCACGTCGGCCGAGCCGCCCGCGCGGTCGCTTATCGACGGCGTGGTCCTGGGAACCCAGCTAGCGGTGCCGGCGGCGCTGCTGGAGGCCACCCGCCTGGCGAGCCGGGCGCTCGACGACCGCGCCCCAACCCCCGAGGCCCCTCCCGACGGTGCCGGCCCCCAGCTGCTCGATGCGCTGGACCGGCTCCAGGACCGGCTCCGTGGCGTCGTGGCCGGCGACCCCGACCTGAAGCGCGCCTGGCAGTACATCTCGCTGACGGTTGCACTGCTCCGGGGTCTCGTGGCCGACGGGGTCTTCGCCGGTGTGGCCCTCGCCCAGCTCGACGACGAGGACTACCTGGACTGGATCCGTCGGCACGGAGCGGCGCCGGAGGCCGCGGACGGAGCCCTCCTGCGGGCGATGTACGACATGTGCTTCGCCTATGTCGATGGCGACACCTCCCGTCCGAGCTTCGGTGCCGGATCCGCGGTGCTGCTCGCCGTGAAGATGGCGCTCGAGTACAAGGGCGGGATCTTCTGGAAGATGTGTGCCGGCATGGGCGACGCGGTGTTCGCGCCGCTCTATCAGGCACTCCGGCGGCGGGGCGTCGACTTCGAGTTCTTCCATCGCATCGACGCCCTCCACCTGTCCGCCGACCGGATGGCGATCGACGCCATCAGCGTGGGTCGCCAGGCGGCGCTCGCTCCCGGTATCGAGCGTTACGAGCCGCTTGTGCGGGTGCGGGGCCTCCCGTGCTTCCCTGGCGCGCCGCTCACCGACCAGCTCGCCGACGCCGCCGGGATCGAGGACGAGCCGCTCGAGGCGCACGGGTGCGCCTGGCCCGACGCCGAGCGGCGCGTGCTGCGCCGCGGCACCGACTTCGACATCGCCGTGCTCGCGATCCCGGTGGGGATGGCGGATGTCGTGTGTCGTGAGCTGATCGACGATCGCCCCGAGTGGCGTGAGATGGTCGCCAACGTGGCGACCGTCGCCACCCAGGCCTTCCAGATCTGGCTGCGCGAGCCCGAGCCCGCACTGGGATGGGCGCACCCTGGCGTCACGATGAGCGGCTACACCGATCCGTTCGACACCTGGGCGTCGATGCCGCAGCTGGTCGGTGCCGAGGACTGGCCCGACGATGATCGCCCGGCCGCGATCGCCTACTTCTGCGGGGTGATGGCGGCCCCCAGGCGGCCGGTCACGGACGCCAGTCACGGAGACGGCTACCACGATCAGGTGCGTGAAAGGGCTGTGACGTTTCTCGATCGGAACCTGGGGCACCTGTTGCCGGCGGCGGTGGACGACGAGGGGTTCCGGTGGGACCTCTTGTGCGGGCGCGACGGGTCGACCGGACCTGCGGCGTTCGACTCGCAGTTCTGGACAGCCAACGTCGACCCGTCCGATCGCTACGTGCAGTCGTTGCCGGGGACCGGCCGGTACCGGCTCCGGTCCGACGAGAGTGGCTACGACAACCTGTTCCTGGCGGGCGACTGGACCGATTCGGGACTCAACGCGGGCTGCATCGAGGCTGCGGTCCTGTCGGGGCTGCAGGCCGCCAACGCAGTGCTCGGCCGTGCTCGCAACCACCAGGTGGTGGGCTACCTACCGGACTGACCGTCGGCGGTACGGTGCGGTCCAATGGTCGATCCGCGCACGCGACCCATGACGGCATTCCAGGAGCGCCTCGGGCGCGTCGCGGTGCGGTGGATGACCGGCGTCAACACTGCCGCGTATCGGCTGAGCAACGGGCGGGTCGCAGCCCACGTGCCCGGCGGTGCACCGATCTGCCTGCTCACGACGACCGGCCGGCGCAGCGGCCGACCCCGCACCGTTCCGCTCCTGTACATCCCCCACGAAGACGACCAGATCGTGGTGGTTGCGTCACACGGCGGAATGAGCACCCACCCCGCGTGGTACCTGAACCTGCTTGCCGACCCCGTAGTGACCGTCGACGTCGGCTCGCGGCGCCGCTCGATGACCGCCCGACCCGCTAGCGAGGCCGAGCGTGCGGCGCTGTGGCCCGCGCTCGCCGAGGTCTACCCCCACTTCGACGCGTACCAGCGTCGCACCGACCGCATCATTCCGGTGCTGATCCTCGCTCCGACGCCTGGTCCCTGACGGCAGCGACTATCAGGGCGGCGGTCGCCGTTGCGTCGCGGGAGACCAGGCCCACCCAGCGGAACCAGTCGTCGACGAAGTCCTCGGCGTGATAGGTGCCCGCCGACAGCTTGGTGCTCGCCGAGTTCCACAGGTCGACGTAGCGCTCGAGCCGCTCGCCGAGCAGCTCGGCGACGTCGTCCGCGTCCGACGCGTCGCCGGTCATGTCACGTCCGGGGGACGGACCGTCCGCTGGACCAGCTCGAGCCACAGCTCCAGCCCGCGTCCCGCGAGGGGCGTGAGGTGCTCCCACGCGTCGATGACGTCCGCGGTCATGGTGTCGACGGTCCACTCGTCGCCCTCTAGCGATCGGGCGCCCCAGTGCTGGATCAACTCGGCGTTGACCTGTCCGGCGTCCTCGAGTAGCTCCGTCACCCTGCCGACGTAGCCCGAGAACCACTCCCCGTCGTCGTGCTCAGCATCCACCGGAGCTCAGGGTACGCGACGCCGGGCCCGAGGGTCGTCAGCGGGCGGATCTGGGTGGGTCGCCCACCAGCACCGGCACGGGGTCCATGGCCGCATCGGCGACTGGGATGGCGATGTGGTCGGTCGTTGTCCGCAGCTCACGCCAGACGGCGGGCACCACCCGCCGCAGGTACGGGCCCAGCCGGACGAAGGATCGGCCGTGTCGTCGGAAGCGGTAGCTGATCGGCACTTCGGCGTAGCGGTACCCCTTGGTCACCAGGTCCAGCGTGAGCACCTGGGCGTAGTTGAAGTCGTGGACGATCTCGGCGTGGGCAGTGGCGGCCGGTGACAGCGCCCGGTAGCCGGACTGCCCGTCGCTCAGCCCCCGTACGCCCCAGCGGCGCACCAGCAGCTTCATTCCCAGCGTGAGGACCCGGTTGCCGAACCACCGGTGTGGACGCATGTCGCGGGGCAAGCCGGCGAAGCGCGACCCGATCACGTAGTCCGCACGACCCTCGATGATCGGGGCCACCAGGTCGCTCAGCTCCTCGGGCGCGTACTCGCCGTCGGCATCGAGGAAGGCGACGGCGGCGGCTCGCCGGGCCACCCCCCACCCGAGGCCGGCGCGCACGGCCGCGCCCAGCCCCCGGTTCCGGCCGAGCGAGTGGACGGTGGCGCCGGCGGCCCGTGCCAGGGCGGCCGTCCCGTCCGTGGAACCGTCGTCGACGACCACGACCTCGACCGGGTGCCCGTGCACCTCCGGGGGTGCTCGTCGCACGAGATCGCCGACGGTGGCTTCCTCGTCGTGGGCGGGTAGCACCATGACCACGGGGTGGCGGCCGGCAAGCTCGGGATCCTGCACTGTTAAGCAGTCTTCACGCTCGACCGGTGGTATGGCTAGTCTCCGGTTGATGGCACGCAGAAGATCGATGGCTGGGGCGGCGCTCGCGGTGGCGGTTGTGGCCGGTGGGCCGGCACTTGCCGCCTGCAGCTCGGGTGGCGACGACCGGCTCGTCGTGTACAGCGGGCGGACGTCGAACCTGATCGGCCCGTTGCTCGAGGACTTCTCGGAGCAGTCCGGCGTCAGCATCGACGTGCGCTACGACGAATCCGCCAACCTTGCGCTGCTCATCGACGAGGAGGGCGACCGCACGCCGGCGGACGTCTTCATCTCGCAGAGCCCGGGTGCGGTGGGATACCTGGACGCCGCCGGCCGCCTGGCCCCGCTCGACGACCGGCTCATCGCCACCGTCCCCGAGGGCGACGCCGCCGCCGACGCCGGCTGGGTCGGGCTCTCCGGTCGGGTGCGCACGCTGGTCTACAACCCCGAGCTCATCGACGACGCCGACCTGCCCGACTCGGTGCTGGAGCTGACCGCGCCCGAGTACGCAGGCCAGGTGGCGCTGGCGCCGACCAATGGGTCGTTCCAGGACTTCGTGACGGTCCTGCGCGACCAGCTCGGCGACGAGGAGGCGGCGGCGTGGCTCGACGGCATGGCCGCTGGCGATCCGCCGACGTTCGACAACAACACCGCCATCGTCGAGGCCGTGGGCCGGGGCGAGGTGCCGATGGGCCTGGTCAACCACTACTACGCGTTCCGGGCCAAGGCTGAGAACCCGGACCTGCCGGTCGAGAACCACTACTTCCCCGACGGCGACCTGGGGTCGACGCTGCTGGTCACCGCCGCGTCGGAGATCGCCGACACCGACATGCCCGACGAGGCCACCGAGCTCATCGAGTTCCTGCTCTCCCCGGGGGCGCAGCGGTACTTCAGCGAGGAGACGTTCGAGTACCCGCTGGCCGACGGCGCCGATGTGAACGGCGCGCTGCCACCGTTCGAGGAGATCTCCAAAACCCGGGTCGACCTCGACGAGCTGGGTGGCGGCCTGGAGGCGACCACCGCGATGATCGACGAGAGTGGCCTCACCTGAAACACAACTTGCGGCGGTTAGAGGCCCTATGGCCTCGCCAAACGCCGCAAGTTCGGGACGTTTCACGGGAACCGCCCCGCGGCCGCTCGTTGCCGTCTGCGCGGTCATCGCGCTGCTGTTCGCCGCCCCGCTGCTCTACCTGATCTGGCGGAACGTCACCGGCGACGAAGACCTGGTCGACCTGTACCTGTCCGAGGCCACGCTGGTGCCGCTGCGCAACACGCTGGCGCTAGCGGTGGCCACCGCGCTCTCCACTGCGATCGTGGGCACCGGCCTCGCCTGGCTCACGACCCGATCCGACCTGCCGCTCCGCCGCTTGTGGGCAGCACTCTCCCCGCTGCCGCTGGTCTTTCCGTCGTTCGTGGGCGGGCTGGCGCTCATGGCGGCGGTGGCGCCCGGCGGCCTGCTCGACGCCCCGTTGGGGTGGGTGGGCGTAGAGGCCACCCGACCGGAGGGCTTCTGGGGCGCCTGGCTGGTGCTCACCTTGTTCACGACGCCGTACGTCCTGCTGCCGGTGGCCGCCCGCCTCGTGGCCCTGCCGCCATCGCTGGAGGAGAGCGCGCGGCTGCTCGGGCGCCGCCCGTGGGGGGTGTTCCGCACGGTGGTGCTGCCGCAGATCAGCGGCGCCATCGCTGCGGGCGCGCTGCTGGTGTTCCTGTACACGGTGAGCGACTTCGGGGTCGTGGTGCTGCTCCGCTACGAGACGCTCACCCGGGCGATCTACACCAACCGGTTGCTCGACCGTGACCAGTCGGCGGCGCTGAGCCTGCTGCTGGCCGTGGTCGCGCTGGCGGTGGTCGCGGGGGAGAGGACCATCGCCCGGCGTCGACATCGCGGCACGCTCGAGGGGGTGCGGACCGCGCGGCCCCTGCGGGTGCCCCTCGGGCGGTGGCGCCTGCCGGCGCTGGTAGCAGTGCTCGCCTGGGTGGGGCTGGCGCTCGGCGGCCCGCTGGCGTCGCTCGGGCTGTGGGCGTGGCGCGGCCTCACCGGCGAGACCAGCAGCCTCGCTTCTGGCGACCGGGCGCTGGGTGACCTGGTGGAGCCGGCGCTCAACACTGCGGGCATCAGCCTCGTCACGGCACTGGTGGCGATCGCCGTGTTGCTCCCCCTCGCGTACTTGTCGGCCCGCCACCGGGCCCGGGCGGCCGACCTGGCCAACGGACTGGTGGCGACCGGGTTCGGCCTGCCGGCCCTGGTGGTGGCGCTGTCACTGGTGTTCTGGAGTCGCCAGCTGCCCGAGGCATGGGGCCTCTACCAGAGCTTCACGATGCTGGTGTTCGCTTATGTGGTGCACCTCGGCGCCCAGTCGCTGCGGACCGCCCAGGTGGCGGTGGGGTCGGTCCCTCGCCGCTTGGACGAGTCGGCGCGCGTGCTCGGCGCCGGTCGGCTCCGCCGGTTCGCAACGGTCGAGCTCCCCCTGATGCTGCCCGGGCTCGCCGCGGGCGCGGGCCTGGTGCTGCTGTCGACGATGAAGGAGCTGCCCATCACGCTGCTGACGTCGCCCCTCGGGTTCGAGACGCTCGCCACCCGGATCTGGGAGGACGCGGAGGCGGTCTTCCTCGCCGAGGCAGGCCTGGCCAGCCTGGTGCTGGTCGCCCTGTCGGGCGTCCTGACCTGGCTGCTGGTTGTCCGGCGCACGGAGCGCTTGGCTTGAGCCGCACCCGCAGCTCCGCAACCCGAGGCCATCGGTTCCACGAAGCCCGGCCCGAGGTCATGGGTTCTGAGCCAGGAACCCAAGACCTCGAACTCCCCGCGGCGGAACCCATTGCCTCGGATGACGCCGGACACCGGTGGATAAGGACGACCGCAGGCGCGGCGACGATCGTCGGCGTCGTCGTGGCCGCCTGGGCGATGATCGCCATCCCGGCCCGCGCCACCTACGGCACCCTGACGACGGCCGACGAGCCGCAATACCTGCTGAGCGCGCTGAGCCTGTTCGAGGACGGCGACCTGCACATCGACGACGAGCTGGCCGACGCGAGATTCGTGCCCTTCCACGAGCTCGACCTGCCCGTGCAGACGGAGGTGCTGGACAACGGTCACCAGGTGAGTCCGCACGACCCGCTACTGCCGGCCATCCTCGCCGTGCCCATGGGGCTGGGCGGCTGGGCCGCGGCGAAGGCGACGCTCGCCACCCTCGGTGGTGTGCTGGCGGCGCTCCTGGTGTGGACCGCCCACCGGCGCTTCGCCGTGCCGCTCGGCGTCGCCGCCGGCACGGTCCTCGCCTTCGGCGTCACCGCCCCCCTGTCGGCCTACGCGACCCAGGTCTATCCCGAACTGCCCGCGGCGCTGGCGGTGACCGCGGCGATCGCGCTCCTCACCGGTGGTCGAGGCCGCGCCGCACTGGTCGGCTTCGGCCTGGCGGTGACGGCGTTGCCCTGGCTCGGGGTCAAGTACGCGCCGGTGGCGGCCGCCCTGGTGGCCGTTGCGGTCGCCGCGCTCGTGGGCGAGCGCCGCCTTCGGGCCGCGGCGTCGATGGCCGTCCTGCTCGGCCTGGCAGGCGTCGCCTACCTCGGCGCCCACCGCCTGCTCTACGGCGGCTGGACCGTGTACGCCACCGGCGACCACTTCACCGGCGGCGCGCTGACGGTGATGGGGAGGGATCCCGACTACTTCGGGCGCAGCCAGCGGCTGGGCGGCCTGCTGCTGGATCGCGGCTTCGGGCTGGCGGCGTGGATGCCGGCCTACCTGCTGGCGGTCCCGGCTCTGGCGGCCCTGGCCCGCCGGCGGCCGGCGGGATGGTGGACGCTGGTGGCTCCGCTCGCCGCCGGCTGGGCCACGGCCACGTGGGTGGCCCTCACCATGCACGGCTGGTGGTGGCCCGGCCGCCAGGTGGTGGTCGTGGTTCCCTGCCTCGTGCTCGCCGTCGCCTGGTGGGTCGGACAGACGCGGGCGGCACGGGGCTTCATCGTCGTGGCCGGGGTGTTCGGGGCGCTGGTGTGGGGCTGGCTGGTGGCCGAGGTGCTCGATCGGCGGCGCACGCTGATCTTCGACTTCGAGTCGACGGCCAACCCGCTGTACCGGGCGTGGCGCGCGTTGCTCCCCGACTATCGGCACCCGGACGCGGGGGATTGGGTCCTCCAGGCGGCCTGGTTCGCGGCGCTCGCCGCGGTTGCCCTGTTGGCGTTCAGGCGCTCGCCGAGACCGGCGCCGCTTCGTCGGCCGTGACCAGGATCCGGGCGGTGGCGAACGCCCCGATGCCGACGTGGCGGCCGCCGATCTCCACCGTCGTCGTCTGGTCCGGCGACACCGCGGTCACCCTGCCCGAGTGACCCGGCTGCACCGCGGCGTCCTCCAGGAAATCGAGAAGCCCGGGCGTGAACTCCAGCTCCTCGGGGATGCGCGTCACCGTGAACGCCGAGCCGACCGGGAGGTCGCAGAGCGCCACTGCGGTGGGTGCGGCGTACTCGGAGCCCGGGATCGGGTTGCCGTGGGGACAGGTGGTGGGGTTGTCGAGCAGCCGGTTGATGGCCCGCTCCACCGGCTCCGAGATGACGTGCTCCCACTTGCCGGCCTCGACGTGGGCGTCGGCCCACGACAGGCCGAGGATGTCGGTGAGCAGGCGCTCGGCCAGGCGATGGCGGCGGACCACCTGCTCGGCCAGGTGGCGGCCGTCGGCCGTGAGGTTGATGGTCGAGCCGTCGAGCGACACGAAGCCCTCGGCGTGCATCCGCTTCATCATCTCGGACACCGCCGGCCGCGAGACGTGCAGCCGCTCGGCGATCCGTGCCTGGATGACGTCGACGTCGTCTTCCTTCAGCTCCCAGATCGCCTCGCAATACTCCTCGAATGCGGGGTGAAACTCGGGAGTCTGGTACTCGGGCACGGCGCCAGCCTACAGCCGGGCGTAGCCGCCCGACCTGGGGTCTTGGCCCCAGACGCGCCATCGGGCCGCTGCGAGCGGCCCGATGTTCGAAACAGCCAGGGGGGCGGGGCGGGCGGGCGGACAGGCACCCCGCCCCCAGCTGGCCTGTTCCCCCACGCTACCCCATGCCTTCGGTGGACAAACACCGTCGGCGGAAAGTTTGGCGACGACTTCGTGACAAGGCGTCAGACGATGTCGAGAGTCCGGCGAGCGCGGCCGGAATGGTGGGAGCCGACGTGTCCGCACCAGCAGACCCAGCGGACCATGAGACCGTCGTCGGTACGGTCGATCCCGAGGATCCGGCTCTCGCTGAGCAGCACCTCGCTGCCGTGTCGAGGGCAATTCACGCTGAACATGTTTTGATCCTCCATCCTGGGGGCGGATCTGACGAGTGGCAGCGCCGCACATGTTCGAAAGGTTTCTGCCAAACTACCGGCATGTCACCCGTTGAACGCCACACTGCCCGGTTCCGTGAGGGGCGCCCGCGGCGCCCGCATCGCGTCGCCGCGGTGGTCGGTCCCCACGTGGCGGCCTTCGAGCTCGGTGTCGCCCACGAGGTGTTCGGGCTCGACCGGTCCGAGTACTCCGATCCCTGGTACGCCTTCAGGGTCGTGGCCGTCCTCGGCAACCCGATCCCCGTGACCGACGGCGACTGGTCGATCAGCACGCCCTGGACGCTCGAGGACCTGGCCGAGGCCGACACCGTCATCGTCCCGACCTGGCCCGACCTGGATGCCCCGGCGGATCCTCGGCTCCTCGACGCACTGCGCGCCGTCCACGACCGGGGTGGGCGGCTGGTGAGCGTCTGCTCCGGCGCCTTCCTCCTGGCGCAGACCGGGCTGCTGGACGGACGGCGGGCGACGACGCACTGGATGTACGCGGGCGAGTTGGCGCACTGCTATCCGGAGATCGACGTCGACCCGAACGTCCTGTTCGTCGACGCCGGCAACGGCATCTTCACCTCCGCGGGCACGGCCGCAGGCATCGACCTCTGCCTCCACATCGTGCGGCTGGACCACGGTGCCGAGGTCGCCAACAAGGTGGCGCGGCGCATGGTGGTCCCCCCGCAGCGCGACGGGGGGCAGGCGCAGTTCGTCGATGCGCCTGTGCCGGCCACGCCCGACGACCACGTGATCGGGCGGACCCTCGAGTGGGCAGCCGGCCACCTCCACGAGCCCCTGACGGTCGAGGACCTCGCCCGGCGAGCGCTGCTCAGCTCCCGTACGTTCGCCCGCCGGTTCCGCGCGGTCACCGGGACAACCCCGATGCAGTGGCTCCTGCGCCAGCGGGTGCTCCACGCCCAGCGACTCCTCGAGGCAACCGACCTGCCCATCGAGATCGTCGCCCAGCAATGCGGGTTCGGCACCGCGACCTCGTTCCGCACGCACTTCCGGCGCGTGGCCGGCACGTCGCCCGCGGCGTACCGGCGGACGTTCCGCCTCGTGGTCGCGTCCTGAGCCCGCATCGGGGGATCGGCGTCGAGGAATAGGTGCCGGGCCCTGCCCGTTGTCGATTGTGAAGTGATTCACTAACCCACCGGGAGGTGTCCCATGGGTGTGCGACCGCACGTCGTGATCGTGGGCGCTGGGTTCGGCGGGCTCGCCGTGGCCCGGAGCCTCGACCGTCATCCCGTCGAGGTCACGCTGATCGACCGCAACAACTACACGACCTTCCAGCCGCTGCTGTACCAGGTGGCCACCGCCGGCCTGAACGCCGCCGACATCGCCCATCCGATCCGGGGCCTGTTCCACCGGCAGCGGAACCTGCGGGTACTCATGGGTGAGGTCACCGGCGTCGACTGGGAGCGGCGTGAGATCCTGCTGGCGGAGCACCAACCGGTGGCGTTCGACCACCTGGTGCTGGCGATGGGTGCCGTCGCCACGTGGTTCGGCGTTCCGGGCGCCGCCGAATACGCCGTCCCCTTGTACACGCTCGAGGACGCCGTCGACGTTCGCAACCACGTCGTGTCGCGCTTCGAGGCCGCCGACGCCGACCCGTCGCTCGTCGACCGCGGCGAGCTCAACTTCGTCGTGGTCGGCGGCGGTCCCACGGGAGTGGAGATGGCGGGGGCGCTTGCGGAGCTCTTCGCCGTCGTGTTCAAGCGCGACTATCCGACCCTCGGCGTCGGTCGGGCGCGGGTGGTGCTGGTCGAGACCCGGGATCGGTTGCTCGAGCCCTTCCAGCGGTCCTCGCAGCGGGCGGCGCTGGACGCGCTCGAGGGCGCGCCAGGTCGAGGTCCGGCTCGAAGAGACCGTGGACGAGGTGACCAGCGACCACGTGCGCTTCACCTCCGGTGAGGTCCTGCAGGCGCGCACCGTGATCTGGGCGGCGGGCGTGCGGGCGCATCAGGTGGCCCGGGCCATGGGGCTGCCCACTACGGCATCCGGACGGGTGGAAGTGGCTGCGGACCTTTCGGTGCCCGGCCCGAGCGGCCGAGGGAGCGGGAATGATGTTCGCGAGGGCGTGTGGGCCGTTGGCGATGTCGCCGCACCTCGTGCCAAGCGAGGTTCGGGACGGGTGTTGCCCCAGCTGGCGCCGGTGGCGATGCAGGCGGGGGCCCATGTCGCCAGGCAGATCGGTCGCGTGTCCGAGGGCAAGCCGACCCGGCCGTTCCGGTTCCACGACAAGGGCACGATGGCGACGATCGGGAGGCGGTCGGCGGTCGCCGAGCTGCCGGGTCGCATCCGCCTCCACGGAACGCTGGCCTGGCTCGCGTGGCTGGGGCTCCACATCCTCTACCTCGCAGGCGTGCGCAATCGGGCGTCGGTCCTGCTGAACTGGGCGTGGGGCTACTTCACCTGGGATCGCGGACCGCGGATCATCCTTCGACGCGACACCGCCCCCGGACACGTCACGACTACGGAACGTGCAAAAACGGCCGCCGATAACACCAATTCCTGACGCTATGTCAGGTAACTTCGCGCCATGGCCGACAGCCGCGACAGCATCACGACGACCATCGATACCTATATCGCCACCTACTCGGCCACGGATCGTGAGGGATGGCTCGAGTGCTTTGCCGAGGACGCCTGGATCGAGGACCCGGTCGGCACTGAACGGCGCGAAGGACTGGATGCCATCGGCGACTTCTGGGACGAGGCCCACGCGATCCCCGACAGCATCGAGCTGCGGCTGGGTGAGCTCCGCATCGTCATCGGGCAGGAGGCCGCTTTCACCCTGGAGTCCCGGCCCAACCTGGGCGGGGAGACCTACAGGTTCGACGTCATCGATCACATGAGCTTCGACGCCGAGGGCAAGATCACCTCGTACCGCGCGTTCTACGACGTCGACACCATGCGCCCGGCGCGCGATTGATTTCAGCCGGCGGCGCTGGTCCGGCCGGGGCGGAGCTCCTTGCGTAGGACGAGGCGGAGCCCCGACCAGATGTCGTCGATGGCGCAGACCTTGTTGTCGACCATGCCGGTGGGCAGCGCTACCTCGCGCACGACGTCCTCGGTGATGTCGGTCTCCGCCCCCGAGGCCCGCTTGGGCCACGCCACCCACAGGCCGCCGTCCACCACGAGTGCGCGCATGAGCGCGGGGAAGCGACGCGCCAGGTCCGCGCGGCGAGTGTGGAACGAAACGACCACGTCGCAGGCCGGTCGGGTCCTGCGGCGGATCTCGACGCCCGGCGGCAGGTCGTCGATCGCGAAGCCGTCGGGGGCGCCCAGCAAGGCGAGGTTGTCGCCGGGTCGAACGCCGAGTTTGCGGGCGAGTGGGGTTCCCGAATAGCCGGCCATCGCGCTCGTCTAGCACTCGCGTCGGCGCCCGCTCTCCCTGTCGTGCGGGAGGCGGGCGCCGGCCGTGCGCTTGTCAGCGGGGTTGCCCGTCGCGTTTCAGCCCTGCGGCTGCTTCACCAGGCGGAGATAGGGCTTCTTGGCGTCCCATCCCTCCGGGAAGCGCTCCCGCGCCTCGTCGTCGGACACCGCCGGGATGATGATGACGTCCTCGCCTTGCTTCCAGTCCGACGGCGTCGACACCTTGTACTTGGCGGTGAGCTGCAGCGAGTCGATGACCCGGAGCAGCTCGTCGAAGTTGCGCCCGGTCGACTGCGGGTAGGTGAGCGTGAGCTTGACCTTGTTGTCCGGGCCCACGACGAAGACCGACCGCACGGTGACGGTGTCGCTGGCCTCGGGATGGATCATGTCGTAGAGGTCGGAGACCTTCCTGTCCGGATCGGCGATCAGCGGGAAGTTGAGCTGGGCCCCGGTGACCTCTTCGATGTCCTTGCTCCAGCCCTCGTGATCGGCGACGCCGTCGACCGATAGGCCGATGACCTTGACGTTGCGCTTCTCGAATTCCGGCTTGAGCGCCGCCACGCGGCCGAGCTCGGTCGTGCAGACCGGGGTGAAGTCCTTCGGGTGGGAGAACAGCACCGCCCAGCTATCGCCCTTCCAGTCGTAGAAGTCGACCGTGCCCTCGGTGGTCTCGGCGGTGAAGTTGGGGGCGTCGTCGCCCAGTCGGATGGCCATGCCTGCCTCCATCTGTTGCCGTGCGAACCGATGCTACCCAGAGCACCGGCGAAAGGCGACTTGGCAGGTCGGGATTACTCGGACCGGGCGGGATCGCCGGCACGGGTCTCGACCGCCGCCGGCGCCTCGGCCGCCGCGCCCTCGGCCTCTGCGCCGTCGGCCCCCTCGTCGGCCTGTTCCTCGGTGACAGCCAGGCCGTCCGCGGGCGCGTCGGTGAGGACGGTCCCGGCCGCCAGGGGCGTGGCCTCGTCGCTCGGCAGGCTGGTCCGGAAGATGTCGGGCTCGAGGTACATGATCCGTGCCGTCGGGACCGCCCGGCGCACGCTGTTCTCGATCCGGTTCACGGCCTCGGCGGCGTCCTCGACCGACAGCCCGTGCACCAGCTCCAGCTTGGCTCCCACCAGCAGCTCGTCCGGTCCGATGTGCTGGGTCCGCATGTGGATCAGCCTGGTCACGCTCGGCTCGATCTCGATGGCGGCGGCGATCCGCTGCTGGTCGGTGAGCGACGCCGCCTCGCCGATGAGCAGGCCCTTCATCTCGACCGCCAGGATGATCGCGATGACGACCAGGAGCACGCCGATGCTGAGCGTGCCGATCGCGTCCCAGAGCGGATCGTCGGTCACCACCGTCGCCGACACGGCGGCGAGGGCAAACGTGAGGCCGACCAGCGCGCCGAGGTCCTCCAGGAGCACTACCGGCAGCTCGGGCTGCTTGGAGCGGTGGATGAACCCCCACCAGCTCATGCCCGGCTCCTTGGCGCGTCGGGACTCGACGATCGCGGTCCGGAACGAGGCGCTCTCGAGCGCGATGGCGACGAGCAGGATGGCGATGGCGATCGACGGCGACTCGAGCTCGTGGGGGTTTCGGATCTTGGTGACACCCTCGTAGATAGCGAACATGCCGCCCAGGCTGAACAGGATGAGGGCCACCACGAACGCCCAGAAGTAGCGCTCGCGTCCATAGCCGAACGGGTGCTCGGCGCTCGGCGCTCGGCGGGAGCGCTTGTGTCCCAGCAGGAGCAACACCTGGTTGCCGGAATCGGCCACGGAGTGCACGGCCTCGGCCAGCATCGACGCCGAGCGCGTGAGCACGAAGCCCACGAACTTGGCGATGGCGATGCCGAGGTTGGCGAGCAATGCGGCCACCACCGCTCGGGTTCCGTGTCCGCTGCCGGCCATGGTTGGCAGGGTACCGAGGTGTGATTCCGCGGACCACGGATGCTCGGAGCACGGCACCGTTCAACCGACGCGTCGGGCGGCCTCGGGGCTCGGACTGGAGCGCGGAGCCGCCCGGCGTCACGGGGAGCGCGACGCCGGGCGGATGGGTAACGGCGGTCAGCAGCGCTGCCGCACCGTGTCGCCGTTCACCACCTTGGTGATCCGCTCGGTGGACCGGGCTACGAGCGCATCGATGACGTCCTGCGGGTCGACGCCGTTGGCCTCGGCGACCTGGGCGATGGTCTGGCCGTCGCGCAGCGCGGCTCGCAGCTCATCGGCGTCGATGCCGATGGCCTCGGCGGCCGTCCGGATCGCCGCCGCCCGGCCGGGGTGACGGTGCGCGTGGCGCTCGAGCTCGCCGTTCACCAGGTCAGCGGCACGGTCCGGCAGAGACGCCTTGCGTTCGTCGGCGGTCGCCTGATCGATGCGACCCGCGGCCACGGCGGCCTCGAGGCGCTCGGTGCCGTTGGCGACCAGGACATCGACTACCTGTTGCGGGTCGACGTCGTTGGCCTCGGCCACCTGGGCGAGCGTCTGGCCGTCGCGGAGTGCGGCGCGCAGGTCATCGGTCGAGATGCCGATGACGTCGGCCAGGTCGGCGAAGCCTTCCCGGCACGGGGCTGCGGTGGCCACGCCGCGACCGGATGCGGTGCCCGCGGCCGTGTTCGTCGAGTCTGCGGACGCCGGCCCCAGCAGCAGCGCGCCGCCGAGCCCGCCGGCGAGGGCGGTGGCGGCGAGCGTCGCCACGGCGATCGGTCGGGAGATCCTCATGGTTCCTCCGCGTGGGTGGACGGGGTGTCACCGGTAACCATCGCCGGCCCGACTCGCTGGCGGCTCACATCGACCTGGGAATCACCTGGGAGGATCGGCCGCGGGCAGGCGGATCGTGACCCGCGTGCCGGCGCCGGGAGCGGTTTCGAGGGCGACCTCGCCGCCGTGGGCGGCGACGAGATCGGCGACGATGGCAAGGCCCAACCCGGTCCCGCGGCGGGGGTGCTCCTCCGTGGCCGCCGCCTGCCAGAAGCGGTCGAAGGCCCGGGTGGCGTCGGCCTCGGTCATGCCCGGGCCGTCGTCATCGACGACCAGCACGACGTCGCGGCGGTGGGCCTCGAGGCGGATCGTGACGCCGGTGGCCGGGTCGGTGTGTTCGCGGACGTTGGCCAGCAGGTTGTCGACCACCTGCCGGAGCCGGGAGCGGTCGCCCGTCACCATGGCGCGGGTGACGCCCGCGACCTCCACGGTTCGGCCCGGCTCGACCGCTCGGGCGTCGGCGACCGCCTCCTCCGCCACCGCCGCGAGATCGACGGGAACCGCCTCCAGCGGGCGGCCCTGGTCGAGGCGCGCGAGCAGCACCAGGTCGTCGACCAGCCCGCCCATCCGGGTCGCCGCACGTTCGATGCGGTCCATCGACGTGACCACGTCGCCGGCGTCGCCGCCCCCCTGGCGATATAGCTCGGCGTAGCCGCGGATCGCCGTCAGTGGGGTCCGGAGCTCGTGCGAGGCGTCGGCCACGAACCGGCGCATCCTCTGCTCCGACGCCGTGCGCGCCGCCAGCGACTCACCGATCCGATCGAGCATGAGGTTGAGCGCAGTTCCGAGGCGGCCGACCTCGCTGTCGGGATGGGTGACGTCGATCCGCTCGTCGGTGTGGCCCTCGGCGATCGCCTCGGCGGTCCCGACCATGCGGTCGAGGGGTCGCAGGCCGCGCCGGATGGCAATCCACGTCGCGGCTGCGGTAGCGGCCAGGGCCGCCAGGCCGGCGACGAGCAGCCCGCGCCGGGCGTTGGAGAGCGCGGTGTCGACGTCGTCGAGCGAGATGGCGGTCGCCAGCATGCCGCCGCCCGGCAACGAGGATGTGACCACCCGGTAGCGGGGCCCCTGGCCGCTCGCGCTGACCGTCACGGGCCCGGCCGGCGCCGACAGCCCCGCGACGTTCGGGAGCGGATCGGGATCGCCCGTCGGTCCGCTGGGCTCCTCGGCCACGATCCGCCCACCCGGACCCATCTGGACGTAGGCGATCCGGCGGATGTCGTAGATCCTGGTCTCGCGCTGGGCCCGCCGTTCCAGGCGGGCGGCGGTCGCCCTGGTCACAGTGGCCGGCACGCGCTCCAACTCACGGTCGACGGCCGCGGTGAGGCGCGACTCGAGCGTGGTCAGGAAGACGACCGCGACCACGCCACCGATCACGGCCACCAGGGCGACGACCGTCGCGGTCAGCCGCCTGCGGATCATGGGTCCGTGCGCAACACGTAGCCGAAGCCGCGCACCGTGTGGATGAGTGGCGGGTCGACCGTGTCGACTTTCTTGCGCAGGTAGGAGATGTAGTTCTCCACCACGCCGGCGTTGCCGCCGAAGTCGTAATCCCAGACGTGGTCGAGGATCTGGGCCTTGGAAAGCACGCGCTCGCGGTTGAGCAGCAGGAACCGCAGCACCTTGAGCTCGGTGGGGGAGAGCTGGATCGGCCGGCCCGCGCGCGTCACGCGGAGCGTCTCCTCGTCGAGCTCGAGATCGGCGTAGCGGAGCCGGCTCGGGGGCGCCTGCGGCCCGGTCCGGCGCAGCACCGCCCGCACCCGGGCGACGAGCTCCTCGAGGCTGAACGGCTTGGTGAGATAGTCGTCGCCGCCCTTGGTGAAGCCCGAGATCTTGTCCTCGTCGGCATCGCGGGCGGTCAGGAAGACGACCGGCGTCTGGTCACCCGCGGCTCGGAGGCGACGGCAGACCTCGAAGCCATCGACCCCCGGGAGCCCGACGTCGAGCACGATGAGATCGGGACGCTGGCGCTCGATGCTGGCGAGCGCGTCGAGGCCCGTGCTCGACGTGGTGGTGGCGAAGCCGGCGATGCGCAGCGCGCTCGACGTCAGATCGCGGATGAACTCGTCGTCGTCGACGACGAGCACGGTGGCGTCGGACATGTCCTCAGTTGAGCGCCTCAACCTGGGAGGTTGCTCACAGAACGCTGGGAGCGTTCCGCGCTAGCGGCGGGCGTGGGCGTCGAGGATGTGGGCGACCGCGGTCGTGACCCGGCGGACGGTCGGCAGGTGCAGGAACTCGTTGGGCCCGTGAGCGTTGGACTCCGGCCCCAGCACGCCCGTGATGACGAACTGGGCTTGCGGGAACCGGCGACCGAGCATGCCCATGAACGGGATCGTGCCCCCCTCGCCCAGTGACCGCGGCGCCTGCCCGAAGGTCGCCGTCGACGCCCGGTCGATGGCGCGGGCGAGCCATGGCAACTCGGGCGGGGCGTGCCATCCGGCCTCGGCGCTCCCCCGCCTCACCGTCACGCGCGCGTCGTAGGGAGGGTCGGTGGTGAGCCGGCGCTCGAGAGCATCGATGGCGACGTCGGCATCGGCGGTCGGCGGTATGCGCACCGACAGCTTCACGGCTGTCGAGGGCCGCAGCACGTTGCCGGCCTCGGCAGGCGGGGGCGCACCCTCCAGGCCGGTCACCTCGAGCGACGGTCGCCAGGTGCGGGCCACCAGCAGCTGCTCGGCGGTGCCGTGCGCCGGGCGGGTCCCGCCGGCGAAGGGAAAGCGGTCCGAGAAGTCGCCCAGCTCCGGCGCGGTGGCGGCGATCTGCCTCAGCCGTTCGTCGGGGATGCTCGTGTGCAACTGCGGCAGGAGCAACTCGCCGCTGGCGGCGTCCTCCACCCGATCGAGCAGTTGGCGCAGGATGCGGAAGCTGGATGGCACCACCCCGCCCGCCATGCCGGAGTGCACGCCCTCCGTCAGCACCTGCACCTCGAGCGTGAGATCCACGAGCCCACGCAGCGACGTGGTGATCCACAGCCGCTCGTAGTCGCCGCACCACGAGTCGAGCGCGATCACCAGCGACGGCACGCCCAGCTTGTCGCCCAGCGCCTCGAGGTGTGCCGGCAGGTCGGGGCTGCCCGACTCCTCGCTGGCCTCGATGAGCACCACGCAACGGCGGTGGGCGCCACCGGCGGCGCGGACTGCCTCCAGAGCGGCGACCGCCGAGAAGGTGGAGTAGCCATCGTCGGCGCTGCCCCGGCCGTACAGCCGATCCCCGTCCTGGACCGGCTCCCAGGGCCCCAGCCCCTCGCGCCAACCCGTGAACGGCGGCTGCTTGTCGAGGTGGCCGTAGAGCATCACCATGTCGCCGTCGTCGCTGCCCGCGCCGCTGGCGTCGGTCGGTGGCACGTCGATCAGGAGCAGCGGTGTCCGGCCATCGAGCTCGAGCACCTCGACGGTGGCGCCGGGCAGCGCCTCGGTGACGTGGCGCGCGCACCACTGGTGCAGCAGCTCGGTGGCGCGGGCCATGTGGCCGGCCTCGTGCCAGCCGGCGTCATAGGCGACCGAGACGTTGGGGATGCGGATGTAGTCGTGCAGCACCGGGAGGATGTCGCCGTCCCAGAGTTGGTCGACGTGTCGTGCGGCGGTGTCGGCGTCGAGTCCCACGGGTCCCTTGCCTAGCCGACCGGGATCCAGACCACGCAACGAGCGGTGACGCGGATGTCCGAGCGCTCCAGCGGGACCTCGGTCGGCTCTATCGCCGCAGCCTTGGCCGCCCACTTCTCGTCGATCGCCGCGAGGTCCCGCGCCAGGTCGGCCTCGAGCTTGGTCAGTGCCTCCTGGCGGTCGACGGCGCGGTTCTCGGCGGTGCGGATGCGTGGGGCTGCCTCCCCGGCGGGGACGTCGATCACGGGGCCGATCGTACGGCCGCCGTTGTCGGTGATGTGGAGGTACCGCCCCGGGTTCGGTCGCTGGACGTTCAGCACGATGTGAGGCGGCCGCCCGGTCTTGCTCTACGTTTCTCGGCGGGCCCTCGTAGCTCAGGTGGATAGAGCGACCGCCTCCTAAGCGGTAGGCCGCAGGTTCGAGTCCTGCCGGGGGCACCCGCGAAAGCCCAGTTCAGAATGCATCCGGACGGCCAGCGAAAAGGGTACCGGTGCAACCAACCAGTCCATTGAGGTGCAGTACCTTTTGGAGTACCAGGCCTTACGCTCACACAGCACCCCGACCTGCACGGACGCGCCAGGTGTGTGCTCCAGCTCGCCGATGGCGGCATCGACGTAGCGGATGGCGTGATCGTGCTCGCCGGCCCCGCTGGCCGCGTCGGCCGCTCGTTCGAGCAGGACGGGTCGTTCGACGCCGGCGACGGTCTCGGGGTCGGCCACCCGGTCCCACAGGGTCAGCGCCCGCTCGTAGTGGCCGAGCGCGCCGGGTAGGGCAACCACCTCGACAGCGGCGTTGCCGGCGGCGACCGACGCCGCCAACGCCGGTGCGAGCTCGCCGGCCGCGAACCAGTGCTCGGCCACCGCTTCGGCGACCGCCCACATAGCCGGTGGCCCGAGCGTCGGCTCGTCGGTGAGCGCCCGGGCCAGGGCCCGGTGGAGCCGCTGTCGCTCACCCGGCAACAGGTCGTCATAGACGGCCTCCCGGGTGAGCGTGTGCCGGAACGTGTACCCGTCACCCGACCGGTCGGCCACGAGTAGGTGGTTCTCGGCCAGCTCCCGCGCCGCGGCGAGCAGCACGTCGTCACCGAGACCCCCGGCGGCGGCCAGCAGCCCGTGACCCACCCGGACCCCGGCCACGGCCGCCAACCGGAGCAGGCTACGGGCCTGCGCCGTCAACCCCGCCATACGGGCCACCACCAGGCTCCGCACGGTGGCCGGCACCAGGACACCCCGCTCGCCGGCGGCGACCAGTTCCTCGGCCAGAAAGGCGTTGCCGCCCGACCGCTCATACACCTGGTCCGCCAGGTCGGCCGACGGCTGGCCGAGCACCCCCGCCAGCAGCTCCGCCAGCTCATCCCGGCAAAACGGCTCCAGATCGACCCGGATCGCCGTCGGACCCCGCTGGACCTCGGCCAGCCACGCCAGGAACCCGGCATTGTCGGGCTCGTCGGTCCGCACCGTCCCCACCAGCGCGACCGTGGCGCCACGGAGATTGCGGGACAGGAATTCGAACAGGCCACGGCTCGAGGGATCGGCCCAGTGCAGGTCCTCGATCACCACCAGCAGCCCGCTGGGCACCGCGGCGGACTCCAATGTGTCGAGCACCTCCTCGAACAACCCGAGCTGGGCGGATGCCCCGAGCGGATCGGGATCCGGCGGGTCCCCAGTCGCCGTTCCGCCGCCCGGCCCGGTCACGAGACGGACTAGCCGCGGCGCGACCCGACTAGTGGCGGCCCCTTCACCGATGGCGAGTTCGTGGACAAGCGGGCGGAGGACCTCCGCGAAGGGCGCGAACGCCAACGCCGTGCGGCCGACGACCGTGCAGTTCCCCGCCAGTGTGCGGGTCCCCCCATCGCGGGCCACGGCGGCCATCTCGCTAACGAGACGGGACTTGCCGGCGCCGGCCTCGCCACAGATCAGCACCGTGACCGGCTCGTCCGCCCGCGCCTCCCCGAGGAGCTCATCGAGCAGACCAAGCTCCACCGCCCGCCCCACGAAGCTGGTACGGGCGAGTGGCAGACCCCTGACCTTCGCCGGCCTCGGAACAGCCATCCTCGGGTCGTCGGCCGCGACGAGCTCCCACACTTCCTCGGGACGCTCAATACCCCGCAACACTCGCCGACCCCGGTACAGCAAACGCACAGTGTCCGGGAGTTGTTCGGCCACTAGGCCCGCGGTCACGCCCGACAGCAACGTTTGACCGCCGTCCGCCCGGGCACGCAGGCGGGCGGCTCGGTTCACCGCCGGGCCATACCAGTCGCCCGTCGCGGGGCTCGGCGTCGCCGGTGTGCACCCCTGCGCGCACCCGCAATGGCACAGCCGTCGGCCACGTCTCAGCGGCAACCGCTCCCTGGATGGCCACCGCCGCCGCTACCGCTGCCGCGGGATGGGCGAACACCGAGAACGTCGAATCACCCTCTCCCTTGCTTCGCACCAACGTGCCGCCCGCAGCAACGACCTCCCGACTGATAGTCAAGCCGGTCGACCACCCCCAGCAGATCCCCCATCCCGTCGCTGTTGCCGTCGGCGAACGACGGCACGTAGATCTCATACCCGGCCGCGCCCCCCCACCAATGAGCCGGCCTGTTGGTGAGCCGCATTGAGTCCCCCCTGGGTGAGCGTCGCAGCCATGGCAGGGTGCCAGAGGCAGCGATGGGTCGATGCCATCGGTGCCGCCCCCGTCAGGGTGGCCGACCACCGAAGGTGTCTGCGAGCCCATTGAACTCAAGAGATCCGGCTTCGGGCCGTGGAGCATGTGTCCGGTCTCCGGCCGCCACGCCGCAACGTCACCGACGAACGTGAGCTGCGCGGCCATGTCGCCCGCGTGCTGCGGGTTGCCATTGCCGTCGACCGCGGTCTGACCACTGCAACGAGCTGCCGCCGCTGTCCTTCGACCAGTGCGGCCTGGTCGAACCCGAAGTTCAGAGACCATGACCAGGGGTTGACGCAGCAACTGGCGCGAGCATTGGGCCCTCAGGCAAGGACGGCGAGTCGCACAGAACCGCTCCCCCGATCTCATCCGACGGGGTCGCCGGCGAGACGCACGGCGCACCGATTCGTCGTCCGTCCTCGCCGGCGACGACCGCACAGAACGCCGGACCAGAACGACGCTGGCTCGAGCCGGACACCCTCGGCTATCGGCGCGTCCGCGATAGTCGGCAGGTCTTCGGTGTGCACACAGATCGACCGTGCGGGAGCGTTCCGTCCCGCAGCAAAGATGGGCCCGGCCGACACATGGCGTGAGTGCCGGTGATGCTTGGCGAAGCCGGTGGGATGAACGCGGCAGGCCGGCGCGAAGCGCTGCCCGCTCGACCGGAATCTGCACGACGCCGCCCAGGCGCTACCTGGTTGCGCTGGCAGTGTCTGTCCGGCTGGCGCAACAGGTCCTCGCGTGGGACCCCGAGCAGGCCCGGGTCCTGCTCGAGCAGCTCGGCCACGACCTGCGGGACGCCGTCTCGGGGGCTGCGCGACCTTTGCGCGCTGCGTGTACCTGCGGGTGCTCATGGCCGCGACCTCGTCGCGGCGTTCGAGTCGGCTGCGGGCCGTGCCGCGCTGCCGGTGGCGGTTGTGCGCGGCGACGCGGGGCGATTCTGGCCGGAGGTAGAGGCAGCGGTCTACGTCTGCTGTCTGGAGGCGTTCCCGAACACGGCCAACTACGCCGGCGAGGGCACCCGGCGAGGGTGACGATCGAGCGGCGGGCGGAGCGCCTGTCGCTACCCGTCTCCGACCACGGCGTCGGGTTCGACCCTCGCGGGTCCAGCGGGGCTGGCACGGTTTGTCAACATGAGCGACCGCGTCGGCGCCATGGGGCGGGACGCTCGAGGTCGACTCGGCGTCGGGGCGGGACGGGCGTGTCGGGCGTGCGCCTCTAGGGGGCTGCATTCCGTTGAGCCTGGGTTCGTCGCGCGCTGAGAGGGGAAGGGAATGGTCCGGAAGTTCAATTCGACTCAAGCGAGGTCGTGATGCGACTCCTTAAGCGTCATCCCGACGAGACCGATGCCGACGAGCTCGGGGTCGAGGAAGGTGTGGTCGAAGGCCGCCGGGTCCCAGGACCGGGGGGAGAATCGGCGGTCCCGGCACGCGAGAGCCGGACCGGGCACCGCTGGGGCAGGAGAACCGTGACGGTCCCGGTGACTGTGCCGGAGCGATCGGTCAGGCGGACGGTGGCCATCCCGTCACGGTCGTTCGAGCGCACGTCCACCTGGCGCAGCGTGAGCTTGGGCCCGCTGCTGGCCATCGCGGCCGGGGCCGCGCTGGCGGTCGTGGGTTCCGTCGCGCTGGTGCGCACCGGTATCGATGGGACGTGGTTCCGGCCCCGCACCGAGGTGCTCGACGCCGACCACACCGCACTGCTCGGCGCGCTCGAGATCGGTGCCGGCCTCCTGTTGCTGCTGGGTGGCCTCACGGGTAGCCGGGTGCTGGTGGCGATCCTCGGCTTGGCCATGGCGCTCGGGGCCACGGCCGTGGCCATCGAGCCGCAGGAGCTGCAGCGTGAGCTGGCGATCGAGAGCTGGTGGGCGTGGACGCTGGCTGCCGCTGGTGTGGTGCTGGCCCTCTCAGCGCTGCAGGCGCCGCGTGAACATCGCAAAGCGGTGGTCGACGTCCCCTAGCGACTACGTCGTCGCCGGGCCGTCACAGGATTGCCCGCGTCGACGCGCAGAACTCGACCCGAAGATGCGCCCTCAGCGCCCGTTGGAAGCGCTGGTGCGGTGCCCTTGAGAAATGTGCCGCTCTGGCAACTTAGGCTGACAGTTCGTTGGCTGGCTTGGCGCCGTTGGTGCGAAGCCATTCGGTGAGCTTGTGGTGGTCTTCCTGGATGGCGACGTCGAGGGCAGTGAGGTAGCCCCACCCGATCCAGTTGGGGTCGCCACCGCGTGCGAGGAGGTACTCGGCGGCGGATCGTTGCCCGCCGTGGCAGGCGGCCCAAAGGCGCCGGTAATGAGTTCAGGAGCTGGGGCGTCGCCGGAGGCGAAGTGCGCTTCGACTCGGTCCATGAGCCCGAGGGCGACGGCGTCCTTGAGGCGGGTGGTGGCGCCCTGTTCGACGAGGAGTCGCGCGGCCTGCCATTGCCCGAACCCGACGGCGTCAGTCAGTGGGGATCGACGGTTGTGGCCGCGCTGCGATGCAGCGCATGCTCGGTTTCGTGGGGGTTCTTAGGGCCGGGGTGAGTCTCGGGCTGACCGGCCGCTACGCGGTGCAGTCGGTCCAGGTGCGCGCAGGGCTCGACCTGTGGGCTGCTGATCAGCCCGTCGAGTTGGTCATCATCGATGACGAGGGCTCACCGAGCCGAGCGATGGCCGCCTACCGGGTTCTGCTGGCGGACGGGATCGAGCTCCTGTTGGGCCCCTATGGCAGTGGGACGGTGCGGCATGTCGCCCCGGTCGTCTGCGGGTCGGGGCGGTTGCTGTGGAATCACGGGGGCGCGGCCGACGACCTCGCTTCGCCGCTGCTCGCCACCGTGGTCGCCCCGGCGTCGACCTACCTCGCCGGCCTGCTGGTGTTGGCCCGGGACGCCGGGCTCGACAACGTGGTCGTGGCCCCAGGCAAGGGGCGGTTCGCGGAGCAGGTGGCCACCGGCGGTCGACGGGCTGCCGAGAGCCTGGGGTTGCGCACCCGACGGCTCGAGGCCGGTGACGTGGGCGCCCTGGTGGAAGCGGCGGCCTCGCGTGGGTCCGTGTCCCTCGCCGATACGGCGCTGTTGGTCGTCGGGACATTCGAGGAGGATGTGACCGTCGTACGGCGGGTCCGGGAGGCGCGCGTGGAGGTTGGGCTCTTGGGCTGTGTGGCCGCCGGCATCGACGAGTTCGGTCGCCGGCTGGGCCGGTTGGCGGACGGGGTCGTGGGGCCGACCCAGTGGTGGTGCCGCCACCACCCTGTGGACGTGGGACCGTCCGGCCCGGAGTTCGTCCGCCGTTTCGAGGCGCGCCTCGGCCGCTCGCCCGACTACCTGGCCGCCCAGGCGGCGGCCGCGGGTTACCTAGCCGCCGAGGCCGTGGCCCGCGGCTACGGTGCCGACCAGGTCCGGGGATGGCAAGCCGACACCTTGCTGGGCCCGTTTCGCCTCGACGGCTCCTGGAGGCAGGCCGGCTATGTCCCGGTTGCCGTGCAATGGCGCCGAGGCAGGCGAGTGCTCGCCGCCGAGCCGGAGCCCTGAACGCCGACGATCCTCGGCTGGCTAGGCTCGAACGTGGCCGAGAAGAGGAGGTGGAACGATGGTCTCCGCCGACGTGCTCGTCTCCGTCGAGGCCGGCAAGAACCAGGATCTGGTCGCCGCACTCCGACAGGTTGCCGGCGTCACACAGGCCCACGCCTGCTGGGGCCAGCCCGACATCCTCGCCTACATCGAAATCGACGACGACGGTGCCATGGCCGACACGGTGCTCGTGATGATTCAGGCCATCCCGGGCGCCCGGACGACCAAAACTCACCTCGTGGCGCCGGTGTAGAGACCTGCAAACGCCGACCAGCGGTGATCGGGCCCCGGAGAGGAGGCATCGATGACCTGGGTAATCACCCGCTTGTGTCGGGACTGCCTCGACACGTCGTGCATCGAAGTCTGCCCCGTCGACTGCATCTACGAGTACGTCGGACCGGCGTCCGATCAGTTCCCCAACCAGCTCTACATCGACCCCGAGGAGTGCATCGACTGCCAGGCGTGCGAGCCCGTCTGCCCCTGGGAGGCGCCACTGTGCGACACCGACGTGCCCGCAGTGCTCGAGGACGACATCGCTCTCAACGCGTCCATCGTCGAGTGCAAGGACAAGTTCCGAGTGCCCCGGCACATCGACAAGCCCCAGCCCACGACGAGCGACGTCGCCGCCAACAAGGACAAGTGGGGATGGACCGGCTGAATGTGCGATGCGGGCCCAGGAGGCCAGCACCAAATATCCGTGGCGCCAGGACGGCCGAAGGCGCCCGGGCGCCGCGGCAGATCGGTGCGCGTCAGCCGCCGCCCTTGAGTTGAAATCACCGCCTGTGCGCTCGACCGCTGGTTGCCGGGTGCATGCGGTTTCGTGTTGACGTCAGTTCCCGCCGAGCAGCTCAGCGATCAACTTGGCCCCCAGCGGGTCCTCCCGGTGGGTGACAAGCAACCGGGCGGCGGCCTCGTCCACACCGCGCTGGACGAGCCGTGCCCGCAGCTCGTCGTCTGAGAGCTCGGACCACCACGTGCTCACGGCTGGCCCCGGTACGGCATGCCCCGCTCCATCTCTGGCACGCTCAGGGTAGGCGGAACCCTTGTTGCGCCCCGGCCGATCCGGGAAGGACTGGATTGCGGCCGCGCCACCGGCGCGGCCGGTCGGAAGGGGGGAACATGCGGAAGCTGTTCGCTTCGCGCCCGAGGCGCGGCGGCGGTCGCCGCGCACGGCTGCTGACGGGAACAGCTCCAGCGCCCCCCTCCAGCTAGGTCGTGGCAGGTCGTGGCGGGACGGCGCCACGCTTCCCACTTAAACGCATGGAGCCAAACGTGGTTGCTACGACGGGTGCCGGCGAACGCGGAGGCTGAGCAGGTCTCGCAGGCTCACGATCCCAACCAACGCGGTCCCCGCAACCACGGGAAGATGGCGAAACCCGCTGCCGAGCATGATCTCGGCCGCTCGCTCCGAGTCGACATGGGGCCCGACGGTCTCCGGGTCGCGTGTCATCCACCGGGATACGGGTGAACGCGTCAGGTCGCTACCCGACGCCGCCGCCCGCAGGACGTCGCGCTCGGTGAAGATCCCCACCAGCACCTGGCCCTGCATGACGACCGCCGAACCAAAGCGGCCCTTCGCCATGGCTGCCGCCGCCTCCGCTACCGGGCTGTCCGGCGCGACGGTGAAGACGTCGGCCGTCATGATTTCGGCGAGTTCAACCATGAGTGCCCGCCGCGTCGGGCAGCCCGTCTCGGTCTCGCTGTCCCTCAGCCACCCTCGCCACCCACCTCGTCGAGCTCCTCGCCCACGGCCGAGGATGGTCCGGCCAGGTCCTCGTTGAGCTGTCGCCACAAGGTCCCCGCCCACGAACCAAGCTGGGGCCACTCTCGCCAGAACCGCTGCAACGCCGCGTCATCCAGCGTCGCCGCGGCCTCGTCGGACCTCAGCTCGTCGGCCACGTGCTCCAGGGCCGCCAGCGCTTCGAGGAACCGCTCCGAGACGTCGTCCATCGTGTGCCCCCTTCTCGGTCGGGCCAACCCGAGATATAGCACCAGGCAGCACGTATCGCCGCCTCGGGGGCACCTTTTGCAGGGACCGGTGTGGGCCTGTTCAGCGCCCCTACTTCGACACGATCTGCGCCGTCGGGGCACCAGCCAAAGAGGTCGAACCCATGCGGGATCGTAGCGGCGGGCGACCTTGCAGCTAGGCCCGCAGCATCAGAGCGTCGGCTCGTGGCGCGGTCAACGGGCACGCCCGAGTCGGTCAGCGACGCGAGTGATCCGGAGGTGACCGGCGATTAGCTCCGGGCGGATGCGCACCAGATGGTCTCGACCGCCGTGCGCCCATCGCACGAGCGGAGCGCTGCGCAGCCAACCAGGTGTCTATCCCGGCGGCAGGCTAGGCGGAACCGGCCGGATTAAGCCGTAGGTGGACGGACCACCGGAGGGATTAGACCGCGGGCCACAGCACGACCGGCGAGCGGCGCCCTCGCCATTCACCTGTGTCCGTCGACGCGACGCGTGGGGCGAGCTCGAGGCGACGCAGGACACCCGCCGCCGTGTGGGCGAGCTGGGTCGCTGTGTTGAGAGCAGTCCTGCCTGCGGTCGAGCTCACTCGGCGAGAATCTTGACCCCGGCGCTCTCGAGCTCCTTCAGCTCACCGACGATCCGGTCGATCTCTGCGTCTACCCCCGCGACGGCGCGATCCGTCCGCTCCGCGAACAGGAAGCGTCCGAGCTGTTCGAGGTCGTGCGCGGCCTTGCGCCGGGCCTGGATGTCCTCGACCCTATGCTCGACCCGTCCTCTCAGCTCCTGGGCTCGTTCCTTGACGGTGTCGAAGAACCCCATGGGTCCTCCTCCCTCTACGCGCTCCGCCCGCACGATAGCGATGGGGCGACCTGCCCAGCCTGCTGGCCGGGCTTCGCAACCTCTCTGCTCCTTGACTTCGAGCGCGCTGGTCGTAGGTTGACAGAGGCAGCGCGAGAGGGGTGGTCGGCATGCCACTCGACCGCTGGAGAATGCCCGGATGCTGTTCGCGTTCGCCGACAGCCCCCGCGACATCGAGCGCCGTTTCCGCTCCACACGGGCCGGCTCAGTCTGCCAGGGAACGTTGACTCGTGAGCAGACCTTCGCGGGGCGCCCACACCCCGAGTGCAGCAGCGGTCGCAACCCCATCGATGGCCTGTACCTCGGCGGCGGGGGCGTCTACCCGGGGATCCCGGGCAGCCTCGGCGGCGGCTACAACGCGGCACGGGTCGTGTGCTCGGATCTCGGTCTCGAGCGGTGGTGGCCCGACGCGGCGAGCGTCGAGCACGCGCGCGAGGTCGGCCTCCTCCCAGAGGTCCGCATCGCGTGAGTCGGCGGCATTCGCTAGGCCAAATCCGGGGTGGTGGTCCGCGGTGGATGTCCGGATGGAGAGAAGGTGAGACCAATGAGAGCCAAGGAGAACCTGGAGCTCATCGAGGAGCTCCAGCAAGCAGCCCGTGATCGGGACTTCGACGGGTACGGCGCGTTGCTGACCGATGACGCAGTCTTCCGCATGGCCGGTGTGCCCGCTTCCATGGGTGGCGTGACGACCGGAAGGCAAGCGGTCGTCGACCAGTTCCGCGCAACGGCCGGCGACAGCACCCTCGCGCTGAAGCAGATGTTCGGCGACGACAGGCACGTGTGTGTGATCGGCAAGGTGGCCGCCGAACGATTCCCAGGCAACGCGTACCTCCAGGGCGCGGACCACCCGTACTCCACGTACGAGTGCGTCGTGTACCGCATCGCGAACAGCAGGGTTGCCGAGTCGACCGCCTACATCAACTGGCTCGACCCCTACGTCCAGATCGGCCTGGTCGACGCCTGCAACCTCACCACCTGACGAGGGAAGGATCGCGGACGAGCAGCCAGTGTGCGCGGTCTCCGAGCTCACCCCGGGCACGGTCACGGGTGCAGGCCACCACGCCGTAGGAAACGCGAGCGGCCGCCTGTTCGCCGTGAGCCGCAGGTGTCGTCACCTCGGCGCGGACCTCGCCGGCGGGTCCATCGACAAGCAGGGCTGTCTCGTGTGCCCCTGGCACGGCGCCAGGTACGACGTCGAGACCGGTCGGATGGTGCGCGGCCCGCAAGGCGTATATGCGAAGGTCCCCGGTCTGGGCGCGGCCAACATCGCTCTGACACGAATCCTCCCGCTGCGTCGGGGGGAAGTCGTGGAGCGGGATGCCACCGTGTTCGTCCGCTGAACAGCGTCTCGCTTACCCCGATCCGGGCTGCCCGGCGAACCCGTCGACAGGTGGCCCGCACCCAGGCCTGGAGGAAAGGGGCGAACCGGTCAGTGAGCATGCCGCGATCGACCAGTTCGCCGAGGCTGCGGCACGGGATGCTCTTCGCCTGACACCTCGATCACCATGCCAACACCATGCCAATCGGATTCACGGCATAGGTGAGCAGGTGTAGCCCCAGGACCAGGCCGGCGACACCCCCGACGGTCAGGTCCGCGCCGACGACGGCGCGACGTTGGAGCTCTGCATCGCGGATCGGATTTGGTGACTGAGGCGCACCGAAGGACTGGGTCGAGCGCGAGGATCTGGGAGCGAGGTCGTGGAGCTCGCCACCATGGAAACATCGACACACTGCGTCGAGCCCGAGGATCCTCATTCCCGCGTCGGGCGAGTGCTCGAACGCGTGCTGGCCATGTACCACCGAGCGGAGCGGCACGGTGGCGCAGACCGAGTGGCGACCAGTCTGCTGGATGGTTGCTGGCGACGACGACGGAGCGGGCGTTCAGGCGGGCTGACCGGCTGCCCCTGGATGCCGAGGTGCTCCGGATCCTCGAGGACGCCGAGCCCGAGTTGCTCGGCGACGGCTACCACGTCATCACCTTGCGGGCGCCACATGACCGCCGGCCCGCGCCACGAACCGGGAGCACGACCGCCATCAGGCGTCGAACCAGCGCCGTCCTTGCGTCGATCACGTATCGCCGCGACCCTCGCAGCCTGGCTGAGGTCGTGAGCGGGCCTATCCGAGAGCTGGGCGTCACGGAAGGAGGCGCGCATGGAGGCATATGTACTCGTCCAGACCGAGGTGGGAACGGCTGCTGACGTCTCTGAAGAAATCGGCGCACTCGAGGGAGTGCGCTCCGCCGAGGCGCTCACCGGCCCCTACGACGTGATCGCCCGGGTGCAGACCGAGAACGTTGACGCCCTCGGCATGCTCGTGGTGTCGCACATCCATTTAGTAGGAGGCGTAACCCGCACACTCACCTGCCCAATCGTCCACCTGTAACCGGCGGGACCGGCGGCCCGCCTTCCGTCCCAGGCTCCCCACCCAACAGATCGGTATCGATGGCGGCCCACCCGTTCGTGGTCGCTCCCTTCCCTCGGGTTCGGAGACGGGCCGGTACCGCCATTGGACCGGATGCCGTGCGCGGCCGCGTCCAGCCCCAAAGCCTTCGAGCCACCTCCCCACGCAGCCGAGCTTTTGCCCGCTCGTCGTCAATCGCGCGTTGTCGAGCACCGAGGTGGCGAACCAAGCGCGCGCCCTCGTCGTGGCCGGCGACCTCAACCACGAACCCGACGCCGCCACTACCCTCCTGCTCACCGGGCCGCCCGGCTCGAAGATCCGCACCCCGCGCCTTCCGCCAGCCCGACCAGGGCGACGGCCACCGGCTCTGGAACCCTCGCCGAGCTCATCGAACCGCCCGAATCGCCTGTTGGTGGGGTGGAAGGGCACGGTGAGCCCGGTCGCCGGCCCGTCTTCTTCCACCCGGAAGCGGTCGCGATCACGGATCGGGCGTGTCACGAGCCGGCGTGTTGCGTGGCCCGCCACTGCGATCCCGAGCGCTGGGCGCTGGCCCAAAGCTGAGACCGCCGCCTATCGGGTCTCACTGTTGGGGCGTGCCGAGCGAGAGTCGGGCGCCTCGGGGCACCAATCGCTCGGCGCCTCGGGCTGGGCGCCGACCTTCTGCTCGTGCTGCGTTTAGCCTTGCTCCGTGGCTTCGCTGTCCCAGTCGTTGTGGCACCGGAACCGAGTCCTGGCCGAGGCCGCGCTGGAGCACACGTTCGTCCAGGGCATCGCGTCGGGGGAGTTGGCCCGGGCCACGTTCGCCTACTACGTGGGGCAGGATGCTGTCTTCCTTGACGCGTTCTGCCGCGCCTACGGCTTGGCTTTGGCGAAGAGCCCCGATCGAGAGGGGCTGATCGCGTTCAGGGAGCTTCTCGACGGGGCGGGCGACGAGCTCCGCCTCCACAAGGGCTACGCGGCCCGGTGGGGCGTCGACGTTCACCAGGCGGCCGATCCCGCCACCGCGGCGTACACCGACTTCTTGTTGGCGGTCGCCGCGCTCGAGCCGGTTGGCCATATCGCGGCGGCGATGGCGCCGTGCATGCGGCTCTACGCCTGCCTCGGCCAACGGCTGGCCGCCCGCACCAAGTCCGAGAGTCCGTATCGCGAGTGGGTGGAGACGTACGCCAGCGAGGAGTTCGAGGTTCTGGCGCGACGTCTGGAGGTTCTGCTGGACCGCTACGGCGGTGATCACGACCGTCTGGCTGTCCTGTATCGCCGGGCGATGGCACTCGAATTGCGGTTCTTTGACGCCGCCGTCCGTTGGGAGAAGCCCTGACTGCGGATGCGTTGTTGACGCGCCACGCGGCCGCTTGGGAGGCGGCCATCGTTCACCCGTTCCTCGCGGGCGTGCGGGACGGGTCGCTGCCCGCGGGCTGCTTCGATCGTTGGCTGGCCCAGGACTACCGGTTCGCGCAGGGCCTGGTGCGCGCCCAGTCCCGCATCGCGGCCGGTGCCCCCTTCGCGGACGTCGGCTTGCTCGCCGGAGGCGTGGTTGCCACCGTGGGGGAGCTCGGTTGGTTTGAGGAGGTGGCGGCTCGGCGCGGCGTGGCCCTCGACGCCCCCATGCATCCGGCGAATCGGGCGTACTGCGACTTCCTGCTGGCGTTGACCTTCTCCGCCTACCCGGCGCAGATCACCGCGATCTGGGCGCTCGAACGCACCTACCTGGAGAGCTGGGAAGGCGCCCGTCCGGGTGCTCAGCCCTACCGGGAGTTCGTCGAGAGGTGGACCACCGACGGCTTCCGGTCCTACGTCGGCGACCTTCAGGCGGCGGTTGATCGCCAGCTTGAGGCCTCCGTGGGCGAGCCGGCGCGAGAAGCTGAGGACGCCTTCGTCTGGGTGACTCACTACGAGCGACGCTTCTGGGACATGGCAATGTCGGGTTAGATCCGGGTCAAATCCCCGAATCGTCGCGCCGTCGTGAACTCGCGGGGTGGCAACGGCCGGCCGCAGGACTACCGTGAGGTCGTGAGCGGCGAGGCGCCGGCCACCTTCCCGACGAAGTATTGGCACCGCCTCCCCGATGGGCGAGTGCAGTGCGATGTCTGCCCGCGCGCTTGTCGCATGCAAGAAGGCCAGCGGGGCATGTGCTTCGTGCGCGGGCGGGTCGACGACGAGGTGGTGCTGCTGACCTACGGTCGCTCGTCGGGCTATTGCATCGACCCCGTCGAAAAGAAGCCGCTCAACCACTTCCTACCGGGATCGTCGGTGCTCTCCTTCGGCACGGCGGGGTGTAACTTGGCCTGCCGCTTCTGCCAGAACTGGGACATCTCCAAGTCGAAGGAGATGGACACGCTCGCCGACGCGGCCTCACCCGAGGGCATCGCCCGGGCCGCCAAGCAGCTGGGTTGCTCGAGTGTCGCGTTCACCTACAACGACCCGACGATCTTCATCGAGTACGCCATCGACGTCGCCGACGCCTGCCGCGAGCTGGGCATCAGGGCGATCGCGGTCACCGCTGGCTACATCTGTCCGGAGCCACGGCGCGAGTTCTACGGCCACATGGACGCGGCCAACGTCGACCTCAAGGCGTTCACCGAGGACTTCTACAAGCACGTGTGCGTCGCCCACCTCGACCCGGTGCTGGAGACGCTCGAGTACCTGCGCCGTGAGACCGACGTCTGGTTTGAGATCACGACGCTGTTGATCCCGGGAAAGAACGACAGCGACGAGGAGATGGATGGGTTGACCTCATGGGTCGCCGAGCATCTCGGCACCGACGTGCCCCTCCACTTCACGGCCTTCCATCCCGACTTCAAGATGATGGACATCCCGCACACGCCGGCCGCCACGCTCACCCGCGCCCGCGAGTGGGGCCTCCGCAACGGGCTGGAGTACGTGTACACCGGCAACGTGCATGACCAGCCCGGGTCGAGCACCTGGTGCCCGGGATGCGGTGCTCTCCTCATGGAGCGCGACTGGTACGAGCTGGGACGGTGCCATCTGACCGACGACGGGCGCTGCCGGACGTGCGGACACCAGGTGCCGGGGCGCTTCGAAGGGCCACCGCAAGGCTGGGGCCGCCGGCGCGTCGCGGTGCGCCTGGCGGGTGCGGACAGGTGACCACGACCGCCGAGGTGACCGGCTGGGTGCGGACTCGGCCCGGGTGACCGGTCGGGATGCACCTGCGTCCGCGCCGGCGCGGCCCCAGTCTCCGTCTCACCGAGCGATGTGAAGCGACCGCGTCTCGGGCACCTCATCGGGACCCGACCGTCCGACATATCGGCCGTCTGTGATCGAAGTGACGCCCGACCGTCACGGCGCATAAGGCCGACAGCGAACCCGGACCCGGCCGCCCGGTAAACGGCGCCGCGGTGCGTCCGGCGCCCCATAACGCGCGGCCATCCGCGCCGCCGGGGTGCCTTCAATGTGTTGTTCGGGACGCACATAAGGCCAGCGCAGAACGTCGTCCTCCAGCCGCTCTCCGCCGCTCAGATCTACGCTTCGGTGTGCCTCCGAGCAGGTTGATCGGGGACACCCCTTCGGGGTTGGGGGGCGCGGATGTGGGATGGTCGCGTGAAGACGAGCGGGTCCGACGTTGGACGCCCGGCTTTGGATTGGTCTTCCCGATCTCAGAGCCTTTGGCGGAGCCCCTAAGGCATCCACCGGTCGCCGGGCGCGAAGGGCAGAAGCTGTGACCCCAAGTCCCACTCCGCCAGCGAGCCGCTCGACCTGGCGGTGCTGTCGGTGGCGCTGCGGGTCGTGGGCGACCTAGCCGAGTCCGGGGTCAGCACGTTGAGTTCCACCAGTTGGTGATTTCGTCATAGACCTCGGGGTGATTGGCGAGCGCGATGTGGTTGATCTTCGGGCAGAGGCGAACTGCGGCGTTCGGGAACAGGACGGGCTCATCGTTGCCGAGCCGGCCTTGCGCGCTCGGGGCCGTCACGAGCGCGTCGCCGAGTAGGCGGTTGACGCGATGGGGAACATCGGCGTCCCGTTCGTCAACGAGTGAGCCCGCGATGGCGAGGTATTCGGCGCGCCGGGGGACGCGTACCCGGTAGCGCTCGGGGCGCTCGGTGGCATCGGGGTCGCGCTCGACCCAATCCTCGTCGAGGACCGCACCCCAGCGGAGGTCCTTGATCCCCTCGCTGCGCCGGTCGAGTCCGGCGCCGATCAGCCGGGTGACCGGGTTCGGTACCGACCACAACGCTGCGCTCGTGAGGTTGGCGATCACCTCGAGGTTGGCGCCGCTGTTCGGCACACCGAGCAGCACCACCCGCTTCACCTTGGCGGGCCACGGTCCGCGACGTCGCAACCGGTCTCGCAACGTCGCGCTGCCCCTGCCGTAGTGGCAAGCGCTCCGGATCACGAGGCCGCCCATGCTGTGACCGATGAGGTCGATCTCGCGCACCCGCACCGGCCAGGCCCTCACCAGCCGTTGGAGTCTCGCCGCGAGCTCACGCCCATTGGTAGAGATGTGTCGCCCCGTGTTGTAGCGGACATACACAGGGCACACGCCGCACTCGCGCGCCAGCAGCTCGCCATAGGTGAGCTCCCCCCCGCCGGCAAACCTCCACACCGATTCCGACGCCATGAGCCCGTGCACGAGCACACAGAGCCGGGCTCCGGCGTTCGGGAGCGCACGCCGGAGCCCGTCATGATCGAGTGGGAGCTCGCCGCCGGCTGCGGTCCGAAACGTCAGGGGAATGGCGAGCGAGGACTCCCGCTCGACAAGTGCGTCGCCGAACAGGCCGTTGAGCACGGCCCGAGCGTCGGCGCCCCGACCAGGCAGTGACGTCAGGAGCTGGATCACCTGTTCGATCGTGGCCGGTGTCGGTACCGGCTCGAGCGGCCCGATGCCATCGCTTCCCGCTACCACTCGGCGAGGCTACTCGCGGACCGCGGCGACCAGAACGTCCTTGGCCGGTGCCGATGGTGCATAACCAGGCGACAAGACAACGACGGTCGCCGGGAGCAGACCGCTGAATGCCGGACCCGATGGTGTCCCATAACGCTCCTCGAAGCGGCCATCGGTTGGGGTCCAGCTCGGCCGGCGCCGTCGTCATCGTCACATGACCGCGGCCGAGCGGCTGACCCGCGCCGTGGCCGCCATCGCAGGGGGTTCGATCGCGCTGGGTACGGTCGGCGCGATGGCGCTGAACGATCGCGAGGTCGCCCATTTGTTCCACGACGCCACCAAGCACAGCGTTGAGAGCGTCGGCGCGGGCGGGCACTTCCTCGACTTCGCCAACATGCCGATCCCGTTGAAGCACTATCGGGACCTCGAGCCGATCCCCCTGCCGGTCGACTTGCCGGAGCGGGATGCGTCGGCGGTCGAGGTGCTCTCCGGGCGCGCTCGCCGGTTACGACGGGGCAGGGATGGGTGGCGCCGATCGCGTCGGGCTCCCCTCGCTGCATGAACGTGCCGTGGGCTTCCCATCGGTGACCGTCGTCGGACGAAGCCATATGAAGACGAGTGTCAGCTCCGTCGGAGCCGGCGTAGGCCATCAGGAAGCCCACGGGTGTGCGCACAACACACGGTGCCTCGACCCCATACGCGTCACTCTCGCCCGAGGAACCCGCGTCGATGCTGATCCCTAGACGCTCCCAGGCTGTCCGGCTTGCTGCACTGCCTCGAGAATCCGCCCCGTAGAGCCGTCGTGGCCCGAATACCACATCCGCAGCGTTCCGTCGGCCTCCTCGAGAACCGACGGTCGGAATGCCCGGAGACGGTCGAGGACAGCCAGTTGTCTCGAGCCGGTGAGAACCTCACGGTGGCAAGTCCAGGACACGACGACGCTCAAAGTGCCAACAGGGCGGTCCGTCGCCGTCCGGTCGTGACCACGGCATCGTCATCCGCGGCATTTGTCACGACCAGAGACTGCAGTTGCCTTGCCGGGTGGCCTCGGGCCCTTGCGGCGCCGTGCCCATACGACGTCCGGCGTGTCATGAGCAGGGTCGCTCACGGCAGCAGACGTCCAGAGGGCCCGGCCGGTCCAAGGAGCGGGCGCTGTCCCTGCAGGTACGCGAGAACGGTCTCGATCGTCGTCCACGAGTGGCCGTGTTCCGTCAAGTAACTGGGCACGTCGAGCGGTGCATGTCCTTCGTCGCTGGCGGCAAGGACATCTGCCACCACGTCGGCCACGGTGAGCGCAGGGAAGTCGGGGACAGGCCGGTCAAGCAACCGCGCCTGCCGCTTGCGCCGTTGGCGGGACAGATCGTCGTCGGCCATCGAAGCCTCGACCGAACTCGGCACGGTCGCCTCCTCGTCTCGGCTCAGAAGAGGCGACGCAGAGAACCCCATGCCACGGCTGAGCAAATAAAACCATCTTTCAGGGGCTCGTCCCGACGGTATCGGCCTGCCATGCCAACGCCTCCCGGCGACCCGAAAAGCTGCCATTCGTAGCAGCGAGCGTCTCGCGGAACGGGCGACCCGCCAGCCCGAAGCCGGCGGTTCGCCCGCATCGAAGGTGCGTGAAGCTCAGATCACGCGCACGTTCTGAGCTTCCTCCCCCTTGCGGCGAGGGGCGGTGTCGAACTCGACGCGATCGCCCTCGGTGAGCGATCTGTTTTCGTCGCCCTGGATGTTGGAGACGTGCACAAAGACATCGGCGCTTCTGTCGCCGAGCGGCGGCACACCGAACAACCGTCTGGAGCCGCCGGGCAATACGGGGTCTCGCCTGATGCCCCTCGCACAAAGCGCCAGCGCCCGCCGATCCGCACGAGAGGCAGCTGGGGAGAGGGCATCTCGCCGCCGGCTGGCACGTACCTGGCACGGCGCGCCGCCGACATAGCCGCTAGCTGGGCCTCTAAGGGGTCAAGGGCGCCGGCAGAGCCGGCGCCCGGCGGCGTCGCTTCGCCGGCCTCCGGCCCGGGCCGGCGGCGACAGCCGCCCCGTTGTGTACGGCTCCCTGGCATCCCGCCTCTGGGGCACCAAGCTCATCAGGTCAGCGCGGTTTGACCTCGTTTCGGAACGAATCGCGCCGGTCGCAACCGTTCCAGTTCATCATCAGCGACCGATCCACGCAGCAGTTGCTCATGCGCGCGCCACGCAGCCGTGGTGATCGATCGCACCTCGGACGCAAGCCTCGCCTGATGCAGGACGCCAGCCAATGTCAGACCCGTCTTGTAGTTCCAATGAAGCATCCAGGGGCCAGCGCCAGGCTGCTTCTAAAGAACCTCTTGCACTTCCCGCTGGGTGAACGGCCGCGCTGCTGTGCGTCGTAGTAGCGATCCGCTCGTATATGTCGCGCAAACGTCCGATCGCGGTTCCGCAGGTCTGTAGGAAACTTGGGAACTCCGAGCCTGGATGTGCTGCAACGGTTGAGTGCAGTTACGAGGTGATTGGCCGTGACGAGGAGCAGTGTCGTATCGATCGCTTCATCACGATACAGATCCGAGTCTGCCTGCTTCCATGTACCTGTTCGATACCGGCGGTCTGTCTGCGAAGCCGCAAAGTTGGACTCAACCGCCTCGATCTGTCCGAGAGTGCCGTGACCTCAGTTTACTACCTCGGCGAGCGCCTCTCCATCGGCCTGATCTCAGGAGACAATCATCGCAAACGATCGGTGGTGTGAGCTAGTCGGGCGCGGATTACTCGCTTGACCCATACGGTCGGGCGTCGCCATTTTCGATCAAGTCGAATTTGTCCTCAACGATCGACAGGACGGCGTCATCCGCTAGCTCGGGACCTCCGCCAGGGAGCAGAACAAGGGACACCATCCCGAATCCGAGGTTGGACACGCGCTGATTCGCTCGACTCAGTCTGTTCAGAGTCCTTGCCACATCGGTGAGTGACTTCGGTGTCGCTTTGAAGGTCAGCGTCTCTCTCTGCGCCTGGTTTACGTTCCAGCTCGACAAATCGTCGTCGCCCTGCCCGGCTGGAAGCAACATGTCGTGTACTACTCTGTTGCGCTCCTTGTGGGCTGCCTTGGCTGCAATCAGAGCGTCGTCTCCAGCGGTCTGCCACCGAGCAGAGACGCCTGAATTGCTCAACATCAGCCGGCAGCCATCTATCAGCTGCTCAATAGATGCAGGGCGTAGATAGAGCCCTAATCCGGCGTCGACAAGTGCGAGGAAGACCTGTCTGCATGACTGCTCAAGAGACACGTCTTCTCTGCAGACGCGACCGATCGATAGCGACAGTTGATCGCTGGCTTCCAATCCACTGGGAATGGGCATCTCATAGTCGGCCATAGGGCTCGTCCTGGTATTCGCGGCATCCCGCCATGGCCACGCGTGGACCGAGGAGGCCACGACTTGTCCACAGTGTCGCACCGCTCGCCCTACCTGGTGGAAATCCACTCGGAGAACAAGGCCGGCACCGCGGCGATCTACAAGAGCGGCTTCGGGTTCCACACGCTGTTGTGCTTCGCCGATGCCACCGGTGAGACGCTGGCCGCGCTGTTGCACCCGGCAACGCCGGGCCAGCACCAGGCCGATCACCTGTGCGTGTTGGACACGGTTCTTCGTCGAGCTCGTGGCGGCATTGCCGCGGCCCGCGGCGACCCGTCCGCAATCGGCTCGGTCATCTTCCCGCTGCGCGAGAAGTTCGACGACAGCAGCACCCGGGCTGACTGCGCCCAACGCCGGCCCTTGGTCGGCCCACACGCCAACCCAGCCGGGTGGAGACCTCGCTCCGGACCGGCACACTGGGCGACACTTCCACCGAGCATCGGAGGTTCACGGTGGTCTTCGAAATCGGTGCGAAGGTCATCTATCCATCTCACGGGGTCGCGGAGATCGTCGGCCGCGAGTCACGGGCGATCAACGGCGCAACGGAGACGTACCTGGTGTTGTCGGTTCTCCAGCCCGGCTGGGGGACCAGGTCCTGGATGAAGGTGTCGCTCCCCGAGGACCGGGCCGAGGGCCTGGGTGTCCGAGCGGCGATCTCACGAGAGGACGCATCCGACGTCATCGAGCTGCTCGGAATGAGCGACGTGCACGTGCCGGGGAACTGGTCGCGGCGATTCAAGAACCACCAGGAGAAGCTGAGGTCTGGCGACGTCTATGCGTGTGCCGAGGTGGTCCGGAACCTCGCCCTCCGCCAGCGCAAGGCCTCGCTGGCCGCTGCCGAGACGGCGATGTATGCGCGCGCCCGCCACAGCTTGATCTCGGAGCTCGCGGTCTCGTGGGGAATCGGCGACGACGAGGCAGAGACCCGTGTCGATGGCGCGCTCGGAACCGCTCGTCGCTGACTGACCAGTCCGGTGTCGAGGTGATCGAGGTCGACCGACCGAACCGTCAGCTGCGCCGGGCCCACGGCAAGTCCGACACCCTTGACGCCATCGAAGCGGCCCGGGCGGTGCTGTCAGGACGGGCCAGGGGCGTGGCCAAGACGGCTGACGGCAACGTGGAGGCGATGCGGGCGCTGCTGGTCGCCAAACGCTCCGGTCGCGAGGCCCGGATCACGTGCTTGAACCAGATCCGCCACCTTGGTGTCACCGCACCAGATGAGCTGCGGGAACGGTTCGGGTCCGCCCCGCGGACGGCGTTGGCCGCCCAGGCCGCCGGGCTGCGTCCCCGACGCACCGCGACGCGGTGGTCTACGCCACGAAGCTGGCGATGCGCAGCCTCGGCCGT
>CAVQVM010000021.1:0-193716 GCA_963717085.1 uncultured bacterium
CGGCGTCACGTTGGACGACGGACGCATCATCCTCACGCCGACCGGAACGCCCCTCGAACGCGTGGACACGCGTGCTGAACCATCGGCGAAGAAGGTCACAACACCAGGCAAACGTGCCCGCAGCACGTCCGCAGCTGGCGTATCGAAGGGGCGGGTGCGGCTGCGACGAGCGGTCGCAGCCAGACGGCTGGGCGCCCGGTCAAGAAGAGGCGAAGCGGCCGAGGAATCGCGGCTGAGAGTGTCGACCGTGCCCGGCGAACCAGCGCGTGGTCCAGATCAGGAACCCAAGAGCGACGCATACAACTCGGCCGTCTCCCGGGTGGGCGCGAGGCCGTAGGTGCGGTCCAATGCGTCGACGCACGCCTCGTATTGGCGGATCACCAGATTCCGGTTGCCCGAGACCCCGTAACAACGAAGAGCGGAGCGATGCGCCGCTTCGTCGCATGAGTCACGCCGCAGCGCGGGTTGGCTGAAGTCCAAGGCGGCCTCCACATCACCCGTGGCGAGCTTGAGCTCGGCCAATCGGTTGGCCACGTCGAGATAGACCAGCCTCAATCGATCCCGCTCCGCCATCGCCCAGTCCTCATAGGGGCAGTCCTCGAGGAACTCACCGGCGTAATTGCGCTCAGCCGACTCGTAGGCCGAGATCGCGTCCTCCTCCCTCAGCTCCCGCTCGGCCCGACGGCCCGCCCGCGCGCACGCCTCGAACTCCTCTGCGTCGCACCTCACGCCAGCCGAGGTGTTCACTGCGTACGCATCGTCGACAAAGAGGATGAGCTGCTTCGGATCAAACGACGCTCGTAGCGCCTTACGGATTACGTAAATGGCCTGATGCAAGCTACGCCGCGCCGTCTCAGGGTCGACATCTGGCCAAAACAGATCAATCAGCACGTCCCTTGGCGCAGGTCGGCCACGCTGAGCAAAGAGGTAACGGACGACCCGAGGCGTCTTGGACCCGTGCCAACTCTCGACCAATTGACCGCGACGGAACAGACGGAAACGGCCGAGGAGGCAGACACCAAGGTCCACCGAACCGGTCGTGACGGGTGGGCGTACGCCGGCCTCCATGCCCCCCCGGATGGGTCCCTCACCGCCCGCGCTGTCGACGGGTGTGACGTCCGATCGATCCGAATCCGTGAGATCACTCGCTCTTCTCGCAGGGCGCGACGATTCGGCGAGCCTGGCAAGCGTCCTAAGGAGCATGTCGAGGGTGCGACGCGTGTCGCTCTCGGCGGCGAGCGCCTTCTCGTACGCCAGCCAGTGCTGATCGAGGTGATGGTGCTCCAGCCTCCAACGAGTCGCCATCTCCTCAGCAGCGACCACGATCGCGAGGAGGGTCCGATCACCGGCGACCTCGGCATGCAGCGCAGCCAGCTTCTGCATGACTTCCGGTGGGCCGATGTACGAAAGCCCGGGGAGGATGTCGTCAACCGGACGATGCAGGTCAGAGGCGGCCTCATAACCCGCCGTTCCCGCAGCCATGCTCGTTATCCGATCCCCGGAAACCAGCACTGCCCCGAGTCGATCTTCTGTCGAACCAGCGGCCAGTGGTTTGGATGACGCCCCCGAGCGCGGAACCTCGGAATGAAGAGTTGGCTTCCCTCTGCGCCAAACCTGCGGTCCCGCCGGACGCCTGCTGGGTTCGACCAACGGCCCACCCTTCGAGGTCGGTCCCAGCGCTTGTGAATGATACTGCACGGTGCGTCCTTCCTCAACACGCTGCGTCGGAACGCCACTACAGAAATCCATCTGTAGTGGCCACAGCGGTGAACCCCCGCTTCTACACCCCTCGGTGGGACGTCAACGCCAGGGCTCGTGGTCGGGTTGAGCCGGTAGCCGAGCGCCGTCGCCACCCGCGGGCCCGGGCCGGTCACGGCCTAGGCTCGGAGTTTCACCAGGGATTTTCTAGGTTTTGGAGACCACTCCCGCTTTCAGCTCGTCTGCAATTCGTCGTAGATGGCGATGTGCTGCTGTGCCGTGGTGTCCCAGCCGAGAACCGATCCTCTGCCTCCGGCGCAAGCGCGCAGTGCGGCTACCCCCCGGGGGGCGGGTCCGCGGCGAACCGGTCGAGGTCGACGCCGTTCGTCACGACGTCAGCCTTCACCCCCGCAGTCCTCGGCGGTCCGCTGGTGCCACGTCCGGCTGACCACCAGCACACGGTCTGATTCGAGGATCGAACGCCGTTGGCACTCGATCAGGGTGGGCGTGGTGAAGTCATCGAGGTGGTGGCCTGATCCCCTGAGATTGGTCAACCCGTTGCGAGAGCCCGTTGCCCAGGATGGCTGGGCGAACGAGGCTCATCACGATGGCTCGACGCAGGCAAACGCCTGAGCAGATCGTCCCAAGCTCCGGGAGGCCGATCGGCTCCTCGGCGAGGGTGCGGATGTGGCGGAGGTGGTTCGGCACCGAGAGGTGTCCGAGCAGACCTATCACATCAGAGCGGGTCATGACCGGCCATCAGATCGCAGCGCGGCGGCAACGGGTCGGGCGACGCACGGAAGCCACGCCGCAGGTCCGCCCGGCAATAGGTCCGTCGATTCCGACGCTGGTGTGTGCACTCCGGCCGAGCATTACCCCTGGACATGCACCAATGCGGTCGCGCCGAGGTCCGCGGGCCGTTGGTCGGCCTGACTCTCGGGGCATATTCATCCTCGGACGTGGCTGTTTGCCTCGGTGCTCAGCAGTGTGCGGGTCACGGTCCGGGGGTCTTGTTGTTCGAACCGGCGCGCCAGCCACAGGGCCAGTCCCATGGGGAACATGGGTCGGGTGACCATGTAGGCCAGGATCGAGACCAACCGGTCGAGGTCGCGCACGTACGCCCGCCGGCCTGCCTCGTCCAACGGGTACAGGCGCTCCGCGGCGCCCCAGGCCTGCCGCGAGCAGCCCCCATCGAGAAGTTGAACAGGCGGCCGCCGCCGGCCATCGCGGCCTCGCTGGCCCACCGTGAAACGTGATCGAGGTCTCGGATCACATCGTTGAACGCGCCGCCGAGGACGTCGTTGATCGCGTCGAAGTCGTCACGAAGTGCCTCCAGGCCGCCGTAGTGCGGCGCGATCTCGACGATGGCCTGGGCCAAATCGTGATTCACGTGAGCGTTGATGCCCAACAGCAGGTGTTGCACGATCACGAGGTTGGGGTCCGCGGCCGCGTTCCACGCCGCCTGCCAGCATCGGGGTACGGGTATCTGGGCGTATCTGGCTTGGATGTAGTGGCCGGCGAAGGCGTCGATCAAGCGTTCCATCCGCTCGCCGTCGTCGAACCGGTGGTCGCGGATTCCCGCAGCGATGTCGCCTGTCACGCGGACGTAGACCGCGGGGAAGTAGCCGCCGGCGTCGTCGGCCTCCAAGGCAATGTCACGCAGCTCATCGACCGTTTGCTCGATCACGACTCGACCAAACCTTCCGTCACGTGAACACCCGTCACTCCCACCTTGGTGTTCGAACCGATGCTCGCCACGTCACCGTTCCTCTCGCACTCAGCCTCATGACTGTCGGGCGCCTGGTCATCTCGACGCCCCTGCCATCCGTCCTGCGTCAACAGAGAAGAGCGCGGCGGCCTCGACCAGATACGCGTGATCCGGCACGACTCTCCGATCGCCTCCGTGCGCGAGATCCCGTCATGCCGTGACGCTGGGCGATGGTCAGGGTGCGGCCGCGGTGCGCTCGGACTCGTCCAGGAAGCGCGAAAGGGCTGGCTGTCGGCGGAGCCATTCGAGCACCCTCTGGCGGGTGGGGCCGAGCTGCCGATCAGACGGTTCAGCACCTTGCTCGCAGCCCGGTAGTCAGGGGGGTCGTCGGCGGCCAGAAGCTCGATCAGGCGTCGGTTGTCGGGTCGCAGCTCCCGCACCGCGTCAGCCAACCGTTGACGAAGCTGCTCACGCCAGACGTGGCTCAGTCCAACCTCCGCGGTGTCGTCGGCGGCGGCCCGCTCATCGAGCTCGGCGTCTGGCACGGATTTCACGACCTTGCGCTGCTCGCGCCAAGCCGCGTGCGATCGGCGCTTCGGTGTTCCTTGCTGGTCATCCCTTCCGAGCGCTCAACGACCGATACGTACCTCGAACGCGGCGCCATCGACCGCTGCGGTCCCCCAACCCTGCGCAGGAGGTCATCCCCGTTCGGCCCGACCAAGGCGTTAGGTTCGACCGCGAACAGCCCGCGTGGCCGGAGCACCGATGGACCAGCCGGTCAACCTCGACGGGCGCGACCCGTCGGTCACAGCGGTGGCCGCCGTCAGCCTCGTAGCCGGGCTGGCGTGCACACTCGCACCCGCCGCCACAGCCCGCCTTGCCGGCATCGACGCCCACCCCCGCCGTGGTGCGCGTGGTCGGCCTGGTGGACCTGGCGCTGGCACTGGGCCTGTTCGTCGGGCGGCCGTCCTGGCCATGGCTGCTAGCCGGGCGGCCTCGGACCCGGCCATTGCCGCCGTGTCGCTGGCGTCAGCCCGATCACCACGCGCCCGTCTCATCGCTGCCGGCCTTGTCGTCGCCACCGCCTTGACCTCCGAACCGTCGCCCGGCTCCGCGCCGCCCACCGCTGACGGCCGGCAACCCAGACCCCACCGGCCCTCGCCCGGTCAGTCTGCGTGCGATCGTCGAGCGCGAATCTCGGGGAGTGCTTCAGCGGTGCCGCTCTTGTCTACGTTGGCGGCCTATGCCGTCTCATCCGTGCCGACGCCCTGCACCATCAGCTCGAGCGCGTGCGCTGGGACCACGACTCGTCGACCGAGTCGCAGCGACGGGATCTCGCCGCGGCGGACTAGTTCGTAGGCGAGTGTGCGAGATATCCCGAGGAGCGTTCCGGCCTCTTCGACGGTCAGTGTGAGACGGTTCGTGGCCATGGGGACCTCCGAGTCATCGACCAGCTCTGGCGGTCCTAAAGCGAGCTTGGCGGACGATCTTCTCAGGGCCGTCATCGAGGCCGATGCCGAGAACGCTCTCGTGGGCCAATCCGGAGTACCCCTACCCCCTATAGCTGGTACGGCTACCCCGTACCTGTATTTGGCACGGCCGTCAGGTGCTTATCCAGGAGACAAACTAGGTGTAACGCGCCGGATCCGGTACACCTGGACGGACGAACACGTGTACAAAACCGCAGGTCAGCGCACGTGCCGACACTCGGCGATACGGCCGGGAGGGGTCTCTTAATCCGCAGGTTCTGGGTTCGAGTCCCAGGGGGTACGCACGAAGGCCCTGGCCAGGTCTCTGGCCAGGGCCTTCTAGGTTCTGCGTCGGGTCGGAGGGGTGAGGCGTCGCCGCAGTGCGCGGGCCTCGGCGCGTCCGCGACCACACTGACGGCGTGGAACACGCCGTGGACGCCATCATCGATCTGCTCGGCCTCCGCCCCCATCCGGAGGGTGGCTGGTATGCGGAGACGTGGCGTCACGACACCGGCGACGGCGGACGGGGCGCGGGCAGTGCCATCTACTACCTGCTCGCGGCCGGCCAACGGTCGCACTGGCACCGGGTGGATGCGACCGAGATCTGGCACCACTATGCGGGCGGCCCGTTGGTCCTGAGCGTCCACGCCGCCGATGAGGCGACACGTGACATCGTCCTGGGCGACGATCTGGCCGCCGGGCAGGTGCCTCAGGCCGTTGTGCCCGCCGACGCCTGGCAGGCCGCCGAGCCCAGGGGCGCGTGGGCGCTGGTCGGCTGCACCGTGTCGCCGGGCTTCACATTCGATGGCTTCGAGCTGGCGCCGCCGGGGTGGTCGCCGCGTTGAAGGACGGCGGCGTCTAACGATCACGGGCGCCAAACGCCCGCCACCGCTCGGCAGTTGCGTCGTCTGCCGGGAAGAACGCCTCGACCCGTAGTTCCTGGGCGGTGACATCGACCGGCGTGCCGATCGTGGACACGACGGAGAAGAAGCGCAGGTCGGTGTCGGCGTACTCGACGTGCACGTCGATGACCGGGCTGGGGGTCGCCGGCGCCCTAGGGGAGCTGAGGACGGACGAAACATCCGGCCGCATCCGCAGCTCCTGGACCAGCTCGGCGGTTGCCAGGTCGAGCACCCCACCGACGGCCTCGCGACGAGCACGCTCCAACAACGCGGGTGCGAGCTCTGACCAGTTCAGGATCCGGGTCCGGACGGGCCCTGGCTCGAGGATCACGCGGAGCACGTTGGCGGAGGCGGGCACCGGCTCGGGGGCGAACAGGTCGGCGAACAGCCGGCGTGCCCCCGCGTTGACGCGCAGCAGGTTCCAGCCACGATCCATGACGACGGCAGGCAGCGGCTCGTGCTGGGCGAGCATCCCAGAGATCGCTGCGTCCACCCGATCCAGAGCCGGGTCGTCGAGCGCCCGCTCGACATAGAGCGGGGCATAGCCGGCGGCGAGCAACAGGCCGTTGCGGTCGCGGAGCGGCACGTCGAGGGCACCCGCCAGCCGCAGGACCATCTGCCGACTCGGCCTCGACCGCCCGGTCTCGACGAAGCTCATGTGCCGCGGGGTCGTCATCGCTGCCGACGCCAGGTCCAGCTGGCTCATCGACCGCACCCGGCGCCAGTAACGCAGCAGGTCGCCGAGGGTGGGGTCGGCCTCCAACGCTGCTGCGAGCTCGGCCATGCGATGACCCTACGGGCACCGGGGATCCGGCGCCCTTCCCTCCGCGGGAATCGTTTCCGCGCCGCTTAGGCGAGATGGTCGGTCCATCACGATTGCTCAGAGTCAGGAGCCCCGATGGACCTTCCCATCCTCACCGTCGAAACCGCGCCGGCCCTCTCACAGCCCATTCTCGAGGGGATCGCCGCCGATCTCGGCTTCGTTCCGAACCTCGCCGCCACCATCGCCGCCAGCCCGACCCTGCTCCAGGCGTTCGACGGGCTGCGGCGGGCGGTCGGCGAAGAGTCGTTCGACCCCCGCCTGCGCGAGGCCGCCGGTGTTGCCGTCGGCGTCGCGGTGGACAACGCCTATGGCGTTGCGTTCCACTCGACGGTCCTCGGTCGACTCGGCGTCGGCGAGGACGACATCGAGGCCATGCGCCAGGGCTCCGAGCCGGCGGGAACGACACCGGCCGCCGCCTACGCGTTCGCCCGGGCGCTGGTGCTCGACCGTGGAGCCGTCGACCCGCGGGTCGTCCAACGGGCGCTCGCCGCCGGGCTCACGCCGCCGGACCTGCTGCAGCTGGTCGCGGAGTGTGCCTTCGCCAGCCTCGTCGGCTTCGTGGACAACCTTGCCGGCCGCGTCGAGCTCGACGAGTTCCTTCGGCCCCAGGCGTGGAAGTAGCGGCCGAGCCGGCGTTCAATCGGCGTAGGCGGGCGCCAGCTGGGCGATGCGCCGGGCAACGTGGACGGCGTGGTCTCCCAGGCGCTCGTAGAATCGGCCCACCAGGGTGGCCTGCATGGCGTCCGCCACCGCGATGCCGCCGTACAGGATCTCGGCGCTCAACTGGTCGTGCAAGGCGTCGAGCTCGTCGTCGAGCACGTCGAGCCCCTCGGCGGCGTTGGCGTCGCGCGCCGCCCACGCCTTGGCCGCCTCGCCCCACATCGTGTCGCAGCGGCTCCCCATCTGTGCCAGCAGCTCCCTAGTCCGGGGAGTCAAGCGCGCTCCGAGGCCCGTGACCGTCCGCTGTGCGACGTGCTCGGCAAGGTCACCGCAGCGCTCGAGCTGCGGGACGATCCTCAGGACGGTCACGAGGTAACGCATGTCGCCGCACATCGGCGACTCGGTCAGCAGCAGACGCTCCGCCAGCAGCTCCACCTCGCGTTCCAGGCGGTCGACCTGGACATCCCTGCTGGTGACATCCCGGGCCAGCTCTCCGTCGCCGGTCACGAACGAGTCTGTCGCCGCCGCCACCCGTTCGCGGACGATTGCGAACATCCGTACAACGTCCGCATCGATCTGTTCGAGGTGCCGATGGAAGCGGATGCGCAGCTCGACGGGCACCTGACCGCTCTACCCTCGCCGGCGTCGGCGCATACCCGCGGGTCACCGCCCCGCCCGGGTGAGCTGGTCGACGGATCGGTCAAGCCGCAGTCGTCACGGCCAGGCGCGCCAGGTGGTGACCTCGATCACGACCGCGGGCCCGACCGGTATCTGCCGCCGGTACTGCTCGTACTTGGCGGCCAGCAGTCCCAGGGCCCGTTCACGGGTCTCCCCGCCTTCCTCGACACGGCCCGCGCCATCGAGGCGCACCCACCACAGCCTCGCCCATTCCTCCTCGTAGTGGTCCACCAGCAGCGAGGCGACCCCAGTGGCGCGCAGGTTCTCGAGCCGAACCAGGTCGAAGGTCGATTTCGGCTTCTGATCGACCGCCGAGTAGACGGTGTCGCCCTCGAGAACGAAGCAGCAGGGGACGATGTGCGGGAGCCCGCTCGGTGTGACCGTGGCCAGCCGGCCCACCCTCGCCTCCGCCACGCGGCGCCGCATGGCCTCCTGCTCCACGGGGACCGACGGTAGCCCCGGAGGGCTGACCCCATTTCGCCGAGACGGCAGCTTCCGACACTACACACAGGCTGCCGATCGCCACCCCGCGTGACGACGATCGGGGCGCTAAGGTATCGAGTGGACAGGGCGGACAGGGAGGCCGAGTGCCGCTGCGGGGACTATGAGATCTGCGCGCGACGACATCTGGATCGACATGGTCCAGTTCGATGTGCGCGTCGCCGATCGGTTGTGGGAGGGCATTCCCCCGGAGCACGGCGCCCCGGGGTGGTACGACGACGTCTCGGGACTGATCGAAACGGCCAGCGGCCCCGCAGAGCCCCACGAGCTGGTCGACGAGCCCGTTGTGGTCGAGGACATGCACCAGACGACGCTCAGCGGACCTCGCCGTTGTCGTCGCGGCCGGTCTGTAGGCCGCCTGATCGCCATGAAGGCCGCTGCCGCCACCACGGCCAGCGTGGTCGGCGTCGCCGCCGCTGCGGCCGCCACCACCGGGATCGTGGCGACGGTGGCCAGCGTGGTCGTACCCGTGATCGAGGAGCACGTCCTGCCGGCCGACGACGACGAGCGCGAATCCGCCACCCCGGCGACACCGCGCCCCGGTGACACCGGCGGCAGCCCGGACACCCGCGCCGACGCTCACCCGATCGACGCTGCGGCGGCACCACCGGCGGCCTCGGCCCCACCCCCGGACCCCCAACCCGCGGATCCGGAGCCCACGGTGGCGAGCACGTCGCTCGCCCCCACCGCACCCACGGTCGTGGCCGGCCCCGAGCTTGCGCCGCCGGCCGCACCCACCCCTCCCGCGCCGGTGGGATCGGGGCCCATCGAGTCGGCGTCGATCGACTCGGAGCCCGCCGGGCCACCGCACGCAGGCGACCCGCCGGCCGTCGAGCACTCGCCGGACGGGGCCAGGCATCCGGCCGCGGCCCGGCCGGGGTACGTCCGGCCCGACAAGGGTCGGCGAGCGGACGACACGCCGGTCGGCGCAGACGCCCACGGCCACAACTCCTCGCCCGGCCGAAGCCACCGCGGCGGCAGCCAGGCCCATCACGGCGATGCCCGAGCCACGAGCGCCGAGCCGGCGGAGCAAGCGCCGGCGGCTGACTCACGCCGCCCGGGCTAACCCCCGACCTGGCGTTCGGCGCTGGCCGCGGACCTGATATCGCGCGCGAAGGCGCCGGCCTGCTGGAGCGCGTCTGCGGCCTCGGGAAGGAACGACCAGAAGACCTGGAAGTCGTGCGTAGTGACCGGGTACAGCTCGAGCCGGGTGTCGACACCCTGGCTCCGGGCACGCTCGGCAAGCCGCTGCGCATCCTCGACCATCACGTCCCCGATGCCACCCTGGATGAGCATCGGAGGCAACCCTGCGAGATCGCCGAGCAGAGGGCTGACCAGGGGGTCGTCGATGGGATGGCCGTCGAGGTAGGAGGCGACGAAGCTGTGGAGCTGCTCCAGCGAGATAGCCGGCTGGGGCTCGCTGGGTAGCTCGCTGACGTGCTCGAAGGTGAGGTCGACACCGGGGCACAGCAGCACGGCGCCGCCGGGGAGGGCGACCTGCTCGGCCTTGAGGCGGAGCATGAGCGCCAGGGCCAGCCCGCCGCCGGCCGAGTCGCCGGCAAGGCTGATCTTCTCGGGGTCGGTGCCGCTGTCGAGCATCCACACGTACGCCCGCGTGGCGTCCTCCAGCGCCGCAGGGAACGGGTGCTCCGGTGCCAGCCGGTATTCCGGAACTAGGGCGCTCGCCTCCGCGGCAACGGCCAGGGCCCCGGCGAGGTGCCGGTACCCGAACGCCGATCCCATGACGTAGCCGCCGCCATGCAGGTACAACAGCGTCGGCTCCGGCCCGGCCTCCGTCGTGAGCAGCAGGGACGGCACACCGCCGGTGTTGACGGGCCGCACGTCGACCTCCGGCGGGGGCGCGAACTGGGCGTGCAGCGACTCGTAGCCGTTGCGCAGCTCCTGCAGGTCGGCGCCGGCGGTCGTGAGATCGTTGACCGGCTCCCAGATCCGAGCCAGGCGGCCGGCGAGCTCGCCGCCGACCGCGCGGGTGGCCGAGACGGCGTCGTCCACCCCGTGCAGCAGCTCGCGCGCCCGGTCGAGGAGCGCGTCGCCGGCGAGCGTCAGCTCCACCTGGTGGGTGGATCGGCGCAGCAGGTCGCAGCCGACGAGGCGCTCCAGGCCGCGTATCTGACGGCTCAGGGCCGGCTGGGACAGGTAGAGGCGCGCCGCGGCGCGGCCGAAGTTGAGCTCCTCGGCCACGGCGACGAACGCCCGCAGGTGACGGAGCTCGATCCCGTCGGGCGCAGGCGGCAGCGGGAGCACCCGGCTGGCCTGGGTCGCGGTTCGGTCGTCCATGGCTCCCATTCTGATGCAGGCCCGCTCCCGGCGGTCATGCCTTTGGCGCACCGCCGTCATGCACACTCGGCCTTTCCCTCGCACGGGTCGCCGGTGCGACGGTGCTGACGTGAGTTCCCTACCCGCCGGCCGGCCACCGGGACCCCCTGGATCCGGTGTGCGCCGCATCGCCGACATGCAGTTGCGAGGTCCCGAAGGGCCCCTCGCGGCACGCGCCTACTGGCCAGCTCCCTACGACCCCGTGGCCGCCCCCGCCCTGCTCGTGCTCCTGCCCGGCCGCGACCCCGGTGGCGACGTCCACGCCGTCGACGCCCTGTGCCGCGGCGTCTGTGCGGACGTCGGCGTCGTGGTGCTGTCGCCCGCATACCGCTCGGTGGCGCCTGACCCCCACGCCGCCGCGCTCGAGGATTCGCTGGCGACGGTGCACTGGGCCGCCGACCACGCCGCGGAGCTCGGCGCCGATCCCGGCCGGCTGCTGTTGGCCGGCGCCGGCTTCGGTGGGCGCCTGGCGGCCGCCGTTGCCCGTCAGGCGCGGGACGACGGCTGGCCTGCGGTCACGCGCCAGGTCGCGATCCAGCAGGGCACGGAGGACCGGATGCGGCAAGCCCTCGCCCGGTCGCTCCGGCCGGCGCTGGGAGCGGGGTGAGGGGCCGATGTCGACCATCGAGATGGCCCCGCCACCGCGGACCGTCGGGGCGACCGAACTCGAATGCCAGCTGGAGGAGCATCGGACGGCGCTGACCGCCCATTGCCGCCGGATCCTCGGGTCCGGATTCGAGGCCGAGGATGCCGTGCAAGAGACGTTCGTGCGGGCCTGGCAGGCGCTCGACCGCTTCGAGGGTCGAGCGTCGCTCCGAACCTGGTTGCATCGCATCGCCACCAATATGTGCCTCGACATGCAGGGCGCCACCCAACGCCGTGCCCGCCCGGTCGACCTCGCATCCTGGCAGGCTCCCGAATCCGCGGCCGCCGAGGCCCCGACGGGCGCCGCCGTCGTACGTCCGTATGCGGGGTGCCATGCGTCCCGAGCGGCCGACGATCCGGCCGAGCAGGCGGTGGTGAGCGAGGCGATCCACAGGGCCCTCGTCGCCGCCATGGTGCACCTCCCGAAACGCCAGCGATCCGTCCTGCTCCTGCGCGAGGTCCTGCGCTGGAAGGCGAGCGAGGTCGCCGAACTGCTCGGCACGACGGTGGCGTCGGTCAACAGCACGCTCCAACGGGCCCGGTCGAACCTGGCCGCCCGGCGATGCGCCCTCGACGGGCAGGACCACCTGGACGACGAGGAACGACCGCTGGTGCAGCACTTCGTCGACGCCTTCGCGCGCCACGACATCGACTCGCTCGTGTCCCTGCTGGCCTGACCTCATGCCCGGGCGGGATCGAACCCGAGCGGCAGGTACAGGCGATGCGCGGCCAGGAGGTCGCGGTCGGCGAGCAGCGCTGCCGTCGGTCTATCCGCCACGATCCGCCCCCCGTCCAGCACCACCGCCCGCCCGCAGGTCTCGAGCGCGTACGGCAGGTCGTGGGTGACCACCAGCAGGGTCACGTCCAGCGATGCCAGCACCTCCGTGAGCTCCCGGCGGGCGGCAGGGTCGAGGTTGGCCGTGGGCTCGTCCAGCACCAGCACGTCCGGCTCGGTGGCGAGCACGGTGGCGATGGCCACCCGACGCCGCTGGCCGAAGCTCAGGTGGTGCGGGGCGGCATCCCGGCGGTCGACCATGCCCACCGCGGTCAACGCGCCGGTAACCCGGGCCTCCAGGTCGGCGTCGCGGAGCCCGGCCTGCGCGGGCCCGAACGCCACGTCGTTGTGGACCGTGGGCATGAAGAGCTGGTCGTCGGGATCCTGGAAGACGATGCCCACGCGGCGGCGGACCTCGGCCAGATTGCGCTTCACCACGGGCAGGCCACCGACGATCACCTCGCCCTCCTGCGCCTGGAGGATGCCGTTGAGGTGCAGCACCAGCGTCGACTTGCCGGCGCCGTTGGGGCCCAGGACCGCCACGCGCTCGCCCGGCGCGACCTCGAGGTCGACGCCGTCGAGCGCCACCCGGCCGTCCGGGTACGCAAAGCCCACGCCGCGCACCGCCACCGCCGGGCCGTCGGCTGGGCCCGTCATGTCGCCACCAACGCCGCCGCCGCAAACGCCCACGCAGCCAGCGGCAGCGCCGCCGCCCACCAGTCAGCCGCGGCCGCCCGCCGCCCCACGAGGGCCGGCATCGTGCCGTCGTAACCACGCGCCAACATGGCCAGGTAGACCCGTTCGCCCCGCTCGTACGAACGGACGAAGAGCGTTCCGGCCGACGCGGCCATCCCCCGGGCCTGCCAGAGCCAGCGGGGGTCGTAGCCCCGGGATTGGCGGGCCACGTGCATGCGCTGGGCCTCGCCGGCCACGATCCCGAGATAGCGGACCATGAACCCGGCGATGGCCGTCACCACCCGGGGAACGTGCAGGCGATCGAGCCCCCTCAGGAGGTCGGCCACCGGGGTCGTCGCAGCCAGGACGATCGACGCCGCCACACCCAGCGTGCCCTTGGCCACGATGTTCCACGCCGCCCACAGCCCCGGCTCCGACAGCGACACGCCGAGCACCTCCACCCGGGGGCCTGCACCGGTGAAGGGCATGAACGCCGCGAACAGCAGGAACGGGACCTCGATCCGCAGCCGCCGGGCGACCAGCGCCGGCGACAGGCCGGCCACGGCCACGACGGCAGCGAGGAGCAAGGCGTCCCCGGCGAAGGCCCACAGCGCCTCCCGGGGTGTCGCCACGACGGCGAACACGAAGGCCACCGTCGCCGCGATCTTGACCTCGGGGGCCATCCGGTGGATCGGGCTCCCCCCGTCGAGGTACAGGCCGTCGAGTCCGTGCCCGCCTGGGTGCCCTTGCGTCACGTCGGGGACCGCCTAGTGCCGGACGGCCCGGGGTGGTCTCGTACCGCGCGCCCGCCTGACGACCAGCATCACGCCGCCGGCAACGGCGAACGTGACCGCCACGCCGATGACGCCAGCCAAGCCCGTGGACAGGCGATCGTCGTCGACACCCCGCACGCCGTAGCCGGCGGTGGGGGCGTCCCCGAAGGCATGGTCCGTCTCGGTGTCGGCGAACCCCTTGTCGATCGCCACCTTGTCGAGTCCGTCCGGGTCGCCGCTGGCCGACGGGCTCACGAAGAATGCCAACACCAGGGCCACGATCAGCCCGGCGGCGATGAAGGCGCCAAACCCGAACCGCGCACGGCGGCTGAGGCCCCTCACGATGCCACCCCCTCGGCAACCGAGGCGGTGGCCGGCTGGTCGATGGCGAGGTGGCGCGCACCCCAGACCAGGTCGGGCCGGGTGGCGAGCACTGCGCCCACCACCAACCCAGTGATCACACCCTCGCCGATGCCGATCAGCACGTGCAGGCCCACCATCGCCCCAGCGACGGTCGAAACCGAGGCCGTGCCGGTGCCGCCCACCGCGTACTCGAGGGTGAAGGCCACCGCCGAGAGCACGACCGAGACGGCGGCGGCGATGCCCGCCGCCAGCACCACCGAGGAGGGGGTCCGCGACATCACGCGTCGCGCCAACACGAACACCGCGTAGCCGCCGAAGGCCGTCACCAGTGCCATGTTGAGGACGTTGAGGCCCAGAGCGGACAGGCCGCCGTCGGCGAACAGCAGGGCCTGCACCGCCAGCACCACCGAGACGCACACCGCCCCCACGGCCGGGCCGACGAGTACCGCCGCCAGCGCTCCACCCAACAGATGCCCGCTGGTGCCGCTGACCACCGGGAAGTTGAGCATCTGGACGGCGAAGACGAACGCGGCCACCAACCCGGCCAGCGGCACGCGGCGCTCGTCGAGCACCTCGCCCGCCCGTCGCAGGGTTGCGCCCAGGCCGCCGGCCGCCACCACGGCGGCGCCTGCGGACGTCGTCCCGTCGATGAACCCGTCGGGAATGTGCATGGATCTCACCTTAATGCGAGTGACTGGCAACAGGGAGAGGTTCGCGATAGCTGTCGTACGCTGTATTCGTGAGCCATGCGCGTGTGGATGACACGCTCGACGACATTCTCGACCGGCTGCGCCGCGACGGCGGCCGGGTGACGGCATCGCGGCGCGCCGTGATCGACGCCATGCTGGCCAGTACCTCGCATCACATGACCGCCGCCGACGTCGTCGACGCTGTGCGGGCCGACCACCCGGACTTCCACGAGTCGACCGTGTACCGCACACTCGAGCGGCTCGCCGATCTCGGAGTCATCGCACGCATCCAGATCGGTCCGGGCCCCGCGGTGTTCCACCTGTCGGTCGCCCAGCACGACCACCTCGTCTGCGACCGCTGTGGCCGTGTCGCCGAGGCGCCGGCCGGCCTGCTGGACGCCGTGGCCGCACGCCTGCGCCGCGAGTACGGGTTCGTCCTCGATCCCGGAGCCACCCCCCTCCACGGGCTGTGCGCATCCTGTAGCGGCAGCGAGTAGCGCCGTGAGGCTGGGGGTCTCGCTACGGAGCGGGTACCTGGTGGACGACGCGCGCACCGGGACCCGTTGGATGGTCGAGCAGGCCCGCGCCTCGCGGGACGCGGGGCTCGACAGCCTGTTCGTCGGCGACCACCACGGCGTGCCCGTCCCCTACTACCAGAACACGCCCATGCTCGGCCGCCTGCTCGCCGAGTGGGGTGACCGTCCAGCGGGGGCGCTGTACCTCCTCCCGCTGTGGAACCCGGTGCTCGTGGCCGAGCAGGTCGGCACCCTGGCAGCCATTGCCGCGGGACGGTTCATCCTGCAGTGCGCCGTGGGCGACGGCGACGCCCAGTTCGCGGCGATGGGTGCCGACATCCGACGGCGCGGCCGGGACTTCGAGCGGGCGCTCGACGTGGTGCGCCGCCTGGGAGCGGGCGAGGCGGTGGACGGGGTCCGCATCGCACCGGTGCCCCCGGAGCCGCTGGAGGTGTGGGTTGGCGGGCACGGATCCGCGGCGATCGACCGGGCCGCGCGGCTGGGCGACGGCTGGCTCGCCGGCCCCGAGGCGACCCCTGACGAGGCCGGCGTCCTCGCCACCGCCTATCTAGACCGGGCGGCCACGCACGGCCGCACGCCCGCAGCCGTCGCCATCCGCCGGGACGTGCACGTGGGTGCCGACGACGCCGACGCCGAGCGCGTCGCCGGTCCGGTGCTGGCCCGCGGCTACCGGGGCTTCGACCCCTCGGCGTGCGTGACGGGCGGACCCGAGCGGGTCGCGGACCAGCTGCGGGCGCTGGCAGCGCTGGGCTTCACCGACGTGATCGCGCGGCACCTGGTGGACGACCAGCGCGAGGTGCTGGCGTCCACGGAACGGCTCGCCCAGGTGCGGGCGGCGATCGCCGACACCTGACGCGGCTCAGCCGGTCCCGCGTCAGCGGGCCCCCGGGCTCATGGGCCGTGTCCAGTCGATCACGACCGACGCATAACACGGTTAGTGGTGGCTCGAGGGGGAACCAGAACTGTGTGCGACACGCGCCCGCGCGTAGCCTCTCAGCCGTGGTTGACCAGGATGGACGCCCGGTCCGCCCGTCCTGTCGGCGGCGCCTCGCATGACCTCACCGGCCGAAGCCGTGGCGGGGGATGGGCGGCACGGGTCCTTCCGGCACGAGGCGCTCCTGTACGCCGGCGAGGCCGAGTTCGTGTCCGCCACGTCGAGGTTCATCCGGGAGGGACTGGCCGCCGGCGAAGCCGTCCTGGCCGTGGTCGATGCCCGCAAGATCGGGCTGCTGCAGTCCGCGCTGGGCGACCAGGCCGGCGCCGTGGAGTTCGCCGACATGGGGGCCGTCGGCCGCAATCCCGGCCGCATCCTCGACGCGTGGTACCGCTTCGCCACCGAGCGCGCGGGGACGGGCGCCCGGGGCATCGGCGAGCCCGTTTCGCCGAGCCGAAGCGCCGCCGAGCTCGTGGAGTGCCAGCTGCACGAGGCGCTGCTCAATGTGGCGTTTCCGCCCCAGCCCGCCTGGACGCTGCTCTGCCCCTACGACACCGCGACCATCGGCACCGAGGCCGTGGCCGAGGCCCGGCGCACCCACCCCTTCGTCCGCACCGGGACCGAATCGGCCGCGAGCGCGGACTTCGCCGGGCAGGGATACGGAGGTCCGGGCGCACCATCGTCACCGTGGCAGTTCCGGGACCCCCTGCCCGAGCCGCCGGCCGGTGCCGAGACGGTCGAGCTGACGATCGGCGAGGCCAGCCTGAGCGTCCTCCGCCGCCGGGTCCTGACGCACGCGGCCGGTGCGGGCGCCTCGCTGGCACGCGCCGGCGACCTGGCGCTGGCGGTCAGCGAGCTGGCCACCAACAGCCTCCGCCACGGCGGGGGTCACGGCCGGCTCCGGCTCTGGGCCGACGGCGCCAACCTGACGTGCGAGGTGGCCGACTCCGGACACATCACCGATCCCCTGGTGGGTCGGCGCCGACCCACCAGCCGGCAGCTGCACGGCCGCGGCCTGTGGCTCGTCCAGCAGCTGTGCGACCTGGTGCAGGTCCGCACGGAACCGGGTGGCACGGTCGTGCGAGTCCAGGTGCCGCTGCGCTAGGGATCGGCGGCCGCCGGCGAGAGCCTCGAGCCGTCTTCGAGGCGTACGCCAGATCACGGCGGTGTCGTAGCATCCCTGTCGTGGCTTCCCCCGCCGCATCCGAGCGCCCCATCGAGATTGCGCCGTCGGTGTTGCCGGCGGACTTCTCGCGTCTGGGCGACGAGGTGCTGGCCTTGGAGAAGGCCGGCGTAGACCGGATCCAGTGGGACGTGATGGACGGACGGTTCGTCCCCAACCTCACCTTCGGCCCCGACGTCATCGCCTCGTGCCGATCGCGGGTCAGCGTCCCATTCGAAGCCCACCTCATGGTCGAAGAGCCCGACGCGATGCTGGCCCGCTACGTGGAGGCGGGGTGCCGGCTGCTCATCGTGCACGCCGAGTCCACTCGGCACCTGCATCGGACGCTGGGACTGGCGCGCGACCTGGGTGCTGACGCGGGGGTGGCCCTCAATCCCGCCACACCGGTCGATGCCGTGGCCCACGTGCTCGACCTCTGCTCGCTGGTGCTGGTGATGACGGTCAACCCCGGGTTCGGCGGCCAGGACTACATCGCCACCATGGAGCCCAAGATCGCGGCCGCACGTCACATGATCGTCGAGGGAGGCTGGGACTGTGATCTCGAGGTCGACGGCGGCATCGCGCCGTCGACGGTCGGGGGTGCCGCCCGCGCCGGTGCCAACGTCCTGGTGGCGGGCTCAGCACTCTACCGAGACCCTCTGGGGCTGGAACACGCAGTGATGGAACTGCGTGACGTCGCCAGCTGGAGCCGTTGAGCAAAGGAGAATGACCCATGCCCGCAGGGAACGAAGGCATCCTCGACAAGATCAAGGAAGTCGCTGAAAGGTTCACCGACAAGGCGAGGGGTCTCTTGGGCCAGCACAGCGACAAGGCCGACGCGGCGATCGACAAGGCCGGCGACTTCGTCGACGACAAGACCGGCGACAAGTACAGCGAGCACGTCGACAAGGCCCAGGACGCCGCCCACGATGCCGTGGACAAGCTCGCGGACGAGGGTGACACGGGCGGCGGCGCCACCACCTAGCGCTGCCCGCGCACTTGGCGCAGGTCGCGCTACAGCATCTCTCCGCGCTTGACGATCACGTTGTCGATGATGCCGTAGTCCTTGGCCTGCTCGGCGGTGAACCAACGGTCGCGCTCGAAGTCGGTCTGCACCTGATCGACCTTCTGGCCGGTGTGGTAGGCGATGCGTTCGGCCATGAGCTGCTTCACGTAAAGCAGCTGCTCCGCCTGGATGGCGATGTCTGCGGCCTGGCCCCGGAAGCCACCCGAGGGCTGGTGCATCATGATCCGGGCATGCGGCAGGGCGAAGCGCTTGCCCTTGGCCCCGGCGCACAGCAGGAACTGCCCCATCGACGCCCCGAGCCCCATGCACACCGTGGCCACGTCAGGCTCGACGAACTGCATCGTGTCGTAGATGGCCATCCCGGCGGTCACCGAGCCCCCGGGGCTGTTGATGTAGACCCAGATATCCCGCTCGGCATCCTCACCGGCGAGGTGAAGCAGCTGGGCGCACACGACGTTGGCGATGTCGTCGTCGACCTCGGTCCCGAGGAAGATGATCCGCTCGCGCAGCAGGCGGTTGAAGATCTCGTGGGTCGGGCTGACGGCGCTGGCGTTCTGGGCGGTCGGCAGGATCAAGCTCACGGCGCCTGAGGGTAGCGGCGCCCGGCGAAGGTCCCGCACTGCCGGGCGCTCCTATGCTCGGCGGTCGAGCCGGCGTAGCCCAACGGCAGAGGCCCCAGGCCTAGGACCTGGTCAGTGTGGGTTCGAATCCCACCGCCGGCACTCACAGACCACCGACGGCACCCGTGCGATGTCCCAGGGAGGCCGCCGGGCCGGCCAACGGGTGCCGGGTAGCGTCGCGGCCATGAAGTTAGGGGACGTCGCCACGCCGGCGCTCGTCGTCGATCGCCAGGCGTTCGACCACAACGTGACGACGATGGCGGGCGCCCTCCCCGGGCCGCGGTTGCGCCCCCACGTCAAGGCGTTCAAGTCGACGGCGCTGGCCCGTGAGCTCGCCGCCGCCGGCCACCGCACGTTCTGCTGCGCCACGATCCGGGAGGTCGAGGGCATGGCCGGGGCCGAGCTCGGCAGCGACCTGCTCTTGGCCAACGAGGTCCTCGACTGCCGGCGGCTGGGCGCCGTGGTGGCGTCCGGGGCCGCACGGGTCACCGTCGCCGTCGACTCCGACGAGACGGTGGCGGCGGCCGCCGCCGGTGGTGTCCGGGATGTGCTGGTCGACGTGAACGTCGGCCTCCCCCGCTGTGGCTGCGAGCCCGAGGATGCCGGCAGGATCGCCGAGCAAGCCAGAGCGGCGGGGCTCGAGGTGCGGGGTGTCATGGGCTACGAGGGCCACCTCATGCGGGAGCCCCGGGAACAGAAGGTGGCGGCGGTGGAGGCGTCGATGAAGCTGCTACTGGCGGCGCACGCCGACGTGGGCGGCGACGTCGTGTCCGCCGGCGGCACGGGAACGTACGACTGCAACCTGTGGGCGACCGAGATCCAGGCAGGCTCGTACTGCCTCATGGACACGGAGTACCTGCCCCACGCCCCCGCGTTCCGCCACGCGTTGTACCTCTGGACCAGCGTGGTCTCCGTCAACCCGGGCGGATGGGCGGTCCTCGACGCCGGGCTCAAGGCGCTCGGTATGGACCACGGCAACCCCACCGTGGTCGCCGCCGGCGACTGCTGGTTCGTGTCCGACGAGCACATCACGTTCGGGACCCGCCCGGATCGCCCGGTGCGGGTGGGCGACCGGGTGCGGGTCCTCCCGGCCCACGTCGACCCCACGGTCGCCCTCCACGACCGGATGTTCGTGGTGGTCGGCCAGGGCCCCGACGCCGATGTCACCGACGTCTGGCCGGTCGACCTGCGGGGCTGGTGACCCTCCCCCACACCCCTCCCCACGTCTTTGAAGATTTTCCGGTGCTATAGCCTAGATTTCCTTCAAAGACTTGAGTTTACAGTAACTGTCATACCTGAACGGTCTAATTGGCGCATGACAACGCCTACCGTCGACGACCGCATCGACCGTCTCGCCCGGCCCCAGCACGGCGTGGTCAGCCTGGCCCACGTCGTCGGGAACGGCATCACGCCTGACCAGCTACGCGCCCGCCTGGATCGAGGTTCCCTCGTTCGCCTCGACGCGGGGGTGTATCGCACGATGGGCGCACGGCGGAGCTGGGAGCAGGCGCTCTTGGCCGCGTGCCTCGCGGCGGGACCCGAGGCCCTCGCATCGCACCGTGCGGCCGCCGTGCTGTGGGGGTTGATCGATCCACCCGCGCCGGTAGAGGTCGTCGTCCCCTACGAGCAGTGTCCGACGCCTACGGAGGCACTGCTTCACCGGAGCACCGACCTCCGCAGCGTCGACGCTGCCCGGCGACGCGGCATCCCCGTCACCAACCCGATCCGTACGGTCGGCGACCTGGGGGCGGTCGCCCCACAGCTGGTGTCTGCCGCCATCGAGCGGGGGCTCTACCTCGACCGCTTCAGCGTCGATGCGTTATGGCGGCTGGTCGACGATCTCTCGCGGCCCGGGCGGCGCGGCCTCGGTGTGCTCCGCCGCGCGCTTCAGCGGCGGGCGCTCGGTGGCGTCAAGTCGTACAGCCCGCTCGAGTCGACGTTCGCCGGCATCGCCGCGACCACTGGCGTGCGGATCGAGTACCAGCACGAGGTCGAGCTCGACGGGAGGCGGTACGTGCTCGACTTCGCTGTGCCGGCGGTGAAGGTGGGGGTCGAGGTCGACGGACTCGAGACCCGCGCCACCCGCGAGTCGCTCGACCACTGTGACGAGCGACAGAACCGCCTGGTCCTCAACGGTTGGCACCTGCTGCGGTACACGTCGACACACCTGCGGCAGCGACCCACCGCCATCCGGCGGGAGCTAACCCGCCTCGTCGAGGGCCGCCTCCGCAGTCTTTGAAGATCTTCCGGGCCTGTGGCCCGGAAGATCTTCAAAGACGTGAATCGGTCGGCCGGCGTCCAGCTACCGTGCCTCCCATGGCGCCCGCGAGCGACGTCGAGGTGGTAGAGGCGGCGGGGCACGAGGTGCGCATCACCAGCCCGAGCAAGGTGTTCTTCCCCGAGCGGGGCGAGACCAAGCTCGACCTCGTCCGCTACTACCTCGCCATCGAGGATTCGCTCATGCGCACGATGGGCGGGCGCCCGGTGCTGATGCAGCGCTTTCCCGAGGGCGCTGGCGGGCCCAACTTCTTCCAGAAGCGGGTTCCCAAGGAGATCCCCGACTGGCTGCAGACCACCACCGTCAGCACCGTCAACGGCACACCGTCGCAGGCACTGGTGGCCGCTGACGTCGCCCACGTCGCGTGGGCCGTGAACCTCACCTGCCTCGGCTTCCACGTGTGGCCCAACCTCGCCGCCGACCCCGACCACGCCGACGAGCTGCGCCTCGACCTCGATCCCCAGCCGGGCACCGGATTCGCCGAGGCGGCGCGGGCGGCCGTCGAGGTGAAGGCGCTCCTCGACGAGCTGGGCATCGCCTCGTTCCCCAAGACCACCGGAAACCGGGGCATCCACGTGTACGCCCGCCTTCGGCCCCGGTGGGACCCCTACCAGGTGCGGGCGGCCGCCGTGGCTGCGGCCCGCGAGCTCGAGCGCCGCCGACCCGACCTCCTCACCGCCGCCTGGTGGAAGGAGGAGCGGGGCGAGCGGATCTTCATCGACTACAACCAGAACGCCCCCCACAAGACGGTGTTCGGTGCCTGGTCGGTGCGGGCACGGGTCGGCGGGCAGGTCTCGACCCCGCTGTCGTGGGACGAGTTGGACGACGTGCACCCCGACGAGCTCACCCTGTCGACCGTGCCGGCCCGGGTCGCCGAGCTCGGCGACCCGTGGGTGACCATGGGCGACCACCCCCAGTCGATCGAGCCACTACTGGCGATGTCGGAGCGCGACATGGCCGACGGGCTCATGGACGCGCCGTGGCCGCCCGTCTACCCGAAGATGCCCAACGAGCCGCCCCGCGTAGCGCCCAGCCGAGCCGCCAAGGAGGCGTGACCGGCCGCGGCCGGCAGTGCTGTTGTAGCGTCCGCTGGTGTTCGTGACCAACCACGCGCTTGCCGGGGCGGCGATCGGCGCGCTGGTGCGCCGTCCAATGCCCGCGTTCGTCGTCGGGGTTGCGTCCCATGTCCTGATGGACATGACGCCGCACTTCGGCGAGCCGGACATGGGAGATGACGAGTTCCTCAGGCTGGCCCGCATCGACGGGTCCATCGGCCTCGGTGTCACCGCCGCGGTGGCCGCCGTTGCGCCCCGTTCGGTGCGCCGCAGCGCCCTCGTGGGCCTCGCAGGCGCCTGCCTCATCGACCTCGACAAGCCGGGGCGCCACTTCTTCGGCCGGTCGCCGTTCCCGCCCGCCGTCGACCGGTTCCACGGCCACATCCAGAACGAGGCGCCCCACGGGCGCTGGACGGAGGCCGCCACCACCGCCGCGCTCGTGGCGGCCGTCGCGGTCTCCTTCAGCTACCGGCGTCGCCGGGGACGGGCTGTAGCGTGAATCGCATGAGCGAGCGTCCGTCGAGGGTGACGGGGAAACAAGATGAGAGCGAGCGTCGCCCGAGCGGCCCGCTGCGAAGCAGCAAGAGCGGGGACTGATGGCCGCCATCGACGCTCGTGCCACTCTCGACGCCGGCGGCCGGCGCTATCGGATCCAGCGCCTCGGCGCACTCGAGGACGACTTCGGGGACCCCAGCCGGCTGCCCTATTCGCTCAAGGTCCTGCTCGAGAACCTGCTGCGCCACCACGACGGGGTGCGGGTCACCGACGACGACGTCGCCGCCCTGGCCCGGTGGTCGGGCGGACGCGACAACGCCGCCGACGAGGGCCGCGAGATCTCGTTCCTGCCCGCCCGGGTGCTGATGCAGGACTTCACCGGGGTGCCCGCAGTCGTCGATCTGGCGGCCATGCGCCACGCCATGCGCGAGAAGGGCGGCGACCCCCAGTCGCTCGACCCCCTCATCCCCGCGGACCTCGTGATCGACCACTCGGTGCAGGTCGACGTCTTCGGCCGTCCCGAGGCCCTGGCCCGCAACGCCGAGCTCGAGTACCAGCGGAACCTCGAGCGCTACCAGTTCCTCCGCTGGGGCCAGCAGGCGTTCAACAGCTTCCGCGTGGTGCCGCCCGCCACCGGGATCTGCCACCAGGTCAACCTCGAGTACCTGGCCACCGTCGTCGCCACCCGCGACGGCGACGCCTTCCCCGACACGCTGGTGGGCACCGACTCGCACACGCCGATGGTCAACGGCCTCGGCGTGGTCGGGTGGGGAGTCGGCGGCATCGAGGCCGAGGCGGCCCTCCTGGGCCAGCCCATCTCGATGCTCATCCCCGAGGTCGTCGGCTTCAAGCTGTCGGGCGAGCTGCCCGAGGGCGCCACCGCCACCGACCTGGTCCTCACCGTCACCAACAAGCTGCGCGCCCACGGGGTGGTGGGCCGCTTCGTCGAGTTCTACGGCCCGGGTGTGGCCAACGTGCCGGTCGAGAACCGGGCCACGATCGGCAACATGTCGCCTGAGTACGGCTCGACGATCACGATCTTCCCGGTCGACGACGAGACGCTGCGCTACCTGCGCTTCACCGGCCGTCCCGACGAGCTCGTGGCGCTGGTCGAGGCGTACACGAAGGAACAGGGCATGTGGCACGATCCCGCCGCCGAGCCGACGTTCACCGAGACGCTCGACCTCGACCTGTCCAGCGTCGAGCCCTGCATCGCCGGGCCCGCCCGACCCCAGGATCGGGTGCCACTCCGGGAGGCCAAGCAGCGCTTCGCCGTGGCGCTCCTCGACTCGCTGCCCGAGTCGGCCCGGGCGTCGGCGGCGGCCACGCCGCCCACCGGCGCTACGCCGGTGTCGATCGGCCACGCCTACGACGATGCCGACGCCGCCTCGTTCCCGGCCAGCGACCCGCCCGCCGCCACCCAGGACGGCCGCCACCCCAACGGCGGCCTGGACGACGACGCCCCGGACGTCGGCGACCCGGCCGCGGGCCGCACCCATAAGCACGTACCGGTCCACCTCGACGCCTCCGCGGGCCTCGACGAGGAGGTCGACGTCGAGCTCGACCACGGCCACGTCGCCATCGCCGCCATCACCAGCTGCACGAACACGTCGAACCCCCACGTCATGGTGGGCGCGGGCCTGCTGGCGCGGAAGGCGGTGGAGCGGGGCCTCAACCGCAAGCCCTGGGTCAAGACGTCGCTGGCACCGGGGTCAAAGGTGGTGGTCGACTACCTCGAGCGGGCCGGGCTCCTCCCCAGCCTCGAGAAGCTGGGCTTCGGCCTGGTGGGCTTCGGCTGCACCACTTGCATCGGCAACTCCGGGCCCTTGCCCCCACCCGTCGCCGCCGCCGCGAACGAGCACGGGCTGGCGCTGGTGTCGGTGCTGTCGGGCAACCGCAACTTCGAGGGTCGGATCAACCCCGACGTGCGCATGAACTACCTGGCCTCTCCGCCCCTGGTGGTGGCGTACGCGCTGGCCGGGACGATGGACATCGACCTCACCTCCGAGCCGCTCGGCACCGACCCGGCGGGCAAGCCGGTAGCGCTCGCGGACCTGTGGCCGAGCGACGCCGAGGTGACCGCCGTGATCGAGGACGTGCTGGCGTCGGACATGTTCCGCACCGCCTATGGCGAGGTCTTCGACGGCGACGACATGTGGCGCTCGCTGCCGGTGCCCGCCGGTGGCGACTATGAGTGGTCCGACACGTCGACCTATGTGCGGCGGCCCCCGTACTTCGATGGTCTGCCCGACGAGCCGGCGCCACTGGCGGACATCGAGGGCGCCCGGGCGCTGGCGGTGCTGGGTGACAGCGTCACCACCGACCACATCTCCCCTGCCGGGGCGATCCATCCCGACAGCCCCGCCGGCCGCTGGCTGATCGACCACGGCGTCGACCCCGCCGACTTCAACTCCTACGGGTCACGCCGCGGCAACCACGAGGTGATGATCCGCGGCACCTTCGCCAACCGACGGATCCGCAACCGGCTCGCGCCCGGCACCGAGGGCGGCGTCACCCGCCACCAGCCTTCGGGCGACGAGACGACGATCTACGAGGCCGCCGAGCGCTACCGGTCCGAGGGCGTCCCCTTGGTGGTCCTGGCCGGCAAGGAGTACGGCTCCGGATCGTCGCGTGACTGGGCCGCCAAGGGCACGGCGCTGCTCGGCGTCCGGGCGGTGATCGCCGAGAGCTTCGAGCGCATCCACCGGTCCAACCTCATCGGCATGGGGGTGCTGCCCCTCCAGCTCGCTGACGGGGCCACGTGGGACTCGCTCGGCGTGGACGGGACCGAGACGTTCACCATCCGCGGGTTGGCGGGCACCGACCCGGCGACGCTCATCGGCGCCGAGCTCGCGATGGACGCCGACGGCACCCGCATCCCGGTCAGCGCGCGCCTCGACACCCCCATGGAGACCTCGTACTACCAGCACGGCGGGATCCTCCAATTCGTGCTGCGCCAGCAGCTGGCCGGGAGTGGCCACAACAACTAGTCGATGAGGTGGCGCGGCCAGCCGCCGGAAGGCCCGGCCGCGGTGGCTGAGCGCGTGCTTCTCGGTCTCGGACATCTCGGCGAACGTGCGGCCGTCGCCCTCGGTCGGGACCATGATCGGGTCGTAGCCGAAGCCACCCGTCCCGCGGGGCGCCTCGGCCACGCGTCCCTCCACCACGCCCCGCACCACGAACTCGCGGGCGTGCGGAACTGGCCATACGACGGAGGCGGCACAGACGTAGCGGCAGCCCCGCCCCGCCTCGGGCACCCCCGCCAGCTGACGCAGGACCTTGGGGATCCAGTCGCCCCCGTCGGCCCACCGCGCCGACCGCACGCCCGGAGCACCTCCCAACGCGTCGATCTCGATCCCCGAGTCGTCGGCGATCGCCATGTCACCGGCCGAGGCCGCCACCGCCCGGGCCTTCAGCAAGGCGTTCTCCTCGAAGGTCGAGCCGGTTTCCTCGACCCCGGGATCCCGGGCCATCACCAGCCACGGCTCGCCGAGGATCGCTTGGACCTCGGCGACCTTGTGCGCGTTGCCGGTGGCCAGGAGCAGCCGGCGGCGGCCACCCGACCCGCGGCTCGCACTGCTCACCGGCGGTCGGGAACGACCCGCCGCAGCGGCGGCGGCTCGGCGACCATCTCCTGCTGGAGCTCGATGACCTCGGCTATGCCCTTCTCGCCCAGCGCCACCATCTCGTCGAGCTCGGCCCGCGTGAACGGCATTCCCTCGGCGGTGCCCTGCACCTCGACGAATCGGCCCTCCGACGTCATCACCAGGTTCATGTCGACCTCGGCCCGGCTGTCCTCGACATAGGCCAGGTCGAGCACCGGCATGCCATCGACCACGCCCACGGACACGGCGCCGCAGAACGCGACCAGCGGGTGGGCGCCGATCACCTCCTGGCCGACCAGCCGGGCGAGAGCGTCGTGCAGCGCCAGGTAGCCGCCGCAGATCGACGCCGTGCGCGTCCCGCCGTCGGCCTGGAGCACGTCGCAGTCGACGATCACCTGGCGCTCGCCCAGCAGCGTCATGTCGCACACCGACCGGAGCGCCCGGCCGATCAACCGCTGGATCTCCTGGGTTCGCCCCGACGGCCGGCCGTCCTTGACCTCCCGCCGGATCCGCTCGGGGGACGACCCCGGCAGCATCGAGTACTCGGCCGTCACCCAGCCCCGGCCGCGACCCCGCATCCACCGGGGCACGTCGTCGTCGATCGACGCCGTGCACAGCACCCGCGTGTTGCCGAAACTGACCAGGCACGAGCCGGCGGCCATCTCGGTGAAGTCGCGCTCGAAGGTCACCGGCCGCAGTTCGTCGGGCGCCCGTCCGTCGGCTCTCATCACCCCGGCACCGTAACCCCAGGCCGACCCCGGCCGCCGCCCTGATCGCGCCGGGCTGGCGACGAACCGCTCTCCGGCCCGACCTCGACCGCCGCCCCTGATGGCGTCGGTCTGACGACCGACCAGTCACACTTCATACGACCGGTTGGCCGTGGCCAGCTCCACCGAGCCGCCGAACGCCTGCTCGGCCATGCCGAGCTGCGCCTCGGCGTCGACGCCCGGGACGACATGCGTGACGACCAGCCGGCCGGCGCCCAGCGTGCGGGCCAGCTTGCCCGCCTGGCGGGCCGACAGGTGCTGGACCTGCCCCTCGTGGTCGGGTTGGAGCGACGCCTCACAGACCATCAGGTCGACGTCGGCGCCGGTTTCGCCGGGGTACCAGGCCGATCCCGTGTCGGCGCTGTAGAGAAGTGAACGGCCGGCGGCGTCGACCCGCACCGCCAGCGTCTCGACCGGATGGTCGGTGCGGCTGAAGCGCACGACCTGGTCGCCGACCTCGACGACCGACGACTCGTCGATGTTGTGCCACAGGATCGTCGGCGGCAGCTCGCCGATGATGACCTCCGCCATCAGCCACGTCTCCGCCGTCCCGTAGACCGGGAGTCCCCCGATGCCCAGCACGTAGCGCATCGCGTTGCGCAGCACCGGCAGGTCCAGCCAGTGGTCGGGGTGGACGTGGCTGAGGACCAACGCGTCGATCTCACCGATCGCCAGGTGCCGCTGGAGGTTGGCGAGCGTGCCGGCCCCGAGGTCGACGACGAGTGATGCGCCCGGGCTCCGCACCAGGTAGCCACTGCAGGCGCCCCCGCCGCCCGGGTAGGTCCCCGAGCAACCGAGCACGGTCAGAGTCACGCCGGTCGTGCCGCTCACGCCCAGGGCACCGCCTCGGCGTGGTCGAGCTCGGGCCCGAGGAGGCGCCGGCCCAGCTCCCGGAACACCCGGACGTCGCCGGACGACAGCCAACGATGACGGCGCTCACCCTCTCGAAGTTGCGGTCGACGGAGAGCCTCGGGCGCCCCTAGCCGCCGCAGGTTGGTCTCGAGCTGAGCCCGCACCTCGAACGCGGTCTCGTCGGCCGACGAGACAAGCACCACGTCCCGCCCCATCACGTCGGAGATGGTGCGGGCCAGGAACGGGTAGTGCGTGCACCCCAGCAACAGCGCGTCCACCTTCGCCTCCCGCAACGGCGCCAGCAGGCGCTCGGCCAGCACGTGGACCTGGTCGCTGGCGGTCTCCCCACGCTCGACGAACTCGACGAAGCCGGGGCAGGCCGCGCACGTGAGCTCCAGGCCGGGCGCCAGCCGGGCGACCGTGCGCTGATAGGCGCCGGACGCGATCGCGCCGACCGTGCCGATCACCCCGATGCGCCCCGTCTGCGTGACCATCGCGACCGAGCGCACCCCGGGCTCGATGACGCCCACCACGGGCACGCCGAACGCGTCCTCCAGCTCGCTCAACGGCGCCGCGGCGGCGGCCGTGTTGCACGCCACGACGAGCAGCTTCACACGGTGGTCGTCGACCAGGTGGCGGCCGATCTCGAAGGCGAATCGGCGCACCTGGCCCAGCGGGCGGGGGCCGTACGGGTAGCGGCCCGTGTCGCCCACGTACACGAGGCGTTCGGCGGGCAGCAGGTCGATCACCGCTCGGGCCACGGTGAGCCCGCCGAAGCCCGAGTCGAACATCCCGATCGGCCGGTCGTCCATGCCCGCAGAGTACGGCCCCCGCGCCGCGCGTTGCCGCTGCTCCCGCCCACCGATAGCTTGCTCTGCGGCGAAGGGGAGTAGTTCCTCGCCGGGTGATCGACACGCTGGGCGATGAGCCCCGGTCCCCGGGCCCCACGGGGTGAGCGAGACCTTCGACCACCGGACACACCGCTGTCCGGGGTCGAGGTCGCGCAGTCCCCGCTCCCGGTCAGCCCGAGCGAGGAGATCCATCGTGGAATCGCTACTGGCCTCCCTGGGGCTGGTGTTCGTCGCCGAGCTGGGGGACAAGACCCAGCTCGTGGCGCTCGGGTTCGGGGCGCGGCACCGCCTCGGACCGGTGCTCGCCGGGGTGGCGATCGCCTACGCGGTCAGCAACCTGCTGTCGGTGGTGGCGGGCGGGCTGTTGGGGGTCGCGCTGCCGGTCCGGGCCATCGGGCTGGTCGGCGGCCTCCTGTTCCTCGGGTTCGCGGCGTGGACGCTGCGGGAGCGGGACGCCGACGCCGGCGACGAGGCGGACGCCGTCGGCGAGGGTGGGGTGGCCATTGACCGTCGCTCGATCGTGCTGTCGGTCGCCGGCGCGATGTTCGTGGCCGAGCTGGGTGACAAGACGATGCTGGCCACCGCCACGCTGGCGGCGCAGGGCAGCCCCGTCAACACCTGGGTCGGCGCCACCGTGGGCATCATCCTCAGCGGCGCGCTCGGCGTCCTGCTGGGGCGGGTGTTCGGTGCTCGGCTCCCCGAGCGCATCACCCGGCTCGGCTCGGCCGCGCTGTTCGCGCTGTTCGGCGCGGTGCTGCTCGTGGCCAACCTCTAGGCCGCCGGCCGCCGGCCGCCGCACCAGTCACGTCTCGAGCGGCTTCAGGACGTCGGCGAGCTCGCCGAGCTCGGCGTCCCAGTCGTCGGGCTCCTCGCCCGGCACCACGACGAACTTCGAGGCACCCACGTGGATGAACCGCTGGACCTGGCGGCGCAGCCCGTCGATGCCCACCGGCACCACGTCGGCGGGGTTGAGGTGCGGTCGCCGGCTGGTCACCACCGTCGCGATCGCTTCCGACAGCCCCGAGCGCAGGTAGAACACGAGGACACCGAGGTGCTCCGGGTCGATCGACCGCCCGTGCTCGGCGGCCACCCGGTTGATCGTGGCCCAGCCTGCCTCGACCTCGGACGGCACCACGAACGAGGGCAGCCAACCGTCGCCCAGCCGTCCGGTCCGGCGCAGCTCCGATGGGGAGCCGCCGCCCAGCCATACCTCGATGGGCTGCTGCACTGGTCGGGGCCGCAGCGTAACGCCGTCGACATGGAAGTGGTCGCCGTCGTGGTGCACGTCGTCCTCGGTCCACAGCCGACGGATGAGGCCCAGCGCCTCGTCGAACAGGCCGGCCCGCTCGCGCCGGTCCACGCCGAACGCCCGGTGCTCGGCGGGCACCGGTGCGCCCAACCCGACCCCCGGCAGCAACCGGCCGCCTGACAACCGATCCAGGCTGGCCAGCTCCTTGGCCAGCACGACCGGGTTGCGCCCCGGGACAACCAGCACACTGGTGCCGAGCTTGAGCCGCTCGGTGCGCCCGGCGGCGACCGCCAGGGCGATGAGCGGGTCGGGCGCCACCGTCGTCAGGCGCTCCGACAGCCACAGGGAGTCGAACCCCCGCCGCTCGAGGGTGTCGACGAACGAGCCGAAGCGCCCGCTGTCACCCGACAGGGTCTGGGTCCCGAGGCCGAACCCGATGCGCACCTTCACCGTCGCCGGGACCCCCGAACCTCACGGGTCGACGTAGATGAACCCATACGCCTCGTCACGGTAGGGCACGTCACAGGCATCCAGCGCGATCGACCAATCGCCCGTGACCGCCGGATTGGTGTCCTCCATGCCGTCCGTGCGCGTGGGCCACTGCGTCGCACGCTCGGCGGCAAGCGTCGGGAACCGGTCGGTGGCGGTGTCGCCGAGAGGGTTGCGCCCTTCGACATGCACCTCGGTGTAGTGCCGGCCAGCGTCGTCGGGGTCACGCCGGAAGCGCACGGCCCCGTCGAGAGCACGCGCCTCGTAGCCAGACCCATCCCTGGTGACCACCATGTCGACGATGGGTTCCAGCGCAGGGTCCAGCAGAGCGCCGATCACCGCCTCGAGCCGACGGTGACGCGACGGCTGGACCCGGCTCATCGGTCGCAAATTAGATCGTCGACATGTCGTGGGGTGGGCCGGGGGGTGACCGCGATCAGAACACGATCAGCCGCTCGGTGAGCTTGGCGACCGTGTCGAGGTCGCCGGTCCAGGCGCCCGTGGACAGGTACTTCCACCCACCGTCGGCCAGGATCACCACGATCGTGCCCGCCTCGATCTCGGTCGCGACCTTGGCCGCGCCCGCCAGCGCCGCACCCCCCGAGATCCCCGAGAAGACCCCCACCTCGATCAGGCGGCGGGTCCACTCGATCGACTCGCGGGGGCGGACGATGCGCTTGCGGTCGAGCAAGTCGGGGCCGCCCCACTTCTCGTAGATCGGCGGGATGTAGCCCTCGTCCAGGTTGCGCAGGCCCTCGACCCGCTCCCCCAGCGGCGGCTCGATGGCCACCACCCTGACCTTGGGATTCTGCTCCTTGAGGAACCGGCCCACGCCCATGAGCGTGCCGGTGGTGCCCAACCCGGCCACGAAGTGGGTGACATCCGGGACGTCACGCCAGATCTCGGGACCAGTGGTCTCGTAGTGCGCCCGGGGGTTGGCCTCGTTGGCGTACTGGTAGAGGAACACCCACTCGGGGTGCTCGTCGGCGAGCTGCTCCGCCCTGCGGACGGCACCGTTGGAGCCCTCCTCGCCAGGCGTGGGGATGATCTGCGCGCCCCACACCTCGAGCGCCTGCCGCCGCTCAGCCGACACGTTCTCGGGCAACACGATCTTGATGCGGTAGCCACGCGTGCGGGCGATCATCGCCAGCGCGATGCCGGTGTTGCCCGACGAGGGCTCGATGATCGTGCGCCCCGCGGTCAGGGTGCCGTCGGCCTCCGCCTCCTGGACCATCTTCCAGGCGATGCGGTCCTTGATCGAGCCACCGGGGTTCTGGCCCTCGAGCTTGGCCAGGATGCGCACGCGGGGGTTGGGGCTGAGCGCGCTGATGTCGACGATCGGGGTGTCGCCGATGAGTTCGAGGACCGAGGAGTGCGTCGCCACGATGCGCCCAGTCTATTCCCGAGTCGATCGGTCAACAATTTCTACTGCCCGTCCAGCCCCACCTCCTCCTCCGATATCGCACCGTCGACGATGCGGTACGACCGCAGCACCGCCGTCTCCCGCTTGAGCGACACGATCAAGTAGTGCCAGCACGGGTCGGGGGCCTGCGCCACGTCGGTGGGGGACGGGTAGGCCTCGGTGTGGGTGTGGCTGTGCATCACCCCCACGATCTCGAGCCCGCGACCCTCGGCGTCGCGATCCGCGCGCAGGTGGTCGCGGGGATCGACCGTGTACAGCCGGCTCGACTCGGCAGCGTTGCGGCACGGGTAGAACACGCCGACGCGGCCGGTCTCGGGATCGCCCCCCAGCAGCCCGCACGCCTCCTCGGGCAGACCCTCGTAGGCGTGGCCGACCATCTGGCGCCACACGGCCTCGGTGAGCGTCAACCGGGTCGGGAGCACGACCGGCGAGGGTACCCTTCCCTCTCCCCATGGCACGCCCGACCGGCACCAAGCTCATCGCCTCCAACCGCAGGGCCAGGCGCAACTACGAGATCCTCGAGACCGTCGAGGCCGGGTTGGTGTTGCGCGGCAGTGAGGTGAAGTCGCTGCGCGACGCGCACGTCCAACTGGGCGACGCCTACGCGCGGATCGAGAGCGGCGAGGCCTGGCTGGTGTCGCTGCACATCGCCCCCTACGACCGCGCCCAGGAGCACTCCGGCCACGAGCCCGAGCGCCGCCGCAAGCTGCTGCTGCACCGGGGGGAGATCGACCGGCTGCGCTCCATCGTGGACGAGCAGCGGCTGGCGCTGATCCCGCTGTCGCTGTACTTCAAGGACGGCCGGGCCAAGGTCGAGCTCGCGCTCGCCCGGGGTCGCAAGACCTACGACAAGCGCGAGGTGCTGGCCAAGCGGGACGCCGAGCGTGAGGCCGCGCGGGCGATGGCGCGGGCCGACCGTCGCTAGCCCACCTCCGCCGGGCCCTCCGGCCAGCCGACCACGGTGGCAACGAGGCGGGCGCCGTCCTCCACGACATGCAGACCGTCGCGCTCGGTCAGCCAGGCGCGGTTGCGCTGGTGCAGGTCGAGGGTGGCATCGAAGCGGTTGAGCACGACACTGACCGGCCAGCCCGCGAGCGCAGCCACAGCGAGCCGTACCGCGTTGATCGTCCCCAGCCCCGCGTCGGCCACCAACACGACCCGCTCCGGCTGCAGCGCCTCCGCCAGCGCCAGCGCGTCGCCGTCCGCAGCCAGCGGCGAGCGGACCCCTCCGGCGCACTCGATCAGGCCGACGGCCACACCCACGGGCCACGCCAGCTCCCTCACCAGGTCGGCCACGGTGAACGCCGGCCGGCCGAGGACATCGGCCGCCATCGGCGGCGCCATGGCCACCGGGTACCAGCGATGCTGCGGACACACCAGCTGAGCCGTCTCGCCGGTCGCCTCGGCCAGGAGCGCGGCGTCGGTGCCGGCCGGGTCGTCATCGGCGGCGTAGGACTGGACCGGCTTGCGGGCGGCCACGATCAGGCCCCGCTCCCGCAGTGCGCGTGCCAGGCGGCACGCCACCCAGGTCTTGCCCACCTCGGTGCCGGTGCCCGTCACCAGCACCAGGCGCTCAGGCCGGGCGGTCACCGCCAGGCTCCAGCGCGGCCAGGGATCGCAGCGCGGCCGACAACCGGTCGAGCTGGGCGTCGTCGTGGGCCGCAGACAGGGCGACGCGGAGGCGCGATGTTCCCGGCGGAACCGTCGGCGGACGGATCGCGGGCACCAGGAGTCCCCGTTCCAGCAGTTCGTCCGCCGCCCGCACGGCGACCGCTTCGTCGCCGAGGACGACGGGGACGATCGGCGTCGGGTGGCCCGGCCGGACCCTCTCGACGTTGTGGCGCAGCCGCTCGACGAGCGCCGAGCCCTCGTCCGACCGCACGAGCCGCAGGGCCGCCAGCGCTGCCGCCATGTCGGCCGGCGTGGGAGCGGTCGTGAAGATGAACGACCGAGCGCGATTGCGCAGCAGGTCGACCACCCGCGCCGGCCCCGCCACGAACCCCCCGAGCGACCCGAGCGCCTTGGAGAGCGTCCCCATCCGCACGACCGGGGCGCCCGGCGGCACCTCCGGCCTGAGCACGGCATGCGCCTCGTCCAACACCAACAACGCACCATGGCGGCCCGCCAGCTCGACCAATGCCCCGACGTCGGCGACGTCGCCATCCATGGAGAAGGCGCTGTCGGTCACCACCACGGCCGGGCCGTTCAGGGCCGCCAGCTGCCCGGCGAGGTCGTCGAGGTCGCCGTGCCGGTACACCCGCACGGTCGCCCGTGCCAGCCGGCAGCCGTCGACGATCGAGGCGTGGTTGAGCTCGTCCGACAGCATCGTGACCTCGGGTGATGCGCCCAGCGTCGTCAGCAGCCCGAGGTTGGCGGCGTAGCCGGTCGAGAACACCAGCGCCGCCTCCGCGCCCTTCCACGCCGCCAGCGCGGACTCGAGCTCGGAGTGCAGCGGTCTCGACCCGACGACCAGCCGAGACGCCCCCGTGCCCGCGCCCCAGCGGTCGAGCGCGTCGTGGGCGGCGGCGATCACGGCCGGATGATGGGTGAGCCCGAGGTAGTCGTTGGAGGCGAAGCTGACGACCGGACGGCCGTCAAGGGTGCCGGTGACGGGACCGGTGGTGACGAGGTCGCGGGTGGTCCGCCAGCGACCGGCGGCGCGCACGGCGTCGAGCTCGGCGGCGATGCGCCGGTCCCATCCGACGGGGGTGGCGCCACCGGGGGCCGGCGTCGTTCCGGTCGTCGCCGGGCCGGCATGGCCCTCGGAGCCACGACCGGTTCGCGTGGTTGTCGCCGTCACCTCGGCGATGGACGCGGCGAGGACATCGACGATCCGGGTCAGCTCGGCATCGGTGACGGTCAGCGGCGGCATGATGACGACGACGTCGCCCAGCGGGCGCAACAGCACCCCGCGGCGAACGGAGCCGGCGCACACGCGGCGGCCCCATCGCAGCCCGGGATCCGGAGGAGCGAGCTCGACTCCGGCCATGAGTCCCCTCGACCGGACCTCGCCGACAGCCACCAACGGGACGATCCGCTCGCCGAGCAGACGGCGGAGGGTGGCGGACCGGGCCCCCACGTTCGCGAGGACGTCCCACTCCTCGAACAGCTCGAGGTGACGCAGCGCCACCGCCGCCGCCAGGGCGTTCCCGCTGTAGGAGTGCCCGTGGTAGAAGGTCCGATCCGACAGGTCCGCACCCAGGAACGCCCGGTAGACGTGGTCGCTCACTGCGGTGGCGGACATGGGTAGATACCCGCCGGTGAGCCCCTTGCCGAGCGCAAGCAGGTCGGGGCACAGCCCGCACTGCTCCGAGGCGAACAGCGTGCCGGTGCGCCCGAACCCGGTGGCCACCTCGTCGGCGATGAGCAGCACGTCGTGGCGCCGGCAGGCGTCGATCAGGGGCCCGTACGCCGGCGGCTCGGCCACGAGCATCCCAGCCGCCCCCTGCACGAGCGGTTCGATCACGACCGCCGCCAGCGTGGGACCGTGCTCGTCGACCAGGGCGGCGGCGCGGGTGAGGGCGTCCGGGGCGTCGTAGCCGGGCGCCCGGATCACGTCGAAGCGCAGCGGGTCGAACAGGTCGGTGCCGAAGCCGCCGGCACCCAGGGACAGCGACCCCACGGTGTCACCGTGGTAGGCGTGGCCGAGGGCGAGGTACCGGGTGCGACCGGCGACGCCGCGGTTGGCCCAGTACTGGAAGGCGATCTTGAGCGCCTGCTCCACCGCCGCGGCGCCGTCCGAGGCGAACAACAGGTGGGGCCGGTCGACGGGCACGACGCGGGCCAGCGCCTCGGCGAGCTCGACGACCACGCGGTTGCCGTTGCCCAGCAACGTCGAATGAGCCACCCGGTCGAGTTGGTCGCGCAGCGCCCGATCGAGCTCCGGGACCCGGTGGCCGAGCGTCGTGACCCAGAGCGACGAGATGGCGTCGAGGTAGCGGCGACCATCGACATCGATCAGCTCGCGTCCCTCGGCCGACTCGACGATGATCGGCTCGTTGTCGAGGTAGCACGCCATCTGGGTGAAGCCGTGCCAGACCACCGCCGCGTCCCGGGCGCCCCAGGCTGCTGCATCGCCCATGGGCTGGCAGCGTGCCAGCGGCCGGAGGGGTGGGGCGAATCCGGCGGGGGCGCAGGCGTGGGGCGGCCCACGGGCCGCCGGTACACTTGTCGGGCTGCTTGACAAGGGGCTGATCGGTTTCGACGTCGAGACCGGAAGCCGAATCGTGCGACCGGAGTTGCTCAGACTCCTTAAACGGGGCACAAACACAACTGCTGATGAGCAGTTCGCTGTCGCCGCCTGATAATTCAGGCGACCGAGAGCACCAGCGACCAGTGATGGCACGCGGGGCCTGATCACCGCAGCCCGGCAACAGAAGCGGTGGTTGGCGGCGGGAAAGACCGCTGGCGGCGGGAAAGACCGCTGACATCGGGGAAAGACCCGGCGGCGGCCTCCTCCGCGAGGCCCACCGACCCGGCGGTGCGGCAGCCGCAGAGCCGTAGATCTCGGGAACGGTCGTAGCGCGGTCGGCAACCGCTCGGCGGACGGGGGTTCGATTCCCCCCAGCTCCACGGCAGAACCGCCCTGCTCAGAGCGTGTGCTACCTCGAATCTTGCGACTCGGCGTGGCACACGCCCGCGGGTCGGCGCTGGCTTACTCGTCGAGGAGCAGGCCGACGAGCCCCGTGCGTTCGACTACACGTCGAAGTTCAAGCGGCGGGTTGTCGATGCGGAATCCCACACCTGTGTCGCCGGCCGATGCAGGGGCCCGCAGCAAGGATCTCAGTCCTGACGAGTCCATGAATCTGAGCCCGCGGGCGTCGATCGCGATCGCCGTCGGACGCTTCTCAAGCACTGTGCCGAAGAATGCTCCGAACCACTCGCTGCTGCTCATGTCGAGCTCGCCGTCGAGTGTGATGACCGTTTCCGGTGCAGTGTCGTGTGCGTCGAGTTGCAGCAGCTCCGGTGGACTGAGCTCCAAGTTGTCCACACGCAACTTCTCCCCCGGGCATCTGGGGCCAAACGACGAGTCTGGGCGAGGAACCCCCTGAGGGCGTCTGACCCGTGGACTGTCCGGGTAAGGCCACCGCGAGCGATGGTCCCCCGGCATCCTGTGCCGCCGCGGGACCGCTTCGCGTCGGGCTGCCATGATCGTGGCGTGCGGATCGTCATCACGGGGATCCACCCACCCGGCCGGAGCTTCTGTCGTCCTGACGGCTCGGTGATGGACAACGTTCACGTCGGCGTGCAGGCCGCCCGCGAGCCGTCTCAGCTGATCCGTGCCGACGCATCCGAAATGCGCTGGGAGGTCGAGGTCTCCGTGGTCCGAACGAACGGATCGCTCGATCTTCGCGGCCCCCCGGTCCAAGGCAAGCGCGGCGACCGATTCATCTACCTCACATGGGGCCACGTCGGCCCGGGCGACACGTTCGAGATGTTCCGTCGCGCCAAGCTGATGCTCGATCGTGTTGGGCCCGACCTGATCGAGCTCGCGGTGACGACCGGTCGTCTCGACGCGACGGTCGATTTGACGGGGGAGGATGGCGGTCCGCGGTGCGCTCGTGTCGACCCACCAGCGATCACCTGGTCGGTGCAACAGGTGTGACTCCCGCGCACGCCGACGGCGCGACCGTCAGTCGGCGCCCGTGGATGTGTGGGGCGCGTGGGCTACCGCTGGCAGCGCATCCGGCGCGACGGCCAGCGGCTGACGCCCTGACGCCCTGACGCGCCGGCCGCCGGTGCTCGGCGGCACGTCCGATTCGTTCCTCCACCGCGTCTAGCAGCAATGGTCGGCCGGGTAGGCCACAATGTGCTCGGCGGCGGCGTTGTGGCGCCCCCTCGTCGTTCGCCAAGCGAGTGCGACGGTGGGATGTCGAGCGCTAGGAGGGCGTCGTGGGATCCCGGGGTGAGGCAGGCGAGGGTCCCATGACCTCCGCGCCTGCCAACGGCGACGAGCGCGAGCTCGTGCGTGCCTTCACTGACCTGCACCGACAGGACCGATTCGTGCCCGCCGCCCGGCCCGTGGCGCCCATGCGTGTCCGGCATCGCCCTGCGAGCCACGTCGTCAACGCCCGGACGGTCAACGCCCAGGCGGCAGAAGCCCCGTTGGCGGCGGCCCCGGTGGCGGAGGCCCCGGTGGAAGAGGCACCCGCATCAGATCCCCAGGTGGCAGAGCCCCAGGTGGCAGCGGCCGCGACGCTCCGCGATGCCGTTGTCGAGGCCCCTGACGACCGGCAAGCTGCGGCCCGCCCGGACCCGCTGCCGCATCGTGCGGTTGGCCGGCGGCCACGCCGGCGCCACCACGACGTGGCCCCCCAGCCACCGGCGCCCGCCGCCGATGACGTCCCGCGCCGAGGCCTCGCGGGGACCGCGGAGCGCCGACTGTCCGACGTGCTGGCGCTCGCTGGCGCCGTCGGGGCCCTGATCGCCCCGTGGCCCTGGCTCCTCGCCGTCACCGGGCTGTGCATCGTCGTTGGGACGGCCCGCTCCGTAGCGGCCCGGCGTGGTTCCGTCACCCTCGGGATCGTGGCCCTTCCCGGGACGGTCGCGCGACGCGTGGCTCGGCTGCTGCGGCCGCGCTCGCTGGCGCGGCTTCCCGTGATCACCGTCAAGACCATCCTCGCCGCGCTCGTGCTCCCCGCGGCGGTGGCGGCCGCCGTCTGGGTCGTCGAGCACGGCGCCGATGGCGTGGTGGCGGCCGCGCGCCTGGCTGCGTGGCAGTCGGGCGCCCGGGTGCTGGCGGCGGTGCTGTGCCTCATGATGCTCGCCGGCGTGGGCGAGACCCGCACCCGACGAGCGACACGGCTGCGCCGGGCCATCGCGTCGTGGCCCGACGCCGGTGTGGTGGCCCTCGCCGCCGGAGCCCTGGCATTGGCGTTGGCGGTCGTGGCGGTCGGCCCCCGGACCTCGGGGGGCATCCTCACCGGCCACGACGGGGTGGCGTGGGTACCGGCGCCGTTGCGGCCCGCGGTGGATGGCGTGCGTGACGACGTCGTCACCGCCGAACTACGGGCCGTGCGATCGTGCCTTTCGCGGCACCAGGGGTGGGCGTGGTCCGTGGCTTACACCGCCGACAACCCCATGGACGACGCAGACATCGCGCGGCTGTCGGTCGGGCGCGGGGACACGCCCGGACCATCCGCGCTGGTCACGGCGGCGCTGGCAGCCGACAACCAGCTCGCCCCCTGGGTCGAGGTGGTCGAGATCGCGGTCGGCGATGCCGTCGTCCTCGAGCTGGACCGGCGGGAGTTGGGGCACCACGCGGTGCGGCTCGACCCCGCCACCCTGGGTCCGGGCATCGTGTCCGGCGGTGACGTGCTCCTTTCAGGAAGCGCGGCCGTCGACCGCCGGGCGACCCTCGCCTGCTCGGCCGGACCCGCCCTCTGACCTGAACGCGTTCCGGTCCGGCGTCGGTCGGGCCCGCGACGGCCTCATTCCAGGGCCGGGGCCCCGGCCACGGACGGCGCCTCGGCGCCGGAGCGGACCACGAGCACGACACCCACACCGATCAGGATCGCCGCCGGGATGGCCGACACCGGCGGCACCTCGTCGAACGCGACCCAGGCGATGAGCGCCGATCCCACGATCTCGAACAGGATCGCGACCGACACCAACGTCGGGCTCGTCGTGCCCAGCACACGGTTGACCACGGTGTGGCCGAGCAGCTGCGGCCCGGCCACCATGGCGAGCAACGCCAGCCACGTGGTGGCGTCGTAATCGCTGCCCGCCAGCGGCTGGCGGCCGACGACGCACACCACCAGCAGCGCCCCCGCCGCGACCCCGTAGCACACGAGCGCGTACACGCTGGTCGGCAGCGTGCGCCGCACCTCGGCCCCGACCGTGACGTAGGCGGCCGCCAGGACGCCCCCGATCAGCGCCAGCAGGTCGCCGAACAACGCCCGTGGGTCGACCGCCAGGTCGACGCCACTCAGCACGACGGCGCCGGCCACGGCGCTGCCGATCCCCCACCAGGCGCCCGCCGGCACGTGCTCGCCCCGGCCTCGGGCGATGAGCGCCGCCCATACGGGCTGTGTGGACACCAGCGCCACCGACGACGCCACCGAGGTGAACGACAGGCTCGGTATCCAGGTGGCGAAGTGGGCACCGAGGAACAGCCCCGCGACGATCGACAGCCGCCGCTCCCGCCGGTCCAAGACGGGGGCGCCGCCTCGGCGAGCGCCCCGGGCGTGTAGCCAGACGAGCAGTGCGAGCACCGGCAGGGCCAGCGCGTTCCGCCAGAAGGCGATGGCCAGCGTGGGGGCGTCGGCGATCCGCACCAGCGGCGCCGCGGTCGACACGGCCGCCACCGCCAGCCCGAGTAGGGCGAGGTCGCGGGGCGGCGGCTGTTGCATCACGAAAACCTGCCGCGGGATTGGTGGCCAGGGCCACCGATCCCGCGGCAGGATTCCCGGAGGTCCTTGCTTTTGCACCGTAAGTGCGAAAACCTGGCGGCGTGGCGACCGTGACCTTCAACCCCTTCGAGCCCGGATTCGCCGACAACCCCTACGACCAGTACGCCAGCATCCGTGCCCAGGGCCGGGCGGAGCGCACGGTGTTCGGGACGCTGCTGCTCTCGCACTACGACGACTGCTTCGCGCTGCTCCGGCTGGCGGGCACCAGCGTCGACGACCGCAATGCTACGAACGTCTTCCGCTACCAACCGCCCGAGGACATCGCCGACCGCATGGCCGGTCGCGACGAGCGGCGTTCGATCCTGGGCCTCGACCCGCCCGATCACACCCGCCTGCGCCGGCTGGTGTCGAGCGCGTTCACCGTCCGCCGGGTCGAGCAGCTCAGGGAACGGGTGCGGGAGCTGGTGGCCGGCCTCCTCGACGAGGTGGCCGCTGCGGGCGCCACGGCCGACCCCGTCGACCTGATCGCCCGCTATGCGTTCCCGCTGCCGTTCATGGTGATCAGCGAGCTGCTGGGCATGCCGGAGGGCAACCGCGACGAGCTGCGCGGTTGGTCGCACACGATGACTCTGTCGCTCGAGCCCTACCTCGACGACGACACCGCCCGGACGGTCGTCGGCGCCGCCGACAACATGGTTCGCCACGTCGACGAGGCCATCGAGTGGAAGCGGGGCCATCCGGCGGACGACCTGCTGAGCGCGATGATCGCCGCCGAGGAAGACGGCGACCGCATGACCGCCGAGGAGCTCCAGATCCAGGTCATCCTGCTCTACCTCGCCGGCCACGAGACCACCGTCAACCTCATCGGCAACGGCACGCTGGCGCTGCTGCGCAACCGTGACCAGTACGAGCGGCTGGTCGCCGATCCGACCCTGGACGCCCCGGCGGTCGAGGAGCTCCTGCGCTACGACAGCCCCGTCCAGCTGTCCCGCCGCATCGCCATGACCGAGATCGAGGTGGGCGGCGAGACGATCGACGCGGGCGAGATGATCCTCACGCTGCTGGGCTCGGCCAACCACGACGAGGGCAAATGGGGCGCGACCGCCGACGACCTCGACCTCGGCCGCGACGGCGCCAGCGCCCACCTGTCCTTCGGCAGCGGGATCCACCACTGCCTCGGCGCCGCCCTGGCCCGGCTCGAGGGCGCCGAGGCCATCCCCGCCCTGGTCCGGCGCTTCCCGAACATGGAGCTGGCGGCCGACCGGCCGGCCTGGAACGGACGGGTGGTCCTACGGGGACTCGACGCCCTGCCGGTCAGCGTCGGCTGACGGCCAGGGTCCGGCGCACGATGGGTCGCCCGCCGCGCCGGGCGACCTCCTCGAAGCCCGCCCGCTGGAACATCGCCAGCGTGCCCGTGTACAGGTCGGCGCTCGATCGCTTCCCGCCGGCGGTGTCGATCGGATAGGCCTCCACCACCTCTGCACCGCGCTGCCGGGCGAAGTCGACGGCGGCATCCAGAAGCGCCGCGGCCACGCCCCGGCGGCGGTTCCGGCGATCGATGGTGAAGCAGGTGATCGACCACACCGGCCAGTCGTCGAGGCGTCGCAGCTTCGGCGAACGGTCGAGGCGCGGGTACTCGTCTCGGGGGGCGACGGCCACCCAGCCGGCGGGCACGCCGTCGACGTACGCCAGCAGCCCCGGCTCGGGGCCCGCGGCCACAAGCTGGTGGAGGTCTCGGCGCAGGCCGGCACCGTGGCGCTCTTCGAACTCCTTCGAGGTCACGCGCCACCACATGCACCAGCAGCCGCTGGTGAAGCCTCGCTCCCCCGCCAGGTCCGCCAGGTCGTCCCAGCGATCGGGGGTGACGGGGTGGACTTCTAGACCTTCAGGAATCGGCTGAGTGCCCATCCCGATCCGGCCGCGCCGATGGCGATGCCCAACACGACCACCACGACCGCCGTCCACGTGAACTGGCCGGTGGACGCCACGAAGCCGCCCAGGATGTCGTCGTAGTCGGGGTTGCGGGACGCGCCCTGCATGGCGTTGTCGAGCGCCCACACCGCCCCCAGCGCCAGCAGCCCGCCCACCAGGCCCTGGATGATGCCCTCCAGCATGAAGGGGATGCGGATGAACCAGTTGGTGGCGCCGACCAGCTTCATGACCTCGATCTCGCGCCGGCGGGCGAACGTGGCCATGCGGATCGCGTTGAGGATGAGCATCAGCGCCGCCACCAGCAGGCCGACCGCGATCGCCAGCATCGCCCGCTGCGAGAAGTCGGACACGCCGCGGACCGTCTTCACGCCCTCGGTCTCGCCCGTCGCCGCCTGGACCCCAGGTTGGCCCTCGTACTGGCTGCGGAGGCTTTCCACGGCGCTCGCCTCGGTGGCCTCGGGGACGAGCCGATAGGAGGGTGGGATCATCTCCGGGTCGGCGTCGAGGCGCTGCAGCATGGCGGCGTTCCCGCGGAACAGGCGGCGCGCCTCCTCGTTGCTCTCCTCGACGTCGACGAAGCGGAAGCTGGCGACCTCGGCATTGCTGTCGATCGAATCCTCGAGCGCCGCCGCGTTGCTCGTCGGTGATCGTGCGCTGCAGGAACACGAGGACCTGAACGCCGTCCTGCCACCGCGCCGACTGGTTCTCGACACCCTGGCGCAGCAGCAGCGTCGAGCCGAACAGCGCCAGCGACACCGCGACGGTGACGATGGCGGCGAGGGTCAGCGTGATGTTGCGGCGCAGGTTGATCGCCGTCTCGCGCAGGATGTAATCGAACTTCACGAGTAGACGCCTCGGAGCTGGTCGCGGACGAGCATGCCCTCGTCGAGCTCGATGACGCGGCGCTGCATCGTGTCGACGATCGAGCGGTCGTGCGTGGCCATGACCACGGTGGTGCCCGTGCGGTTGATGCGGTCGAGGAGGCGCATGATGCCCACCGAGGTGCCGGGGTCGAGGTTGCCGGTGGGCTCGTCGGCCAGCAGGATCAGCGGCCGGTTCACGAACGCCCGGGCGACCGACACCCGCTGCTGCTCGCCGCCCGAGAGCTGGTGGGGGAAGTTGCCGGCCTTGGTCTCGAGCCCGACCAGTTCGAGGATCGCCGGCACCTGCGTCTTCACGACGTGCCGCGGGCGGCCGATGACCTCGAGCGCGAACGCCACGTTCTCGTAGACGGTCTTGTTGGCCAGGAGCTTGTAGTCCTGGAAGACGCAGCCGATGTTGCGGCGCAGGTAGGGCACGCGCCACGACGAGAGGCGGGCGATGTCCTTGCCCGCCACGAAGATCCGGCCCCGGTCGGCGGTGACCTCACGGTTGATGAGGCTCAGCATCGTCGACTTCCCCGACCCCGACGGGCCGACGAGGAAGACGAACTCGCCCTTCTCGATGGTGGCCGAGGCGTTGTGCAGGGCCTCGACGCCACCCTTGTAGATCTTGCTGACGTTCTCGAAGGTGATCATGATCCTCGCCCGCAGCGCGCGCCTACACCCCATCGACGGTTGGCGACCCCAGGGATTGCGATCAGGTTACGGACGCAATGTACCCCCGAGCAATTGCGCCGCTCGGGCATGCCGGGCGGCCCCCGCGACATGCTCCCGCTCTCGGCGCATTCGGCGCCGGGCCGCTCGGGCCACGGGCGCCCTCCCCGGGCACCCTCAGCGCCGCCACTGCAGGTATGCCTCCATGAAGGGGTCGAGATCGCCGTCCAGCACCGCGGCGACGTTGCCGGTCTCGTGCTCTGATCGCAGGTCCTTGACCATCTGGTACGGCTGGAGGACGTAGCTCCGGATCTGGCTGCCGAAGCCCACCCGCTGCTGGTCGCCACGGATCTCGTCGAGCTCGGCCTCGCGGCGCTGCCGCTCCAGGTCGGCCAGCTTGGCCCGCAGCATCGCCATGGCCCGGTCGCGGTTCTGGAACTGGCTGCGTTCGACCTGGCAGGACACGACGATGCCGGTCGGGATGTGGGTCAGCCGCACCGCCGACGACGTCTTGTTGACGTGCTGGCCCCCGGCGCCGGAAGCCCGGAACACGTCCATCTTGATGTCCTTCTCGTCAATCTCGATCGAGGCGTCCCCCTCGCCGAGCATCGGCACCACCTGCAGGGCGGCGAACGCGGTCTGGCGCTTGCCCTGGGCGTTGAAGGGGCTCATGCGCACCAGCCGGTGGACGCCCCTCTCGGCCTGGAGGTAGCCGTAGGCGTAGCGGCCCTTCACGATCAGCTCGGCCGAGGAGATGCCGGCCTCGGACCCGGGGGTGAACTCGTCGACCTCCACGTCGAAGCCCCGTCGCTCGGCCCAGCGGGTGATCATCCGCAACAGCATCTCGGCCCAGTCCTGGGCGTCGACGCCGCCCTCCCCCGCCTGGATGGTCACCAGCGCGTCCCGCTTGTCGTGCTCGCCGGAGAACATCGACTGCAGCTCGACGCGCCGCAGGTCGGCGTCGATGGCGGCCAGGGACTGCTCCACCTCGGCGAGCGCGCCGTCGTCGCCCTCGTCGCGGGCCAGCTCGTAGAGGGTTTCAGCGTCGTCGAGCCGGCCGCGCAACGACTCGAACGCGGCCAGGTCATAGTTGACGGCCGCCAGCTCCGAGGTCACCCGCCGGGCCTTGTCGGGATCGTCCCAGAGGTCGGGCCGCGAGGCCTCGGCCTCGAGCTGGGGCTGGCGAGCCCGCAGCTCGTCCACCTTGAGGTACCCGGCCGCTTCGTCGACCCGGGCCCGCAACCCCTTCAACTCGTCGGTGAGATCCCTCATGGCTCATGACAAGGGTAGGACGCACGCGGGCAGACCGGGTGGAAGCGCCCGAGCGAAGCAGGGTCACTCCAGCACCAGCGCGGGTGGACGCCCGTCGAGCGGCTTGGCCGCTCGACTGCGCGAGTCACGACAACGGTCGCGCCGGTGGGGGGAGGTCGAGCAACGGTGGTCGGCCGGGGGCCGACACCAGCACGGGGCGGTGGGTGGGGGTCGGGTTGAAGGGTTCCCCTCCCCCCTCGAAACTCACCGGCCGTGGCACTGCTTGAACTTCTTGCCCGATCCGCAGGGGCAGGGAGCGTTACGTGGCGTCTTGTCCCACTCGGACTTCACGATCGGCGTGTTCGCCGCGACCGCCGCGGGCTGCGCGCCGCCCCGCCGCCCATTGCTGTCATCGCCCGACGGCGCCGGCTCGGCGGCCTCGGCGGCGGCCGGCTGTGCCAGAGCGGCGGCCGCGATGCTGGCGGCCCCGCCGGTGCTGGACGGGTCGGCCGGCGACGAGTACTGCAGCCCCCGCACCCCGGCGTCCGCATCGCCGTTGCCGGCACCCACGGTCGCCGGCTCGCTCGGGGCGTCGTCGGCGGCCGGGGATCCCGTCGCCTGCCGGTTGACCTGCACCTGCACGTGCATCACATAGCGGATGAAGTCCTGCCAGATGCCGTGCATCATCTGACCGAACATGTCGAAGCCGTCGCGCTGCCACTCGACGAGCGGGTCCTTCTGGCCCATGGCCCGCAGGTTGATGCCCTCGCGCAGGTAGTCCATCTCGTGGAGGTGGGCCCGCCAGCGCTGGTCGATCACCCTCAGCATCACCTGGCGCTCGACCTGGCGCATGACGTCCGGGGTGAGCTCGGTCTCGCGTCGCTCGAAGTGGGCCAGCGCCTCGTCCATCAGCATCTCGTAAAGCTCGTTGGTCGAGGACGCCTGCTGCAGCTGCTCGACCGAAAGCGTCGACGGCCAGAACGTGCGCACCTCGGCCTGCAGCCCTTCGAGGTCCCACTCCTCGGCGTACTCGCTGACGCAGTGGGCCTCGACCAGCGTGCTGACGGCATCGGGCAGGGCCTCGTCGACGAGCTTGTCGCGCAGGTCGGATTGGTCGAGCACTTGGTCGCGCAAGGCGTAGATCACCTTGCGCTGCTCGTTCATGACCTCGTCGTACTTGAGGACGTTCTTGCGGATCTCGGCGTTGCGCTGCTCGACCGTGGTCTGTGCCCGCTCGATGGCCTTGGTCACCATCTTGGCCTCGAGTGGCACGTCGTCCGGGAGCGTCTTGCCCATCACCCAGTTGACGGCGCCGGTGGCGAACAGGCGCATCAGGTCGTCTTCCAGGCTCAGGTAGAAGCGGCTCTCGCCAGGATCCCCCTGCCGGCCCGACCGGCCCCGGAGCTGGTTGTCGATGCGGCGGGAGTCGTGGCGCTCGGTGCCGAGCACGTAGAGGCCCCCCAGCTCGCGCACCTTGTCGCCCTCGGGCTTGGTTTCGGCCTCGTGCCGGGCGATGACCTCCTCGAGCCTAGGCCGGTTCTCCTCGGCGTCGGGATCGAGCTCCTCGGCCCTCAGGTCACGCTTGGCCAGCCCCTCGGCGTTGCCGCCGAGGATGATGTCGACGCCGCGGCCGGCCATGTTGGTGGCCACCGTGACGCCGTGGAGCCGACCGGCCTGGGCCACGATGTCGGCCTCCCGGAACGCCCTGTCCGGCTTGGCGTTGAGCACCTGGTGGGCGATGCCCTGCTTGTCGAGCAGGCGCGACAGGCGCTCGGACTTCTCGACCGAGATCGTGCCCACCAGCACCGGCTGGCCGGCCTCGTACCGCTCGGCGATGTCGGCGGCGACCGCCTCGAACTTGGCTTCCTCCGACTTGTAGATGAGGTCACCCTCGTCCATGCGTATGAGCGGCATGTTGGTGGGGATGGGGACCACCTGCAGCTCGTACGTGGCGGCCAGCTCGGCAGCGTCGCTCTCCGCGGTGCCGGTCATGCCGGCCAGCTTCTCGTACATGCGGAAGTAGTTCTGGAGCGTGACGGTGGCGAGCGTCTGGTTCTCTTCCTTGATCCGGACGCCCTCTTTGGCCTCGACCGCCTGATGCAGGCCCTCCGACCAGCGCCGGCCCTCGAGGATGCGGCCGGTGAACTCGTCGACGATCTTCACCTCGCCGCTGACGACCACGTAGTCCTTGTCGCGCTTGAACAGCTCCTTGGCCCGCAGGGCGGCCTGAAGCTGGTGCACCAGGTTCTGGGCGACGCCGTCGTACAGGTTCTCGATGTCGAGCTCCCGCTCGACCCGCTCGATGCCCTCCTCGGTCGGGGAGACCGTGCGCTTCTCCTCGTCGACCTCGTAGTCGGTCTCGGGCCTCAGGCCCCGCACGATCGATGCGAACTTGTAGTAGAGCTGCGCGGCGTCGGCGACGCGGCCCGAGATGATCAGCGGGGTGCGGGCCTCGTCGACGAGGATCGAGTCGACCTCGTCGACGATCGCGTAGATGTGGCCCCGCTGCACCTGCCGGGCGCGCGAGGGCGCCATGTTGTCGCGCAGGTAGTCGAAGCCGAACTCGTTGTTGGTCCCGTAGGTGATGTCGGCGGCGTACTGGCTCCGCTTGTAGTCCGGATCGCTCTCGCCGGGGACGATCAGGCCCACGGACAGCCCCAACCAGCGGTGCAGCCGGCCCATCCACTGGGCGTCGCGGGTGGCCAGGTAGTCGTTGACGGTAACCAGGTGCATGCCCCGGCCGGACAGCCCGTTCAGGTAAGCGGGCAGGGTCGACACGAGCGTCTTGCCCTCGCCGGTCTTCATCTCGGCGATCCAGCCGAAGTGGAGGGCGGCGCCACCCATGAGCTGCACGTCGAAGTGTCGCTGGCCCAGGACCCGCTTGCCCCCCTCGCGGACGACGGCGAAGGCATCGATCAGCAGGTCGTCGAGGCCCGCACCCCGGTCGAGCCTCTGGCGGAGCTCGCCGGTCTTGGCCTGGAGCTGCTCGTCGGAGAGCCGCTCCATCTCGGGCTCGAGGGCGGAGATGTCGGGCACCAGCGACTGCAGGGCCTTGACCTTCTTGCCCTCGCCGAGGCGGAGAAATCGATCCAGTACAGCCATGTGGGCTACGAGTCTAACGGTGGGCCGGGAGCGGCCCGCGGTCAGGCGTCGGCTTGGACCTCGGGTGCGACCAGGTGCGTGACCGGGATGTCGAACTCACGCTTGATGCGGCTTACCACGTCGAGGCCGAGCCAGTGGGAGACGCCCGGTGGCAGGGTGGAGACAATGATGCCATCCCATTCATCGTCGCCGAACGGCCGGTTCCGGAGGGCGGTCGAGACCGCATAGACGGGATTGGCGTCGCCCACCTCGCCGGTGGCCTCGACCCCGATCTTGCGGAAGGCCGCGAGCCCCTCGTCCAGGCGCGCCCGGCCCACGGCGTCGACCTCGCCCTCGGACCACACGTGGTCGCGTGGGTGCGTCACGGGCACGACCAGGTAGAACCGGCACTGTCCCGCCCCCGCCGCCTCGCTGAGCGAGCGGACGTGGTCGAGCAGGTGCTCACCGACCAGCGTGCGATGGGCGACAACCAGGTAGGTCTGCATGACCCCTCCTTAGAACCGGAACAGATAGGCGCGTCGTCTGGGCTCACGGTGGCCAGCGCTACCGGAGGCCGAGCTGGGTGGCCTGGGCTCACGCTGCAAATCCCGTGCTGTTCTGTGCCCACTTGCGGGCCTATCCGCTCGGCCTCTTGGTTCGTGCTGGCTGTGGTGGGCTGAGCTCAGCTCAAGCGATCACAGATGGCCCGGCGCACCATCATCTCGGCCACGACGTCGGCCGATGGCTCGTCACCCGCCTCCAAGCGGGCCTGGGCCGCCTCGACCCGCTCGATCCTGATCCAGTTCCGATCGTCGAGCAGGTGCCGCTGGATGGACTCGATCGTGCCGTGGTCGACCGTCGTGCGGCAGCTGATCGTGCGATCGACCGTGCCGGCCGCGCCCCCCCGGTGAGGCCGCAGGCGGCGGCGACGGCGCGCCGCGGTGCGCCGCTGGGTGCGGCGCAGGATCATGAGCGCCCGGGCAGCCTCTCGGTGCGACACCTGCATCACGGTTGGACATCGGCCAGTTGGCCGCGGAACTTGAGCAAAGTTTCCACGTCGGGTGGTGCAGCCGGTACGGATAGGGGTAAGGACGGGGTCGGCACCCACCGCGGCGCCACCGTCCGGGGGGTGCGAGCGGCGGTCAGCGCCCCGACCCAGGGCGCCCCCGCGGCCCGCAGGGCCCACGCGGCAGCGGTGAGCGTGGAGCCGGTCGTCACCACGTCGTCGACGACGATCACCGGCACCGACAGGCGCGCCCGCCCCCGGCCGGGCACCTGCCCTGACTGCGGCACTGGTGCCGGCACGAAGGAGGGTCCCCGGCGCCGGGCGTCCAGGGTCAGGCCGGTCTGAGCCGGGCCCGGTGCCCGGTCGAGCAGCCGCCTGCACGGCACGCGCCACCGCCGGGCCACGGCGGCGGCGAGGAGCTCGGCCTGATCGAAGCCCCGCCGACGCCGCCGTCGAGCGCTCGTCGGAGCCCAGGTGACCACCGCTCCGGCGGGCGCCTCCACCAGCGCCGCCATCCCGCCGGCCAGCCACGCCAGGGCGGCGCGGTCGTTGCGGTACTTGAGCCGGGCGACCAGCTCACGCGCGTCACCCTCGTAGGCGAGGAGCGACCGGCACAGGTCGAGCGCCGCCGGAACCGGGCCCGCCGCCGCCGGCCCCATGCGGGCGATGCAGCGCGCGCAGGGCGCGCAGCCGCGGACACCACACACGGGGCAGCGGACCGGCAGCAGGGCTGTGAGGACCATGCGGCCACCGTAAGCACGACCACTGACGACGAAGCGCCTCACCCGTGTCGCCGCCTCTGGTCGTCGTGCGGTCATACGCCGCACAGCCACGACTTGAACGGATTCGTCAGGCCAGGCGGCGGATCGTCGCGGCCGCGGATCCGGCGGCAGCGATCCCGTGCCGCACCAAAGCCCGGGTGGCGCCGTGGCAGACCCAGATCACCGCGAACGTGACCAGCACGGCGAATGGCGCACCTCGCCACGAAAGGGTGAGCACGATGCGCTCGGCGGTGCCGTGCGGCTCGGTCATCGGCTCCCAGCTGTTGAGCCGCGCCACGCGTCCGAGCACCACCCCCACCGCGCACAGGGCGTGGATCGCCACCTCGGACGGGCCGCGCCAGTGCGCGAGCCCGATCCGGCTGAGGTAGCGGCCCATCTCCCCCACCGCCAAGACGTAGGCCAGGAATCCCGCAGCGATGAAGGCCGCGTACATGGGTAGCACGGCGGTTGTCACGCTCAGGTCGCTGCCAGCGCGGAGCACGTCGTCACGCAGGTGCACGAGGTCGGTGACCACGTAGGGGGCGTTGGGCAGGAACAGCGCGCACAGCCCTGCGCCCGTCCACCACAGCGCCGTCCGCGGGCCGCGGTGCCGGAACACCACCACCGCCAATGCGGCCGGGACTGCGGCCAGGATCAGGTTCCAGGTCATCCAGCGGCCGTTGTCGGCGGCGACGTCGACGAGGTCGCGCGCCACCATGGTGAGCGATCCCATGCCCACCATGGTGGCCGCGCGAAGCCGCCGAGGAAACGCGGGGGGATCAGTAGCGGTAGTGGTCGGCCTTGTACGGGCCCCCGACCGGGACGCCGACGTAGTCGGCCTGGTCCTGGGTGAGCTGCGTGAGCTTGACCCCGAGCGCGTCCAGGTGGAGCCGGGCCACCTTCTCGTCGAGCTGCTTGGGCAGGACGTAGACGCCCAGCGGGTAGTCGTCGGTCTTGCCGAACAGCTCGATCTGGGCCAGCACCTGGTTGGTGAAGCTCATCGACATCACGAAGCTCGGGTGGCCGGTGGCGCAACCCAGGTTCAGCAGCCGACCCTCGGCCAGGACGATGATCGAGTGCCCGTCGGGGAACACGAACTCGTGGACCTGGGGCTTGATCTCGACCTTGCGCACGTCGCTCAGCCGGGCCAGGCCGGCCATGTCGATCTCGTTGTCGAAGTGGCCGATGTTGCCGACGATGGCGTTGTGCTTCATCCGGGCCATGTGCTCGGCGGAGATGATCCCCTTGTTGCCGCTGGCGGTGATGAAGATGTCGGCGGTGTCGATCACCGGCTCCAGCGTCGTGACCTCGAAGCCCTCCATGGCCGCCTGCAGCGCGCAGATGGGGTCGACCTCGGTGATGATCACGCGGCATCCCTGTCCCCGCAGCGACTGGGCGCAGCCCTTGCCGACCTCGCCGTAGCCGCACACGACGGCGACCTTGCCGCCGAGCATCACGTCGGTGGCGCGGTTGATCCCGTCGACGAGGCTGTGGCGGCACCCGTAGAGGTTGTCGAACTTCGACTTGGTGACCGAGTCGTTGACGTTGATGGCGGGGAACAGCAACTGGCCGGCCTCGTGCATCTGGTACAGCCGGTGGACGCCGGTGGTGGTCTCCTCGGTGACGCCCTTGATGCCGCCGGCGATGCCGGTCCAGCGCCCGGGGTCCGTGGCCAGCGACCGCTTCAGCAGGTCGACGATGACGTGCCACTCGTCGGGATCGTCGTCGGTGGCATCGGGGACGGCGCCAGCCTTCTCGTACTCGACCCCCTTGTGCACCAGCAGGGTGGCGTCGCCGCCGTCGTCGAGGATCATGTTGGGCCCGGCACCATCAGGCCAGCCGAGGGCCTGCTCGGTGCACCACCAGTACTCCTCGAGGCTTTCGCCCTTCCAGGCGTAGACCGGCACGCCGCGGGGTGCGTCGGGGGTGCCGTCGGGGCCGACGACGGCGGCCGCAGCCGCGTGGTCCTGCGTGGAGAAGATGTTGCACGACACCCAGCGCACGTCGGCGCCCAGCGTGGTCAGCGTCTCGATCAGCACCGCCGTCTGGATGGTCATGTGCAGCGACCCCATGATGCGGGCGCCCGCCAGCGGTTGGCTGTCGGCGAACTCGGCACGCAGGGCCATGAGGCCGGGCATCTCGACCTCGGCGAGCTCGATCTCCTTACGGCCCCAGCTCGCGAGAGACAGGTCGGCGACCTTGAAGTCGCCCTCGGAAAGGGTGGACATGGGTTCTCTCCCTGATGACGTCGTATCCGTGCCGGCGGATCCGCCGGCTGTGCGTCACCGGGCTGGGTGCAGCAGCACCACCCATCTCAGCCCGAGGTCCCATCGAGGCTAGCGCCACCTCCCCCGAACCGGCGAGCCGCCACCACCCGAACCCGTCCACAACCGCCGAACTCCGGCACATCCGAACGCCGGAACGGATGGCCGAGCCGCCGAAATTCGCTCGGGGCGCGGTCACTTCGGAACGTAGCGTCGGATCCCCATGCCGCAGTCCTCTCGAGGTGCGGCGCGCCTGCTCGCCGCCACGTTGCGATCCGAGGCGAGGCCCTTGGCGGGCGTTCTCGCCGTCCTCGGCGCGTCCATGGTTCTGCGGCTCAGCCTGCCGTTGCTGCTCGGGCGCTTCGCCGACGACGCGCTGGCCGGGGAGTCGGCCGACACCCTCGTCCGCCTGGCACTGGCGTACGTGGCGGTGGCGCTGGTCAGCGAGGCCCTCGGCCTCGGGGTCGTGTGGGGATCGGTGCGGCTGTCGTGGCGGGCGGGCAACCGGCTCCGCGAACGCCTGGCCGCCCACGCGCTGCGGCTGGAACAGGCCTGGCACGGGCGCCACAGCCCGGGACAGCTGATCGAGCGCATCGACGGTGACGTCGAGGCCATGGTGGTGTTCTTCTCCGGCATCGCGATCGAGATCGCCGGGAACGTGGGGCTGATCGCCGGCATGGTCATCGTCGCCACCGTCATCGACCCGTTGTCGGGCCTGATCCTCGGGGTGACGGCGTTCGCCGGGGCCACCGTCATGATCCGGCTGCGGCTGGCGGCCGTGAGCGCCCGAGAGGCCGAGCGTCAGGTCAACGCCGAGCTCTACGGCGACCTCGAGGAGCGACTCGGCGGCCTCGAGGACCTGCGGGCCAACGGGGCCGGCGCCTACGCCGTGCACCGCCTGCACCACCACAGCGCCCAGTCATGGCGGGCGGCCCGCCGCGCGTCGCTGCACGGCGACAGCGCCCACGCCGCCGCCGCCATGGTGTTCGCCGCCGGCACCGCCGGCACGCTGCTCGCCGGCATCCTGCTCCAGCAGCGGGGGGTCATCACGGTCGGGGCGGTGCTCAGCCTCTACCGCTACGCCGACATGCTGCGCCAGCCGCTGCAGCGCATCGCCGAGCAGCTCAAGGAGTTCCAGAAGGCCATGGCCGGGGCCCGGCGCGCGTCGAACCTCCTGGCCACCGAGCCCCGCATCACCGACGGCCCGCTCGACGGCAGCGCGCTCCCGGCAATCGGGCGGGGCGGAAGCCGCGGGCTGGCGGTCGACTTCGACGACGTGACGTTCGCGTACGACGGCGGCGCCGCCCCGGCGCTCGAGGCCATCGACCTGCACCTGGCGGCGGGCCGTCACCTCGGCGTCATCGGCCGGACCGGCAGCGGCAAGACCACCTTCGCCCGGCTGTTGCTGCGCCTCTGGGACATCCAGGGCGGCGCCGTGCGTGTCGGGGGTGTCGACGTGCGCGACCTCCGGGTGGCAGCGCTGCGGCGGCGGATCGCCATCGTCACGCAGGACGTCGACCTGTTCCGGGCGCCGCTGCGCGACAACCTCACGCTGTTCGGTGCGCACGCCGCCGGCGATGCCGACCTGCAGGACCTGCTCGGCCGCCTCGGGCTCGGCGACTGGGTGGGGTCGCTGCCCGACGGGCTAGACACGGTCCTCGAGGGCGGCCAGGGACTCTCGGCGGGCGAGGGCCAGCTCGTGGCCTTTGCCCGGGCCTTCCTGGCCGACCCCGGCATCGTGGTGCTCGACGAGGCATCGAGCCGGCTGGACCCGTTCACCGAGGCACGTATCACCTCCGCTACCCGCAGGCTGCTCGACGGCCGGACCGCGGTGGTCATCGCCCACCGGCTGGAGACCCTGGCGGAGGTCGACGAGATCGCGGTGCTCGAGAACGGGCGGCTGGTCGAGCACGGTGACCGCCATCGGCTCGCCGCCGACGCCGACAGCCGCTATGCCCGCCTGCTGCGGACCGCCGACCACGGCCTGCTCCTCTCCGACGCCGCGCTCCCCGCTCTTGCCGCCTCCGGCGGTGGGCCGCTCGGGCCCATGGACACGGAGGAGGCGACGGCATGACGGCGCGCCCCGGCAAGGTCGCCTCGACCACCCGGGTGGCGTGGCGGCTCGCCCGCCACGAGCCCGTGGCCTACGCCCTCACGTGGTTCGGGTGGGTCACCTTCTTCACGACGCCCCTGCTGACCGGCCTGCTGGTCAAGGTCGTGCTCGACCGGGTCGCCGACGCCCCCGACGGGGGCCTCACCATCCCGTGGGGCCTCCTGGCGGTGTTGGTGGGCATCGAGGTGGTCCGCTGGACCTGGCTGATCCTCATCGCCGTGCAGTGGCATGGCTGCTGGGTCGGCTGGCAGACGGTGCCGCGGGTGAATCTGCTGCGATCGCTGGTGGCGGCCCCGGGCCCGGCCGCGGGCCGGCTCCCGGGCTCGCCGGGGGAGGCGGTGAGCCGGTTCCGCGACGACGTCCAGGACCTGGCAATGGTGCTCGACGTCTGGCTCGACCTGTCGGGGGCCGTGGTCTCGTCGACCATTGCCGTGGCGGTCCTGGTCGCCATCGACCCCCTCGCCACCGTGGCCATCGTCGTACCCATCGTCATCGCCGCCATCGCCACCACGTGGCTCGGCCCCCGGCTGCGGCGCTGGCGCCGTGCGGCACGCGAGGCAACGGCGGGCGTGACCGGGTTCATCGGCGACACGTTCGGCGGCGTCCTGGCCGTGCAGGCCGGGAGTGCCGGGCCGGCGATCGAGGACCGCTTCGCGCGCCTGAACGCCGAGCGCGCACAGGTGTCACGGCGCGACCAGGTCGGCTCTGAGCTGGTGCGCTCGCTCGGCTACGGGACCGGCGAGGTCGCGGTCGGCGTCGTGCTGGTCGCCGTGGCCGGCGCGTTCCGGGGCGGCGACCTCAGCGTCGGCGACCTCGGGCTGTTCGCTGCCTACGCCACGGTGATCGCCGAGCTACCCAAGTGGGTCGGCCGGTACCTCGTCTACCAGCGCCAGGCGGACGTGTCGGTCGACCGGCTGGCCGAGCTGCTGCCGGCGCCCGACCGACGCGCCGTGGTAGCCCCGACCCGCACGCACCTTCGTCACGGTCCCCCGCCGTTCGCCGCCGCGCGCCACGAGATCGACGCCGACGCGGGCGGCTCGGGCCCGTTCGAAGAGCTGGCGATCGAGGGCCTCACGGTCCGCCACCCCGTCTCCGGGCGGGGCATCCACGGCGTCGACCTCGTGGTGCGACACGGCGAGCTGGTGGTCGTCACCGGTCCCGTGGGATCGGGCAAGTCGACGCTGCTCCGGGCCCTGCTCGGCCTGGTGGGCGCCGATTCCGGGACCATCCGCTGGAATGGCCGGCCCGTGCACGACCCGTCAACGGTGCTGGTGCCTCCCCGTGCCGCCTACCTGCCGCAGGTCCCCCGCCTGTTCAGCGAGCCGCTGGGCACCACGATCCTGCTCGGTGCCGGCGGCGAGGGGCTCGAGCGCGCGCTGTGGCTGACATGCCTGGACGAGGACCTGGCCCGCATGCCCGACGGCACGGGCACCGTGATCGGGCCGCGGGGCCTGCGCCTGTCGGGTGGCCAGATCCAGCGCGCCGGTGCCGCCCGCGCCCTCGTCCGCGCCCCACAGCTGCTGGTGGTCGACGACCTGTCGAGCGCGCTCGACGTCGAGACCGAGGCACGCCTCTGGGAGCGCGTCGGAGACGGCGGCTTCGCCACTGCGCTGCTGGTCAGCCACCGCGCCCAGGTCCTGGAGCGCGCCGACAGGGTGGTGGTGCTCGACTCGGGCCGTGTGGTCCAGTAGCCGCCGCCGGCCTACTGCTGGAAGTCGCGGAACGTGATCGTCACGATGTTCTGGGACGTCGCCCAGTTCGGGATGTTGACCACCTCTTCGTCGCCCCGGCCCGAGCGGCCGTGGGAGCGGGAAGCACGTCCGGCCCGCGCGACCATCTCGACCCGGACGGTGTCGTCCGGCGGGATCGCCGCCGGCACCACCAGGTCGACCGCCGAGATGAACGGCAGCGAGAACCAGGGCTGCACCGGCGCGCTGAGGTCGGTGACGCCGTCGAGGTTGTCGTCGCCCACGAACATCGCGTTGACCCGCTTGGTCCGCGGTGCGGTGGCCGCGTTGAGGATGTTCACCCCGTCGATCTCGAGGGTGTCGTTGTTGGCGCCCTGGTCGCCCCACATCTCCTTGTAGCGGATGACGCCGAAGCCGGCGGAGGTGTCGCTGGGTTCCCTGAGCAGGTCGAGGCCCTCGCCCGGCCGGGACGTCAGCAGGCGGACCAGGTGGTCGCTGCGCAGGAACGCCTGGAAGTACAGGTGGTGGACCGAGCCGTCGGTGCGGGTCAGCGCGAACTCGTAGCGCTCGCCCGCGTGCGCCTTGAACGGGCCCCAGGCGCCGTCCGGGCCGATCGCGAAAGTGGCGTCCGGGCGCCGGTGCTCGCGCCGGCCGGTGCGGCGGTCGATCTCGAAGATTTGGAGGGTGAAGCCGTCGGCCCCCTGGTTCTGGGGGAACACGTTGGCCTCGCCCGACAACCGGATCCGTCCTCGCTGGGGGACGACGTCGGTCGTCTTGGGCTGGTGGCCGGTGAAGAACCTGTAGATCTGAGCGAAGGTCTCAGCGGAGGTCGCCACCTGGACGTGCGACTGGTCGGGCGCGTAGTAGTTCTGCGCCCCTACGATCTGGCGGGTCTGGTCGCCCTCACCCCACACCGCGAGCGTGTCGACGCCACCCGGTGGCGACGCCGCGGTCCGGCCGTCGATGTTGACGTAGTGCGCCACGCTGGCGGCGCGCTCGGGCGTGCTGGTGAGGTACCCCTGCGACACGGTGGTGCCCAGAGAGTGCCCCAGCAGGTCGACCCCGTCGGCGCCGGTCTCGCGCAGCAGCTCGGCGATGAGCGCGTCGAGCCCGGCCCAGACCTGCTCCATGGTGTTGGTGCCGAACGTGGAGTCGTACTCGTGGACCGCGATCCGGTCGGCCGGATAGCCGTTGCTGGTCAGCCGCAGCGCCTGGGTGTCGAACTGGGCCCCCGACCCCGACCCACCGTGGACGAAGATCACGGGCCGCGGCGCGGGCCGCTTCCCGTATGCGTCGGCGGCCCCAGAGCCGGCGAGGCTCGCAACCAGTACTGCGATGACGACGCCCACCGCCCCCAGCAACTTGCGGCTCATCGATCATCCCCCCTCGGATGTTCAGTACACCGGTGTACTGTTCAAGATTAGCGCGTGCGTCGATCGCACGTTTTCTTGTCCTTGCGGTGGTCAGCGCTGCTGGGAGGCCCAGCTGTCGAGCAGCGGCCCAGCGGCAAATCCCCACGCGTGGGTGCCCTTCGGAGCGTCCTATTCGCTGGGCCTCTTAGCCGGCCGGCGCCACCTCGACCGGGATTCCATTGAGCACGGCGTTGCCAGACACCGGGTCGATCAGATGCTCGTCCGACAACAGGTTGCTGTTGACACCGGCGTAGCGCCGCGCCACCGACAGCTCGACGCCGGGCAGGTCGTGGCCCCAGCCGTGGGGGATGCTGACCACGCCCGGGCGGATGGCATCGGTCACCTCGGCCGGGATCGTGACCGTGCCCGCCCGGGACCTGACCGATGCCGGCTCGCCGTCGACCAACCCCAGGCGCGAGGCATCGTCAGGATGAACGTGGAGCGTGCAGCGGGGGCGGCCCTTCACCAGGACCTCCACGTTGTGCATCCACGAGTTGTTGGACCGCAGGTCTCGCCGACCGATGAGCCGCATGCCACCGACCGGCCGGGCCATGGCCGCCCGCAGGCGGTCGACGTCGCCCGTTAGCGGCTCGGGCGCGAGCTCCACCATGCCCGAGGGCGTGCGGAGGACGTCCGGGAGGCGCGGCTCGAGCGGACCGAGGTCGACGCCGTGGGGATGGTCCAGGAGCGCGTCGAGGCTGAGCCCATCTGACTTGAAGCCATCGCCGTACGGACCGGTACGCAGCATGAAGTCGAGGATCCGGGCGGGACCCGTCCGCTCGCCCAGCAGGACGATGATGTCGTCGACCTCGCGCCCGGCCACGGGGCTGGTCTCGTCGGCGACCGCGCCCTCGACCAGCGTCCGCAACACCAGGTCGTCCACCAGGGCCGGATCCGCGTCGGCGCCGAAGCCCTGCACCACCAACGCGAGCCGTGCCAGGACGTGCCACTCGTCGGGCTGGCCCTCGTCCAACGGCAAGACCGCCGGGCTGTAGTTGGCCACGTTTCGCACCGCCAGCTGGAGCAGGGCCAAGTCGTAGTGGGGCCGCTGCAGCGCCGTGGGCACCGGCAGGATCACGTCGGCGTGGCGGGTGGTCTCGTTGACGTAGGGATCGACAGCCACCATGAACTCGAGTCCCGCGAGGGCGGCGTCCAGCCGCCCGGCGTTGGGGGTGGAGAGCACCGGGTTGCCACCCACGACCACCATGGCGCGGATCTGACCCTCGCCGGGCGTGTCGATCTCCTCGGCCAGGCAGGCGGCCGGCAGCTCGCCCATCGTCTCGCCCAGGCCGCGGACCCGGCTGCGACGGCGATGCAGCTTGATCCCCCGGCCGTAGCGCGGCGTGCCCCGGGTGTTGGCGGCGCCGGCCGCGGCGGTGGCGAACATGGCACCGCCGGGGCGGTCGAGGTTGCCCGTCAGCACGTTGAGCACGTCCACCAACCACGACGTCAGCGTGCCGAACTCGGCCGTGGTGGTGCCGATGCGTCCGTAGACGCAGGCCGATGGCGCAGCCGCCAGTTCGTGCGCCAACCCACGGATCTCCTCGGGGTCCAGCCCCGTCGCCGACGCCACCGCCTCTGGGGTGAACGGCTCGGCCAGCCCGACGACCTGGTCGACCCCGGTGACATGGGGCTCGAGGCGGTCGAGACCGATCAGCCCGTCCGCGGCCAGCACGTTGACCAGCGCCATCAGCAGGAGGGGATCGGTGCCGGGTCGGATGGCGAGGTGCTGGCTCGCCACCTCCGCCGTCTGGGTCCGGCGGGGATCGACGACGACCAGCCGCCCACCGCGTTCGAGCAGCGCCTCGATGCGCCCCGGCCAGTCGGGGGCGGTCGCCAGGCTGCCGTTGGAGGCGTAGGGGTTGGCGCCCAGCATCAGCAGGAAGTCGGTGCGGTCGACGTCGGGCACCGGCACCGTGAGTACGCCGCCGAACATGAGGCCCGCGGAGACCTCCTTGGGTCGCTGGTCGACCGTGCTGGCGGAGAAGACGTTGGTGGTGCCGAGGGCCCGGATGAGTGGCCGCAGGAAGATCAGCGCGGCCAAGGAGTGGGCGTTGGGGTTGCCGAGGTAGATGCCGACGGCGTCGCGGCCGCGCTCCTCGACTATCGGCAGCAAGCGGCGCTCGACCTCGGCGAACGCCTCGTCCCAGCTCGCCGGCTCGAACCGGCCGTCTCGCTTGACCAGCGGCCGCCGCAACCAGTCCGGATCCTCGTGGAGCTGCCGCAGCGTCGAGCCTTTCGGACAGATGAAGCCGTGACTGAAGACGTCGTCGCGGTCACCGCGGATGCGACCGACCCGCTCGTTGTTGCCCGCTCTTGGCCTTCGGCCGGGCCGCTCGGGCCTCGCTCGCTGCATTGCGGACGCTCGCTCAGGTCCGTTGGTGCGGTGCAGGGCGATCTCCAGGCCGCAGCCCGCCTCGCACAGTGGACACGTCCGGTACGCGATGCGGGTCTCGCTGCTCATCGCACCAAAATAACGTGCCGGTCGCTCGTGTCGGCCGTCGACGGATCCTCGGCCGCGGCTAGCCCGCGAGCGCCCGCTTCATGTCGTCGAGGACCGGCACGGGGCCCGGGTCGATGCCCTCCTGGGCGGCCATGTGCAGCGACACGAAGTCGCCCACCAGTGTGAGGTCGAACAGCTGGGCCAGCGGGCCCTCCCCGACCGCCCGCAGCTCGACCACGTCGTGGACAACCTCGGCCATGATCTCCCGCACCATCTCGAAGCGCCGCAGCTCCTGGGGATGCTCCTCGTCGTGGCGCAGCTCCACCAGCGTGAACACCTGGCGGGTCATGTCGCCGTGCTGGCCCCAGCCGCAGATCTCGTTGTGGCACAGCTCGGGGATCGTCGCCGCGAAGGCCGGTGCCTTGGCGTTCTCATTGACCTGGGCCTTCCACCGCCAGGCCGCGACGCTGCCCAGGGGACCGGCACCGAACACGAGGGGCACGGTCCGTCCGATGGTCCGGGCGATCCGCGGCGCCAGATCCCCCGAGACCAGCGCGTCACGCCGAACCCGCAGGCGAGACACCGCCGCGTCGATCCACGAGGCGGCACCCGGGAACAGCCCCACCTGCTCGAGCACCAGCAGCATGGGGACCGCCAGCGCGCCCAGCCCCGCCCGGGGCATCGGGATGTCGCCGGGCAGCGGGATGTGGGGCGCCTGCCAGGCCGGAGCCAGCTCGCCCAGCCGCCCACCCACCGAGACCACGACCATCCGGGCCCCCGCGGCTGCGGCCGCCTGCGCCGCCTCGATCGTCTCCTCGGTCTCACCGGAGAACGACGCCGCGAAGCACAGGGTGCCGGGGCCGACGAACGACGGGGGCGCATAGCCCTTGGAGACCAGCATCGGCACCGGCACGAACGGGCCGCCGATGGCGGTCACGACGTCGCCGGCGAGGCCACTGCCACCCATGCCCAGCACGATCACGTTGTCGATCTCGTTGCCGGGGGGCAGCCCCGCCACCGACGCCGCCGCGTCCACGCTGGCCGCCACCTGCTCCGGGAACGCCCGGGCCAAGCCGAACATGTCCAAGCTGTCGAGTACGTCGTCGCTCAGCAGGCCCACCGCTAGGCCTCGAACGTGGGCTTGATGCCCTCGGTGTCCGCCTTGGCCATCAGCCGCTCGTGCTCGCTGTCGTCGACGGTCTCGGCCTCGTCGATCAGCATGATCGGAATGTCCTCGCGAATGGCGTAGCGCCGCTTCAGGCGGGGGTTGTAGAGCGCGTCCTCGTCAGCGAAGTAGAGCAGCGGGCCCTTGTCCTCGGGACAGGCCAGGATCTCGAGGAGCTGGGGGTCGAGTGCCATCGGGGTCATCCTTTTGTGATCAGGTCCCGGACCTCGGCGACGTGGGTGTCGACGTCGGAGCGGGTGGGAGCTTCGAGGTTGAGCCGCAGAAGCGGCTCGGTGTTCGACGGCCGCAGGTTGAACCACCAGTCGCCGAGGTCGACGGTGAGACCGTCAACCCGGTCCAGGGCGGCACGCGTATAGGCGGCCGCAACGCGGTCGATGACCGCCGCGGGGTCGTCGACTGACGTGTTGATCTCACCGGACGCTGCGTAGCGGTCGAACGGCCGGCGCAGTTGGGACAGGGGGATGCCCGCCTTGCAGATCCGCTCGAGCACGACGAGCGCGGCGATGCTCCCGGAGTCGGCCCGGAAGTTGTCCCGGAAGTAGTAGTGCGCGGAGTGCTCGCCGCCGAAGGCCGCGCCGGTCTCGGCCATGACCTGCTTGATGAACGAGTGGCCGACACGTGTCCGCACCGGCGTCCCCCCGTGCTCGCGTATGACCTCGGGCACGGCCTTGGAGGAGATGAGGTTGTACAGGATGGTGGCCCCCGGCTCGCGCTCGAGGATGGCGGTGGCCACGATCGAGGTCGTGGTCGATCCCGACAGCGGCTCGGCCTGGTCGTCTACCAGGAACACCCGGTCGGCGTCCCCGTCGAACGCCAGGCCCACGTCGGCGCCCGTAGCGCGCACCCGCGCCTGGAGGTCGCGCAGGTTCTCGGGCTGGATGGGATCGGCCGGGTGGTGCGGGAACGTGCCGTCGAGCTCCGGGTACAGCAAGTCGAGCTCGAACGGCAGGCCCTCGAACACCTTGGGAACGACCAGCCCCCCCATCCCGTTGGCGGTGTCGGCCACGACCTTCAGGGGACGCAGGGCGCTCACGTCGACGAACGACCGCACGTGCCGTGCGAAGTCGTCCAGGAGGTCGAGGGGCTCGATGCGCCCCGCCTCGGTGGGTGCCGCGGCCACTCCGGAGGCCACCAGCCGCTTGATCTCGGCCAGGCCGGTGTCCTGGCCGATCGGCCGGGCGCCCGCGAGGCACAGCTTGATGCCGTTGTACTGGGCCGGGTTGTGCGACGCAGTGAACATCGCGCCCGGGGCATCGAGCGACCCAGCGGCGAAGTACACGAGATCGGTCGACGCCAGTCCCAGGTCGACCACGTCGAGCCCCTGATGCTGCAGTCCCACGGCGAACGCGCCCGCCAGCTCGACCCCACTCGTCCGCATGTCGCGGGCCACGAGGACCCGGCTCGGAACATGCTTTCCGCTCCTGGCGCCTTCGGCGCCGGGCCGCTCGGGCTTCGACGCGCTCGTCTCCCGCTCCTGTCGCCTTCGGCGACGGGCCGCTCGGGCCCAGGGGGCTCGCCGTGTGGCTCGCCCTCAGGGGGTCGGCATGGTCGAGCACGAAGCGGCCGAATGCCGCGCCGATCTGTTCGCAGAGTGCGGCGTCGATCTGGTCGGGGACGACCCCCCGGACGTCGTAGGCCTTGAAGATGCTGTCCAGATCGGCCATGCGGCGCCCCAAGCTAGTGCCTCGTCAGGCCTCGTTTTGTGACCTGCCGAACGCCGCCCGATGAGGAACTAGTCCGACGGTACGGCGGGGCTGGGCTGCCCCAGGGGCGCTTCGAGGGTCGGCGGTACGTCGCCGTGCGACTCGTACTCCCCCTCCGCCGACCAGCGGCGGATCCGCGCCAGGTCCACCAGGAGGCGACCGGCGTCACGGCCCTCGCGCACCGACGAACGACGCGTGTTGACGACCTCCACCGGCAGCTCCACCAAGGACAGCTGGTGGCGCTCGACGAGGTGCAGCACCTCGATGTCGAAGGCGAACCCGTCGACCCGGGCGCGGCAGAACACGAAGCGGGCCACGTCGGAGCGGAACGCCTTGAGCCCGCTCTGCGTGTCGCGATAGCTGCCGAGCAGCACCACGTAGCCGAGCCAGTTGATGACCCGGCTGCCCAGGGCCCGCAGCGGCGAGGGCGGTGCCAGGATGCGGCTGTCGGGATGGCGCCGATCCCCGATGGCCACGTCCCAGCCGTCCTCGACGGCGGCGAGGACGCGGCGGAGCTGGTCGGGGGCATACGCCAGGTCGGCGTCAGTGAAGGCGATGGTCCGGCCGCGGGCCGCCTGCACGCCCGTCCGCACGGCCGCGCCCTTGCCGCGGTTGTGGGGCTGGACCACGACCTGGTCGGCACCGGCAGCCAGGGCGGCGTCTGCTGTGCCGTCCGACGACCCGTCGTCGACGACGATCACCTCGTAGCCCCCCGACCCCCGGATGTCGTCCAGCGCCTCTGTGAGCCGGCGGACGGTCGCCCCGATGCGATCGGCCTCGCTGTAGGCCGGCACCACCACGCTGAGGCGAAGGTCGCCGGGCGGCTCCGGCCTCGACCATCGCGCCCGCCGCGCGGAGGTCAGTTCGGCGACCAGGACCCAGCGGTACCCGACGAGCCGCACGGCCCCGGCGGCCACCAGCGCCACGACCTTGGCCTCGATCAACGCCGCCGTCGAGGAGAATCCGGTGCCGGCGAACAGTGCGCGCAGCACCGCCACGTCCACGAGGGCAGCGACGGCCGCCACGCCGATGAATGCAGCCGGGATCTCGACCCAGCGGACATAGGGATCGCTCCGGAAGGTGACGACCCGGTGCAGTACGTACGACAGGGCGCTGGCCGCGGCGATGGCCGCCAGGTCGGCCACCACGAGGATCCAGCCCAGCGCCTGCCGGAACAGCACCAGCAACCCGACGTCCACCACCGTGGGCACCAGCGCCACCAGGACGAAGCGCCGGATCCTCCGGGTCACGGCCCCGATTCTGGTGTCGCGTCGCGATCCCGGGAGCGGAACCGGTAGGCGCCGGCTCGCGCGAGCAGCACCAGACCCACGACGCCCAGGGCGGTCAGGGCGTACGACAGCCACTCCACTCCCGTGCGCCCGTAGGTCAGCTCGACGTGAGTGTCGGTCGGGATCACGACCATGAAGTTGGGCGCCACCCGGTAGGGGCCGTCGGCACCCGATGCCTTCCAGTTGGGGAAGTACGACATCTTCACGAGGACCGGCTCGCCCACCCGATCGACGTCGAACGAGATGCTCTCGTCGTCGATGACGGGGTTCGACACCTCCACGGGATCGAGCGGCTGGGCCGTGGGGTGCTCGCCCACCGCGACCCGTTGCCAGTCGTCGGGCCCGCTCCGCGCCAGCGGGACGTCCCACCACGTGGGGTCCATGAACCACTGGATGGCCGGCCCGTAGAAGCGACCCGAGCCGTCGCGGGGCTCTTCCATCCATTCCTGCTGGGTGTCGTCGACGCCGGTGACCACGGCCGGCTGGTTCGCGAGCGGCTCGATCACCTCGCTGTCGGCCACCTCGAAGATGGCCCATGGCCCGGACTCGGCGATTTCGGTGAGCTCGGGGTTCGACCGGGCCTGGCTGATGGCATTCTCGGAGGTGGCCATGTAGTAGCGCACGCCCATCATCTGCAGGTGGTCGACACCCTTGGTGATGTCGAAGCTGCCATACGGCAGGTCGCGCTGGGCGGCACTCGGGGCGGTCGAGAGCTCGGTCTGCACGAGGAAGTGGTACGGCGTCGTCGCCGAGGCCTCGAAGTAGAGACCCTCCATCGAGCCGATGCAGCCATCGGTCCAGTGCGGCAGCAGCATGAGCGCCATGGGGGTGCCGTAGCGATCGAGCTCCCGCTCGTACTCCCAGAAGGCTCGGCCGCAGCCCTCGTCCTGCCCCACCTGCTGCATGGTGCGGACCAGGTCGTAGTACTCCCGGTACGAGTCCTTGAGCTCGTAGCCGGTGTAGTTCCACTTGGCCCAGGAGGTCACGAAGCTCTCTGGCGAGCCCGTCGTCGTCCACGGGCTGAAGCTCGGCCACCGGTAGCCGGCCGTCGTCACCCCGTCGTTGGCGACCACGCGCTCGCTGAAGGGCAGTGCCCCCAGCGGGAGGCCGACGACGACCAGGACCACGGCCAGCGACCCGAGCGCGGTGAACGCCCCGGCCCCGGGTGGGTCCCGCCGGTAGGCCCGCGACAGCTGCATCACGGTGCGTAGCGTCTCCGCGACCGCGACCGCCGCCAGCAGCATTGCGGTCAGGTAGTAGAAGGGCAGGAGGCGCCCGTTCCACAGCCGACCCTCGGGGATCACGACAAACGCCACGCCCATGCTCACGGTCAGGATCAGCAGGAAGATGCCGATCCGCAGGCGCAACGCCAGGCTCAGCACGGCGCCCACGAGGGCCAGGGCGAACACCCAGCGGAGGTCGACGTCGGGCGCGCGGTAGGGGAACAGGTGCTGCAACCACTCCCGGAACCGCGACAGGTCGGGGTCGGCGTAGGGCAGCTTCTCCCAGCCCATGTCGTTCAGGTATGCGCGCCGGAGGTAGAAGGGCGCCACCCAGAAGGCCGACAGGAGTCCGCCGACCACCACCGTCGGCGCCAGCCAGCGCACGCTCTCCGACAGCAGCCAGAGGCCGGCGAGCGCGACCAGCACCCCGAGGCCGGCAATGAGGAGCGGACCGGCCTCGGCCGGGGCCCCGAGCGCCAGGCCGGCGATGGCGAGGACGGCACCTCCGCCGATCAGCCAGAGCCCGGGCGCGAGGGGGGCCGTGGACCGCCGGAAGCGCACCAGGACGGCGACGGCGGTGGCCGCCAGCACCCAGAACGCGGGGATCAGGTGGCACAGCCCGGTGAGCGCCAGCAGGACGGCGGCGAGGGCCCGGTGCTCGCCAGTGCGCAGACCGCGGAGCATCACACCCACGTAGAGGATCCCGAGGCTCAGCGACATCGAGAAGGCGAACTCGCCGGCGAGCGTCGAGGCGACGTTGCCGCCGTAGATCGTGAAGCCCCGGTAGAAGAGGAAGGGCAGCGTCGCCACCGCCATCACCACCGGGGTCGGGAAGCGGGCGCCCGCCAGGCGACCGAAGGCGTAGACCGCCAGCGGTAGCGTGACCACCCCGCTGACCGTCACGAGCTTGAAGGCCACCCCGTAGGGCAAGCCGACCAGCGCGAAGGCCAGCACCGCCATGACGATGGAGAGGTTGCGTCGCCGGGGGACGTGGCGTTGCCACACTGCCACCACGCCGAAGGCGACCCCGACGAGCGCCGGAAGCCAGGCCGCCCACCCGTGGATCCCGGCGTCGAGCACCACGATGAGCAGCGACGGCACCACCATGTAGAACTGGAATGCCGGGAAGCCCGCGTACCAGTCGGGCGTCCATCCGGCGAGCTGCAGGTCGGGTAGCAGGTGGTCCCGCAGGTACGCGGGGGCCCACACGTGGGCACCCATGTCGCCGCCCGCGGGTGTCGTGTTCCGGACCAGCAGGCCGGGCTGCAGCTGCAGGACGATGAACACGACGCACGCCGCCAGGACGACGATGTCGACGCCCCAGCGGATCATCCGCCGTCGCCGGGCCTCCGCCTCCTCGTCGTAGTCCTCGTCGGCGCGGTCGCGGTCCTCGTCGTCGCGCTCCCGGCCGGCGCCGTCTCGGTCCTCGACGCGTTCGGCGTCAATGGCGCCGGCCTCGACGACGTTCGGGTCGGTCATGGCCGCGAGCTCGATGCCCTCGGCATCGGGGTCGACGCGCACGTCAGCGCCCGACCAGGAACAGCACGGTGGTCATGTTGAACACGATGTGGGCAGCGATCGGCGCCGCCAGACGGCCCGTCCGCTGGGCGAGCAGCCCGAGCACGACTCCGAACAACACCAGGGCCGGAAGCTGCAGCAGCTGGAAGTGGGATACCCCGAAGAGCAGCGCTGAGCCCAGAATGCCAGGCCACACGCCGAAGCGCCGCTCCAGTGATCGCTGCAGCAGGCCGCGGTAGAAGATCTCTTCGACGACGGGTGCGCCGATGCCCACTATGAGGATGAGCATCGCGACCCCGAGCGAACCGGTGGCGCGGTCCGTGAGCCCCCGGGCCGGATCCTCGAGATCGTTGGAGTCGAGGTCGGTGAGCCAGAAGATGGGCCCGTAGAGCAGGGGGATCAGGACCAGCTGTGTCACGATCCCGGCGGCGAAGCCCAGCGGGGCATCCCACCCCTCCGACCGGAGGCCGTAGTCCCGCACCGGGCCGTGACCCTTGAGCTTCGACGCCAGCAGTGGCACACCGAGCATCCCGAACCACAGCCCGAGCTGGGCCACTGCCACCCAGGCGAGCGACAGGTCCTCGAAGTCGGTGGTGTCGTCGTTGAGGGCCAACACGATCGCAGCCGCGATCGCCCCCCCGATCTGGGCGAGCACCCAGCCCAGCGCGGCGTCGCCCAGGCCCCACCGGACATCGGTGCTCCTTTCGGGCACGGTCACGGTCGGCTCGGGCTCGGGCACCGGAACAGGCTACGGCGCCGCCGGGAGCCCGCCATCGCGCGGTCAGTATGCGAGCGACGCGCCATACGGCGTCGGGTCGCGGCGATCCTCGAGGCGCCAGCCACGCGGCACCGACAGGGCATCGGCGTGGAGCTTGCACAGGTCGTAGGACATGGGATGGGCCTCGCTCGCCAGGCGGTCCAGCCAGGCGGTCCGCGCCCGGTAGTCGTAGGTGAAGGTCGCGGCGGCGTTCTCGCCACACCCCGGCCGAGCACAGCCACGATTCAATGTTTCCCGCTCCTGCTGCTGCGCAGCGGGCCGCTCGGGCTCCGACGCCTTGCTCGCCCGCTCCCCCGGCCGCTCGGGCCGGGCTCGCTCTCTCGCCCTGCGGGACGCTCGCTCACGGCGCCACAAGCTAGTGGTCACGCCAACTGGCCAGGCGAACGGTCGTCGTCCGGCACGCGGCCCCATGGCAGCGCCCGGAACGCGGCTCGGAAGGCGGTGATGGCCCCACTGCCGTCCCCCACCCGTATCCTGAAGTCCCATGAGTCAGCAGTCGCCCCCCCCTCCCCCGCCGCCGCCCCCGCCGGGCCGGTCGTCGCGCGGCTCGGGCACGGGGGGCCGCGAGTCGCTGCCGCGCTGGTCGATCTGGGTCCTGGCCGGCGTGGTCCTTGCCGTGCTGGTGCTGCCGACCTTCATGAACCGCACCGATCGCCAGGAGGTCGACTACTCCGACGTGCTCACCCGCGTGTCGCAGGACGAGGTGAAGGAGATCACCTGGGACAACAACGACGGGTCGATCACGGGGGAGTTGAAGAACGGCACCGAGTTCCAGAGCAACGGGCCCCTGGAGCCCAGCGAGGACGACCGCGCGCTGTTCCGCGAGCACGACGTGAAGGTGAAGTTCGACACGCCCGGCGGCTCGTGGTTCACGGCGCTGCTGCCGCTGCTCATACCGGTGGCGCTGTTCGTGGGAATCTTCTGGCTGATGCAGCGGCGCGCCGCGAGCCAGATGGGCGGGATCATGTCCATCGGCCGCAGCCGGGCCAAGACGTATAACACCGAGCGGCCCGGCACGACCTTCGCGGACGTCGCCGGCTACGAGGGCGTCAAGCAGGAGATCACCGAGGTCGTCGACTTCCTGAAGCACCCCGAGCGCTTCGCCGAGATCGGCGCCCGCATTCCCAAGGGCGTGCTGCTGGTGGGCCCCCCGGGCACCGGTAAGACGCTGATCGCCCGGGCCGTGGCCGGTGAAGCCGGGGTGCCGTTCCTGTCGGTCACCGGCTCCGACTTCATGGAGATGTTCGTCGGGGTGGGCGCCAGCCGGGTGCGGGACCTGTTCCAGAACGCCCGCAAGCTGGGCCGGGCCATCATCTTCGTCGACGAGATCGACTCCATCGGCCGCAAGCGGGGCGCCGGGCTCGGAGGCGGGCACGACGAGCGCGAGCAGACCCTCAACCAGATGCTGTCGGAGATGGACGGCTTCGAGGCCACCGAGGGCATCGTGATGATGGCGGCCACCAACCGGCCCGACATCCTCGATCCCGCCCTGCTCCGCCCCGGCCGGTTCGACCGCCAGGTGGTCGTGCCGCTGCCCGAGATCGACGAGCGCCGGGCGATCCTCGAGGTCCACTGCAAGTCGAAGCGGCTGGCAGCCGACATCGACCTCGACGTCGTCGCCCGGGGCACGCCGGGGATGAGCGGCGCCGACCTGTCGAACCTGGTCAACGAGGCCGCACTGTTCGCGGTCCGCGACGGGTCCGACGAGATCCGCAACTCCGACTTCGAGCAGGCACGCGACCGGGTGCTCATGGGACAGCGGCGCGACTCGATGGCGCTGTCCGAGGCCGAGAAGGAGGTCATCGCCTACCACGAGGCGGGCCACGCCGTGTGCGCCGCGGTGCTGCCCAACGCCGACCCCGTGCACAAGGTGACGATCCTGCCCATCGGCATGGCGCTGGGCGTGACCCAGCAGTTGCCGGTCGACGAGAAGCACATCTACCGGCAGGACTTCATCGAGGACAGCCTCATCGTCCGGATGGGGGGTCGGGTCGCCGAGGAGCTGGTGTTCGGGGTCATCTCCACCGGCGCCAACAACGACCTCGTCGGTTCGACCGAGCTGGCACGCAAGATGGTCAGCGAGTGGGGCATGTCGACCCGGGTGGGCCCGATGGCGTGGGGCTCGTCGGGCCAGGTGTTCCTGGGCGAGGACCTGATCCACACCCGCGACTACTCCGACGAGACCGCCCGGGTGATCGACGAGGAGACCGAGCGCATCCTGCGTGTGCAGGAGGAGCGCTGCCGCGAGACGCTGCGCCAGCACCGCAAGGGCCTCGACCTGGTGGCCCGGGCGCTGCTGGAGCACGAGACGATCGACGGCGCCGAGGTGACGCGGCTCATCAGGGTGGCCGACAACGGCGGCGACGTGCCGCCGGCCCCAGCGGGGCCAAGTCGCGAGGCGGGCATCGAGACGGGCATCGACATCGGCCCCGGCCGGGGTCCCGACGCTCCGACGCCGACACCGAGCGGCATGCCCGGCCCCGGCGAGGCGCTGGCCGGGTCGCGGCCGCCCTACCCGCCGCCGCCCGCCCCGCCGACCTGAGCGGCCGGCCGCGCAACGCGGCGGTCAGGCCGCGGGGTCGGCCTCGGCCGGCGGCGCGGTGCCGTGGTCGCAGCCCTCGGCGGGCAAGGTGCCCGGGGCTCGCAGCTCCGCCACCGTGGCCCACAGGTCGGTGGCGGTGACCGGGCCCAGGAATGCGGCCCGCACCACGCCTGACCCGTCGGCGACCACCACCGCCGGGACGGCGTCGATGGCGTACTTCCGATGGACCTCGGGGGCGGCGGTGACCTCGACGTCCTGGACCGCCACCGCGGCGCTCGCGAGGAGCCTGGCCTTGTCCCACACACCCCCACAGGTGTGGCAGGTGGCCGACGTGAACACCGCCACCAGCCAGGGCGCCTCCGGACGCTCGAAGTCACGCCGGTCAAGCCGCTCGGGCAGCGTGTGACGCACGTTGGTGGGTGCCGCCGGGCGACGCCGCCGCTCGATCACGAGCGCCACCGCCACGGCCGCGGCCCCCAGCACCACGACCAGCAGCACCCGTTCCACGCCCCGATGGTCGCGCCCCACCGGTGGCGGTGGCTATTCCCCAGGTGGGGATTCTGTAACGCTCCGGCCCTAGTACACGATCAGGAGCTGCCCTAGGGTCACCACCAACACGGCCAACGGCGGATGGGAGGCATCACATGTCTCAACGAGCTGTGTACAAGACCACGAACGCTGAATACCTCGACCGCGCTCTCGAGAACGCTGTCCTCGTACGGCAGGCGCTCGGCCGCCTGGCTGGCGCCTCGTCGCTGGTCGCCCGTGCGCAAGCCCTGGAGGGCTCGGGTGACCTGCCGCCGAACTCGGCGACGGATTTCGCTGAGTTCAGCGACAGGATGGATACCGGCACGTTCGACCAGGTTGTCAGGGCTGGCTTCACAGAGGCGATGCAACTCGCGATCCAAAAGGGCAGCCGATCGAGACGTTCTGGGTCACCGCGACCGGTACCGACTTCGAGCTGCACATCTGCGAGGGACACCGATCCGTCCTGCTGTTCTTCTTTGTTCCTCGCGAGCAGGATCGCAAGTACGGCTCCACAAGGGCGCTGTCGAGGAGTTGGGTGGTTCGCGTGGACGATCCAGCTGTGCTTCCGGACCTGCCCCGGAAGCCCCTCGGCGACTCGATAGTGAAGATTCAGTCGAGTGGCGAGGGTGGGTGGCCCGGCGGCGACCTGTACTGACACCGCCCGTCATCGGGCGCGCAAAGCCTCGGCCTGTGCGCGCAGGCCTAGCATGCCCAGCCTCGAGGTGTCGGCGATGACCGTTGCGAGGATTCGGGCGGCGACGCGAGCGTCGTCCGCCTGACCCCGCGCACGGAGAAGGCACGCCTGCCAATAGCGAGTGCGCGCGAGAAGCGCATGACCGCGTGCGCGCTCCTCGATCACCAACGCCCGCTCGAAGTGCGCGGCGGCTTCATCCCATTGCCCGAGGACCGTGCTGAGCATGCCGAGGTAGCGGTCGGCGGCGCCTAGACAAGCAAGGCCGAGCACGACGGCGAGGAGGTGCCCGGCGAACGGCGTGAGCGGGTCATACAGCGCCGCCGCATGGGCCGGCGTGCCGACACTCGCTGTCACCTCAGCGAGCATCCCGAGCGCCGAGCCAAACCCGGTCTCCGTCTCGTGTCGACGAAGGCCCTCGGCGACCACACGATCCAGCGTGCGGCGGGCGGCCGACTCCTCGCCCGCGTCGAGTTGGGCCAGCGCCAAGGTGGCCCACGTGTAGAGGTCGTACCCCGGATCATCGGTGATCCGTACGGCCGGCCTCTGTCCGCGGAGATCACCTTGTTCGCGTGCGAGATAGATGGACTGCATGAAGTGCATGCCTGACGCGCCGTGGTATGCGCGGGCGTACCGGTGTAGGGCTGCTCCTTGGGACCGGGCTTCGTCGAAGTGCCCTTCGAGCAACGCTTGTGTGACCCGAAACTGCGCGGTGTATGCGTGCGCCGGCACCCATCGCTGCTCAGCGCCGACGCGTCCGAGCTCGTCGATCGTCGACCTCAGTGCCGTGGCATCGCCCCGTTCGAGGTGCGCTCCGGCGAGGACTCGAAGCCCGAACGCCGCCGCCCGCGCACCCGCTCTGCGGCCGAGGTCGACCAGCTCCTCGCCGAGCGCCATCCGCGCGGTGAGGTCGGGCGCGCCTTCGAGGCTCACCGAAAGTGCGTAGAGCGCGTCCGCGAGTGTCACGGCATCGTCGCTCTCGCGTGCAAGCGCGACGGCCACTTCGGCGAGCACCCGGCCCTCCCGACCGTGGAGCGTGTGGGTCGCGTACTTGAAGGCCTCGAACGCCAGCAACCGCGCCCGAAGCGCGGGATCGCCGTCGCCAAGCACCGAGCGGGCTTCGTCGAAGAGGCTGGTGATCCTGGCGGGCAACGCCATGACGCCGTACGCGGGCTCGACAACCACCGCGACGGCGCGTCCGAACTGTGAGGGTGAGCCGTCCCTACGGGCCGCATCGACGGCTCGCAATCCGGTCTCCACCCCCGCCCTTTCGTCGACGTAGACGAGGGCGCTGGCGAGATCGGTGAGCAGTTCCACGCGCTGGCCGGGCTCGTTCGGCTCGGACTGTTCCAGCAACTGGAGCGCGCCTTCGAAGTGGGTGGCGGCGTCTTCGAAAGCGAGGTCGGCAACTGCGTTGTGGCCCGCCCGCGTGGCGTATGTGATTGCCTTGCCGGCACCGACCAGTGGCACCGCACGAGTGAAGTGCAGCGCGAGCTCGGCGGCGGGGGGCCCTGACCCCCCTGTCTCCTCCAATGCAGCGCCCACCCGCGCGTGGAGCTGGGCGCGCGGGGCGGTGCGCAGAGCAGTGGTCAGCGTTTGCCGGATGATCGCGTGCGAGAACGTGTACCGCCCCATGTGCGCAGGGTCCTCACACACGAGCCCGGCGTCGGCCGCCCGATCGAGCGACTCCAGGATGCTCTCGGTCGGCGCTCCCGATGCCCTGCCGAGCACACCGGCGTCGAACTCGCGACCGACGACAGCCGCAAGGGTCAGGAGATCGTTCACCGTTGCCGGGAGTCTGCGGAGCCGCTGTGCGATCACCTCGCGCACGCCTTCCGGCAGGTCCACCGGGCCGAGCTCTGCCCACGGCACCTCGCCGCCATTGGTGAGCGGCAGGGCATCGGTCTCCACGAGATGACGCACGAGCTCCTCGACGAAGAACGGGTTCCCATCCGTCTCCCGGTGCAGCGCAGCAACCAGGGACGGCCCGACCTCGCGTTGGGTCAATCCCGCAAGAAGTTCTCCGCTGTCCTCCGCCGAGAGCCCCGTGAGCGTCACCCTCGTCACAAATGGCTCCCGGCGCATGTCGGCCAGCAGGTCCGCCAGCTGATCGTCACGGCGCACTTCGACGTCGCGGTAGCAGGCGACGATCAGGAGGGGGACGCCTGACGTGGAGCGAACGAGGTGCCGAAGTAGGAGCAGGGTGGGTTTGTCGGCCCAGTGCAGATCGTCGAGGACGAGAACCGTGCCGCGGGTTGCCGTGATTCCCGTGAGGAGTGCCGTCAGCGCTTCGAAGAAGCGATAACGGTCGGCTACAGGGTCGCCCGAGATCGGTGCGGAGGCCGTGGGGATGCGACCCGACAGCTCGGGGAACACGCGCGCAAGGTCGTGCTCCAGGCCGTGCAGGCTCTCGTGCAGCGTCGATGTCGAGTACACGGCAACGCAAGGCCGCAGCGCCTCGACGAACGGTTGGTACGGAACGATCGCCTCCTCGTCACAACGCCCGTAGAGCACGACGCCACCCTGCCCGTGCACTCGGTGCGCCAGAGCACCGGCAAGACGTGTCTTACCGATGCCGGGCTCACCAGCCAGGAGTGCGAGCTCCCTGGTCCCGTCGACCGCTCGTTGCCACGCACGCTCCAGCCGTTCGAGCTCATCGCGTCGACCAGCGAGTCCTTCGTCGCCCGGTGCGAACGACGGTGCGGGCAACGCCAGGGAGCCGGGGAACGCATCGAGCGATTGCAGCGGGGGAAACTGCAAGGCGAGCCCTGACGTGGCCAGCTCGTAGACATGCTCGGGCTGCTCGAGGCCGCGTAGGCGATGCTCTCCGAGATCCAGAAGCTCTAGCTCGTCGGGAAGCACGTCGCGCACGAGATCGGCGCTCACATGCGACATCACGACCTGCCCGCCATGCGCAGCCGCCATGAGCCGACTCGCACGGCTCAGCGCAAGGCCGAAGTAGTCACCGTCGCGTTCGTCGGCTTCGCCGGTGTGGATCCCGACACGGATGCGAAGCGGCCCCGTGGAGTCCCACGTTTCGGAGTTGAACGCTTGTACCGCCTCGGCTGCCGCCGCGACCGCATCCGGAGCGGCGGTGAACACGGCATGGACACCGTCACCGGTCGACTTGACCACATGTCCGCGATGCGCCTCGACCGCGGCGCGCAAGATGGCGTCATGGCGCGCCAAAGCGGCCCGCATTTCGTGGGGATGCTTCTCCCACTTGCCCGTCGACCCTTCGAGATCGGTGAACAGGAAGGTCACCGTCCCCGAGGGCAATCCAGTCACTATGAGCCTCCTGCCCCGTGCCAGTAAACCCGGCGGTCGTCCGCGCCTGCCAGGATTTTCCGCTCAACCTCCGTCCGTCCGCCTGACACGCCTGGGGCCGCGGGCCTGCAGCGCCCGAGTGTTCTTCGATCGAGCGCTAGTCGTCGATCAGCCGTTCGACCGCCGGGCCTGCCAGCGAGCGGGCAACGTCGATCTCCTCAGCGTTCCCCCGGACGATCGAGCGATACGGAGCCATCGACGCTGGGAATCCCCACGCCGGCCGCCAAGGCAAGACCGCCCTCTCCCATCACCATCCGCTCGACGACGACCGGAGTCTCCGCCTCGACCACCCACGCCACCCCGTGAGCCCGGTCGTGCAGCGCGACCCGGCCACCGGGCGGCACCTCGACGCCGTGGGCGCCATCGACCTCGGTCTTTCCGCCATTCGCCACGGTGAGTAGCGCCACCCGTACCGAACGCTCCGGGTCGGGGTTGAACGCCACGATGCGAACCTCCGCCGCATCCGTGCCCAAGGACGACGGGAACGCCCACCGGGTGGCCGCCACGACCGCACCGGGACCGCTCGTCACGTCGCCGGCCGCCTCGCCGCCCTCGTCGTCGCCGTCATCCGTGTCGTCGTCCCCGTCCCGCTCCCCGGCCTGGGTCGTGGCCCGCTCCACCACGACCGGCACGCCGTTGGTGGAGCGCACCACGGTGGCGTGCTCCACGCCGGGGACGACCCGGTCCTCGGCGCCGTAGTCGACGACGGCGAATGTACCGGCCCGGACGCTCAGGCGGAACGGTTGCGGCGCCGGCTTCGATCCGTCGGTCGTGGGCAGTACCCGTACCTCAACCTCCGCGCGTTCGCCGCCCGGGTTGTAGACGACGATTCGCTCGGTATGGCTGTCGTCGACCGCTCCGTCGGGGAACGCCCAGGCCGTCGACGCTTCGGGCACGCCCAACGCCACGGCGAGGCCCTCGGGGCCCAGGCTGCCGTCGAACTCCTGTAGGCGTTCGGCGACGACCCGGCCGGCGCGCGTCCGCAGGGTGGCCGACACCTGCGATTCACGGGCGACGTCGTCGCCGATGTCGACACCCACCACCGTGCCCGCAGCCACCGGGAAGCCCTGGAAGCGCACGGGCTCGCGCGATCCGGCATCCGTGTTGAAGGTGATGTCGACGATGGCGTCGGTGGGGAACGGGTTGAACAGCACCAGCACGTCGCGGGCGTCGCGGGTGGTGGCACCGGACGCCAGGTGCCACACCGGTGCGCTGGCCGACGCGCAGGGGCCTACGTCCACGCCGTGGGGGCCCGTGACGCGGTGCTCGACCGCCACCGGCCCGCCGTCGGCCTCGACCAGTGCCGCCACCAGCGGCGCCGGCACGAGGTCACCCAGCCGCAGCTCCACCCGACCGCGGCCCGGCAGCCAGAACACCCGCGCCCCCGGCGCCGGCGGCGCCGTGGCCGGTGCCTCGGCCACCTCGGCGATCGTGGGAGACGACGACGCCAGCACGCCGCCGTACACCGTGACGGTGACGCCGACGCTCTTGTCGCCGGGATTGAAGACGGTCACCGAGTGATCCGCCATCCCGCCCGCGTCCCCGGTGCCCGCGGCGCAGTACCACGTCGATGCCAGGGCGCCAGCGGCGGCCACGGCCGGCATCCCCGAGGCCGAGTCCGCGGCAGCAGCGTCGACCGCGCCCGCGGCGGCCGTCCCCCGGCCCTCCTCGGTCGATGCGTGCCACACGGCCGCACCGATGGCCGCCGTCAGCAGCACGATGACAGGAAGGCGCGGCGACCGGCGCCGCAGGCGCGGGCGCTTCACGTCGGGGCCCCGGCCCCCGCCGGCACCGGCTCGCCTTCGCGGGACGGCTCGTCGTCGGGAGCGGGCTCGTGGTGCGCTGGCTCGCCATCAGCGGGGCCGTCGTCGGTCGAACCTGCGGCCCGGTCCGGCCGGGACGCCGACGGCGACGGAGCCTCGGACCCGAAGCGCATCCGCACTGCGACGGCCAGCACCAACAGCCACAACGCACCCTGGAGCGCCACCAGCGCGTAGCGGGCCGCCGGGGTGTGGTAGTCGAGCACGGCGTCGCCACTGCCCACTCCCTCCGGGACCGCGAACGCGTCGGCCCAGCCGTACGCGTCGACTCGGTCGGCCCGGCGGCCGTCTACTTCGAGGACCCAACGATCCGACGTCGACGACGACTGCACCACCGTTGCCCCGGCCTCGACGGGGCCGCGGGAGGTCCGCCCGTCGCCAGCCGACTCCACGAGTGCGGGCGACGCCGCCGACAGGTCGATGCGCTGCATCGCCGCCACCGACGTCTCCTCGAGGGCGGACGGGTCGATGCCGGTCGCCCGGATCGGTGCGAACGCGACGTTGCGATAGAGGGCCAGCGCGTCGTCGACGGCAACCTGTTCGAGGTCGAGCTGCCCGTCGAGCTCCTCGATCAACTCATCGACTGCGCCCGCCGATGCGAGGGCAGCCGGTCCTGGCCCGGCCGTTCCGCCGTCGGTCCGCTCCACTGCGCTCGCAGGCGCCAAGGCGCGGGGGACCGCCACGTACTGGACGCCCATCGGCGCCAGCACCCGCCCCAGCTTGCTGGTCTGGCCGCCGGCGGCGAGCCGCAGCGCCTCGCCGAGGCGGCCGCTCGCCCCCAACCCGGTCGCCGGCCACAGGTCGACGACGCCGGGCGCGGACGCCTCCACGGCCGTGTAGGAGAGGCCGTTGTCGAGCTCCCAGGCCTGCCCGCCCGGCAGCACCGCGGGGTCGCCCACCCAGAGCACCCGCGACGGTTCGTCGGCCACGGCGGCATCGACGGTGCCCATCACGTCCCCGAACTGGCCGGGTGGCATGTGCCACCAGCCGTCCATCGCCCCCACCGCCACCGGAGCGGTCGCCACCGTCAACGCCAGCACCGCGAGCGCCGACACCGTCCGGCGAAAGCCGAAGCGCCAGGATCGCCCCCGAACGTCCAACTCGATCGCCGCCACACCGAGGGCGACGGCGAACGCCAGCGCCGCGGCCGCCGGTGCCAGAACCACACCGGGCTCGGGCAGCCGCAGGTGGATGTGCCCCTCCTGCTGCGCCCACAGCACCGCCCAGCACGCCACGGCCACCGCCCATGCCCGCACGGCCCAGCCCAGCCTCCAGTCGCGCCCGACCAGGAGCGGCAGTGCCGCCGCCCCCGCCAGGCAGAAGCCGAGCGGGGCGATTCCCAGGGATCCGGTATCGAAGCGCAGCAGGTCGAGAGCCGTCAGCGCGCCCGCAGGCCGTTCGAGCCCCATCCAGGCGTCGGCCGCCGTCCGCGACCGGATCACGTCGATCAGCGCCGGAAGGTGCAGCAGCGTCCCCACCAGCGCCGCCCCGACCGAGACCGTCACCAGGCGGCCGATGCCGCGCCGTTGGAAGGCGAGGAGCGTGCCCGCCACCAGCGCCAGTGCCACCAGCAGCACCAGAGCGGGCGCCTGGGGCACGAGCAGGGCGGCGAGCCCGGTCACCGCCCCCGTCGCGACCACGTGCTGCCACAACGGCCGAGGGCTCGGGGGCACCGGTCCGTCGGCCGAGAACGGCGCCACGAGCGACGACTGGGCGAGCCGGCTCAGCAACCATGGGGAGGCGGCATACGCCGCTGCCACCGACCAGCGGCCGGCGGCGAGGGCGTCGTAGGGCAGCGGCACCGCCGCATAGGCGACGGCGGCGGCCACCTGCGCCGGCTTCGAGCCGGTGGGGCGCAGCAGCCGGTAGGCACCGACCACGCCTGCCGGCACCAGGCCGACGACCAGCAGCGTGCGGGCCAAGGCCAGCTGCCCGCCGAGCACCGCGCCCAGCCCGCCGGCCACGCCGGCAAGGGTGGGCGCCGAGGCATCCGCCCCCAACCCCACCGGCCGGTATCCGCCGGCCCACGCACTCACGAGGTCGCCTGCCGATCCGGGAAAGGCAACGAACTCACCCACGGCCGGTACGTACCTGGTGACGAGGTGCCGGCTGCCGAACAGGACCACGCCCGCGAGGACGGTGGTGATCAGCGCGGTGGCCGGCGTCCAGGGTGCGATGGCGTCGGACGGCGGCGTCGGCTCGGCGGCGAGTGGCGGCCCGGGCCCGACCGACCCCTCCGAGGGATCGATGGTGGCGTCGGCGGAGGATCCGTTGCGGCGCATGCGCCGGAGCCACAGGCGCGGACCGATGAGCCCTCGCACCTGCATGCGGTGAACATCGCGATCGGAGGCCTGGCGTACACGCCTGACCTGCCGCCGGGCCCGCCACAGCGACAACGGGTGGAGCAGGTTCCACACCCAGGCGCCGAGCGCGACGCGGGCCCGCCGCGGCCGGCCCGTCACCATGCCGCCGACGGCCTGCACCAGGCTGAGGGCGAACGCCTGCGGAACGATCCGCAGCAGGTCGAGACGGCTCGAACAGGAGAGCAGCGCCCGGATGCGATAGCGGGCCTGGTCCCGGGGGCCGGCCCACGACTGCCCGTCGCGCCGCACCCGCGCGTCGGTGGCCACCAGCACCCGGGAGCCGGCAGCGCGGGCGCGCCAGCAGAGGCCCAGCTCGTCGTTCGGCGACGCGATCGCCTCGTCGAACCCGGCCATCGCCGCGAACCGGTCCGCACGCACGAGCGTGAACCCGGCGGGAAACGCGAACAGGTCACGCACGCCGTCGTGTTGACCTTGATCCAGCTCGCGGCGTTCGACGAGCGGCATCGTGGTGCCCACCCGGTCCACGCCGAGGCCGACGTGCAACAGGCGTCGGGGGTCGTCCTGGGCCACGAACTTGGGGCCGACGACATCAGCGTCCCACTCGGTGGCGGCCCCGACGAGTGCGCTCACGGCCCCCGTGTCCGGGAGGACATGGTCGTGGCAGAACACGAAGAACTCGGCCCGCCGGGCCTGCGGCCGGTCACGATCGAGCACATGGTTGGCGGCGGTGGCGAAGCCCTCGGTACCCGGCGCGTGCAACACCCGGGCGGCGGGCAGGGCAGCACGGACCCGGTCGGCAGTGCCGTTCTCCCCGGCGGCGTCGACGACGAGCACGGACAGCTCGGGGTAGTCCTGCTCGGCGAGGGCCCCCAGCAGGACTTCGAACCGGTTGGCGTGCAGTCCGTGCGTGACCACGACCGCCAGAACCGGTGGAGAGGCGAGCGGTTGCTCCTCCGATTCCACGACGACGCGGAGGGTACCGAAGGGCCCGTTCGCAGCCGCGGACCCCCCGATCGCACCGGCGGATCTGGCCGGCGAGACGCCACGATGACTTCCGCCGGGGTCCACTAGCCTCCGCGGCGTGCAGCGGCCGTCGACCGACGACATCTCCAGAAGGGTCGAGAACACCGTGTACACGGCCGTCGGGCTGGGGATCCTCGGGTTCCAGCACCTGCAGGTGCAACGGCAGCAGCTCAAGCGGGCCATCCAGAACGCCTTGAAGAAGCCGAAACGCTGACGTGCTGCGCGTCGCCGTCGACCTGACGTCGCTGCTCACCCCCCAGACCGGCGTCGGCGTGTCGGCGCTCGAGACGACCCGCAGGCTGGCGACCCGGGACGACCTGGCCCTCACCGCATTCGCGGTGACGTGGCGAGGGCGGGGGCGCCTGTTCTCGGTCGTGCCGCCGAACGTGGCCGTGGCGGAGCGTGCCATGGCCGCCCGACCGTTGCGGGAGCTGTGGAAGCGAGCGGACCACCCACGTGTCGACTGGTGGATCGGCCGGCACGACGTCGTCTGGGGACCGAACTACGTGGTGCCACCCACCCGGGCGGCGTCGGTGGTCACGGTCCACGATCTCACCACCGTGCACTTCCCCCAGCTCGCGACCGCCGACACGCGCGCCTACCCGCGGTTGATACAGCGGGCGATCGACCGGGGCGCCTGGGTGCAGACGTCGTCGTCGTTCGTCCGGAACGAGGTGATCGACCACTTCCGGGTCGATCCCGACCACGTGGTCAGCGTTCCCCTCGGGGTCCGTCCGGTCGCCACCGGCGACACCAGCGATGGGCGGCGGCTCGCCGGCGGCGACCGCTACGTCCTGGCGGTCGGCACCATCGAACCGCGCAAGGACCTGCCCACGCTGGTACGGGCCTTCGACATCGTCGGCGACGGTGACCCCGACGTACGCCTCGTGGTGGCGGGCCAGGACGGCTGGGGGGCGGAGGCCTTCGGCGTCGCCCTCAACGGCTCACGACACCGGCGGCGGATCGTACGGCTGGGGTGGGTTTCCGACCACGACCGCGAGGCGCTGCTGCGCGGTGCATCGGTTTACGCCTACCCCTCGATCTACGAGGGGTTCGGCCTCCCGCCCCTGGAGGCGATGAGCGCCGACGTGCCCGTGGTGACCACAGCGGCCGGATCCCTGCCCGAGGTCGCGGGCCCCGGCGCCGTCCTCGTGCCGGTGGGCGACGCCGACGCCCTGGCCGCGAGCCTGGCACGGGTCCTGACCGACGACGAGCACCGCCGGGACCTGGTGACCCGCGGGCGGGAGGTGGTGGCCCGCCACAGCTGGGACACGTCCGCCGAGCGCTTCGCCGCCCTGCTCCACCTGGTCGCGGACACGAGCTGACGACCCCTACGATGACCGCCCGTGAGCGAGCGTCCGGACGGGCGAGAGAGCGAGTCCTGCCCGAGCGGCCGGGGGAGCGGGCGAGCATGGCGTCGGAGCCCGAGCGGCCCGCTGCGAAGCGGCAAGAGCGCGAAGCAATGAGAGCGCTCGTGACCGGAGCCGGGGGCTTTGTCGGTGTCCACCTGGTCCGCCACCTCGAAGCGAGCGGTGACGAGGTCATCCAGCTGGAGCGCACCGTCGACGGCATCGACATCACCGACACGCCCGAGATCACCGACGCGGTACTGTCCGCCAAGCCGACCGCCGTCTACCACCTGGCGGGCGCCGCCGACGTCGGGGGCAGCTGGGACACGCCCCAGGAGACGTTCCTGGCCAACGCCGTGGGCACGCTCAACGTGCTCGAGGCCAGCCGCGAGGCGGGTGCCGAGCGGGTCCTGGCGGTGAGCAGCGCGGACGTCTACGGGCGGGTCACCGAGGACGAGTTGCCGCTAGACGAGGCGCAACCCCTGAGGCCGGTGTCGCCGTACGCCGCCTCCAAGGTGGCGGCCGACGCGTTGGCCCAGCAGGCCTGGCTCGGGCATCGTCTGCCCGTGATCCGGGTGCGGGCCTTCAACCACCTCGGCCCCGGCCAGACCGACCGCTTCGTGGCGCCGTCCCTGGCGGCGCGCATCGCCCGCAACGAGCGGGACGGCGGTGACGAGATCCCCATCGGGAACACGGCACCGAGGCGGGACGTGACCGACGTCCGCGATGTCGTCCGCGCCTACCGGCTCCTCATCGAGCACGGCGAGCCGGGCGAGGTCTACAACGTGTGCAGCGGCCGGGCGGTCTCCGTCAAGGAGATCGCCGACCTGCTGCTCGGGATGGCGAGCCGGCCGATGCGGCTGGTGAGCGATCCGACCCTGCAACGTCCGGTCGACATCCCGGTACTGGTCGGTGACAACGCCCGCCTCGCCGGCGCCACCGGCTGGTCCCCCACCATCCCCCTCGAACAGACCCTCGCCGACGTGCTGGCCGACTGGCGATCGCGCTTCGGGCGCTGACAACCTGGCCGGCTTCATCACGGAGGAGACCACATCGTGACCAAGCGAGCGCTCGTCACCGGCATCACCGGACAGGACGGCTCCCACCTGGCGGAGCTCCTGCTCGACAAGGGCTACGAGGTCCTGGGAATGGTCCGGCGCACCAGCACCGTCAACTGGGAGCGGATCGGTCACCTCCAGGACCGCATCACCTTCGTGCACGGCGACCTGCTCGACCAGGTGTCGGTGCTCACCATCCTCCAGGAGTACGCGCCCGAGGAGGTCTACAACCTGGCGGCCCAGTCCTTCGTGCCCACCTCGTGGCAGCAGCCGGTGCTGACCGGCGAGTTCACCGCCATCGGCGTCACCCGCATGCTCGACGCCGTCCGGATCTTCGATCCCGAGATCCGCTTCTACCAGGCCTCGTCGAGCGAGATGTTCGGGAAGGTGATGGAGACGCCGCAGCGGGAGTCGACGCCGTTCTACCCTCGGTCGCCCTACGGGGTGGCCAAGGTCTACGGGCACTGGATCACGGTCAACTACCGCGAGTCCTACGACCTCCACGCCACCAGCGGCATCCTCTTCAACCACGGTGGACCGCGTCGGGGACTCGAGTTCGTCGAGCGCAAGGTGAGCCACGCCGTGGCCCAGATCAAACTGGGACTGGCCAACGAACTGCGGCTGGGCAACCTGGACGCGCAACGCGACTGGGGCTACGCCGGCGACTACGTCGAGGCGATATGGCTGATGGTGCAGCAGGACGCACCCGACGACTACGTGATCGCCACCGGCGAGACCCATTCGGTGCGGGAGCTCTGCGAGCTGGCGTTCGAGCGGGTCGGGCTCGACTGGGAAAAGTACGTGGTCGTCGACGAGCGCTTCTTCCGCCCGGCCGAGGTCGACCTGCTGGTGGGCGACGCATCCAAGGCGCGCCAAGTGCTGGGGTGGGAGCCCAGGACCACCTTCGAGGAACTGGTGAACCTCATGGTCGACGCCGACGTCGCCCTGCTCGAGGGGAAGCTCAAGGGCATTTCCTGAGCGAGCGTCCGCAATGCAGCGAGCCCTGGGCCCGAGCGGCCCGTCGCCGGAGGCGACACGAGCGGAAGACACAGCGTCGGAGCCCGAGCGGCCCGGCCGAAGGCCAAGAGCGGGAAGCACGATGGTTGGGGTCGCGGTCCTGGCGGGGGGCGTTGGCGCCGCCCGCCTGCTCCGCGGGCTGGTCGACGTGGTCCCCCCGGACGAGGTGACCGCCATCGTCAACACGGGCGACGACATGGCCCTCCACGGGCTAGCCATCAGCCCCGACATCGACACCGTCACCTACACCGTCGCCGACGCCATCGATCCCGAGCGGGGCTGGGGCCTGCGCGACGAGTCGTGGCAGGCCATGGACGCGCTGGCGCGCTACGGCGGCGTGACGTGGTTCCGGCTGGGGGACCGCGACCTGGCGACCCACCTGTATCGCACCCAGCGCCTAGCGGACGGCACGGGGCTGGCGGCGGTGACGGCGGAGATCGCTCGCGCCTGGGGGCTCGGGCTGCACATCGTGCCGGCGACCGAGCAGCCGCTGCGGACGATGATCACCCTGGCCGGCGGCGAGGCCGACGCGACGGGTCCCGCCGTCGGGGTGGTGGCGGGCGAGGAGATCTCGTTCCAGGACTACTTCGTGCGGTTGCAGCACGCCGTGCCGGTCGCCGCCGTGCGGTTCGCCGGGGCCGACGCGGCCCGCCCCGCCCCGGGTGTCCTCGCCGCCATAGCCGGCGCCGCCACGGTGGTCGTGGCGCCGTCCAATCCCATCGTCTCCATCGGCCCGGTGATGGCCGTCCCCGGCATCCGGGACGCCGTCGCCGCGCGCCGGGACGACGTCGTCGCAGTGTCGCCGTTGGTCGGAGGCCGGGCGCTCAAGGGCCCCGCCGACCGACTGCTCCGGGAGCTGGGACACGCGGACTCGGTGGTCGGTGTCGCCCAGCTGTACGCGCCGTTCGTCGGCACACTGGTGATCGACGAGGCCGACGCCGAGCTCGCCGACGCCGTCCGGGCTGCGGGTTTGCGCTGCGTCGTGACCGACACGATCATGCGTGACCCGGCTGCCGCGGCGGCGCTGTGCCACGTCGTTCTCGGTCGCTGATCCTAGAAACACGAAGGTGAGGGGCTCCACGACGATGGCGCGCGTGCTCGAGATCCTGCCCGTGGAGGGCATCGGCGAGGTGCGCCCGGGCGACGACCTGGCGCGTCTATTGTCCGAGGCGGCCGACGACCTGCGCGCCGGCGACGTGGTGGTGGTGACGCAGAAGGTCGTGTCCAAGGCCGAGGCCCAGCTCGTCCCCATCGATCCCAACGATCCCGACAGCAAGGCGAGGATCGTCGACGGTGAGTCGGTGCGCGTTCTGCGTCGCCGCGGCGAGCTGGTGATCTCGGAGACGCGCCACGGCTTCGTGTGCGCCAACGCGGGCGTCGACCTGTCCAACGTCGAGGACGGATGGGCGGCGCTGCTGCCCGAAGACCCCGACCGCTCGGCGCGCCGGCTGCGCGACGGGCTGCGGGGACGCCTGGGCGCCGATGTCGCGGTGATCATCAGCGACACGTTCGGCCGCACGTGGCGCCGGGGCCTCACCGACGTCGCCATCGGCTGTGCCGGCATCCGCGCTGTCGTCGACCTGCGGGGCACGACCGACGCGCGAGGGTCGCGAGCTGCAGGTGACGGAGGTGTGCGTCGTCGACGAGCTGGCGGCCGCCGCCGAGCTGGTGATGGGCAAGGCGGCGGGCATCTGCGCCGCGGTCGTGCGAGGCGTCGATCCGTCGTGGCTCGGTCGGGGCGAGGTGCGGGCCGAGGTCGTCCGCCCCGCCACCGAGGACCTGTTCCGCTGAGCACCCGGCGGGGTGATCCGCACTCAGCGCTGCTTGAACCACTCCAGGGTGCGCCCGACGCCCTCGCCGAGCCCGGTCCAGGGCTTCCAGCCGAGGTGGATCGCCGCCCGGCCGGGATCCAGCGCCGAGCGCAGGAGCTCGCCCACCCGCATCGGGGCGTAGGCCGCGGGTCGATCGACACCGGCGCTGGTGGCCATCGCCGCGTAGAGCTGGTTGACCGACGTCTCGACCCCGGTGCCCACGTTGAGGAGCAGGCCGCCGCCCCTGGTCGCCGCCCGCACGAACGCGTCGACCACGTCGTCGACGTAGACGTAGTCGCGCGTCTGCTCCCCGTCGCCGTAGATCGTGCACACCTCGTCGGCCAGCAGGCGGCCAGCGAGGATGGCCACGACGCCGGCCTCGCCGTGGGGGTCCTGCCGGGGGCCGTACACGTTGGAGAGCGCCAGGGCCGTGAACTCGAGCCCGTGGAGCTGGCGGTACACGTTGAGGTAGTCGAAGGCGACCCGCTTCGTGACGCCGTAGGGCGACCCCGGGTTTTGTGGGTGTGACTCTTTGCACGGCAGGTCCCGCGGCGCCGCCTCGCCGTAGATGGTGCCGCCGCTCGATGCGAACACCACCTTGCGGGCCCGGGCCACTCGCGCGCCCTCGAGCACGTTGATGGTGCCGATCACGTTGACCTCGGCGTCGTGCGCCGGGCGGGCCACAGACACCCGGACGTCGGCCTGGGCGGCCAGGTGGAACACCACGTCGGGCTCGCGGCGGGCGATGAGGTCGACGATCTGCGGGTCGCACACGTCGATCTGGTGGAACGTCAGCCGGTTCGTCCGGTCGCCCCGTTCCGAGCGGGCGTCGGCCAGGTTGGCCAGCGACCCCGACGTCAGGTCGTCGAGCACGTCGACCTGGTGACCCTCGGCCAGCAGGCGGTCGACCAGGGTCGAGCCAATGAACCCGGCCCCACCGGTGACGAGGGTCTTCATGCCTTCACTCCCCACGAATCCGAATCAGGAACACGTTCGCCGGCGAGGTGCGCGCCGCGCCCGACGACCTCGCCGTCGCCCACGACGCTGCCGCGCAGGACGTGGGCCCCCTCGGCGACGATCGCGCCTTCGCCGACCACCGATCCGCCGATCACGGCGGCCGAACATACCCTCACCCGGGGCAGCAGCACCGAGTTCTCGACCCGGGCGCCGCCGGAAACGACCGCACTGGCCCCGACGACCGAATGCTCGACCGCGGCATCGGGGGCGATGCGGGCGTCGGGGTGGACGCCGTCGATCGCCGCGCCCCGGACCCCGTCAACGAGATCGAGTTGCGCCTGGATGTACTCGCAGGGGGTGCCGGTGTCGATCCAGTAGCAGCCGTCGGCGCGGGCGTACAGGCTGCCGTCCGCGGCCATCGTCGGGAACGTCTCCCGCTCGACCGACACCCGCCGCCCCGGCGGGATGCGGTCGATGACCGACGGCTCCAGCACGTACGTGCCGGCGTTGATGAGGTCGCTCGCCGCCTGGCCGCGGGGCGGCTTTTCGACGAAGGCCGAGACCCGGCCCCGCGTGTCCGTGAGGACGACGCCGTAGCGGGACGGATCGTCGACCCGGTGCAGCGAGATGGATGCCTCGGCGGCCCGGGCGACGTGGAAGGCGACGAAGGCCGTGACGTCGAGATCCGTCAGCACGTCCCCGTTGACCACCACGAATCGCTCGTCGATCCCGGCATCGAGGGCGGCGAAGCGGATGGCGCCCGCCGTGTCGAGCGGCTCCGGCTCGATCGCATAGTGCAGGGAGGCACCGGCGCACCGCCCGCTGGGGTAGGCGTCACGGAAGCCGTCGGGCTGGTAGCCGAGCGAGAGCACCACGTCGTCGACGCCGTGGTCCACCAGGTGGCCGACCACGTGCTCGATCATCGGCCGGTTGACGATCGGCAGCATCTGCTTGGGCCGGTGGTGTGTCAGTGGCCGTAGGCGCGTGCCGAAGCCGCCGACGAGCACGACCGCTCGCACGTGGTAACCCCTAGCCCCCGGCCGTGGTCGTGGTCGCCTCGCCCGCCGTCGTGGTGGTTGCGCCCGCGCCGGCCGTCGTGGTCGTCGAGCCGCCCGGGGTGGTCGTCGTGCTCGCGCCCGGCTGGGCACCGGTGTCGACGGCCCCCAGCTCTGCGAGGTTGGCGGCCGTCTGAGGCTTGGGGATGTTGGTCTCGCCCTCGGGCATGAAGGCGATCGTGTAGCCCTCGCCGTCGCCGCGGAAGCGAATGTCCCTCAGGCCGCCTGTCAGCAACGCAGGCTCGGCGCTCTCGTCGGACACGTTCTCCCACTGGGCAACGACCAGCTCGGCGTCCTTGCCGTCGCACTGGTCCTCACCCTCCTTCCACGTCTTCGCCCCGTCGGGCAACTCGTTGTCCCCGAGGGTCAGCTCGCTGTCGGAGAGCTTGACGTCGGTGTCCTCGAGGAAGGTGCCGAGTGTGGCGTTCTCGCCTGCGCCACTCTGCGAGAACGGGTGGATGTGGATGACGCCGTCACCGTGCGTGTGGATGCCGGTCGTGGCCTCGAACTCGGGAATGTCGGGCTGCCACTCGCCGCAGACGTAGAAGCCGTAGGCGGCGTGCCAGTGATCGCCGATGACCGGGGGGACGTTGGTGTCGCCCTTGCGCTCGTCGGCTGCGTACCAGACCAGCGCCGAGCCGAGCAGCACGATCGCGCCGATCACCCCCGGGAACAGGAGGTTGCGCTGGCGGCCGGCGGAGGAGCGGCGGCCTCCGGCGCGGGCCGCCCGGGCCACCTTCTTGGCGGAGGATGCCTTACCCATAAGCGCTTAAAGCTACCCCGCGACACCCCCATTCGTGGAACCGCCCCCGGCTCGCCGGCGGGCGTCGAGCTCCTCGAACAGTGCCTCGTAGCGACCGGCGACAACCGCCGGCGACGCCCAGCGCTCGACGAACGCCCGCCCGGCGGCCCCCATCGCCCGGCCACGGGCGGGGTCATCGAGCAGGGTGGTCAACGCCGCCGAGAACGCCTCGGGATCGTCCGGCGGCACGGCGATGCCGGCGCCGGCCTTCTCGACGACGCGGGCGACCTCCGTACCCTCGTCGACGCTCGCCACCACCGGCCGACCCGCTGCCAGGATCGAGTAGGCCTTGGACGGCACGCTGGAGCGCGCCAGGCCCCGCCGCAGCGGTACCACGTGGATATCGCCGGCGGCCAGGACGTCCGCTAGTCGCTCCCGGGGCTGGAAGTCGACGAACCGCACGTTGCCGAGGCCCGCCGTCTGGCGCTCGAGGTCGGGTCGGGCCGATCCGCCGCCGTTGATCACGAAGACCACGTCCGGCCGTGACGCGGCCAGCGCGCGGGCGGCGCCCACCAGCAACTCCAGGGACTGGGAAAACCCGACGTTGCCGGCGTACATGACCACCTGGCCGTCCCCCAGACCGTGCTCCCGGCGGTACGCGCCGCCCCCCGGGGTGCCGAGCCGGTCGGCGGGCGCTATCCGCGCCGTGTCCACGAAGTTGGGGATGACCCGGACGCGGTCATAGGGGTCGGGCACCGATCCCTGGAGCTTGGCGACCAGGTTGTCGCGCAGGTCGTCGGACAGCACGGTGACGGCGTCGGCCTGCCGGTAGGTCCAGCGCTCGAGCCAGGATGCGAACCGGATCAGCGATCGGTTGGTAATGGCACCCAGCTCGACCGCGACGTCAGGGAACACGTCCTGGATGTTGAAAACGAACGGCACGCGCCAGCGGCGGGCGGCCAGCCAGCCGGCGGCGCCGAGCGTCAGCGGTGGCGACATGGCCAGCGCCACGTCGGGGCGATGGCCACGCCACCCCTCGAGCGCCATCGCGCCGGCCAGCCCCGTGAAGCCGGCGAAGCCCAGGGCCCGGGCGGGGATGTTCCGCTTGTCGGTGGGGAACGGGTGGACCCGCGTGATGCGCGCGCCGCCGGTGTCCTCGTGGCGGACCGGCCGCCCGGTCCAGCCCGGCTCGACCCGGTGGTCCCGGTACCACGGCAGAGACGTCACCACGTGCAGCTCGTGCCCCCGATCGACGAGCTCGTCGGCGATCCGGCTCATGACCTCGCCGGTCGGCGCCGTGTCGGGCGCGTAGTGGGGGCAGATGACGAGCACCCTCATTGCTTCCCACTCTTGCTGCTTCGCAGCGGGCCGCTCGGGCTGCGGCGCTGCATTCTCCGCTCCTGCCGCCTCCGGCGGCGGGCCGCTCGGGCCCAAGGCTCGCTCTCTCGCCCTCCGGGACGCTCGCTCACGATGCGACCTCCTCGATTTCGCCGGTGTCGTCACCGGCGACGGCGTCGCGGTAGGCCGCCAGCGTGTCGCGAGCCGTGGTCGTCCAGGAGAAGACGGAGGCCCGTTGGTGACCGGTCGCGACCAGGCGTTCCCGCTCGTCGCCGTCGTGCAGCAGCTCCAACATGGCCTCTCCCCAGGCGTCGGCGTCGTCGGGGTCGATGAGTCGCCCGCCGTCGCCGACCACCTCCGGCAGGGCGGCGGCGTCGCTGGCGAGCACCGGTGTGCCCAGGCTCATCGCCTCGAGGACCGGCAGGCCGAATCCCTCGTAGCGGGAGGGGAAGGCGAGGGCGACGGCGCCCCGCACGATCGCGAGCAGGTCGTTCCGGGGGATGAGTCCGGTGCGCCGCACACGCCCCCGCAGCCCGGTGCCGGCGATCAGGGCGCGGATCCGGTCCTCGGACTGGGCCTCGCCGCCGGTCAGCACCAGCACCACGTCGTGCTCCTGGGCGGCCACGGTGGCGAACGCCCGGATGAGCAGCTCGTGGTTCTTGTGGGGCCACGTGACCGCCGGGTAGACGAACCACCGCCGCGGCAGGCCGTAGCGAGCCTGCATCTGCCCGACCGTCACCTGGGTGCTGGGCGCCTCGACGCCCCACGGAGTAGCCCGCACCCGCTCGGGCGCGATGCCGAACCTGTCGACGACCGCGCCACGAACGAACTCGCTCGGCGTCAGCACCAGCCGGGACTTGCGGACCGAGCGCGGAACGGTCCGGTGCACATACGCCCGCTTCACCGGGTGGAAGTTGGCAGGCAGATCGAACGGCTGCAGGTCGTGGACCGTGACGATCCCCGCGGTGCGGCGGACCGCCGGCAGGACGGCGTTCATGTGGTGGACGAGGTCGAGCCCGTCGCGGTGGGCCTGGCTCGCCAGCCACGTGTTCTCGGCGGCGACCCGCAGCGGCTTGAGACGGCCCGTCAGGGGGACCGTCCGGGTCGGAAACCGATCGACCAGGTCGGGGTACGTGGCGGCGAAAGCGTCGAGCACGTAGAGCGAGAGCTCGACGTCCTCGGGCTGGTGATCGCCGATCTCGCGCAGCAGCGAGACGACGGCCGTCTCGCTGCCGCCAACGGCCCCCGGGACCAGCCACAGCAGGTTGCACCCGACCCTCATTGCGCCCCACTCTCGCTGCTTCGCCCCCGGCCGTTCGGGCCCGCTCGCCCCTCGGGAGGCTCGCTCATCGGACAATCATCCCCCCGCCGCCTCCTCGTAGGCGGCGATGGTGAGCGCCGCCGTGGTCGCCCAAGTCGTCTCGGCCGCCCGCTTGCGCGCGGCCCGGCGCAGGCGGTCCGCGAGGTCGTCGTCGTCGAGAACCGAGGCGAGGGCGCCGGCGATCGCATCCGGGTTCCGGGGATCGACCACCAAGCCGACGCCCCCGGCCACCAACTCCTCGGTGGCGGTGCCAGCCGAGGTCACCACCGGTGCGCCGGCGGCCAGGGCCTCGGCGACCGGGAGCCCGTACCCCTCCCAGAGGCTCGGGTAACACACGACGGCTGCGCCCCGGTAGAGCGGTGCCAGTTCGTCGCGGGGGACGAACCCCACCAGCCGCACCCGGTCGCCCAGGCGGGCCGCGGGCGCGGCCAGCGACTCGCCCCAGCCCTCCGGGCCGACGACGGCGAGGGTCACGTCGGCATGGCGGCCATCGCCGTCCGCCGTCAGTCGGGCGAAGGCGTCGAGCAGGCGGGGCAGGTTCTTGCGGGGCTCGAGCGTCCCCACCGACAGCACGTAGCGGCCCTCCAGCCCGTGGGCGCGACGCACGCGGGCCACGTCGGCATCGGTGACGCCCGCGTCGATGGTCCCGCCGTCCATGCCCCAGGGGACATGGCGGAGGCGGTCGTGCTCGATGCCGGCGGCGGCGCAGTCGTCGAGCGTCGCCTGCGAGGGACAGAGGACCAGGTCGGCATCGGCCACCACGCAGCGGAGTCCCGCCTCGAAGAAGCGCACGCCGTTGGCCGTGAACATCGAGGGATCACGCCGCCACGCAAGGTCGTGCATCGTGACCACCAGGGGCCGGGTGCGGGGCGGGATCGCGTAGCCGGTGGCGTGGACGACGTCGACCTGGCCGGTCGCATGCTCGACGGCGGGACGGCGCCAGCGGTGCCACGTCCGGTACAGGGCGGCCCGGGGCAGCGCCAGGTGGTGGATCGGAATGGCGGGCCGCCAGGGCTCCGGCGGCGGATGGCGGTGGAGCGCCGCCACGCCGACCTGCTGGACACGCCCGGTCGTCGCCACGGCCGCCACCTGGTCGACGACGGCGCCGGCAGTGCCGCCCGGCACCCGGTGCCAGCACTGTTCGACCACAACGGCGACACGCACGGCCGCTGATCCTCGCACGTGGGCGTGCGCAGACGGAACCCGGCGGCCGGGGGCCGACCGTTAGAGTGGCTCGCCATGATCGAGGACTGGTCCCACGTCACCGTGCTGGTCACTGGGGGACGCGGCTTTCTCGGAAGGGCCGTCTGCGCCCGCCTCCGGGAACGCGGTGTGGCCCGCCTCATGACGCCGACGTCGGCCGACTACGACCTGCGTCGCCTGGACGACGTGGCCCGGCTCTTCGACGCCGTCCGGCCCGATCTCGTGATCCACCTCGCCGCCCGCGTGGGCGGCATCGGTGCCAACATGGCCCGCCCGGCAGACCTCTACCTCGACAACCTGCTCATGGGCACCTACGTCATCGAGCAGGCCCGCCTGGCCGCGACCCCCAAGACGGTGGTCACGGGAACGATCTGCTCGTACCCGAAGCACACGCCCGTCCCGTTCAGCGAGGACTCGCTGTGGCAGGGCTATCCCGAGGAGACCAACGCCCCCTACGGCATCGCCAAGCTGGCGCACCTCGTCCAGGCCCAGGCCAACCGCGAGCAGTACGGCCAGAACATCGCCTACCTGATGCCCACCAACCTCTACGGGCCCGGCGACAAGTTCCATCCGGCCGTGAGCCACGTCATCCCGGCGCTGATCAAGAAGTGCGTCGATGCCAAGGAGGCGGGTGCCGACCACGTCGACGTGTGGGGCACGGGCTCGGCGTCGCGGGAGTTCCTGTTCGTGGACGACGCCGCCGAGGGCATCGTGCTCGCCGCCGAGCGATACGACGGGGCCGAGCCGGTCAACCTCGGCACCGACGAGGAGTTGCCCATCCGCGACCTGGTCAAGTTGGTCGCCGACGCCACCGGGTTCGAGGGCGAGATCCGCTGGGACACCTCCAAGCCCGACGGCCAGCCCCGGCGCCGGGTCGACCCCGGCCGCGCCGCCGCGGCCTTCGGCTTCGAGGCTCGCACCGACTTCGCCCAGGGCCTGCGCCTGACCGTGGACTGGTACCTGGCCCACCGGGCCGAGGCCGAAGCCCGCGACCACTGACCGGGGCTGAGAGGCCGAGCGGATCGGCCCGCATGTGGGCACAGAACAGCACGGGATTTGCAGCGTGAGCCCAGGCCACACAGCTCGGCCTCCGGCAGCGCTGACCACGGTGAGTGAAGACTGCGTGCCTATCCGCTCAGGTCCTAAGCCGCACCCACCGCCAGCGACAGCGCTTGGCCGGTGCAGACCGCCAGGTGCCCCACCTCGTCCTCCAGTCCCTCCCTCGGCACATCGGCCTCTGGGAACAGCCGCACGTCCACCGTGGCCTCCGTGAGCTCCCACACGCCCACCACCCGGCCCTGGTGGACCACGACGGGCGAGATCCAGCCGGCCGTTCGGCTCACCGTCCTCCGTCGCTCCGCAGGAACGATCCGGACGTCGCCGGTCCCCGCGCCCAGGACGTACTGGTCGAAGCCGGCCAGCAGCCGCACCTCGCGGGACGGGCGCGTGCGGGCGAGCGCGTCGACGTCGCCGGCCATCATCACGCACTCGGCGCCGTCGACCTCGACGGTCACCAGCTGGTCCCCCAGCGACGCGAACCAGGACCGCAGCTGCGCCCTGCGGGAAACACCCCGCGTGAGCCACGCGTCGAAGGTCGCCGGCGTGGCCGGGCCGTGGGCGCGGAGGTAGGCCGGGACAACCGTGGCGGCCGCGTCCTCGGCCGCGGGGACACCCGACCAGTCGGGGACCCAGGTGCGGGGGGAAGTGAACGTGACGCGATTGCCCTGGGCGGGTCCATGGCAGATCCGGCCGGTCCACGCCAGCGGCTTGAGCACGGCGCTCCAGCCCGACGTGAGCTGCGACTCCAGGTCGGAAAAACGCTTGCGGGCGACCAGCGCGGCCGTGAGCTCCTGGCGGGTGAGGACCCTGCCGTCGAGCACCTCGTCGACCGCTTCACCCAAGGCCTCCATCTGCGGCGGTGTCACCCCGAACGCCCGCTGCCACACGGGCTTCTCCCAGGTCCGCGGGGCCACCATCAGCGCGAGGTAGGCGCCCACCTGCGGCGCGCCGTGGAGGTGGAGCGTGCCCCGGACGGTCCACGTCTTGATGACGGCCCGGGTCTCGAGGGCCTTGCCGACCGCGTTGGGCCTGGGCCGGCGCTGGCGGGTAGCGACGGCGAGCTCGGCCGACGAGGCCACCTGCGCCTGCACGCCGGCCAGCCGTTCCACGATCTGCGTCACCGAAGCGGTGGTGCGGGGCACCAGGCCCTGCTGCCGCAGGCGCCAGGCCAGGACCTGGTCGTAGGTCACGCCCATCGACTCGCCGGCTGACTCACTCGCGCGACGGCCGCAGACCCAGGCTCCGGCGGAACCAATCGGCCGTCCGCTCCAGGCCCTCCCGGAGCGGCACGACGGGCTCCCAGCCGAGCTGCTCGCGAGCCAAGGTGATGTCCGGCTGGCGGTGCCGCGGATCGTCGACCGGCAGCGGCTCGTGGACGACCTCGGACGCCGACTCCGTCACGTCGAGTACCAGCCGGGCCAGCTCGGCGACGGTGAACTCGGCGGGGTTGCCGATGTTGATGGGACCCGTGAGATCGGCGTCCAGCAACGCCAGGATGCCCCGCACCTGGTCGTCGACGTAGCAGAAGCTGCGGGTCTGCGAGCCGTCGCCGTAGACGGTCAGCGGCTTGCCCTGGAGAGCCTGCACCAGGAAGTTCGACACCACCCGCCCGTCATTGGCTCTCATGTGTTCGCCAAAGGAATTAAATATGCGAGCGATTCGCACTTCGAGGCCGTGGTAGCGGTGGTAGGCCATCGTCATGGCCTCGGCGAAGCGCTTGGCCTCGTCGTAGACCCCGCGGGGGCCGACCGGGTTCACGTGGCCCCAGTAGCCCTCGGGTTGCGGGTGGACCTGCGGGTCGCCGTACACCTCGCTGGTCGACGCGAGCAGGAACCGGGCCCCCTTCGACTTCGCCAGGCCCAGGCAGTTGTGCGTACCGAGGCTGCCGACCTTGAGCGTCTGGATGGGGAACACGAGATAGTCGACCGGCGACGCCGGGCTGGCGAAGTGGAGCACGGCGTCGATCGGACCCGGTACCCAGACGTACGTGCTCACGTCGTGGGCGACGAACGTGAACCCGGCACGTGCGAACAGGTGCTCGATGTTGTCGACGCTGCCGGTGACGAGGTTGTCGATGGCGACCACCTCGTCACCGCAGTCGAGCAGCGCCTCGCACAGATGGGAGCCCAGGAAGCCCGCTCCCCCGGTGACGACGGCCCTGGCCATATGGACTACAAGCTACGTGCAGTCGTCCGGCAGGGGAGCGGGCGGCAGAGGCTCGCGCCGAGCGCTGACCGTCAGCGGCCTATGCCGACGTAGCTGAACCCCCGCCGCTCGAGCGCCGCCCGGTCGAGCAGGTTGCGGGCGTCGACCACTCGGGGCGTTTCCATGAGGCCGGCGACCTTGTCGAAGTCGAGCCAGCGGAAATCGTCCCACTCGGTGAGCACCGCCAGCACGCGGGCGCCGTCGCACACGGAGTAGGGATCGGCGGCCGGCACCACGCCACCGACGGGCCCCTTGATGGCGGGATCGTACGCCTGGACCTCGGCGCCCTGGTCGGCCAGGAGCGACACGATCCGCAGGGCCGGCGACTCGCGAGTGTCGTCGGTGCGGGCCTTGAACGTGAGGCCCCAGACGGCGACCTTCACGCCCTCGAGGGACCCGCCCGCCATGTCCCGCACCTTGGCCGCCACCCGCTGGAACTGGTCCTCGTTGACGGTGATGACACCCCGCATGAGATCGAACGAGTACCCGGCGCTGTCGGCGATCTGCACCAGCGCCCGGGTGTCCTTCGGCAGGCAGCTCCCCCCGAACCCGGGACCCGGCTTCAGGAACTCGTGGCCGATGCGCTTGTCGTAGCCCATGCCCAGGACCACATCCTTGACGTCGGCGCCCACGGCGTCGCAGACGGCGGCGATCGCGTTGACGAAGCTGACCTTCGCGGCGAGGAAGGCGTTGGCGGCGTACTTGATGGTCTCGGCCGACGGTGGGTCGGTGACGATGATCGGGGCGGTCACGCCGATGTAGAGGGACGCCACCCGAACGGCTGCGGACTGGTCGTCGCTGCCGATGACGATGCGGTCCGGATTGAGGAAGTCGTGCACCGCCGAGCCCTCACGGAGGAACTCGGGGTTGGATACCACGACCACGTCGTCGCGGCCCAGGACCCGCTCGACCACCCGGGTCGATCCGACCGGCACCGTCGACTTGTTGACCACCACGGCCTTCGACGACAGCCGGGGACCGATCTCGCGCGCGGCCGCCTCGATGTAGGACAGGTCGGCGGCACCGTCGTCGTCCTGGGGCGTCGGCACGCACAGGTAGGCGAACTCGGCGGACGACACGGCGTTGGCCGCCCCGACCACGAAGCTGAGCCGCCCACCCTCCAGACCCTCCCGGACCAGCGCCTCGAGGCCAGCCTCCACGATCGGCATCTCGCCGCGCGTCAGCTGGGCGATCCTGGCCTCGTCGATGTCGGCACAGATGACGTCGTGCCCCAGGTGGGAGAGGCACGCCGCTGTCGTCAACCCGACGTAACCCGCCCCGATGACGGCGATCTCCGCCATGAAATGGACCTCCGACTGCAAAGCGCCCCAGCGAGCCGTATACGAGACGACAACGCTAGCGCCCGCGGGGCACGCTGGGCGATCGGTCGGCGCCGAACCCGTGCGGAGGGGCGGTGAGGCGGTCAGCCACTACCCTCTCCCGACGTGCAAAACGCGCTGGGCGCCGTCCAATCGCTCCTGGTGCTCGGCGGCTCGTCCGACATCGGCGCGGCGATCGCCGAGCGGTTGGTGCCCGACGGCTGTCGCATCGTCGTCCTCGCCGGGCGCCGACCCGAGGCCATGGACAGGGTCGCGCGTCGGCTCCGCGCCGCCGGCGCGGCCGTGACCACCATCCACTGGGACGCGGTCGACATCGGCGCCCACGCCGATGCGGTCAAGGCGGCGTGGGACGCGGCGGCGGTCGATATCGACTGCGTGGTGCTGGCATCCGGCGTGCTGGGCGAGCAATCGCACCTCGAGGACGATCCCGCCGCTGCGGCCGAGCTGGCCGTGGCCAACTACGCGGGGCCGGTGTCGACGTTGCTCCACGTCGCCCGCCGGCTCGAGGAGCAGGGCCACGGCACGTTCGTGGTGCTCAGCTCGGCCGCCGGCGAGCGCGCCCGCCGCTCGAACTTCGTCTACGGCTCGTCCAAGGCGGGCCTCGACGCGTTCGCCCAGGGGCTCGCCGACTCGCTGGTCGCCGCCGGTGTCCGGGTCGTCGTCGTGCGGCCCGGCTTCGTCCGTTCGTCCATGACCGAGGGACGCGACGCCGCCCCGCTGGCCACCACGCCGGCGGCGGTCGCCGAGGTGGTGGCCGCCGCCATCGCGTCGGGCAAGGAGACTGTCTGGGTGCCTGGCGCGCTTCGCTATGTCATGGCGGCGCTGCGGCACCTGCCCCGCGCCGTGTGGCGCCGAGTGTCGGCCAACATGTGACGTGGCGAAGCCATGACCACCGCCTCACCGTCGAGCACCAGCGTGGCGTCGCCCCAGGAGCGCGACGGCGGGCCGGGGGGACGGCGCCCGCGCCGGGCGCTCTCGCTGCTCGCGGGACTGGTGCGCCTGGCCCGGCCGCGGCAGTGGACGAAGAACCTGCTGGTCTTCGCCGCACCCGCTGCAGCCGGGGTGCTGGACAACACCGGGCCGGCGATCGATGCGTTGATCGCCTTCGCGGCCTTCTGCCTGGCGGCCTCCGGCACCTACTACATCAACGACGCCCGCGACGCCGAGGCCGACCGGCTTCATCCGACCAAGCGCAACCGCCCGGTGGCCTCCGGCGTGGTGCCGGTGGCGGTCGCCTACGTCGGCGGAGCGGTGCTGCTGGTGGCCTCGGTGGCGCTGGCGTTCGCGGCGACGCCCGAGCTGGCCGCCGTCATCTTCGGCTACGTGGCGCTGACCACCGCCTATTCGACGGTGCTCAAGAACGTGGCGGTGGTCGACCTGGTGGCGGTGGCCGCCGGCTTCGTGCTGCGGGCTGTGGCGGGCGCCGCCGCTACCGACGTGCCGATCTCCGACTGGTTCTTCATCGTCACCAGCTTCGGCGCCCTCCTCATCGTGTCCGGCAAGCGCGGCGCGGAAGCCAGCGAGATGGCGGCAGCGACCACCGCCGACGCCCGTCGGTTCCGGGCCGTGTTGGGCGCCTACAGCGAGAGCTACATGGCGTACCTGCGGTCGGTGACCTCGGGCGCCGTCCTCGTCGCGTACTGCCTGTGGGCGTTCGAGAAGGCCGAGAGCGCGCTGAACACGTCGCCGATCCCCTGGTACCAGTTGTCGATCCTGCCGTTCGTGATGGCGATCCTGCGCTACGCGCTCGTGCTCGACAAGGGTGACCGGGGATCGGCCCCCGAGGACATCATCCTGGGCGACCGGACGCTGCAATGCATCGGCGTGGCCTGGGCCATCGTCTTCGCCATCGGCGTGTACACGGCGTGAGCGGACCTGCCGTGGGACGCGATCCGGCGGACGAGCTCGAGATCGTGAGCGGGTGGGGCCGCAATCCCGCGTCGGCCGCGCACGTGGTGCGCCCCACCGACGCCGACGAGCTGGCGGTGGCCACCAAGGCCGCGGGGCCGCGGGGAGCAATCGCCCGGGGGCTGGGGCGGGCCTACGGCGACTCGGCCATGAACGCCGGCGGCCTCGTGGTCAGCTCGACCGGCGTGTCGGGCCTGCTCGAGCTCGACCACTCGCGCGGCACTGCCCGCGTCCTGGCCGGCACGTCGCTCGACGGCCTGCTGCGCGCCATCGTCCCCGAGGGGTGGTTCCTGCCGGTGACGCCCGGCACCCGTTACATCACCGTCGGCGGGGCCATCGCGGCCGACGTCCACGGCAAGGACCACCACGCCAGCGGGAGCTTCGGTGCCCACGTGCAGTCGCTGGTGCTGGGCCTGCCCGACGGCACCCGCCGCACGCTCACCCCCGACAACGACGCCGACGAGTTCTGGGCCACGTGCGGGGGCATGGGCCTGACCGGCACCATCGTCGAGGCGACGATTCGCCTGCATCCGATCGAGACCAGCCTGCTACGGGTCGACACCGATCAAGTGCCCGACCTCGACACGCTCCTGACGCTGCTGTCGGAGGGAGGCCGGCGGCACCGCTACTCGGTGGCATGGGTCGACTTCCTGGCCCGGGGGCGCTCGCTGGGTCGGTCGGTGCTCCTCCAGGGCGATTTCGCCCGCAGCGACGAGCTCGCCGGCGCCCACCGCCTGATCCGGCGCCGCGAGCGTGAGCCGCTCGCGTACCACACCGTGCCCCCGGTGCCCATGCCCCGGGTGGTGCCAGGCGGGTTGCTCAACAAGGGCAGCATCCTGGCCTTCAACGAGCTGTGGTACCGGCTGCACCCCCATAGGCGCCGCGACGAGCTCCAGTCGATCCCCCGGTTCTTCTACCCGCTCGACCGCCTCAACGGGTGGAACCGGTTGTACGGGCCCCGGGGCTTCCTGCAATGGCAGTGCATGCTGCCGTTCGGGATGGAAGGTGTCCTCCGGCACGTCGTCGAGGCCCTGGCCGAGCACCGAGCGCCGAGCTTCCTGGCGGTGCTCAAGTACTTCGGCGCCGCCGATCCCGCGCCGCTGACGTTCGCCGGCCCGGGTTGGACCCTCGCACTCGACGTCCCCACCACCGACTCGACGTTGGGGCCGCTGCTCGACCGGCTGGACAACCGGGTCGCCGAGGCCGGGGGCCGGCTGTACCTGGCCAAGGACAGCCGCCTCCGGCCCGAGCTGCTCCCCGTCATGTACCCCCGGCTCGACGAGTGGCGCGCGGTCCGCGACCGGCTGGACCCCGATCGCCGCCTCAACAGCGACCTCGCCCGGAGGCTGAAGCTGCTGGGCTGAGGCGGGCGCGGCCATGACGCGGTTGACCCAGGCCGACGAACCGCCAACCATCGGGCCATGGCCGTACGCATGGCTCAACACCTGATGGCCCGGCTGCCGGAGTTGCGATTCGAGCCCGTGACGCGCCGGATCCGCTGCCTCGTCGGCGACGAGGCGGTGGCCGACACGACGGACGCGATGTTGGTCTGGGAGCCCCGGCGGATCGTGCCCGTCTACGCATTGCCACCCGACGACATCCATGCCGACCTGGTTCCGTTCACCTCCGCCGCCAGCCCGGACCTCGACGCGCTCCCCCCGGTCCTGGGACCCGAGAACTTCGGGATCCACACTTGCGACGGCGAGGCGCTGAGCCTCGTGGTCGGCGGCCGCGAGCTCCGGGGCGTCGCCTTCCGGCCCGACGACCCCGAGCTCGGTGGACGGATCACGCTGGACTGGCCCGCGTTCGACTGGATCGAAGAGGAGCAGCCGGTCATCGCGCATCCCCACGACCCGTTCGGGCGGATCGACGTCCTGTCCGCCAGCAGGCATGTCGTGGTGTCGCTCGACGGGGTCACGCTGGCCGACAGCCGCCGACCGGTCGGCGTCTTCGAGACCCACCTGCCGCCGCGCTGGTACCTGCCGCGCGAGGACGTGCGGATGGACCTGCTCACGCCCAGCGAAACGACGTCGGTCTGCGCGTACAAGGGTCACGCCTGCTACTTCTCGTTGGCGAGCGGCTCGCCCGCGGGCCGCGACATCGCCTGGACCTACACCGATCCGCTCCACGAGGTCGCCGCCGTCAAGGACCGCATGTGCTTCTTCGCCGAACGCACCGATCTCGACCTCGACGGCGAGCGCACGAGCCGGCCCGTGACGCCGTGGTCGACGCCCGAGGAGCAGGAGAGCGAGGGCGTCCTCGACTTCGGCTGACCGAACCCGCAACCTGCCGCGGATCTGGTTGCCCGGGCCACCCATCCCGCGGCAGGAATGGGGGCGTCAACCGGTCAGCCGCTTCACCAGGTGTCCCAGGCTCGCCCGGTAGTCCGGGAGCATGGGGAAGCCGGCCGCGCGCAGCGCGGCGTTGTCGAGGACCGAGTTCGCCGGGCGGGGCGCCGGGCGGGGCGGATCGAGATCGGCAGTGGCGATGGGTCGCACCTTCCCGGGATCGTGCCCCAGTGCCGTCAGGATGTCCCGCACGAACTCGTACCAGCTCGCCACGCCCTGGTTGGTGACGTGGAACACCCCCGGCAGTCGTGCGGCGGCGAGGGAGCGGATGGCGACGGCCAGGTCGGCGGTGAAGCTGGGGCAGCCCCGCTGATCGTCGACGAACGCCAGCTCGGGGAGGTCGGCCAGGCCGAGCACGGTCTTGACCATGTTGTTGCCGTGCTCGCCGCACACCCACGACGTTCGCACCGTGCAGGCCCCGGGCGCGTGTGCAACGACTTCGTGCTCGCCGCCCAGCTTGGAGGCGCCGTAGACCGACCGCGGGCCGGTCGCATCCCACTCGACGTAGGGCCCCTGCTTGGTGCCGTCGAACACGTAGTCGGTCGACACATAGCAGAGGTGGGCGCCCGACCGGCGGCTGGCGTCGGCCACCCAGCGTGTCCCGAGGGCGTTCACCCGGAACGCCCGCTCGGGGTCACCCTCGCACGCGTCGACCGCCGTCCAGGCGCCGGCGTGCACCACGACGTCGGGTCGGACCGAGAGCACCGCCTGGTAGACGGCGTCGCGATCTGCGACGTCGAGCGTCTCGTGGGTGGCGGCCACAACGTCGTCCCCCATCGCCTCGCAGTGCATCCGCACGTCGTGACCGAGCTGGCCGCCGGCCCCGGTGACGAGGACCTTCACGCTAGTGGACCCTCGCGGAAGTCATCGTGGCGTCTCGCCGGCCAGATCCGCCGCTGGACATCGTCCTCGTCGTCGCCGCAGCCGCTGGTTGCGCCTTCCTCCTGCGTCCTCGCCAGCGACGAATCTGCCACGGCGATACATCCACGGAACTTCCGCGAGCGCCCACTAGGGCCGTGGTCAGGTGAACGTTTACGGTCACGGCCCTAACCCCGCCCGCTCCTTCAGGGGACGCCACCACCATTCGTTGGCCCGATACCACTCGACGGTCTCCGCCAGCGCCTCGTCGAGGGTGCGGGCCTTGCGCCAGCCGAGCGCCGTCACCTTGTCGACGTTGACCGAGTAGCGGCGGTCGTGGCCCGGACGGTCCTCGACGTAGTCGACCATTTCCTCGCCCGCCCCGAACAGCGCCAGCAGCTTGTCGACCAACACCCGGTTGGGGGTCTCGTTGCCGGCACCGATGTTGTAGACATCGCCGTCCGCCCCCTTCGCCAACACCAGCGCCACCCCGGCGCAGTGGTCGTCGACGTAGAGCCAGTCGCGCTGGTTGAGGCCGTCGCCGTACAGCGGGAGGGGCCTGCCGTCCATGAGGTTGGTCACGAACAGGGGAATGGCCTTCTCCGGGAACTGGTACGGCCCGAAGTTGTTCGTGCACCGTGTCACGGTCACCGGCAACCCGTACGTGTGGTGATAGGACAGCGCGATGAGGTCGGACCCCGCCTTCGACGCCGAATACGGCGACCGGGGTTCCAGCGGATCGGTCTCCAGCGACGATCCCTCCTCCACCGATCCGTAGACCTCATCGGTCCCGATGTGGATCACCCGGGGAATCTCGAGCCGGCGCGCCGTGTCCATCACCACGTTGGTGCCGAAGCAGTTGGTGTTGACGAAGTCGTCCGGGCCGGCGATGGAGCGGTCGACGTGGCTCTCGGCTGCGAAGTGGACCACGGCGTCGTGGCCGGCCATGGCCTCCTCGAGCGTGCCCGGGTCGCAGATGTTGCCCTTGACGAAGCCGTAGCGGGGATCGTCGTCGACGTCGCGCAGCGTCGACAGGTTGCCCGCATACGTGAGTGCGTCGTAGACGGTGACCTCGTCGTCGGTGTTGGCCAGGACCCAGCGGACGTAGTTGGAGCCGATGAACCCCGCCCCGCCGGTGACGAACTGCCTCATGCGATCTCGGTCTCCTTCGGGGGTCAGCCCGACCGCAGCGCCGCGTGGGGGCGGCGGTCGGCGGGCAGGTCGGACCGCCGGGGATTGTCCTGGTCGCGGGCGGACAGCACCGGCTGGGACACGCCCCAGTCGGCTCCCACCTCCGGGTCATCCCACGCCACCCCCAGCTCGTCCGCCGGGTTGTAGTAGCCGTCGACCAGGTAGGTGATCGTCATGTCGGTGAGCGCCGCGAACCCGTGGGCCACACCCGGCGGGATGTAAACGCCGCGGTGGTCGTGGTCGACTCCGGGCGTCCCGGGCGCGCTGCCGAGGTCCACCGCCAGGGTCTTGCCGTCGGTGGGCGAACCGACCCGCAGGTCGTGCAGCACCACCCGGCACCGCCCGAACGGCACGTACCAGTAGTCGGCCTGATGGAGGTGGTAGTGCAACCCCACCACCGCGCCGGCGCGGCGGTCGCCACGGTTGGCCTGGATCATCTCCCGGCCAGCAGGGAACCACTGGCGCCGGTAGGTCTCGATGAAGATGCCCCGCTCGTCGCCGTGGATGTCGGGCTCGACGAACACGACTCCCTCGATGACGTCGGACGGCCGGATGTTTGCCACGTGGCTCCTTCGGGCCCTCGATCAGTGCAGCTCGACGACCGAATTGTCGCCGAGCATGAGCCGCAGCGCCCGGGGCCGGCGCGTCGAGCGGGTCAGCTCGACCTCGCGGCCGATCAGGCTGTCGGTCAGCCGGGGGACGTCGGCGATGCGGCTGCGGCTGAGCACGACCGAGTGTTCCAGCTCCGAGTCGACGATCACGCAGTCGGAGGCGACCGACGTGAACGGGCCCACATAGCTGTTCTCGATCCGCGTGCGCTCGCCGATGATGGCGGGCCCCAGCACCCGGCTGTTCACGATCTCGGCGCCGCGCTCGATGATGACCCGGCCCTGATGGCCGAGGCTGCGTCGACCGATCACGATGGCCGAGGCTGCGTCGACCGATCCCTCGACCCGCGGTTGCAGGCTCTCGAGCACCAGGCGATTGCACTCGAGCAGCGGGTCCTTCTTGCCGGTATCGATCCACCAGCCGTCCAGCACCTCGTGGTTGACGCGGTGCCCGTGATCGATCAGCCACTGGATGGCATCGGTGATCTCGAGCTCGCCGCGCCACGACGGCTCGATCGCGGCCACGGCGTCGTGGACATGGCGGTCGAACAGGTAGACGCCGACCAGCGCCAGGTCGGAGGGCGGCTCGGCCGGCTTCTCGACCAGCCGCAGGACCTCGCCGTCGTCCGCCAGCTCGGCGACGCCGAATTGGCGGGGGTCGTCCACCTTCGCCAGGAGGATCTGCGCCGCCGGCACCGAGGACCCGTCATCGCCGAGGCGCAGCGTGGCGGCATCGGTGCGGGCCCGCTCGAAGCCGTCGGTGAACCCGGCCAGCCCCTGCTGGAGCATGTTGTCGCCGAGGTACATCACGAAGTCGTCGTCGCCCAGGAAGTCGCGTGCGATCAGCACGCAGTGGGCCAGCCCCAGCGGCGCATCCTGGGGGATGTACGTGATGTCGACGCCCCAGCGCGCGCCGTCGCCGACCGCCGCCATCACGTCGTCGCCGGTGGAACCAACGATGATGCCGATCTCCTTGATGCCGGCCTCGACCATGTCCTCGATGCCGTAGAACAGGATCGGCTTGTTGGCGATCGGGACGAGCTGCTTGGCGCTCGTGTGGGTGATGGGCCGCAGACGCGTTCCCGCCCCGCCGGCAAGAATGAGACCTTTCACGGAGGAGGCATTCTTGCAGGATGGCCCGCGCCGGGCACAGGCGGCGCCGCCCGGAGCGCCGATCAGGTCGGCAGGCCCAGCTCGCGGGCGATGACCAGGCGCTGGATCTCGCTGGTGCCCTCGCCGATCTCGAGGATCTTGGCGTCGCGGTACTGCCGGGCCACCGGCGTCTCGTCCATGAACCCGTAGCCGCCGAACACCTGGGTGGCCATGCGGGTGGCGGTCACCGCCGATTCGGTGGCGTACAGCTTGGCCATGGCCGCCGCGCGCTTGTACGGCTTGCCGCTGTCCCGCAGCCATGCCGCCTGGTAGACGAGCAGGCTAGCGGTCTCGGCCATGACGGCCAGGTCGGAGCAGGCGAACGCCACTCCCTGGTTGGCGCCGATGGCGCGCCCGAAGGCCTGGCGCTCGTTCGCGTAGGCGACCGACTGCTCCAGGCAGCAGCGGATGACGCCTACGGCCAGCGCGGCAATGGCGATGCGGCCCTCGTCGAGGATCTGCAGGAACTGGGCGAATCCCCGGCCGCGCTCCCCGAGCAGGTTGCCGGCGGGCACGCGGCAGTCGCTGAACGTCAGCCCATGGGTGTCCGAGGCGTGCCACCCCATCTTGCGGTAGGGCGGGTCCACGCCGAAACCGGGCGTCCCGGCCGGGACGATGATGCAGGAGATCTCCGGGGCACCGGATCCCGGACCACCGGGCTCCGACCCACCGGACGCCGGGCCGCCGGTGCGGGCGGTGATCGTCACCAGCGAGGTCATGTCGGTCCCGGAGTTCGTGATGAAAGCCTTCGCCCCGTTGACCACCCACTCGGCGCTGGCTTCGTCGAGCACGGCCGTCGTGCGGGTGCCGCCGGCGTCGCTGCCGGCCTCGGGCTCGGTCAGCCCGAACCCCCCGAGCGACCGCCCGGCGCACAGGTCGGGCAACCACTGCTGGCGCTGCTGCTCGGTGCCGAAGCGGTAGATGGGGTTGGCGCCCAGACCGACGCCGGCCTCGAGCGTGATGGCCACGGACTGGTCGACCCGTGCCAGCTCCTCGATCGCGATGCAGAGCGTGGTCAGGTCGGCGCCGCCACCGCCGTACTCCTCGGGGAACGGGATGCCGAACAGCCCCAGCTCGCCCATCTGGCGCACCACGTCGACCGGGAAGGTGTGGCTGGCGTCCCAGGCCTCTGCGTGCGGGGTGATCTCGGCTTCGGCGAAGTCACGCACCAGCTTGCGCAGCGCCCGCTGCTCGTCGGTGAACTCCACGTGCACGATGGTGATGGTACGGCGGTGACCTCAGCCGCTTGCGCCCGGCGGCCGCCGACGGCGCGGGTTGGTCTCACGGGACGGAGTCGGCGTCAAGGCCAAGCCCGCTTGACGCATAACTCTATCTAGATAGAGTTATGCCTATGACCAGATTGCGCCGCCCGTCACCGCAGACGATCGCCGTCCTTGATGCGCTGGCCGCGAAGGCCTCGGACTGGAGCCACGGCTACGACCTGTGCCGCGCATTGGGCCTGAAGGCCGGCACGGTCTACCCGATCCTCATCCGGCTCGCCGAACGCGGGTATGTCGAGACTGCCTGGGAGCAGGACGTGCCGCAGGGCCGCCCGCCCCGCCACCTGTACCGATTGTCAGCCGCGGGAGCCGAGCAGGTGCGCGAGGTGCGCCGCGCCCGAGCGCAATACGCCTCGCGCCGGTCACGGGTCGCCGGGCGGCCGGCTCCCGGCAGTGGAGCGGTCGCAGGGGCACAGGCATGAGCCCCGGCACCATGCGGACGCCGGCACTCCCCGGCCCGGGCGCGACCTGGAACTGGATCGCCCGTAACTGGCCGCTCCTGTTGGCGATCCTCACGGCGCCGTTCGGCCTGGCCGTGCTGGCGATCTTCCGACACCGGGACAAAATCATTTCGGCCACGCGCGGCGCCCGGCGGACTGCATGGGTCGCGGCGGCAGCCGCCGTCGTCGCCCTCGGGGCCTGGGTACTGGTGATCCGGGCCGGGCTCGTCGCCGCCAACGACCCGGCGATCCCACCGGCCGAGGTGCTCGTCGGTGCCTTCATCTTCGGCTGGCCGCACGCGCTTGCCGCCGCGACGGCCGTCGTGGCCACCGTGCGCACCGCCGTCGGGGCCGACGCCCCCGCCCGCCTGCTCGCGCTCGCCACGGGCGGCCGACGCGGACGCCGGGACGAGTGGGGTGCCGCCATGCGGGCCGAGCTCGCGAGCATCACCGCCTCGCGGCGCGAACGGCTCCGGTTCGCCGCGGGCTGCGCCCTGACCGCGCTGCGCCGCGGCGGGGGACGGTCTCCGTGGATCGTCGCCGCCGCCTGCGCGGCGCTGTTCGCGGCCCTGACCGTCGCCACGTCACGAGCCTCGCTTGACGGCAGCCGGGCGGGCAGCCTCTGGGGCGTGATCTACGGCCCACCGCAGATCACCCTGCTCCTCGTGGGCCTCGTCGCCGCGTGGACCGGACGCTCGATGCGCACCGGCCTCGAGCACGCCGTGGCGGCGCTCGCCGGGATCCTCGTTGGCGTTCTCGCCGCCGCCATCCCCGAGGGCGCGCTGTGGGCCCGCGAGGCAGGCGTGTTCCTACTCGACGGCGATGCCCCGTCCACGCCCCTCACCGCCGCCGGGGGCGCGCTCGACGCGCTGAAGGCGACGACGCTGACCTGGGGCCTCCCGCACTGGCTGCCCTGGCCCGTGCTCGGTGCGGCCGCCGGCGCCCGGCTCGCCGCCGCGCCACCCCGTCGCTACTCCGGCCCGCCGGCTGAAACGGTCAGTCCTTCGGCTGGGTAGGCGTGTGGTGCGCTGGTGTGCCACGGCCCGGTGCCGGCGTCAAGGCCAAGCCCTTCGGGCGGCCTGCGGCCGGCCTTGACCCCGGCCCCGTGTCGTGGGAGGGGGCGATCAGGAAGCGACGTCGGGGCGTCGCTTCCGCAAGGGCAGAGCCGTGGCTGGGGCCGCTGGTTATTTGGTGAATTCTTGGTCGTTATTCATCCGATTCGATTTGACTACATATGCGAACACTAGTACGCTATTGGTCATGTCAGGGCAGGTCAGCAGCATCCTCGAGCCACTCGCCGACGCCATCGACGCCCTCGATCTGCCCGCCGATGGTGACCGTGTTAGACTGAGGCGTTCGCGCTGGCTGGATCGGCTCAATGCCAAGCTACTTGCTGCTGTTGGGCGAGCACGACGCCGCCGAGCAGTGGCGCAACGACGGGGCCACCTCCATGACCGCCTGGCTACGCCACCACACCCGCCGGCCGGTCGGCAGGCCGCCGGCTGTGCCAAGACCGCCCGCCGGCTCGGGCGGCTGCCGGTCACCGCCGGCGCTTACCGGGACGGGGTCCTGTCGGCTGGGCAGGTCCAGGCGATCGTCGCCAACCTCAAGGACCGCACCGTCGGCCTGTTCGCCCCCACGAGGCCGAGCTGGTCCCCGAGCTGGCCCGATTATCGGCCGGTGACACTGCAATTGCCATGCAGGACTGGGCCCGACGCGCCGACGCCGTGGTGGGCGACGACCCCGACAAGCCGCTGCCGGAACGGTCGCTGCACCTGTCCCGCATCCTCGACGGCCGCCGCGAACTGTCCGGCAGCTTCGACCCCGAGGGCGGCGCCGTCATCGCCACCGCCCTCCGCCTCGCCGCCACCCGCTGACGTCGAGGGCGAACCCGCCCGCAGCCCCGCCCAACGACGCGGCGACGCCCTCGTCGACATCTGCCGCCGGTTTCTTGATCACCAACAGACCCGCCGCGGCGGCCGCCACCGCCCCCACCTCAACGTCGTCGCCACCCTCGACGACCTCCAACGCCAGGGCCGAGGCCGACTGGTCGACGGCATCGATCCTCGACGCCACCACCGTGCGGCGGCTGGTCGTGCGACGCCGGCGTCCACCGGGTCATCACCCACGGCCGCTCCGAGCATCCTCGACTACGGGACCACCACCCGCACCGTCCCCGCCACCTTTCAACGCCCTCGTCATCCGCGACCGCCACTGCCGCTTCCCCGGCTGCGACCGGCCCCCCGACTGGACCGAAGCCCACCACATCCAATGGATCACCCACGGCGGCCCCACCGCCCTCCACAACCTCGTGCTCGTCTGCAGCCGGCACCACCACCTCCTCCACAGCCCCGGCTGGCACGCCAAACTCCTTCCCGATGCCACCCTCGAGATCACCGACCCCCACGGCCGCACCCACACCAGCGACCCACCCGCCCTCCGCCCACCCCTCCCACTCAGAGAATGACGTCGCCCGTCGTACTCGCCTGAGCGCGATGCGCTCCTATCCTGCGGCCGTGCAGGAGCAAGCGCCGCTGGCCGTTGTGGGGGGCCGGTTGCTGACCCGGCTGGCCGACGTGACCGACGACCTCGGCGCGCTCGAGGGGCGTGGCACGTGGGCGGTGGTGCTGCCGTTCGAGGGGCCGCCCATCTGTGCCCGGTTCTCCGAGGTGCGGCCGGCGCGGCGCTGGCCCGGCCGCCCGTGGCGCGGTCCAGCGCCTGACGAATGGACGACGTCGCTCGACCGGGAGGGATTCTGCGCCGGCGTCGACGCCATCCGGGCGAGCATCGCCGCCGGCGACGTCTACCAGGTGAACCTCACCCGCCGGCTGACCGCCCCGCTGCCGCCCGGGGCCGACGTGGCCGCCCTCGGGGCGGCACTCGGGCGGGGGAACCCGGCCCCGTACGCCGCGGTGGTCCGGATCCCGCCCTCCGGCCGCACGGTCGGCTGCCAGGTGGCGTCGGCGTCGCCCGAGCGCTTCCTCCGCCGCGACGGCGACCGTGTGTGGTCCTCGCCGATCAAGGGCACCGCCGTCACGGCCGACGCCTTCCTCCCGAAGGACCGGGCGGAGAACGTGATGATCGTCGACCTCGTGCGCAACGACCTGGGCCGCGTGTGCGATTGGGGGACGGTCGAAGTCCCGGCGCTCTGCGCCGTCGAGCAGCACCCCGGGCTCGTGCACCTGGTGTCCACCGTGTCGGGCCGCCTGCGCCCGGGCACGGGCTGGCCCGAGCTGATCGCCGCCACCTTCCCGCCGGGATCCGTGACCGGCGCCCCCAAGCTGGCGGCGCTCGATCACATCGCCCGACTCGAGGCCGCGCCCCGCGGCGTCTACTGCGGCGCCGTGGGCTGGGTCGACGCCGACGCTGGCCAGGGCGAGCTCAACGTGGCGATTCGCACGTTCTGGATCGAGCACGGCATGCTGCACCTCGGCACGGGTGGCGGCATCACGTGGGGCTCGGAGCCGGAGGGTGAGTGGACGGAGACCGAGCTCAAGGCTCGGCGGCTCCTCCAGGTGGCGAGCGGGTCGCCGACCGTCTCGTCCGGGACCATCCACCACCTGGGGTAACGGCCACCATACGGTGATCAGGCGATGGCGCCGTGGCTCGCCTACCGCCTCGGCCTCGGCTGGCCGTTGGGCCACCGGGTCGTGCTGCTGGAGCATCGGGGCAGGACCACGGGCCGGCCCGTGCGCACCGTGCTCCACGTCGTGCGCTGGGATCCCGCTTCCCGGCACGTGCTGGTCACGGTCGGGTCGGGCCCGGGCACCGACTGGTACCGCAACGTGCTCGCCCACCCGCTCGTCCGGGTGACGATCGGGCGGGAGCGCAACGTGCTGGGCTCCGCGGTGCCCCTTCCGGACGACGAGGCCCGGAGCGAGCTGGAGCGCGCCCGGGCCCGCCGTCCCGGCGTCGCCGGGCGCGCGGTGCGGGCACTGTGGGCCCCGCTCGGCCGGGGTGCCGGGCCAGCGCCCAACGGCCCGGCGGTGATGATCGACCTGGCGCCGCCGCGCCGCCGGATCCACCGCTCGCACCGGTCGCAGCGTCGCCCGCTGGCCGCCTGACGACCGACACGCTCAATCCGATGCGGTCATCGTGGGCTGGCGCGCGCCAGGATGGGCGTTGATGACCGGGAGCGTGTGGATCGATGGGGCGATCGTGGACGCGGCAGAGGCCAAGGTCTCGGTGTTCGACCACGGGCTGACCGTGGGCGACGGCGTGTTCGAGACGATCAAGGTCATCGCCGGCCGGCCCTTCGCGCTGCGACGGCACATCGAGCGGCTGCACCGGTCGGCCCGCGGGCTCGGGCTCGACGTGCCGCTCGGCGACGCCCGGCTGCGGGCTGCGATCGACGAGCTGCTGGCGGCGGCACCTGGCGGGGCCGAGGCCGGTCGCCTACGCATCACAGTGACGGGCGGCGTGGCGCCGCCCGGATCGGGGCGGGGAACGGCGGGACCGACGCTGATCATCGCCGTGGCGCCGCTCGATCCCTGGGAACCTGACACCATCGCCATCACGGTGCCGTGGCCCCGCAACGAGCGGTCGGCGGTGGCAGGGCTGAAGACCACCTCGTACGCGGAGAACGTCGTGGCCCTCGCCGAGGCCCGGAAGCTGGGAGCGACCGAGGCGATCCTGCCCAACCTCGCGGGCAACCTCTGCGAGGGCACCGGCACCAACGTGTTTGTGGTGCGGGGCGGCTTGCTCTCCACGCCGCCGCTCCTGGCGGGCTGCTTGGCCGGCGTGACCCGGGCGCTGCTGCTGGACGAGCTTCCCGAGGCCGACGAGGACAACCTGCCCATCGCGGCGCTGCCTGACGCCGACGAGGTGCTGCTGACGTCCTCGACCCGCGACGTCCAGCCGCTGCGCATGCTGGACGGACGCGAGCTGCCGGGCATCGAGGGCCCGGTGGCCAAGCGCGCCATCGACGCCGTCGCCGACCTCCAGGCTCGGGACCTGGACCCGTGAGTGTGATCGAGGAACTGCCGGCGGTCGAGATCCCCGGCCATCGCGCCTCGGGCCTCGGTTCCGACGACCACCCGATGCGGATCATGACCCGGCGCGCGGCAGGGCTGGCGCCCGGGGGCTGGGACGCCGATGCCCGGGGCCAGGTCGAGACCCTGTTCGACGAGCTCTCGCGCGAATGGCACACCCGCACGTCGCCCGAACGGACGGCGGTCGTGCTCGACGCCCTCGACCGAGGCGCGGTGGCCGGGGGCGGCGTGGCCGTCGAGGTCGGAAGCGGGATCGGCAACTACTCCGTGCTGCTGGCCGAGCGGTTCGGCACCGTGGCCGCGGTCGACCTGTCGCTCGCCATGCTGCGGCTGGCGCCGCGGGTCCCGGCGACGCGTATCCAGGCCGATGCTGGGGACCTCCCGTTCCGGGCCGGGTGCGCGGACGCCGTCATCCTCGTGAACGCGCTCCTGTTCCCCGCCGAGGTCGACCGCGTTCTCGCACCCGACGGGGCCGTCGTGTGGGTGAACAGCAGCGGGGACCAGACGCCGATCCACCTGCGCTCCGAGGAGGTCGCTGCCGTCCTTCCGGGCGAGTGGCGGGGCGTCGCCAGCCGGGCCGGCCAGGGCAGATGGTGCGTGCTGAGTCGTGCCGGCGCAGCCTCTACGCGTCCCTGAGGTGGACGACGTCGCCGACGGCGAACGTCCGGACCTGACCCCCGAGGGCCTCCACGACCAGATGGCCCTCGGGGGTGACGTCCACGGCCGTGCCCTCCACGTCGTCCACGCCGAGGTCGACACGGACCCGCCGGCCCAGGGTCGCCGACCGCCGGCGCCACTCGTCCATCGCCGCCCGGGGGCCCTCGCGCACCAGCTGGCCGTAGCTGCGGTCGAGGCGATGGAGGAAGACGACGAGCAGGTCGACGCGATCGATCGGCGCGGACGTCACCCAGTTGAGGGCCACGGCCGTGTCGGCCACGTCGCGGATCGCCTCGTCGTCCTCGGGCCAGCACACGTTGAGGCCAACGCCGACCACGATGACCGCCCGCTCGTGCGCCGACGGCTGGCGCCACCCGGCGGAGATCGTGGCGCTCGCGGGCCAGTCGGCCTCGGCCAGGATGCCGGCCAGCTTGCGCTCGCCACCCTCGCCCGCCACCACCAGGTCGTTGGGCCACTTGAGCCCCGGGGACACGCCGGCCACCTCCTCGACCGCCTCGGCCATGGCCACCGCCGTCGCCATGGTCGCCGTGCTCGCCACCGGGGACGGGGGGCGGAGCAGCACCGATACCAGCAGCGACCCACCCGGGGGCGCGACCCAGGCTCGGTCGTAGCGGCCCCGCCCCGCTGTCTGGTGGTCGGCCACGACGACGACGCCCTCGGGCGCGCCGTCCCGCGCCAACGCCAGTGCGTCGGCGTTGGTGGATCCGGTCGACGCCACCCAACGAACATCCGCGAACCGGGAGCCGGCCAGGGCGGCCTGCGCCCGGTCGCCGAGGTTTCTGGCGCCATCGCCGGGCATCCCCGTAAACATACGGTGTGCTCTCGAAGATCCTGATCGCCAACCGGGGCGAGATCGCGGTCCGGGTCATCCGGGCGTGCCGCGACCTCGGCATCCGCAGCGTCGCCGTCTACTCCGACCTCGACCGCGACGGCCTGCACGTCCGGCTGGCGGACGAGGCGTACGCGCTGGGTGGCCAGACGGCGGCCGAGAGCTACCTGGCGACGGACAAGATCCTCGACGTCGTCGAGAGGGCGGGCGCCGACGCGGTGCATCCGGGCTACGGGTTCTTCAGCGAGAACACCGACTTCGCTCGGGCCATCACGGCCAAGGGCGTGACCTTCATCGGTCCTCCGCCCGAGGCGATCGAGATCATGGGCGACAAGGTGTCGTCTCGGCTCGCCGCCCAGCGGGCCGGGGTGGCCGGGGTGCCGGGCACCACCGAGTTCCTCACGTCCGCTGACGAAGTGGTGGCGTTCGGCGACGAGCACGGCTGGCCGGTCGCCATCAAGGCCGCCTACGGCGGCGGCGGCCGGGGCATGCGGGTGGTGCGGTCGGCAGCCGAGGCCATCGACGCGCTGGAGTCGGCGCAGTCGGAGGCGCTCAAGGGCTTCGGGCGCAGCGAGTGCTACCTCGAGCGCTACCTGACCTGGCCGCGACACATCGAGATGCAGGTGTTCGCCGACACCCACGGCAGCGCCGTCTGGGTCGGCGAGCGGGACTGCTCGGCGCAACGCCGCCACCAGAAGCTGATCGAGGAGAGCCCGGCGCCCGGCTTCGCCGACGAGACCCGCCAGGCGATGGGCGACGCCGCGGTCCGGGTCACCAAGGCGTGTGGCTACGTCAACGCCGGCACCGTGGAGTTCCTCTACCAGGACGGCGACTTCTACTTCCTGGAGATGAACACCCGGCTGCAGGTGGAGCACCCGGTCACCGAGCTGGTCACGGGGCTCGACCTGGTCGCCGAGCAGATCCGGGTCGCCTCGGGCGAGCCGCTGTCGTTCACGCAGCAGGACATCGTGCGTCGGGGCCACGCCATCGAGGTGCGCATCAACGCCGAGGACCCGGCTGGCGGCGCCTTCGTCCCCTCGCCGGGGCCGATCACGACGCTGCGGGTGCCCCAGGGGTACGGCGTCCGTTGGGACGGCGGCTACGAGGCCGGCGACGAGGTCAGCCAGTTCTACGACAACCTGCTCGGCAAGCTGATCTGCTGGGGCACCGACCGGGAGACCGCGATCGCCCGGACGCTGCGGGCGCTGGACGAGTTCGAGATCAGCGGCATCCCCACCACCATCCCGGCCGACGTCGCCATCCTGCGGCACCCCGACTTCGTCGCCGGCGAGCACTCGACCAAATGGGTCGAGGAGCGACTCGACCTGTCCGGCATCGCCGCCGACCGCCGGCCGCCGGACGATGCCGAGGGCGCTGCCGAGCCCAAGGTGCGGCGGGACGTCGACGTGGAGGTCAACGGTCGCCGCTTCGGCGTGACCGTGTGGGTGCCCGAGTCCCAGGCGGGCGCGGCGGTGGCGGCCCTGGGTGCCAGCGGCCGCGCGTCGCCCCGTCCCCGCCGGTCGACCGGTGCGTCGTCCCGGGCGGCCGGCACCGGGACCGTGACCGTGCCGATGCAGGGCACGATCGTGAAGGTGCTCGTATCCGAGGGCGACGAGGTCGAGGCGGGGCAGACCGTGTGCGTCCTCGAGGCGATGAAGATGGAGAACAACATCGCCGCCGACAAGTCCGGCACGGTCAAGGAGATCAAGGTGACCGCCGGCCAGTCCGTCGGCTCGGGCGACGTGGTGGTCGTGATCGAGTGATCGAGTGACCGCCGCCCCGGGGCACCGCGCGTGCGCCGGAGCGGCGAGGCGTCAGCCCGGGACCTCGTAGGTCGGCACCATCACGGCGCGGGCCAGCGTGTGGAAGCCGAGGTTGAACCCGACGAACGCCGGCGACGCGCTCGGCGTCCGGCCCCAGCTTCTCGACGTCGAGGGCGTGCACCGCGAACACGTAGCGGTGCGGGCCGTGGCCGGGGGGCGGGCCGGCGCCGATGTATGCCTGGTCGCCGGCGTCGCTGCGGGCGTGGATGGCGCCCTCGGGCAGGCCCGCCTTGTCGCCCGATCCGGCGCCCCGCGGCAGCTCGGTGACGCTGGCCGGGATGTCGAAGACGACCCAGTGCCAGAAGCCGCTGCCCGTCGGCGCGTCGGGGTCGAACACGGTCACCGCGAAGCTCTTGGTCTCGGGCGGGAAGCCCTCCCAGCGCAGGTGCGGCGACGTGTTGCCGCCGTCGAGCCCGAAGCGGGCGTCGGCCACGTGGTCGTTGTCCAGCGTCTTGCCGTCGGCCACGTCGTCGCTCGTCACCGTGAAGGACGGAACCGGGGCCAGGTGGTCGTACGGGAGCGGTGGCTTGGGCGTATCCGGCATTGGATCCTCCGTTGTCGTGCTCGTGATCCTGTCATCTTGGAGCACCGGAGCGGTGCCGCGTGCGCTACTCCGCGGCGTCGGCGAGCGCCTCGGCCAGCGACGGGTGCACCAGCAGGCTCTCGACGATGTCGTTGACCCGCAGGCCGTTGGTGACCGCCACGGCGAGGACGGAGATGAGCTCGGCCGCCTGGCGCCCCACGATCGACCCGCCGAGGACCACGCCGGTGGCGGGGTCGGAGAGGATCTTCACGAAGCCTTTGGTCTCGTTGTTGATGAGCGCCTTGGCCGCCGCCGAGAACGGCACCTTGGTCACCCGCAGCTTGCGTCCCTCGGCGAAGGCGTCGGCCTCCGCCAGGCCCACGTCGGCGATCTCGGGTTCCGTGAAGATCGCCGACGCCGCCTTGTCGTAGTCGAGGTGGCGGTGGACCCGCGTGTGCAGGCCCATGACGTGCTCGGCGATCTTGCGCCCCTGCATGGCGGCCACCGACGACAGCGGGAGCTTCCCCGACAGGTCCCCCGCGGCGTAGATGTGCGGCACGTTGGTCACGCAGTGGTGGTTGACGGGCACGTAACCGCCCGCATCGACGTCCACGCCGGCGGCGTCGAGCCCCAGGCCGTCGCTGTTGGGGATCGACCCGATGGCCAGCAGGGCGTGGCTGCCCGCCGCCACCCGGCCGTCGTTGCAGCGCACGGCCACGCCGCCCTCGGTCACGTCGACGCCCTCGGCCCTGGCGCCCTTGTACAGCTGCACCCCCCGGCGCAGCAGCTCGTCCTCCAGGGCTGCGGCGACCTCCGGGTCCTTCTGGGGCAGAACCTGCTGGCGGCTCACGATCAGGGTGACGCGACTGCCCAGCGACGAGAACATATGGACGAACTCCACACCGGTCACCCCCGAGCCGATCACCACCAGGTGCTCGGGCAGCTCGCGGGGCGGGTAGGCGTCGCGGGTGGTGAGGATCCGCTCACCGTCGACCTGCGCCCATTCGGGGACGCGGGGCCGGCTCCCGGTCGACACGAGGATGGCGTCGGCCTCGATCTCGCTCACGCCCTCGTCGGTCTCGACCGCGATCTCGTGGGGGCCCTTGAGCCGTCCGCTGCCCATCATCATGCGAACGCCCTGGCTGTGCAGGAGCTGGACGATGTTGGACTCGAGCCGCTTCTCGATCCGCTGGATCCGCTCGCGCAGCAGCTCGAGGTCCAGGCTCGCCTCGGCCCCGGCGAGGCCCATGCCGGCGAGGCGGTCGACCATCCCCATGGCCCCGGCGGTGGCGATCATGGCCTTGGAGGGGATGCAGTCGTGCAGGTGCGCGGCGCCGCCGACGAGGTCGCGTTCGACCAGGGTCACCTCGGCGCCGAGGCGGGCCGCGGTCGTGGCCGCCGTGTTGCCGGCGGGTCCCCCGCCGATGATGACGAAGCGCAGAGGCACGGCCACCAGGCTACGTGGCCGGCCCCGAACCCTCACCCCTCCCGGCAGCGCCTCGCCGTCAGGCGGCCGTTCGAGCCAGCCGCACCAGGCGGTGGTCCGGCGTGAACAGCTGGCGCGTGACGCCCAGGCCGATGATCACGACGTTGGTGGCGACGCAGCCGAGGATGAGGTACATGATGGCCGCCTGGACCAGCACGGCGTCCACCGGATCGACGCCCGCCAGGATGAGCCCGGTCATGGCGCCGGGTAGGAAGACCAGCCCCACTGCCTTGGTGCTCTCGAGCTGTGACGTGAGGGCGGTCCGCAGCGCGCTGCGCACGAACGGCTTCGATGCCTGCTGCCACGGCTGCCCGAGCGCCAACCGGGCCTCGACCTCGGGGCGCCGCTCGGTGAGCTCCCCGACGATGCGACGGGCGGCCACCACCACGCTGCCGATCGAGTTGCCGATCATCATGCCAGCGATGGGCACCACCGCCCGGCCGACGTTCGGATAGACGCCGAGGCCGAACACGACCAGCAGGCTGATGGCCGCCGATGCGGCGATGGCCAACGCCGCGATCCGGGTGATGTCGGGGATCTCGGACGCGCGACGCCCGACCGTCACGGCCGCGAAGACAACCATCGCCGCGACCCAGAGCCACGCCCAGATGACGGGTGTGTCCTCGTCGACGACCAGCAGCAACAGGTACCCCACCGCCAGCAGCTGGGAGATGGCCCGGGCACACGCCCACGCGATCTCGCGCTCGAGCCGCAGCCCCTGCCACACGGACAGGCCGATGGCCACGGCCACGAGGATGAGCGAGAGGGCCAGTCCACCCCATCCGATCGCGGCGTCATCCATGGGTCTCAACCACCTTCGTCCTCCTTCAGGAAACGCGCACGCTCGTCGGCGGACGCGATCCGTCCGTCGATGACCACCAGCACGTCGTCGGCCAAGCGGTCCGCCTGGCCCAGGTCGTGGGTCACCCACACCAGTGGTCGGCCCTCGGCGGCGAGATCCCGGGCGGTGCGTTCCAGGCGATGGCGTGCGTCGGGATCGAGCGCGGCGGTGGGCTCGTCCATGAGCAGGACCTCGGGCCGGGTGACCAGCGTGCGGGCGAGACACATGCGCTGCGACTCGCCGCCGGACAGGTCATCGGCGGACCGGTCGAGGAACGCCGGCCCCAGCCCGGCGCCGCCGAGGGCGGCGACCAGGGTGTCATCGGTCGCCGCCGGGTCAGCCACCCGCAGGTTGTCGCGCACGGTGCCCGGGAACGGTGCCGGCCGCTGGAACACCATGCCCACCCGGCGACGCAGGGCCAGGGGGTCGATCGACGCCACCGGTTGGCCCCGGAAGCGGACCACCCCGGCGGTCGGGACTTCGAGCCGGTTGAGGAGCCGCAGGATCATGGACTTGCCCGCGCCCGACGGCCCGAGCAGGACGGTGATGCCCTCGTCGGGGACCGTGAGCGAGATGCCGCGCAGGATCGGGCGCCCGTCGATCTCCAGCGAGACGCCGTCCAGCTCGAACAACGGCGCACCCACGCGCCGGCGCATGTTCTCCTCAGAGGCCGAGCGGATAGGCCCGAAAGTGGGCACGGAACCGTACGGGATTTGCAGTGTCAGCCCAAGCCACACAGCTCGGCCTCCGCCAGCGCTGACCACGGTAAGCCCAGACGACGTGCATATCAGCTCAGGTCCTCAGACGCGCGAGCGGTCACCGTGGGCCGCGGTGGCACCGTCGGCCCGGTACCCATCGTCGCCGGTGCCCCGGGCCGGCGGTGCGCCCGCACGGCCCGCGGAACCACGGAACCCACTGCGCACGCGCTCGCCCGGCGGCGAGTACTTGAGGATGCACCAGACCGCCCGGACGCCGTCGCGCCACCCGATCTTCTTGCCCTCCGCGTAGGTGCGCCCGCGGTAGCTGATCCCCACCTCGTACACCCGCCATTCCGGGTGGGCGGCGACCTTGGCCGTGACCTCGGGCTCGACACCGAACCGATCCTCCTCGAGGTCAATGGCCTGGATGACCTCGCGGCGGAACACCTTGTAGCAGGTCTCCATATCGGTGAGGTTCAGGTTGGTGAAGACGTTGGACAGGGTGGTGAGGAACCGGTTCCCCACCGAGTGCCAGAAGTAGAGCACCCGGTGCGGATGGCTGGAGATGAACCGTGACCCGAAGACGACGTCGGCGTCGTCGCCGAGAAGGGGCTGGACCAGCGCCCCGTACTCGCCGGGGTCGTACTCGAGGTCGGCATCCTGGACGATCACCAGCGGCGCGGTCGCTTCGGCGAATCCCCGACGCAGCGCGGCCCCCTTGCCCTGGTTGTAGGGCTGGAGCACCACACGCACGCGGGGTTCGGCGAGGCCCGCCAGGACATCGCGCGTGCCGTCGGTGGACCCGTCGTCGACGATGATGACCTCGACCGTCCACGGCGAGGCGAGCACCCGCGCCACTACGGCCGCCACCGTGTCGCGCTCGTTGTAGCAGGGGATGACGACCGAGAGGCAGGCCTGGGTGTCGGGCATGCGCGGGTCCTTTGCTGCGGGATCGACGGGGCATCCTACGGGCGGACAGGCTTCGTCGCCCGGCATCAGCTTCCCTAGGCTGCAAACGTGAGCGAGCGTCAGCGAGCGAACCAGGGACACAGTGCCCTAGCGCCGCGAAGCGGCGATGCGGTCAGTGGCGGCGCCCGGAGGGCGCGCCAATGACCGAGCCCGGCGAGAAGCCGACCCTGTACGACTGGCGGGCGCTGGCGACCGAGGACCTCAAGGGCGTCGACCCCGGCAGCCTGGTGTGGGCCACCCCCGAGGGCATCGACGTGCGGCCCCTGTACACGCCCGCGGACCTCGCGGGCGTCGAGGCGCTGGACTCCCTGCCCGGGTTCCCGCCGTTCGTGCGCGGTGTGCGGGCGACGATGTACGCGAACCGGCCCTGGACCATCCGCCAGTACGCGGGCTTTTCCACCGCCGAGGAGTCGAACGCATTCTTCCGGCGCAACCTGGCGGCCGGGCAGATGGGCCTGTCGGTGGCGTTCGACCTGGCCACCCATCGGGGCTATGACTCCGACCATCCCCGCGTCGAGGGCGACGTGGGCAAGGCCGGGGTGGCGATCGACTCGGTCGAGGACATGAAAATCCTCTTCGACCAGATCCCCCTGGAGAAGATGTCGGTGTCGATGACGATGAACGGCGCCGTGCTGCCCACGCTGGCGTGCTTCGTCGTGGCGGGCGGGGAGCAGGGAGTCGATCAGGCCCGGCTCCGCGGGACCATCCAGAACGACATCCTCAAGGAGTTCATGGTCCGCAACACGTACATCTATCCGCCCGAGCCGAGCATGCGGATCGTGGCCGACATCATCGAGTACACGGCGCACCACATGCCCCGGTTCAACTCGATCTCGATCTCCGGCTACCACATGCAGGAGGCGGGGGCCACGGCCACCCAGGAGCTGGCGTTCACGATCGCCGACGGGTTGGAGTACGTGCGCTACGCACTGGGCCGGGGCCTCGACATCGACCGGTTCGCCGGGCGGCTGTCCTTCTTCTTCGCCATCGGCATGAACTTCTTCATGGAGGTGGCCAAGCTGCGAGCCGCACGCCTGCTGTGGCACCGGGTCATCTCCCAGTTCGACCCCAAGGACCCCCGGTCGGCGATGCTGCGGACGCACTGCCAGACCAGCGGCGTATCCCTCACCGAGCAGGACCCCTACAACAACGTGGTGCGGACGTGCATCGAGGCGATGGCGGCCGTCCTGGGCGGCACCCAGAGCCTGCACACCAACAGCTTCGACGAGGCGCTGGGGCTCCCGACCGACTTCTCGGCCCGCATCGCCCGGAACACCCAGCTGATCCTGGCCGAGGAGACCGGAATCCCCCGCGTCGTCGACCCGCTGGGGGGCAGCTACTTCGTCGAGTCGCTCACGCAGCGCCTGGCCGACGAGGCCTGGGCGCTGATCGAGGAGGTGGAGGGCCTGGGCGGCATGACCAGGGCGGTGGCCTCGGGCATGCCCAAGCTGCGCATCGAGGAGTCCGCCGCCCTCCGCCAGGCCCGCATCGACAGGGGCGAGGAGGTCATCGTCGGCGTCAACAAGTACCAGCCGGGCGACCCCGACCACGTCGACGTGCTGGACATCGACAACACCGAGGTGCGGCGCCAGCAGATCGCCCGGCTCGAGAAGGTGCGGGCGGACCGGGATGCGGACGCGTGCGCCGCCGCTCTGCGCCGGCTCACGGAGGGGGCCGCCGGCGACGGCAACCTGCTGGCGCTCTGCATCGACGCCGCGCGGGCCCGGGCGACCGTGGGCGAGATGAGCGACGCCATGGAGCAGGTGTTCGGGCGGCACAAGGCCGAGATCCGTTCGATCCACGGCGTCTACGGATCCGTGTACGAGGGGGACCGCGCCTTCGCGGAGGTGCAGGCGGAGGTCGAGGCGTTCGGGCGGGAGGAGGGCCGCCGCCCCCGGATGCTGGTGGTCAAGATGGGTCAGGATGGCCACGACCGGGGCGCCAAGGTGATCGCGACCGCCTTCGCCGACCTGGGCTTCGACGTGGACGTCGGGCCGCTGTTCCAGACGCCCACCGAGGCGGCCCGCGACGCCGTCGACAACGACGTGCACGTGGTCGGCGTGTCGAGCCAGGCAGCCGGCCACAAGACGCTGGTCCCCCAGCTGATCCAGGAGCTGAAGGCGGCGGGGGGCGGGGACGTGGTCGTGGTGTGCGGCGGGGTGATCCCACCGCAGGACTACGAGATGCTCCGGGCCGCCGGCGTCGCCGCCATCTTCGGGCCGGGCACCAACATCCCGGCCGCCGCCCGCCAGGTGCTGGCGGTGCTCCGCTCCAAGCGCACCGCCGCGTAGCGACGAGGGCCCACTAGGACTGGTCGTCGCCGACGAACCCGACCGACGACCCGCTCGGTCCCCCGCTGGGCGGGGGCGGATCGAGCGCGAAGACCCGGGTGGTGCGGCCCTCGACCCTCACCTCGTGCACCAGGCGCAGCCCGGGCATCCGGTCGGTGGTCCGGAGCGGCGCCAGCTGGGGACGCAACCGCACGGCCGTGTACCAGTCGACGACCAGGTAGCCGGCGCCGTAGTGGCGGGCGTAGCGCAGGATCTGGTCGACGCTGGCGTAGGGGATCGCCATGGTCTGCCGCTCGGCGTAGTAGTCGACGACCATGCTGCGCGTCATGACGCGGTCGCCGGGCCGGGTGTTGGCGGCGATCCACTCGCCGGCCGCGCGCTGGTCGCCGTGCTCCGACGGGTGCCACCAACCGGCGGCCTCGCTGTGGAACGCCTGCACCGACGACAGTGCCAGCAGCGCTACCACCGCGAGCATCACGGGCCGCCGCCAGGCGACCGACAGCGCCGCGATCGCGGCACCGACGAGCGGCGTCGCGAGCGCCACAGCGACGATGAGGTAGCGGGGTTGGACGAAGAACGCCAGCGCGGTCGCCACCGGCAACGCACCGACTGCCAGCAACAGGCGGACCACCCCCGACCGGCGGTGGCGCCAGGCACCGAACGCCGCCAGCCCCCACAGGGGGAGGGGCAGCAACAGCCACGAGAGCCGCTGGTCGGTGACCGGGTTGGTGATGGACGCGACCAGCTCGCCAGCGTTGGTGCGGACGATGCCGAGGTAGCCGGCCGGGTCTTCGCGGGCCAGCGTCGCCAACGACGATCGCCCGGCGGCGAAGTGGAGGCCCGTCTCGTCCAGCGCGTACAGCACGGAGTCGCGCCGCTCACGGTCCGCCCGCGCCACGGCGTCCCAGGCCTCGATCGAGGCATCCTGGGTCTTGGCGCTGAGCTGCCACTGGCCGGTGTTGTCGTGCAGGTACATCGCGTACGGCACGATGCACACGACGACCGGCAGCAAGAAGACCGCCAGCAATGGCGCGCCCGCCCGGAGGCCCCGGACGTCGAGCCTCCGCAGCCGGGCGGCCTGGCCCGGGGGACGCACCGCGAGGACGAGCACCGCGATCCCGAGCGGGACCGCCATGAACAGTCCCTCGGGCCTGGTCAGGTACGCGAGCCCGACCATGACACCCGCGCCGAACACGCGCCATGCGCGGGCGCGTGCCACATGGTCGACCGCGGACACCACCAACCAGACCGCGCCGACGACCAGGAGCGTGTACTCCGCCTCCGAGCCCGCACCGCGGTTGACGATGGTCGTCGACAGGCCCGGTCCGAGGGCGGCTACCCAGGCGGTGGCGATGCCGGCGGTGTGGCCTCCGATCCGCCGACCCAGCAGCGCCAGCGGGACGATGAGTGCCGTGCTCGACAGGCACGTCAGGACCACGGTGCCGGTGTGGGGGTCAGACGCCACCTGGCTCGCGAGCCCGAGCAGGAACGGCACGAACGGCGGGAAGTGCAGCTCAGGGCTGCCGTCACGCTGGTAGCCGTCGCCCTCGACCAGGGACACGCCAGAGCGCAGGTAGGCGGTCTCGTCGGTGGCGGGTGCGTCGTCGGTCAGGCCGATCGCGACGCGGAGGGCGAACCCGACCACCACGGCCGCGACGACCATGAGCACGAACCGCGTCCGCCGTGACGGGGTCGGGGCAGGAGAAACGCTGCCGGTCGATGGGGGGGAGGCCGCCGGCGACGTATCGCCCGGCGATGCGACGGTGGTGGCCATCCCCCGCCTCGGCGTTACGCCTGCCGGGCCGGGACGACGGGAACCGCCGCTGGCATGGCGTCCGGGCCGCGGCCATTGCGGCGGGCACCGCGTGGCCGCGCCTCGATCATCGTCCACGGGAAAGGCGTGCTCACGCTCAGAACTTCGAGCTGTGAACCCACGAGCTCGGCGAACCCCCGCCGCGACCAGTGCTGAACGTGGCCCGGCGTGTTGCCGAGGTCGGAAAGGTACTTACCGCGAGCCATGTTGGCGACTCGCCAGATTGGCTCGCGGGGCACGGATAGCACCAGTCGGTCGCGACTGACGCGCACGAGTTCGGCGAGTGCGGTGGGAGGGTCGTCCACGTGCTCCAGCACCTCGATGGCCATCACGAGGTCGAACGTCAGGGCTGGGAACGGCAGCCGGACGGTGTCGGCGAAGGCGCCGACGAACCCGCGGTGGCGCCAACCGGAGGCGAGTGCTTCGTCATGCAGGTCAATGCCCACGATGTGCGCATCCGGGTAGAGGGACCGCAGCTTGGAGCTGATCTCGCCCTCACCCACCCCGACCTCCAGCACGGTCGCCGGGTGCTCACGGGGAAGCACATCCGCCAGCGCGCCGAAGAAGCCCGTCATGAGGCGACGCTCGATTGGGTTCCTCGACCGGTACTTGTCGTAGGTGTTGCCCGTCGGGACCCTGGTGGACACGTGGTAGCTCCGGAACTCGCTTGATTTCGGGCAGCCGCCCCAGGCGACGTGTGGCGAACCGGGTTGGCCCACAACGCCGCCGCGCGACCGGCGACACTAACACTGCCCCGATCGCAAGGCCGAGGCTGCGGGCGGGAGCCCAGTTTCACGCTCCCGACAAGTGCTGTTCCTCGTGCCGTCACCCTCGTCGACACGCGTCCCCTGGGCATCGAGTTCCTCGCGTCGCCTTTAGACTCCGCGCTCGTGACCGATCCGGAGCCGCTCGCGACGCGCCTTGTCGAGGGCGATCGGCGGGCGCTCGCCCGGTCGATCACGCTGGTCGAGTCGACACGCCCCGACCACCGGTCGGCAGCCGCCGCGCTCCTCGACACTGTGCTCGCCCATACCGGCGGCGCTATTCGCCTCGGCATCACCGGCACACCGGGCGCGGGCAAGTCGACACTCATCGAGGAGCTCGGCGGCAACCTCACCGCCGCGGGCCATCGAGTCGCAGTACTAGCGGTCGATCCGTCCAGTCGGCGTAGTGGTGGTTCGATCCTGGGCGACAAGACGCGCATGGAACGCCTTGCCCGCGATCCGCGTGCCTTCATCAGGCCATCGCCCTCAGGTGGGTCGGTCGGCGGCGTCGCCCGCCGCACCCGGGAGGCCGCGCTGCTGTGCGAGGCCGCTGGCTTCGATGTCATCGTCGTCGAGACCGTCGGGGTGGGACAGTCGGAGGTGGCGGTTGCGGACATGGTCGACTGTTTCTGCCTGGTCGTTGCGCCGGGCGGCGGCGATGAGCTACAGGGGATCAAGCGGGGGATCATCGAGCTCGCCGATGTCGTCGTCGTCAACAAGGCCGACGGCGACCTGCTACCGGCGGCCCGACGAGCCATCGCCGACTACCGCCAGGCCGTCCACCTGCTGCGGCCCAAGCACGCCGGCTGGGAAGTGCCTGTGCTGGCCACATCGGCTCTCGAGGGCGCCGGGGTCGACGAAGCATGGGCTGCCGTGGAAAAGCTCGTTGCGCACCTCCGTGAGGACGACGCGCTCGACCGCCTCCGAGCCGGCCAGGCGGTGGCGTGGATGTGGGACGAGATCCGCGAACACCTCATGGATTCGTTCCGTCGGGATCCCGGGGTGGCGACGCGTTGGTCCGACGCCGAGGAGGCCGTCCGGGCCGGCCGGGTGTCCCCCGGCACCGTAGCCCGCCGCCTGCTCGAGGCCCATGGCGTCGCGCCAGGTGACCACAATGCGAGCGCCCAGTGACAGACGGCCTCACAGCCAACCACAGCGGTCGCCTCGGCTCCGGCGTGCGAGCCGCAGTGCGGAGGGTCGCGAAACGTTCGTACCGCACGCTGGGGGCGGTCGGCCAGCGCTTCTTCGCTGACGACCCATTGCCCGCGTCCGCACTGCACCCCGATCCGCTGACTCCTCCCTGGATGCCGTTCCCAGAACCGGGCGCCGGCCCCTCGCTGTGCAACATCTGCCGTTGGGAGGGCGACGCTTTCGGCGGCCGCCAACACGTCGAGTTCTCGACCTGTCCGGCCTGCGGCAGCAATGGCCGGGACCGATTCCTGCACTGGTGCCTCCGCGAACGGATCGGGCTCCACGCGGCGCTGCGCGTGATCGAGTGCAGTCCCCGCCTCGGCCAGGCGTACCGCGAAGCCATGGCGACCTGGTTCTTCTATCGCACCAGCGACTACGACCTACGGGCCCATGCTGGCAACCTCCGACTCGACCTGCAGGCCATCGACCTGCCCGATGCGTGCATCGACGTCATGCTGTGCGCACACGTGCTCGAACACGTGCCCGATACCGACAAGGCCCTGGCCGAGCTGCATCGGGTCATTGCCCCCGGGGGTCATCTGTTGCTGCAGGTACCCGTGCTCCAAGGCCACACCGCGCCACCGACGGAGCCGGAGTTCCACGGGGACAACACCCCGGTATTCTGGCGGTTCGGGTTCGACCTGACGGCCCGGCTGCGTGGACTGGGGTTCGTCACCGAGCTGTTGTGCACGGCCGAGCTCGCCGATGCGGTCGTGGCGGCGCAAAGTCCGTGGCACGAGTGGTCCGGTGAGTTCGATGTTCCCGACATCCTGGACGGCGCCATCATCGAGGATCTCGTTGTGGTCGCCGATCGCACCACGTCTGCCCGGCTAGGGATCGATCCCAGCTACATGTACCTCACATGGGACTGCGCGGTGTGATGGGGTATTAGGGCTTGGGTTCGGCCAGGTACAGCGTGCGGGTACCGTTCGGAAGCCGTTGCTGCTCGTGGACGAGGAAATGCTCGGCCAGCAATTGCTCGAACGCTTCCCGCCGATAGTCGTTGAACAATCCAGGCGGCTTGTTGGCCAGCAGCCGCTTCACCTGAACGTCATCCACATGGACGAACTCAACGACGACGCGGCCGCCGAACGACCTGAGCCATGAGACGACTTCCCCCAGAGGCACGTTGCCGGCGATCGCGACATGGTGAACGAGCGCCAACGCGAGCAGCACGTCGGGACGAACGCGGTCGACGAACGCGGCGCGCTCGCGGTTACGCCAGCCGATGCCCCCCGAGGGGTCGACGAGGTTCATAACCAAGGGAAGGATGTTCTGCTTCCCCTCCGATCGGAGCCGCCGGTAAAGCGCGTCGATCACCATCTCGTCGGCGTCGACGGCCACGACGTAGTCGGCCTGCTCCGCGGCCAACCGCGAGTACGCACCGTCGTTGGCGCCCAGATCGAGCACGAGCCCCGACTCCCCCGCCGCGAGCGCCGAGCGCACGAACGCCTGCTTGGCTGCGGCGTCGGCATCGCTGTACGAGCAGGTGTCGCGATAGTCGGACCACGTCGACCGCCGCCGTCTCAACTCGAGCCCTCCGACGAGCTTGGCCAGGTTCCTCACTGTCGCCTTGGCGACGTCGGTGGAGAACCCCGAGGCCCTGAGCTCGGTCTTCACCCGCTCCGACCCGGTACTCACGCGCCGTTCCAGCATGCTGTGGAGCGTGACGTTGCGCAGCACACCTTTGCGCAGCCGGCGCAGTCCCGAGAACATGCCGGCCACATCCGAGGGCTTCAGACCGTCGACATCACCCCGGAGTAGCGGCTGGAACGGGACTCCCAGGTACGCCTGGATCATCAACGGGAACAGCATCGTCTGGCAGAACTGCCGGTAGCCCGGCCAGGGCCCGGATGCGGGTTCGAACGATCCCACGTCGATGAACGTCGGCCGCGACCCGAAGAACTGCACGTTGTAGGCCGTGCCGTCCTTGAGCGAGATGTTCTCGTCGAGGGCCGCCTCCAACACCTCGAGCTGCAGCGCGGCTGCTTCGCGCAACATCGCGAACGGCCACTCGTACGGATACGAGACCACCGGCACACGCTCGTGCTCGAGGACCCGCGCCCACGCGCCCCCACGGGGAGAGAGTGGAGCGTCCCCCTCGTGCTCGGTCGTGGCCACGATCTGACCCGACGCCATCAGGCGGGAGAAGAACGACGTACGCGTCAGGCGGTCGTAGTCGGCGGCGGCCGGTCCCGAGAGCCCCCGAAGGATCTTGCCGCCGGCCATGAAGACGGCACTGCCCGGATCCCGGAATGAGCCGGGCTCGTAGCTCGACACCGCGACGGCGCGGCGCTCAGGCTTCGGTGCTCGCCGGGTCGGCCCCGGACTCGGCCTCCGATGATGTTGCCTCGGCCTCGTCGCGCTTCCGTGAAAACCTGCTCGTGACGCGGTGTCGGGCCTGCCTGATGGCGACGCCGGCGGCGGCAGCGCCACCCACGACCGCCGAGGCGATGAGGCTGCCAGAGCCCGGGTCGAGATAGCCGATCGTCACCTCAGTCCTCCTTGTGTCGCGTACACACCCCGCTGGCGACCGCCAGCGGCCGACGCGACAGATATTCGGTGGATGTTAACCAGCGGCCACCCGACCGTCACTGGCAGGTCGGCACTGGATTACCCGGCGTTCATGTGGCGCCGCATTGTGACACACCGGAGCGCCGCGTCTGGCCAGACCTCTCGTCAGCCTGAGCCCACCTCGTGGAGGATCACACGATCGCCCGCGCGTTCGACCCGGTAGGCGGCGACATCGTTGGGGCCGTCCACGAAGTAGTTGGCCATCAGCCCGCTGAACTTCCAAGCGTCGCCGTCGGGCTGATACCCGCCGATCGCCCCCGCGAGCGTGCCGTTGAGCGCCACCGCCAACTCCGGCGGCGTGCCGTCGCTACCGCGCAGCACCCCGCGCAACGTTTGAGGCACCAAGCCCGAGTCGACGGACAGATCGACGAGCAGGTCGCGGCGGTTCAGCGTCAGGGACAGGTCGCTGGGCGCGCCGACCTCGAACTCGCTCACGGGCCGCCCCACCAGGTCCTCGGCGACGCCCACGGCGGCCAGGTCGTCCCAGCCCTCGCCACGGGGAAACAGGGCCGCCTGGCGGGCAGCGACCTCGAAGGCCGCCTCCACATCGCTGGTCACCAACCGGTCGAACTTGGGCTTGCTGCCGTCGAACAGCGAGTGGCCGTCGAAACGCCACTCCGTCTCGATGCTCAGCAGGTCCACGATCGAGGGCAGCACATCGGCCGTCGACGCCGGATCGTCACGCACCTCCCCGTCGACCTGGTCCGGCGCCTTGATGAACAACGGGATCCGGAACAACTCATCGACGTTGTCGTCGGTCGGCGCGCGGCTGAGACCGCCGGGCGGGGTGAGGTCGACCCCGTGATCGGACGTGATCACCACCGTCGCTTCCTCCCACGCCCCCGTGGACTGCAGACGGTCGACGAGATGACCCACCATCCCGTCGACTGCCCCTACCTGCAGCGCCTGGTGGGCTCGCACCTCGCGGGTGATGAACTCATAGCCGGGCTGCGAGGGGTTCGTGGGGACCCACGCCGCCCGGTAGCCGTCGCTGTTCACCGTGCCCCAGGGCGTGAGCACGTAGGGGTGGTGAGGTAGCGCCACATGGATGACATTGATCGACGGGGCGGCGCCGATCAGGTCGATCTGGCGCACGAGCGCGCGGGCTTGCCCGTCTTTGCCGCCATCGCTGCTCCTGGCAATGCTGCGCATGTGAGCCAGCACGTCCGGCTCGCCGGCTGCGTTGGTCGGGACGGTGGTCCCTTGGGTGGCGGCGTCGCCCACGATGCCGTCACCGAAGTTCCCCCACGAGCCGTCGATGTCGGGCAGGCCGGCACGCAGGGCCTTGGGCAGCGCTCGGTGCCCGTACACGACAGACGCGTCGTCCAACGCCTGGCGTAGCGGTTCCGCCGCCCGGCGGGCGCACACCTCCGCCGGGCACAGGTCCGTCAGCAACTCGTAACGGTTCACCGGGTGCCTGGCGCCGAACAAGCTGAACAGGTTCCGCGGATGATCCTGGAGGAACGGAAGGTCGTCCTCGTCGGCTACAACCCCCGTGAGGATGGTGGGCACGGACCGACCCGTGTGCGCGGATTCGCTGGCGGCGTTGCGGAACCACGTCGACTTCCGGGCAAGCGCCGCGAACTTTGGGTAGCGCACCTCGTTGATCGACCCGTCGGCCCGCAGCAACGACGTCAACGGGAACTCGTCGAGCACCACCACCACGACCGGGCCGTCCAATGGCGGCACCCTTACGTTGCCCGCATCCGCGTAGGACGCCCCGGTCAGCAACTCCGCGGACGGGCTCGTCAGCAGAAACAACACCACAAACGCGACGTTGCCCACCGCCAGGTACGACAGGAACGGGCGAGCCCAGGGCACCCGCCACTCCGCCAGCGCCACGCCCACGCCCAGCAGGACCGCCACCACCAGCGCCGGCGCTATCGCATCCACGCCCAGCGTGCGGCACACCACCAGCCCGAACAGTCCCGCGAACCCGGCCACCGCCCCACCGTGCAGGCATGCCCCCAACCGGCGATCCACCAACCCGGGCACTGCCGACGCCACGAATGCCACCAACGCCGGCACGAACCCCACCACCACCGCGAAGGCCGCGATCTGGCGACGTCCGTACCCCCCGGCGACGAAGAATGTCGGATTCCGCCCGAACAGGTCCAGGACCGGCTGCGTGATCGCTACTCCTGCCACGCCCACCAGCACCGCCGCATCCACCGCCAACTCGCGCCACGAACGCGACGGGCTGGCCCGGGCCCCGCCCCGGAGGTCGCGGCGAGCGTTGTCGGGCAGCCGAAGGTCCACCACCGCGGGATTGTCTATCCCATAGCCGCGTGTCGGTTCCGACGAGCCGCGGGTTCAGCGGGCGGCAACCTCGTGGAGGATGATCCGCTCGCCGGCGCGTTCGACCTGGTAGGCGGCGACATCGTTGGGACCGTCGACGAAGTAGTTGGCCATCAGCCCGCTGAACTTCCAGGCGTCGCCGTCCGGACGGTAGCCGCCGATCGTGCCCGCAAACGTGCCGTTGAGGGCCACGACCAGCTCCGGAGGCGTGCCATCGCCGCCTGTCAGCGAGCCCCGCAACGAATACGGCACCTCACCGGACAACGACAGCTTTGCCAGCAGGTCGCGATGTTCATAGGTCAGCGTCAGCGCGCTGGGTGCACCCACCTCGTAGTCCGCCACTGTGCGACCCACCAGGTCCTCGCCCTCTCCCACCGCGGCCAGGTCGTCCCAGCCGTCGCCTCGCGGGAACTGAGCCGCTTGGCGCCCGGCGACCTCGAACGCGACCTGCACGTCGCTGGTCACGAGGCGGTCGATCTTCGGCTCACTGCCGTCGAACAAGGAATGGCCTTCGAACGTCCAGTTGGTTTCGATGCCCAGCAGGTCCACGAGCGACGGCAGCACGTCGACCGTGGACGCCGGATCGTCGCGCACCTCGCCGGCGGTCTGCCCGGGAGCCTTGATGAACAACGGGATGCGGAACAGCTCGTCGACGTTGTCCTCGCTCGGTGTGCGTGTGAAGCCGGGTGGCGTGATGTCGACGCCGTGGTCGGAAGTGACGACGACCGTGGCGTCATCCCAAGCTCCCGCGTCCTTCAGGTGCGCGATCAGATGACCGATCATCCCGTCGATCGCCCCGACCTGCATCGCCTGGAGCCCGCGAAGCTCGCGGAAGATGAACTCGTAGCCGGGGTCGGATGGGGCCCGCGGCACCGACGAGGGGATCCACGTGTCGGTGTCGACGCCTCCCCAGGGCGTGAGCTCGTAGGGATGGTGCGGGAGCTGCACGTGGATCATGTTGATGGACGGCTCGGCACCGATCAGGTCGATCTGGCGCAGCAGGGCACCTGCCTGACCGAGGCGACCTCCGTCGCTGGCGGGCACCTGGTTCATCCTCGCCATCGGGTCGGGGCTGCCCGTCGGCGTCGTCGGCACGGTCGTCCCCGACACGGGGGCCTCGCCCACGATGTCGTCGCCGAAGTTGCCCCACGAGTGGTCGATGTCGGGGAGGCCGTCGCGCCATTCCTTCGGCAACACGCGATGCCGGTAGACGACCGACGCGTCCTCTAGCGCCTGGCGGAGCGGTTCGCCCCGCTCGCGCTCGCACACGGCGGGTGGGCATAAGTCCGTCACCAGCTCGTATCGATTCACCGGATAGCGCGGGCCGAACAACGTGAAGTAGTTCCGTGGGTGATCGCCGACAAAGGGCAGATCGTCGTCGGCGGCGCGCACACCCGTGAGGATCGTCGGCACCGACACGAATGTCGTTCTCGACTCGCTGGCGGCGTTGCGGAACCAGGTCGACTGCTCGGCCAACGCGGCCAGGTTCGGATACCGCGCCTCGTTGATCGACCCGTCACCTCGCAGCAGCGAGGTCAACGGGAACTCGTCGAGCACCACGACCAAGACCGGGCCGTCCAGCGGCGGGATCTTGACGCTGCCGGCATCGGCGTACGAAGCCCCGCCTAGCAACTCCGCCGTCGGGCTGGCCACCAGGAACATCACCACGAACGCGACGTTCCCCACGGCCAGGTATGACAGGAACTGGCGCGCCAACCGGACTCGCAACTCCAACACGGCAATGCCGATACTCATCAGGAGAGCAAGCGCCACGGCTGGCCACAGCGTCTCGGCACCCAACGTTTGGGCCACCACGAGGCCGAACAGGCCCGCCAGCCCGCCCACCGCCAGACTGTGCAGCCAGGCGCCCAGACGGCGATCGACGAGCCCCGGCACCGCCGACGCTGCGAACACGACCAACGCGGGAACGAACGCGACCGTGAGGGCGAACGCCACGATCTGGCGTCGTCCGTATCCCCCGGCCACGAAGAACGTCGGGTTGCGCCCGAACAGGTCAAGGACCGGCTGGGTGATCGCCACGCCGGCGAGCCCGAGGAGCACCGCCCCGTCCACGACCAACATCCGCCAGGGACGCGCCCGTTGCGACCCCACCCCGCCCGGCGCTCGGTCGTCGCCGCCCGCGGCGCTCCCCGCCCGTCGGTTCTGTTGGACCTCGTTGAGCACGACCTGATTGATAGCCGCTGGGGAGGCCCCGGTTTGGCCGGCATCCACGGCTCAGCCCACCTTCTCGAGCCAGAGGTTGGCCCCTGGGTTCTTGGCCACCCACGGGATCCGCTCGAGCCGTTCCCGGTGCCTGGACCAGAGGAAGTCCTCGAACCAACGAATCTCGAACGTGGGGTTGAACGCCAGGAACGCACGCACCAGGTAGGCCTCGTGCCACGCCCGCCCCTGACGGACCCAGTCCTCCGGGTATTCGAATGGAAAGAAGATGTCGTGCAGGTGCACCCAGACGCCCGACTGCAGCCGCGGCAGCACCTCGAAGACGAGGTGGTTGACGTCAGAGCCGGCCTTGACGACGTGGGTCGAGTCGACGAACAGTACGTCGCCGTTCCCGAGCTGATCGAAGACATCCAGCGATACGTCCTGGACCGCGACCTCGTGGATCGTCACCCGCGTCTCGTCTCCGGGCCGGAGCAGGCCCCGCAGGAGCTCGGGATGGGGCTCGATGAACGTCAGCTCGGTGCTGCCCAGCCAGCCGTCGGCCGTGTCGAGGATCAACGCCGACGAGTAGCCCGACCCGACCTCGATGACCCGGCGCGGCCGCAGGCGACGCAGCATGCCGTGCAGCACCGTGCCGTCGCCGTAGGCGTAGGACGGGTTGTCGAACCAATAGCGGGTGGCGCCGTTTGGATCGGGTTGTTCCGGGAAGGCGATGTCGGCCACGAGCCCCCCGATGGTCTCAACCAGTTCGAGCTGGTCGGACTCGCGCAGATCGATGCCCAGCACTGGACGGTGTGGGTCCCGTAGGTCGGGCCCCCGCCGCCCGTAGTCGGCGAGATCGGGGAACGGCGAGTAGAAGTGCCCTGGCGGCACCCAGGTCTCGTACACAGCGCGCAGGTGCTGGTTCTCGGTCTCGAGCTCCCGCTGACGCCGATCCACGGCCACGGGGTGGCGCACCACGCGGGCCACGGCGTTCATACGGCGGGCCACTCGGCGGAGGACGTCAACGGCAGGTTCCACGACAGGAGGACCGCAGCACGACAACACCCGTACAACCAGCCCGGTCGACCTTCACACGTACGCGTGGAACACCATGCGACCACTGCGGGGCGACCCGAAGCGATGACGTAGCCGGTAACGCGCCTTGTCGACGAGGGTCGTGGGGCTGACCTCGGCTGCCGGGGGGACTGAGTACCACAGGTTCGTCGCCCACGGCTCGAAGGCCACGACCCGTCCGAAGCCCGCGTCGGCCAGCATGCCCTCGACCGCCGGGGGATTGGGCCCGAAGTGGTTGCTTCCGTCGTTGTTGAGGGACGCACCGGGATAGTAGGCGGCTGCCGGTATGCGGACATCGAGAAGGTCGACCATGGTCTCGATGATGGCCATCTCACCGGTCACGCTGCGCAACCGCTTCAGGTAGCCCAGCGGATCGGGCGCGTGGTACAGCACGCCGAGGAACAGGACGATGTCGAAGGTCCCGCCGACGACTTCGGGTGCCAGCTTTTCGACGGCCACATCCTGCACCCGCACGACGCTGCCCAAGAGCTCGTGGACGAGGTCGAAGTTGCGGCGGGCGTCACTCCCCGGCCAGTTCCAGGCCCAGCTGTCCGTCGCCAGGACGTCCTTCGCACCGCGGCGCTCGGCCTCGAACGAATAGAAGCCGTCGTAGGCACCGACGTCGAGCACCGTCCGACCCGTGAGGTCGGGCAGCCGCATGTGGACGACCTCGGCGGGCGTGTGCTTCTGTCCCGGGGTGAGGATCCCGTTGCCCAGATCGATGGTGTGGAACCAGGTTCGTCCGGCGATCTCGGCACGGACGCGGCTCGGCGTCCATTCGCTCGATGTACGCGCGTCGTCGCGCCCCGAACCCATCGGCTCACCATAGGCGTTCACCATCAGGCGAACCGAGCGACCTCGTGGTGAACCCGGCGGAGGAATGCGTCCCACCCGAACTCCTGCGCCCGACGCTCGGCCGCCGCCGAGAGGGTCGCCCGCCAGCCGGGGTTGTCGATCAGGCGCTCGGTGTGCGCCACCAGGCCGTCGAGCGAGCCGAAGCGGTAGCCCGTGAACCCCTGGTCGACGATCTCGATCTGACCGGCGGCATCGATCACTACGGGAACGGCGCCGGCAGACATGGCCTCGACGGTGCTGATGCCAAAGTGCTCGTAGCGGTCGGGGAAGCGCTCGACGTGCTCGTCGAGCCCGGCGGCGTGCCAGAAGATCGACGCCTTCCCGTACAGGTCGCGCAGCTCGGCGCCCGCGGCGTCGGGGTGCAGCACGACGGGCAAGCCCGCCGCAGCCGCCCGGATCTGTTCCAGGTAGGGGGCGTGCTCGGGCGGACACCCCCCGACCAGGTGGAACGTCCAACCGTGCGCGCCCCGCTCGCACAGCCGGCGGAAGGCCTCGACCATCTCGAACTGCTTCTTGTTGTGGCCGGTGCCCGGCAGGAGAAATCGCCCGACCGACAGGACGACGGGCTCTTTCCTACCCCGAGGCACGAGCGTGACGGGCGGGTGGAACACGTCGCTGTCGCGGCTCCAGAGCCGCTTGACCCACCCCTGGGTGTAGGCCGAGTTCGCCAGGATGGCGTCGTAGGTGTCGAGGAAGTCGAGTTGGTTGCGGCCGGCCACGAGCGTCGGCGCGGCGCGGGCGATCGCCCGCCGCCACCCGCCACCTGCGTGGACGCCGATGATCGGCACGCCGAGCCGGCGGGTGTCGGTCCCGATGCCGTGCTCGCTGGGAACCCAAGATGGGCTGCGCAACCTCACTGTGCGCGACGCTCCCGCGTCAACCTCGACGGCGAAGGCCAGCGTCACGGAGCGCCGCCGGTCCGCCCTCGACCTCGGCGCGGTAACCGTCGCCCGTCCGACGACGTCGCCGTCGATCTCGGCCTCGACGTCGACTGGCGCCACCTGCGGGGGCACGAAGCGGCCGAGCAGCACGACAACGGGCACGGGGCCACTCCGATCGTGCCCGGAGGTTACCGTCAGCGTGGCGTCGCCCGCGGTCCATTGGATTGTGTGCAGGCGGGCTCGTTCCGGCAGGTAGAAGCCGTCGCCGAACGTGACGCCGGCGTCGCCATCGAGCAGGCCCGACGCCTGTTCGGCGAGCGCCGCCTGGGCCCGTTCGACGCGAGCTGGCACCGGACCGGGGAAGTGGACGACGTACAGCCCGTGGCGGGCCCGGCTGGCGTCGCCACTGCGATAGGAGGCGTTGACGAAGAGGTCATGCGCCGCGGAGGCGTGCGAAACGGCCCCGGCGTCCTCGGCCTGCACGTCGACGCCGACACCGGTCAGGTCGACGTGCAGCCGCTCGCCGAGCCAGCCCGTGTCCACGGCTTCGTGGGCGATGAGCACCACGTCGTGGTCGGCGGCGAGGGCAGCCGCAATGCCGGCAGCGAACTTTTCGCCGCCACCGCCCGTCGACCAGTAGCGGTCGTAGACGGCGACCTTCACCGCTCCGGCACCATCGCGGTCATCGCCGCGTGAACCAGGTCCGCAGCTCGCCGTCATAGACGGTGGCGCGCCGGCGGATGCGCCACCGATCGAGGAGCATCGCGGGTGCTAGCCACGCGAAGCCGGCGAACGAAGCCAGGCGCCGCCGCACCTGCTCGACATTCGGTCGATGCAGCCGTAGCACGGGCCGGACGACGTCCCGCCGCGCGTACGACAGCGTCACGAGCAGGTAACGCCACACGGCGTGCCAGGCCAGGTCGCGGGGTGCGTCCTTTGCCAGCATGAGCAGCCTGTTGCGCTCGACGTAGTGCTGGAAGACCGGCGACCCCTCGCCCGTCGAAGCGGCGTGCAGGTGGCGCACGACGGCGTCCGGCACGTACCGGTAACGCCAGCCGCGTGTGCGCCCGCGCCATGAGAGGTCGGTGTCTTCGTAGTAGAGGAAGAAGCGCTCGTCGAACAGTCCGACATCAGCCAGGTAGCCGGGGCGGAGCAGCACGCTGCCGCCGCACCAGGCGAAGACCTCGGCCGGTGCGTGGTACTGGCCCACGTCGGGCTCGAGGAACCCCCGATCGGCGCCGTAGCCGTCGTCGAAGACGACCGAGCCGACGTTGTTGACGATGTCGCGCGGGGTTCCGGAGACCTGGATGTCGATCCACTCCGGGGCGATGCCGACGTCGACGCGACGCTCGATTGCCCCGCACAACAGAGTGATCTGCTTGGGCGTCTCGGCCGCCAAGCGCAGGTCGACCACGGGAGGGCCCAGGTCGCCGGCCTGGGCCAGGCCGTCTGCGGGCGGCTGGCGTGCCCCCGGCCGGGCGAGCCCGACCGGCACCCGCACGACCGCCCGGTCGCTCGTCCACTGGAACGTGCCGCCGCCGGGATCGTGCTCGATGCCCCAGGTGCCCTCAGCGAACTGGACATCCCGCCAGCGGTCGATGCCGTCGACCCTGGCACCGCTGAGCTGCACGCCCAACGTGCGGGGATCCGCGGTGCCGGGTACGAAGGTGGGAGAGCTGATCTCGAGGTCGACGAACCGGTCGGCGAACAGCATGCGGGGGCTCACGGCACCCAGGTCCTCATCGGCCTCGAGGGTCGCGACAAGAGCGCGCAGCCACCCGGGTTCGACACAGGAGTCCGGGTTGACCAGGCCCACGTAGTCGACGCCGTCCAATTGGCTCAGTGCCAGGTTGTTGGCCGGAAATCCGTTGTTCCGGGGGTTTCGGATCAGCCGGACGGCCGGGAACCGCTCGGCGATCACGGCGGCGCTACCATCGGTCGACGCGTTGTCGACCACGACGACTTCGAGGCGGTCGTCGGGCCAGTCGAGCTTCCCGAGCGCCTCGAGGCAGTGCACGACCAGCTCGCCCCCGTTGTAGTTGAGGACGACGAGGCGGACCAGTGGCGTGTCAGGAACCACGGTTTGCTGCCGCCCGCCCCGAGGTGACGACCTCGTCCGCGGGCTGACTGACCTCGAGCTCGTCGAGCTGGCCCGCGACGCCCGAGACCCCGGGCCGGCGGCCGGGCAGGTAGTGCGACGGCGGCACCCCGAGCTCGAGCTCGATGCGTCGAACCCGCTCGAGCGTGCGCTGGGTCACGATCCGATGCGAGGCGATCAGGTCGGCCAGCACACCCAGGGCGAACGTCTGGAGGGCGGCCATCGTGAGAACGCCGCCGAGGATGACCGATTGCAGGTGCCCATCGCGGCGACCGTTCATCAGCCAGTCCCAGAGGAATGGGCCCCAGGCTGCGAATGCGCCTGCGAGCAGCAACAAGGCCAAGGTCGTGAACACGCGGAGAGGCTCGTAGCCCGTGTAGATGCGGAAGATCGCGGAGACGTTGCGGCGTATGTAGGACGACATGGAGGCGAACAGTCGCGATTCCCGGGTCTTCGCGTTGGTGCTCACCGTGACGTGGTCGACGGCCACGAGGCTCTTGCCCGCCTGGATCAACGACTCGAGCGTGTAGGTGAACTTCGACACGACAGTGAGCCCGAGGGCAGCCTCGCGGTTGTAGGCCCGGAACCCTGAGGTGGCGTCGAGGATTTCGGTGTCCGACGCCTGGCGCACCACCCAGCTGCCGATCCGTTGCAGCCGTTTCTTGGTGGTCGAGAAGTGCTCGACCGCCATCACGTTCCGGTCGCCCACGACCATGTCCGCCCGACCGGCCAGGATCGGTTGGACCAGGGTGGGGATGTCTGCGGCCGAATACTGATTGTCGGCGTCGGTGTTGACGATCACGTCGGCGCCCAGCTTCAGGGCGGCGTCGAGGCCAGCCTGGAAGGACGACGCCAAGCCCTTGTTGTTGGTCAGCTTGACGATGTGGTCGACGCCGTGGTGCCGGGCGACCTCGACGGTCCGGTCGCTCGAGCCGTCGTCGATGATGAGCCACTCGACCTCATCGAAGCCCGGCACGTGACGGGGCAGGTCAGCGAGGGTCGCGGGCAGCTGGGCCTCCTCGTTGAGGCACGGGATCTGGATGATGAGTTTCATGGGCTCGTGTCGTCGGGCGCGGCGCCAGCCAGAATCCTGCCACCCCAGCAGGTCGTCAAGGCCGACGCGACACCGGCCGGGCCGCGAGCTGACGTTAGACTTACCGCCCGTGTCTGATCCAGATGACGGGGTCACCGACCCGCCGGCGCCCGCCGACGAGTCTCCGTCATCCTGCGATGCCGGGCGGCTGTACGGCCGGTGGTACTACGACTCGTACACGGTGCCGTACGTCGAGAACGACCATTGGCAGAGGTTCTTCGGGCAGGTCGCTGACGCGATCGTCGGGCAGCTCGCACCGCAGACGGTGCTCGACGCGGGGTGTGCCAAGGGCTTCCTGGTCGCGGCCTTGCGGGAACGCGGGGTCGACGCCCACGGCTTTGACCTTTCCGAGGTGGCCATCGCCGACGCACGAGACGCGGCGAGGCCGTACGTGAGGGTCGGTTCGCTCACCGAACCCATCGACGGGCACTATGACCTCGTCACCTGCATCGAGGTCATCGAGCACCTCGACCCGACCGATGCTCCCGGCGCGGTCGCCAACCTCTGTGGGGCGAGCGATCGTGTGCTGCTGTCGTCGACCCCCGGCGATCTTCACGAGCCCACCCACGTCAACATCCAGCCACCCGAGCGATGGTCCCAGCTCTTCGCTAGCAACGGGCTGTTCCGCGACTTCCGCCACGACGCGGGCTACCTGTCGCCTTGGGCGGTGCTCTACCGCCGGGAACCCGAGAGGTCGGTTCCCGACGTCGTGTTCGAATACGAGCGAGCGTGGTCGCGGCTCCGAGCAGAGACCATTGAGCAGCGCAAGGGTCTGCTCGACCTCCAGGGCCGTCTGGAGGGCTCGGTCGACCAACGCCAGCTCGACGAGGTGGAGGAGCTGCGCAAGGAGATCCTGCGCCTGCGCGACCTCGTCGCCGGCAACGAGGGCCAGCTCGGCGCGGCCAAGGCGCGCGTAGCCGAGCTCACCACGATGGTCGAGCGCTACATCAATCTCGAACAACGGCTCAACGACGTGTTGCAGTCTCGTTCGTGGCGCATCATGTGGGTGGCTGGGAAGCCCCTGCGCAAGCTCCGATCGCGCGGGTAGGTCCGCATGCCCCGGTTCTCGATCGTCACGCCCGTCTACGACCCCCCGGCCGACGTGCTCCGGGCGATGTTGCGCTCGGTCGCCAACCAGTCCTTCGACGATTGGGAGCTCTGCCTGGTCGACGACTGCTCGACCCAGCCCCACGTGCGCCGGATCCTCGAGAAGGCCGCCGCCGGCGACAGCCGGGTCCAGGTCACCTATCGAGCCAAGAATGGTGGCATCGTGGCCGCGTCGAGCGACGCTCTCACCATGGCCTCGGGCGAGTTCGTGGCGCTCCTCGACCACGACGACGAGCTGCACACCGACGCATTGCGGTTGGTCGACGAGGCGATCACCGGAGAGCCGGAGGCCGATTACGTCTACACCGACGAAGACAAGATCGACGAGGCAGGGCGGAGGGCGTACGCCTTCCTGAAGCCGGACTGGTCACCCGAGCGATTGCGAACGCAGATGTACACCTGTCATCTCAGCGTGCTGCGCCGTTCGCTGGTCGATGACGTCGGTGGCTTCCGCGCCGAGTTCAACGGTTCACAGGATTGGGACCTCGTGCTGCGAGTCACCGAACGTGCCCGCCGCGTCGTCCACGTCCCCACGGTGCTTTATCACTGGCGGATGCTCTCCACGTCGGCCGCCGGGTCCGGCCTGGAGGCCAAGCCGTGGGCCTACGACGCTGGTGCGCGGGCGATCCAGGCGCATTGCGACCGCACGGGCGTCGAAGCGGTGGTCGAGCACGACATCGAGTTCTCCGGGATCTACCACCTGCTCCCCCGGCTGCGGCACCAGCCTCCGGTGAGCATCGTCATCCCCACCGGAGGCCAGGTCCGAGACGTGCACGGCGAGCTGGTGGTGCTCGTCACCAGATGCGTGGAGAGCATCGTCAAGACATCGACGTACGACAACTTCGAGATCGTCTGTGTCGTCGACGAGCGCACCGACACCGGGGTGCTCCGGGGCGTACGGGACATTGCGAACGGCCGCCTGCAGGTGGTCGCGTGCCCCGGTCCCTTCAACTTCTCGGAGCGCATCAACACCGGTGTCCTCGCCAGTGGGGGCGAGCACGTGCTGCTCCTCAACGACGACATCGAGGTGGTCACGCCTGATTGGCTCGAGCGGATGGTCATGTACTCGCAGCTACCCGAGGTCGGTGCCGTGGGAGCCAAGCTGCTGTTCGGTGACGATTGCCTACAGCACGCCGGCGTGATCCTCAACGAGGTCGGCCCCGGCCACATATACCGCAAGTTCCACGGCGACCACGGCGGCTACTTCAACATGCTCAAGGTCGCCAACAACTTTCAGGCAGTCACGGGAGCATGCCTCATGTCGCGGCGCGCCGTTTTCGACGGGGTCGGCGGCCTGTCCATGCTGTTCCCCCTCAACTTCAACGACATCGACTACTGCCTCAAGCTGCGAGAGCAGCACCTACGTGCCGTCGTCGACCCAGACACGATCCTCTACCACTACGAGTCGTCGAGCCGGCCGGCCGACGTGTCGGAATGGGAGATCCGGCTGCTGCAGGAGCGCCACAGCAGCGCCGTGCCCGACCCCTACTACAACCCGGGGTTCCTCGAGACGTCGCTCAACTACGTGGCGCCGGTCACCCTGGCCGACGGCAGCGTCCTCCGCTGACAGTGGTCGACCTCGTTGACCACGCAGGGCCTGACGTGCGCGTGGCTGCGTCGCCCAGCGGCGTGCGCCGCCGCCTTCCGCTGTTGGTCGCCGTGGTCGCCGGAGTCGCGTTCGTCGTCGGCACCATCGGGCCGCCGTTGTTCGGTCGGGGCGTCTTCCTGGCCACCGATGTGTTGACGAGCGCCTACCCCTGGCGCGCGGTCTCGGACCCCGCGGGCGAGAACATCGCCGATCACGGCCCGGTCGGCGACACGATCGATGCCGGCTACCCCTTCCGGTCGACATTCGCCGAGGCGTTGCGGGACGGCGACTACCTCGGGTGGAACCCCTTCCCGGTCGGGGGCACGGTCCTCGGTGCCGACGGGTCGGCGGGCACCACGAGCCCGTTCGAGCTCCTGTACGTCGTGTTCCCGACCTGGTTCGCCCCGGCGGCCATCAAGCTCGTCCAGCTGGCGGCCGCCATCGGCTTCACGTTCCTGTTCTGCCGGCGCCTGGGGGCGGGCCAGGTGGCGTCCGTCGTCGGTGGCCTGGCGTTCGCGGGCTCGGGGTTCATGGTCATGTGGACCAACTGGCCCCAACCCGAGGTCGCGGCGCTGATCCCAGCCGTGTTCTGGGCCACGGAGCGGTTCCTGGCCGCACCAACGGTGAGAGCGGCGTGCCCGATAGCGCTGGCGCTGGCGGCGATGCTGGTCGGCAACTTCCCCGCGGTGGTCTTCCACACGCTCTACGTCCTCGTGCCCTACGTCATCGTCCGGGTCGCCCTGATGCACCGGCAGACGCTGCGACGGGCGCTGGCACTGCTCGGCGGCGCGGGGGCCAGCGTCGTGACCGGCGGGCTGCTGGCAGCCGGGGTCCTGATCCCCTTCGCGCAGCGGTTGGACTTCCTCGGGACCGAGTCCCGGGCCCAGAACCCGCAGCTCAGGCTCGGGCTCGATACGTTGTTGACAACGGTCGCCCCGAAGGCGCTCGGCCTGTCGACCGAAGGCCTGAACGCCCAGTACTTCGGTGCCTACAACCAGGTCGAGACGATCTCCTTCGTCGGGGCGACGACGGCCCTCCTGGCGCTTGCCGGCGTCGCGCTCCCCCGCCTACGCGCCACCCCGCGAGGCGCCCGCGAGGTGCTGATCGTCGCCACGGTCGTGATCGGGTGGGCGGCGTACGTGGGCGGCGACCTGCTGGCCCAGCTACAGCGACTCCCCGGCTTCGAGGAGAGCTTCGTCGGGCGCACGCGCTCGATCCTCGGCTTCATGGTCGCCGTCCTCGCCGCGCTCGGGCTCCAGGCCCTCGTCGAGCGGCGGTGGCCGGCGGGCCGCCGTCAATGGGCCTGGGCGGGTGCTGTGCTCGGCGCCGCTGGTCTGACCGCCGCCTATGCCGGCAACCGGGCGCTTTGGCGCGCCCGGGGCGTGGAGCAGGTGGACGTGCTGCGCGAGGGCCTCGTGTTGCCCGCCCTCGTCGGTGCCGCAGCCCTGGTGGCACTGGCCATCGTTCGATGGGGCGGTCGCCGCGCGGCGATGGGGGCGCTGGCCGCGGTCCCCGTCCTGCTGGTGATCGAATCACTGGCGCTGTCGCTGCCCCTGCTACCCAACGAAGACCGCAGCACCGTGTACCCGACGACTCCTGGCATCGACTTCCTGGCCGCTCGGGCGGCCGGCGAACGGATCGCCTTCCAGGACCTGACTCTCTACGGCAGTGCCACGACGATCTACGGCTTGCGGTCGGTGACCGGTCACGCGTTCAACTCGCCCACCTGGAAGCAGGCGGTGGCGACGATCGATCCCGACGCGTTCAGCCGGTCGGGAACGTTCGCGTTCCTGTCGGGGACGAACGAGCAGGTGACGTCGCCATTGCTCGATCGACTCGGCGCGCGCTGGTTCGCCAGCACGCCGGAGACCGTGCCACCCGGCGACCGACGCACCACGGACGCGGCCGATACCTCGTGCGAGACGACGACCGAGTTGCGTGACGAGGTCTCGCTGTCGGTTCCCGCCGACGACGGCATCCGGGGTGTGATCCTGCGCGTGTGCGAGTCGGTGCAGCTACCGGCCGGCGCTGCCATCCAGGTCCAAGCCACGGGCGCGACCGTTCCGGCCCGGGTTCCCCTTAAGGAGGTGATCGATCCGGGCGAGCTGGTGATCACGGTGCCGTCGGAAGACCCGCCCCCCCGTGGCACGGTCGACGTCCGCCTGTCGTTGGCTCATGCGGACGGCCGAGGGCTACAGCTCGCCGCCCGGCCGGATGGGAGGATCGTCGCCGACGCGGTGCACGTGACCGACGACGGCTTGCGGCTGGCGTACGTCGATGACCTCGTCGTCCTCCATCGATCCCGGGGGTTCCCCCGCTTCCGTTGGGCGGGCCGCGCTACGACGGTGGCCAACGACGGCGCGCGCCTGAGCCGCCTCGCCACGGGCGGGGTCGCCGACGACACCGTAGTGTTGAGCGAAGCCGGACCGGCAGGCTCGGGCGAGCCCGGCGATGTGGCCGTGACCCGTGACACCCCGGCGAGCCTGGCAGCCGTGGTCGATGCCCAGGGGGACGGGTACCTGGTCGTTGCCGAAGCGCTCCAGCAGGGCTGGGTTGCGGAGGTCGACGGGGAGCGGGCCGACCTCGTCGACGCCGACCACGCGGGCGTGGCCGTGTACGTCCCCGCCGGGCGGCACGAGGTGACGCTGCGCTACGCACCGTCCGGGCAGCGGGCGGGCGTCGCTGTGTCGGCGGTGGCGGCCGCTGGCCTCACAGCCGCCTGGATATCGGGGGATCGTCTTCGCTTGCGCTGGGGCCGCCGTCGACGCGCCCCGACCGGTCAATCCTCGGTGCCTATCGACCAGTGACCGTCCAGCGAGGTGAACCCGCCATACGTCTCGTGGGGCGTTCCCGGTTTCACGTCGAATCGGAAGGCGCGCTGTAGACGGTCGTAACTGTGGGTGACGGTGTTGTCGGTGCACTCCGCAGACAGGTCGTAGTTGCCCAGCAACAGCAGGAGACGCGGCACCTCCAGGTCGACCACGCCACACCCGTCGACCTTGTCGATTGAGACCTCCGCCTCCTTGCTGTTCGGCCCGGTGACCAGCACGCCCTCGGGCGTGTGCACCGAGAAGCTGAAGACCGGGTCGTGCACGGGCTCCGCGGCCTCGTAGTGGGCTCGGAACGTCACCGCATCGCCGGTGCACACCTGGTCGACCGGTCGGCCGGACGCATCGAGCATCTCGAGAGCGACGATGCGCACCTTGCCTGTGCCTGGCCGCGGGTGATCCTGCTCCTGAGCTTGGAGCTCGACGTGGACCTGCCCGAGGTAGGCGTCCGCGACCTGGTCGGCCTTGCCCCACTCGCGCATCCTGCCGTGCTCCAGCCAGATGGCCTCGTCGCACAGGCTGCGCACCGTCATCAGCGAGTGGGTCACCACCACGATTGTCTTGGCCGCTGCCCGCAGCTCAGAAATGCGCTCGAGGCACTTACGCTGGAACTCCTCGTCGCCGACCGCGAGCACCTCGTCGATGAGCAGCACGTCCGGGTCGACGTTGATGGCCACGGAGAACCCGAGCCGCACGTACATTCCCGACGAGTAGTTCTTGACCGGCATGTCGATGAAGCGGTTGAGGCCGGCGAACTCGACGATCTCGTCGAACCGTCGTTCGAGCTCGCGCTTCGACAAACCCAGGATCGAGCCGTTGAGGAACACGTTCTCTCGACCCGACAGCTCGGGATGGAACCCGGCGCCCAGCTCGAGAAGTGCGGACAGGTTGCCCTCCACCGAGATCGTGCCCTTGTCGGGCCTCAGGATTCTGGCGAGGCATTTGAGCATCGTGCTCTTGCCCGACCCGTTCTCGCCGACGAGCGCGAACGTGCTGCCTTCCTTGACGTCGAACGAGACGTCATCGAGGGCCAAGAACTCCTCGTACCGAGCCCGGCCCCCGCGCATGATGGCGGCCTTCACGCTCTGGTTGCGTTCGTGGTACAGGCGGAACCGTTTCGAAACCTCCCGCACTTCGATGGGGTGTCCGCTCACAGCTCCTCGGCCAGCCTTCCTTCCAGACGTCCGAAGATGGCGTACCCGATGACCAGCGCGGCGACGGACACTCCCACGAGATAGGCGATCTCATCGACCGGTGGCCAGCGCAGGCTGTAGAGGAAGTCCCGGTAGGCCGCGACGAATCGGGTGAGGGGGTTCAGGTTGTAGATGGTGAGCAGGAGCGAACGCTCCGACAGCTGCTCGGTGACCAGCGTCATCGGGTAGACGATCGGCGCCGAGTAGAACCAGGCCTGCAGCACGAGCCCGAGCAGGTGCTCGAGGTCGCGGAAGTAGACCGCCGCCGCCGACAGCGCAAGCGCCAACCCCAGAACGAACATCGTTTGCAGCGCGATGAGCACGAGCACCGCCGGCAGCCAGATCAGCACGCCGTTGCCCACGACGAGGAGAGCGACCACCAGCAGTCCCATCTCGATGAAGAAGGACACGAGCCAGGACGCGGTGTCGGCGCCCACCAGGATCTCGCGGGGGAAGTACGTCTTCTTGATGAGGTTGCTGTTCCCGAGGAGCGAGCCCATGCCCCCGGTGAGCGACAGGGCGAGGAAGTTGAACGGGAGCAGGCCGCACATGAGGTAGAGCGGGAAGCTCTTGAGCCCGCTCGGATCACCGGTCTCGGGCTTGATCTCCAGGATGAACCCGAAGACGAACGAGTAGAGCAGCAGCGTCGTGAGCGGGTTCAGGAGGGACCACGCCCAGCCGAGGACGGATCGCTTGTACTTGCCTCGCAGCTCGCGCAGCGTCAGGTTAACGAACAGCTCGCGCCGCGAGGCGATCTCTTGCAGCTTGGTCATGGAGTCCTGTGGATCCTGAGGCCCCCGATGGGTAACTCCACGAGGCTAGCTGCACGGCTCACGCGGGCGGTGACCAGTGGTCCACTAGGGTTTGCTGCTTCTTCCCCACCGGTCGCGTTCGACGTCGACGAAGTCCCGGGATGCAGATGAACGACCAGTCCGACCTGGCCACGGACATCTCACACGACCAGCCGCCGACCAACCAGGATCGGCAGCGCCGCGTTCCGGCCGTCGTCTGGTGGATCAGCGCCCTGCACGTCGCCGTCCTGTTGGCGTACTCCGTCCTCCTTCCCACGTACAGGGCCCCGGACGAGCCGCTGCACGTCGATCTGGCTCACCTCTTCTCGGAGGAGTTCCACTACCCGGCCTGGGACGAGCGCGACACCGGGGCCGGCGTTCTGCACTCGCTCAACATCGTGCAGTACCACACCGGGTCGAGGCATCTCGAAGCGTCGCAGGCGCCGCCCAAGGACGACAGGCCATCGATCGACGAGCTCGACGAGCAGCCCCGCAAGCGCGGCGTCAATCAGCAGTCGCAGCACCCGCCCCTCTACTACGCCGTCGCGGGCACGATAGAGCGAGGGGTCGAACTCGTGACGGGTGACCCGATCGGCGCCTTCGACATCGAAGCGTGGTTCTACCGGCTGGTGAGCATCCTCCTGGTGGCGCCGCTGCCGCTGATCATCTGGACGGTCGGCCGTCGCCTCGGCCTGCCGGAGCCCGTGGCTATCGCCGCGATGCTGGTTCCGCTCGCCATACCCCAGTACCTCCACATGGGGTCTGTGGCCAACAACGACAGCCTGCTGATCCTGCTCTTCTGGTTGCTCACGCCCGTGATCCTGCGGCTGGCCGATGGCGACGTCCGGGCGCGCACCGCCGCGCTCGCCGGGCTGCTCACGGGCCTGGCTCTGTACACCAAGGGCTTCGCCCTCGTCCTGCCACTCTGGGTCCTGGCCGCCCTACTCGTCGCCCTGCGTCGGCTCGGGCGTCCGTATCTTCGGCAGGTCAGCCTTGCGGGTCTGGCGTACTCGGGAGTGAGCCTCGCCTTGGGCGGGTGGTGGTGGATCGCCAACCTGGTTCGCTACGGCGAACTTGCGCCCTCGCGTCATACCCAGCTGGTGCCCCCGATCGAGAGTGACGTGCGCGACTACGGCAGCTTCTTCGAGGGCTGGAGCTCGGCGACCATCCGACGGTTCTGGGGCGAGTTCGGCCTGTTCGACGTGCACATCCCCGGCGTGGCCATCAGGGCCGCCAGCGCCGTCGTCATCGTCGGTCTCGTCGTCGCGTGCGCCCGCCGCGACCGCGTCGCCGGATCACCGATCGGCAACCGACTGCTGTTGGCAGCGCCGATCATCCTGTTGGTCGTCCTGCAGTTCACCCTCGCTCTACGGGCCTACGTCCTGCTCGGGCGCATGCCCGGCCTGCAGGGCCGCTACTGGTTCGGCGCCCTGGCCGCGCTCGCGGTGATCGTGGCGCTCGGCCTCGCCAACCTGCTCCGCAGCGGGACCCGGTGGCTGCCGCTGGCCGTGTTGGCCGGCGCGGTCGCCATGAACGCGCTGGCGGTCGACACCATCCTCGGCTTCTACTGGGCTGCCCCGGGCAGCGCCTTCACGAGCCAGGTGCGGGCCGCAGTCGCCTGGGCGCCGCTGCAGGGCGAGGTGCTGGCCGTCGGCGCTGCCGTGGGGGCCGTCATCGCCGTCGTGACGATCCTCTACCTGGTAGTGACCGCCGTGCGACCCGGCGGCGCTCCGCCCAGCGGACCGGCCCACCTGACGTCGCCGCCCCACCCGGCAGACCGTGTTCCCGCGCCGATGGCCACCCCGTGAGCCGCGGGGAGCGACCTAGCGCACGGCGGTGATCATCAGGTGCCACCCGATCGCCCGGCCCAGCGGACGCCTCACCCACAAGGGCAGCCGCGTGCCGACGGAGCCGAAGCCGAAGGTGAACGGGTACTCCGTTCTCACGGAAACGTGAGCGAACTCGTGGAACAACCGCTTCACGCCCGGCCGGCTGAACGTGTACACGACCGGGCAATGGTCCTTCCGGCCCCTCGGTGACTCGTACGGCAGCCGCAAGAGCCGGTGGGCAAGGTTCACCAGCGACCACCGGTGATAGAGCATCACATAGGCCTTCCCGCCGGGCCGGAGGACCCGGTGCACCTCGGCAACGGCCCGCTCGATGTCCGGCGTGTGATGCAGGACGCCGAATGAGTAGACGGCATCGAAGCTCTCGTCGGCGAAATCGAGGCCCTCCGCGTTACCCACCCGGAAGTCGACGCTGACCCCTCGACGGCGGGCCGACTCGCGGGCCACGTCGATGGCGCTCTCGGTCAGATCGACGGCCGTGACGTCGAAGCCGCATCGGGCGAGCTGGATGCTGTCGACACCGATGCCACAGCCCACCTCGAGCAGCCTGCCGTGGCTTCCCTCGAGCCGCGCGAACAGTTCTCGGAGGTGGTAGTGCCAGCCGTATCGCCGGTCCTCGATCTCGGAGAGGTACGCCTCTGACGCCCGCTCCTCCTCCGTGTAGTACTCGTTGTTCACGTGCGTCTCCCAGAAGTCCTTTACGGACTTCACGGTGGCGCGTGTTGCCGGCGTCATCTGCTCAGGCCCCTTCTGGTACGGCGGCCCGCCGGGATGGGCGGCCGGTGGGTGTGGACGTGTTCTGCGGCTCGGTGAAGATCTCCCGCCAGATCTCGATGCCGATCATCTGCCAGAGCATGAAGTAATGCCAGCGCAGCCGCTGATGGGGCTTGGCATCGAGCACCTGGCGAACGAACTCTGGGTTGAACACCCCCGAGCGCCGGAGTCGGTCCGGCGTGAGGACCTCGAGCGCCAGTGACCGCAGGTCCTTGCGGTACTGCTCGACCGGGTCGAACGTGAATCCCCATTTCTTCTTGGTGAGCACCTGCTCGGGCAGCACTCCCATGAGGGCCTTCTTGAGCAATCCCTTGAGCCCACCCCGGAACCGGATGTCGTCCGGGATCCGTGCCGCGAACCGGACCAGCTCGAGGTCGAGGAGCGGCACGCGCGACTCGACGGAGTGGGCCATCGACATGGTGTTCTCGTTGTGGAGCAGGTCGGAGACCATCTTCGTGGAGAACTCGGCGCGCAACGACCGGCCGAGACTCGTTCCCCCGCCGAGGAAGTAGGGATCGAAGTCGTCGCGGGTCGCCGTGTGGAGCCTGTCGAGGAAGTCCGGGGTGTAGACGCGGCGGAGGAGTGAACCGTTGAAGTCCCAGGCGTTGCGGAGGAGCAGGTACTGGCGCGCATCGTCGTCGGCCGATGCCATCCATTCCAGCCCCCGGACGTAGAGGTCGGCGTGGGGCCTGCCGACGGCGGCCGCTCGGCCTGCGGTCCACTCGAGGACCGGTGAAGCGGCCCGGATGGCGGCCCCTGACACGCCCGATCCGAGCCGACGACTGCGCTCGAGGTAGCGGTAGAAGTCGTAGCCGGCGAACAGCTCGTCGCCCCCCAGCCCCGAGAGCACGACCTTCACGTGCTCACCGACGTAGCGGTGAAGCAGGTAGAGCTGGAGTGAGTTGACCTTCGGCTCTTCGGTGTGGCGAATGGCGTCACGCAGATAGGCGAGCGCCGGTTCGTGGAGGACCGTCTCGTGATGCTCGGTCTCGAAGGTGTCGGCCACGAACCGGGCATCGTCGAGCTCGTCCCAGGGCTCGTCGAACCCGAGGGTGAACGTCTTGATCGGCCCGGATTCGCTGCGTCGCAACATCGCGACGATGGAGCTGGAATCGATCCCACCCGAGAGTGAGACGCCCACGGGCACATCGGAGAGGAGCTGGCGCTTCACCGCCGCCTCGTAGTGAGCCCTGATCCCGTCGATCCAATCGCCCTCGCCGAGCGTCGTGTCCGGCGTCCAGTCGATGCTCGCATATGAGGAGACTCGGGCCTGGCCTTCGGTGAACTCGAGCACGTGGCCCGGAGCTAGGCGGTGGATGTCACGGAAGAAGGTGCGGTCGCCAGGCACATAGCGGACGTTCATCGTCAGGTGCAGGCTCGCCTCGTCGAGGTCGGCGCCCACCAAGCCGCTCGCCAGGATGGCCTTGGCCTCCGACCCGAATGCCAGGCGGCCGTCGCGCATGGCGTAGACCAGGGGATTGACCCCCACCGGGTCGCGAACCAGGTACAACTTCCGGTGACTGCGATCGAAGAGACCGAAGGCGAAGATGCCGTTCAGGCGGGCGGCAAACCCGATGCCCTCCTCTTCGTAGAGGTGAGGCAGGATCTCCGTGTCGCAATGCGTGCGAAGAACGTGGCCGCGGGCAAGCACCTGCTGACGAAGCTCCGGGTAGTTGTAGATCTCGCCGTTGTAGACGACGACTACCGAGCCGTCCTCGTTCGTCATCGGCTGGGATCCGCCCGCCACATCCAGGATCGCGAGCCGACGGTTGCCGAGGCAGACGCCGTCGCCGACGAAGAAGCCCTCCCCGTCGGGCCCGCGATGCGCGATGACGTCGGTCATCGTCCTGATCAGGTCTTCGTCGCCGAACCCCGCGGTACCCGCTATGCCGCACACGAGCGATCACGCTCCCCTCTCCGGGGTCACTTGGCCACTGCGAACGTCGACTCGAAGTAGTCGACCATCCACTGGGTCACGTCGATCTTGTCGTCCAACAGGCGGGCTCGTGCCGCCTGCCCAAAGTCTCGGGGCGAGTTGGCGAACAACTCCTCGATCGTGCCAAGGGCGCGATCGTATTCGTCCTCGGTGAAGTGACGGACGAGGCCGTATCGCTTCTCCTGGTCCTCGGTGTACCCGCGTCCAGTGGTCGCGATGAACACGGCCGGGACACCGAGCACGGCCGCCTCCGACGACATCGTGGCGGACTCCCCCACCACCACGTGAGCGTGGGCCATCAGATGATGGATGTCATGCACGGGGCCGGTGACCTCGAGCGGAGCGAGATCGGACGGGAGCGGCGCCTCCGACGACACGAGGACCCGACCGTGGCTCTGGAGGACCTCGACCAGATGCCGCTTCTGGGCCGCTGCGAGCCCGCGTTCGCGGCGGTCGTGGACCGCTTGCCACGATACGAACCGCACGAGGGAAAAGGGCTCGTCGGAGGAGACACCGAACGCACCGAGCTTGCCGGGATCGGCTCGGAACCGGTTGGGGTGGAGGTAGGCGAGCTCGTGGTAGCCCGCATAACGGCGGTGGGTGCCGGGAACCTTGCCCTGGTAGCAGTCGGGCGTGCAGACGCTGTGGGCCAACGGGTAGACGAACCGGTTGGTCTGGGTGGCGAACTCGGTGTCGTAGAAGACCACAGCCGGCACCCGGCGAACGGCGCCAGCGAGCGCGATCGAGGGTCCCATGATTCCGGTGAGCACGTCGGGCCGGAACCTGCGCATCAGCCTGACGAGCCGGGCAGTGCGCTCTGCCATCTCGACGGTCATCCCGACACCGCCCGACCGCTGATCGGAGAGGTGGTGATATGGCAGCCCGAACCGGTCCAAGAGGTCGAGCGACCGGTCCTTGGCCCGCGCGGTGATGCAGAGCTGGTGCCCTCGACCCGCCATCTCGTCGTGGAAGTTTCGGAAGAAGTGGACGTGTGCGGGGTGAAGTATGTCGATCAGGATCCGCATGGAGTCAGGCCGGGTCCTGCCCGTCGGGTTCGTCCGGTCGCCGGGCCTTGATCAAGACACCGGCACCCCAACTCGGGTTCGAGAACTTGCCCAGGTAAGACAGCATCAGCAGCGCGGGGAACGCGACGGCGTAGAGCGCCTTGTTCCGTTGGTCGGCGCCGCTGATGAGGTAAGAGAGATTGTTGGTGAATGTCTCCAGGGGACCGTACGTGTACCGCTGATCGATGACTTCGAACCCTGCCAGGCGCAGCTTGTCGGCGAGCTCCGAGGCTCGGTAGCCGGGTCGGACGTGCCCCGGGACGTCGAAGTTGACCCGGCGGCCGAACAGCAGCCAGCGGCGCTCGTATCCCGGAACGTGGACCGCCAGTGACCCACCGGGATGCAGCGCTCGCCGCAAGGTCTCCATGGCGGTGACGTCGTCCTCGACGTGCTCGAGGTTGTCGACGCTCACCACGAGGTCGAACTTGGCGTCGAAGTCCAGTTGGGTGACGTCCCCCTTCTCGAACCGGCAGTTGGCCAGGCCCGCCCGCTCGGCGATCACGTTGGCCCGCTCGACGAGGTCCGGCTCGAGCTCGATGCCGAGCACCTGCGCCTGCGGATGGCGCTTGGCCAGCTCGAAGGCGAAGACCCCGGGGCCACAACCCGCGTCGAGGATCGTGCGGTGGTCGCCATCGGTTGCGGGGAGGACGCGGCGCAGGCGTATGCGCAGGCCGTTGGCGGGGGCCCCGAGCAGGCGAGAATACATGCGCTCGAACCGGCTGCGGCCGGGATCGAGCGACAGCTCGCAACCGGGGAAGCCCCTCATGCCGGCTCCCCGCAGTTCTCGAGGTATGAGGCCAGTGCCAACGACATCCATCCCTGACACCATCGCAGCTCGCGGATCTTTGTACGAAAGGTCCGGCGCTTCTGGTAGTAGAACCAGCCACTCTTCGGGTCCCACATGTGGGCCAGGGTCCAGTCCAGCACGCGCCCCGCGACCTCGGCACCCTCGCCCCGATGCTTCTGTCGAAGCGAGAACGTGATGATCCCCTGGGCGCACCCATGGATGTCGAAGGGGTAGCGGCGATCGCTCATGAAGCGCGGGGCGCCATCGAGATCGAAGAGCCTCCGCTGATAGAAGTCGATACCTCGCTCGTACGCCTCATCGAACTCCGCGCTACCGGTCGCCAGGGCATGGACGAGGATGGCGTCGAGAATGAATCCGGTGTGGTAGTTGTCGTGCGTGATGCGGCTGGCTGACGGCGGCTCGGCGTAGAACCACGCGCCTTCGTCGGTCTGCTTGGAGACGACGTAACGGACCAGTCGTGTGCTCTCCTCCCTGAGCTTCTCGTCGCCATCGAGTGCCGCGAACCGCGCCGTGAGCGCCCCGACCAGCGCCGACACATCCATCACGATCCAATCGATCGATTCGTCGGGTACGTAACTCACGCACCGGTGCCGGTCGTCCTCGAACAGCGTCTTGGGAGCGTCGAGCAGGAAGCGGACGGCGTCCGACGCTGCCTTCAGGTAGCGGCCGTCATCGAGGGTGTCGTACCCGTCGAGCAGTGCCTGGCCCACGAACGAGGTGACAACCCGGTTGGGCAGGTTTCGAGGCGCGAAGAACCCGGCGTCCTGCCACGGGTACGGATAACCCCAGGCGAGCCCATCGAACCCGGCGGACGGGTTGGCGACCAGCCAGTCGAGCAGCTCCCGGGCCGTCCGCGCGTCCTCCTGCGACCCGGTCATCCGATAGCGAGCGAGGTGGGCTCGGGCGAACAGCGACAGGCCCTTCGGGTTCCGGGCCTTGCGGACTCCGAGCAGGGGGCGGACGTGGATTGGTGACCGCATCACGAGCTGGATGGCGGCGAGCCGTCGCAACCTCGAACCACCCGCCAGTGTCTCCAGCCAGGGGGCGTTCAGCGCGTCGTGCTTCGAGTAGCCCTCGAAGTCGTCGCGTCGGGCCGTTTCGAGCACGCTTTCCAGCACGTCGCCATGGTGGGCGCGGACGCCGGCAAAGGTCATCGTCGGAGTGTTCTTCACCATGGCCGCGCCAAACCTCGCCAATTGTCCTTGGTGTTCATCGCCGCGCCTGGCGCCGCCCGCTCCGCCGCGCCAAGCGACGTCGATGGAGTGGTCACACTAGCCCCCATTCTTCATGGACGTGAGATGACGTGACGCAGCCATGACGCGACAGGGGGCCCCTCCCACCCGTCCTCGGCGTGCACCATCTGATCTTCGAGCGACGCCTTCATGACGTTGTCACCTGCGGGGCCTGCGCGGCCTCGGGCGCTGAGCTAACGACGTGACGCCGCACCGTCACCTTGTTGCCGATGGTGGCCAGCAGCTCGGTGCCGATGGTGAGCAGTCGCAGAGCGAGCGACGCCGCGAGCAACTGCGCCGTGCCGACCCCGGGAAGGAGACCGATGAGCACGGCCTCGCGGACGCCGACACCGGCCGGGATCGGTAGGGCTATGAAGCCGACCGCCCAGCTGATCGCGAAGGCGCAGAAGACGGTCCCGGGGTTCGCCCCGGTATGGAGCGAGCCCAGCAGGATCGCATACGCGCCGCAGAGCGAGCCGATGGTGACGAGGGCCCACGCGTAGAACACGACGATGTCCCGCTGTGTCGGCAGCTGATCAGAGCCGGGAATCCGGTGCATGACACGTCGGGCGAGGTCGAGGACCCGCGCCATGAGCGTACGGCGGAGCAGGATCGGCGTCAGCAGACCGAGCAGGGCGAGCACGCGGATCCAGTCGGCGAGACCGGCGTCCAAGGCGAGCCCGCTCCCCAACGTCATGCAGGCCACGACCGCGCAAACCGCAGACACCGGGAAGGCGACGGCGGCCCGCTTGAGCGGGACGCCGACGGTGGGGGCGAGTCCCAGCTGGCTGGCCGCCTGGGCGAAGCCACCGACAGGTAGGTACTTCGTGAGCTGCGCAAGATAGAAGGTCCCCCGTACGGCGGCGCGGGAGGCCCGGGCGTCCAGCAGGTCGCTGAACAGCGCGACCCAGGCTCGTGCGGACGCGACGATCGCAACCAGCGCGAGGACGCCCGCGACCACCCACGCCGGGGCAGACGGCAGGACCTGGTCCTGCGCTGTGTCCACCGTGCGGGAAACGGCGAAGGCGATCCCGACCAGCCCGGCCAGGAGGATGATGGTCTGTAGACGGCGGCTCATGGAAGGCGGTGGCTCGTCGGTGGGCTTGCCAGACGGGGCGCGGGCTTAGCGAACACCGGGACCGGAGAAGCGTAGTTTGTGGGGCGGGACCATCCGATCACGCTCAATCCGCTGGGAAGGTGGGTACACGCCGTTGCGGGCCTGCGCATCGTGCTCGGTTACGATCGGCCGGCCTTGAGCGGCTCTGGAACACCGGGCCGACCGCCGCCCAGCAATGGTTCACAAATGACACAACTGGACGCAACAATGAGGAAGCGGTTGCAATTGGAAGCAATCCGTCAGCAGATGCGTGATGTCGTCCCAAAGTCGGTGCGAATGCGCCTGATAAAGGGAATAAACCGCGCCAGCGGAAACTACCTCTCCCGGCCATTGTACGGTAAGGCAACGTACAACCAGGACGGTCTGGCCACAGCCCATAGCGCGCCCTTCATGGACGATCCCCGCTTCAAGGAAGCCTACGACACCGGAAGGTCGACTGGTTCTTGGACCTTCGGCGACCTGCATTGGCGAGCGCACGTCGTATGCTGGGCCGCCGAGCGTGGGGCATCTTTGACCGGAGATTTCGTTGAGTGTGGCGTGAATCGCGGCGGCTACGCCCTGACTGTCATCAAGTACTTGGGATTCGAGACGTTGCCAAAGACCTTCTACCTTCTCGACACCTATGAAGGCTTGGCCGAACGCTACATCTCGCCCGAAGAGAAGGCTCGAGGGGTCCGTGTGGGTGAGTATGAGCCGTGCTATGAGGCCGTGGTCAGGACCTTCAGCCCCTACACCAACGTCAAGATCATCAGAGGTACGGTGCCCGACACGCTCCCGTCGGCCGAGACCGACAGCGTCGCCTTCCTGTCGCTGGACATGAACACGCGCGATCCGGAGATCGCAGCGGCCGAACACTTCTGGGAGAGACTGACCAGTGGGGCCGCGATCGTGCTCGATGACTACGGCTGGCGGAAGCACCGGGAACAGCAGCGAGCCTTCGATGCCTTCGCCGAGAGGCGGGGGGTGCAGGTGCTCGCTCTGCCGACCGGTCAAGGCCTCATCCTCAAGCCGTGATGCGAGGCAACGTGGCCCCAGTAGCGGACCCAGGCGCCACGGCGGCGTGTTGGATCGTCCCCAGGACCCGTTGAGCGGGCGTCGATGAACGACGTTGACGGGCTGCACGTCCGGGTACCGCTGCTGACGGCCATCGGCGACTATCTCGTCGAGTTCTTCATGGCGCTCACGCCGCACGATCCGATCTCCAACCGGATCAAGCGCCTGCTGATGCGGTGGCGTGGTGCCGAGGTCGGTGCCCGGCCGAAGATCTGGAGGGATGTGTGGGTGGACAACTACCGCAAGCTCAGCGTCGGGGCGGACGTGTCGATCGGCAAATCGGCGATGCTGGGCTGCATCGGTGGTGTCACCATCGGCGACCGGGTGATGATCGCGCACGGCGCCCAGGTCCTCAGCGCCGGTCACCGGATCCCGGGCGCCGGCGATTCGATGCCGATGCGCTTCTCGGGGTTGGACGTGGCGCCGATCGCCATCGAGGACGACGCTTGGATCGGTGCCGGAGCTATCGTCCTGCCGGGCGTGACGGTGGGACGCGGAGCGGTGGTTGCGGCGGGGGCGGTCGTGACGAAGGACGTCGGGAGCTTTACGATCGTGGGTGGCGTGCCGAGCGTCGTCATCGGTTGCCGGAACGAGCAGGACTGACCTCGTCCGCCATTGACAGTCGCATCGCAAGCTGGGGCCAGGAGGTTCCAGCTGCCATGCCGTTAGTAGAGACCCACTACCACCGAGAGAAGGTCTACTGGGACGAGCGGGGCAGCGAGGACTACGCGACGCTGTCACCGTTTGACCGGGCGCGCATCGCCGCTTGGATCGACTGGCGGGGACATGGGCGCATCCTCGACGTGGGCGGCGGCGCCGGAATGGTCAGCCGCATCATCAAGGATCAGCCGGAGACCCGGGTGACGTGCGTCGACATCTCGGCCGAGATGCTCCGCCACGCCCCGGTTTCCGCCGTCCAGGCCGATGGGATCCATCTGCCGTTTCCGCCCGACACCTTCGACATGGTCGTGGCCGCTGCATTCCTTCACCATCTCCCGGATGCCGAGTCGAACGTCATGGCGGAATGCCACCGGGTTGCGGTTCCAGGCGGTCGTGTCGTTGGCTACGACCCGAATGGCTGGTGCCTGCAAAACCGCATCTTCATGGGCGATGGACCCCTTCGGCTCAAGCTCTTCGCACCCGACGAGCGACCAATAGTGCCCGAGAGCATCGCGACGAAGGCAATCGAACTTTCGTTCAAATCATTCGAGTATCAGCTGTTCACATTTCGAAACATGAAGAAGACACCGTTCGAGGTCGTGCAGCGTTACGTCATCAACCCGATGGCACAAGGTCCACTCAAGAAGTACCTCGACCGCTGGTTCCTCTGGCGAGCGACCAAATAGAGCCGGGCGCCCAGGAACTGCGGAGCTCTTACTCGATCGGGGACTCGTCCTCGCCCGGCTCCGCCGCTGCGGTCAGGCGTTCACGAAACTCCTCCAGATCGACCGCCTCGCCGGTGCGAATGCTCTCTTGCCCTGCGAAGACGCAGAGCGTTGCGAGCGACGCCTGCTCCCAGGTGAGCAGCGTGTTCGCATCGCCACGGATCCCTGCCACGAACTGTGTCAGCTCTTCCTTGTGGCCCATGGAGGCGCCGAGGGCGACGCCGAGCTTGCGGACTCGCTTGCCGTGGACCGAGAGGTGGGCGAAGTCGTCGAGTGCGACCACCTTTCCCTTGGCCAGAACGGTGATCCTCTCCTGCGGGTAGCCGACCGCCCCGCTCTCGTTGAACACGATGTTGGCGACGGCGCCATCGTAATGGATGGTCAAGGCGTAGTTGCACAGCGTGCGCAGGTCGTCAGGGGGATTCCCGAGCGCACGAGCGTAGACCGACAGAGGCGGCCGGCCGATCAGGAGGTGGCACAGGTCGACGAAGTGCTCGCCCTCGCTGATCAGCCTCCCGCCCCCGTCGATCGGGTCCAGCGACCAGTGGTCCGGCGGCACGAAGGGTCGCGTGACCGTGTAGTCGACGGAGTCGATGGGACCGCCGACGAGCTCGCGCAGCCGCTGGACCATCGGCGAGTAGCGGCGGTTCAGCCCGACCGTGAGGAGCACGGGCTCGCCGTCCATGCGGCGGAGCAGATCACGAAAGTCCTCGAGGCGGGTCACCATCGGCTTCTCGACGAACACGGCCTTGTTCGCGTCGATCGCCTTGCAGATGTGCCCGTAGTGCTCCGGCTGGGTCGACCCGATGACGACCCCGTCGGTCCCCGCGTCCTCCAAGAGCTGGTCGACGTCGGTGGTGATCATCGCGGCGCCGACCTTCTCCCCGACGGTGGCGGCGTTCCGAGCCGTGGCCGAGGCGATCCCCCGGATCTCCACGCCCGGCATCGCCCTCAGGTTCGGCAGGTGGGTGGCCAGCATGTGGTTCCCCAGTCCGACCAGGGCGATGCCCACCGCCCCGTCCCCCCGTGGTCGGGAATGGATGCGCTTCGTTCGGCTGCGGTCGGGCTCTTCGGGGCCATAGCGGATGAGCGCCGCGATCCCGGGGAGCTCGCGATTTCGGATGGCGTCGAAGGCGTCCTGGGCCTCGTCGAGGTCGTAGACGCGAGCGATCAGGGGCTCCAACGACACGGAGCCGGACGAGACGAGGCGCACGAACTCCGCCAGGTTGCGCTTCTCGGTCCAGCGCACGTAGCCGAACGGATAGTCGATCCGGCCCTTCTCGTAGCCCGTGTGGTAGCTGCCTGGGCCGTACGCCCTCGAGTAGCGCAGGTCGATCTCGCGGTGGAGGAAGTTCTTGGGGTGGATGTCGAGACGTACGTAGCCGACGAGCACGACGCGCCCCTGGCGCCGGGTGATCTCCATCGACGAGTTGATGATCTCGGATGAATCCGAGCTCGCGCACACGATCGTGGCATCGACTCCGTGCTTGTCGGTGAAGTCGCTGAGCCCCCGCTTCCAGTCGGGATCGCGAGGATCGACCACCAGGGATGCTCCCGCCGCCCGGGCGAGCTCGTTCGCCCGGGGGTTGATGTCGATGCCGATCACCACGCAGCCTGCGGCCAGAGCGATCTGTGTGCACAGCTGGCCGACGAGCCCGAGGCCGTAGATGGCGACCGTCTCGCCGAACTGGAGGTCGGCGCGGCGCAGCGCCTGGATGGCGATTCCGCCCACGGTCACGAAGGCCGCATGCCGTAGATCGACGTCGTCGGGTACCGGCACGACGTGATTGATGACCGGGGCGGCGATCTCCGCATGGCCCGTTGCGGCGTAGGCGACCGTTTGCCCGATCTTGAAACCCTCGACGCTGTCGCCGAGGGCGAGCACAGTACCGGCGCCGCTGTAGCCGACCTCGCGCGGTGTGACCATCTCGTGCCAGACGCGACGCACGGTCTGTGCCGGACCGGTCGAGAACACCGTCTGCTTCACGACGTTGCGCATCCACGGATCGGCGAGCGTCTGCTTGGCCAGCTCGACCGGGGTCTTGGACAGCGTCGTCGTCTCGGTGCCCGAGCTGATCAAGGAGTAGTGCGTCTGCACGAGCACCTGGTCGGGACCGAGGTGCGGCTCGGGTAGGTCGATCACCTGAACACGACCTCGCCGATCGATCACCCGCCGGACGACTTGTTTCATTCTGCGAGTCCTTCGCTACAGGGTCTCACTCGACGACGCCGCGGTGAACCCCACGCACGCGTCACGTCTTGGGCAAGCGTCTGATCGTACTCCGGCGGTGCGACGCTCTTGCCAGTCACGCCCTGTCCACCACGATGTGCGAGAATCTCCGGTTCCAGCCGGCTTTCGTTCGTGTGCCACACGAGAGGGGAACGATGCGGCTCGTCATGACTGTGCTCGTTCGAGACGAGGCCGACGTCATCGAGGCGATGCTCGAGAGCCACTACGCACTCGGGGTCGACTTCGTGATCGCCACCGACCACCGCTCGGAAGATGGCACCACCGCAATCCTCGAGCGCTACCAGCGCCAAGGGCGTCTGCGCCTGATCCACGAACCCGACGACGTCCACCAACAAGCCCGCTGGGTCACACGCATGGCGCGCCTCGCGGCGGTCGACCACAACGCCGATTGGGTGATCAACGCCGACGCCGATGAGTGGTGGTGGCCCCGCGACGGCGACCTTGCCTCGACGTTCACGAGCCTGCCCGACGAGGTGACCGTGCTGGTGGCACAGCGCTACAACTTCGTGCTGCGGCCCGACGACGGTCAACCCTTCCACGAGCGGATGCAGTGGCGACGCACCGACTCCCTCACCCAAGACGGCGACCTCATGGCTGTCAAGGTCGCCCATCGCGCGAGCCCGGAGGTCGAGGTAGCGGTCGGGAACCACGCCGTGTCCGGTCTCGGGGGACGCATCCTGGACGACGGCCGCATCGAGGTGCTGCACTTTCCGGTCCGGTCATGGGACCAGTACGAGCGCAAGATCCGGCTCGGGATGGTCGCTGTCGAGCACAACACCTCGTACGGGCCTGAGGTCTTCTACCACTGGCGCCGCTCGTCGCGGCTGCTGCACGAGGGCAGGCTCGCCGAGGAGTGGGCGTCATGGGTCTACGACGACGATGCGCTCGCACGGGCCGTGGCCGCCGGCGAGGTCGTCGCCGATGATCGCGTGGCCGGCCTGCTCGCCACGCTGCCGGCGCCAGCGATCCTGGCTGTGACCCCGGGGCCGCCTGCGTCTAGCTTCTCCGGCATGCCATCGCCCGGACACGGCGTTCGGCGACTCGGCGCTGGGGTCAGCTACGCAGACGGCGCCGAAGACGACGTGCTCGCCGTCCTCAGGAAGGTCGAGGACACCTCGTCGGGCTCGGTCGAGCTCGCCGAGCACATCGTCGACTGGCCGACCTGCTACCACTTATCGCCCCAGCGCTCGAACCTGCTACGGCCCCTGAACATCACCTCGAGCCTGCGGGTACTCGACGTCGGGGCGGGATCGGGCGTGCTCACCCGCTACCTCGCCGAGCAGGGAGCGACGGTGGTCGCGCTCGAGGGGAACCCCCGGCGCGCCGACGCCGCGGCGGAGCGATGCCGCGATCTCGATCACGTCGACGTGATCGCTGGAACGCTCGAAGACCTCGATCCGGCCGAGCGGTTCGATCTCGTGCTCCTCGTCGGCGTGCTCGAGTACGCCGGTTCCGCCATCGGCGGTGGTGGCGGTGCCTCGGAGATGCTGCGGGACGCTCGGTCGCACCTGAGCGAGGGTGGCGCCGTCGTCGTCGCCACCGAGAACCAGCTGGGGCTCAAGTACCTGCTCGGTGGCCGGGAGGACCACCTGGGGGAGCCGTGGGTGGGCATCGACGGCTACCCCGGCCCGCCGGGTGTGCGCACCTGGACTCGCACTGCGCTACGGAGGCTCCTTGCCGAGGCGGGGCTCGACCGGCAGCATTGGCTCGCGCCGTTCCCGGACTACAAGCTCCCCACGGTCGTGCTCGACGAGCGGGTATACGCGCGGCCTGACGCAGCCGAGGTGATCGAGCAGCTGGTGCTCCATCCGGTGATGAGCCTGGATCAACCGCCGGTGCGGGGTGCGGACGGAATTGGCGCTCATCGCGTCTGGGCGGAGGCCGGGCTGGCGGCGGAGGTCGCCAACTCGTTCCTCGTCCTTGCCGGCACTGATGACACGTTCATCGCCAAGCTCGTCGACGACCGGGCGTTGGCGTGGCTCTACGGCGGCAACCGTGTGCCGCCGTGGCGACGAGAACGGATGGTCACTGTCGATGGCGAGGTCGTCACGTTGGGCGACAACCAACCGCGGCGAGTCGGATGGCTCGGCCAGGATCCCGGCACGTCGCGGCCCTATCGGCGAGGCCGCACTTTGGCCCAGGACGCGATGGATGCCGTGCGTGCGCACGATCTCGATGCTCTGGCAACCACACTGCGACGCTGGCGCGCCGAGCTCGAGGCGAGAGCCGTGGAGATCGCCGTGGTACCGAGTGGTGCCCATCCCTTCCTGCTGCCCGATTCGACGCGGGGACTTCCCGACGGTCACCTCGACGTCGGCCTGGCGAATTTCGTCGACACCGGGACCGAGCTTGCCTTCGTCGACGACGAGTGGCGCACCGAACACCCGGTCGACGTGCGCCTCGCCGAGTACCGGGCGCTCTGGGTGCTGGCCCACGATGTCCTCGGCTCGGCGGTCGCGCACCCCTGGGGAGACGAGGCGACGGTCGACGACATCGTGGCTCAACTCGCATCGCTCGCCCGGGCCGAGTTCGACGAGTACATCTTCGACGCCTTCCAAGCGGCGGAGACCGAATTGCAGGGGCTCGTCGCAGGTGAACCGCCCGACCGCCTCACCACCGGTTGGCTCAACGGCGCCCTCCGCGCGGCCGACCTCAGTCCCTGGAGCCCGGCCGACGCGGACCTGCGACACCTGCACGACGAAGAGATCTCGCGGCTGCGCCGCGAGGTCGCCGCGTTGGGCACGGAGCGGACAGCGCTGCTGGAGCAACGGACGGAGCTCACCGGCCAGAACGAGCACTTCCAGGGGGTGATAGCGGCTAAGCAGGCGGAGGTCGACCGCCTGCGCACCCTCCGCGGCTTCGTGGGCCACCGGCTCCGGGCCATCACCTGGCTGCGCCTGCTCGTCGGCCGCCTGCGGCCTGTCGAGCCCGTATCTTGAAACCCTCGACGTTGTCGCCGAGGGCGAGCACGGTACCGGCGCCGTTGTAGCCGACCTCGCGCGGTGTGACCATCTCGTGCCAGACGCGACGCACGGTTCGTGGCACGCACGAAGATCGCGATGCGGCCCCCGGCCACGGAGCGACTGCCGGCGTCCCGAGGGTTCCGCCCCCGTCGGGTCGCATCCGACCGACCACACCATGCTCGATGCGGCCGCGCTCCCCCAGATCGTCGACGCCATCCGCGCCCGCGGCTACGCGTTCGCGACGGTGAGCGCGCTGATCGGCGGGTGACCCTGCGGCCCTCGGCTACCCCGCCGGTGGCGGCGCGATGGGATGCGGCATGCAGAGCTCGTCGTACTCGGCGATCACGATGCGCTCGGGATCGATGGAGCAGGTCGGGCACTCGGGGTCGCGCAGCATCCGGTAGGTACGGAACGACTGCTCGAGGGAGTCGTACGCCAGCAGCCGGCCGGAGAGATCCTCGCCGACGCCGAGGATGAGCTTGATGGCCTCGACCGCCTGGATCGAGCCCACGATGCCGGGCAGCACGCCCAGGACGCCGGCCTCGGCGCACGAGGGGGCCAGCTCGGCGGGCGGTGGCTCGGGGAGGAAGCAGCGGTAGCAGGGACCGTCGTGGGGCTTGAACACGGTCACCTGGCCCTCGAAGCGGAAGATCGAGCCGTGAACGACGGGGATCTCGAGCTTCAGCGCTGCGTCGTTGAGCAGGTAGCGCACGGGGAAGTTGTCCGCGCCGTCGACCACGATGTCGTAGCCCGACAGGATGTCCATGACGTTGTCGGCGCCCAGGCGGACGTCGTGGGTCACGACGTTGACGTCGGGGTTGATGGCCGTGAGCGTCTTCTTGGCCGAGTCGACCTTGCGCTCGCCCACGCGGTCGACGTTGTGGAGGATCTGTCGCTGCAGGTTCGACTCGTCGACGACGTCCATGTCGACGATGCCGATGGTGCCGACGCCCGCGGCCGCCAGGTACAGCGCCGCCGGCGAGCCGAGGCCACCGGCGCCCAGCAGCAGCACCCGCGCGTCGAGCAGCTTGAGCTGCCCCGCGACGTCGACCTCCGGCAGGAGCAGGTGGCGCTGGTAGCGGTTGCGCTGCTCCGCCGACAGCTTGCGCGGGGCGGCCCAGTCGCGGCCCTCATCCTTCCACCTGTTGAAGCCGCCGGTCATCGACACGACGTCCTGGTAGCCCATGTCGCTGAGCGTCTTGGCGGCGAACGCCGACCGCACGCCGCTGGCGCAATGGATGATCACCGGCGCCGACTTGTCGGTGATCCGGTTCTCCACCGAGCTCTCGAGCGTGCCCCGGGGGATGTGCACCGCCCCGGGGATGGCCCCCTGCTCGTACTCGTCGGGCTCGCGCACGTCGAGGACCACCGCCTTTGGCCGCCGCCGCAGCTCGTCGGCCTGGGCGGTGTCGACCTCGCGGATCTCGGCTTTGGTGGCGGCAAGCAACTCACGGAAGCTCGGCATGGAAACCTCTCGGGCGATCTCTCTCGGCGTCTGAAAAGCCTACAGACCCGCTCAACATTCTGCGTGGGTCGTCGGCCAGGCGGAGGCCGTGGCGCCACAGCGCCATGACCCGAGCGGGTCAGGCTTCGATCGGGACCTCGTGGATGGCCTCGATCAAGTCGCCCCGGTCGACGGCCAGCGGGCCCGAGACCGCCAAGCGGCGGAGCAGCAGCACGCCCATGGTGAGGAACGCGACCAGGCTGCCGACCAACAGGCCCAGCTCGACCCGGAGGAACAGGTCGTCGCTGGCGAGCCAGGTGGTCACCGCGAGGGCGACGATCCCCATCCCCCAGCCGATCGCCTGGTCCCGGTGCCCGCCCAGCGCGATCAATGCCTGCGCGCAGGCCAGGGCCAGCATGTACAGGCCGCTGCCGGCGGCCAGAAGCCCCATCGTGCGGCTGTCGAGATCGGCGTTGGGGAACATGATCTCCACGATCGTCGGTCCCAGTACGGCGCCAACAACGGTGCCGGCGGCCGCCAAGGCGGCCACCACCACCATGATCCGCTTGAGACCGACCCGGAAGTCGCCGAGGCGGCCCGCCGTGGCCAGCGCCGACAACTTCGGCAGCAGCGCCGCCTGGACCGCCTGGAACAGGAACAGGGGGATGCGCGCCACCACGACGCCGGTGACGAACCGACCGGCGGCACCGGCCTGGGCATCGGACGCCAGCAGCTTCACGATCACCGGACCGATGTTCATGAGCCCGAACGCCAGCAGCGACGCAATCAACAGGTAACCGAGGGCACTGCTGATCTCCCGCAGCGCCGCCTCTGGGCCCGGCCGCAGCGACGGGCGCTCGACCCGCAGCGCCACGGGCACCGCCAGCAGCCCCGAGATCCCGAGCGCGATGCCGAACCAGCCCGCGGTCTTCACCCCGATCACGGCGCACAGCACGCAACCCAGCAGCCGGATGAACCCGTCGGCGCCGATGTAGGTGCCGTAGCCCTTGAAATGCCCCGTCCCCGACATGCAACCGCGGGTGACGTGCCCGGCCAGCGCGCCGGCGACGCCCAGTGCCAGTCCCACCAACAGCAGGAGCTGGTGGTCGAAGAGCTCGTCGACCGACCAGCGGGCGGTGGCGATGAGCAGCACCAGCACCGCCAGCGCGAGCCCCACCCCGAGGGTGCCCGCTCGGCGCACGACCGGCGCCCCGCCCACGCCCCGGGTGCGGCGCTCGGCGAGCGCACGGCTGATCTCCTGTTCCAGGGGCAGGAACAGGCCCGGGCCGATGAGGAACACCAGGCTCCAGGTCGCCGACAGCGGCGAGTACTCGGCCTGGCTCAAGGGCCGGTCGGCGACTGCCAGGAAGCCATAGGCGGACAAGCCCGCGACGAGGAGCCCCGCTCCGACCGCGAACGTGCCGGTCGGTAGGGGATTGCGGCGCCTCGCAGCCTCCAGCAGCGCAGCCATCGGGGACACGCTACTCACATCGCGGGACTCGGCGTCCCGAGCCCCGGCGGGGGCTGCGCGTATCGGTCATTGTGGGTCCACTAGTCGGCGCTCAGCTCGGGCTCGGCCGTACCGACCAGTCGCGGGAGCACCTCGCCGATCGAGCCACGAATCACGGCATCGGCGAGGTCGTCCATCGCCGTCTCCTCGGCATTGACGATCACGATCTGCGCGCCCGCCATGTGCGCAAGCGGCACCATCTCGGCCACTGGGTACACCGCCAGCGTCGAACCCACGGCGAGCAGCAGGTCGCAGCGCCGTGCGGCCTCCATCGCCCGCTGCAGGTCCTCGGCAACGAGGTTCTGGCCGAAGCTGATGGTCGCCGACTTGAGGATGCCGCCGCACGTCCGGCAGGGCGGATCGTCCTCGCCGCCCCGCACCCGCTCCAACGCCCGCTCCATGGGCGCCCGTTCGCCGCACGACATGCACACGACGGTGTGGATGGTGCCGTGGACCTCGACGACCATGTCCGGGTCGGAGCCGGCGGACTGGTGCAACCCGTCGATGTTCTGGGTGACGAGCGTGTCGAGCTTGCCCCGGCGCTCGAGCTCGACGAGCGCCCGGTGGCCGGCGTTGGGCCGAGCGGAGAGCCCCGGGTGCCGCAAGCGCGTCTGCCATGCATCGCGGCGGACCTCGGGATCGGACATGTAGTTCTGCAGCGTCGCCCGCCGCTCGGCGCCGGGGTTGCGGGTCCACACTCCGTTGGGTCCCCGGAAGTCGGGGATCCCGCTGTCGGTGCTGATGCCCGCCCCGGTGAGCACCACGACCCGCTGGGCCGCGTCGATCCAGCGCGCCGCGTCGGCGATCCGATCGTCCCGCACGGCCGACACACTACTCTGCAACATGGATGATATTGAAACATCATGAAAATGGTGAGAAGATCGCCGGGACGCCCCGGACGAAAAGAGCAACTTCCCCGCTGGCAGCTCGCTCGACCCGCCGTCGGAGACGCAATGCACCCCCGCGACATCCCTACCACCATCCCCACCCTGCAAGTCCTGCCCTGGTCCGACCCGGTCATAGACCAGGTCGGCTACGACCCCCGTTCCCGCTACGTCGAGCGCTTCTGGCTCGGCATCCTCGGTCCCTCTGCCACTTGGCTCATGCGCCACCTCGTCGACGGGCTCGAGCGATCGCCCGAGGGCTATCCACTCGACCTCGACGAGTGCGCCACCGCGCTCGGCCTCGGGCGCTACCGCGGCTCCAGCAGCGCCTTCCCCCGCACCATCGCCCGCTGCTGCCAGTTCGGCACCAGCCGCCTCACCCCGGATGCGTCGCTCGAGGTGCGCCGCCGCCTACCACCGCTCACCCTCCGCCAGGTCCGGCGGCTGTCCCCTGTGTTGCAGGCCGAGCACGCCGCGTGGGTCGATCGGGCCCCGGCGGCCCTCGACGCCGACGACCTGCGTGACCAGGCTCGCCGGCTGGCCCTCACCCTGCTGGAGCTCGGGGAGGACGGTGAGGCAGCAGAGCGGCAACTCCAGCGCTGGCGGTTCCACCCCGCGCTCGCGAGCGAGGCAACGGCTTGGGCGCTCGAGCGCCATGAGGTCGTGGGTCCGCCGGAGGCGAAGCCCGAGCCGGAACGCGCCCATCCGAGGCCATAGGTTCCACCAAGCCGAGCCCGAGGCCATAGGTTCCGACCCGGAAACCTATGACCTCAGGTTCTGGCCGCCGGAACCCATTGCCTCGAACGGCCCGTGTCGGGGCGGCCCGGGGACGACCGGGGACGCCCCGGCGGCGCGGCGCGCTCGGGCTCAGCGCCTCGGCGCTCGTGCTTGCATGGTCGACCGTGGCGTGCTCCGGCGACTTCCGTGGAGCCCGGGATGACCGTGACCGTTCGGACGGTGCCGCCGACCAAGCAACCACCACCCCCGGCGACCCGATCCTCGAGGCGCGCGACGATCCCCTGCCGGTGGTGACGCCGACGCCGCGCGAGATGCGCTGGCTCGGGCCCGACGTTCCCGTCCCGCCGGAGGTCGACGTCGTCGCCGACGACGACGTCGCGGCCGCCACCACCGACACCGTGACCGAGGTGCTCCGGGCGGCCGGGGCGCGGACAGTGCGCGAGTTGGGCCCCGGCGAGCGGGACCGCGTCGACGCGCCGCTCGTCGTGGACGTCGGGGCCATCGGCAGCGAGCCCACCACTTCACCCCTCCGCGACGCGGGGCTCGAGGTGCCCGCCGACGTGCCGGCCGAGGGCTACGCCCTGGCGGCGTTCACCCGCGAGGGGGGAACGGCGGAGATCGTCCTCGCCGGCGCCGACGCCGCCGGCACGTTCTACGCCGCGCAGACCTTGCGCCAGCTGCTCACCGGCGCCATGGGCGGGAGCGAAGCCGGCACCGCCCGGGCGGCCGTTGTTGGCGTCGGCGTCGTCGATCACCCCGCCATGCGCCACCGTGGCGCCATCGAGGGCTTCTACGGCAGCCCCTGGACTCAGCAGGAGCGACTCGACCAGCTCGCCTTCTACGGCCGCTTCAAGCTCAACACCTACATCTACGCCCCCAAGGACGACCCTTACCACCGCGACCGCTGGCGGGAGCCGTACCCCGCCGAGCAGGTCGCCGGTCTCCGGTCGCTGATCGACCGGGCCGCCGCCAACCAGGTGCGGTTCACGTTCGCCGTCTCGCCCGGGGTTTCGATCTGCTACAGCGACCCGGCCGACCTCGATGCCCTCGTCGCCAAGCTCGACGCCGTCTACCAGCTGGGGGTGCGGGCCTTCTCCGTCGCACTCGACGACATCGTGTACACCCGCTGGAACTGCGATGGCGACCAGAGCCGCTACGGCGCACCCTCACCGGAGGCGGCCGCCCGGGCCCAGGTCGAGCTGCTCAACGCGCTGCAGCGCGGCTTCATCGCGGACCACGAGGGCGCACAGCCCCTGCAGATGGTCCCCACCGAATATCGCGGCACCGACGACAGTCCCTACCGGCAGGTCATCCGCGAGCAGCTTGATCCGGCCGTCGAGGTCATGTGGACGGGATCGATGGTGGTGCCGCCCGAGATCACGATCGATGAAGCGGCGGCCGCCGCCGGGGTGGTCGGGCGGCGGCCGCTCGTGTGGGACAACACGCCGGTCAACGACTACCCACCCACCGAGGGCAGGCTGATCCTGGCGCCGTACGACCGGCGGCAGCGAGGCCTCTCCGCTGAGGTGACCGGGATCGTGCTCAACCCCATGAACCAGGCCGCCGCCAGCAAGGTGCAACTCATCGGGGCCGCCGACTTCGGCTGGAACGACGCCGCGTACGACCCGGTGCGGGCCCACCGGGCAGCCGCCGTCCACCTGGCCGGCGGGACCGGTAGCGCGGCTGCCGATCCCCCGACGGTCGACGCCCTGCTGGCCTTCTTCGACCTCGAGAACTTGGCGCCGACTTCGGCAGCGTCCGGCACGGTGTCCCAGCCGCAGGCGCCGGCGCTGGCTCGGCAGCTCGACGCCTTCCGCACGGCGTGGGACCGCGGCGACCGGCCAGGAGCCATCGGGGGCCTGCGTCCCTATGCCGAGCGGCTGGCCGGGGCGCCGGATGTGATCCGGCGCGGTGTCGCCGACGCCGGGTTCGTCGCCGACGGCCAGCCGTGGCTCGACGCCACAGCGCTGTGGGGCCAGGCGCTGGTCGCCTCGTTGGACGCGCTCGACGCGCAGATCGCCGGTGACGTCGCCGGCGCCCAGGCGCGGTTCGCCGACGCCGACGCCCTGGCCGAACGGGCGGCCGCCATCGAGACCATTCCGGGCGAGACGCGCCCGCAAGGCCCGGTGAGGGTCGGCGACGGCGTCCTCGACGACTTCATCGCCGGCGCCCAGGCCCTATGACGATCGTCAACCGACGTGGCTGCCCCTGCGCTGCCGCCAGCGGTCCATCATCCCGGCCGCCTCGTCGTGGAGGAAGGCGAAGAACTCACGGCTCTCCTCCAGGCGTCTCCCGGCGGGCCCACCCGCGCCGACCATCTCCACGGCCTCGGCCAGCGCCTCTTCCCAGCGCACGAGTGCGTCGTTGCGCCTCATGACCGCCTCGTACCAGGCGTCGTCGTCGATGCGGTAGTGGTCGGTGCGAGCGCCCGGCTCACGCTCGCGGGTCACCAGCCCGATCTGGATCAGGTAGCGCACGGCCCCCGATATCGCGGCCGGGCTGACCCGCAGGCGCGACGCCAGGCCGCCGGCCGTCAACGAGCCGGCATCCTCACACAGGAGGCAGGCGAAGACCCGGGCCGGCATGCGGGGCCACCCCGCCTCGGTCAGCATCAGGGCAAAGCGCTCGACGAAGCGCAGGATCGCGTCGTCACCGTCGCTGCTGGTCGTGTCCATCCCGCTCATGAGGTTACATCTTTCACAAGTTCTTGGCTCTTCACAAGTTTGTGAAGTCTAGATAGGGTCGAGTCATGACCAACGCCATCGAGGTCTCGGGCCTCGTCAAGACCTTCGGCCGGACGCGGGCGCTCGACGGCCTCGACCTCAGCGTGGCCACCGGGGAGGTCCACGGCTTCCTCGGGCCCAACGGGTCGGGCAAGTCGACCACGATCAGGGTGTTGCTCGGCCTGCTCCGGGCCGACTCGGGCCGGGCGGTCCTGCTCGGCGGCGATCCCTGGGGCGACGCCGTCGCCCTCCACCGGCGGCTGGCCTACGTCCCCGGCGACGTCACGCTGTGGCCCAACCTGTCGGGTGGCGAGGTGATCGACCTGCTCGGGCATCTCCGCGGCGGGCTCGACCGGCACAGCCGCGACCAGCTGCTGGAGCGGTTCGAGCTCGATCCCACCAAGAAGGGACGCACGTACTCGAAGGGCAACCGCCAGAAGGTGGCGCTGGTGGCGGCGCTCGCCTCCGACGCGGAGCTGCTGATCCTCGACGAACCGACCTCGGGGCTCGATCCACTCATGGAGGCGGTGTTCCAGGACACGATCAAGGAGCTGACGCAGGACGGCCGCACCGTGCTGCTCTCCAGCCACATCCTGGCCGAGGTCGAGGCGCTGTGTGATCGGGTGAGCATCATCCGCCTGGGCCGCACCGTCGAGTCGGGCACCCTGACCGAGCTGCGCCACCTGACCCGCACCTCGATCGCGGTCGAGACCGAGCGGCCCATCGGCGGCCTCGAGCACCTGCCCGGTGTCCACGATCCCCAGGTCGACGGGCTGCGGGCACGGTTCGACGTCGACACGGCCCAGCTGGAGGGCGCGCTCGAGTTCCTCACCGGCTTCGGCGTCCGCGGCCTGACCAGCCAGCCGCCGACGCTCGAGGAGCTGTTCCTGCGCCATTACGGCGATGAGCTGGCCGAGCTCGAGGGCCGGGTCACCGTGTCACCCGACGGCCCGTCCGCCGACACCGGAGTCGCCCGGTGAGCGCCACCGGGGCGACCCTGGCGGGCCCGCCGGCGGCAGGCGCCGCCTTGGCTCCGGCGCCGGCGCGGGGCACGACGCTCACCGGCACGTGGGCGCTGGTGCGGTTCATCCTGCGCCGCGACCGCGTGCGCCTGTTGGTGTGGATCGTCGGGATCATCCTGCTGGTCCTGTCGACCGCTGCGAGCGTCGAGGGCCTGTATCCCACCCAGGCCGACCTCGACAAGGCCGCGCAGACCGCGAACGACAACGCCGCGCTGATCGCACTGAACGCCCCCTCCTACGCCCTCGACACGCTCGGCGGCCAAGCCGTGTTCAACGTCGGCAGCTTCGGCTACGTCGTGATGGCGCTCATGGGCATGTTCCTCGTCGGCCGCCACACCCGGGCGGACGAGGAGGCCGGCCGGACTGAGCTGCTGCGCGCCACGGTGCTGGGCCGCAACGCCCCGGTCACCGCGGTGCTGGTCGTTGCCGCGGGTGCCTTCGCGGTCCTCGGCGGCCTGATCACCCTGAGCATGCTCAGCCAGGACCTTCCCACCGCAGGGTCGGTCCTCTATGGCTTGGCCATGGGGGGCTTCGGCCTGCTGTTCGCCTGCGTCACCGCGGTCACGGTCCAGCTCACCGAGCACAACCGCGCCGCGCTCGGGTTCGCCGGCGCACTGCTCGGCGCCTCCTACGTCCTGCGGGCGGTCGGCGACGTCGGCGACGGCACCCTGTCGTGGGCGTCGCCGATGGGGTGGGCCCAGGCAGCCCGGCCGTACGCCGGCGAGCGCTGGTGGACGCTGCCGTTGCTGGCGGGGGCGGCGATCGTCTGCGTGACCGTGGCCTTCGTCCTGTTGGGCCTGCGCGACCTGGGGGGTGGGCTGGTGCCGCCCCGCCCCGGACCCCCGGTGGCGTCCACGGCGTTGGTGGGATCACGCTTCGGCCTGCCCTTCCGTCTCCAGCGCGCCAGCCTGGCGGCGTGGACGATCGGGCTCGGCCTCACCGGTGTGTCGTACGGCTCGGTGGGCCAGGACGTCCGCGACCTGATCGGCAACAACAGCGCGTTCGAGGACATCATCGCCCAGGGCGGCGGCAGCCTGACCGACGCGTTCTTCACCACATCGCTGCTGTTGCTGGCGTTGATCGCGGGCGGGTTCGCGATCTCGTCGACGCTGCGGCTACGCGGCGAGGAGGCCGGCGGCCGCGCCGAGCCGCTGCTGGCCACCGGATTGGGGCGCACGCCGTGGGTCACGTCGTACCTCGCGGTCGCGCTCGGCGGATCCGCGGCGCTGATGACCGCGGCCGGCCTCGGCATGGGCCTCACCTACGGGGTGGCCGTGAGTGACCTGGGGCAGGTTGGCCGCCTCGTCGGCGCCGCCGTCGCCTTCGTGCCCGCCCTGTGGGTGCTCGTCGGCGTCACGCTCGTGCTGTTCGGGTTCGCCCCCCGGGCGACGGCGGCGGCCTGGGGGGTGCTCGTGGCGTGCTTCGTGATCGGGCTGTTCGCCGAGCTCCTCAACCTGCCGGGGTGGCTCGTCGACGTGTCGCCGTTCCAGCACGTGCCGGCGATGCCCTCGGAGGGCTTCGCGTTGACGCCCATCGTGGCCCTGACCGCAACCGCCGCCGTCCTCCTGGTCGCCGGGGCCGTCGGCTTCCGCCGGCGTGACGCCGGCTACTGACGGTCCGTGTGAACCTGAACTTGCGGCGGTTGGCGAGGCTATGGCGTCGCTAAGGACCTGAGCGGATAGGCACGTCGTCTGGGCTCACCGTGGTCAGCGCTGTTGGAGGCCGAGCTGTGGGGCCCGGGCTCACCCTGCAAATCCCGTACTGTTCAGTACCCACTTGCAGGCCTATCCGCTCGGCCCCTAAGCGCCGCAAGTTCGAGGAGGGTTCGAGGGGGGATCGGGTTCAGGGCTTGCGGAAGTCCGACAACAGGCGCAGGAGGGTGCGCACGCCGAAGCCGGTGCCGCCCTTGGGGGACTCGCTGCCGTCCTCCATCGCGTCGGCGGGGCCGGCGATGTCGAGGTGGGCCCAGGGCGTGCCGTCGGGGACGAACCGCTGGAGGAACAGCCCGGCGATCAGCGCGCCGCCCCAGCGGCCGGCCCCTACGTTCTTCATGTCGGCGACCTCGGAGTCGAGCTGGCGCCGCATGTCGTCGGGAAGCGGCAGCGGCCACACCGGCTCGCCCGCGGCGTCGGAGGCGGCGCGCACTGCGGCGACGAACCCGTCGTGATTGCCCATGAGCCCGGCGATGCCGGTCCCCAGCGCCACCATGCAGGCACCGGTGAGCGTGGCCAGGTCGACGATGGCGTCGGGCCCGGCCTCGCCGGCCAGTGACAGCGCATCGGCGAGGACCAGCCGTCCCTCGGCGTCGGTGTTGAGGACCTCCACGGTGGTGCCGTTGCGGATGCGCAGGACGTCGCCGACCCGCGTGGCGTCGCCCCCCGGCATGTTGTCGGTCAGCGGAAGGAAGCCGAGGACGCGCACCGGTGGCCGCACGGTGTCGAGCGCCGAGAACGCCGCCAGCACCGTGGCCGCGCCGGCCATGTCGCCCTTCATGCCCACCATCGACTCCGCGGTCTTGAGCGAGAGGCCGCCCGAGTCGAACGTGATGCCCTTGCCCACCAGCGCCACCGTCGCCCGCGGGCGCTCGGGCTCCCACGCCAGCTTCACGAACCGGGGTTCCTCGTCGGACCCGCGGTTGACCCCCAACAAGCCGCCGAGGCGATGGTCCTCGATGGCCGCCCGGTCGAGGACCTCGGCACTGAACCCGCCGGACGCGGCCAGCTCCTCGGCTCGCGCCACGAAGGCCGTCGGCGTGAGTGTCCCGCCCGGCTGATTGACGAGGTCGCGGGCGAGGCACACCGCCTCGGCGATCGCCCGTCCCCGCTCGAGCGCAGCTGCGACCCGCTTGCCGCCCTTCCCGACCACCAGCAGCGATTCGATGCGGCTGGGCTCGGGGTCTGACTTCAGCTCGGTGTAGCGGTAGGCGCCGAGCACGATCCCCTCGCCGATGGCTTGGGCCAACTCCGGGCGGTCCAGTCGCTCCGGCGCGCCGTCGAGCAGGTCGGTCGCCACGTGGCGTTGGCGTTGCGCGGCCCGGGCCAGCGCCGCGGCGGCCCGGCGGTACGTGGCGACCGTGGCGTCGCCCTCCTCGCCGAGACCCACGGCCACGACCACAGCGCCGTCCCCGCCCGGCACCACGCACGTCTGACCCGGCTTGCCGGTGAACCCTTGCCCCTCGAGGAACACGCGGTCGAGCGGTCCGGGCACGTCGCCCGCCTCCAGCCGATCGGCGAACACGCCGACACCGACGGCGTCGGCTGCGGTCGGGTCTGCCGGCAGCATGCGGGCGAGCGCGATGTCGATGCTCATGCGCGCAGGCTACGAGTCCTTGGAGACATCGCGGCTCAGCAGGTGCTCGCCTTCGACCCAGCGGGCTTGAACCCACAGGAGGGAGGAGAGGCGATTGAGGTACGCGAGCACGTGCGCGCCGGGAATGGTGGCCGCCGCCGCCTCGCGCTCGGCGCGCCGCACGACCGTACGGGCCAGGTCGAGCTGGGCGGCGAGCGGCGTCTGCCCCGGCACGACGAACTGGGACGGCGCCTCGAACCGGGTGCCGAGGTCGTTGACCAGCGCCTCGACGGTCACGATCATCTCGGCGGTGACCCGGGTCTGGCCGTCTACGAGCTTGCCGTGGTTCTCGGGCAGGGTCGCCAGCTCGGCCATGAGCACCCACAGGTCCCGGCACACCAGGGTCAGCGCCTGGTCGAGCTCGCTCCCCCGCTCGCACAACGACCGGGCTACCCCGATGACCGCCTGGGCCTCGTCGACGGCCCCGCACGCCCGCGGATGCGCCGAGTCCTTCGGCACCCGCCCACCGAACAGGAGCCCGGTCGTGCCGTCGTCGCCCTTGCCGGTGTAGAGGCGGGTCACATGCTCTCCGCTCTTGCTGCTCCTCCGGGACGTTCGCTCGGGGCGACGCTACCGCTACCGCCAGGGACACACATCAGCGCAGGTCACGGCCATCCCTCTGCCTCGACGTGAGGTACAGGTAGAGGTTCGTCAGTAGCCCGCCAGCGGGTCGACCGAGCCGACGAGCGGCTCACCCGCGATCCAGCGGCGGACGTTGTCCGTGATCCGTGCGCCGAGCAGCGGTAGCGCCATCTCCTGGGTGTTGGCCGTGTGTGGCGTCACGATCACGTTGGGCAGGTTCCACAGCGGGTGTCCTCCGGGCAGGGGCTCGGGGTCGGTCACATCCAGCCCCGCCGACCCCAGCGTGCCGTCCCGCAGGGCATCGACGAGATCGGCCGTCACGACATGCTGGCCGCGGGCGACGTTCACCAGGCAGGCATCGGGCGCCAGCAGTTCCAGCCGCCGGCGGTCGATGAGCCCGGCCGTGCCGGGCAGCAGCGGCAGGGCGAGCACCACGAGCTCCGCGCCGGCCAGCGCGTCGTCGAGCCGGTCGCCACCCATCACCCTGGTGGCGCCGGCCATGGCCCGGGGATTCCGGCGCACGACCGTGACCTCGCATCCGAAGGGCCCGAGCAGCCGCAGCAGGGACTCGGCGATGCCACCACCGCCCACGATCGTGACCCGGGCACCGAGGAGGTTGTGACCGCGCTGCCCGGTCCACGACGTGGCCCTCGCGTAGTGCCCCAGGCCCCGCAGCCCGGCCAGCGCCAGCGCCAGCGCGTGCTCGGCGACCGGCTCAGCGTAGACACCCTTGCCACAGGTCCACGTGCGGTCGGCGTGCGCCCGGATCACGTCGACGTAAGGCTCGACCCCGGCCCACGGCAGCTGCACCCAGTGCAGCCCGGCATGGTCGTCGAGCACGTGGCCGAGCGGTTCGGCGGCGGCCGTCTCAGTCCACACGAGGGCGACGGCGTCGTCGGGATCGGACAGCACTCCCCCGCCGGCCTCGACCGCGTCGGCGAGAAAGGTCCGCACGCCGCCGGGCAGGACGGCGATGCGGGCGCGGTCGGCGGCGGTCGGCATCCCGGCGAGGCTAGTGGGGGTGTGGATCGGCGCTAAGGAACTGAGCGGATAGGCACGTCCTCCTGGCTCACGGTGGTCAGCGTCGCCGGGAAGCCGAGCTGTGGTGCTGTGGGCGATCGCCAAATTCCCACGCGTAGGCTGCACGAACCGCCCTATTCGCTCGGCTCCTAAGCGGGCGCCCGGGGGGCCGCCGCCACGTTCATGCCGCGGCGCCGGCCCATACGGCGCAGCGTCCGGGCGTTGTGGATGGCCGCACCGCCGCGGTCGTTGTTGAAGAACACGAACACGTCGGCGGCCGCCGACCCGAGCGGCCACGCGGCGTCCAGGCGGTCGAGCCACGTGGCGAGGGCCGCTCGCCCGTACGACGGCCGCGGCGACGCCGTGCCCTCGTGCATGCGCGCGTAGCCCCAGTCGGCGGTGCGCCACAGCGGCGTCACCGGGCGCCCCAGGCGGTCGGCCCAGCACAGCGCCGCGTGGCGGTGCGTCAGCACGTCGCGCACGTCGTCGGTCCACCACGACTCGTGCCGGGGCTCGACCGCGACTCGGGCGCTGCGGGGAAAGCACCCCAGGCAGGCGTCGAGCGCCTCCGGGTCGGCGCGCAGTGTGGGCGGAAGCTGCAGGAGGTAGGGCCCCAACCGGTCGCCCAACCGCTCGGCGCGGGCGGCGAGCCGGGCCACCGGCTCGGCGGGGTCGCGCAACCGCCGGATGTGCGTCAGGTAGCGGCTCACCTTGACGGCGACGACGAACCCGGCAGGCGTGTCTTCCCGCCAACGCTCGAACACCGCCCGCTCCGGCAGCCGGTAGAAGGCGTTGTTGACCTCGACCGCCGGGAACTCCTCGGCAAAGCGCCGCAGCCACGCCCGTTGTGGCAACCCCTCGGGATAGAGCACGCCCCGCCAGTCGCGGTACTGCCAGCCCGACGTGCCGACGATCAGCGGCATACCCGGGAATGCCCGGCCTCGCGAGCCCTCAGTCGGGCAGCTCGAACTGCACCGAGGCCCGCTCCGCCAGGATCGGCCGCACCAGGTCGCGGATGAGCGCCTGGTGATCCGGGTGGTCGCGGTACACCAGGTAATCGTCCACGGTGGCGAAGTCGCCCACGACCACGTAGTCGTACGAGGTCTCGTTGATGCCGGCATCCCTCCCGTGGCGGTAGTCGACCATGGTGCCCACCGCGGCCGGCATGCCGTCGAGCCCCTCGGCGAGCGCCTGCACCTGGTCGTCGGTGGTGCCCTCGGCGAACCTGAACATCACAACGTGGCGCAGCGCCATCGGGCCTCCTCCCTCGTCGACCGCACCGCGCGACCGCGCCGGGCGACGTTACCGGGCCCGCCCGAGCCGAGCCCGGCGAACCCGATCCCTTGGCCCGATTCCGGCTTCCGTTCCGTGAGCGGCCGGCCGGTAGCCTGGTGACTTGTCTATGCGCGGGTTCCTCGATCTCGTCAACGAGCGCGTCGTCGTCTACGACGGCGCCTTCGGCACGTACATCCAGGAGCTCGGGTTGACGCCCGACGACTTCGGCGGTCCGCACTTCGAGGGCTGCAACGAGATCCTGGTGGTCACCAGGCCGGACGTCATCGCCGAGATGCACGACGCACACTTCCGCGCCGGCGCCGACGTCGTGGAGACCGCGAGCTTCGGCGGCTTCGCCGTTCCACTCGGCGAGTACGGGATCCCCGAGCGGGCCCACGAGATCAGCCTCGCCTCGGCCCGCATCGCCCGCGAGGTCGCCGACGGCCACGGCGGGCTGGTGGCCGGCTCGATGGGCCCGGGGACCAAGTCGCCGTCGCTCGGGCAGATCCCCTTCACGGAGCTCAGGGATGCGTACGAGGTGATGGCCCGCGGCCTCCTCGAGGGCGGCGTCGACCTGCTCATCTGCGAAACCCACTTCGACCTGCTCGCCGCGAAGGCCGCCGTCATCGGCGCCCGGCGGGCCATGGCGGCCGAGGACCGCCGGGTGCCCATACAGCTCCAGGTGACGATGGAGCAGACCGGCACCATGCTGCTCGGCACCGAGATCGGCGCCGCGCTCGCCAGCCTCGGGGCGCTCAAGCCCGACGTCTTCGGCCTCAACTGCGCCACGGGCCCGGCCGAGATGCACGAGCACCTGCGCCACCTGTCCGCCAACTCCCGCATGCCCATCTCGTGCCTCCCCAACATGGGCCTGCCGTCGGTCGTCGACGGCAAGATGCACTACGACCTCACCCCCGAGCAGCTGGTCGAGTACCAGACGAGGTTCGTCACCGAGTTGGGCGTCCAGGTGGTGGGCGGCTGCTGTGGGTCGACACCCGAGCACATCCGGCAGCTGGCCACCGCCGTCAAGGACCTCACGCCCGCCGACCGCAACCCCAGGCCCGAGCCGGCGGCGACGTCGATGTTCAGCATGGTGCCGTTCCAGCAGGACGCGAGCTTCCTGATCATCGGCGAGCGCACCAACGCCAACGGATCCAAGAAGTTCCGCGACACGATGTTGGCCGGCGACTGGGACTCCTGCGTCCGCATCGCCCGGGACCAGGAGCGTGAGGGCGCCCACGTGCTCGACGTCTGCGTCGACTACGTCGGGCGCGACGGCGCCGTCGACATGGACGAGCTGGCCAACCGGTTCTCGACCCAGGTCACGGTGCCGCTGGTGTTGGACTCGACCGAGCCGCCGGTCATCGAGGCCGGGCTCCAGCGGCTGGGGGGCCGGGCGATCCTCAATTCCGCCAACCTCGAGGACGGCGACGGCGAGGGCAACCGGTTCGACCGGGTGTGCCGCCTCGCCCGGGAGTACGGCGCGGCCGCGGTCTGCATGCTGATCGACGAGCAGGGTCAGGCGCGCGACGTCGAGTGGAAGCTGCGGGTCGCCCACCGGATCCACGACCTGGCGACGCAGCGCTACGGGCTCGACCCCGGGGACCTGATCTTCGACGCGCTGACGTTCCCGCTGTCGACGGGGGACGGCGACCTCCGCCAGGACGCGATGCACACGCTCGAGGCGATCCGCCGCATCAAGGCCGAGTTGCCGGGCGTCTTCACGACGCTCGGCGTGTCCAACGTGAGCTTCGGCCTGTCGCCGGCCGCCCGCCACGTCCTCAACTCGGTGTTCCTCCACGAGTGCGTGGAGGCCGGGCTCGACTCGGCGATCGTGCACGCGGCCCGCATCATGCCGCTCAACAAGATCCCGGAGGACCAGGTCAAGGTCTGCCTCGACCTCATCTACGACCGCCGCGACCCGGCGACCGGGTACGACCCGCTGGCGGAACTGCTCGACGTGTTCGCCGACGTGAGCGTGGCCAAGCAGGAGAAGGAGGACCGCTCGGGCTGGCCGGTCGAGGAACGCCTGAAGTCCCGCATCATCGACGGCGATCGCGACGGCCTCACCGACGACCTCGACGAGGCGATGGGCGCCGGCATGCCCGCGCTGGACATCATCAACGAGGTCCTGCTGGCCGGGATGAAGGTGGTCGGCGACCTGTTCGGGTCGGGGCAGATGCAGCTGCCGTTCGTGCTGCAATCGGCCGAGACGATGAAGGCCGCAGTGGCCCACCTCGAGCCCCACATGGACAAGGTCGAGGGCGGGGCCGGCAAGGGCAGGATCGTGCTCGCCACCGTGAAGGGCGACGTCCACGACATCGGCAAGAACCTCGTCGACATCATCCTCACGAACAACGGCTACGAGGTGCACAACCTCGGCATCAAGATCGGCATCGCCGAGATGATCGAGAAGGCCATGGAGGTGAAGGCCGACGCCATCGGCATGTCGGGCCTGCTGGTGAAGTCCACGCTCATCATGCGCGACAACCTCGAGGAGCTGAACCAGCGCCAGCTGACGAGCATCCCGGTGCTCCTGGGTGGCGCCGCGCTCACCCGCAGCTACGTCGAGCGTGACCTGCGCGACGTCTACGAGGGCCGCGTTTTCTACGGCAAGGACGCGTTCGAGGGCCTGCACGTCATGGATCGCCTGGGTGCCATCCGGCGGGGTGCGGAGGCCGACGATCCCGACTGGGGCCGGGTGGCGTCGGAGTCGCGGGTGCCGTCGCGGGCGTCGCTGGGCCTGGCCGAGAAGGGTTCGGGCGGGGGCGAGGGCGAGTTGCCGAACCGGTCGCCGGACGTGGTGGCCGACAACCCGGTGTTCGCCCCGCCGTTCCTCGGCTCGCGCATCGTCAAAGGCCTGTCGATCGACGAGATCGCCGGCTACCTCAACGAGACGGCGCTGTTCCGCAACCAGTGGCAGTTCCGGCCCGAGGCCAAGGCTGGCGGTGGCACCGAGAGCGACGAGGAGTTCAAGGCCCGCATCCGGCCGGCGCAGCGGGACGAGCTCGCCAAGGCCAAGGCCGATGGCCTGCTCATCCCCCAGGTGGTCTACGGCTACTTCCCCGCCAACGGCGAGGGCAACGACCTGGTCATCTGGAGCGACGAGAGCCGGACCGAGGAACGCGCCCGGTTCTCGTACCCGCGCCAGACGAAGGCGCCGTACTACTGCATCGCCGACTTCCTCCGACCGATCGACAGCGGCGAGGTGGACTACACCGGCTTCTCGATCGTCACCATGGGCCCGGCCGTGTCGGAGCGCACGGCCAAGCTGTTCGCCGACGACCGGTACCAGGAGTACCTCCTGCTCCACGGGCTCGGGGTCGAGATGGCCGAGGCCCTCGCCGAGTACTGGCACTGGCGCATGCGGGAGGAGTGGGGCTTCGCCGACGAGGACGGCCCGACGCTCACCGGCCTGTTCCGCCAGCAGTACCGCGGCGGGCGCTACTCGTGGGGCTACCCCGCCTGCCCGGACCTCGAGGACAACGAGAAGGTCCTTCGCCTGTTGGAGGGTGAGCGGATTGGGCTGGAGTGCAACGAGGAGACCGGCTTCCAGTACCAGCCCGAGCAGACCACGTCCGCCATCGTTTGCCACCATCCCCAGGCCAAGTACTTCGTGGCCCGCTGACGGCCGGCGACCGCCGCCCGGTCAGGCACCACGCGGCGGTACGTTAGGTCCCGTTGCACCCGGAGAGATTCAACACGAAGGGTGGTGTTGCGTCTCTGAACGTAGCGGGTTAAGCATTGGGTACCATGTCTGCACGGTCCGCGGTCGCAGGAGCGGCCACCGTAGGGGTCTTGGTCGGCGTGCTGGGCAGCCCCGCGGCCGTCGGTACGGCGCAGGATCTCGCCGAACGCCACCGCCTTCCGCTGACTGCCGCGACGTTCACTGACATTCCCAATTGGGACGTGTTCCAAGACGGCACGACGGCCGACGTGGTCTGGGGCGTGGTGCTCAAGCTGGCCGTGCTGTTCGTCATGGTCGCCGTGCTCACCGCCCTCGCCGGTCGCGCCTCGCACGGCGCCGCGTTCCTCGCCGGTTGGGGAAGCCTGGTCGTGGCTGCCGGGCTGGCCGGCGCCGTGGACTTCGCCTACCGGGACGCGGTGCTCGGGTCCGCCGAGAATCCCTTCGACGTCAGCTCGTTCGACAACCTGCTGGGCGCCACCAACGTGGGTGCCGGCTTCGGGCTGTGGACCGGCTGGACGGTCGGCGCGGCCGTGGCGGTGGTGGCGAGCGTGCGGACCCGGACGGTGTTGGCCCGCGGGGTGGCGACGGGCCCGATCGCCCGCTCGCCCGGCCGCGCACCGATCACACCGCCCGCGCCGTGGTGGGCCGCCGACGCCTCGCCGTCGTCGCCGGTGGCGTACAACGCGGCGTCGATATTCCCCCAGGTGCCGCAAGAAGGCCCGCCGATGGTGGCCGCCGGAGCGAGCGGCACGAGAGGCGACGTCGACCTCAACTCCACGCTCGCCACGCCCCTCGCCCGGAGGGCCGACGACGCCGACGGCACCCGCCCCATCCCCGAGGTGGACACGACCACGCCCGACGCCGCCGGCCCCGACACCACCGTGGTCGAGCCGGCACGGGTCACTCCCGGCGCCGCCGGCCGGAGGCTGGCGCCCGGCACCTAGGACTTCAGCCGGCGAGGAAGCTCAGCCGCACGCGGCGCTGCGGGTTGTCGCCGTTGGTGTCGACCAGCACGATCGACTGCCACGTGCCGAGGGCGGGGCGGCCCCCGAGGACCGGGACGGTGATGCTGGGCGCGATGATCGCCGGCAGCAGGTGATCGGCGCCATGCCCGGCCGACCCGTGCCGGTGCCGCCAGCGGTCGTCACGCGGCAGGATCGCGCCGACGGCCGCCAGCAGGTCATCCTCGCTGCCGGCGCCGGCCTCGATGATGGCGATGCCGGCCGTCGCATGCGGCACGAAGACCGAGACCAGGCCGTCGCCCCGGTCTCGGCAGAAGCCGGTGACCTCGGCCGTGATGTCGACGACTGCGGGGCGGGCGCCGGTGCGTACGGTCAGCTCGGTCGACTCCATGCCGCCACCATTCTGGTCGTGGCTGTGCGGGGTATGACCGCACGGCTCCCCGGTTCGTCGGGCCTCAGAGCTTGGCGTCCGCCGGCAGCGCCTGCTCCAGCGTCAGGGTGCCGGCGAACAGGTCACCATGGTCCTCGACCCGGGCGATCACGTCCGCCGCCTCGAACGACAGCGGCGCGCCGTCGGCCGCCGCCTCGACCTCCTCCCAGGTGACCGGCGTGGACACCGTGGGCCGAGGGCGGGCCCGGAGGGAGTAGACGGCAACGGTCGTCTTGTGGCGGCTGTTCTGGCTCCAGTCCACGAACACCTTGCCCGGGCGCAGCGACTTCTTCATGTTCGACACCACGGCGGCCGGTTGGGCCCGCTCCAGCAGCTGGGCCACGGCCTGGGCGAACCCCGACGCCTGCCGATGGGTGTGCGGCCGGTTGAGCGGCACGTAGACCTGCAGGCCCTTCGAACCCGACGTCTTCGGGAAGCCCTCCAGGCCGAGGCCCTCGAGCACGTGGCGCACGTCGAGGGCCACGTCGGCGCACTCCGGTATCGCCGCCGGCGCTCCTGGGTCCAGGTCGAAGACGCACATCGTCGGGCTGTCGATGTCCTCCCCGCAGGCCATGGGCGCGTGGATCTCGAGCGCTGCCATGTTCGCGGCCCACACCAGCGCCGGCGCGGAATCGAGGCAGCAGTAGTGGATGCTGCCGTTGCTGTCGCCCGGGCCCAGGACCGTGCCCAGCCAACCGGGCCGGTGCGAGGGGCAGCGCTTCTCGAAGAACGACCCCCCGTCGATGCCGTTGGGGAAGCGACGCAGCGTCACCCCCCGGTCCTCGAGGTGGGGCACCATCGCCGGCGCGACGCGCGCGTAGTACTCGATGACCTCAGCCTTGGTGGTCCCCGCCTCGGGATAGAGCACCTTGTCGAGGTTCGACAGAGTCATCCGCCGCCCCTCGACCTCGACCGTGGCGGAACGCCCGGTGGTCCGCGCCGCCACTAGCGCCTCCTCGCGCCCACTAGGCCGTCTTGCGTCTCGGCGCCGCCTTGGTCGACTTGGTCGCCTTGCTGGCCTTCGATGCCTTGGTCGCCTTCGCTGCCTTGGTGGAGCGGCGCGCCGGCTTCGCGCCGTTCGCGTCGCCCTCATCCGCTCCGCCGCCGCCCGCCGCCGCCTTCGCCGTAGGGTGGCGCGTTCGCGCCTCCTTGGCGTCACGCACGCTGGCCTCGAGCGCGGCCATGAGGTCGACGACCTTCTCCTCTGCGGCCGGCGCCGGCGCGGCGACGACCTCCTCCTCGCCTGCGGCCTTGCGGTCGATGAGCTCGAGCACCTGGTTGCGGTAGGTGTCCTCGTAGCGCTCGGGCTCGAACGGCTCGGTGAGCGACTCGATGAGCTGCTCGGCCATGCGCAACTCGCGCTCGCTCACGTCGACGTCGTTCATGTCCTCGACCCCGTCGAGCTGCGCGGGGTCGTTGACCTCGTCGGCGTAGACCATGGTCGACATCACCAGCATCCCGTCCCTGGGACGCAACGCCGCAAGGTACTGCTTGGTGCGCATGACGAGGCGGGCGATCGCCACCTTGCCCTGCTCCTCCATGGCTCGGCTCAGCAGGGCGTAGGGCTTGCTGGCGCCCTTGTCCGGTGCCACGTAGTAGGCGGCGTCGTAGAAGAGGGGGTCGATCTCCTCCAGGTCGACGAACTGCTCGATGTCGATCGTGCGGGTGGCCTCCGGGTCGAGGGCGGCCAGCTCGTCGTCGCCCACCAGGACGTACTCGCCGGACGACAGCTGGTAGCCCTTCGCGATCGCCTCGTTGGGCACCTCGTCACCGTCGGCGGCCGACACCTTCCGGTACTGGATTCGCGAGCCGGTGCGAGTGTCGATCTGGTTGAAGGACACGTTCTTGCGCGACACCGCAGTGAACAGCTTGATGGGGATGTTGACCAGCCCGAAGCTGATGGCGCCGCTCCACATGGCACGGGGCATGCCTGGAAGTATTCCCTGCCGGGACGCCAATTGAACAGGAGGGGTTGTCCCGGGCGTCGGGCCTCCTGCCGTAGCAGGCGCTTTTCAAACGGAGACGTCGAGCCTGGGATACCGCCCGAGACCGTTCCACAGCGTGCGGGTGAGCAGGTCGGCGGCCTCTTCCAGCGAGCACGCCCGGTGCTCGACCCACTCGCTGGCGCCCGCCTCGAGCATGCCGATGACACCCCGGGCCAACAGCCGCTCCACCGGCCCGCCACCCCAGGTGTCGGCGATGCATTGGATGCGCGCCCGCCGCGCCTGCTGCACGGCCGGGTGTTCCAGGGCGCCAGCGGCGGCGAAGAGCGGCCAGGACGCGGCGTTTGCCTGTACGAGGCGCAGGTAGCGGTGGACGAGCGCCCGGAGCCGGGCCTCGTCCACGGGCACGTCGTTGAGCAGGCTCGACAGGTCCTCGTCGAGGCCGGCGAGGCTGTGGAGGTATACCGCCGCCAGCAGCCCACCCCTGTCGCCGAAGTACGCATACACCAGCGACCGGGACACGCCGGCGGCGTCGGCGACCTCCTCGAAGCGGACGGTGTTCGGATCGCGTCTACGGAAGATGGTGGTCGCCGCCTCCACGATCTCGGCCCGGCGGCGCTCGGGTTCGAGGCGGCGCCGTCCCGGCGCCGACCGGGTATGCCGGTGCGTCGACGGCGGGGCGGACTCGGCGGGCGACGACATGGTTGACGGGCGCCTACCCCTGCGCCGCCGTCACCTCCACGGGCATGGCCGTCGCCTGCTCGCCCACCAACGGGAAGTGGCAGGCGACGAACTGGCCCGCGGCCACCTCGCGGGTCTGCGGCTCCTCCGCCGCGCACAGCTCCTGCGCCCGTGGACAGCGCGTACGGAACCGGCAGCCGCTGGGCGGCGCCAGCGGCGAGGGCAGGTCGCCGGCCGTGAGGCCGCCCGACTCTGCGGGGGTCTCGGGGTCGGGCACCGGGATCGACGACAGCAGCGCCGCGGTGTACGGGTGTGCGGGACTGGCGTAGAGCTGGTCGGGGGCCGCCACCTCGCAGATCTTGCCGAGGTACATGACCGCCACGCGGTCGCTGACGTTCTTCACGACCGCGAGGTCGTGGGTGATGAAGATCAGCGTCAGCCCGTAGCGCTCCTTGAGGTCCTCGAGCAGGTTGAGGATCTGCGCCTGCACCGATACGTCCAGGGCCGACACCGGTTCGTCGCAGATCACCAGCTCGGGCTCGAGGACCAGGGCGCGGGCGATGCAGATGCGCTGGCACTGCCCGCCGGAGAACTCGTGGGGCCGCTTGTCGCGCGCCACGTCGGGGTCGAGCCCGACCGCCTCGAGCACCTCGTCGACGCGTGCCCTGCGCTCGTCCTCGCTGCCCCGGTTCCAGATCTTGAGCGGCGCCCCGACGATGTCACCGACCCGGCGTCGGGGGTTGAGCGACGAGATCGGGTCCTGGAACACGATCTGCATCTGCGGGCGCAGAACCCGCAGCCGCTCTCCGTCCAGCGCCGTGAGCTCGTGGTCGGCGAACGTCACCTTGCCGCTGGTCGGCTTGGGCAATTGGATGACGGCCCGGGCAGTGGTGGACTTGCCGCAGCCGGACTCGCCGACCAGGCCCAGCGTCTCACGCTGGGCGACGTCGAAGCTCACGTTCGCCACGGCCGAGACGTGGCGCCCGGGCCCGGCGGGGAAGTCCACGACCAGGTTCTCGACCCGGAGCAGCATCTCGCCGTCCGGGCGCAGGTGGGCGGTCCCGCTGCCGGCCATCAGGCCTCGACCTCCGCGACCTTGGTCAGGTCGCCGGTGACGGCCAGCTCGGCCTGGGGGACGTGGGCGGCCAGGTTGCGCTCCAGCGCCTCACGTCCCGCGTCGGTGCCAACCGGGTACCAGCAACGGTAGACATGGCCGGGCTCGTCCGCCTCGATGAGCGGCGGCTGCTCCTCGCGGCACCGCTCCTGCGCGTACGGGCAGCGTGCTGCGAACCGGCAGCCCGTGGGCGGGTCGATGAGGTCGGGGGGCCGGCCGGCGATGACGCTGAGTCGGGTATGGCTCGGGTTCTCGACCCGCGGGATCGACTCCAGCAGCGCGGCGGTATAGGGCATCCGCATCTTGGCGAACAGGGTCTTGGTCGGCGCCTGCTCCACGATCTGGCCGGCGTACATCACCGCGATCTCGTCGGTGTAGCCGGCCACGACCCCGAGGTCGTGGGACACGAGCACCATTGCCATCTCACGGTCGCGCTGCTGCTGGCGCAGCAATTCCAGGATCTGCGCCTGCACTGTCACGTCGAGCGCGGTAGTGGGCTCGTCCGCAAACAGGAGCTTGGGGCCACACGCCAGCGCCACCGCGATCACCACCCGCTGGCGCATACCGCCGGACAGCTCGTGCGGGTACTGCCGCAGTCGCCGCGCCGGCTCCGGGATGTTGACCGACCGGAGCAGCGCCAACGCGGTCTCCCGCGCCTCGTTGCGATCCATGTCGAAGTGGAATTCCAGCGACTCGGTGATCTGCTTGCCGATGCGCATGACGGGATTGAGCGACGTCATCGGGTCCTGGAACACCATGGCGAGCTGCGTGCCCCAGAACGAGCGCATCTGGGACTGTCCCATCTGGTCGAGCCGGTGGCCGTCGAAGTTGATGACTCCACTCCGGGTCACGTTGCGGGTCGGCAGCAGCCCCATGACCGAGCGGGACAGCACCGATTTGCCGCAGCCCGACTCGCCCACCAGCCCGAGCGTCCGCCCCCGGTCAAGGGTGAACGACACCCCGTCGACGGCCTTGACAGTGCCCCTCGGCGTGGTGAAGTGCGTGGCGAGGTTGTCGACGTCGAGCAGCGTTCGCCCGACCGCCGGAGCCCGGACGGCCCCTCCGTCGGCTTCGGTCCCCACCACGTGCTTGCGCCCGTTGCGGAACAGCCTCACAGCGCGCTCTCCCGTACGTCGAACCGCGCCCGGACCACGTCACCCAGGTAGTTCAGCGCGAGAACGGTGAGGAAGATCGCCACCGCGGGCACCAGCACGATGTGCGGCGCGTCGCGCAGGTCGGCGCGGCCCTCGGCGATGATGTTGCCCCACGATGGAGTCGGTAGCTGCACGCCGACCCCGAGCACGCTGAGGGCGCCCTCGGCCACGATCACCACGGCGACGCCCAGCAACGCGATCGAGAACATGGCCGGTAGCACGTTCGGCAGCACCTCGCGGAACATGATCGATCGGTTGCGCGCCCCCATTGCCCGGGCGGCCAGCACGAACTCGCGTTCCGACCACGCCAGCGTGTTGGCGCGCGTGATCCGGCCGAGGACCGGGACGGACACGACGCCCAGCGCGAGGATGAGCACGATCATCCGCCGCGTGCTGCTGATCCCCTCGCCACTGGCGAACACCGTGACGAGGGTGAGAGCGAGGATGAGCTGCGGGTACGACAGCAGGACGTCGAACAGGAGGGTGAACACCGACTCCGTGCGCCCACGCCGGTAGCCCGCCATCAGGCCGAGCAGGCCACCGGCGACCAGTCCCACCACGATCGCGCCGACGCCGAGCACGAGCGAGGCGCGTGACCCCCACACGACCCGGCTCAGCATGTCGCGCCCGAGGCCGTCTCCGCCGAGGATGTGCCCGGCGGTCCCCGGTCCCTGGCCGGCGATCTCGGCGAAGTTCTCGTTGGGGTCGTCGAGTGGGAGCACGGGAGCCAGCACTGCGACCGCCACGACGAGCACCAGCCACCCGATGGCGAGCTTCCCCCCGAGCCCCAGCCGGCGCGCGTGCTCCTCCATCTCCGGGGTCGGCGCGACCGCGGACTCGAGATCGACGGGCTCGAGGGTCTGTGTCTGGATCAGCTCCGGGGCCCGCATTGCCGTGGCCGATCGCTCACGTGCGGGCATTGCGGATCCTCGGGTCGAGCACGGAGTACAGGAGGTCGACCAGGAAGTTGACGAGCACGAAGCCCACGGCGATGATCGCGATCAGGCTCTGCAGCGCGATGTACTGGCGCGCGAAGACGGCCTCAGCGAGCAGGGTGCCCATGCCGGGCAACGAGAAAATGACCTCTATCACGATGGCGCCGCTGATGAGGGTGCCGATGTTGAGTCCGGCCACGGTCAGCACGGTCAGGCTCGATGGCCGCAGAGCGTGTCGCCACAACACTCGGGACGGCGAGATGCCCTTGGACTTCGCCATCGTGATGAAGTCCTCCTGCAGCGTGGCGATCATGTCGCTGCGCAGTAGGCGCATGTATGCCGCGATCTGGCCGGCCGCCAGGGCGATGACCGGCAGCGCCATACGCCGAAGGTGTTCGAGCAGATCCTCACTCGGCGCCACGTAACCGCTCACTGGCAGCCACCCGAGTTGCACGCCGACGTAGTACGCCAGAACCAACGCCAACGCGAAGTTGGGGAAGGCGAGCAGCCCGAAGGCGGTGGCATTGGTCGCCCGGTCGAAGCGTGACGTGGCGCGGTAGGCGGTGATGACGCCGAGCGGCACGGCGATGAGCAAGGTGAGGATCTGCGCCTCCACCATGAGTTGGATCGACACCGGCAACGCGTCGCGCACCCGGTCCATCACGGGCCGTTCACCGGTGATGCTGTAGTAACCGCCGAGGTCGCCGGTCACGAAATCGCCGATCCAGCGCCCGTACTGGACGTAGATCGGGTCATCGAGCCCCAGCTGCTCCCGCAGCGCGTCCTTCTGTTCGGGGCTCGCGAACCCGGCGATGGCGTCCACGGGGTCGCCGGGCAGCAAGCTGGTCATCAACGCCGCGAACAGGGTGACGAAGAAGAGGACGACCAGGAGGTGCGACACCCGGCGGAGAATCATCCGCATGGCGCGCTCCGACCCCTACTGCTCGACCCACATGTAGGTCGTCGGGTTACCGACCGCCAAGCCTGGGAACGGGTCGGGGCTGCTGGGACCCTCACCGAGGATGCCGTGCACGTCGGGGCTCGTCGCGACCGTCCATGGCGTGTACCACTGCCAGACGTTGTGGACCTCTTCAGCGAAGCGGCGGTTCAGGTCCTCGTAGATCTGATCGCGCTGCGCCTCGTCGGGCGTGCTACGACCCTCGTCGAGCAGCCGGTCGATCTCGGGATCGTTGAAGCGGCCGAAGTTGACCGGGGACCCCGACTTCCACCACACGTACTGCTCGTCGGGGTCGCCGCCTGGATGGTTGCGCCAACCGACCGCCTCGAAGTCGCCGGCAAGCGCGTTGTCGATCAGTGTCGACTGGTCGACCGTGATGATCTCCACGCTCATGCCGACGGCCTCGGCCTGCTCCTTCAGCAGCTGAGCCTGCGCGATCGTCGCCTCAGCCTGCGTGGTGCTGTAGGTGAACGAGAACGGCTGGCCCGTCTCGGCCTCGTACTCCTGCACGAGCTCCTCGGCACGGTCGGCGTCGTAGGTCGGGAAGCCCGTGTCGTCGAGGTTGCCGATGTTGCCGGGGGCGAACGGCCCGGTCGCCTGAGTCGTTATCCCGGCGTTGAGAATCGTGTTCACCTCGTCGAAGTCAGCCGCGTAGGCCAGCGCCTGGCGGGCCTTGATGTTGTCGAACGGCGGCTTCGACTCGTTGAGCATGATGTAGCTCACCTCGCCGAACTGGTCCGACTCGACCGCGGTCACGTCTCCGGAGTCGGACAGGCCGCTGATCTGATCGATCGTGTCGGCGTCGCTCGTGTGCATGGCGTTGATCTCGCCGGACTGGAGCGCGTTCAGGCGCTGCGCCACCTCGACGATCGGGCGGAACTCGATCTCGTCGAGGTAGGGGAGCTGGTTGCCCTCGGCGTCGGTGGCCCAGTAGTCGGGGTTCTTCTCGGCCGTCAGGCTCTGGTTGGGCGTCCAGTTCACGAGCTTGAACGGGCCCGTGCCGATGAGATTCTCGGCGCACGTCCGCGTGTCGTCGAGCTGTGCCTGGGCCATCATGCCGACCCGGCCGCTGCCGTAGAGGTAGGCGTCGAACGCCACCCACGGCTGGTTCATCGTCACGCGGACGGTCTGGGGGTCCACGACCTCGGTGTTGGCGATGTTCTGGAACGTGAAGATGAACAACTGGGGCTGGCGGGTCGGATACGTGCCCCGGTACGCGTCGAGGTTGTTCTTCACCACCTCTGCGGTGAGGTCAGTGCCGTCGTGGAACTTGATGCCCTCGCGCAGGGTGATCGTCCACTCCGTGTAGTCGTCGTTGGGCTCGACCGACTCGGCGAGCCATGGCTCGTACGTGCCGTCGGCGGTCGGCCGGGTCAGTGTGTCGTAGATCGAGCGGGCGACCATGATGCCGGCGATGGCGAGCTGCGCCTCGGGGAGGCACCAGCCGTCGGTCGTCTCGGCCTCGAGCCCGTAGACGACCTTGCCGCCGGGGGTCGGGGTGCCCTCCTCGCCGGCGGCGTCGCCACCACCGCCCCCGCCGCTGTCATCGCCGCCGCCACCGCAGGCAGCGGCCACCATGGCCAGGGCGAGCACGGGTGCCACCCGACGGAACCACTTCCGACGCACTGCTGTCGAAGCCACGTCTTCCCCCTTACGTGACGAGCGTCACAACAGCCGGAAGCTAGGTGCCGGGCTGGACTCCTGTCAACAGACGATCAGGTGACGAAGCGCGAGGATGACCGGGAGGTGACCGGTGGGCGAACGGCGGACGGGCGGCACCGTGCGACGACCTGACAAGCTGCCGGCATGGTCCGCCGCCAACCGCGCCTCGTCCTCCTGCTCGCCGCCCTGGCGCTCGTCGGCCTGCTGGCCGGCGCCTGCCGCCCGATCACCGTGGGCGGCGGCAGCGGCGGCCACGGCCAGGGGCCCAAGGTCACGATCAACCAGATCCAGGTCCTGGCGTCGCACAACAGCTACCACGTCGAGCCCGAGCCGGCGCTCCTGACGGCGCTGCGTTCCGCCCTCGGGCCCGCAGCCGACGGGTTCGAGTACACGCACCGGCCCCTGGCCGACGAGCTGGACGCCGGCGTGCGCCAGGTCGAGCTCGACGTGTTCGTCGACGATCCCGCCGGTGGCCGCTACGCGCACCCCAAGCTGGTCCCACTGCTCGGCCTCGATCCGGTCGACCCAGCGCTTGCCGGCCCCGGCCTCAAGGTCCTCCACGTGCAGGAGGTCGACTACCGCTCGACCTGCCCCACCTTCGTCGACTGCCTCGAGGACATCAGGGGCTGGTCGCGGGACCATCCCGGCCACCTGCCGATCACGATCCAGATCGAGGCCAAGGACGACGTCATCCCCGACCCCGCCGGCCTCGGCTTCGTGCAGCCGTTGCCCTGGACCGCCCCCGACTTCGCCGCCCTGGAGGGGGAGATCCACTCGGTCTTCGGCGACGACGCGATCATCAGCCCCGGGGACGTCAAGGGCCGCTCCCGCAGCCTGGCCGAGGCCGTGCGCAAGGGCCGGTGGCCGACCCTGGACGAGGCCCGCGGCCAGGTCATGTTCGTGCTCGACGACAAGGGCGCGAAGCGCGACGCCTACCGGGCCCAGGTCCCCGACGTCGACGACCGGCTGATCTTCGTCGACGTGCCCCCGAGCGATCCCGACGCTGCCATGACGGTCGTCAACGACCCCATCGCCGACGACGCCCGCATCCGCGACCTGGTCGCCCAAGGCTTCATCGTCCGCACCCGCGCCGACGCGGACACCGTCGAGGCCCGCAGCGGCGACACCAGCAGGCGGGACGCCGCCTTCGCCAGCGGTGCCCAGTACGTGTCGACCGACTACGTCTTCCCCGACGACCACTTCGGCACCGGCTACGTGGTCGACCTGCCGGGGACGGGCGCCGCCCGCTGCAATCCCGTGAACGCCCCGAAGCGCTGCCTGAAGGCCGACCTCAGCGGCTGACCGGGGCGGCCGCTACCCGTGGCCGCAGCCCGCCTCGGGGACATTCCTGATGGGCCCTGTCACTCCGGCCCGACCCCCACCCGCCGGCCCCTGATCGCGTCGGTCTGCGACCGACCCTGTCACACCTAAGGCGTACTGTTCGTCAAAACCAGGACCAGGGGGGTAGGAGCGCGGCGGCACCTACCCCCCGGTCCGCCCCTGGAGCCAGCGCTCAGACCAGTCGGCGGTCGGTGGCCCAGCGGGTGAGCTCGTGGCGGCTCGACAGCTGGAGCTTGCGCAACACCGACGACACGTGGGTCTCGATCGTCTTGATCGACACCTGGAGCCGGCGGGCGATCTCCTTGTACGTGTAGCCACGCGCCAGGAGGCGCAGGACCTCCCGCTCGCGCGGCGTGATCTGGTCGAGCTCCGGATCGAGCGAGGTGCCCGGCGGTAGGTCGCCGGCGAACGCGTCGAGCACGAACCCCGCCAGGCGGGGAGAGAACACCGCGTCACCGTCACGCACCCGCTCGACGGCCTGGGCCAGGTCGCCGGCCGCGATCGTCTTCGTGACGTAGCCGCGGGCGCCGGCGCGGATGACGGCGATCACGTCCTCGGCGGCGTCGCTGACCGACAGGGCGAGGAACACGACGGCCGGGTGCGTCCGGTGGACCGCCTCGATGACGGCCCGCCCCCCGCCACCCGGCAGGTGCACGTCGAGCAGCACCACGTCCGGCCCGGTGTTCCGGATCCCCTCCACCGCCGACTCGACGTCGACGGCCTCACCGACGATGTCGACCCGGCCGGCGAGCTCGGTCCGCACGCCGGACAGGAACAGGCGATGGTCGTCGACCAGGAACACGCGGGTCAGCGGTGAGGGACTCACGATGTCGATTCCGCCTCGAGCGCCAGCTCGAAGGTCACCTCGGTGCCCTCACCGGGCGCACTATGGACCTGGGCCCGGCCACCGTGACGGGCCATGCGGCGCACGATCGAATGGGTGATCCCGCGCCGGTCGCCGTTGACGGCCGCGGTGTCGAAGCCGCGGCCCCGGTCACGGACGAACGCCTCGATGTGTCCGGCAGCCACCTCCGCGTAGACCGACACCTCGTCGGCACCGCTGTGGCGGGCGGCGTTGAGGACCGCCTCGCGCACCGCCGCCACCAGGGCGTCGACATGCTGGTCGAGGGGGCAATCGCCGACGATCACCACGTCGACTGCGACCCCGTGGTCGGCCTCGACCTCGTCGGCGACACCGTCGAGCGCCGTCGCCAGCGTGCCGGGAGCATCCTCGGTCGTCGATCGGCGGCCCTCGTACAGCCAGGCCCGCAGCTCCCGCTCCTGCCGCCGGGCCAGGCTGCGTGCCTGCTGGGGCGCGTCGGCGTGGCGCTGGATGAGGGCCAGCGTCTGCAGCACCGAATCGTGCAGGTGGGCGGCCATGTCGGCGCGCTCCTCGTTGCGGATCCGCTCCCGCCGTTCCTCGCCGAGCTGGCGCACCAGGCGCACCACCCAGGGGCTGAACAACAGCGCGCCGCCGAGGATGGTGGCCAGCACCGCTATGCCCACGTTGCCGACCGCGCCCAGCGCCTCGTTCGAGGCGAGAAAGAGCCCGATCCCGGCGATCAACAGGCCGGCGCCGACGAGCACCCGGACCCAGACCATCCAGCCGCCGCGGAGCGCCTCGACCGGGTTCCCCGGCAGCCGTGTCGCCGCCTCCCGCCAGCGAGCCCGATCACTGTCGCCGGCCCGTGCCAGGACCAGGCCGACGCCGGTGGCCGCCACCACGGCCGGCCACACGACGTGATCGGGGAAGAACGGTGTGATCCAGCGGACCAACAGCAGTGCCCCGAGGGTGATGCAGCCCACCGCCAAGGCGAGCTCGCTGCTGCGCCGCGTGCCCGGACTCGCGGCCGGGGCCGCCGTCTCTCCCTCGGTTGCGGCTTCGTCGGGGAGGACCGCCCATGCCACGAGGTACAGGACGAGCCCGGCCCCGTTTGCGAGGGCGAGGATGCAGACCGCCAACCGCACGACGATGGGGTCGACCCCGAGCCAGCGCGCAACGCCCGCGCAGACACCCGCCACCATGCGTTCGTCGCGGCGGCGGACCAGGCCCCGGGGGAGGCCGGCGATCGGTGGTCGGGAAGGTGAGCCCATGGGCGGTTCGTGTGCGCCGTCACGTGACGGCACCGTCCATGATGGCAACTGCACGGCGAAATCGCCTCCGGGGAGCGCTCGGGGACATCCCCGATTGTGAGGACAAGGCCCGCTCCCGATGATTGGGCCATGGATGTCCCTCCCCAGGCGCCGCCGCGGCCGGATCAGCCGTCTTCAGGCCCGCGGGCGCGGCGGCTGGTCCGTGAGCCCGACGATCGCAAGATCGCCGGCGTCTGCGCCGGACTCGCCGACCGCCTTGGCGTCGACGTC
>CAVQVM010000022.1:0-184774 GCA_963717085.1 uncultured bacterium
GCTGACACCAGCCGACGTGCTCGACCCCGGGACGTTCTACGACTACGACAACCTTCAAGTCAAGCAATGACAACCACCCGAGGTCGGAACGTAGAGGAGGGCGAGCGATGGCCATGAGCAAGAACGGATCGGCCGGTACGTCAGGGCTGGCCGAGACTGCGCAGCAGGCGAAGGTCCGTAGGATTGCCGAGCGCGTCGGCGAGATGGCTAAGCCCGATTTCCCTTACCCGACGCACGCTGAGCTCGACGGACACGATTGTGACCTGGTCATGAAGGGGGGGATCACCAGCGGGATTGTCTACCCCCTTGCCGCTTGTGAGCTGGCCCGCCAGTATCGCTTCCGGTCGATCGGCGGGTCGTCGGCGGGCGCCATCGGCGCGGTGATGGTTGCCGCCGCTGAGCACGGCCGCGACTCCGGCGGATTCCGACGACTCGCAGAGCTTCCCGTCAAGCTGGGACCCAAGCTCGGTGACCTGTTCACTGCCGGGCCAAGCACCCACACGGCACTGGCGGTGCTCAAAGGTTGGCTACAGCCCGATCAGCCCATGCGACAACGGGTCGGTCGCGTCCTCGGCACCCTGGTCGGCGCTCAGCGTCGCTCGTTTCTGGTCGGCCTCGTCGGCGTGCTCCTGGTGGGGGTCGCCGGGGCCCTAGTGGCCGCCGGCCTGCCGTCGACCGGCGGCGACTGGATCCGCTTGGCGCTCGTCACCCTCGTCCTCATCCTCCCGGTAGCGATCGGCGCGGCCCTCGTGATCGCTACCGTCGCCGAGGTCCAGTCGAGCCGGGCCAACCTCGCCACCCAGGGCTTCGGGATCTGCATCGGCTCTGATGGACGCGACGCCGACGTGAGCAGCCGCGCGGAGCCGGGGCCGTTCACCGACTGGATGACGGCCGAGATCGATCGCATCGCTGGAGTCGACGGCCCCCTCACCATCGGCGACCTGCGCGGACCCGATCCCGACAACCCCGAAATCGAGTTACAGGTCATGACCACCAACCTCACGTTTGGTCGGCCACAAACGTTCCCGTTCGAGCAACGGACCTACCTGTTCGACCCCAAGGAACTCGAGGTGTACTTCCCCCCGAAGGTGATCGAACACCTCCTGCGAGGTCAACAGCCGGCCACAACCAGAGACGGCCAGCCACTCCTCGCCGAAGAAGCAGCGCTGACCCCACCGCGTGCACCGGACGCCGGGAACGAGCGCCGCCACACGAACCCTGCCGGCCGTCTACTCAATGCCGCCAGTGGCGCCGTTCTTCGGCTCATCGGCTGGAGCGTCCCGACCCGCCGTCCCGGCCCCCGAAGCGGCGACGCACCCCATTCCCTCTACTGGTTGCCACCCGCCGACGACCTCCCGGTCATTCTCGCGGCTCGACTCAGCCTGAGCTTTCCCGCACTCATCAGCGCCGTACCGCTGTGGGCCGTCGACTACACCGACAACCTCGGCACCGACGACAAGCCGAGATACCGAGCCAAGCGCTGCTGGATGACCGACGGCGGACTCACCGCCAACTTCCCGGTCCACTTCTTCGACTCACCGTTCCCGGCACGGCCCACCTTCGCCATCGACCTCCAGAGCTACCCCGACCGCTACCCCGACCAAGACGTCTACTACCCCGGACCCGGCCAAAGCGGGCTGCAGCCACGCTTCAAGACCATCACCTCCATGCAGGGCTTCGCCGCCGGACTGCTCGACACCATGCAGTACTGGGCCGACAACGCCCAAGCGACACTCCCCGGCTACCGGGATCGCATCGTTCAGGTCCGCCTGCGCTCAGACGAGGGCGGCATGAACCTACAGATGCCCGACGAAGTCGTACGCCGAGCCGCAGAAAAGGGCCGCCAAGCCGCCGAACTCCTCCGGGAACGGTTCGACTTCGACGACCACCGCTGGATCCGATACCTCACCGTCATCAGCCGAATGCAGCACGCCGTCGATCGCATGGAATCACGCTGGGACCACGACCTCCCAGGTGGCTCACCCGGCTACCACGACTTCGTCCTCAACCGGGCCTCCGAGCAGCCCTTCTCACGCACCGCTACGTGGCGATCAGACGCCGTCGCCAGGACCCGATCACTGCTCTCCTTCGCCACTTGCACCACCAGCAATCCCGACTTCCTGGCCGAGGCACCCAAACCCGACCCCGACCTGCGCATCACACCCCGCTTCTGACCACCCCGGTCGTGCCGCGTAGAGACGTAGTGCCTTCGACGCCAACCACCACCGTGGCTCGGGGCGTTGGCTACGACACTCGATGTTGCGCCAGCGTCCTCCATTCGCATCGGAGCCGACGAGCATCGAACACACCACGTCGCCGCTTGACCATGGGGCTGACCACGAGCCGGTCGAGGCGGTCGGCCAATAGGTCTCGGAGCTGCCCGAGGTCGAGTGCACCGAGCTGCTTGCGTGGATTGGCCGCCGCCAACACCCTCGCCGCCTCCGGTCGCCGGCCCAGCGTCGGGAGAGCTCGTCGGCGCGGCGCACCAGGAGCGCTCTGGCCGACAGGAACGCGGCCGCGGGTCACGATGCGATCGACGTAGTAGTCGCGGCACAGCTCAGCCATCGCCGCCGCGGTGTCGCCAGGGTCGGCGTCCTGGGCCGTCGGCGGTGGTTCGAGGCGCAGCTGTTCGAGCAGCTGGTCGAGGAGCCAGGCTTCAAGACGGTCGGCGTGTACATGGATGCGTCCGCAGCCGGTCGGCTGGGTCGGGCAGCTGTAGTAGCGGACGCCGCTGCGTGTGGTCGTCGCCATGTTCTGGCCACAAAGGCCACACTGGGCGAACCCCGTCGCCAGCCGCTTGTGGTGTCTGGGCGGGGCACCTCGCCGACCCGGGTGGTTGAGCGCCAGTTGCAGCCGAGCGAACGTGTCACGATCCAGGATCGCCGGCCAGCAGTCCCGGGCAACAACCTGGCCCTTGTAGGCGCGGTCGCCCACGATCCTGGGGTTGCGCAAGAGCCGACCGAGGGTCGCATCCGTCCAGTGGCGACCGGTCGGCGACGGGATTCCCCGTGACCGCAGGTCCCGTGCAACCGTCGCTAGGCGTTCACCGGCCATCGCCCGGTGGGCGGCTTCACGTAGCACGGCCGCCTCGCTCTCAACGATCCCGTCCCAATGCACGTGTGAGCCCGTACGCCTTGACAGGCGGCGGCCTGCCCTCCTCGGCGGCCTGACGCTTGGAGGCCCGGACCCGGATACCGGTCGTTGCGGACTCGAGGCCGGCGAGCGCGACGAGTATGCGGAGCATGGCCAAGCCGATCGGGCTGGAGCTATCAACCGGCTCGGTCACCGACGCGATGAAGACTCCCCGACGCTCCGCCACCTCCCACAGCCGTTCGAAGTCCTTGGGGCGACGCACCAGCCGATCCAGCTTCCAGACCAGCACGCCGTCGGCGCTCCTGGCCGCTGCCTCGGTGATGAGTGTCTCGAAGCCGGGTCGTCGGGCCCGCGGCTGGTACGCGGACGCGTCCAGGTCGCTCAGGGTGGCGGCGACCTCCCAGTTGCGAGCCTCCGCATAGGACCGGCAGGCGACCTCTTGGCGGACGGTGGCGTCGTGCACGTCCTCGGTGCTGAGCCGCGTGTAGATGAGAACAGCAGTCATGGCCACAGACTCGCCGCCCATCGAGCATCGATTCGGCAAGCTGCTCCGGAGTCGATCGGTCTCGGTCGGATTCTGCGACCCCGCGTAGGTGTTGATGAGCGTCGGCCAAGGTTGGCTGTCAGGAGGCAGTGGTACAAAGCTGACCCTCATCCGCGGGACTTCGAATGCCGTCGTTGCAGCTCCCGCGCCCCGCCTGCTCGCCGGTCAATCGCAGCACGGTTGCGCAGCGGGCGAGTGCGGGCGACTGGCGGGCCCACAAGCGCACAACGGCAGCTGCAAGACGTTTAGTAATCGCAACAGGCAACGCCACCTGAGAGCGGTTACCTGACCCACCCCACCCCAGCAGGCAAGGGGACCCACGAGGCAGGCAGGCAGTGCTCGTGACCAGCTCGACGCCGGCCCAGCCCGCCAGCGATCCACACGCGCACGAAAGACCTGCTCAGCGCCACGACCGCGACCCGGGCTATGTACCGGTACCAGGGGGTGGTTCCTGTGTTTTCGTTTAGCGACGCGTACACATAGCCCTAGCTGCGATCGAACACCGAGCGCCCTGGGGGAGGGCTTCTGATAGCGGCTGCTCGCTATACGGTCGTCACGCAGGGGGTGGCCGAATTGAGGCGTGAGTACGTAGTCACAGATTCGGCTGGCGTCCTGATCGCGGTGGTGCGGATGCGGGCGGATGTGCCACCACGGTGGGACCGTGCCGATTGCGCTGTCGTCCTCGGCAAGCCGGGAGACGCTCCCGCTCTGCTGATTACTAGCGACGGACTGAGCAGTAAGGGTGCCCAAGTGTGGGTGGCCTCGGAAGCGCGGATCGGAACCCTCCGGCGGCTCGGGACCCTGCGGTTGACGTTCTGGCTTAGCCGCTTGCGCTACATCCAACTGTCCGCCTCGACGGACTTCGGCGGAGCGTCGCCGACAGAGGAGGGATGGGTGCGATCCCGAAGGTGGGACCCGCTCAACGACCGCGTGGATTGTCATCGATGCAGCCGGCTTGGAGCACGCCCACATCGCGCATCGAGGCTCACGCTTACCGGCCCTGGTGATCCCCGATCCAGTGGCCTGCGAGGTCATCGAGTCGCGCCCCGACTTCGATTGGAACGAACACGGTCTCCTGGTGGCCCTCGCCGCGCTTTGCGACGGACGGATCCGCGACCGCACGTTTCCGAGGAGGCCGCCTGCTTGGTGACCCGATCGGCTTCTGGTCGCGGGATGGCGACCTCGAAGCTGGCCACTGCCGGCTAGCGCCAGCTTCCGCCACTGCTCAGATCTGAACTGGCTTGTTCGAAGGAACTGCTAACTGTGGGGCGAGCAGCGGAGCACCAGAGCGGGCATTAGGTGCGCGGGTTCGCTGTGAGTCGCCAGGCGCGTGTCAACATCAGCGACAAAGCTGCACGGACTTTGGAGGGCGGCGAAAATGGGCGCAGTCATCATGGTGAGCACGCTCATTGGGTTGATCGTGCTCATGTTCACTTTGGTGCTTCGATACGACCCAGAAGCGCGTCCCGCTGTGAATCGCCAGACGGCGGGCCATGAATGAGCTGACACCCCTTTTGAAGACGGCAATCGGGTTTGCCTATGTCGGCGGCTGCACGTTCGTAACTCTCGGCGTGTTCCTGAGTTATCGGCGCGGCCGCCTTCACCCGCTCCTGCTGGTGTGCATCTCGGCGATCTCGTTTTCGTGGATCGAGGCCCCCTACGACTGGGCGGTGTACGCACAGTTCCCGCCTGCCATTCCTCGGATGCCGTCCTGGTGGCCGGTGAACAAGACCTGGGGCGGCCTGCCCGCGTCGGTTCCGCCGGGCTACATCGCCTACTTCGTCCTGCCTACCGTAATCGGCGCATTCCTCGGGCGCTGGTTGAGCGCGCGGTACCAGTGGCGGAGGCCGATCACACTGTTAACCGTCGGGCTCGTTGTCGGCTGCGTGTGGGCGTTTCTGTTCAATGGGATCGTCGGGGCGCGGTTGGGCGTCTTCTATTACGGCCGAGTGATCAGCGGACTGGCACTGTGGCAGGGCACGAAGCACCAGTACCCGCTGTACGACGCACTCGCGATGGGCGTGCAGATGATGGTCTTCACGTATCTCCTTGGGCGAACGGATCCACAGGGCCGCACCGTCATCGAAACGTGGGCCGATTCGAAGACGCGCAGCCGCGTGCAGTCAACTTTGCTATCGATCGCTGGGTTCATCTTGGTTGGGCACGTCGTGTACCTCTCGGTGTTCGCACCACATCTCGTCACCAAGGTGACTGGGCTGGTGGACGCTGGGCCCACCGAGCAGCTGTTCGAAGGCGTACCGAACCAACCCAAGTAGCAGGCGGGGGCACAAGCGACACGCGTCCGCCCGCGCCAGAACTGCCGTTCGGCGTTGTCGGGGAGGCCGGGGGGCGGGTCGCCGTCCGACAGCCGCGATGATCCGCGGAGTGTTGGGCACCCGGCTCGCCCCACGGGCACGCATCCGCCGGCCGATTCCAGGGTCGCAGTTAGAACGTCCCGATATCCATGTCCCGGTTGCCCCAGCCGTCCAGAATGCCGCCAATCCCGTCGGTGGAGCTAAGTGCGCCGATGTCCTGGTCCCGGGTGGCCCAGCCGTCCAGCCGGTCGCCGATCCCGAAGGCCATGGCTTCCCACAAGTCAGTCGGGTTGAGATCCATGTCTGGGGTGTCCCAGCCGTCCAGCCGGGAACCGAGTTCCTCGGCCATGGACGCGTTAAGGGCACCGATGTCGAGGTCCCGGTTGCCCCAGCCGTCGATGTCCGCGGCCATGGCCGACGTCGAGTCCCGGTTGACCGTGCCATCCGGGTCGTCGTGGTCGGACGCATCGGCGCGGGCCGGCCCCAGGAACATTCCGATGGCCGCGGCCGCCGTCACGACAGCCGCGAGACGGGCGAGGAACTGTCGTGGCTTCATGTCCGTGTTTCGATGCTGATCAACGTGTCGGATGGCCGGGCGCACCTAGCTGCCGATCTCGCGCACCGTCGTTCTGGACTGCCCGCTTGCCAGGCGGCGTTCGCTCGGTTCCGACTCGCGGCCCGTTCCTATGATCCCGTACCGTCGATCGTCATGGACACGAGCCGCTACCGCAACGAAGCGTCGATCGTCATCGAGTGCCCGGCCGAGGATCTCTATGACCTGGTCGCGGACGTGTCGCAGATGGGCCGCTGGAGTCCCGTGTGCACCGGCGGGTCCTATGACGATGACGGCGAGTGGTTCACCGGCACCAACGCGATTGGCGACTCGACGTGGGAAACCCGCTGCCGCGTGGTGGTCGCCGACCGCGGGCGCGAGTTCACCTTCATCAACCACGGCCTCGAGGGCCGAGTTGAGATGGTCCGCTGGGGCTTCCGATTCCGGGCCTTGGACCGTGCCCGTACCGAGGTGACCCAGTCGTGGGAGGTAATGCCGGCGTATCCCGAGGGCCTCGGCGTCGATGAGGACAGCGCGACGCAGGTGCTCGACATGATGAAGCAACTGGCGGTGCCGGGAATGCCGGAGACGCTGGCCGCGCTCAAGCAGGATGCCGAGGCGCGGCTGTGACCCCTGCCCGAAGAGGGTGCAGCGTCCCTGGATGTGCCCGATCGGGGACGCCCCACCGTTAGCACCGATCTGCCGCTAGGCGCTACGGCACTCTGTGCTTGTCATCAGGCCGGCGCTGTGCGCTCGGTTCGGGCATTGTGCGTGGGTCGCGCCGGGTGCCGTGACGTAGCGCTATCAGCGAGCGCGGTCCGGTACGGCGGGCTCTGCGGGTGCTTCGTGATCGACGACGAGATGTCCGCCGGGCAAGCCCCCAATCGAGGACGCGAGGAGCGCTGCCAGGCCTGTGGGCGTGGCGCCCTCGAGTTGAGCCAGGCGAAGCTCCCAGGCGCGCTGGCGGACCAGCCAGTCCAGCACCTCGTCTGCAGGACCAGCTACTCTCGGGCCGATGCGATCCCGATGCGTCATCGACATACTGGTCAGTATTTCACTTGTTGATAAGTATCACAAGTACTTATGTGTCGGGCGGTGACGTTCGAGCCCCTGACCCCCGAGCGGCGGCGGGCCATGACCCGCCAGCACCTCCTCGACGCCGCCGCGATCGTCTTCGCCCGGGCGGGCTTCCACGCGGCGACGCTCGACGAGATCGCCGCCACGGCGGGGTTCAGCAAGGGCGCGGTCTACTCGAACTTCAAGAGCAAGGACGACCTGTTCTTGGCACTGGTCGAGGACCGTATCGAGCGCCAGTTCGCGGTCGTGGAGGAGGTGCTCGAGACCAGCGGGCCCGATGCCGCCGAGTTGCTACCCCGGATGGCCGACCTCATCCGTACCCCGACTTTCATCTGGGACCAGTCGATGCAACCGCTGTACCTCGAGTTCGTCCTCTACGCGAGTCGCAATGCCGAGGCCCGGGCCAAACTCGCGGCAAGCATCGAGCGCTGGCGCGTCCTGGTCCAGGGGCTCATCGAGCAACAGCACGCCGTGCGCGGCGCCACCGCCCGGTACCCGGCCCGTCAGATGGCGGAGATCTCGCTGGCCGTATTCGAAGGGTTGTCGATCCACCGGCTGCTCGACCCGGACTCGGTGACCGACGAGACCCTGGACACGACCCTGTCGGCATTCTTCGACCTCATGGGGGTGTCCGCCGATAGCGACGAGATCCCTGACGCGCCTTCGTGACACGCACGCCAAGCAGGATGGCGAAGCAACCCGGCGAGGGACGATCACATCGCCGAGCTTGACGCGGCGCCATGATCGCGCCAGCCAAGATGCGGCACGGCGCAGCGGACGCGCTCTCGGGCCGCCATGGAGCTGACCTGCGTCTCGCCGTGGAAGCGAATGGACATAGATCTGCCGATCCGCGGCCTGTCGGCGGGGGTCTCGGCCTGCGTTATGCGCCCGGATGTGTGTCGTCTGACCGATGTACGGTCGTGGCGATGGCGAAGCAGACAGCGACAACAACCGAGGCTCGGACCGAGACGATACGAGTGGCGCTGTCCGGCATCGCCAGCGATCTGGAGCTCGGTGAGATCGCTGCGCGCCTCGCGCCGCTGCACCCTAAGAACAACACCTTTCCCGGCGAGGTCCTGCTCGAGCTCGCCGCCGACGCCATCGAGGAAAGTGGTGCGACCCGGGGGCAGCCGCTCGAGTTCGAGGGCATCCGCAAGCGTCACCTTCCCGAAGACCGGGCCCACACGAGGGCCCAGCATCACAAGGCCGAGTATGCGCTTCGGGCGGCGGCAATGGTCAGGGGCGGCGTCGATCCCGGGTTGCTCGATGAAGTGATGTGGTGGCGTACCGATGACCTGTGGTTCTGGACGCTCGAAGCGCTGGTGACTTACGTGCGGGCTGCAGCCGAACGCAGCGCCGAGTCCGTCACCACCATCTGCGGACGGATCGCGAGACGCCACGACGTCCAGCTGGCGACGGCGACCTGACCCGGCCTCCAGAACGCACGACCGCAGGGCGCCCATTACGTCGGCCTCGACACGGAGAGCCACATGCGGAACCGGCGCTCTGGCGTCGCGACGACGCTAAGCCCCACCATTCCGAACGCACATCGACGGCGCCGAAGCCTCTGGATTAGGCGGGACCCCAACTCAGGGGATTTCCTCGGCCTGGTGTCGGCACGCGCCACCGGTCACGACAGCCGAATCGGTGCGCCTCAGTGCGCTGGAGTGCACGCCCCTGGACTGCCCGACGGAGTCTCCGTGTAGACCGCGTTAGACGGTCATATCTCACCCTGGAGTGGTTGTCGCAGGTTCGAGTCCGGCGAAACACCATCGGGTCGTCGTCGGTACGACGGATGAAGAAGGCCTGCCCACGACGGCCATCCGCCACCGACCTGACATGCCGTCAGATTCGTGCCCTCCGCGTGCCCTCAGCACTGGACAACTACCGGTTCTGGATGGTTGTTGTGGACAGCATCAAGGACCGGCCGCATCGCCGTTGACCTGCACCTTTGCGGCTTTTCTCTGGTGGAGGTGATGGGATTCGAACCCACGACTTCTTCGATGCGACCGAAGCGCTCTAGCCAGCTGAGCTACACCCCCGGAACGGGACGATTCAGGATAGCGGACACCCCCCGGGGCACTGCGATGAGTTGGACCGGGCGCCCTCGTCTCAGCTGTCGATGAATGTTCGACGTCGACGTAGGGAGCGCCTGCGGTGCCTGAGCTCCACACCTTGATGACCGGCCTCGTGTTCGGGGAGTCGCCACGGTGGCACGGGGACCGCCTGTGGTTCTCCGATTGGGGCGCGCACGAGGTCGTCGCCGTCGACCTCGAGGGCAGCAGCGAGGTGATGGCCCGCGTGTCGGCGTTCCCGTTCAGCATCGACTGGTTGCCGGACGGGCGCCTGCTCGTCGTCGCCGGGAGCGATCGCCTGCTGTTGGTCGGCAATCCCGACGGGTCACTCGAGACCCACGTGGACCTGGGCGGCCTGTGCGACCGTCCGTGGAACGAGATCGTCGTCGACGGGCGAGGCAACGCCTATGTGAACAGCATCGGTTTCGACATGATGGCGGGGGAGGACGTCGCGCCCGGGATCGTCGCCCTGGTCAGGCCGGACGGCTCGGCTCACCAGGTGGCGGACGGCGTTTCGTTCCCCAACGGCATGGCCGTGACGCCCGACAACAAGACGCTCATCGTCGCCGAGTCCTACGCGAACCGGCTCACGGCCTTCGAGATCGACGCCAATGGCGGCCTGTCGGATCGACGGGTGTGGGCCGACCTCGGCCAGGGTGTGCCAGACGGCATCTGCCTCGATGTCGACGGGGCCGTCTGGTACGGCGACGTCCCCAACCGGCGCTGCGTGCGGGTCGGCGAAGGCGGTGAGGTCCTGCAGACCATCGACCTCGACCGCGGCTGCTTCGCCTGCGCGCTCGGAGGTGCCGACCACAGCACGCTCTTCATGATGGCGGCCGAGTGGCGGGGCCCGGAGGCCATGGTCGACGCCTCGCCGACCGGCCACGTCCTCACCGCCGAGGCGCCGGCACGACGCGCAGGTTGGCCCTGATCCGGCACCCGCGGGTGGACCGCGACTCGGTCCGCGGCGCGGCCGTTCCGGCGTTCGAATGGGACGAAATCCGGCGCTTCCGAACGCCGGTTGCACGCCGGTTCGTCCGTACGCAGGTTGCGCGTCGGTTCGTCCGAACGCCGGTTGCACGCTCGGTCAGGCCCGGTCTCCGCTGACCCTCAGGGGCCGGGCGCCTCGGCCATGTCCTTGCGGGACGGCTTGACGGGCGGCGCCGAGCGCCAATCGGCGATGCCGTCCTCGGGCAGCGCCACGGGGTACTTGTTCTCGTGGACCTGGGCCCAGTGGGAGTGGTTCAGCTCGTGCAGCGTGAAGCAGGCGTTGAGGGCGTTGTGGAAGCCCATGTTGTCGACGGTCTGGTTGACCGATTCCTTGATGAGGAGCGCGGTCATGGTCGGCAGCTGCGCGATGCGCCGGGCGAACTCCAACGTGCGCTCGCCCAGCTCGGCCTCGGGGAAGAGCTTGCTGATAATGCCGAGCTGGTGGGCCTCGTGGGCATCGATGGAATCGCCAGTGAGCATGAGCTCCTTGGTCTTGCGGGGCCCGAACTCCCATGGATGCGCGAAGTACTCCACGCCGCACATGCCCAGCCGCGTGCCCACGACGTCGGCGAACTTCGCGTTGTCGGCGGCGACGATCAGGTCACACGCCCACATGAGCATCAGCCCCGCGGCGTACACGGTCCCGTGGACCTGGGCGACGGTGATCTTGCGCAGGTTGCGCCAGCGCCGGGTGTTGTCGAAGTAGTAGTGCCACTCCTGGAGCATCAGCGCCTCGGCGCCCTGCCGCCGGCCGCCGTTGATCGCCACGGTCGGGTGCTGCGTCGGTCCGGGCGTCCGCTCGGCGACGGCCTGCTTGGAACCCATGTCGTGACCCGAGGAGAACATCGGCCCCAGCCCACCCAGGATCACGACGCGCACGCCGTCGTCGGCCTCGGCCTCCAGGAGAGCGTCGCCGAGGTCGACGAGCAGCCCGCGATTCTGCGCATTCCGGGCCTCGGGCCGGTTCAGCATGATGCGAGCGATGGCCCCGTCGTCGAGCGTCTCGTAGGTCACAAACTCGTAGTCAGGCATGGATTCCCTTCGTCCTGGCCGGTGAGCTGCGGCGCGACCGGAGACTAGCCTTCCGGTCACGGAGAAGAGCACTCGCGAAAGCGGGTTCGAGAAGGGGAGTGCGGTGGAACCGAGCGCCTCAGTTGGCTGCGTGGAGGCGCGCCGATGACCGGCCCCCCGCTGGTGGCGGGCCCTCACGCTCCGGCCACGTCGACGCCGCCACGCGCGCCGGGATCGGTTCGGCGCACCACATCGATCGACACCGTTCGCCCTGACGGCCCGGACGGCGCGCTGGTCGTCGACGCCCGCGGCCGTGACCTCCGCACCGGCGGGGACGGCGCCGACCGGGCGGAGGTCCTCGGGGAGGTGGAACTGGCCCTGCGGCTCGAACCCGCCGACCACGCCGTTGTGGACATCCGCGCCGACGGTGCCGGTGGCGATGCTGACGGCCCGCCCGACCTCGGGTCGCTGGTCGGCGTTCGGGTCGGTCCCGGGTACCGCCACGTGCTGGACGAGGTCCTGCCGGCCGAGCGAGACCGCGGTTCGCTCTTGTACCTGCTCCTCGACGACCTCGTGGGCGCCGTGCTGGTCTCCGGCTACGCGCTGCTTCACGCCGACGCCCTGCCGCGGCGGGCCGGGCTCGTGGACGCCATGGCCGCCCGGCTGGGGGATCAGTGCGCCGGCTGGGCCCTCGACGGCGGCTTCATCGCCAACCTGCGGGAGACGGGCCGCCTGCCGACGCCCCACGGACCGCCGGCGCCGGCGCTCGCGCCGCTCGAGGACGACGCGCAGGCCTGGCACGCGATGGCGCCACTCCCACCCGATGCGACGCGCCGGCGCCGCCGGCTCGACGTGCTCGCGGCTGGGCCACGGGGGCTGCACGCCATCGACGTGCACTTCCGCGACAGCCACGCGGACGGTGACGGCCAGGAGACCGTGGTGCACGAGTACGCCGCCGGCGGCTCCGTGGACGCCGGGCGCCACCTGATCGTCGACCTGTGGGCCAGGGCCCTCGTGCTGCCCTGGGAGGAATGCCCGGCCGCCGTGGCCAGCGCCGACCGGCTGCAGGGCACGACCTTCGATGACCTGCGGCTCCTCGTCCGCCGCGAGCTCGTCGGCACGGCCAGCTGCACCCACCTGAACGACACCCTGCGCTCGCTCGCCGACCTCGGCGCGCTGCTTCCCCTGCCCAGGAAGTCGATGAGCGACCGCACCACGTCCCACGCCGGCGTCCCCGCCGCCGACCCGCCGGACGGCCTCGCCGGCGACACCGATTCAACCTTCCGCTGATCGACGTCCGGACCTGGGAGCCGCCGTGAAGTTCGCCATCTCGCTCGGAATGCTCAACCCTCGCGTGTGGCCCGACGTGACCCAGGAGGCCGACCGGCTCGGCTACGACTCGGTCTGGCTGCCCGAGCACCTGGTCTTCCCCGTGCTGACGGAGGGAAGCCCGTTCCACGGTGCCGACCATCCACCGGTGCCCGCCGACGTGCCCGTGTTCGACGCGTTCACGTACCTGGGCTTCCTGGCCGGCCGCACCGAGCGCATCCGCTTCTCGACCCACGTCTACAACATTGGGCTGCGCCACCCGTTCGTCCCGGCACGAGCCGTCGCCACCCTCGACATCGTGTCCGGCGGTCGGGCGGAGTTCGGCATCGGCGCCAGCTGGTTGCGGGCCGAGTGGGACGCCGTGGGCCTCGACTTCGACAGCCGTGGCCGCCGGGTCGACGAAGCCATCGAGGTGTGCCGCCGGCTGTGGACGGAGTCCGTGGTCGAGCACCACGGCGAGTTCTTCGACTTCGAGCCGGTGATGTTCGAGCCCAAGCCCGTACAGCAGCCCTACCCGCCGCTCGTCATCGGCGGCGACGGGCCGGCCGCTCTGCGCCGCGCGGCCGCCGTGGGCGACGGCTGGGTGCCAATGAACCACTCGCTGGAACAGATCCCGCCCCAGGCCACCAGGCTGGCCGACCTGCGGGCTGCCGCCGGGCGCGACGGCCGGGTCGAGGTCACCTTCGGTGGTACCCCGGCCGACGTCGGCGAGGTCGCCCGCTATGCCGATGCGGGTGTCGGGCGGGTCATCGTCCGGCCGTGGCAGCGCTCGAGCGATGCGATCGAGGGGCTACGCCGCTATGCCGGCGAGGTCGTCGACCCGTCGGCGGCCGCACTAGCCCGGTAGCGCCGGATGGAGCTGCGCCGCGAGCTGCGGGTCTGGCTTTGCGCGCACGTCACGCCGGAGGTCGTCGACGCGGGACGGCGCCCTGTCGCCGACGTCTCGCTGGAGACGCTCCGGGCCTGGAACCGGCAGCTGGCCGACGCCCGCTGGGCGGCACCCGCCTGGCCGGTCGACCACGGTGGCCGGGCGGCCGGCCTCGACGAGCAGGTGGCCTACTACGAGGAGATGGACGCCGCGCAGGCGCCTGGGCCGATCAACGCCATCGGGGTCGCCAACATCGCCCCCGCGATCATGGCGTTCGGGACCGACGAGCAGCAGGCGCGGTTCCTGCGTCCGATGCTGCGGGGGGACGCCATCTGGTCGCAGGGGATGTCGGAGCCGGACTCGGGGTCGGACCTCGCCTCGCTGCGCACCCGGGCCGAGCCCGACGGGGCCGGGTTCGTCGTCACCGGCCAGAAAACCTGGAACAGCCTCGGCCACCTTGCGGACTGGTGCCAGCTCTACGTCCGGACCGACCCTGCCGCGCCCAGGCACCGCGGCATCAGCTGCCTGCTGGTTGACCTCCGCAGCCCGGGCATCGAGGTTCGTCCCCTGCGCACGATGACCGGCGAGGTCAGCTTCAGCGAGCTGTCCTTCAGCGACGTGCGCGTGCCGGCCGAGGCGCTGCTCGGTCCGCTCCACGGCGGCTGGGACGTGGCCATGACCACGCTCAGCCACGAGCGCGCGGGCGTGGCCCGCTTCCACCTCGTGCTCCGCAGCAAGCTCGACGCGCTGCTGGCCGAGCCGGCGGCGCGTGGCGCGCTCCGGGATCGCCGCCACCGCCAGCGGGTCGCACGGTTGTGGAGCCAGATCGCCTGCATGCGCTGGACGACCGAGCGGTCGCTCGCCCAGCTCCGTCTCGGCGCGGCCGGCGGCACCGCCGGCAGCCTGGCCAAGCTGGCGTGGTCGCGCGCCGACCAGGCGCTGGCGGAGCTGGCGACGGATCTCCTCGGACTCGGTGCGCTGTCGGGTGACTGGGCCTACAACCTGGCCTCGTCGCGGTCGACGTCGATCGCGGGCGGCACGAGCGAGATCAACCGCAACATCGTGGCCGAGCAGGGCCTCGGCCTGCCGCGAGGGTGACCCTGCGCTGCGTTCTGTTAGACCTCAGGTCCCCGATGCGGCCTCAGCACTGACAGAACGAACCCGGGGGACTCAGGAGTCTCCGCCGGGCACCTGCAAGTCGGTGGACAGCGCCCTGTGTGCGCCGACGTGGGACCGGTTGGTGGAGCGGATGCTCACGTCGTGGCCGGCAGCCCGCTCGCGCAGTGCACCCACGGTGCACTCCTCGCGAGGGCTCACGCTGAACGGGTCGAAGCTGAACAGCCGCATCGCGTTCAGGTGGGTGATGCGGTCGATGTCGTGGTCGGAGACGCCGTCGAGCTGCTTGGCGAGGGTCTCCGGTGCCGTCGGCCACGTCGAGTCGGAGTGTGGGTAGTCGCACTCCCAGCACACCCGGTCCATGTTGAGGAATTCGCGGCTGGCCACGCCGAAGTGGTCGTCGATGAAGCACGTGATGATGTGCTCGTTGAACACCTCGCTCGGCCGCCGGCCGCCGAAGTCCTGCCCCGTCCAGCGGTGGTGGCGCTCGTAGTTGTAGTCGACCCGCTCGAGGAAGTACGGGATCCAGCCGATGCCGCCCTCGGATAGCGCGATGTTCAACGCTGGGAACTTGCGCAGCACGTCGGACCACACCAGGTCGGCCGCCGCCTGCACGATGTTCATGGGCGTGAGGGTGATCAGGCAGTCGATGGGGGCGTCGGGTGACGTGATCACCAGCTGCGACGACGATCCGATGTGCATGCACACCACCACGTTCTCGTCGGAGCACGCCGTCCAGAACGGGTCCCAGACGTCGGAATGGATGCTGGGCCACCCGAGCTTGGACGGGTTCTCCGAGAACGTCACCGCGTGGGCGCCCTTGGCCGCGGTTCGCCGCACCTCGGCGGCGCAGGTCTCGGGGTCCCAGATCGCGGGGAGCACGCAGGGGATGAAGCGCCCGGGGTACGTGCCGCACCACTCGTCGATGTGCCAGTCGTTGTAGGCCTGCAGCATGGCCAGGGCGACGTCCTTGTCCTCGGTGCGGGCGAAGAGCTGGCCGCAGAACTGGGGGAACGAGGGGAAGCACATGGATCCCAAGACGCCGTTGGCGTCCATGTCCTTGACGCGTTCGTGGATGTCCCAACAGCCGGGCCTGATCTCGTCGAACGAGGTCGGCTCCATGCCGTACTCCTCCGGCGGACGCCCGGACACGGCGTTGAGGGCGACGTTGGCGATCTCCTGGCCCTCGTACAGCCAGGCATTGGTGCCGTCTTCACGGGTGACGAACTGTGGTGCCAGGTCGGCGTAGCGCGCCGGCAGCCGTCCCTCGAAGAGATGGGGTGGCTCGACCACGTGGTCGTCCACGCTCACCATGATCATCTCGTCGATGTTCATCCCACCCCCTGGAGCGGTGCGGCTTTTGGGCCGAGAATAGTTTCAGGAGGAGAGCTACGCACTGCGCGTTGGAGAATTGCCTTTACAGCTTTGAACCGAGCCAGGGGGTTGGTTGCATGTCCGATGTGTCGACCGGTGAGGCGACCAGCGGGGCGCGGGTCGAGTTCGATCCCTTCTCCGACGTCTTCTTCGACGACCCCTACGACATGTACCGACGCCTGCGGGACGAGGCGCCCGTGTACCACAGCGAGCGTTACGGCTTCTGGGCGCTGTCGCGCTACGACGACGTCGTCGAGGCCCACAAGGACTGGAAGACGTTCTCCAGCAGCCATGGCGTCGACCTGCACACGCTGTCGACGCCGCCCGATCAGGTCGCCATGTTCCGGAGCATCATCATGCTGGACCCGCCGGCGCACGACCGGCTGCGGGCCCTGGTGAGCCGGGTCTTCACCCCCCGGGCCGTGCAGTCGTTCGAGCCGATCGTGCGCGAGGTGATCGAGACGTACGTCGAGCCGCTCGACGGCCGCGACCGCTTCGACGCCGTCACCGAGCTCTCCGGGCCGTTCCCGGTGGAGATCATCGCCCGCATCCTCGGCATCCCCGAGGGCGACCGACAGCAGATCCGGCACTGGCTCGACCTCCAGCTGCACCGCGAGCCGGGCCGGCTGGGCCCGACCGCGGAGGGCGAGGCGGCGTCGTCGGAGGCCGGCGCGTACTTCTACGGGCTGGTGCGCGAGAAGCGGCGCCACCCGGCCGACGACATGATCAGCCGCCTCACGCAGGCCGAGGTGGACCGTGAGGACGGCCAGGGCGTGACGAAGCTGGATGACAAGGAGATCGCCGGCTTCGCCACGCTCCTCGGCGGGGCGGGGGCCGAGACCGTCACCAAGCTCGTCGCCAACGCCTTCGTGCTCTTCGCCCGCCACCCGGACCAGTACCAGAGGGTCATCGACGACCCGGGCGCGATCCCGGCGGCGGTGGAGGAGATCCTGCGGATCTGGCCGCCGTCGCAGTACCAGGGCCGCTTCTCGCTGCAGGACGCCGAGTTCCGCGGCCTCACCCTGCCGGCCGGACATCCGGTGCTGTTGATCACCGGCTCGGCCACCCGGGACGAGCGCTTCTTCGACGATCCCGACGCGTTCGACGTCGATCGGCCGCCCAGCCAGTCACTCGGCTTCGGGCTGGGCATCCACAGCTGCCTCGGCGCTGCGCTGGCGCGTATGGAAAGCCGCATCGCCATCGAGGAGATGGTGCGGCGCTGGCCACGCTACGGGATCGACGAGGACGGCCTGCGCCGCGTGCACATGTCCAACGTCGCCGGCTTCTCCAACGTGCCGGTTCACGTTTAGGCGCCGGCTACTCCGCAGCGGTGACGCCGGAGAAGTCCACCTGGCCCGTCTGCAGGGCCCCGAAGAAGCCACCGTCCACGTAGAGGGCCTCGCCGGTCACGCCCGACAGGCGGGGGCTGTTCAGGAACACGAGCGGCCATGCCTGCTCCTCGGGGGTCGAGTACCGGGCGAGGGGACCGACGGCGGCGTCGATGATCGCCTTGCCGTAGGACTTGTGGAAGAACGGCATCATCGGCGTATCGGTCGGGCCCGGGTTGGTGCAGTTGAGGCGCACGCCCTTGGCCAGGTAGCCGCCCGCCTTCGACGCAACCCACGCATTGATGACCTGCTTCGAGAATGCGTAGGCGCTCGCGCCACCGATCGCATCCGCATGCCCCTCGCACCAGGCCTTGCCGGCATCGAACCCCTCGGCGTCGACGAGACCCGTGAGCGTGCCGAGGTGCTGCTGCCAGCCCAGGCCGGCGTTCGAGGCCACGTAGGCGATCGCCGAACCCTCGGGCATCTTGGGCAGCACCTGTTCGATGAGGTGCCGGGCCCCGACGAAGTTCACCAACATCACGTCCACGTCCGAGAACGGCGGCCCGGGGAGCCCGGCGCAGTTGACGAACGCGTGGACGGGTGTCCTGACCCTGGCGGCGCCCCCCTCGATGGCCGCCTTGTCGCGGAGGTCGACCTCGAGGAACTCGGCGACGTCGACGGCCGTCGGCTTGATGTCAACGGCGATCACCTCGGCGCCGAGCTCGGCAAGGATCCTGGCGGTCGCCTCGCCCATCCCGGACGCCGCCCCGGTGACGATCACCTGCCGACCGTCGTAGCCCAAGACGTCTTCCACGCTGTCCCCCTCGCTGCCCGAGCCCGCGGGACCTGACGGACGCAGGCTATCGCTCCGGACGCCCGGAGTGACGTGGGTGTCACATTCCGCCGTCCTTGGTCATAATCGGGGCGTGAGAGAGCACGAGTTCTCGTTCGAGATCGACGCGGCCCCCGAGGAGGTGTGGCGGGCGCTGCACCCCCCGCTCGCGCCGCTGCCCAACGGCGAGCGCCGGGTGATCGAGCACGGCGACGTCCGCATCGAGATCGTCCACTCCGGCGACGAGAACGGGCTGGGACTGGTGCGCTTCTGCCGCTTCCGCGTGCCCCGCTACCTGCTCAGCGGCGGAGTCGGGCGATCGTGGGAGGTCATCGTCGAGTCGCGTCCCCCCGAGTTCTCCCGCTACGAGGCCGTCGGCAAGCCGTTGTGGTCGCAGGCGACCGGGTGGCACCGCCTCGAGGACCTCGGCGGCGGCCGCACGCGGGTCAGCTTCGGCGAGACCTACGAGGCGTTCAATCCGATCGCCCGCCGGTTGCTCGAGGCCCGCGTCCACCGCTTCATCTCCAAGGACAACGACGCCATCATCCGCCAGGCGGTTGAGCGAGGCGTGGCAGCCGTGCGGGCGCGGGCCGGGTCGTCGTAGCCCCGCGGAGCGCTACGGCGCCGACGGGCCCAGAGTCATCGGGAAGTGGTCGATCGAGCGCACGCCAGGCGTGTACGACAGCGTGTGGCCGGGCTTGATCGAGTAGTCGGGGAACCGCCGATGCCACTCCCGAAGCGCCACCCGCAGCTCGTGACGGGCGAGGTGTGAGCCCAGGCACCGATGGATCCCACCGCCGAAGGCGAGATGCCGGTTGGGATCGCGGTCGAAGCGCACCTCGTCACCGTCACCGAACTCGGCGTCGTCGGTGTTGGCCGATCCGATGAGCACGCTCACGTGCTGGCCGGCCCTGATGGGGCAGCCACCCAGCTCGGTGTCCTCCACGGCGACGCGGGCGACGGTCGTGACCGGCGACTCCCACCGAAGCAGCTCCTCCACCGCGGCCGGGATGATGCTGGGATCCTCCGCGAGGCGGCGCCGCTGTTCCGGGTGCCGGGCGAGGTAGGCGAAGAAACAGTCGAGCGAGGCCGTGACCGTGTCGAGCCCGGCGATGAAGAACAGGAAGCAGATGTCGAGGATGTCCTCCCTCGTCAGCCGGTGCCCGTCGACCTCCGTGTGGAGAAACGTGGTGAGGATGTCGTCCCGGCCCTCGGCGTGGCGCAGGTCCAGCACGTGGTTGAAGTAGTCATAGATCGAGTCCGCGGTGGCCTTCTGGTGGGCGATGGTGACCCTGCTGCCCCGGGGGTTCCCGGTCACGTGGTCAGGCCGGATGATCCCGTCCTTCATGGCCAGGAACCGCGGGGTCTCCTCCAGGGGCAAACCGAGGAGGGTGAGGAACACGTGCGACGGGAACGGGATCGAGAACTCGGCGGCGAAGTCGATCTCGTCGCGTCCCTCGAAGCGGTCCATGAGGTCGTTGACGAGTTTGGTGAGCGGCTCCTCCAGCTCCGCCATGCGCCGCGGGGCGAACAACGGGTCGAGGATCTTGCGGAACTTCTTGTGGTCGGGCGGATCGATCTGCAGCGGGATCATCGGCCGCACGTTCTGGAGGTCGACCGCCGACATGTTGGACGAGAAGACGTCGGGGTGGCGGAACGCCTCCTCGACCTCGCCCCGGCGGCAGACGATCACCATCTTGTCGTCGACGGGGAGCACCGCCGCCGTATCGCGCATGGTCCGGTAGGTCGGCTGCGGGTTGCGGGCCATGTCGATGAAGTCGGGCCTCGGGGTGGTGGCCTCGTACGAGCTCATGTCGGCTCCCCTCACGTCGCCCTGACCTGACGGCTGCGTCAGCCTAACCCATCACCGGCCTCGATTCTGACGCTCACGTCAGCTTTTCTGTTGTACGGTGCGCGGCCGTGAGCGAGGCGTGCACGTGACCGGCAGCGTCGTGAACCACATCGGGCTGTGCGTGCACGACATCGACCGGTCCCGGCGCTTCTACGAGGAACTGTTGGGCTTCGAATACGAGCGTGAGATCGCACCACCCGACGACATCACCGGCCGGTTGCTCCAGCTCGAGCCGCCCCTCGGCCTGCGAGCCGTCTACCTGCGCAAGGACCGCCTCCTGCTCGAGCTGCTCGCCTACGACCGGCGTCGACTGCCGCGGCGCGAGCGGCCGATGGACGAGCCGGGCCTGACGCACATCTCGATCGGTGCCGAGGACCACCGGCGCCTGCTGGATCGGGTCGAGGCCCTGGGCGGCGCGGTGGTCACGGAGACCGACATCGGGGTGGCGGTATTCATCCGCGATCCGGACGGTCAGCTCATCGAGCTGCTGGAGACCAAGGGGGCTGGACGTGCCTGACTCGAAGATGCTGATCGACGGCAAGCTCGTCGACGCCGAGCGCGGCGCCACGTTCGAGAACGTCAACCCGGCGACCGAGGAGGTCCTCGGCGCGGTGGCCGACGGATCGGCGGCCGACATGGCCGCGGCCGTGGCGGCGGCCCGGCGGGCGTTCGACACGACCGAATGGTCGACGGACCGGGCGTTGCGGGCCCGCGCCCTGCACCAGTTGCAGGCGGCGATCGAGGGGGAGCGCGAGGAGCTGCGCCACGAGCTGGTCGCCGAGGTCGGCTGCCCGATCCTCATCACCTACGGGCCGCAGTTGGATGCGCCATTGCGGGAGGCGCTGCTGTGGCCTGCGGGGATGATCGACGAGTTCCCGTGGGAGCGGCCGATCGGGTCCAAGGACGCCATAGGCGTCGGCTACGAGACCGAGCGCTTCGTCTGGAAGGAGCCCGTCGGCGTCGTGGGGATCATCGTGCCGTGGAACTTCCCGGTGGAGATCCTGCTCAACAAGCTCGGCCCGGTCCTCGCGATGGGCAATACGTGCGTCGTGAAGCCGGCGCCCGACACGCCGTTCAACGCCGCCCGCATCGCCCGGCTCGTCGCCGAGCAGACCGAGATCCCACCGGGGGTCGTCAACATCGTGAGCAGCAGGGACCACTTGGTGGGCGAGGTCATCACCACATCGCCGGACGTCGACATGGTGGCCTTCACCGGGTCGACCGCCACCGGCCGCCGGATCATGGAGGCGGCGTCGGCCACGCTCAAGCCCACGTTCCTGGAGCTCGGGGGCAAGTCGGTCAACCTCCTCCTCGACGACGCCGACTTCGAGAAGTCGCTTCCGGGCGCGGTGACGTCGTGCATGCACGGCGGCCAGGGCTGTGCCATCGCGTCGCGCATCCTCGTCCCGCGGGCCCGCTACGACGAGGCCGTCGACCTGGTCCGAGCCGGCTTCGATGGCTGGAGCTACGGCGACCCGACCGACACGTCGGTCCTTCAGGGGCCGCAGATCTCCCGCAAGCAGCAGGACCGTGTGCTCGGCTACATCGAGAAGGGCAAGGCCGAGGGGGCACGGCTCGTCACCGGCGGCGGGGTGCCCGCCCACCTCCCGAAGGGCTTCTTCGTCGAGCCGACGCTGTTCGCCGACGTCGACAACAGCATGACCATCGCCCGGGAGGAGATCTTCGGGCCGGTGCTGGTCATGATCCCGCACGACGGCGACGAGGACGCGGTCCGCATCGCCAACGACTCGCCGTACGGGCTGTCGGGGATGATCACGTCGGGCGACCTCGAGCGGGCCAAGGGCATCGCCCGCCAGATCCGCACCGGCACGCTCGGCATCAACGGCGGCGTGTGGTACGGCGCCGACGCTCCGTTTGGCGGCTACAAGGGCTCCGGAGTCGGCCGCCAGTGCGGCATCGAGGGCCTCGAGATCTTCACCGAGACCAAGACCGTCGGCTGGCCCGCGGGTCTTTGAAGGAAATTCGGGCCATGACCCCGGAAGATCTTCAAAGTCATCGTTCCGGACCCCTCGCCGGCATCAAGGTCGTCGAGCTGGCCAGCTGGATGTTCGTGCCGTCAGCGGGCACGGTCCTGGTCGACTGGGGTGCCGACGTCGTCAAGGTCGAGCACCCCGTGACCGGCGACCCCCAGCGCGGGCTCGTCACGTCGGGGCTGTTGCCCGGCGGGGACAGCGGCATCAACTTCATGATGGAGCAGCCCAACCGCGGCAAGCGGTCGGTCGCTATCGACATCGCCAAGCCCGACGGCCACGAGGCGTTCATGAGGCTGATCGAGGGCGCCGACGTCTACCTCACCAACTACCTGCCGCAGGTGCGCCGCAAGCTGCGGGTGGACGTCGCCGACGTGCGGGCCCGCAACCCGCAGATCATCGTGGCGCGCGGCTCCGGGCAGGGCGCGAGGGGGCCCGACGCCGAGAAGGGCGGCTACGACGCCGCCTCGTTCTGGGCCCGTGGCGGTGTGGCGGCGGTAATGCCCACCAACGCGGAGGGCTGGCCGGCGGGCCAACCCTCGGCGGCCTTCGGGGACGTGATGGGCGGCCTCGCGACCGCCGGTGCGATCGCCGCCGCGTTGCTCCAGCGGGAGCGCACCGGTGAGCCCACCGTCGTGGACGTGTCGCTGCTCGCCACCGCCATGTGGCAGCTCTCGCCGATGGTGGTGGCGGCCAAGCTGTTCGGGCTGACCCGCCTGCCGACCGCCAACCGGCTCAAGAACCCCAACCCCGGGGTCAACACCTACCGGACCGCGGACGACCGGTTCATCAGCCTGGTGCTGCTGCAGGCCGACAAGTTCTGGGACGGCCTGGCGAAGCGCCTCGAGCGCCCGGAGCTGATCACCGACGAGCGCTTCAGCACCAGCGCGGCCCGGGCCCAGAACAGCGAGGCGTGCGTCGCCGTGCTCGACGAGGCGTTTGGCTCCAAGCCCCTCGGGCACTGGAAGCAGGTACTGGCCGACTTCGCCGGCGTGTGGACGCCCTACCAGACCCTGGACGAGCTCTACAGCGACCCGCAGGTCGTCGCCAACGGCTACCTCCCGGCCATGGAGGCACCCAACGGGCAGCAGGTGCAGCTCGTGGCCAGCCCGGCGCAGTTCGACGAACGCCCGGTGGAGGTGAGCCGGGCGCCGGAGCACGGCGAGCACACCGAGCAGGTTCTGCTCGACGCCGGGTTCGACTGGGGGGCGATATCCGCGATGAAGGAGTCTGGCGCGATCCTGTAGCAACAGCTTCGACGGGCACCGACCAGCGGTGCCCCTGAAGGACGGCCTGCGCTATGGTCATATCTAACTACCGCGTCACATTTCTCGGCGGGCTCTCCGGCCGACAGCGAGGGGGGAAGCCATGACAGCACGTGTGTCCCGCTCCCACGGGCGTTCGGGTCGGGGCCGGCGCTTCGTCGTGGCGCTCTGCGTCATCAGCCTGGGCTTGGCCGCGTGCGGCAACTCCGGCGACGACGATGACGGCGGCGCGGCTGGCGGCTCCTCCGGCGACGACAACGGCGGCGGCAGCGAAGCCTCATCCGGCGACCGCGACACGTTCGTGGAGATCTCGGGCGTCCCCGGCGTGACGGACGACGAGATCCGGTTCAGCGTCATCGGCACCAAGTCCAACAACCCGCTCGGCACCTGCATCCTCGACTGCTACGCCGCCGGCGTCGAGGCCTACTTCGCGTACCGCAACAGCGAGGGTGGCATCTACGGCCGCGACCTCGTGGTGTCCGAGACGCTCGACGACGAGCTCGCGAACAACCAGGTGCGGGCGCTGGACGTGATCTCCGCAGACGACACCTTCGGGAACTTCAACGCCACCCTGGCCCCCAGTGGCTGGGGCGACCTCGATCAGGCCGGCGTCCCGACCTACGTGTGGGGCATCCACGGCAATGAGATGGCCGGCCGTGAGCACATCTTCGGCCACATCCAGGGCCCGTGCTCCGGCTGCACGGGCCGCGGGCTCCCCTGGGTGGTCGGGCAGGCGGGCGCGCACCGGGTGGCGACGCTCGGGTACGGCATCACGGAGACCTCCCGGGAGTGCGCCCACGGCTCGGCGGACTCCTTCGAGCTGTACGGCAGCGACGTGGACGCCGAGGCCGTCTATGTCAAGGACGACCTGGCGTACGGGCTGACCAATGGCATCGCGCCCGAGGTCACCGCCATGAAGGACGCCGGAGTCGACTTCATCGCCGGGTGCATCGACCTCAACGGCATGAAGACCCTGGCCCAGGAGCTCGAGCGCCAGGGCATGGACGACGTCACCCTCTACCATCCGAACACCTACGACCAACGGTTCGTGGAGGAGAACGCCGAGCTGTTCGAGGGCGACTACGTCACCGTGCAGTTCCTGCCCTTCGAGGCCGACGCCGAGGGCACGCCGCTGGACACGTTCCAGCAGTGGATGGACGAGACGGGCGGCGAGCTCAGCGAGCAGTCCATGGTGGGCTGGATCAACGCCGACCTCGCCTTCCAGGGCCTGCTGGCCGCCGGTCCCGAGTTCGACCGCCAGTCGGTCGTCGACGCCACCAACCAGATGACGGACTACGACGCAGACGGCCTCATCAACCCGATCGACTGGACCCGCCAGCACGCCGCCGTGGTGGACGGCGACCCCAGCACCGACTACGCGCAGGAGTGCGCGCCATTGGTCCAGATCCACGACGGCGCCTTCGAGACGGTCGCCCCGCCGGACAAGCCGTGGCTGTGCTGGTCCAACGACAACCAGGACTGGTCCGAGCCCACCCCGACATCGTTCAATTGAGCCCGTCATAGGGATGCGCACAGAGACGACGTTCGGCGCGAGAACCAGCGGGGGGTCCGGGGGGCAGAGGCTCCGGCCGGCGCCCCCCGGCGGCGCCCGAACCGGCTGGGCCGGTCGAGCGCCTGACGATCGACGCCGCCGTCAGGCGGCGGCCAAACTCTCGCCGAGCAACCTCTGGTTGCGAGGCGAAACATGACGCTGGCCGCATCGGTCCCAGAGGACATCTTCCGGGCGATCCTCCAGGGCACACCGGCGGGCGCGGTCTATGCGCTCATCGCCCTCGGCTTCGTCCTCACGTACAAGACGTCCGGGGTGTTCAACCTGGCATTCGGCGCCCAGGCGTACATCTCGGCGGCGCTGTTCTTCCAGGCCCGGGAGGAATGGGGGTGGGGCACTGTCCCGGCCCTGGTCCTATCGGTGTTCGTGTTGGCGCCGCTCATCGGGTTGGTGCTCGAACGCCTCATCTTCCGCCACCTCCGCACCGCCTCGGCGGTGGCGAAGCTGGTCGTGACCATCGGCCTCACTGTCGCTCTGCCCAACCTGTTCGAGCTCGTCACCAACTTCCAGGCCGTCGCCGGGCAGACACCGGAGGGCATCGTCCCCGAAGGGTCGTCGGTGTTCTACGACGTGTTCAACGTCTACAGCTTCAGCCGCAACGAGCTCGTCGCGCTGGGCGTCGCGGTGCTGGGCATGCTGGTGCTCGGCGCCCTGTTCCGGTTCACCGCCCTCGGGCTGCAGATGCGGGCGGTCGTCGAGAGCCCGCGTATGACCGAGCTCGCCGGCATCCGGGCCGACCGGGTGTCGGCGTTCGCCTGGGCTCTGTCCAGCGTCTTCGCCGGCATGGCCGGGGTGTTGATCGCGCCCCGCTTCAATACCTTGGCGGCGGCCGACTTCTTCAACCTGGTCGTCGTCGCCATTGCGGCGGCAGCGCTGGGGCGCCTCGTCAGCCTGCCCCGGGCGCTCGTCGGGGGCCTGGCCCTGGGCATCTTCATCGCCCTGCTCAACACCTTCCTGCCACGCTGGAGCGCCGACAACGCGTGGCTGGAGGCGATCCAGGAGAACATCGCACCCGCCGTGCCCTTCGTCGTGCTGTTCGGCGTGCTGGTGCTGTGGCCGGCGATCCGGCGAACACGCGAGGCGGCGGACCCCCTCGCGGGCGTCGACCCACCGCCGCCGGCACCGGCGGCGGCGACCCGCAGCCGCGCCCTGACGGTCGCCACCCGGGTCTTCGCGCTCGGCTTCTTCGGCATCGTCGGCCTGGTCATCTTCTTCCGGGCCGACCAGTCGTGGCTGTTCGTGGTCACCCAGGCGGTGATCCTCGCGACCATCTACCTATCCATCACAGTGATCACCGGCTTCGCCGGTCAGATCTCGCTGTGCCAGGGCGCCTTCGCGGCGATGGGCGGGTTCACCGTGTTCCAGCTGGTCGACCGCTACGGCATGTCGGTGCTGGTGGCCGCGGTCATCGGCGCCGCCGTCGCGGCCGCCTGTGGGGCGCTCCTGTCGCTGCCGGTGCTGCGCCTCGGTGGCGTGTGGTTCGCCATCGCGACCCTGGCGTTCGCCTTCTTCTTCGATTCGGTGATGGTGAAGCTGTCATGGATCGGCGGTGGCGACACAGCTCTGCTGGAAGGCACACGTGTTCCGCGCCCGACGATCGGGCCCTGGGACTTCGGCAACGACCTCTCGTTTCTGGCGCTCGCCGTCGCCGTGTTCGTGGTCGTCTCGTTCGCGGTCATCCGCATCCGGGAGGGCACGGTCGGGCGGACGCTGCGTGCCCTGCGGGGTAGCGAGGTGGCCGCCGCGTCGATCGGCATCTCGCCCGCCCGGGCCCGGATCGTCGCCTTCGCGGTGTCGGCGTTCATCGCCGGGCTCGGCGGCGCCATGCTGTCGATGCACCAGGAGAACGTGAACTACACCAACAACTTCGCCCCGTTCGCAGCGCTGTTCTGGCTCGTGCTCGTCGTCACGTTGGGCTGCCGCACCGTCGAAGGTGCCGCGTACGCCGGCGGCGCCTTCGCGCTGTTCGACGTGGCGATCCTCCGGGGCGAGGCTTTCGGCTGGATCCTGCGTAGCCCCGATCGCATCCCGGGGATCTTCCCGATCTCACCCAAGTGGCGCTTCGTGCTCTTCGGCCTCGGCACCATCCAGTTCGCTCGTCACCCCGAGGGCCTGGTCGAGCACGGCAAGCGCCAGTGGTTGCGGCGGCTGGAGAGGCGGGCCGGGCCCCGCACCGGTCCGTCAGACAAGGCGCCGGGGGGCGAGCCGGAGACGGTGACGGCCGACGCTGCCGCGACGCACCCCGATGACGCCGGGAGCGATGCGGCCGTCGTCGGCGCCGAGGAGTCGCGCTGATGGTTACCGTCCTCGAGGCCACCGGCGTCACGAAGAACTTCTCCGGCATCGTCGCCCTCGACAACGTTTCGCTGCAGGTGGACGCGGGGGAGCGGGTCGGGCTCATCGGGCCCAACGGGGCAGGCAAGACGACGTTCTTCAACTGCGTCCTGGGTGTGGTCAAGCCCGACGGCGGCCAGGTGCTGCTGGAGGACCGGGACGTCGGTGGCCTGCCCGTGCATGCCCGGGCGCTGCTCGGCATCGGCCGCACCTTCCAGCGCATCGAGCTGTTCGCAGAGTCGACGGTGCGCGAGCACCTGCTCATCGCCGAGCGCACGCGGCGGGGCGACGGGCGCCTCTGGAAGGACCTGTTGGGACGCGGCCGTCCCCGGCGCGAGGAGATCGCCCGCTGTGACGAGGTGCTCGAGCTGCTCGGCCTGGCCCAACTGGCCGAGGAGCCCATCGAGCGCCTCAGCCTGGGGAAGGGCCGCCTGGTGGAGGTGGGGAGGGCGCTGATGACCGACCCCAAGCTGCTGCTGCTCGATGAGCCGTCGTCGGGCCTCGACCGGGACGAGACCGCAGACCTGGCGCGTACCCTCCAGGACGTGCAGGCCGCCCAGGGCTTCGCCATCCTCCTGGTCGAGCACGACGTCGAGCTGGTGTCGAGCTTCACCGAGCGGTGCTACGTGCTCGACTTCGGTTGCCTGATCGCCTCGGGCCCGACGGCCGACGTGATGGCGAGCGACGAGGTGCGGACGGCGTACTTCGGCGACGTGGAGGTGGCATCGTGACGGCCCCCGAGGGTTCCGATGTCCCCGAAGCGGCACCGCCCGACGCCGACAGGCCTTCGGCCCCCGACACGGACAGTCCTGGGGCCACCGAGGCCGGCATGTCCGACACGGACAGTCGTGCAGTCACCGGGGCCGCCGTGCCCGACGCCGACGGTCCGACGATGCCCGGCGCCGCGGCCGCGGACCCCGACAGCCCCGCGATCCTGGAGCTGCGGAACGTGTCGGCAGCGTACGGTCCGTTCCGCGCGCTGTTCGGCGTGACCATCTCGGTCGGGCCGGGCGAGGCCGTCGCCCTGCTGGGCGCCAACGGTGCCGGCAAGACCACGGTGGCCCGGGTGGCGACCGGGCTGGTGGCACCCACCAGCGGATCGGTGGTGGTCGAGGGCGAGGACTTCACCGGGGCGGGCGCCTTCAAGTTCGCCCGGGCGGGCGTGGCACACGCCCCCGAGGGCCGCTCGGTGTTCGCCACGCTGACCGTCGAGGAGAACCTCTCCCTCTCGTTCCGGCAGTCCAGGGGACGGGACGGCGTCGGCTCCGGGCTCGAGCAGGCGTTCGGCATGTTTCCCGTGCTGGGCGAGCGGCGGCGGCAGCTGGCGGGCACGTTGTCGGGTGGGGAGCAACGCATGCTCTCGATGGCGCGCGTGCTGGTCGAGTCGCCGGCCGTGCTCGTCGCCGACGAGCTGTCGCTCGGCCTCGCGCCCAAGATCGTCGACGCCGTGTACGAGAGCCTCACCAAGCTGCGGGAGAACGGCAGCGCGCTGCTCATCGTCGAGCAGCACGTCGGCCACGCCCTCGACCTGTGTCACCGCGTGCTCCTGCTCCACCACGGCGCCGTCACCTGGGAGGGACCGAGCCACGACGCCGCCGACCGGGTGCTCGCCGAGCTGTTCGAACCGGCGGCCCCCTGATCGCCGATGCGTGAGCCCCTCGAGCGCCGGGCCGTGATCTCCGGCATCGGCCAATCCGACATCGGGCGCCGCCTCCACCGCAGCGGGCTCGACCTCACGATCGAGGCCACCGAGCGCGCCGTCGCCGACGCCGGGCTGGCCCTCGACGACGTCGACGGCATCTCGACCTATCCCGGTTCCGGCGGGCCGTTCGGCGGCGCGTCGGGCGCCGACTTGCACGACGCCCTACGGCTCCGGCTGGCGTGGCGCGACGGCGGCCTCGAGACCGCCGGGCAGCTGGGCGCGGTGCACAAGGCGGTGCTGGCGGTGGCCGCCGGGCTCGCCCACCACGTCGTGGTGTTCCGCACCGTCGTGGAGGGGAGCGGCAAGCCCGCGCGTCCCGGTGGCGCCGCCGGTGGCGGTGGGGGCCTGCCGGCGTCGATGCGCTACCTGATCCCCTACGGCGCCGGGTCCGCCGCCAACTGGATCGCCTGCTACGCCATGCGCCACATGCACGAGTACGGGACGACCCGGGAGCAGCTGGGCGCCATCGCCATCAACGCCCGCACGTTCGCGGCGCTGAATCCCAAAGCGATCTACACCGAGCCCATGACCATGGACGACTACCTGGGCGTCCGCATGATCTCGGAGCCGTTCTGCCTGTACGACTGCGACGTCCCCTGCGACGGGTCCACCGTCGTGGTCGTCTCGCACCGGGACTACGCCCCCGATGCGCCCCACGGCGTCGCCCACGTCAACGCCATCGGCACGGGGATCCGCGGCCGCCCGAGCTGGGACCAGTTCGACGACCTCACGACCATGACCATGCGGGACTCGGCGGCGTCGCTGTGGGCCCGGACCGACCTCACCGCCGACGACGTCGACACCGCGCAGCTCTACGACGGCTTCAGCTGGCTCACGATGGCGTGGCTCGAGGCGCTCGGCTTCTGCGGGCGGGGCGAAGGCGGCCCGTTCGTCGAGGGCGGCAAGCGCATCGGCCTCGGCGGCACACTGCCGCTCAACACCTGGGGCGGCCAGCTCTCGTCAGGGCGGTTGCACGGTTTCGGCTTCCTCCACGAGGGGGTGCTGCAGCTACGCGGCGCCGCCGGGGCCAGGCAGGTGCAGGGGGCCGAGGTTGCGATGGTCGCCGCCGGCGGCGGTCCCGAGTGCGGCTGCCTCCTGCTGACCAAGGGGCAGGGATGAGCGTCCCGCCTCGGTTCATCGCCGCGGACGAGAGCGACGAGTTCTTCTGGCGCAGCGGTGCCGACGACGTCCTGCGGTTCCTGCGCTGCGCCAACTGTGGGCGGATCCACCACCCGCCAGTGCCGCGCTGCCCCCACTGCGGCAGCCGCGACGTCGCACCAGCAGCCGTTTCGGGCCGTGCGACCGTGGCGACCTACACGGTGAACCACCAGCCGTTCATGCCCGGCTTCGAGCCCCCTTATGTGATCGCCATCGTGGAGCTGGAGGACGACCCCACGGTCCGACTGACCACCAACATCGTCGACTGCGCCATCGAGGACGTCCGCATCGGGATGCCCGTGGAGGTCACGTTCGAAGCCAACGGCGAGTGGTTCGTCCCCCTCTTCCGGCCCCGCTGACGCCGGTCCGGCGCTCCGACGTGTCGCACCCCGTCGTTAGGGTCCCGAGCATGGCCCGGGCACCGAGCGACGGGGCCATTGCTGAGCGGGCCCGCAAGTCGCTCGGTCTCCTGACGATCCGACAACTCGACGCCATGGGCGTCAGCCGGCAGAGACGCCGGACCCTCGTGGCCCGAGGGACGCTGGTGCCGCTCGGCCGCGGCGTCTTCCGCCATTGCGCATGGTCGGGCTCGTGGGAACAGCTGGTGTTGGCTGCGGTCATGGACGCCGGGCCCGGCGCCGTCGCCTCACACTTGGCGGCGGCGGCGCTGTGGCGATTCGAGGGCATGGGGCGCGGGCCACTCGAGGTCACGGTGCCGGCCAGCCGGCACCCGGTGCCGGACCACGGGACCATCCACCGGAGCCGTGACCTGGTCGCTGCCGACATAGAGCCGCGGGCCCGGATACCCGTGACCACCGCCGCCCGCACGCTCCTCGACATCGCACCCCTGGTGGCGGAGTCCCGCCTCGAGGCCGTGCTCGATCACGCCGAGCGGCGGGGCATCATCTGGCGGCCGCACCTCCGCTGGCGGCTCCAGGAGCTCGCACGGCAAGGCCGATCCGGCGTGCCCGCAGTCCGCCGGCTGCTCGACCGCACCGAGGGGCGTGGGTTGGGCGACACGTGGCTCGAGCAGGAGGGGCTGCGACTCATCGCCCACGCCGGGCTGCCCGTGCCCCGGTGCCAAGTGGAGTTGCGCAAGGCAGGCGGCGGCATTGCGCGCGTCGACCTCTTCTGGGACGAAGTGCGGCTGGTCGTGGAGCTGGACGGTCACGGCACGCACGCCACGCGCCGCGCTCGGCAGGCGACGGCCGAGCGCGCGTCGCGGCTCGGGCTCGAGGGATGGCGCATCGTGTCGTTCACGTATGAGGACGTGACCGAGCGGCCCGATTACGTCGTCGCCATGATCGGGGCATATCTCGGATCGGCGGCCGCCTGAGCCTCCCACGAATCTGTGGCCGGCAGTGGTTGATTCCCAACCAGTTCCAGCCACGGAACTGAGCTCGACCATCCGGCGCCGAGCAAGGTCGGTTCTGACGCCTGCGTCAGGTTGGGGATACGCTCGGCCGTGGTGATGAGGCTGCGGATCGATGCCGAGATGTGCACCGGGCACGGTCGCTGCTACGCGCTGGCGCCCGAGGTGTTCGAGCCCGACGAGGACGGCCACGGCCTGGTGCTGCACGGGGGCGAGGTCCCGGCCGGCCTGGAGGAGGTGGCCCGCAGGGCGGCCAACAACTGCCCGGAGCGGGCGATCACCGTCGAAGAGTGACGCCGGCGCTCACTGGCCGAGGAAGCCGCGCTCGATGATGTGGGCGGTGGCGGGGACCGTGGCCGGCCCCTGGGGGCGGGCCCCAAAGGCGTCGAGCAGCGCCACCATGACGAGCGCCTCGGTGTCGACATCGCCGAACCCGCGGGGCTCGAGGAACCGCGCCAGCCGGCGCCGGCCCCAATCCAGTGCGGCGGCCGACTCGGGCTGCAGGCTCGGGTCGTCGGCGGTGGCGTCGAGCCACACGCGGATCATGGCCGCCTCGGACGCCTGCGTGGTCTGGTAGCGGCGCAGCCACTGGCGCAAGGTCGCCGAGCTCGCCGTGCCGGCGGTCCCCGGCGGACCGGGGCTGGCGGCGATGTCGGGGATGTCGGCCATCGCCACCGACACCGTGCGGATCGCCCGCACCGCTAGCAGGCGGATCAGGTGGTCCTTGTTGTCGAAGTAGCGGTAGAAGGCGCCGTGGGAGACCTTGGCCGCCTGGGTGATGTCGTCGACGCGCGTGCCGTGATAGCCCCGGGCCACGAGCACGTCGTGGCCGGCGGCCATGAGCGCCGACAGGGTGCGGGCGCCCGTGGGCCCCAGGTCCTCGAGGCCGTCGTCGGGCTGCAGGCCCTCGAGCATCACGGGGCCCATCCGCACGCGGGGCGGGCGACGCTTCGTCGGCGGGTGAACGTTCACGTCGGGATCGAGCCGGCCGACCACGCTCCGGTGCACGATGTCGGCAATGGCGTCGTCGACGCGGGTGCGGGGATAGGCGGAGGCGCCCGCGGGCCCCTGCATCAGCGCGGCGCCGACGACCCCGGCGACCCCGCGGGCCCTCGTCATGCACTCGAGCAGGATGCCGATCGCCTCGTCGAGCTGGCGGCTCGGCAGCACCGACGTCGTGAGCTTGGCCCGCACGTCGGCGACGGTACGGTCGGCGATGCGGGCGGACCCACTGGCGATGGCCTCGTCGCTCTCGGCCGCTGCCTGGTGCGCCTCGAACACCGGCTCGTAGCGGTCGTAGATCTCGCCGTGGCGCGCGACCCACGCCCGCAGGGTCTGCCAGCCGGCAAGGTCCGCGGTGATCGGGCCGAGGGCCTCGGCCGAGGCCACGAGCTGGCGCGCCACCTGGCCGGCGAGGTGGCGGAACACGTCCTCCTTGCTGGAGAAGTACTGGTAAAAGGCCGCCCGTGAGCATCCGGCCACCTCGGTGATCCGGATCACGCCGCACTGGTGGTAGCCCTCCTCACCGAACACCTGCAGCGCCGCTTCGAGGATGCGCTGGTGGGCGCGCTGACCCCGGGCGCCGACCCGCGGGTTGTCGGAGAAGGGGGCCCGCCTGAGCACCGAAGTGGGATCCCCGTCGGGGAGCTGCTTGGCAGCGTGCGGACCCATTCATCAACTCTCGGCTCGACGACGGAGGCCTGAAATCTAGCAGCGCCGTCAGGTTTGCCGGTGGAACACCGCCCGCCCCGCGGCATCCGGCTCCAGCCCCAGCCGTCAGGCGGCGACGCCGATCCCCATGAGCCCGGCCAGGTTTCCGCCCATGATCTTCACGATGTCGTCCTGGGGCATCCCCTGGAGCTCGTCGACGTAGGTGATGGGATCGGCCATGCCCTCGGGGTGAGGGAAGTCCGAACCGAACAGGACGTGGTCGGGGCCGAGCAGCTCGACGAGGCCCCTGATGTCCTCCTCGTGGAAGGGATGGACGTAGACATTGCGCTTGAAGACGTCGATCGGGTGCTCCACGAACCCCTGCGGCATCATCCGGTAGGCCTCCCTCAGGTTGTGGAAGAGGGGCCGGACGAAGCCGCTGCCGTTCTCGACGACCGCGATCCGCAGATCCGGGAACCGGGACAGGGCGCCGTGACAGATCATCGCCGCCATCGCATCCTCGATGGGCCGGTGACTCATGGCGACCGACCGGAACGCGCTGGGCTTGAAGGGCAGGAACTCGCGGGTCCCCTCCCAGTCGTTGACGTAGCGGGCGTAGCCGCTGTCGGACGCGTGCATCGCGACCAGCACGCCGAGGTCGACGACCCGCTGCCAGAACGGGTCGAACTCCGGAAGCCCGGGGGAGCGGGAGGTCCCGTCGGGGCTCGGCACCGGCGCCGGCCGGATGAGCACGACCTTGGCGCCTCGCTCCACCACCCATTCGAGCTCCTCGATGGCGCGCTCGACGATCGGCAGCGTGATCACCGGCGTGGGGAAGATGCGGCCCTTGTAGTCGTAGGTCCACGTCTCGAGCATCCACTGGTTGAGGGCGTGGATGATGGCGTGGGTGGCGCGCACGTCGTCGCGCAGGCGTTCCTCGACCAGGCTGGCGAGCGTGGGGAACATCAGGGCCCGATCGATCCCCAGCTCGTCCATCAGCTCGAGGCGCGGGCCGGGCTCCCGGAATGCGGGGATGGCCCGCATCGGCTCGCCGATGATCTCGCGGTAGCTCTTGCCCTCGGGGTTGCCCAGCTTGAAGTACTCCTCCTGGGCCCCGGGCTTGGCGATGACGTCGAAGGTGGGGTTGGGGATGTACTCGCTGATGGTGCCGTTGACGACGATCTTGGTGCGGCCCTTGACCTCGACGTAGTCGATGACGCCCGAGTACTGGTCGGGGACGTGCTTGGTCAGCGCTTCCTTCGTCTCGTACATGTGGTTGTCGGCGTCGAAGACGTCGAAGTCCAGCGATCGGGAAGGCACGTCGTACCTCTCTGTCGTGCAGGGGAATGTCACCTGTGGCCGACGGATGGCCAGCGGAGAGCGTAAGGCGTTTCTGACAGGTGCGTCAATCGGGCGGCGCGCTCACTCCGGGCGCGTGACACACCCGCTCGGGCTCCCTGTCCCCGGGCCGATCGGATCGCACTACGGTTTCTAACCATTGTGTCACCATCGGACCATGACGGCGCGAGAGGGGTAGGACCAATGGGGATCATGGACGGCGTTCGCGTCCTCGAGGTGGCGGCGTGGACCTACGTACCGTCGGCAGGTGCGGTGCTGGCCGAATGGGGCGCCGACGTCATCAAGATCGAGCACCCGGAATCGGGAGACCCCCAGCGGGGCCTCGTGTCGTCGGGGCTGGTGCCGAGCGGGCCCGGCGGCGTCAACCACATGATCGAGCTCCCGAACCGGGGCAAGCGGAGCGTTGCGATCGACCTTCGCACCGATGAGGGCCACGACCTCCTGATGCAGTTGGCGGCCGAGAGCGACGTCTTCCTCACCAACTTCCTCCCCCCGGCCCGCAAGGCGCTGCGGCTGGAGGTGGACGACGTGCGCGCCGCCAACCCCCGCATCGTCTACGTGCGGGGCTCTGGTCAGGGGCAGCGCGGGCCGGAGGCCGACCGGGGCGGGTACGACGGCTGCTCGTTCTGGGCCAGGGCCGTGGCCGACATCGCGACGCCGGCCGGGTTGGAGTGGCCGATAGCGCAGCCGGGTCCGGCCTTCGGCGACCTCATCGGTGGGGCCATGATCGCCGGCGGGATCTCTGCCGCCCTCTACCACCGCGAGCGCACGGGAGAGGCCCTGGTCGTAGACAACTCGCTGCTGGCCACCGCGCTGTGGGCCACGTCAGCCAGCATGCTGGCGGCCGGGCTGTTCGGGATCGGCAAGATGCCCAGCTTCGATCGCCTCCAGGTTCCCAATCCGATCGTGAACACCTACCGCACCAGCGACGGCCGCTTCCTGTCGCTGATCATGCTCCAGGCCGATCGCTACTGGCCCGAGTTCGTCACCAAGATCGGGCACCCCGAGCTGGTCGATGACGAGCGCTTCGCCGACGCCGCAGCCCGCGCCGAGAACCGCCGGGAGTGCGTGGAGATGCTGGACACGATCTTCGCCACCCGTACGTTCGACGAGTGGCGCGCGCTGCTCATGGATGTCGAAGGCGTGTGGGCGCCCGTCGAGACCCCGGGGGAGCTGCTCGAGGACCCACAGGTGCTTGCCAACGGCTACGTGCGGGAGGTCGTGGCCCAGAGCGGCACGACGTTTCGCATGGTGCCGTCGCCGCTGCAGTTCGACGGGACCCCGCCGGACCTGACGCGGGCCCCCGATCATGGCGAGCACACCGACGAGGTCCTCGGGGAGCTGCTCGGGCTCGACACTGAGCAGCTGCTCGATCTCAAGCTGAAGGGCGCGATTCTGTAGCGCCGGGGCGCCGCGATTCATTCGGCGTCCAAATGGCGACACACGGGGCCGGGATCTGCGATCATGACGCTCGGAATCGCTGGCCGTGCGTTGGGTGGGGACGCAGGCGCCGCCGAAACGCCAGGGGGAAGCGTAGGTGCGTCGCATACCGATCCGTATGAAGCTGGCGGCAGCGCTGGCTATGCCGCTCTTCGCCCTGGCGATCGTCACCGCGCTGGAGGTGGCGCAGTCCACCGACGAGGCGGAGGGGGTCCGGAGCGAGAGCAGCCTGGCCAAGGCCGCCACCGGGCACCAGGGACTCATCACCACGCTGCAGAACGAACGCAGCTGGGCCTCCGTCGAGCTGGTCGGGCAGCAGGAAACGTACGTCCTCGAGACGGAGGGCTACGAGGACACGCGCGCCGAGACCGACGCCGCCATCGCGGCCTTCGAGGCCCAGCTGGCCGACGAGGAAGAGCCCGTCCGTGACGCGTTCCTGCCGGCCGTGGAAGCGCTCTCCGGGCTGGAGAGCGTCCGTGCGGACATCGACGCCTTCTCCGGAAAGAGGGACCTCGACAACATCGACACGGCGAACGAGATCTACGCCCGCTACTCGGAGCTGCTCCGACCGCTCCTCGACGCCAACGGCCTGGTGGTGGCGGCCATCGACAATCCCGAGCTGCGGCAGGGCGCGTCCGTCGTCGACCTGACCACGCGGCAGGTGGAGGACCAAGCGGACCTGATCCGCCTGACCGTGGTCGGCGTGACACTCGAGAGCGGCGCGGTCGATTCGGCCGCCGAGATCACCGGCATCTCGCAGGCGCGGTCCACCTTCGAGCAGAACAACCGCGACATCCTCGACATCGGCGAGCCGTACGCCACCCTCGTCGACGAGCTGTACCCCGAGGAGATGGTCGGCCAGATGTCGGAGCAGGTCGACACGGCCATCACCACCGGCCACGCCGACGTACAGACGATCCTGAACCTGATCAGCCTCCCGCCGGACGAGGGCTACGGGGGGATGCGCGACCAGCTCGCCGACGACGTCATCGCGCGCGCCGACGATCTCAGCCACGCCGCCGAGCTGCGGCAGCGCTGGTACATCGTGCTGGCGGCCACCACGCTGGTGGCCGCGCTGGTCATCACCTGGTTGGTGTCGCGGTCGATCACGCGGCCGCTGCGGTCGCTGACGCGGCAGGCGACGGCGATGGCCGATCATCGGTTGCCGGAGGCGGTGCTCGATATCCTCGACACGCCCCTGGGCGAGGACGTGGAGGTCCCCGAGGTCGACCCGGTCGCAGTCCACACCCGCGACGAAGTCTCCGACGTCGCCGACGCCCTCAACACCGTGCAGGACACGGCGCTGGATCTGGCGGTCGAGCAGGCGGTGCTGCGCCGCAACATCGCCGACTCGTTCGTCAACCTCGGCCGCCGCAACCAGAACCTGCTGGGCCGCCAACTCGACTTCATCACCGAACTGGAGACCAACGAGACCAGCCCGGAGACGTTGTCGAACCTGTTCCGGCTGGACCACCTCGCCACCCGCATGCGCCGCAACGCCGAGTCGCTGCTGGTGCTGGCGGGGGTGGAACCGCCCCGCAAGTGGGCGGCGCCGGTGCGGTTGACCGACGTGATCCGCGCCGCGCTCGGCGAGGTCGAGGACTACCAGCGGGTCACCGTCCGGGGCGTCGAGCCCGCCACCATCGTCGGCGCCGCCGCCGCCGACCTCGCCCACCTCCTGGCCGAGCTGATCGAGAACGCCCTCGTGTTCTCACCCCCCGACCAGATCGTCGACATCCGCGGCCGGTTCCGGCCCGGCGCCCGGCCCAACGGGCAGCACGCCCTTCCGCCGACCAAGGGCCGCGACGGCGTGCCCGCGCATGCCCGCCAGGGGGATGGGGAGGGCGAGCGCCAGGGCATGTACACGCTGGCGATCATCGACTCCGGGCTGGGCATGACCGCACCCGACATCGAGGCCGCCAACCGCCGCTTGGCCGGCGCCGAGTCCTTCACGATCGCCCCGTCGAAGTACCTCGGTCACTACGTGGCCGGGAACCTCGCCGCCCGCCACGGGATCACGGTCCGCCTGGACCACTCGCCCGGCAACGGCATCACCGCCACCGTCCACATCCCGCCCACCCTGCTGACTACCGACGCCGTGACCACCGCCCCGGTGACGCCGCCACACGGGATGCGGCCCTCGGGTGTCGCGCTTGCGGGAGGCGGACCGGCGTTACCTCCGTCACCGCCACCACAGCCGCAACCTGCGGCCTGGCCGCCGGATCCGCTCTCACCGCCCTCCCCGGGGCGGGGTCCCGTGGAGCCGGCGACATTGTCCTACGGCCACGAGCCGGCGGCCCCCCGATCGGTGTTCGAGGCCGCCGCTCCGGAGGAGCCGGTTGTTCCCCCGTGGCTGCCGCCGCCCAGCCAGCCCACCCGGACCGCCAGCGGGTTGGTGAAGCGACCCTCACGGCCGGGCGACGCCTCGAGGCCGGCGGCGGCCGCCGCGGAGGCGGGGCCCGATGAGGACCTGCTGGCGTCGCTCCGCCGGGTCGCCGGCACCAGCCGTAGCCCGGAGCAGACCGGTGCGCGATCGACCGGGCTCGGTCCTCCCCGGGCGCCGCGAGGCAACACGTTCCCGCCCCCGTGGGCCGCCGCGCCCGGATCCGAGCCCGTAGACCATCGCGTCGACCTCCGCTCGCCCGGGCCGCTCGGGTCCCCTCCGGTCGGCCCCTCCCCGTCACCGCCACCCCGATCGCCGTCCGCGCCCGTGCCACCCGCCCCGCCGCTGACCCGCAGGGTGCGGGGCGCCCAGATGCCCACGACCGATCCCACGCTCGTGCGCCGGGCGCGGCTCGCTGACGATGGCCCGCGGCCGGCCCGTTCAGCCCCGCCGCCACAGTCGCCGCCGGCCACCGACGGCCGGCGATCGCCGGACGATGTCTACAGCTTCCTGACCAGCTTCACCGCCGGAGTCCAGCGCGGGCTCGACGAGACCACGCCCCGGCCGGGCCCGCCCGACAACTGAGGGCGGCCCCGGCGCCGGCCGGTGGTATCAAGGCACATGCCCAGCGACGACGTGCTCACCTGGACTGCGGGGCGGCTGGCGGACGCGGTCCGCCGCCGGGAGATCGCCAGCCGCGAGCTCCTGTCCATCGCGCTCGACCGCATCGACCGCATCAACCCCAAGCTCAACGCCGTCGTCACCCTCGACGCCGAGCGGGCGGCGGAGTGGGCGGCGGCGGCCGACGACGCGACGGCCCACGGTGAGATCACCGGACCACTCCACGGCCTGCCCATCACTGTCAAGGACGCACTCGAGGTCGGCGGCGTGCGCTCGACTGGCGGTGCCATCGAGTTGACCGACCACGTGCCGGCGACGGACGCGCCCGCCGTGGCCCGGCTACGAGCGGCGGGTGCGATCGTGTTCGGCAAGACCAACGTCCCGCGGTGGTCGGGTGACCTGCAGACCTACAACGAGATCTTCGGCACCACCAACAATCCCTGGGATCCCGCCCGGGTCCCTGGTGGCTCCTCGGGCGGCGCCGCCGCGGCCGTGGCCGCGGGACTCACCAGCTTCGAGCTGGGCACCGACATCGGCGGCTCGGTGCGGATCCCGGCGCATTGCTGCGGCGTGTTCGGGCTCAAGACCTCCTACGGCGTCGTGCCCCAGCGGGGCTACCTCGATCGTGTCGGCGGGGGAGTGTCCGACCCCGACATCAACGTGTTGGGCCCGCTCGCCCGCAGCGCCGACGACCTCGAGCTCCTGCTGGACGTTGTCGCCGGACCCCTGGACGAGGATGCCGTCGGCTGGCGGCTCGAGCTGCCCGCTCCGAGGGCGACGAGCCTGGCCGACTATCGGGTCGGCGTCTGGCTGGACGAGCCCAGCGTCCCGCTCGGTGCCGAGTTGCGCGCCGTGGCGGGCGGCGCCGTGGACGCCCTGGCCGACGCCGGCGCCCGGGTGGAGGAGGCACACCCCGGCGTCGCCTTCGACGAGCAGGTGACGCTGTTCATGGAGGCGGTCGGTGCCGCCGTCAGCCCCAGCATGGACCCGGCACTGGGCGAGGTGGTGGCGGGTAGCCACCTGAACTGGCTCCACGCGCTCGACCGGCGCGCCGGCCTGCGCCGGGCGTGGGCCGACTGGTTCGACGCCTACGACCTGCTGCTGTGCCCGGTGATCCCGGTCGAGGCCTTCCCGCACAACCAGCAGGGCGACTTCATCGACCGGACCTTCGACGTCGACGGCGTCGACCGTCCCTACCCGTCCCTCATCAGCTGGACCGGGCTCATCGGCATCATGGGCCTGCCGTCCGCCGTGCCCCCGATCGGGTTCACCGCCGCCACCGGCATGCCCGTGGGGCTCCAGGTGGTCGCTCCCTGGTACCGCGACCGGGAGGCGATCGTCGCCGCCGGCCTGCTGGCCGACGCCTGTGGCGCCGGCTACCGAGTTCCCCCGCTCGATTGAGCGTGGCCGATCGACCGGCGCACCCGGCGGGTGCGCTCGAACCCAGTGTGCGGCGCGACGCGTGGGTGCTGGGCGTTGCCGTCGGCGTGTTCGGGACGTCGTTCGGCGTGCTGTCCACCACGGCGGGGCTGTCGCTGGCCCAGACGTGTGTCATGTCACTGGTGGTGTTCACCGGGGCCAGCCAATTCGCCGTCGTCGGGATCCTGGCCTCTGGCGGATCGCTGGCGTCGGCCTTCGGCTCGGCTTTCCTGCTGGCCGCCCGCAATGCCGCCTACGGCGTGGCCCTGGCGCCGACGCTGATCCGCCGCGGTTCCGGACATGCCGCTCGCGCCCGGCACCGGGCCGGCGGGGGGCTAGGGAGGCGCCTGGTCGCGGCGCAGCTCGTCATCGACGAGACGACGGCCATGGCCACCGCCCAGGCGACCCCGGACGCGCGCGAGCAGGCGTTCTGGATCACGGGCATTGCCGTGTTCCTGTGCTGGAACGTCAGCACCGCCTTGGGGGCCGTTGCCGGCGACGCGATCGGCAACCCCGAGGCCTTCGGGCTCGACGCCGCATTCCCAGCGGGGTATGTGGCGCTGGCCGTGCCTCACCTGGCATCCAGGGCGGGGCGGGTGGCCGCGGCCACGGGCGTCGCCATCGCGCTGTTGCTCGTTCCCTTCACGCCGGCCGGCGTCCCGATCGTCGCGGCCGCCGCCGGGGTGGTGCCGGCGCTGTTCGTTGCCCGCGGACCCGGCGACGGCGCCGAGACGTGAGCTGGTCGGCGCTGCTGGCGCTGGGTGCGGCGGCCTACGGGCTGAAGGCATTCGGGCTCCTGGTGCTCGGTCCCCGATCCGCCGGGGGGCGACTCCTGCAGATGGCCGGCCTGCTGCCAGCCGCACTCCTGCCGGCGCTCGTGGCCGTCAACACATTCGCTGGTGACCGGCGGCTGGTGCTCGACGCCCGGGCCGTGGGGCTGGCGGTGGCGCTCATCGCCACCTGGCGGCGGGCGCCGTTCGTTGTGGTGGTCGTCAGCGCCGCGGCCGCCACGGCCCTGGTGCGCCTGGTGACCTGACGACAGCGTAGAGTGGTCCGCCTGCCGCAGCTTGCGGACCGGGTCCGCCTACTAGTGGACCCTCGCGGAGGTCATCGTGGCGTCTCGCCGGCCAGATCCGCCGCTGGACATCGTCCTGGTCGTCGCCGCAGCCGCTGGCTGCGCCTTCCTCCTGCGTCCTCGCCAGCGACGAATCTGACACGGCGATACATCCACGGAACTTCCGCGAGCGCCCACTAGCGCACCATCTCCGCCCACACCCGGGTCCGGCCGACCGGGTCGAAGTTGTTCCCCCAGGTGGACGCGACGGCATCGACGATCCGCAGGCCACGTCCGCCAAGCGGGGGGGTCGCGCCCAGCCTCGGCCACCGGTCCGGGGTCTGGCGCCCGTCGTCCACGACCGCGATCCGCAATGCCTCCGAATCCAGGGTGACGTAGATGTCGATGCGCCCCGACCCGTGCAGCACGGCATTGGTGAACAACTCGCTGGTGACCAGGAGGGCGTTATTGACGACGGAGCTCTCGCCCCATCGGAACAGCGTCTCCCGCACGAACGCTCGAGCCTTCGGTATCTGATCAGCGGACCGGCCGAAGCGGGCGTAGGCCTGCATCGACCCTCCCCTATCCGCCCAACGGCCCGACTAACAGGAAACCTCGGCCTCCGCCGGCCGATCTGCACCGCGCGTCACCGGCCCTCCGGCTCGTCGTCGTCGGGGACCGGGCGCTCGTCATCAGGGAGCGGGGTGGCGCCCGGTGCGGCGTCGGCGCCGCTGTCGGGGACCGGCCGCTCGTCATCGGGGACGAGTTCGTGGCCAGGCGCGACCGGGTCGATCTCCACGACCGGCCGCTCGTCGTCGGGCATCGGAGTATGTTCGGCCACGGCCACCTCCCGGGGTGTCTGGTCGGGGCGGTCAGTCCGATTGTGACCGTCCGTGCGACAAACACCACCACCAGCACCAATACGACCACATCGGCCCCCACACAACTCATTCCCCGGCAACCCAGGAGAGATGCGCCGGTTTCGCTGGATTGCCGCGGGGAATGGTTCGGGAGTGGCTCCCGGAGGTGGACATGACCACAGAGGATGAACGGGAGGCCGGGGGCTTCTCCGTTTCCACCCGTCGTGACGGTTCCCGAGGCGTCGTCGCGTTGGTCGGCGAGCTCGACCTGCACACTGCTGGCGAGCTGACGACGGCCGTATCGGGCCTGCTCCAGCAGAAGGTGACGCGCGTCGAGGTGGACGCGGGGGGTTGAGCTTCGCCGACTCCGCGGGGCTCCGGGCGGTGCTCATGGCGCGTGCCGCGGCCGAGGACGCCGGCGCCACGTTCGGCATGACGGTGGTCTCGGCCAGCGTGGAACGCCTGATCGAGATCACCGGACTGTCCGACCTGCTGGTGGACCACGCGGGCGACTAGGGCGGCGGGCCGGGCCCGGGGCGTTTGCTCCCGGGGTGGAGGGGAAGCCGAGCGGCGCAACGAAGGAAGCCAAGCCGAGGAGGCCGGCGTGAGCGTGCGCGACGTCGACCCTGCGGGGCCGGGCCTTCGGCGGCGCCGCGCCGGCCGTGGCTTCAGCTACCTCGACGAGCGGGGCCGGCGCATCACCGACCACGCGGTCATCGACCGCATCAAAGCGCTCGCCATCCCCCCGGCGTGGTCGGACGTGTGGATCTGTCCGGATGCCCGTGGCCACATCCAGGCCTGCGGGCTGGATGTGCGTGGCCGACGCCAGTACCGCTACCACGACGAGTGGCGCGCCCGGCGGGACCGGGACAAGCACGACCGGATGCTCGAGCTGGCACGGGCCCTTCCGCGGCTGCGGCGCCGGTTGCGGCGCGACCTCGCCACCGACGGCCTGGGCCGAGACCGGGTGCTTGCGAGCGCCGTGCGGCTCCTCGAGCTGGGGCTGTTCCGCGTGGGTGGCGAACCGTACGTCGATGAGAACGGCAGCTACGGTCTCGCCACCCTGCGCAAGCGACACGTGCGAGCCGTCGGCGACGAGCTGCGCTTCGACTACCCGGGCAAGGGCAACCAGCGCCGCGTCGTCACGATCGGGGACGCCCAGGTTGCCGACGTCGTCCGGGCGCTCAAGCGCCGCCGCGGCGGCGGTCCGGAGCTGCTGGCCTACAAGGACGACCGGGGGCGCTGGGTCGACGTGCGGTCGTCGGACATCAACGACTACGTGCAGCGAGCTCTGGGTCCGGAGTTCTCGGCCAAGGACTTCCGCACCTGGACGGCAACCATCCTGGCCGCGGTGGCGCTGGCGGCCGAGGAAGACGCGGAGACAGAACGACAGCGGCAGAAGGCCGTGCTGCGGGTCGTACGGCAGGTGGCGCTGGTGCTCGGCAACACACCGGCCGTCGCCCGTGGCTCCTACGTCGACCCCCGGGTGATCGAGCGCTACGAGGGCGGCGAGACGGTCGGCGACGCGCTGGCCGAGAAGCAGGTCGATGCGGTGGTGGAGACTGTGCTCGGCAACGGCGACGGGCAAGACCGGCCGGGCGAACCGGGGGCCGGGGCCGATGACGGGGTGAGCGCGCTGGACGGCGTGCCGCGCAAGCTCCTCGCGGAGATCGATGCCGCGGTCGTGGACCTCATCGAGGGCTCACCCAGGCGCCGGCGCCGGGCGCGTAGGCGTCGCTGACCCGTCAGCCCTCCAGCCGCGTCGCCAGGAGGCAGATGTCGTCACGGGCCGGGCCGGTCAGCAGGGCGTCCGTCACGCGCTCGCACAGCTCGTCCGCCCCGCCCGCGAACCCCTCGACCGCCTTGCGCAACAACGCCAGCCCGTCGTGACCCTCCCGCTCGTGGGCTTCGAGCAGGCCGTCGGTGTAGAGCAGGAGGCTGGTGCCCGCCACCAGCGGCGCCGGGCCCAGCAGGTCGCGCTCGGCCTCGGGCGGGGCGACACCCAGCAGCCGGCTGTGTCCCTCGGTCAGGAGGTGTGTCACGCCCGCGGGATCGATCACGATCGGCGGTGGGTGCCCGGCGTTGAGCAGCTCGAGAGTTGAGGCCTCGAGGTCGACGACGGCCAGGACCAACGTGGCCGTGTGGACGTCACCGAGGCTCTGGAGCAGCACGTCGACGCGCCGTACCACCTCGTCGAGGGGACCGTCGTCCTGGGCGTAGGCCCGGGTGCCCAACCGGAGCTGACCCATCACCGCCGCCTGGCGGACACCGTGGCCCATGACGTCGCCGATCACCAGGCCGACCCGGTGGCGGGCCAGCTCGATGACGTCGTACCAGTCGCCGCCCACCTCGCTCCCGACGCCCGCCGGGACGTAGCGCACGGCCACGTCGAGGCCGTCGAACGAGGGCACCACGGCCGGCAGCAGGCTCCGCTGCAGTCCGACCGAGATGGCGTGCTCCCGGGCGGCCCGCGCTTGCGCCTCCCAGAAGCCCCGCTGCGCCATGTCGAAGGTGGACAGGCTCTCGACGAAGAACTCCATGCACGCCGTCACGGTCTCACCGTCGGGCCTGTCGGCCAGCAGCTCACCGACGGCCTCGCTGTGGATGGTCGCGAGCTCGAGGAGGCCGATCTCGGCCTCCACGGCCGAGTGGCCGAGCTCGTACGCCCGGCTGCGACCGGACTCGTCAGGGGCGTCGACGTAGCCGCGCAGCGCTGCCCGATACCCGTCGGTCAACCGGTCATGATCCGTCGTCATCGTGGGCCGCCCAGCGGCGCGCCCTCGCGGACACGCCTCACCCGCGCACACGGGCCACGGCCACCAGGGCGTCGTCGGTCGCCCGGGCATGCCGGTCGAGGATCGTGGCGGCGATGCGGTCGACGGGCCGCCCCGTGGCGACGTCGGGCAAGAAGTCTCGGTTGAGGCCGTCGGTGGCCATGATCAGCAGGTCGTCGGTCCGTAGCTCGACGACCGCATCGCGCAGGCGCGGCAGCCGGTAGCCGGCCGTCCCCCCGAACAGCACCGCGCTGGCGACCATCGAGCCGTGGCCGCTCTCGTTGCGCCGCACCAGGTAGGCCTCGACGTTGCCCACACCGACCCATTGCACCATGCTCGCCCCGCACTGGACCCGCGCCAGGGTGATGGCCGCGCCGCGCGTCCGCGCGAGCTCGACGTGGCAGTGGCGCAGCACGCTGGGGAGCGACTCGCTGCTGTGCGCGGCGATGGTGTCGCGGGCGATCTCGGCGGCCTTCGCCGCCTCGGCGCCGTGTCCCAGTCCGTCGATGGTGGCCAGCAGCGCGCCGTCCCCCACTGGCATGCAGGCGGCGAGGTCGCCGGACACCTCCTCGCCCGGCAGCGGCCGTCCCGCCACCGCCCAGTCGAGGCAGGCGACGGTGGTCGCCCGCGCATCCCCGGCATCGGGCTGGAGCCCCGGCTCGTCCACTACGGGCACCACTTTCGCATGACCACTGTGGTTCCCACTCCGGGCTCGGACCGAACCTCGAACTGGTCCATCAAGCGTCCGGCGCCCGGGAGGCCGAGGCCGAGCCCCGCGCCCGTGGAGTAGCCGTCCTGCATGGCGCGTTCGATGTCCGCGATGCCCGGGCCCTCGTCGCTGGCGACCACCTCGATGGCGTTGCGCCCGTCGATCGCCACCGCGCTGATGGCGATCTCGCCCCTCCCCGCGTGGCTCATGATGTTGCGGGCGATCTCGGAGATGGCGGTGGCGATCATCGTCGACTCGATGCTGGAGCAGCCCATGCGCTCGGCCAGGTCGCGCCCCTCCTGGCGCGCCGTGACGATGTCGACGTCCGCGGCGATGGGGACCCGCAGGGGGCCCTCCAGGGCCATCCTCAGTCCTTCCCAGTCCGGGCATCGAGGAAGCGCAGCCCCTCCTCGAGATCGAGCGCGGTGTAAACGTCTTCGAAGGTCAGGCCGAGCTGGACCATGGCGAACGCCACCTCGGGCTGGACGCCGACCACCACTGTGTCCGCGCCCCGTAGGCGGGTCATGTGCGCGATCGTGCGCAGCGACCGGGCCGCGAATGAGTCCATGAGGTCCAGGGCCGTGAGGTCGACGATGATGCCCCGCGCCCGGTACTGCCCCACCTGGCGGACCAGGTCGTCGCGCAGCCGCAATGCCTCGGTGTCGGTCATGGCCGACTGGACCGTGGCGATCAGGTATTCGCCCTGCCGCAGGATGGGGACGGGCATCGGGCCAGCTAGCGGAGTTCGACGACCGGCTCAAGAGGCTCCGTGTGCGAGACCTCGTAGCCGAGCAGGCGCTCGGCCGCCTCGATGCCGCCTTGCAGGTCGCCCACGGCGTTGACCTTGGACAGCTCGACGCCGATGGTCACCAGCGTCAACGCGATCTCCGCCGACAGGCCACTGATGATCACGCTCGCCCCCATCAGCCGAGAGGCGTCGACGGTCTGCACGATGTGGTTGGCCACTGTGGAGTCGATCTCGGGCACACCGGTGATGTCGATGACCACTACCTTGGCCCGGTTGGTGCGGATCGCCCGGAGGAGCTGCTCGGTGAGCTGGCGGGCCCGTTGGCTGTCGAGCGCGCCGATGATGGGCAGGATCACCAGGCGCGGCCGCACCTGGAGCACGGGCGTAGACAGCTCGCGGATCGCCTCCTGCTGCTGGCGGATGATGCGCTCGCGCTCCTGCACGAAGCTGACGCCCACGGTGTTGGCGATGCGGTTGGCGGCCGGCTCGTAGGCGTCGAGGACCCTGTTGAACAGGTCGAAGTCGGTCTGGTACTTCTCGAACAGCGATCGCGCCAGCACGTCGCGCAGCAGGAGCACGATGCCGAGCACCTCGTCGGTCTCGACGCCCCGGGGAATGATGCGCTCCGACAGGCTGCGGGCGTAGTTCTCGAGCGTCTCGATGCTTCCGGTCTCGAGCGCCTCGACGTAGTTGTCGTAGACCGAGGTCGCCTCGGAGAAGATCTCTTCCGGGCCCATCGCCGTGAGCAGCCCGGCGTCGGTGATGCGTCGGGCCCACTCCTCGCGCAGCTGGGCTCGGCTCTTGCGCAGGTGCGCAACCAGCTCGGGGAGGAGCACCTCGCTGCCCTCCCGCGTCGCCTCCGCTGCGTCCTCGGTTGCCCGCGACTTGCGTCCTGCGGGTGCCTGCGCGGTCGGACGACTCCGCGTCGCCATGGTTGCCTCCCCGTCGCCTACTTGGCTTGCGCCGTTGCTGCCTGCGCAGCGGCCCCGCATCAGTCTGCGGTCTGCCCGGCGCGTCGGGGGCACCTTATTCCGCGTGGTCCACGGACGACGACACGATGCCGCCGGGGCCGCGATGCGCGCGCCTCACGGCCGGCTCGCGGTGGCCTCCGGTGACCGGCGCACGGGCGGCAGGTAGATGCCCACCTCAGTCCGCACCCACCACGCCCCGTTCGCCCGGCGCTCGGCCCGCGTCGTGTAGCGGTAGCGGAACAGGCGGGCGCGCACGAAGGCCGGGGGATGATCGGGGAACGGGTTGCCCCTACGGCGGAGCAGGCCGAGCGTGGCCTCGTCGCCCTCCAGCAACTTCGCCGCTAGACGGGGCAGCCAGGGCTCGGCGTACGCGGGCGACAGGGCCGCGAACCACATCAGCCAGTCCAAGCGCAGGTGGTAGGGCGCGACCTGCGGTGGCCGGCGGCGGGGATCGCCCGGTTTTCCCTTGAATTCGTAAGGCCGCCAGTCGGTGGTGGGCGTGACGGCCGCGTCGCCGGTGCCCTCGATCACGACCTCGTGTCGCTCCCGGCTGATCGTCCCGAAGGCGCCGTAGGTGTTGACGAGGTGCAGCCGGTTGAAGCTGAGGTTCATGGCCTGGTGCGACGATGCCATGTTGCGCACGGGCCACCAGCTGAGGGCCACGAAGGTCGCGGCCAGCGCGACAACCAGGGAGCCGAACCAGGCGGGCGGGTCGGCCAGCTGCGCCGGGGGCGAGGCCGGCAGCACCGTCTCGAGGATCCGGTTGTCGAGGGCACTGAACGCGAGGGTCATCGTCACCACGTTCAGCCACGAGAAGTTGCCGCTCAGCACCAGCCAGCCCTGAGTGATGATCATCACCACGCCGGCCACGGAGGCGTACGGCTGGGGCGTGAACAGTAGGAACGGCACGACCAGTTGCGTGACGTGGTTGGCGGCCACCTCCACCCGGTGCAGGGGTGCGGGCAGGCGGTGGAACCACCAGCTGAGCGGGTTCGGCATCGGCTGGGTCTCGTGGTGGTAGTCGAGGCAGGTCAGCCGCCTCCAACACCGGTCGCCCCGTAGCTTGATGAGGCCCGCCCCGAACTCGACGCGGAACAGCAACCAGCGCAGGAGGATGATCACCGGCAGCGGCGGGGCGACGTCGGTGGGCCCCAGGAAGATCGCCAGGAACCCGGCCTCCAGCAGCAGCGACTCCCAGCCGAAGCCGTAGAACGTCTGGCCGACGTTGACGATCGACAGGTACAGGACCCACAGGACGAACCAGGCCAGCATCGACACACCGATCGGGCCTTGCTCCGGAAGGCCGAGCACGACCAGCGTGGCGAGGCCGGCGCCCGTCCAGGCCACGACGCCGAGGAGACGGTCGCTGTAGTGGAGCGTGAAGAGGCTGGGCGCCCGGGACCAACCCGCCAGCTGGACGTAGCGCGGCACGGGCAGCAGCCCCCGCTCGCCCAGCAGCGGCCGGAACTGGTTGATGGCGACGGCGAACGCCAGCAGGTAGATGACGCCGAGCCCCCGCTGGATGACCAGCCGGGCCAGGTAGTAGTCGGGTGCCGCGAGCCAGTCCATGCGGTCGCTCCCCCCAGGCGTGTGACCACCAGCTTCGCGCCGGACGGACGGTCAGGCGGTCACACCGAACACCCGGCGCAGCGCCACCTTGGCGGCGAGGTACCCGCCCATGCCGTGGACCCCGGGCCCCGGGGGCGTGGCCGCCGAGCACAGGAAGATGGCGGGATCGGGCGTGGCGTACGGGACCCGGGCGACGACCGGCCGGAACAAGACCTGGCGGCCCTGGAAGGCGCCGCCGGCGATGTCGCCGTCGATCATGCTGCGGTTGTGGGCCTGCAGCTGGGAGGGGCCCCATGCCGACCGGCCGAGCACCAGGTCCCGGAACCCGGGGGCGAACCGCTCGATCTGGTCGTCGATGGCACCGGTCAGATCGCCGCGCCAGCCGCGGGGCACGTGGCCGTACGCCCACAGGGTGTGCCGGCCCTCGGGCGCGCGTGATGGGTCGACGATCGTGGGCTGGGCGACGATGAGGAACGGCGGGTCCGGGGGCCGGCCGGAGGTGACGGCGGCCAACGCGCTGCCGATCTCGCCCAGCGACGCGCCGAGGTGGACCGTCGCCGCCCGGCGGCACTCGTCGGCCTTCCAGGGGACGGAGTCCGCGAGGGCGTAGTCCACCTTGAAGACCGCTGGCCCGTGCCGATAGCGGCCGAGCCGGGCCCGGTAGCGGCCCGGCAGCCGGTCGCCGGCGATCGCTGCCAGGTCCCGCGGCATCACGTCGAACAGGTACGCGCGGGCGGCGGGCAGCTGGCCGAGGGCGGTCACGAGCGTCCCGGTCTCGACCCGGCCACCCAGGGACTCGAGGTAGGAGATGAGCGCGTCGGCGATCGCCTGCGACCCCCCGCGCGCCACCGGCCATCCCACCTCATGGCCCGCGAGGGCCAGCATGAGGCCCACGGAGGTCGTGAGGGGCGAGGTCGGTGGGACGATGGCGTGGCCGGCGATGCCCGCCAGCAACATGCGGGTGCGCTCCTCCCGGAAGGCTCTGGCTGCGAGCTCGACCGGCCACACCGCCCGCACGCCGAACCGCGCCAGCAGCACCGGGTGGCGAGGAAGGCCCATGGCGATCGGGCCGAGGACGTCGGCCGCCAGCTCCGCCCAGCGCCCGAGGAAGGGCCCGACGAGCCGCCGCCAGGCCCGGGCGTCGCGGCCGAGCGAGGCCACGGTCTCGTCGACCGAACGGGCCAGCACCGCGGCCGACCCGTCGAGGAGCGGATGGGCGAGTTCCAGTTCGGGGTGCAGCCACTCGAGTCCGTGGTCGGTTAGTGGCAGCGCCGCCAGCGCCGGCGACCCCACGCCGAACGGATGCACGGCCGAGCAGACGTCGTGGCGGAACCCCGGCAGCGTGAGCTCCTCCGTGCGGGTGCCACCGCCCGGCTTGTCCGCGGCCTCGAACACACGGACCTGCAATCCGGCCTGCGCCAGCGTCACCGCGGCGGTCAGCCCGTTGGGACCCGATCCCACGACGGCGACGTCGAGCACAGCTAGTGGGGTGGCTCGTAGCTCCCGCCGGGTAACCGGCGAGTCAGCAGTGCCGCTGGCAAGGACGCAGGAGGAAGGCGCAGCCGTCGCTGCGGCGACGACGAGGACGCACTCCAGCGGTGCTGCTGGCCGGCGGTTATCGGCGCTGTGCTGCGAGCCACCCCACAAGTGTTGCCGATGCGCCGGTGCCGCGGGGTCAGGGCGTGGCGCCCGGCGCCTCGTCGTCGACGTGGACGGCGGCGTCCTCCGCCGGCGGCGTTACCCGCTCGGTGGCGACGTCGCGGGTGGTCTCGTCGCCGCTGAACTCGTCGTCCGGGGCGAGGGGTCCGCGCTCGTCGTCCTGATGCGCCCCGACGCGCTCGCCGACCAGGTCTTTTTCGTCGTCGGGCACGCCGGCGTCGTCGCCCACCAGCTCTACCACGGTGTCCGGCTGCTCGTCGTCGCCCGGCCGTTCCCACGCCTCCGGCTCGGTGCGCTCGTCGCGCTCGGCGAACGATTCCCCGCCCAGCTCTTCCAGGGCGGTGACGCCCTCGTCTTCGACGGCCAGCGGGTCGTCGGGCGGGTACTCGTCGGCGAGGAGCTCGTCGTCGAAGTCCTCGCCGGTCTGGTCGGGATCCATGCCCACACGCATACCCCCACAGCCTGCGGTCGAATCCGGACCTGGTCAGGCGGGCGGTGCCTCGCGATGGGTGAAGCGGCCGAGCGTGGCGGTGTAGCCGGCGTCCTCCAGGGCGGCGACCACTCGGTGGACGTGGTGCCTGTCGAGCGTCTCGATCGTGACCTCGATCTCGGCCGACTTGGCCGACATGTCCACGAACATGCGCTGGTGCAGGATCTCCACGATGTTGGCCCCAGCCCGCCCGAGGATCGTGGCCACGTCGCCCATGCTGCCGGGGACGTCGGGCACCTCGACGTGCAGGCGGGTGAGCCGGCCGCTCCGGATCAAACCCCGCATGATGACCGACGCCAGCAGCCGCGGGTCGACGTTGCCACCGGTGATCACCACCCCCACCTTCTTGCCGGCGAAGCGCTCCGGCTGTTCGACCAGGGCGGCGACTCCGGCGGCGCCAGCGCCCTCGGCCACGACCTTCTCGATCTCCAGCAGCAGGTTCATGCCATGTTCGATGCTCTCCTCGCTCACCGTGATCACGTCGTCGGCGAGGGCGGCGATGATCCGGCCCGTCAGCTCGCCGGCGCGGGGGACGGCGATGCCTTCGGCGATGGTCGATCCGCCGCACGGCCAGTCCGCCTGCTTGATGCGGGCCGCCATGGAGGGGTAGCGCTCGGTCTGGACGCCGATGAGCTCGATCGACGGCGACAGGCTCCGGGCGGCCACCGCCATGCCCGCGAACAGGCCGCCGCCGCCGACGGGCACCACCAAGGCGTCGAGGTCGGGGTCGTCGGCCAGCATCTCCAGGGCGCAGGTTCCCTGCCCGGCGATGACCGCCGGGTCGTCGAAGGGGTGCACGTAGGTCCGGCCCTCGTCCCCGGCCAGGCGCAGGGCCTCGGCCTCAGCCTCGGCCAGGCCGTCGCCGCGGAGCACGACCGTCGCGCCCAGCTCGCGGGTGCGCTGCACCTTCACGAACGGGGTGTTCGTAGGCATGACGATGGTGGCGTCGATCCCGAGCCGGCCGGCGTGGTAGGCGACGGCCTGGGCGTGGTTGCCGGCTGACATGGCCACGACGCCCTTGGCCCGCTCGCCGTCGTCGAGCTGGAGCAGCTTGTTCAGTGCGCCTCGTTCCTTGAACGACGCGATGAACTGCAGGTTCTCGAACTTCACGACCACGCGGCACCCCAGCACCTGGGACAGGGTCCGGGAGTGTGCGCTCGGTGTGCGCGCGACCGATCCGGCCAGGCGCTCGGCGGCGGCCACGACGTCGTCGGCGGTCACCGGCAGCCCGGGGGCGCTCCGGCGGCCGGTCCCAGGCGGCTCCTGGGCCGTCATGTCGCAGCCCTGAGCATGCGCTTGCTCACCGTCATGTCGTCGAGCACCTCCGGCAGCGGCTCGACCCCGAGGCCGGGCCCGCTGGGCACGATCATCGTGCCACCCCGCGACTCGAACGGGGGCGTGAGGTCGGTCGAGAAGTAGCGGGACGACGGTCCCAGGTCGGGGGGCAGGTTGCAACCTGGCAGAGCGGCGATGGCCAGGTTGACGGCACGGCCGATGCCGGTCTCGAGCATGCCGCCGCAGCGCAGCGACACGCCGGCGTCGCGGCAGCGCTGGTGCACCCGACGGGCCTCGACGAGCCCGCCGACCCGGCCCGCCTTGAGGCTGACGGCCCCACAGGCCCCGAGTGCCAGGGCCGTGTCGAGATCGGCCAGCGAGCCGATCGACTCGTCGAGGCACACGGGCACGTCGATCTGGCGGGCAAGGCGGGCATGGCCCACGAGGTCGTCGGGCGCGAACGGCTGCTCGATGGCGACCAGGCCCAGATCGGGCCCCGCCAGCCGACCGAGGGTCGCCATGTCCTCGCGGTTGTCGCTGCGGAAGCTGCCGTTGGCGTCCACCAGGAGGGCCACCTCGTCGCCGACGTCGTCGCGCACGGCCCCCACCGGCTCGACGTCCCAGCCGGGGCGGACCTTGATCTTGAAGGCCCGGTGGCCCTGGTCGCGCCAGCGGACGATCGACTCGATCAGGCCGTCGACGGTCCTGGCGATGCCCACGGCGATGCCGGTGGGCACAACCGGGCGGGTGGCACCGAGGAAGGCCGCCACCGACCGGCCGTCGGCCCGCAGGCCGGCGTCGAGGGCCGCACACTCGAGGGCGGCCTTGGCCATGTGGTGGCCCCGGACCTCGCGCAGCGATCGGCCCTCGAGCAGGCGGGGCACCAGGTGGTGCTCCAGCACGTCGAGCGCGCCGGCGGAGTACTCCGGCCAGTAGGTCGGCTCCGGCTCGGCCACGCACTCGCCCCAGCCCGCCGGGCCCTCGGCGGCCACGGCGCGGACCACCACGAGCTCCCGCTGACGGCGGGTGCCGTGGGCGGTGACGAAGGGCTCGGCGAGCGGCATCCGCACGACGCGCAGCTCGACGCCCTCGAGCACGACCTGCATCGTCACCTCCTGGCGGTGTCCGCCTCCGGCGGGGTCCGGGCGCGGGTTGCCGGACCCCATCATTTCGCGCCGCCCGCCGTTCGAGGTGGTCCGGTCGCCCGAGGCGACGGCGCGCTTCCCGGTCCTGCTCCTGCACCGCGGCACCGGCACCCGGTCGCCGGGGGAAGCCGACGGCACCGCCGGGCGCGCTCGGTAGCCTGGACGGGTCATGGCGACCAGCTCGATGACCGCACCGGCCCTGAAGGCCAACGACCCCTGCTGGTGCGGCAGCGGCCGCAAGTTCAAGCGCTGCCACAAGGCCAGCACCGACCACATCCGACCCGGGCGCGTCGGCCCACCCCGCACAGTGCCGGCGGACATCCCCCGTCCGTACTACGCCGAGACCGGGGTGCCGGTGCGCCGCGCCGAGGCGCACGTGAGGCCGCCCGAGGTGATCGAACGCATGCGCCGGGCGGGTAGGGCCGCTGCCGAGGTGCTGCAGACCGTGGGCGCGTCGGTGGCGCCGGGCGTCACCACCGACGAGCTCGACGCCCTGTGCCACGACGAGTGCATCAGGCGGGGCGGTTATCCCAGCCCCCTCAACTACGGCGCCTTTCCCAAGTCGCTCTGCACGTCGGTCAACGAGGTCATCTGCCACGGCATCCCCGACGACCGCGCGCTGATCGACGGCGACATCGTCAACCTCGACGTCACCATCTTCCTCGATGGCGTGCACGGCGACACCAACGCCACGTTCCCGGTCGGCACCATCGACCAGGGGTCGGCCGACCTGATCCGCGTGACCCGCGAGTGCCTGGACAGAGGCATCGCCGCGGTCTCACCGGGCCGCCCGATCCGCGAGATCGGCCGGGCCATCCAGGCGCACGCCGAGGCACACGGCTACGGGGTGGTGCGGGCGTTCGTCGGTCACGGGATCGGCGAGCAGTTCCACAGCGACCTGCAGATCCCGCATTACGACGATCCGCGGGCGTCGACCAGCATCGAGCCGGGGATGACGTTCACCATCGAGCCGATGATCACCATGGGCGCGTGGCAGCACCAGCTCTGGAGCGACGGATGGACGGCGGTCACGGTCGACCGGCGTCGGACCGCGCAGTTCGAGCACACGCTCCTGGTCAACGACGACGGCGCCGAGATCCTGACCCTGCCCGGCTGACCCCGCGCCGACGACGGGACGCGACAGGACGCCCGGCCAGTGCCGGGCGCCCTGTCCTACCGTGAATCGGACCGACGCGTCAGGGAGCGACGGCCGCGGCGGCGTTGACGATTCCCTCGCCGTAGTTGCTGTTGTTCTCCGCCGTGCCCACGCAGGTGGCGTTCCACGAGGGCGGGCGGCCCTCCTGCGTGTAGTCGAGCAGCGCCGGGTCGGGACACGGCGTGTCGCTGGCGGTCGACGTCAGGATGTCGTACACGGTGTCGGGGTCGAGGTCGAAGCCACCGGCCCCGTCGGACGTGCCGTGGGCCTGGATGATCAACGCCACGACGCCGGTGGCGTGCGGTGATGCCATCGAGGTGCCCTGGAGGTACTGGTAGTAGGCGCAGGGCTTACCGGCGCTGCAGTCCCGCTTGTAGAAGGGGTCGGTGACGCCGCCCGACTTGTTCACACCGCCTTCCTCCTGGGCCACGGCCAGTGGGTAGCTCGAAAGGATCATGTTCTCCGGCTCCATGAAGTCGTTGGTGCCGAAGTGGTCGCGGAACCAACCACCGGGTGCCGCCACGTCGATGACGCCCAGGCCCCAGGTGGAGTAGTCGGCCTTGACCTTCGACGGCCCGATCGACGCGACCTCGATCACCCCCGGCGCCTCCGACGGCAGGTCGAGGCAATCCTTGGTCACCGTGAGGGGCTTCGCGGTGTTGAGCGGGTAATCGGGGCTGGTGTCGTCGAACCGCGTCGGCGCCGCCAGGTCCGTGTGCTGGTTCCCGGACGACGCGACGAGCGTCACGCCGTTGCTCCGGGCGAGGTTCACAGCGTCGATGATCCCTGCCCGGATCTGCGCCTGCTGGGCCAGCTGCTCGTCGCTCACATCCGCTGAGCCCTCGATGATGTCGTCGCGGGAGTCGCAGTTGTAGAGCCACGGGTCGGTGTAGAAGCTCATGTTCACGACGTCGATGCCGTTCTCGCCTGCGTAGGCGATGGCCGCGATGGTCTCGAAGAAGAAGAAGAACCCCGAGTCCTGGCCGGCCCGCAGGTTTACCAGCGTGGCGTCTGGCGCCACACCAGCGACCCCGATGCCGTTGGCCGCGGCGGCCACGATGCCGGCCACGTGCGTGCCGTGCCCGCCCTCGTCGACCGTCGGCGGGTCCTCGCACGACTGGTCGGGCTCCTCTTCGCAGGCGCCGTCGATGTCGGGGATGTCCGTGGTGAAGTTGCGGCTCAGTGCGGCGTTGAAGTTGGGCGCCAGGTCGGGGTGAGTGCTGTCGATGCCGGTGTCGATGATCCCTACGGTCACGCCATCACCGGAGGCGGTGGCGTGTGCCAGGTTGGGGGTGGCGCCGATCATCTGCACGCCCCACTGAAGCGACGAGAACGTCTCGGGCCCCGCCTTCTTGGGGCTCGACGAGGCCGCGGCGCCGGCGCCCCCGGCACGGACCTTGGCCGCATAGGTGGCCCGGTCCTCGAGGGCCCGTTCCTCGGCGAAGCGGTGGGCTGCGCCCTTGGTGTTGCTGCCGACCGAGTGGTTGCGGACCACGCCCTTGGACTTGCCGCTGGCGATCAGCGCCTTCGAGAACCCGGCGTTGTCGGTGGTCACCCTGGCGATCCCCAAGGCTCCGATCTCGTCGACCACGGTCCCGCCCGCGGCGGCGATGGCGGCGCGCGCGTCGGCGGCGGTGACGCCGTCGGCATAGAAGACGACGAACTCCCCGGTGCCCCCGGCCGCGGCGATGGTCCGCGCCGGCCTCGAGGTGGCGTCAGAATGGGCGGCGCCGGCCGAGGCTGTCCCGATGGGGACGACGAGCGCGGCGGCCGTCACGAGGGCGACGAACACCCCCTTGCGCTTACGCATGTGCTTCCCCCTGATTCAGCTTGTGGTTGCCGAAGACGGCGGGTTGTGTCGTCGGCTCGCGTAACGTAGCGCGTATTGAGCACCGACTCGCCATGCGACTGAGCAGGATGCCCAGCATGGCCAGGTGACCGGTGTTGACACGGCGTCGAATACGATGCTCGCCTGTGATCGACGGGGTGGGGGAGGTGCAGGGGACGGCCGGCTTCTTCGAGGTGGTGCTGCGCCAGCGGGCGTGCCGCCACTTCGCGCCCGATCCCGTACCCGATGACGATGTCGCACGGATGCTCGAGGCCGCCGTCCACGCCCCGAGTGCAGAGAACGCCCAGCCCTGGGTGTTCGTCGTCGTACGGGACGCCGATCAGCGGCGTCGCATCGCCGAGCTGACCCGGCGGTTGTGGGACGGGGGCGCTGGTCAGCACTCGCGGCCGCGGCTGGCGGCCGGTCTGTTCACCGAGGTCGACAGCTCGCTCCGCGCGGGCTTCGGCGGCGCCCCGGTGCTGGTGGTGGTGGCCGGGGACGGCCGCGACGCCACCACCCGGCGCATGTTGGGGGCGTCGATCTTCCCCGCGGTTCAGAACCTGCGTGCTGGCGGCTAACGCACTGGGCTACGGCTCCGCCCTGATGACGCTCGCCACCTTGGCGTCCGCCGACCTGAGCGCCATCGTCGAGCTTCCCGAGGGGATCGAGCCGATCGCCGTCGTGCCCGTAGGGCGTCCGGCCCGCCCCCTCGGTGCGCCCCGGCGGGAGCCAGCTGCCAGCAAGACCTACATCGACCGCTACGAACCCTGATCGGTCACGGCGGCCGCAGGCACCCAGGTCCGGCGCCAGGTCACCCTTGCGGTCGACGGTGACACCGTCGCCGAGGCCGAGCCAAGCCGCCATCGCCACTAGCTCGGCTGCGAGCTCGGTGGCGACCCGCTCGCGGTCGGGCACACCCTCTTCGGCCCAGGCCGCCCGCACCCGGAGCACCCCGGCGCGGCGGTCGGCCTTGAGATCCACGCGGGCCACCAGCGCCTCGTCGAGCAGGAACGGCAGCACGTAGTAGCCGTGGACGCGCTTGGGGGCGGGCGTGTAGATCTCTATGCGGTAGGCGAAGTCCCAGAGGCGCTCCGTCCGCTGGCGTTCCCAGATCAGCGAGTCGAAGGGCGACAGGAGCGCCCGCGTCCGCAGCCGTCGCCGGGGCAGGTGCGCCTCTGGATGCAGGTAGGCGGGCTGGCGCCAGCCGTCGACGCGGACCGGCACGAGCGCCCCGTCAGCGGCCAGCTCGGCCAGCAACGGCGCCGCCGCCGGGACGTTGAGCCGGAAGTAGTCCGCCAGGTCACGGGCGGTGCCGATGCCGTGGGCCCGGGCCGCGATCAACAGCAGCTGTCGCCGGGCGTCGGCCTCGTCGGGGGTGGGCGCGGCCAGCACGTCGGCCGGGATCCAGCGCTCGGGAAGCAGGTACGCGCGGGAGAAGCCGTTGCGCCGGACGGCCGTGACCTCGCCGGTGTGGAAGAGGTGCTCGACGACCCGCTTGCCCTCGCCCCAGCCCCACCAGCTCTCGGTGCGGCGGGACGAACGGTGGACGTCGAGGTCACCGATGACGACCGGTCCCCGCTGAGCCACCTCCGCCAGCGCCGCCGCCACCAGTTCGGGATTGTCGCGGGCGACCCGGCGCACACCGCCCCAGGCGTGCTCGCCCGCCATACGCCAGCGCAGCAGCGGATGGCGTCCGACCGGGTGCAGGGATGCCTCGTGGCCCCAGTACTCGAACACCTCGCGGCTGCCCCACAGCCACCGGCTCAGGGCGTCGCGGTCGTAAGGCCCGAGCCGGGCGAAGAACACCAGCTCGTGGCTGCGGGTGACCACGTTCACCGAGTCGAGCTGCACGGTGGCCAGCCGGTCGAGCACCCGCCGAAAATGGCGTCGATCCACCCGACCCCGGGGACGCGGGTCGGTGAGGCCCTGGGCAGCCAGCGCCACGCGCCGGGCGTCGCGCCGGCTCATGTCGATGGCTGCGGTCACCGGCGAGCACGCTATCGGGAGGCCACCGGCGTTAGGGCTACGTTTGTTCGGTTCCCGAATGGAAACCGGGTGCAGCTGTGCGGCACATGACCGCACCGCTACAGCCAGAACGAGTCAGACGTCAGGAGGGGTGCCGATGGGGTACCGCGTGGTGGTCGATTTCGACCTGTGTGAGAGCAACGCGCGCTGCATGGAAGCGGCGCCCGAGGTCTTCGAGGTCCGCGACGACGACTTCCTCTACGTGCTCGACGAGACGCCGCCCGACGAGCTCCGTCCCAAGGTCGAGGAGGCCGTCCGCCGCTGCCCCAAGGCTGCGATCTCCATCGTCGACACCTGACCGACGGGGATGACTGCCCGGTCGCAGGCCATCGTCGTGGTCGGCGCGTCCCTGGCCGGGGTGCGGGCGGCCGAGGAGCTGCGCTGCGAGGGCTTCGACGGCAGCATCACGGTCGTCGGCGACGAGGTGCACGCGCCGTACGACCGCCCACCCCTCTCCAAGCAGGTGCTCGCCGGCCACTGGGACATCGATCGCCTGCCGCTGACCGCCGGCGTCGACGGCGGCATCGATGCGCTGGACCTCGAGTGGCGGCTGGGCACGTTGGCCACGGGCTTGGACCTCGACGCCCGCGACGTGATCGTGGCCGATGGCGAGCGGCTCGGCTTCGATGGGTTGGTGATCGCCACCGGCGCCACACCCCGGCGGCTGCCGGGCAGCGAGCGCCTGGCCGGGGTCCACACGCTCCGCACGCTCGACGACTGCCTGGCCGTGCGGGCCGACGTGGACGCCGGGGCCCGGCGCCTCGTGGTCGTGGGCGCGGGCTTCATCGGCGCCGAGGTGGCCGCGACCTGCCGCACCCGGGGCCTCGACGTCACGATCGTCGAGGCGCTGCCGGTCCCGCTGGGCCAGGCGCTGGGGGAGGAGATGGGCTCCGTCCTGGCCGACCTGCACCGCGACCACGGCGTCGACGTGCGGCTGGGGACCGCGGTGGCCGGCCTCGACGGTGGCGACGACGGGCGGGTCGAGCGGGTGCGGCTGGCCGGTGGTGCGGCGATAGAGGCCGACCTGGTGGTCGTGGGCATCGGCGTCGTCCCCAACACCGGCTGGCTCGAAGGGTCGGGGCTGACGCTCGATGACGGCGTGGTCTGCGACGCCACCACGCTGGCGGCGCCGGGCGTGGTGGGGGCCGGCGACGTGGCCCGCTGGCCCAGCTCGCGCTTCGGCGAGCTGATGCGGGTCGAGCACTGGGAGAACGCCATCGCCATGGGCGCCCACGCCGCCCGACGGCTCCTGGCCTGGCTCGACGCGGAGCAGGCCGGCGGCCAGGCCACCCGCGAACCCGAGCCGTACGACCCGGTCCCCTGGTTCTGGTCGGACCAGTACGACCGCAAGATCCAGCTGGCCGGACGATCGGCCGGCGCCGACGAGGTGCGGGTCGTCGACGGGTCCACCGGCGAGCGCCGCTTCGTCGCCCTCTACCGGCGCGGCGACCGCGTGGTCGGGGCGCTGGCGATGAATCGGCCCCGCCAGCTGCTCGCTTACCAGCAGCTCATCGACCGGGGCGCCAGCTGGGCCGATGCCCTGGCCGGGCCCGAGCCCACCGGCCGCAGCCCGAGGCAATAGCGCACGCCGTGGCGGGCCCGAGGCAATAACCGACGAACACCGTTCGCCATTGCCTCCGGCTCGCCTCGCCGTTCGCTAGTGCCTCGCCTCCACCCCTCCGACCGGGACCGCGAGGCACCAGGCGACGGCGTCGCTGATGGGCTCCAGTCCCTGCGGCCCGTAGGCGTGACCCATGCCGGTCACCAGGTCGAGGCGGCGGTCTCCGGGCGCGGCGTCGTGCAGCACCTGCGCCTCGCTCGTGGGCATGAACCGGTCGTCGCGGCCGTGGACCACCGCCAGCGGGACGGTCAACCGGGCGGCCAGCGCGTCGGGCGGTTCGGGGCGGCTCCAGCGGCGATCGAGCCGGACGCCGCGGCGGCGCGCCAGCGACCGGCCGATCCGGGTGCGGGTGACTGCCGCCGCCAGCGCGGTGCGGGGCGTGGTCAGGCGCCATTGGGCGGGCGCGCTGACCGTCACGACGCCCGCCAGGTCGCGCTCGGGGCCCTCCGGGACCCCGACGGCGTAGCGCAGCACCGCGATCGCACCCAGCGATGCACCCACGAGGACCACCCGTGGTGCCAGGTCCCGGGCGGCAACGACGGCCGCGGCCACGTCGAGCCGTTCGAGGTCGCCGAGGGTGCACAGGCCTTCGGACTCGCCGTGGCCCCGCATGTCGTAGGTGATCACGCCAAGGCCCTCGGCCCGCAGCTCGTGCGCCATGGCGACGACGGTGGAGTCATGACGGTGGCCGGCGAACCCGTGGACCAGCACCACGGCGGCGGTTGCCGGTTCGTGGGTGAGCCAGGCGTCGGCGACCAGCGCCAACCCGTCGGCGGTGCGGAGCACCAGCGGCCGGACGTCTCGGGGCACTAGCGTCCGCGAGCGACCACTAGTGGGCCCTCGCGGACGTCATCGTGGCGTCTCGCCGGCCAGATCCGCCGCTGGACTGCGTCCTCGTCGTCGCCGCAGCCATGGGCTGCGCCTTCCTCCTGCGTCCTTGCCAGCGACGAATCTGACACGGCGATACATCCACGGAACGTCCGCGAGCGCCCACTAGGAGCGCCAGTGGATCGCGATGCCGTGGCTGCGCATCGACAGCTTGAAATACAGGGTCGACAGGCCGACGGCGGCGAGCGTCAGGCCCCACGAGGTGACGCTCTTCGCAAGCACGTACGTCCCGACAGGCTGGGTGATGAGCAGCCAGATGCTGAGGGCGGCGTTGGTCAACTGAACGAAGGCCCAGAGCACGGTGATGCGGGCAAAGAAGCGGCGCACCGGCGGCGACCCGATGAAGTTGGCCGGCAGCGGGCAGAAGTCGCCCGCGAGGCGCTGGGCGATCGGGCGGCCCGCAGGCACCGAGGCGAGGAACACCCCGGCGATGAGGACGGTGGTGAGGCTCGGCTGCAGGAAGTAGACGAAGACGCTGCCCGATAGCGCCGCGACCACCGTGCGGGCGGTGAGGCCGACGACGCCGAGGACCAGCAGCCCGGGGACCGGCCGGCCCGTGACGAGGCGGCGCGCGATGGCGGTGTACGACCAGACCAGGGCGCCGACCAGCCCACCCCACACGCCCACGAGCCACAGCGCCGCATAGAACACCAGCAACGGCACCACCGTCGCCTCCACCAGGTTGGGGAGGGCGTGTCGTGCGAGCGCGCGGAGGCGCGGAATCTCAAGCGGCGGAGGGTGCATGTGGGGATGATTGATTCGCGTTCACGGCCGGTCCTCAGCTAGTGGCCACCACGGTCACTCCGGCCGGGATCAGTGCCCGATGGTGGCGCACATGACCCATTCGAAGCAAGGCGGGTGCCCGGATCCCTCCGGTCCGAGCTCCACCCCGTGCCCCGCTGCGGGGCCGGTCTGTTGACCGTGGAGCAGCTACCCGCTCAGGTAGGCGGTGAACCGGGCCACTTCCCGCTCCGCCAGCGCCACCGTCACCCACATGCGCTCGATGTGCTGGCGGATCTGCTGGGCACCCTGGGGGACCGGGTGCTCCGCCACGAACGCCGCCGCCCGCTCGGCCAGCGCGCGATCCCGCACTGCGCGGATGCCGGACACCAGCCGGGGGATGCTGTTGGCCGGGAACCGCCCGGTGATCTCGGGCCAGCGCTCGGTGATGAACGCGAACGCGGTGGCCGCGTTGTCGCGATTGGTCAGCGTTTCCCGCAGTAGGTACGGCGCATCCTGGGTGCGGACGGCGCCCGACAGCGCCATGTCCAGCGTGCGCTGGAGGCAGGCCGGCTCCCGGAAACGCGACAACGCCAGGAGCAGGCGCTCGCGGTCCTGGGGATTGTCCGACGCCCGGAACCGCTCGACCAGGCGATCGTGCAGGGCCTCGTCGCCGAGGGTGGCCGCGACCACGAGGGCGGCGGCAGCCAGGCTGGGGTCGACGCCGCCGGGGTCGGCGAGGTACACGTCCAGCAGCTCTGCCGACCGGTCCCGCGCCGCGCCGTCATCACCGAGCAGTGCCGCCGTCTGCAGGAGCAGGCCCCGCAGCGACCGCGTGCGGTCGTCATCGCCGCCCAGACCGACGTCGGGCCCGAGCCGGGCGCGGGCGGGTCCCACCAGCGCGGCGATCCGGGTGTGCAGGCGCAGTGCGGCGTCGTCCTCCACCAGGCGCTCGAGCTGGTCCACGCCCCCGACGATGCGCTGCCAGACCGACAGGTCGGTCTCGTCGACGAAGCGCTCGATCGTCTCCACGAACGACGAGGCCGGCGTCGCCGCCGCCAGCACCGACGCCCAGGCGTCGTCGACCAGCGTGTAGCGCTCGAGCGGCGTCAGCTCGCCGAGGTGACCGACGAGCGCGGCGAGTAGCGGCTCGGCGTAGCGCACGCGGTAGAAGCCGTGCGCGCCGGCGTTGGCGTTGACCCACGCCGCTCCCGTCGGGCGCTCGATCTCCAGCGGCGCTACGTCGAGCAGCAGGCGGTCGACGGTGGCCACGGCGTCGCCGCCGCTCTCCACCGCAACCGGGACGGACCACGGGCGATCGGCTGCGGCGCGGTCGGCGTCTTCCCCGCGTAGCGGAAGCGATGCTGCGTCAGGCGGAGCATGGGCGCGTCGCCGGAGCCCGCCTCGACGCTGATCTCCGGGAAGCCGCCCTGGAAGATCCAACTCTCTGCGATGCGCCGGACGGGCTCGCCGGTCTCGGCCTCCAGCGCGTCCCACAGGTCGGAGGTCTCGGTGTTCCCGTACTGGTGGCGCGCCATGTAGCGCCGAATGCCAGCGCGAAAACGGTCGGGTCCCACGTGCTGCTCGAGCATGCGGACGACCGACGCGCCCTTCTCGTAGGTGAGCACGTCGAACATGCCGTCGGCGTCGGCCGGCGAGACGACCGGGTACTCGATCGGCCGGGTGGCCACCAGCGCGTCGGTGTCGAAGGCCGCCGAGCGGGACAGCCCGAAGTCGACCCAGCGCTGCCAGTCGGGGCGGAAGGCGTCGGTGCAGGTCATCTCCATGAAGGTGGCGAAGGCCTCGTTGAGCCAGATGCCGTTCCACCACTTCATGGTCACCAGGTCGCCGAACCACATGTGCGCGATCTCGTGGGCGATGACGTCGACCACCGCCTGCAGCTCGGCCTGCGTCGACGTGGCTGGGTCGACCAGCACGTAGCGCTCCCGGAAGGTGACGCAGCCGAGGTTCTCCATAGCCCCGAACGCGAAGTCGGGGATGGCGACGAGGTCGAGCTTGTCGCCTGGATACACGATGCCGAACCAGTCGCTGAAGTAGCGGAGGGCGAACGCGCCCACCTCGAGCGCGTAGGCGGAGAGGCGCTCCTTGCCGATCGGGCAGACCACCCGAAGGGGCTTGCCGTCGACGTCGATGGGGTCGGTCGCGACCAGTGGCCCCACCACGAACGCGACCAGGTAGGTGGACATCGGCATGGTGTCTGCGAACCGGACGGCCACCTTCCCGCCGCCGCCCGCCGTCCGGCCCACTGGCGTGCGTTCCAGCTCGGCGGCGTTGGAGATCGCCAGGAGGTCGTCGGGCACGACGAGGGTCACGCCGAAGACGGCCTTGGCGTCGGGCTCGTCCCAACAAGGGAAGGCACGCCGAGCGTCGGTGGCCTCCATCTGGGTGGCGGCCAGGACCCGTTCGACCCCGTCGTCGTCGACGAACGTGGACCGGTAGAAGCCGCGCAGCTTGTCGTTGAGGACGCCCTGGAAGCGCAGGTGGAGCGTCGCCTCCCCGGCGGGGAGCGGGCGGTCGAACGTGAGCGTGGCTCGCTCGGCCTCGTCGTCGACGGCGACCTTCGCCACGAGCGGTACGCCGCCGGTGCCCGCCTCGTCGGCCAATTCCGCCGTCGCCTCGTCGATCTCGATCTCGACGGCGTTGAGCACCACCTCGCTCGTCTCGGTCAGCACCTCGACGGCGATGATCTCGCGGCCGGCGAATGTAGCGGCCTCGAGATCGGGCTCGAGGGTCAGGTCGTACCGGCGAGGCAGAACGGTGCGGGGGAGCCGGTGGGGGTTGGCCGAAGGGTCGACCGGGTCGATCTCGGGCGGCGGGGTCTGCTCTGACACGGCATGCCACGCTACCCACCGGCTGCGATGACACGACGCCCGCGCCGGTGGGCGGTCGGTGAGGGTCCGCTAGCCTCTTGCGCCGTGACTGTGGAGGCCTCCCTCGGCGTCGTGGGCATCGGCAACGCGCTCGTCGACGTCCTGACCCACGAAGACGAGGCGTTCCTCGACGCCCACGGGCTGGTGAAGGGCGCCATGACGCTCATCGACACCGACCGCGCCGAGGAGCTCTATGCGGCCATGGGCGCGGCCATCGAGATGTCTGGTGGCTCGGTCGGGAACAGCATCGCGGGCGTGGCCAGCTTCGGGGGCAGGGCCGGTTACCTGGGCCGGGTCTGCGACGACCAGCTGGGCGCCGTGTTCGCGCACGACCTGCGGGCGCAGGGCGTCGTGTTCGAATGCCCGCCGGCCACGGAGGGCCCACCCACCGGTCGCAGCCTCATCATCGTGACGCCCGATGCCCAGCGCACCATGAACACGTACCTTGGTGCCTCCGAGTTCTTCTGCCCCAACGATGTCGACGCCGACCTGGTGCGCAGCGCTCAGGTCACGTTGCTGGAGGGCTACCTGTTCGACCGGCCCGAGTCGATGGACGCCTATTGGAAGGCTTCCGAGATCGCCACGGAAGCGGGGCGCAAGGTCGCGCTGACGCTGTCCGACTCGTTCTGTGTACAGCGCCATCACGAGCACTTCCTGCCGCTGGTGCGCGAGCGGGTCGACATCCTCTTCGCCAACGAGTCCGAGGCCTGCATCCTGTGGGGCTGCGACGACGCGGAGACGGCGATCGAGCGGGCGCGCGGCGAGGTCGGCATCACCTGCCTGACCCTGGGCGCCCGTGGCTCGGTGATCGTGGCCGGGGGCGAGACCCACGACGTTCCGGCGCACCCGGTCGAGGTGGTCGACACCACCGGCGCCGGCGACCTCTACGCGGCCGGCTTCCTCTACGGCTACACCGCCGGCATGCCCCTGCCCGAGTGTGGCCGGCTGGCGTCGCTGGCGGCGTCGGAGGTGATCAGCCACATCGGCGCCCGGCCCGAGGTCCGGCTGGCGGACCTGGTCTGATCCGCCGATCGGCGTCTACCCGCCCCGGACGAACTGGCGCTTGGTGGGGGCCACCTTGAGGATCACGCGCTCCGACTGGACGGTGCCTGCGTAGTCACCGCCGGTGTACTTGCGGGCGAGCTCGTCGATGTGGGCGCGGGCCTCGGGGCCCCGCACCGTCTCCGCCACCTCTCCCCGGACCTCGACGTAGAGGTAGGGGTCGGCGCTGTCCCAGATCGCGACCGTGATGCGGGGATCACGCTGGATGTTGCGGAACTTCTGCCGGTGGACCTCGGTGTTGAGCAGCAGATGGTCGTCGTCGGCGTCGACCCAGAGCGGCTGCGTCATGGGCGTGCCGTCGGGGAGCAGGGTGGTGACGGCGGCGATGTTCTTACCAGTGGCGAGCTTCTTGATCGCTTCATCGAGCATCCGACCACCCTACGGACCTGGCGAGTCGACCGCGACGCGTCCCCGCCGGCGGTTCGTGACGAGGAGGACGATGCCAGCCGCGACCAGCGAGAGACCGACGAGCGCGGCGCCGCCGGGACGCTCGCCGAGGATGACGATGCCGCACAGCGTGGCGATGGCAGGCTCGGCCAGGGTCAGCGTGCCGGCGGCGGCGACGCCGACGCCGGTGAGGCCCCGCGTGAACAGCACGTACCCGACGGCGAGCGTCACGATGCCGAGGTGGGCGACCATGAGCAGGCCACCGGGTGACAGCAGGGGCCCGATCCCGGCGGCCACAGCCACGGGCAGCAGCACCAGTCCGGCGCAACCGAAGACCCGGGCGGTCAGCCCCTCGGGGGCGGCGCCGCCATCGAGGAGCAGCTTCGTCGCCAGCACGTAGATCGCGTAGGCCAGCCCGGCCCCGAGGGCGAGCGCCAGGCCCGTGGGATCGACGTCGTCGCGATCGCCGGCACCGGCCAGAAGCAGGGTCCCGGCCAGTGCCAGCGCCGTGGCCCCCAGCCAGCGGCGCCCGGGGCGTTCACCGCGGACCACGATCCCGAGCCCGCCCGCGAACACGGGCGAGCTGCCGATGCCGACCATCGTGCCGATGGCCACGCCGGTTCGGGCCACGCCGCCGAAGAACAGCGGCTGGTACGCGGCGATGGCCGCTACGGCGATGACGAACGCCGGCGCACCGCCGCCGTCCCGCCGCGGGCCGCGCCGGGCATCGGCTCGCCGGGGTGCCGACAGCCAGCCGAGGCGCCACCCGACGAGGAGCAGGCACGCACCCCCCACCACGAGCCGGGCCGCGCCGACTGCAGTGGGGGACGCGTCGTCGGGTCCCAGGGCCCGCGCCGTTCCGGTCGTTCCCCACAGGGTCGCAGCCAGCAACACGGCCAACCGGGGGTCGTGGGGCATCGCTCCATTCTGCAGGCACGGCGGCGCCGGCCGCCTCGTCGCCGACTAGCCGACGTCGACGGTGAGGGCCCTGGCCGCGACTGTCACCCGGATGTCGCCGGCGGCGGTGGGCGCGACAGTCGCACCGGGCGCAGCGCCGCCCGGCACCAGGCGGTCGGGCCGGCGACGGACGTTGCCGTCGGGTCCGAAGGCGACGGTGCGGACCACGCCGTCGCGGCCGACGGCGACGTAGCGGGTGGAGCCGTCGGGCTGCGGAACGCCGAGGCAGGTCGCACCCGCGACCTCTTGTGCCGTCAGGATCTGCGGTATCGGCTCGCACTCGACCGTCCCGCTCTGCCACGCCGGCCCCGTGGGGACGCCCGCTGTCGTGGCCAGGCCCGCGACGCCGGCCTCCGCCGCGGACCGGGCGCGTGACCGCACCGCCAGGTCGCGGGCCCGGTCGCCGGCCTGCTCCGCGGCCTTGGCCTTGGCCACCCGCTGGCCCAGGTCGACGCCTGGTTCCTTGGGCGGGTCGGCCTGCGTGCTGCGGCGCAGCTCGTCCGCCTGCGCTTCGAGCATCTCGACCTTGGCGTCGTCCGCAGGGACGCCGCTTTCGATCATGGCGTCGATCTCACGCTGCACCTGGCGCTCGGCCTCGGTGGGCGCCGGCTGCCGCCGGCTGGCACCGGCCACGCCCACGGCGGTCAGGCCGATCGACGCCACGACGGCGGCGCCCAGGGCCAGCCGCCGGTGGCCGCCGAGGCCACGCCGGGGAGCGGAGGGGCGGTGTGGTCGGGTGCGTCGGCGTGTCATTGCATCGGTGGTGTCAGGAGTGCCAACTGACGTCGGTGATCGTGTCGATCGACGATTGCCACGTGTGCGCGTGCGAGCGCAGCCACCAAATCATGAAGTCCCAGGCGCGATGAGGGGTGTTGTTCGTGCCCGAACAACCCCCGACCTGTGCACAGGCGCCCGATTGGCTCAACACCCCATAGAAGAGAATTCCATCACCTCGATTGTGGGTCGCCCATTCGTCGATCAGCTGCCATTGCCTGGCGTTGACGCCGCTCGTGGCGTAGATCTGTGGGATCGTCAACGAAGGATTGTGCTCCCACGCCAGGTGCCAGACGGCGGACTGGCTCCAGCCGTTGTTGCACGGTCCATTGGTGGCGGTCGTGGTGGGACAGCCGTCCGCCGAGAAGTTGGCGTACAAAGCGCGGCGCGCCGGATACAGGACGTCGTAGCCGTACATCCATTCATGGGCCTTGTCGTAGGTCGACCACGATGGCTCGCCGTCCCACGCCGCGTATGCCTGCGCCATCGGGTAGAAGCGGTTGGACCAGGCCGCGACCTGGTCGACCATGCTCGCCCAGGCCCTGCCGTGACCCCGGAGCCAGGTAGCCGACCGGCCGTCGATCGTGCTGTTGCTGGTACCCAGGCCGATCAACAGGCGGTAGGACGACGACTGGCGGCAGTACGCGTATCCGCGGATGAAGTCCATGGCCAGGTCCCTGATCTGGCCGGTCGTCAGGTTCGGCGCGCCCCATAGCGTGGCGGCATATGACGAGCCCACGGCGGTTGGGGCTCCGAAGAAGAGCGTCATGCGGCCGTTCTTGTCGCCCTGCCGGCAGCCCAGCAGCACCGCCTTGTCGCTCGACGAGCTACCGACGTAGTAGCTGCGGGTTATCCGGCTCGCCGGCACGTGATTGGCGGCCGCCGGTTCGCTCGTCGCCGTCGGCAGCAAAGCGATGAGTGCCACCATCAGGATCCAGAGGACCGGGCGTCGCATACTGCGCAAATCCTCGGCACCGGGCGTCGGGGATCGTCGGGCGTATATGGTGGATGTCGACCCGGTGGCCGCGAAGCTTTCCGCACCCCTCCGGGGGGGTCAAGGGGCCAATTCTGTGCCCCCGGATACGCGGGGGATCCCGAGGGGTGCGCCCCCTGCGGTCAGGACTCCTCCTCCACCGGGGGCAGGAACGGAAGCTTGAGATCACCGAGCTTGACCAGGGTCGAGGCGATCCAACCACCCATGGCGCTCAGGTGGTCGTCCAGGATGGTTCCGTCCTCCAACGTCGCCTCGTCGACCTCGTAGCTGCCCTCGTACGACACCTCGATCGCGTACTCGCGATCGTTGAGGTCGGGCGAGCACACGGTCTCGATCGTCGGGCCCGATCGCTCGAGGTGCTCCGCGCCGATCGACGCGCTCATCTCCGGCAACGCCGCCAGCACGACGCTGGGGTCCGGCGACTCGGCCAGGCGCTGCAGGCGCAGGACCAGTTCGATCTCGATGCGGGGCGGGTCGGCGAACGGCTCACCGATGTACCAGGACCGGTAGGCGGTCTGCGCCCATGTCGGCCAGTCGAGCGTCAGGTCGGCCTGGACCCGCGGCGGCAGCCCCTCGCCCGGCAACCCGTACGACGTCTCCCAGGTCACGTCGCCGAGGAGCACGTCGACCTGGAAGCGCTCCTCGAACGCCTGGCGCTCGAGGAGGGCGCGCTCCAGCGAGTCACGCAGGGCGCCTATGGCATCGGTGAAGACGTGGTCGAGCATGGCGACGGCAGGCTATCCACGACTGATTCCACCGGTGGCACGACGGACCCTACGTCTGGATTCCCGTGCTCGCGGGCGCCATCCCGAGCTGCCAGCGCACGAAGGCGTGGACGTCGGCGGCCTCGTCGGCCTGCTTCGAGGTCGGCTTGCCCTGGCCGTGGCCGGCCCGGGCCTCCACCCGCACCAGGACCGGGCGCCGGTCGCCGCACGCGGTCGCCCATTGCAGCGCGGCCGCGAACTTGCGGGCGTGGGCGGGGTCGACGCGGCTGTCCTCCTCCCCGGTCAGCACCAGCGTCGCCGGGTAGCAGGTGCCCTCGACTACGCGGTGGTACGGGGAGTAGGCCCACAGCCAGGCGAACTCGTCGTCGACGTCAGGATCGCCGTACTCGGGGGTCCACAGGCGGGCGATGAGGAACCGGGGAAAGCGGACCATGTCGGTCAGCGGCACCGCGCAGACGACGGCCCGGCACAGGTCCGGGCGCTGGGTCTCGCAGGCCGCCACCATCAGGCCCCCGTTGCTGCCGCCCCGGATCGCGAGCCGGTCACGGGAGGTCCGGCCCGCCGCGACCAGGAAGTCGCCCGCCGCCGCGAAGTCGTCGAACACCTGCTGCTTGCGCTCGCGCATGCCGGCGCGGTGCCAGTCCTCGCCGTCCTCGGCGCCGCCCCGGATGCCGGCCACCGCGAAGACACCGCCGTCGTCGGCAACCGCCACCGCGGCCGGGCTGTAGCCGGGGCTCATCGTGACCGCGAATCCGCCGTAGCCGGTCAGCAGGGTCGCTGTGTCCGGCGCCGGCTCGACATCGGCGCGGCGGACCGTGAACAGGGTGATCGGCGTGCCGTCGGTCGAGGGATAGGTCTCGACCTCGGCCCGGTACCGGCCTGGGTCGACGGGCGACGGCAGGTGGCTCCACTCCCGCAGCTCCTCGCCCGGCCGCCACCGCCACAGCGCCGACGGGCGCGTCCAGGACGTGAACGCGATGACGGCGCTGTCGCCCTCGCGGTCGCCGGCGACGCCGGCCACCGATCCCGGCTCGGGCAGGGCGATCTCGACCGGCGGGCCCACGGCCGGCGCCGTCGATCCCTCGGCCCGTTCGAGCGGGAGCGGCAGGTGATGGAGCCTGGACACCGCAGCCCGGGTGGATGCCACCAGCAGCGAGCGCTCGGTGACGGCGACGCCCTGGATGACGTCGTCGGACTCCGGCACGACGGTGCGCCAGTGCTCGGGCGTGGGGGAGCGCAGCGGCGCCGTGATCACCCGGCCCCGCGGGGCCTCGAGCGTGGTGTGGCCGACGAGACGGTCGCGCACCACCGTGAAGGACGACAGCGCCTCGACATCCTCGATCACGGTCGTGCGACGGCCGGTCGTCCGGTCGATGAGGTGCACGTCCACCCGGGTCCAGCCCAGGGCCACCTCGATCACCAGCCACCGGCCGTCGCGGGACAGCTCGACCGACGGCCAGGCGGTCTTGTCGGGCAGGTCGGACCAGACCAGCTCGTCGTGTCCCGGGTCGTCGCCCAGCGCGTGCCACCAGACGGTGCGGTGGTAGTTGGACTCGTCGGCGCCGACGGCCGCCGGGTCGGGGTAGCGCGTGTATGCGAAGGCACGGCCGTCGGGTGCCCACGCCACCGAGGCGGCGCGGGTGAAGGGGATCGTGTCGGCCAGCCGTTCACCGGTCGCGACGTCCAGCACGCCCAGCGTGCTGCGCTCGTCGCCGCCGGCCGAGCTACCGAGCGCCACCAGGCGGCCGTCGAGGGAGGGCGCGTACCAGTCGAGCGACGCGGTGGCGTCGCCCGTCAGGCCGTGGGGATCGAGCAGGGTCCGCGGTTCCGGGGTGTCGTCGAGGCTGCGGACGACCAGCACTGCCTGCTCGTGTTCACCCCAGCGGTCCAGCGAGAACAGGCGATGTCCACGGATCGTCGGTGCCCCGGCGGCACCGGCCCCGAACAGCTCGGCGAACCGGTCCGCCAGGCCCGTGCGCGTCGGAAGGGCGTCGAGGACGGTCCGGGTGTAGCGGTTCTGCTCCGCCACCCAGGCCTGCGTGTCGGCGGCGTCGCCGTCCTCAAGCCAGCGGTAGGGGTCGGCGACCTCGACCCCGTGGACGACGTCGACGACGTCGTCGCGCCGCGCGCCCGGCGGTGCTGCCGCGGCCGGCTGCCCGGCCGGCTCGGGTTCCGGCGCCGCCATGCGGCCGCAGGCCGGGGGGCTCAGCCGCGGCCGGTGTTGGGCTTGCGGCCGTGGTTGGCCTTCTTGCGGCGAGCCCGGATCTTGCGCTTGACGGTGCGCTTCGACATGGCCGGGCAGGTTACCGGCGACCCGGCGGGGGCGTTCAATCCCTGGGGCGCCGACTAATCGAGCAGGTCGCCCAGGTCGGCGGAGTGGGGAATCACCGCGACGTGCAGTCCGGTGTCGTCCGCCAACCGCTCGAGAACGGCGTCGTCGACGTCCTGGCGGCGGCCCCGGGGCCAGCGCTTGCGCTCGCCGGCGACGCCGAACAGCGCCAGCGCCCGGCTCCCGCCCGGGTCGTGCCGCACCCGGTAGCGCACGCCCTCGTACCCGGCCGCGGCGAACGCCGCCGCCCAGCGTTGCGGCAGGTCGTAGGGGGTCACCGTGGCCAGCTCGGCGGTCACCCCGAAGCCGCGCGCGGCACGGACGGTGGTGTCGGCGGCGCTGCACTGGTCAGGCAGGGCGAGCTGCCAGATGCTGAACCGCTTTGCCCAGTCCGCGCTTACGACCGGCACCGGCCCGAACACCTCGAGGAGCGCGCCCATCTCGTCGTCGGCCAGGTAGCAGGTGCCCCGCGGCGGGGCGAGGTCGAAGCGCCCGGCACCGTCGCTGGAGAACCACCAGGGCCCGTACCCCGACGTGGTGACGCGGAAGAGCGTCGTGCCGCCGTGCACGTGCCACACCGGGAAGCCGGCCAGGTCGTCGGCCGCCGGCGGGAGCCGGAGGGCGAGGGCTTGCCGGGTGCTGACGGGATGCTTGGCGTCTGCGGGCGCGTCGAAAGTCACGATCAGTGCTGACTGGATCACGGGCTGGCGAGGAGCCTACGACGCGGTCAGGCCCCGATGGCCCACCGCCGCGAGCGCTCGTCGGCCAGCGCCAGGACCGGGGCGAGATCGCCCCCCTGCCGCAGGTCCTCCACGATCGAACGGCCGTCGAGCCCCGGTTGCGGCGCGGCGACGAACGCGGCCACCATCCACTCGTCGTCCGGCGTCTCGGGCTGGAACCGATCCAGCACCTGGGTCAGGCCCCGCACCACCCGGTTGCGCCCGTCGAGCTGGAAGGCCGGGTAGACCCACAGGTCGTCGGCCGTACGCAGCGCCAGGATCGTCCGTCGCCGCCGCCGTTCCTCGATGGCTTGTCGGCTCACGCCACCGAGGACCCGGGCGAGGCCCGACGTGCTGTAGAACGGCCCCAGGTCGCGCCAGGGCGACGGCGCCGGGACCGCCGCCAGCATGCGGTCGGCGAGCTCGTCGGGATCGCCCAGGTCGGCGGCCTTGTGGCCGTTGCGGTGGAGCGTGTCGACGCGGCGGGCGAGCTCCTCGGCGACTCGTGAGGAGACCCGCTTCACGTAGGCGGCGTCGGTCTTGGTGGCGGCCGTGGTGCGCTCCTTCATGGGTCCCAGGATAGGGGTGCAAGGTCGTCAAGGCAAGGTCGTCAAGGGGTTGGCCTGGCCGCCAAGTTCGACCTGACGTGGAGGTTGAGGGTTGGCGATTCCTGGCGCAGAATTGGCTGCTGAGCAACCAACTCTGCGCCAGAAACCAGGTTGCCGAAGGCAGATGGCGCAGCTCAGCCGGCGTGGCCGGCCGCCCACCCCACCAGGTCGTCGGCGGGCAAGGTGTTGACGATCCGCTCGGGTTCGATCCCCGCCCGGGCCGCCTTGTCGCAGCCGTAGGTCTGCCACTCCATCTGGCCGGGTGCATGGGCGTCGGTGTCGACGGCGAAGCGCAGCCCCCAGTCGATGGCCTGGTCGAGCAGGTCGTCGGGCGGGTCCTGGCGCTCGGGGCGGCAGTTGATCTCGAGTGCGGTGTCGAACCGCTGGCATGCGGCGAATACCACGTCGGCATCGAACTGCGATGGCGGGCGCCCCCGCCCCACCAGCTTGCGCCCCGTGCAGTGGCCGAGGATGTCCACGTGGGGGCTGGCGATCGCCTGCACCATGCGACGGGTCATCTCCCGGGCCTCCATCCGCAGCTTGGAGTGGACGCTCGCCACCACCACGTCGAGCCGGGCCAGCAGGTCTTCGCGCTGGTCGAGGGCCCCGTCCTCGAGGATGTCGACCTCGATGCCGGTCAGGATGCGGAACGGCGCCAGGCGCTCGTTGAGCTCGGCCACCTCGTCGAGCTGCGCCAGCAGCCGCTCGGCCGTGAGCCCGTGGGCGACGGTCAGCCGGGGCGAATGGTCGGTGAGCACCATGTACTCGTGGCCCAGCGCGATGGCCGTTCGAGCCATCTTCTCGATGGGTGCCCCGCCATCCGACCACGTCGAGTGCGTGTGGCAATCGCCCCGTAGCGCGGCCCGCACCTTGGCGCCCTCGCCGACCGGGAGGACCGTCTCCTCCTCCAGGTGGGCGAGGTACCCGGGTACCTCGCCGTCGAGCGACTCGGTGATTGCCTTGGCCGTGGTGGGCCCAACACCCGGGAGCTCGGTCAGTTTGCCGGCGGCGTAGAGGCGGGCGATCTCGTCGTCGCCGCGGTCGAGCACGACGTCGCGCGCCCGGGCGAACGCCCGCACCTTGGTGGGCTCGGCCAGCGCCCGGTCGAGCAGGTAGACGATGCGGTCGAGGGCTTCGGCCGGATGGATGGGAGCGGCGGTCACGGCGCGGTCAGTCGGGGTCGTTCATGCCGGAAGCGTCGAGGATCGTGAAGCCCACCTCCACGTCCACCCTCACGGTCAGCTCCGCCGGGGTCACGCGCTCGGGCTCGGTGTCGCCCGGAGGCACCACCGCGGCCGCCATCGGCGCGACCCCAGCCTCGAGGGGCACGGGCGGCCCATGGTCACGCCGCAGGCCCGGCTCCGCCACCCACGCCACCGGGCCCACGGACAGTCCGAGCGCCGTGGCGTACGACTGCGCTCGCCGGCGGGCGTCCTCCGCGGCGGCTGCGCGCGCCTGGTCGTAGGCGGGGTTGGTGGGCGCCATCGACCACTGGGGACCTTGGACGGCCGCGCCGGCGTCGACCAGTCCCGCCATGATCTCGCCGAGCGCGTCCAGCGTCACGACGTCGACGAACGACGTCCGGCTGGCCCGCCACCCGGAGCGGATGTCCTCGCCGCGGTGCCAGCGGGTGCGCGGCTGCACGAGCAGCGATGCGATCGTCGTGCGGGCGATGGCGTCGGCATGGCGGCTCAGGACCTCGTCAACGCTGGCCGCCAGCTTGGTCCGGGCGTCGTGGGCCTCTTCCTGCGTCTTGTGGTCGGCGGTGACCTCGACCCGCAGGCTCGCCAGGTCCGGCAAGGCGCGGGCCTCACCCGTACCCCGGACGACGATCTCCCGCTCCATGGGTGCAAGCTACCGTCAGCTTCGCCGCGTAGATTCCGCTCTTGGTGCTTCGCACCGGGCCGCTCGGGCTTCGGCGCATGCTTCCCGCTCTTGGTGCTTCGCACCGGGCCGCTCGGGCTTCGGCGCATGCTTCCCGCTCTTGGTGCTTCGCACCGGGCCGCTCGGGCCCGGGGCTCTCGCCTCACGGCGCCGCCTCGGTACCCTCGAAAACGTGGAACGGTTCGGGTTCGTTGGCCTCCCCAATGCGGGCAAGTCGTCGCTCTACAACGCGCTCGCGGGGGGCGGTGCGCTGGCCGCGCCCTATGCGTTCGCGACCCGCGACCCCAACGTGGGCGTGGCCAAGGTGCTCGACCGGCGCTTGGGCGCCCTTGCCACCATGTCGGCCAGCCGCAACGTTGTGCCGGCGAGCGTGCAGTTCGTCGACATCGGCGGGCTGGTCGAAGGTGCCAGCAAGGGCGAGGGGCTGGGCAACCGCTTCCTGGCCAACATCCGCGAGGTGGACGCCGTCGTCTACATCCTGCGGGCCTTCACCGACGCGGAGATACCGGGCCCGGACGATCCGCTCGAGCACCTTCGGGTCCTAGAGCTGGAGCTCACCCTGGCCGACCTCGAGTCGGTGGAGAACCAGATCGTCAAGCGCCGCAAGGCGGCCAGGGCCGACAGGGCGCTGGCCGACGAGGTCGCCGCGCTCGATGCCGCCGAGGCTTCGTTGGCTGAGGGCACGCCCCTCTACCGCAGCGGCCTCGACGCGGCGCAGCGGGCGCTCCTCCGGCCCTACTTCCTGCTCACCAACCGCCCGGTGCTGGCGGTGGTGAACCTGGGCGAGGACCAACTCGGCGACGTCGCCACCGTGCTCGCGCCGGTCGAGGCCGAGCTGGCGGGCAAGGCGGAGGTCCTCGGCATGTGCGTGCAGCTCGAGGCCGAGGCGGCGCAACTCGACATCGACGAGCGGGGGGAGATGCTGGAGGCCCTCGGACTGGGGGAGGGCGCACTGCCCCGGTTCGTGCATGCCGCCTACCACCTGCTCGGCCTGCGCACCTTCTTCACCACCGGCGAGAAGGAGAGCCGGGCCTGGACGTTCCGGGCCGGATGGACGGCACCGCAGTGCGCCGGTGTCATCCACACCGACTTCGAGAAGGGCTTCATCCGGGCCGAGGTGATCCACTGGGACGCGCTGGTGGAGATCGGGTCGTGGTCGAAGGCCCGCGAGGTCGGCAAGCTCCGGGTCGAGGGCAAGGACTACGAGGTCGCCGACGGCGACGTGCTCGAGATCCGCTTCAACGTCTAGTGGGCGCGAGCGCCCACTAGTGGGGTGGCTACGGGCCACCCCACTGGCGAGACCGGGAAACGACCCCGCCTACGATCTCGCTGATGCCCTGGAACTGGTGGCTGGGTGCGATCACCCCCGTCGTAGCCGAACGGCGTCAGTAACGCCCGCCCGTGGCTACCCAACCCGCCGGTCGTCTGGGCAGTCGAACCCCGCGGCTGCGGCAGCGCCTGCGCGAATCGGTGTCGTGGACACCCCCGACGTCGACGGAGATCGGAACGGTGGCCAAGTCCGGGATGGCAGCCGGGCTGTCGTGGTGGATCGCGGGGGCGGTCACCGACGTGCCGGACCCGGTGCTCGCTCCGCTGACGGCGATCGTGGTGGTCCAGGTCTCGGTGCGAGCCTCGGTTCGGACGGCACTCCAGCGGAGCGCGGCGGTGGTGCTCGGCGTGCTCATCGCGTTGGCCATCGGCGACGCGCTGGATCTGAATGGGTTCACGGTGGCGTTGCTCGTCGCGGTGTCGCTCGGCGTCGCCCAGCTGGTGCTGCGGTTGCCACCGTCGGCGGCGCGGCAGGTGCCGATCAGCGGGCTGGTGGTGCTCTCGGCCGTGGCCTCGAGCCCGGGGAGCTCAGGCTGGCGACGCGGCCTGGACACCGTCATCGGCGCCGCGGTCGGGGTCGTGGTCTCGCTGGTGCTGCCGGCGTCCCGGCTGGTCGACGCGCGCCAAACCTTGGAGCGGCTGGCGGACAGCATCGCTGGCGTCCTCGAGGCGATGGGTTCGGGGCTGCAGCAGAGCTGGTCCGCCGAGCAGACCGCAGACTGGCGGCGCAGCGCGCGCACGGTACGCGAGCGCCTCGTCGACCAAGCGAACGAGGCGGTGGGCATCGGCAAGGATGCGGCTCGCTGGAACTTCCGCGATCGGCGCCACGTCGACGTTCTCGGCCGCTACGAGGAGGTGATGCCGCGGCTCGAGCGGACCGCCATCGGTGTCTCGGTCATCTCGCGTGGACTCGATGATCACGCCCACCTGTCGGGCACGACGCACCGGGCCATGCCTGCCATGGGCGCGCTCCTGGCGGCGTTGGGCGGCGCGGTCCGGGCCCTGGTGCACGATGTGCTCGATGAGCCGGACGGCGGCGACCTTGCCGATTCGCTCGCCGAGGTCCGCGGGCGGCGAGAGCGGTGCATGCGCGGGGCGTCCCTCCGGGCGCGTTCGGCGATCGAGCATGACCAGGAGCCCGGCGCCGATGAGCTGGAGGGCGAGTGGCTCAGCTACGCAGCGCTGCTGGTGCAGGTGGATCGGATCGTCGTCGACCTGAGCGCGCCTCCGCCCACGTGACTCGTCGGGGTCGTGGGCTCATGACGTGGGCTCACGACGGCGGCACGTCGCGCCGCCCCGGCCACCGGGTGGGGCACAGGCGCCGCGGAGCGGCATGATGATTGCGTGGCATGGTTGCTTCGGGATGGCGAGGTTCTGGCCAGCCTCGAGCTGGCTGAGTTGCGCCAGGAACGTCGGCGAGGCCTGCTCGGGCGGGACAGCGTTGACGGCGCGCTCCTGGTACGGCCCGCCCGCTCGGTGCACACGCTGGGCATGCGCTTTCCCATAGACGTGGCGTTCTGCGACGCCGACCTGCGCGTCCTCCGGGTGGTGCGGATGCCGCGCCATCGCGTCTCGCGGGTGGTGTGGCGCTCGCGGGCCGTGATCGAGGCCGAGGCGGGCTCGTTCGACCGCTGGAGGCTGCGTCCGGGCGACGAGCTAGAGGTCAAGGGGTGAGGAACGGGGACCGGACCGACGGCGTGCTCGTGCTCGTGGGCACGCCCATCGGGAACCTGGGCGACCTCACGCCGCGGGCGACCGAGGCCCTGCGCTCGGCCGACGCCATCTGCTGCGAGGACACCCGCCGGACCGGACGGCTCCTCCAGCACGCCGGGGTGGAGCGCTCGCGCCTGGTCGTGGTGAACGATCACACCGAGGCCCACGAGGTTCCGGGGGTCGTCGCCCGCCTGAGCCGCGGCGAGCGGGTGGCGGTCGTGTCGGACGCCGGCATGCCCGGCATCTCGGACCCCGGCGAGCGGCTGGTGCGCGCGGCCGTCGCCGCGGGCCACGGCGTCGAGGTGGTCCCCGGCCCGTCGGCCGCGTTGGCCGCGCTGGTGACGAGCGGGCTGCCTGCGGGCCGCTTCGTGTTCGAGGGGTTCCTGCCCCGCAAGGGCTCCGGGCGGACGGAGCGGCTGGGGGCGGTCGCGTCCGAGCCGCGCACCGTCGTGCTGTACGAGGCGCCGCATCGGCTGGCCCGCACGGTCGCCGACCTCGTCGACGCGTGCGGCCCGGACCGCCGGGTCGCCGTGGCCCGCGAGCTCACCAAGCTGCACGAGGAGGTCTGGCGGGGCTCCCTGGGCGACGCGCTGGCGTGGGTGCGCGCCGCGGCACCCAAGGGCGAGATCGTGCTGGTGCTCGAGGGTGCCCCCGCACCCGGACCGCCGGACGACGGCGCACTGGTCGACGCGCTCAGGGATGAGCTGGCGGCCGGCGCCACGGCTCGCGACGCCGCCCGCGCCGTAGCGGCTCGCCTCGGCGTGCCCCGCCGCCGGGTCTACGACCTGGCGACGCGGCTGGCGGCGGCGGGAACGTAGGGAGCGCCCCGGGGCGCATTGCCCCCCGGAACCCCCTAGCCGACGACGCGCAGGTGCCTGGCGGCGAGCTCGGGGGCGACGATGTCGATCATCACGCCCGTGCCCTGCTCGAATCCCGCCAGGCTGGTCACCCGCGGCACCACGTGGACATGCCAGTGGAACGGGCCCGAGTGGCGGTGCGGGGCGGTGTGGAACACGACGTTGTAGGCCACGTCGCCGAGGCATCCCCGCAGGCGAGCCAGGGCCGTGCGCAGGGCCCGACCCGTGGCGGCGACGTCGGCCGGCGCGGCGTCGGTGAGGTGGACGTCGTGGTTACGGGGCAGCACCAGCATCTCGTAGGGCGTTCCCGACCAGAACGGACAGACCACGATCACGCGTTCGTCGGCCTGGACGATCCGGTGGTCGGCTGCCTCCTCGGCCTCGAGGGTGGTGCACAGCAGGCACGATCCCTCGAAGCGCCGGAACCCGGCCTCCTCCTCGGCGATCTCCCCGGGTACGAAGGGGATGCCGAGCAGCTGGCCGTGGGGATGCACGAGGCTGGCACCGGCTTCGCGGCCATGGTTCACGATCACCTGCGTGTAGCGGATCGCGGACCGCCGCGCGTGGTCCTCCAGGCGATCGCGGATCGCAGCCATGGTCACCGCCGCCTGGGCGTCGTCGAGATCGGCCCACCCAGCGCCGTGCTCGGGCGAGAACACGAGGATCTCATGGATGCCGCTGCCGTCCGCCTGCGTGAACACGGGGCCGAGGTTGTGCACCTGCAGCGGCTCGTCGCCGTCGAAGGCCGGATAGCGGTTGGGGACGACCCTGACCACCCACTGGCCCTGTTTGCCGTAGGTCTCCAGCGCCGGGGGCGTGGCTTCCTCGTTGCCGGGGCAGAAGGGGCAGGGCCGGTCGGGATCGGCCTCGACCGGGAGGTGGGGCGAGATCAGGTCGCCGGGGCGCGCGCCGCGGTCGATGGCGATCACGACCCAGCGCCCGGTGAGGGGATTGAGGCGGAGCTGACTCATTCGCGCGCCCTTCGGGCCCCGTCAGTGGGTCGGTCGCCGCGTCGCGGCGAGTAGGACACCGTGTCTCCGGTTCGCTCGTTCTGCTGGCTCACTGTCAACGGCGTGGGGGGGCGATGCAGGCTGTCGTGGTGCGCTCGGCGTGGTGCACCACCTCAACGTACCGCTATCCGCGAGCCGTCAGCGCGTACGTCGAGACGTGCACGGTGGAGTCTCCGGTGAACGGTTCGGCGCGCCACCCGGCGTTGCGGTCGACCAGACGCAGCCCCGCCTCGCCCGCCATCGCGTCCAGCTCCTCGGGCGACAGGTAGCGAAGCATCCACGGGCGCAGCCGGATGCCGGCCTCGGTGATCTGCACGTGCTGGCCTGTGATGGTGTGGCTGGCCGGGTCCAGACGGCTGACGGTCAGTACCACCTCGTCGAGTCCGATGTGCCGGGGCTCGACGGCGCCGACCCCAGCGTCGCCCTCCTCGTTGGCCGGCGCGACGAACGACTCGATCACCAGGCGCCCGCCCCCCGGGTCGAGCCGTGCGGCCGCATCGGCCAGGCAGCGCCGCTGCGCCTCGATCGTCGTGAGGTTGAACAGTGTGTTGAACGCGCACAGCACGACGCCGAAACGGGCCCCGGCGGACAGTGGCAGCGCGGCCATGTCGCCGACGACGGCGTGGACGGCCTCGCCCCCCGGCTTGCTGCGCAGCCGCCGCAGCATGGCGAGCGAGGCATCGACCGTCCACGTGGCGATCCCCCGCGCCGCCAGCGGCACCGCCAGGCGCCCACTGCCCCCACCGAGCTCGAGCACGCGGCGGGCGCCGGCCGCGGCGGCGAGTGCCGCCACCCGTTCGACCGTGGCGTCCGCATCGGACACGTCGCCGTACCAGTCGTCGTACACGTCGGCGAAGCGGTCGCCGTACGTGTTGGGTCCGTAGCCGTCCATGGGTGTCTTCCGTCGGGAATCATGGCGTACCGCCAGGTCCGAGGGTGGGGGTACCGGCGGCGGCTGCGAGACTGGTCCGGTGCCCGAGCAGCCCGACCGGCGCGACCGGCCCGAACGCCTCGCCTATCTGGACCACGCCGCCACCACGCCGCTGCGTCCGGCGGCGCGAGACGCCTTGCTGCCCTGGCTCGGTGAGCGGTTCGGCAACCCCTCGGGCGATCACCGGGTGGCCCGGGCCGCCCGTCAGGCGGTGGACGAGGCCCGCGACGTCGTAGCCGACGTCGTCGGCTGCCGCCCCGGCGACGTCGTGTTCACCAGCGGCGGCACCGAGGCCGACAACATGGCCGTACGTGGCGTCCACGCCGCCCGCCCCGGCACAGTGCTGTGCAGCGCGATCGAGCACGACGCGGTGCGCAACCCCGTCGGGTTCGTGGGTGGGACGACGGTGGCGGTCGACACCCGCGGCGTCCTCGATCTCGATGCGCTCGGTGATGCGCTCACGCCCGACGTGACGCTGTTGGCCCTGATGGCCGCCAACAACGAGATCGGCGTGATCCAGCCGGTGGCGGAGGCCGCCGAGCTCGTGCGCCGCCGCGCCCCCGGGGCGGTCGTCCACACCGATGCCGTCCAGGCCGCCAGTTGGCTGGACCTCCGGGCCACCATCGCCGGTGCCGACCTCGTCGCCGTCAGCTCGCACAAGGTGGGCGGACCGATGGGCGTCGGGGCCCTGATCGCCCGGCCCGGCACGCCGATCCGGCCGCTGCTGCTGGGCGGCGGACAGGAGCGCGAGCTGCGCAGCGGCACCCACAACGTCGCCGGGATCGTCGGCATGGCGGCGGCGTTCCAGGCGGCGGCGGCCGAGCGGGAAACGACCGCGGCGCGCGTGGGCGACCTGCGGGATCGCCTGGCCGAGGGCCTGCTCGCGGCCATCCCCGGTGCCGTTCGGACCGGGGGTGGCGAGGGCACGCCCCGGCTCCCCGGCACGCTCCACCTGTGCATCCCCGGCATCGAGAGCGAGGCACTCCTGTTCCTGGTCGACGAAGCCGGCGTCTGCGCGTCCGCGGCGTCGGCCTGCGCCAGCGGTGCCCACCAGGCTTCGCACGTGCTCGCGGCCATGGGCATCGGGCCCGAGCTGGGCGCCGGGGCGCTGCGCCTGTCTCTGGGGTGGACGTCGACCGACGCTGACGTCGACCACGCCCTGCGGGTGATCCCCGCCGCAGTGGCCCACCTCCGGGGCGCGCAGGATCGCCGCCCAGCGCCGGCGGGCCTGGGCCCGGGCGGCCCGGCGCCGGAGGCGCCAAGAGCGGGGAACAAGATGGTTTCTCTGTCGGCGGCGCAGCCGCCGACGATCAGCAACCGTGGCCCGTCCGCGGAGGCCCCACGGCCATGAGAGTGCTCGTCGCCATGTCGGGGGGAGTCGACTCGTCGGTGGCCGCCGCCCGGCTCATCGCCGCCGGCCACGAGGTCGTCGGGGTGACCATGAAGCTGTGGGGCGGCGAGTCCGACACGGGGTGCTGCTCAGTGAGCGACGTCGACGACGCCCGTCGCGTCGCCCAGCAGCTCGGCATCGCCCACCATACGTGGACCTTCTCCGCCGACTTCGACCGCCTCGTCGTCGACCCGTACGTCGACGCCCACCGGCGCGGCGTCACGCCTAACCCGTGCATCGAGTGCAACCGGCACCTGAAGTTCGACCGGCTGCTGCGCCGCGCCGAGGCCGTCGGGTTCCAGACGGTTGCCACCGGCCACCACGCCCGCATCGTCACCCGTGCCGACGGGACGCGGCGCCTCGCGCGCGGCGCCGACGGCGCCAAGGACCAGAGCTACGTCCTCTACGTCCTCCGCCAGGCCGAGCTGTCCCGCACCCTGCTGCCCGTGGGGGAGCTGACCAAGGCCGAGGTCCGCGCCGAGGCCGAGGCGCTCGGACTGCGGACGGCCCGCAAGCCCGACAGCCAGGACGTGTGCTTCATCACGTCCGGCCGCGGCCGGCGCGGGTTCCTCGGCGGGCGGATCGACCTGCGTCCCGGCCGTGTGGTGGACGAGGCCGGGCTCGACCTCGGCTCCGTCGACGCCGTCGAGCTCGTGACCGTGGGCCAGCGGCGTGGCCTCGGCCTGCCCGGCGGGGGGGCGCCCCGGTATGTCGTCGACGTCGACGTTCCCGCGGCGACCGTGCGGGTCGGCCCGGAGCGTGACCTGCTGTGCGAGCACGTGGCCCTCGAGCGGGTGGTGTGGTCCGCCGATCCGCCGGCTGCGGCGCCGCGCTCGACGATCGCCGCGCAGTGCAGCGCCCACGGTTCGCCCCGCCCCTCCCGCATCGAGTCGGTCGGCGACGACCGCGCCGTGGTGCGATTCGAGCGCCGGGAGCGCCGCGTCGCCCGCGGTCAGTCGGTCGTGGTGTACGAGGGCGACGAGGTGATCGGCGGCGGCATCGCCACCTGACCGGCGCCGGCGGAGTCCGACCGGCGCCGCCCGTGACCAAGTTCACGGAACCTCGTCATTCCGAAACTGTTGCGTCTCGCAATCGACGGGCGCAGTCTGGGGAGACGGCGGGCCCGCAAGTCCAGACAGCCCCCGGAGGCGTCATGCTCACCCGAACCGGCTCCGCCGACGAGCGCCAGGCCCACACCCGCCGCTGGCTCGTCCTCGGTGTGATGTGCCTGAGCCTGCTGCTGATCGTGATGGACAACACGATCGTCAACGTCGCCCTGCCGACGTTGCAGCGCGACCTCGACGCCAGCACCACGCAGCTGCAATGGGTGGTGGATGCCTACATCCTGGTCTTCGCCGGGCTGCTCCTCACCATGGGGTCGCTCGGCGACCGCTTCGGGAGGCGGGGTGCCCTTGCCATCGGGCTGTCGGTCATGGGCACGGCGTCGATCCTGTCGTCGTTCGCCAACAGTGCCGATCAGCTCATTGCCACCCGGGCGCTGATGGGCGTCGGCGGGGCGCTGATCATGCCCGCCACCCTCTCGATCATCACCAATGTGTTCACCGACCGCAGGGAGCGCGCCCAGGCGATCGCCATTTGGTCGGCGACGGCCGGGGCCGCCGTCGCCATCGGCCCGGTCACCGGGGGTTGGCTGCTGGAGCACTTCTGGTGGGGATCGGTCTTCCTGGTGAACGTGCCTGTCGTGGTGGTCGCGCTGGTGCTCGGCCAGCTGTTCGTGCCCACGTCGCGGGACCCGGCGGCGCGGCCCATCGACGTGGTCGGCGCCCTCCTGTCGATCGCTGGGCTGGTGGTGCTGGTGTGGGCGATCATCGAGGGACCCGGCGGCTGGACCGATCCCGAGATCCTCGGTGCCTTCGCGCTGGCGGCCGTGCTCCTCGGCGTCTTCGTCCTGTGGGAGCGGCGAGTCCGGTTCCCGATGCTCGACATCAGCTTCTTCCGCAACCCGAGGTTCAGCGCGGCCTCCGGGGCGATCATGCTCACGTTCTTCGCCATGTTCGGCTCGCTGTTCCTGCTGACGCAGTTCCTGCAGTCGATACTCGGCTACACGCCTCTCGAGGCGGGTATCCGGTTGCTGCCGATGGCGGGCGTGATGCTGGTCATCTCGCCGCTCAGCGCCAAGCTGGTCGAGCGGATCGGTTCGAAGGTCGTGGTGGCGACAGGGCTGTCGGTTGGCGCCGTGGGTCTCATCCTCGCCAGCCGGCTGACGGCCGGTGCCAGCTATCCCGAGGTGCTTGTGTCGCTCGTTGTCCTGGCGGCCGGCCTGGCGCTCGTCATGCCGCCCGCGACGGAATCGATCATGGGGTCGCTGCCGCTGGCCAAGGCGGGCGTGGGCTCCGCGGTCAACGACACCACCCGCCAGGTGGGCGGTGCCCTGGGCGTAGCCGTGCTGGGCTCGGTCATGAGCTCCACGTACGGACCTCGAGTGACCGAGGCGATCAGTGGGCTCCCGGTGTCGTCGGAGCAGGCGACCGCGATCCACGACCAGATCGGCGCCGCCTTGCGGGCCGCGAGCGAGATCGGCGGGGAGCCCGGCCGCATGCTCGCGGACGCCGCCTCCAGCGGCTTTGCCGACGGCATGAGCACCGCCTTCATCATCGGGGCGGCCGCCCTGGCGCTCGGCGCGGTGATCGTGGCCCTGTTCCTTCCCGCCCGGGCCCGGGACCACGAGCCCGCCCCCGCGGGCGCGGCCGGCGACGGACAGCGCACCGGAACCCCCGCCGTTGCCGCCGGGGACCGCCATCGACCCGTTGCCCCCGCCGCCCCCGCCGTTCCTGCCGACACGCTCGGCTGGGAGCCGACCGATCGGGTCACCGGAGCCCCGCCGGTCCCGACGGCTGCCCCCGACCCGGAGCCGCGGTGACCGACGTCGAGCCGCTCGTCGCTGCGTCCGGGGCCGGCGATCTCCTCGCCGGCGGGGAGGAGCCCGTTCTCCGTCGGCCTGGGCGCCCCCGCGACGCCCGGGCCGACGAGGCCATCCTCGACGCCGCCCTCGAGGTCTTGGCCGAGGTGGGCCCGGCGGGCTTCACCGTCGACGAGGTGGCCGCACGGGCGGGCTGCGGCAAGGCGACGATCTACCGCCGGTGGCGGTCCCGAGGCGCCCTGTTGCTGGACACCGGGCACCATCGCCTCGGGCTGCACGTCACCGACCCCGACACGGGCTCGGTCCGCGACGACCTCGTCACGATGCTGGGCGAGCTGGCCAGGAAGATGCGTGACACGCTGGCAGGCAAGGTCATGCCCGCCGTCGTGGCCGAGGCTGCCGTCAACCCGGAGATGCGCAAGGTGCTTGCCGCCTTCGTTCATGACCGCCGAAAGCCGGCGTTCACCGCCATCCGCCGGGGCGTGGCCCGCGGTGAGCTGCCCGAGGCGACGGACGTCGAGCTGGTCCTCGACCTGCTGGGCGGCCTGGTGTACTTCCGGGTCCTGATCGCCGACAACCCGCCGGACGACGCCGCGGTTGCGACGGTCGTCGACACGGTCCTCGCCGGCATCCGCTCGATGGGCGCGCGCTAGGCGCGTCGGCGCGCTGCCGTCACGCCAACCGGCGGCGGCGGGCCTCGGCCACGACGGCCCCGGGCCGCGTCGGGGCGACCAGCAGCGCCGCCGCGGTCGTCGCCTCGCTCACGCCCCCGCGTCCGCCGCTCGCCAACACTACCGACGCGGGCGGGGCGAGCGTGACCTCGAGCGCCAGGCCCAGCGCGCCCCGCGTCAGGTCCAGCGCCGCGGTATTCGCCGGCGCGGGCCCGAAGGAGCGCACGTCGGCCCGCCGCAACAGGACGGGCTCCGCCAGGGCCAGGGGGTCGTGCACCACCACGCCGTTGGGCACGAACACCAACCAGCGCCGCGCCAGCGTGTGCAGCGACCGGATCGCGACGACCGCCACCGGGACGCCCACGGCCAGGACCGCAGCGCCGGCGATCCATTGGCGGGCCGCCAGCAGCAGGGGACCGGCTGCGACGCCGGCGGCCGCCGCCGCCCAGACCAGGACCAGCGGCCCGGCGAGCAGGGGACCGGGGACCCGCAGCGGCATCCGTCGCTCGTCGCCGTACGACGAACCGGCCACGAAGGCCTCGCCCGTGCCCGGCCAGAAGGCGACGAGCGCGGCCACCAGTGCGCCCGCCAAGCCGACCACGGTGGTGGCCGACCCCCCGTCCGCCACCACCGCGGCCATGGCGGACACGACGGCGGCCGGCGCCGCGACCCGCAGCGCGGTCAGGCTCACGGTCGTCGGCACCAGGGTCGCCACCAGCACCGCAGCCCAGCCGAGCCACAGCCCGGTGCTGGCGACCACCTGGACGGGCCGGCTGGCGTCGTCCAGCGCATCGCCCAGCGCAGGGCCTAGCACCCCCGGCAGGACGAGCCAGGTGACACGCGCCGGCCAGGCGCCGAGGGATCCCACGGGCCGGGAGATTTGCCCATGACGGCGCCGGCTGGCTATTCCAAGCGGCGGGTGTACCCGAGTGGGGGGTGAGGTGACCAAGAGCGTGCCACCGCGGCGGAGGGGCTCTAAGCGAGGAACGGCATGAGGGAGGTCCTGCTTCCGATCGGCCTGGCGACTGGCATCGGCAGCCTGCCGCATGAGGATCCGGACGAGGCGGCCGAGTTCGCACTCGACCGCCAGCCTCGGCTGCCGGCCGCGCCCTCCCTGCCACGGCGGTCGCCGGTCGAGGGCATGATCCCGCAGGCGGCCTGGGGCATCCCCGGGGTGGTGGTCCTGCCCGACGGCTCGCTGATGGTCGACGAGTCGGTGATCGACCCCGATCTGCCGCTCACCGCCTCGGCCCTCGATGCCGAACCGTTCGTCGGGCTCCGTGCCTTCCTCGATGCCGCCGCCGGTCGGGTGGCGCCGTTCAAGATCCAGCTGACCGGGCCGGTCACGCTGGGACTGGCCCTGCATGCCGTGGGTGCATCCCCCGAGCGGGCATTCGCCGTCGCCGCCAAGGCGGTGGAGGGGCGCACCCGCGAGGCGGTCGCCGCGGCCCGCCGCGCCGCCCCGGGCGCCACCACGGTGGTGTTCCTCGACGAGCCGGGGCTGACGGCGGCGCTCGAGCCCGGGTTCCCCTGGCCCGTCGACGACACGCTCGACCTCGTGTCCTCGGCACTGGCGTCGATCGAGGGGCACGCCATCGCCGGCCTGCACTGCTGCGGGCGGGCCGACTGGCAGGCCGTCCTCCAGGCGGGACCGCAGATCCTGTCGCTGCCGGTCGACGCCGGGGCCCGCGACCATGCGGGGGCGTTCGCCGGCTTCCTGGAGCGGGGCGGATGGATCGCCTGGGGCGCGGTGCCCACGGACCGCCCCCTCGGCGAGAGCGCCGAGATCCTCTGGCGCCGAGTCATGGGCGAGTGGGACGTGCTCATAGACGGCGGCTGCGATCCACTGCTCCTGCTCCAGCAGGGGATGGTGACGCCCGCCTGCGGGCTCGCCGGGCTGGATCCGCTCCAGGCCGACCGGGTGCTCGAGCTGGCCGGCCACTTGGCGCATCGCATCGAGGCCGAGGCACTCAACGCCGGCCTCAACGTCGGCGCCTGAGGTTTCGTTTCGCAACCAGAGGTTGCGAAACGAGGCTTGGGCCGCCGCCTGGGGCGGACCCCAACCGGCGTCCGGATGCACAGGCTTCCGTCGTTTTCCGACGCTGGTTCGGGACCCCGCCCAAGCGGCGTCCGGATGCGCCGGCCCTCGTCGCATTCGAACGCCGGTTCCGGGACGGGGCCGCGTCGCCCCTGGCGGTCCGTCGGTACTCTGCCCGTCATGGCCGACCGGGAGATCGAGGAACAAGCCGAGGGGCTCCGGGCGGAGATCCGGGAGCACAATCGGCGCTATCACGAGCTCGACGAGCCGACCATCAGCGACGGCGACTACGACGAGCTGGTGCGCCGGCTGCGAGCGCTCGAGGAGGAGTTCCCCGAGCTGATCACGCCCGATTCGCCGACCCAGCAGGTCGGCGGGGCCCCGGTCACGACGCTGTTCGCCCCGGTGGTGCACGGCGTGCCGATGATGAGCCTCGACAACGCGTTCGACGAGGCCGAGCTGCGGGCCTGGGTCGAGCGGCTGCACCGCCGGCTGGCCGGCGCGCCCGTTTCCGCGGGTGACGGCGGCCCTGAGGGTGCGTCGACGGGCGCACCCGGGGCCCGAGCGGCCCGCAGCGAAGCTGCAGGAGCGGACAACATGTCCGGCGGCGAGGAGGTCGGCTACGTCTGCGAGCTGAAGATCGACGGTCTCGCGATCTCGATCCGATACGAGAACGGCCGCTACGTGCGGGCCGCCACGCGTGGCGACGGGCGCACGGGCGAGGACGTCACCGAGAACGTCCGGACGCTCGACCAGGTGCCGCAGCGACTGGTCAAGGGGGCGCCCGCCGTGCTCGAGGTGCGGGGCGAGGTGTACATGGCACTGTCGGCCTTCCGGGCGCTCAACGAGCGCCAGATGGAGGCCGACGCCCGGCCATTCGTGAACCCCCGCAACGCAGCTGCGGGGGCGTTGCGCCAGAAGGATCCCAAGGTGACTGCCAGCCGGGAGCTGTCGTTGTGGACGTACCAGCTCGGGGAGCTGGACGGGGGGCCCGGGCTGTCCAGCCACCACGAGACCCTCGACTGGATGTCGGAGCTCGGCTTCCCAGTGAACCCCGAGATCCGCCGCGTGAACGGCCCCGACGAGGTGCTCGAGTACGGCCACCACTGGCAGGAGCACCGCCACGACCTCGACTACGAGATCGACGGGGTGGTGGTCAAGGTCGACGACCTGGCGCGGCGCGAGCTGCTGGGATCCACCAGCAAGGCGCCCCGCTGGGCGCTGGCCTACAAGTTCCCACCCGAGGAGCGCACGACGCGCCTCAACGACATCCTCGTGTCGATCGGCCGCACGGGCCGGGCCACGCCCTACGCCGTGCTCGAGCCCGTGTTCGTGGGCGGTGTCACCGTCGGCCAGGCGACCCTCCACAACGAGGACCAGGTGCGGGCCAAGGACGTCCGACCCGGCGACAAGGTGATCGTCCGGCGGGCCGGCGACGTCATCCCCGAGGTGGTCGGCGCGGTGGTCGCCGAGCGGCCCGATGGGCTGGCGCCGTGGACCTTTCCTACGGAGTGCCCGTGCCCGATCCGCTCCCACCTCGTGCGGACCGAAGGCGAGGCCGAGCACCGCTGCATCCACCCGGAATGCCCCTACCAGCGCCAGGGGGCTATCGAACACTTTGCCGGCCGTGGCGCCCTCGACATCGACGCGCTGGGCACCAAGCGGATCGCCCAGCTAATCGCCGAGGGCATGGTGCAGAGCGTCGCCGACCTCTACGACCTCGACTGGGAGCGGGTGGAGAAGCTGGAGCGCATGGGTGCGCTGTCGACGTCCAACCTGCGCGGCTCGATCGACGCGTCACGGACCCGGCCGGTGGAGCGGCTGCTCGTCGGCCTCAACGTCCGGCACCTGGGACCGGCCGGCGCCGAGGCGCTGGTCGCCGCGTTTGGCGACCTGGATCGCATCATGGGCGGGTCGGTGGAGGAGCTGGCGGCGGCCGAGGGGGTCGGCCAGGTCATCGCCGAGTCCGTGCACGCTTGGTTCGCCGACCCCGCCAACCGCGAGCTGATCGAGCGGCTGCGCGCCGCCGGGCTCAACTTCGTCGGGTCGGCGACGGGCGCCGGCGGCGACGGCGGGACCAAGACGCTCGCCGGGCGGACGGTCGTCGTGACCGGCACGCTCGAGGGCTTCACCCGCGAGGAGGCCGAGGCGGCCATCAAGGCCCGGGGCGGCAAGTCGCCCGGCAGTGTGTCCGGAAAGACCACAGCCGTGGTGGTGGGCGAGGGGCCGGGCGCGTCAAAGCTCAGCAAGGCCGAGGAGCTGGGCGTCCCGATCCTCGACGAGGCCGGGTTTCACAGGCTACTGGAAACCGGCGACCTCCCCGGCTGATCAAACCACGGTGAAGCACCAGGGGATCTGACGGGCGGCGTCGCGTCCCTCGGAGATCGGCCACACGGTGGCGGTGACGCAATTGAGCCCCGCCCGCAGCTCCTCGACCACCTTGCCGTCGCCGGGCGTGAACTCGATCTTGGCCAGCTCGGGGGTCAGCTTCAGCTGGTCCATCGGGATCTCGACCTCGTTGAGCTCGAGCGTGCCCTCCCAGCCGGACAGCAGGTCGATGCCGATGGTCTGCTGCTGCGGCACCTGGCTGTTGGGCGCCGGGATGCGCTGCTCGACGATGTCGTTGCCGATCGCGCCCGACGTCCCCAGCTCGTCGTCGCCTTCGTCGCTGGTGGCGAGGTAGGCGGCCACGAACGCGGCGATCGCCAGCGCCAGCACGATCACGGCCACGACCTTGAAGCGCGTGCTGTAGGGGGAGGTTGAGGTGCGGGCCATTGCGGCGCCATCGTCGCATGGCGCGTGGGCGTCGGGGTAGCCGACGGCGACCAGTCCCTGCCAGCTCTAACCAGCCATGACCGGCCGGCAGTAACCTCTCGCCGTGGCCATGACCCGCATGACCGACCAGATCGGTCGTGTGCTGGGTGGGCGCTACAGACTTCTCTCGGCGGTCGGATCCGGAGCGTCGGCGCACGTCTACCTGGCAGACGACGTCCGCCTGCGGCGCCGCGTCGCGGTCAAGGTGCTGCACCCGGGCCTGGCGGACGACGGGTTGTTCCTCCGGCGCTTTCGGGCGGAGGCCCGCGCCGCCGCCGCCCTGAGCGACCCCCACATCCTGGCGGTGTTCGACTGGAGCGGCGACGATGACTCGCCCTATCTCGTCACCGAGTTCCTCGGTGGCGGCAGCCTCCGCTCGATGCTCGATGCCGGCCACCGGTTGACCACCGCCCAGGCACTCGTCGTGGGCCTGGAAACGGCGCGTGCGCTCGACCACGCCCACGGTCAGGGCTTCGTGCACCGCGACATCAAGCCCGCGAACCTGCTGTTCAGCCACGACGGCCGGCTGCGCGTGGCCGACTTCGGCCTGGCCCGCGCCATCGCGGAGGCCGGCTGGACCGAGCCCACCGGCGCCATGCTGGGCACAGCCCGCTATGCCTCCCCGGAGCAGGCCCGGGGTGAGTCGGTCAACGGTGCCAGTGACATCTACTCGCTGGCCCTCGTGCTGGTCGAGGCGGTGACGGGGACCGTGCCGTTCAGCGCCGACACCACCATCGCCACGCTGATGGCCCGGCTGGAACACCCGCTGGTCGTCCCCGAGGTCATGGGACCGCTCACCGGCATCCTGACCCAGGCCGGTGGCCTCGATGTCGGGAGGCGGCCCGACGCCGGCACGTTCGGGGCCGCGCTCATCGCCGCCGCCGAGCAGCTGGCCCGACCGTCGCCGCTCCCGCTGGCCCCGCCGAGCGTCAGCGGCCCCGGCGCCGAGGACCACCGTGACAGCACGCTCGTCCGCCCGGAGGTGTACGCACCCGGAAACGGCGCGGGGTCCGGCGAGGTCGGCGTGGCGAGCGCCCTGGTGGTGGCGTCGCGCACGACCGTGGGCGGTGCCGCGGTGGGCGCTCCGGTCGGAGGGGCAGCCGCCGGTTCCCAAGGCAGGCCACAGGGGGCAGCGTGGGACCTGTCGGCGGCGACGAGCGGGAGCGGCCCGGCCGTGGTCGACACGACGTCCACGACTGTGCTTCCACCTCCCCCCGGCGGTCCGCCTCCGCCCGCAGGCGCGCCCCACACGCCGCCGGCGGGGACCCCGGCGCTCTCCGCCAACGATCGCAGTGCCCGACGGTTGATGCTGGGGGCGCTGGTGGTCGCCGTCGCGGTGGCGATCGGAGTGGTCGGATCGTGGGTCTACATCCGCTCGCAGGTGCCCTCCCACACCGTGCCCGACGAGTTGGTGGGGGCCCAACAGGACGAGGTCGTCGAGATGATCGGAGGGAACGGCTGGGACATCGTCACCCGGCGGGACTACTACGACAACACCACCGAGGGCGAGGTCGTCCGCACCGTGCCGGAGCCCGGTACGTTGCTCCGCGAGGGCGAGACGCTCACACTGCACGTCTCGCTGGGCGCGCCACTCGTGCCGGTCCCGCAGGACCTCGTCGGTCTGAGCCAGGAGGACGCCGAGGACCAGCTCGCCACCGCCGGTCTCCAGGCCGATGTCCAGCGGCAGCCGAGCGACGAGGTCGACGCCGGCATCGTGATGGGGCTCGGTGAGGACGTGGCGGACCAGATGCCCAGGGGTTCGTCGGTGCCGCTGATCGTGTCGTCGGGGCCCGACGAGCCCGAGATCCCCGACCTCGAGGGCGAGAACTACCGGGATGCGGTGGCGGAGCTGGAGTCGCTGGGCCTCGAGGTCGAGCTCGACTTCCGGCGGGCGAGGGGCGGCCGGGATGAGGGCGAGGTCATTCGCACCGACCCCGGTGAGGGCGAGGAAGTGGATCAGGGATCGACGGTGGTGGTCGTCGTCGCCGGCGGCCGGGTTACCGTGCCCGACGTCGAGGGCGCCACGCTCGAGGACGCCCGGGCGACGCTCGAGGACGCGGACCTGAGCGTCGGCATGGTCTTCGGCCCCGGTGATGGTCGGGTGCAGGAAACCGTGCCGCTCATCGACACCGAGGTCGAACCGGGCGCGGCCATCGACCTGGTCATGATCCCGGATGGGTGACATTCACACGAAACCGCAACGAACCAGACGAGAACTGGGCCTTGACCTGAGGCTCCGGTTGGGGGACGCTTCCACTGATGGGAGCCCCCCTCCCGTCTCGGGCCGTCTATCCCCGGCTCAAGCATCGATTCAGACTTGAAGGTTTTTCTGGCTACCTTCTGGTTGCCAGGCGCTAGCAGCGAGTACAATCCCAACTACAGAGCGTGCCGGGCCCGTTGGGGCGGTATGCCGGACGCGGTGTTCCCCAGCCGCCGCGATGAGGCTGCCGCCCCAGCCGGCTCGGCACCCTCCGTTTTCGGGGGTGCTGCTACTCGGTGATCGCCTGGATCTTGGCGGTCAGGTCAGGGTTGGGGGGACCCGACTGGAGGGCCATGGCCTTGGTCATGTCGCCCTGGAGCTTGATCTTGCCCGCCATGAAGGCCTGCATGCCGGCCTGGGGGTTGGCGTCGACCATCATCGCCTTTGCGGTGTCGTAGTCGAGGGTGGCGGTGACGTCGGCGGCGTCGAGAAGACCCAGCTCGAGCTCGACCGAGCCGCTCGTCGTGTCCATGTGTGCCTCGACCGTGCCCTCGCCGAACGGGACCTCGGTGATGACGAGGTTCATCTTCACGGGCTGGGGGGCGGTCGTCGGCGCGTCCACCTCTTCCCGGATCGTCCGGGCCGCGTCCACCCACTCATCCGTCAGGAACTTGTAAGGCACGAGGCGATCCTCCCTGGTCGGCTCGAAAGCTGCCGCATGCTAGCGCGGGTGTTTGCAGCGGTCGTGCAAGCGTCGGGCGCGCCAGGCGCCGCTCAGTTGCCGTCGGCCGCCGTGGTCGTGGTGGTCTCCGACTCGCCGTCCTGGCCCCCCGACTCCGACGCGTCGGAGCCCGGAACGGTTTCGCCGGTGCAGTCCTCGATGATGGAGTCGACGGTCGGCTTGGTGCCCGACGGGAAGTCGTCGGGGTTGTCGGCGGCGGCGAGATCGTTCATCTGGTCCTGGTCGAACGCGTTCTCGAACTGCTGCCCCATGCACTCGGCCTGGTCCCGGTCGAGTCCGGCGTCGGACATGGCGTCGACCACGTCGCCGGCGTCGGCGTCGTTGTTGGTGCACGCCGAGAGCGACAATGCGGCGACGGCGGCGAGCGCGGCTAGGCCTCGACTACGGATCATGGAGGGCGGGACCTCGTGCTAGCGGAATGACCGGTCAAGGCTAGCCATGGCCGCCCCGTGGGGCACATTGGCGGCGGCTTCGATCGACCGGCTTCGATCAGACGGTGGCCGCCGGCGCGTCGGCACGATTGCGCAGCGCCGACAGTGATGCCCGGGCGGTCCGCTCGTCGGCCGCCAGCATCCGAGCGACGAGGCGGGCGACGTACCCCGACAGCTCGTCGAGGGAGAGCTCCACCCGGTGCGTGCGGTGGAAGTGGCCGAACTGGCCGACGGTCCCCACGACCGACAGCGCCAAGAGCTCGGCGGGGTCGTCGTCGGTCACGGTGCCGTCGCGTTGGCCGCCCACGATGAGGGCGCTCACGTCACGAACGTGCTGCTCGGTCCCCTGGCGTAGCACGTCCGACACTGTGTGCCCCTCGACCTCGAGCAGCGAGAAGAACGGTGCGTTCTCGGCCATGAAGTGGACGCTGGCCACGGATCCCTGCAGCAGCCGGGTCAGCGCCGGTGCGCTGTCGTCCATGGCCGCGGCCTGCTGGCGGCGGAGGCGGCGCCGCATCTCCGCGGCCAGCTCGCGGAACAGGGCCTCCTTGTTCTCGAAGTACCAGTAGAAGAGGCCCTTGGCAACACCCGCGGCGTCGACGATGTCGACCACGCGCGTCGAGGCGTAGCCCTGCTCGGCAAAGAGGCGGGCGGCCGCGTCGAGCAGCTGCTGCTTGCGCTCGGCGCCTTGGGTGGTGAGCTGGCGGTCGGACATCGCGAGCGACAGTGTTGCGAGCCTTGACCCAGGGGTCAATCCAGCCCGACCCCATCTGCCGCCCCCGTGACGGCGTCAGCCTGACGACCGGCGCCGTGCCGCCTTAGGGTCTGGAGCCATGGCCACCATGCCGGACGGCAAGGAGATCATCCCCGGGTGCGAGCCGTGGTCGGCGTCGGGCGGACCTCACGGGGCGCTCGTCATCCACGGCTTCACCGGCAATCCGCAGTCCCTGCGGGGACTGGCGGAGGCTTTGCACGGCGCCGGGTACACGGTCGAGTTGCCGCTGCTGCCCGGGCACGGCACGTCGGTCGACGACCTGATCGACACTGGCTGGGCCGACTGGTCCGCCGCCGTCGAGGCGGCGTACGAGGGCCTGGCGGCGCGGGTGGACAAGGTGGTCGTGGCCGGCCTGTCAATGGGCGGAGGGCTCGCCCTCTGGCTGGCGGCACGTCACCCCGAGATCGTGGGCGTGGTCTGCGTCAATCCCGCCGTGGAGATCGACGCCGAGATGGTCGACGGGATCCGCCAGATGGTCGACGGCGGTGTCGACCGAATCCCCGCCATCGGCGGTGACGTGGCCGACCCGGCCGAGCGGGAGAAGGCGTACGACGCCACGCCTCTGCGCCCGCTGCTCAGCCTCGCCGACGCCGCCGCCGACACGGTCGACGACCTGGCCAAGATCACCTGTCCGGTGCTGCTCCTAACCAGCCGGCAGGACCACGTAGTCGACCCCCACAACAGCGACATCGTGGCCGAGCGGGTCTCGGGCCCCGTCGAGCGGATCAGCCTCGAACGCAGCTACCACGTCGCCACGCTCGACTACGACAAGGACCTCATCTTCGAGCGGGCGGTGGAGTTCGCAGGGCGGGTCACCGGGCCCGGCTGAAGTCCGTGTCTCGGTAGGGTTGAAACCCAACCATTTCACGACACGGAAACCGGCATGTTCGGCCGCGGGCGATCACCTCCTGGCGGGCCGCGGACGCAACGGCCCAAGCTTGGTCAGACGACGACGTCCGCCCGCCGCCGCCCCCGCCTCCGCGGCCACCCCGCACCCCCGTTACTCGCGGACCAAGGTCTCGCCACCTGAGCCGCGGAACCCTTCACGGGTTCCGGCGGGGCCCGCCTACCATCCGCCCCTGATCGCGTCGGTCTGCGACCGACCCTCTACTCTCCTGAGCATGGCGCAGATCACCCGTGACGAGGTCGCGCACGTGGCGCGGCTGGCCCGCCTGCTGCTCACCGACGAGGAGATCGACACGTTCACCGAGCAGCTCGGCAAGGTCCTCGACCACGCCCGCGACGTCGAGGCGCTCGACGTGGCCGACGTCCCCCCGACTGCGCATCCCTACCCGCTCGTCAATGTCGTGCGCCCGGACGAGGAGCTTCCGTGCCTCGACCGCGAGGCCGTCCTGGCCGGCGCGCCCGACACCGAGGACGGCCGGTTCCGCGTCCCGCCGGTGCTGGGGGAGGCCCCATGACCCCGCCCTTGGGCGCGGCCCTCGACATCGCGGCCACCGTCCGCGCCGGCGAGCGCCCGGCGGCCGACGTCGTCGACGAGCACCTCGCCGCCATCGGGGCCCGCGAAGGCGAGATCCATGCCTTCAACCTGGTGCTGGCCGAGGAGGCGCGCCACGCAGCAGTCGCCATCGACCGGCGCGTGGCGGCGGGCGAGGATCCGGGACCGCTCGCGGGCGTGCCGGTTGCGCTCAAGGACAACATCTGTACCGAGGGCATCCCCACCACCTGCTCGTCGCGCATCCTCGAGGGGTGGCGGCCGCCCTACGACGCCACCGTGGTCGAGCGGCTGGCCGATGCGGGGGCCATCGTCATCGGGAAGACCAACCTCGATGAGTTCGCCATGGGCAGCTCCACCGAGAACTCGGCGTTCGGTCCTACCCGCAACCCACACGACACGGGCAGGGTCCCGGGCGGGTCATCGGGGGGCTCGGCGGCTGCGGTCGCCGCCGGCTTCGCCGGACTGGGGCTGGGGTCCGACACCGGCGGTTCGATCCGCCAGCCGGCGGCGCTGTGCGGGGTCGTGGGCATGAAGCCCACCTACGGCCGGGTGTCCCGCTACGGCCTGGTGGCGTTCGCCAGCTCGCTCGACCAGATCGGACCGCTCAGCCGCACCGTCGCCGATGCCGCCGCGCTCTACCAGGCCATCGCCGGGCACGACCCGCGCGACGCCACCTCGATCCCCGAGCCGGTGCCGGACGTGATTGCCGGCCTGGCCGAGGGTGTCGCCGGGATGCGGGTCGGAGTCGTGACCGAGCTGTGCGAGGCGGAGGGCATCCAGCCGGATGTGATTGCCCGGGTGCGGCAGGCGATCGACGCCCTGGAGGGGGCAGGGGCCAAGGTCGAGGAGGTCTCCGTGCCCGCCGTCGTCTACGGACTGACGGCCTACTACCTGATCAACCCCGCCGAGGCGTCGAGCAACCTGGCCCGGTACGACGGGGTGCGCTACGGGCTCCGCGTGGACGCGCCCACGACCGGCGAGATGTACGACCGCACCCGCACGGCCGGCTTCGGGGCCGAGGTCGAGCGCCGCATCATGCTCGGCACGTACGCGCTGTCTGCCGGCTACTACGACGCCTTCTATGGCAAGGCGCAGCGGGTGCGGACGCTCATCATCCGTGACCTCGATGCCGCCTACGAGCGCTTCGACGTGCTGGTCGGTCCCACCGCGCCGTCGACCGCCTTCCCGTTCGGAGCGAAGACCGCCGACCCGTTGACCATGTACCTGAACGACGTGTGCACGATCCCCTCGAACCTCTCGGGCCACCCCGCCATCTCGATCCCGTTCGGCACCGGCGACGACGGGCTGCCGGTCGGGGTGCAGGTGATGGCGCCGGCACTGGGCGAGGCGGCGATGTTCCGCGCCGCGGCGGCGGTCGAGGCGGCGGCGCCGTGGGGGGAGGACGAGGCGTGAGCACCACCACCAGCACGACCGCTACCGCCACGGCGTGGGAGACCGTCATCGGGCTCGAGGTCCACGTGGAGCTCGCCACCCGGACGAAGCTGTTCTGCGGATGCCCCAACCGGTTCGGCGACGAGCCCAACACCAACGTGTGCCCGGTGTGTCTCGGCCTCCCGGGTTCCTTGCCCGTCCTCAACGAGCAGGCGGTCACCCTGGCGATGCGGCTCGGTCGCGCCCTGCGCTGCGAGGTGCGCCGGTCGATCTTCGCCCGGAAGAACTACTTCTATCCGGACATGCCGAAGAACTACCAGATCAGCCAGTACGACCTGCCCATCAACGTCGAAGGCCGGCTCGAGCTGCCGCGTTCCGGCTCGATCGTTGGGATCGAGCGGGCGCACATCGAGGAGGACACCGGCAAGTCCACACACGTCGGCGGCGGGGGTCGCATCCACGACGCCGGCTACAGCCTCGTCGACTACAACCGCGCCGGCGTCCCGCTGCTCGAGATCGTGTCCAAGCCCGACCTGCGCTCGGCCGAGGATGCCCGGGCCTACGTGTCCGAGCTCCGCGCCATCCTGCTCGCCACCGGCGCGTCCGACGCCAAGATGGAGGAAGGGTCCCTGCGCGTCGACGCCAACGTCTCCATCCATCGCCCCGGCGAGCCCTTCGGCACCCGCTGCGAGATCAAGAACCTCAACTCGCTCCGGTCGCTGGGCCGGGCCATCGAGTACGAGGCTCGGCGCCAGATCGAGCTCATCGAGTCCGGTGAGCCGGTCCGCCAGGAGACGCGCCATTGGAACGAGGACGAGGGCCGCACGGGCACGCTGCGCACCAAGGAGGAAGCGGAGGACTACCGCTACTTCCCGGAGCCCGACCTGGTCCCGCTCGACCCGAGCGACGAGTGGGTCGCGCGGGTCGAAGCCGAGCTGCCCGTCCTGCCCGCCGAACGCCGCACCGCGCTGGCCGGCGCGGCCGGGGTCGCGCCCAACGCTCCCGCCGTCGCCATCGCCGTCGAGCGCGGTCTCGACAGCCTCGCCCTCGCCGCCATCGCGGCGGGCGGTGACTCGGCGCGGGTGCTCACGCACGTGGAGCACAACCTCGCCGTCGAGGGGGCCGAGGCGTTGGACCCCTCCAACCTGGCGGCGTTGGTGTCCATGGAGACCGCGGGCGAGCTCACGGCCACCCAGGCCAAGGACGTGCTGGCCGAGATGGTGGCCAGCGGTGACGATCCCGCCACCATCGCCAAGGCAAAGGGCTACGAGGCCATGGACGCCGACGTGCTCGTCGCAGCCGTCGACCAGGTCATCGCCGCCACCCCGGAGCAGTGGGCCCGCTTCGCGGAGGGCGAGGGCAAGCTCATGGGCTTCTTCGTCGGCGAGGTCATGAAGGCCACCAAGGGCCAGGCGGACGGCAAGGCAGTGACCGCCCTGCTGCGCCAGCGGGCGGAGGCTGGCGCCTGACGACGACGGGCTGAGGCGATAGCGAACGCAGCGAGGCGCGTGAGGCAATTGCGAACGGGTTCCGTTCGGCATCGCCTCTGACTTCACAGGCCGTTACCTATTGCCTCGGCATGTGCGGGCCGCACGCGCGAGTCTGCCGCTCGTGACCTGGCAGGCGAGGCTGATCGAGCCCGACGAGCTGCAGGCCAGCATCGACCTCACCGCGCTGGCGTTCGCCGTGGGCCCGCGGGCGACCGAGAACTACCGCAGGCAGGCCGGACTGGTGACGGAGCCGGACCGGGTGTTCGTGGTCAACGACGGCGATGTGCTCGCCGGCACCGCGGCCAGCTTCTCGATGGCGGTCGCGCTCCCCGGTGGCGGGACGCTGCCGCTCGCCGGCGTGGCCGAGGTGGGCGTGTCGCCCATCTACCGGCGGCGGGGGATCCTGCGCACGCTCATGGAGGCGGTACACGATCAGGCCCTCGACCGCGGCGAGCCGATCGCCGGGCTGACGGCAAGCGAGGGCGCGATCTACCGGCGCTTCGGCTACGGCGTGGCCACGCGGTTCCAGTCGCTCTCCATCGACCGGCCCGGCGCCGCCGAGATCGAGTCGCCGGCCGCGGACGGCGCCGACCCCACGGCGGCCGACGGCGCGAGCAGGATCCGTCTGCTGTCCGACGCCGAGGCCCACCCGGTGCTGCCGGCGGTGTGGGACCGGTACTGGCGCCAGATGCCGGGCGAGGTGGCGCGACCGGCGGGCTGGTGGGACATGCTGGCGCTGGACCCCGAGGAGGACCGTGACGGGGCCAGTGCCCGCTTCGTCGCCGTGCACGACGACGTCACCGGGGTTCCCGACGGATTCGTCACCTATCGGATCAAGCAGGGCTGGGGCAGCGGGCGTCCCCTGCCCCACGAGCTGAGCGTCGAGTCCATCGTCGCGGTCGACGACGGCATCGTGGCTGCGCTGCTGCGCTTCGTGCTGGGCGTCGATCTCGTCGGCACCGTCGAATGGTCCGCGGCGCCGCTCGACCTGCCGTTCCGCTGGGGCCTCGCCAATCCGCGGGCCGCGCGGGTGACGCGGGAGCTCGATCACCTGTGGTTGAGGCCGTTCGACGTCCAGGCGTGCCTCGCGGGCCGCCGCTATGCGGTCGAGGGCGCGTGCGTGCTGGAGGTGATCGACCCGGTCCGCCCGGCGCTGGGCGGGAGGATCCGGCTCGAGGGCGGCCCCGACGGCGCGACCTGCCGGCGCAGCGACGCAGAGCCCGACCTGGTCGTCGGTGTCGCCGATCTTGGCGCCCTCCTGCTGGGCGGCGTGTCCTGGTCCACGCTCCATCGCGCGCGCCTGGTGGACGAGCGCACGCCGGGCGCCGTGACGCGTACCGACAGCATGTTCCGCGCCGACCGGGCGCCCTACTGCTCGACCGACTTCTGAGCCGCCGACGGCTTGGAGCGGCGCGGATGGGCATTGTGGCCTTGAATCACCGTGGTCAGCGTCGCCGGGAGGCCGAGCTGTGCGGCCTGGGCTATCACTGCAAATGCCGTACTGTTCGGTGCCCACTTGCGGGCCTATCCGCTCGGCCTCTCAACCGCCGGACACCGCCGGCATGACCGCCACCTCGACCCCCGCGGCCAACGGCGTGTCCTGCTCGGACAGGTCGCGGACGTTGTCGTTCCCCAGGAACAGGTTGACGTGCCGCCGCAGGCGGCGTTGCTCGTCGCGAATCCGCCGCTCGAGGTCGGGGTGCGTGACCGCCAGGTGGTCGAGCAGGCCGCGGACCGTCGGCCTGTCGCCGAGCTCCGTGAGGTCGACATCGACCGCCGAGCTCCCTCCCGTGCAGCTCCGCAGGCTCGCCGGCACCCGCAGGTGCACGGCGGCATCACCCGGGGTCACGGCAGCTCGGCCGCCCTCACCACCAGCACGTCGGGCAGATGGCGGACGATCGACGCCCACGACGCCCCCTCGTCGGCGCTGGCGAACACCTCCCCGGAGCGGGTCCCGAAGTACACGCCGGCGGGGTCGGCGTCGTCGGTGCACAGCGCGTCGCGCAGCACGCTCACGTAGGCGGGCTGCTGGGGCAGCCCGACGGCGAGCGGCTCCCAGCTCTCGCCGGCGTCGCTGGTGCGGAAGATGCGGCAGCGGTCCTCGGGTGGCATCCGGTGCTCGTCCTTGACCAGGGGATAGACGTACGCCGTGCCCGCCCGGTGGGGATGAGCGGCCACCGGGAAGCCGAAGTCGGCCGGCAGGTTCTCGCCGATGGCGCTCCACGTGGCGCCGAAGTCGTCGCTGCGGTAGACCCCGCCGTGGTTCTGGAGGAACAGCTGGTCCGGCCGGTCCGGTTGGCCGTCGAACTTGTGGACGCACTGGCCGAACTCGGGATGCTGGTCGGGCGCCCGCCAGGCGTCGATCCCGGTGTTCGAGGCCTCCCACGACTTGCCGCCGTCGTCGGTGCGGTACACGCCCGCGGCCGAGACCCCGACGAGCATGCGGTCGGGGTCGGTGGCATGCGGCATGACCGTGTGCAGGCACAGGCCGCCCCCGCCCGGCATCCACCGCTCCCGGTGGGGGTGGTTCCAGAGGCTCTCCACCAGCGAGAACGTCTCGCCGCCGTCCTCGGAACGGAACAGGGCCCCGGGCTCGACGCCCGCCCACACCAGGCCGGGCTGGTCGGCTCGGGCGGGGCGGAGCTGCCACGTCCGCACCAGGGCCTCGCCGGAGTCGACGGGAAAGCGGACTGCACCGCCCTCGGTCTCCTGCCAGGACGCGCCGAAGTCGTCGGACCGGAACACCGACGGGCCCCAGTGCTCGCTGTCCGCACCCGCCAGCAGGCGCGTCGATCCTCCCGAGGCGGCCGGCCGGGGGTCGATCGCGGCGGCGTAGACGGAGTTCATCCCGAAGTGCGGCCCGTCCAGCGACCAGGACAGGCGGTCGTCGCTGCGGGCGAGGAAGAGCCCCTTGCGCGTGCCGATCATCAGCAGCGTGGTCATGGTCACCCCCCGGGTAGGCGCTCCCCGGAATGTAGACCTGCGGGTGCCGAGGCGTTTCCCGTTTGTCAGCGGCGGGCGCCGAGCACGATCCAGCGGTCGGAGGTGAACCGGGCCAGCAGCGTCGATGCCCGGGTCGCCATCAGCAGTCCCAGCGAGGCCCACAGCCACCCGATGCCGGCGTCGAGCGCGAGCACCAGCAACGCCGCCGGGATGAACACGGCGGCGGCGACGATCATCGCCCCCGCCAGGAACCGCATGTCGCCGGCCCCGATCAACACGCCGTCGAGCACGAAGGCCACGGCGTTCACCGGCTGGAGCGCCGCCACCCACAGGAGGAGGAAGGTCGCGAGCGCCAGCACCTCCGGGTCGTCCGTGAACAGATGGGGCAGCACGGTCCGCGGGACCGCCACCAGCACGCCGATCAGTGCCCCGAGCGCCACACCCCATTCGATCATCCGCCGCCCGGCGTCGCGGGCGCCCGGGCCGTCGCCGGCTCCCAGTGCCCGGCCGACCATGGCCTGGCCGGCGATGGCGATGGCGTCGAGGCCCAGGGCGAGGAAGTTCCAGATCTCGAAGGCGATCACGTGGGCGGCGACGTCGACAGAGCCCAGGCGTGCTGCCACGGCGGTGGCGACCACCAACGCCGCCCGCAGCGCCGCCGTCCGCACCAGCAGGTCGCCGCCCACGCGGGCCAGCGCCGCCAGGCTGGCGGGATGGGGCGCCAGATCGGCGCCATGCCGTCGCGCCGCCCGGCCCACGCGGCGCACGTACACGGCGGCACCCCCGACCTGCGCCAGCACGGTCGCCAGTGCCGAGGCGCCGATGCCCAGGCCGAGGCCGTAGATGAGCGTGACCTCGATCACCAGGTTGGCCGCCGCGGTGCCGATCGCCACCAGCAGCGGCGTGCGGGTGTCCTGCAGGCCGCGCAGGTAGCCGGCGCCCGCCAGCACCAGCAGCATCGCGGGCACCCCGGCGAGGCTGATCCTCAGGTACACGAGGGCGTTGGTGGCGACGGCGCCCTCGGCACCCATCCAGCCGACCAGCCTGCCGCTGAGCCCCAGGCCGATCACGATCACGCCCAGCCCGATGAGCAGCGCCAGCCACATCGACTGGACCGCCTGGTGCGCCGCCTCCGGCTCGTCGCCCGCCCCGAGCAGCCTGCTCACCGCCGCGGTCGTCCCGTAGGCCAGGAAGATGAAGACGGCGTACAGCGTCAGCAGCACGCTCGATGCCACCGCCAGCCCGGCCAGCTGGGGGGTGCCCAGGTGGCCAACGACGGCGGTGTCGGTGAGGACGTAGAGAGGCTCGGCGATGAGCGCGCCGAACGCCGGGATGGCCAACCGGGCGATCTCCCGGTCGAGCGGGCTTCGGGCCGGCCGGCGCCAAAGCGTCTGGCTGCGAGCCACCCCGCTAGTGTGCCGACGCCCATGCGACCGATGGCCACGAATTGGACGCGCCGCACGTTCCTCATCGGCTCCGGCGCCACGGCGGGGGCCGTGGTCCTCGGGGGCGCCGCCTGCTCGTCGTCCGGCGGCGCTGGCGACGACGCCACCGATGATGCCCGCGACGACGCCACCGACGACGCACAAGGGGACGAGATGTCAGCCGACGGCGTGGTGAACCTGAGCGACGTGCCCACCGAGGGGACGATCTTCGGCTGGATCAGCGAGGTCTTCGACCACGGGATCCGGCGGCCCGGCTATCCAGCCGACGAATGGGCCGAGGGATGGATCGCCGACCGGTTCCGCAGCATCGGGCTCGACAACGTCCGGCGAGAGCCCATCACCGTCACCCGCTGGGAGCCGACCGACTGGTCGCTCGAGGTCATCGGCCCCGGCGGCGACGCCACCAACCTCGACTGCTTCCCGGTGCCGTTCTCGGCCCCGGTCGATGGCCTCGACGTCGAGGTGGCCGCCTACGACCAGGCCAGTCCCGCCACCGTGAGGGGCAAGGCGGCACTATTCGACGTGCCCCTGATCCGCATCCCGGCGGACCTGCTGGCCACGGCCGGCAGCGCACCGGCCGACCCCACGGGGCGGATCGTCGATCCCGACGGCAGCCTGGCCGGCGCTCAGCACGTCGTACCGTTCGGTTCCCAGTTCCAGGAGGTCATGGAGCCGTCGGTCGGGGCCGGCGCGGCGGCATTCATCGGGACGCTCACCGACTACCCGGGCGACTCGTTCAACTACTTCGTGCCCTACGACGCCATCGCGCGCCCGATTCCCGGCGTGTGGGTGAACGGCACCGACGGTGCCTGGCTGCGCGAGCAACTGGCCGGCGGACGTGTGCGGGTGCGGCTCACCGTCGCTTCCTCGCGGGAGGACGTCGAGTCGCACAACGTCGTGGGCGAGCTGGAGGGTGCCGACGACGAGACGGTGATGATCGGCTCGCACCACGACGGCCCCTGGGCGTCGGCGGTCGAGGACGGCAGCGGCATCTCGCTCGTCCTGGCTCAGGCGACCTACTGGGCCGCCCAGCCGGTCGAGCGCCGGCCGCACCGGCTCGTGTTCCTGCTGCAGGGCGGGCACATGTCGGGTGGCGCCGGCCTCCGGGGGTACATCGAGGCACACCGCGCCGAGCTGGCGCAGGTGGTGCTGGAGGTCCACCTCGAGCACGCGGCCCTCGAGTTCGCTGTGCAGGACGGCGCCCTCGTCTCGACCGGGCAGCCGGTGCCGCGGTGGTTCTTCACCACCCGCATCCCGGCACTGGAGGCGGCCGTCGCCGACGCCCTCGATACCGAGGAGCTCGGCCGGTCGATGATCCTCGCACCCGACGCGTTCGGCGAGCAGCCGCCGACCGACGGTGCCTTCTACCACCGCGAGGGCGTGCCGGTGATGAACTTCCTGACCGCGCCCTTCTACCTGTTCGACGCCATGGACACTCTCGACAAGATCGATCGCGACAACCTGGCGCCGCTCACCCGGGCGACGATCCGGATCATCGAGTCCACCCGCGGCGCCACCGCCGCGGAGATGCGCGCCGGCGTGGTGACGTCCTGACCCCACCCTGATCCTGAAACTTGCGGCGATTGGCGCCTCATGGCAGCCCTATTCGCCGCAAGTTCGACAGGCGACGGACCTACGCTGCGCCCATGAGCGAGAGCGAGTCCCGCGTCGACATCAAGCACCGCAGCCGCGAGGTCACCGAGGGATTCGAGCGGGCGCCGGCCCGGGCCATGTTGCGGGCCATCGGCATGACCGACGACGACTGGGACAAGCCCCAGGTGGGCGTCTGCTCCTCGTGGAACGAGGTCACGCCCTGCAACCTGCCGCTCGACCGGCTGGCCAAGCGGTCCAAGGAGGGGGTCCGGGCCGCCGGCGGCTTCCCGATCGAGTTCACGACGATCGCCGTGAGCGACGGCATCTCGATGGGCCACGAGGGGATGCGGGCGTCGCTGGTGTCGCGGGAGGTCATCGCCGACTCCGTGGAGACGGTGATGCACGCCGAGCGGATGGACGCGCTCGTCACCTTCGCCGGCTGCGACAAGTCGCTGCCCGGCATGCTCATGGCGGCGGCTCGGCTCAACGTGCCGTCGGTGTTCGTCTACGGCGGGTCGATCCTGCCCGGCCATCACAACGGCCAGGCGCTCGACATCGTGAGCGTGTTCGAGGCCGTGGGGGCGCACGCCGCCGGCAGCCTCGACGATGCCGGGCTCGACGCCATCGAGCGCAACGCCTGCCCAACCGAGGGATCGTGCGCCGGAATGTTCACCGCCAACACCATGGCGTCGGTGGCCGAGGCCCTGGGGATGTCGCTGCCGGGATCGGCATCAGCCCCCGCCGTCGACCGGCGCCGCGACGACCTGGCCTACGCGTCGGGCCAGACGGTGGTGCGGCTGCTGGAGGCGGGCATCCGTCCCCGCCAGATCCTGACCAAGCCGGCGTTCGACAACGCCATCGCCGTGGTGATGGCGCTCGGCGGATCCACCAACGCCGTTCTCCACCTGCTCGCCATCGCCGCCGAGGCGCGGGTCGACCTGGCGCTCGACGACTTCAACCGGGTGGCGGCCCGGGTGCCACACATCGCCGACACCAAGCCCGCCGGTCGCTACCACATGAGCGACGTCGACCGGATCGGGGGCGTGCCCGTGGTCATGCGGCACCTGCTGGAGGCGGGACTGCTGGACGGCGACTGCCTCACGGTCACCGGCCGCACGGTCGCCGAGAACCTGGCGGCGATCGATCCGCCCGGGCCCGACGGCGACGTGATCCACCCCCTCGGCGATCCCATCCACGCCATCGGAGGCATCGCCGTGCTCAGCGGCTCGCTCGCCCCCAAGGGGGCGGTGGTCAAGGTGGCCGGCATCAGCGCCGACCGGTTCGAGGGCACCGCCCGTGTGTTCGACGGCGAGGACGGGGCGATGGACGCCATCCTCGCCGGGGCCATCGAGCCGGGCACGGTGGTCGTGATCCGCTACGAGGGCCCCAAGGGTGGGCCGGGGATGCGCGAGATGCTGGCCGTCACCGGCGCGATGAAGGGCGCGGGCCGCGGGGGCGACTGCGCGCTGGTGACCGATGGACGCTTCTCCGGCGGCACCCACGGGTTCTGCGTCGGCCACGTGGCCCCCGAGGCCACCGACGGCGGCCCCATTGCTCTGGTCGCCGACGGCGACCGCATCGTCATCGACGTCCCCTCCAAGGCGATCGACCTGGCCGTGGATCCCGCCGAGCTGGCGCGCCGCCGCGCCGAGTGGAAGCTCCCCGAGCCCCGCTACACGTCCGGCGTCCTGGCCAAGTATGCGCGCCTCGCCTCGGGGGCGGAGCGCGGCGCCATCACCGAAGCGTGACGCCGGTCCTAGCCTTGAGGACCAAGAGCGAGCGTCCGTCGAGGGTGACGGGGAAACAAGGAGAAAGCGAGCGTGGCTTGAGCGGCACGGCCGCAGGCCAAGAGCGGAGAGCAATGGCGTCGACCGAACAGCCCCGGTGGCGGGGGATCAACCACCTCGCCCTCATCACGACCGACATGGACCGGACGGTTCGCTTCTACCAGGGCGTGCTCGGCGCCAGGCTGGTCGCCACGATCGGCACGCCCGAGTTCCGGCACTACTTCTTCGAGTTCGGGCCGGAGCTGACCGTCGCCTTCTTCGAGTACCGCGACGCCGAGATCGAGCCGTTCGCGAAGCCTGCGGGCGTGCCCGACCGGCGCGCCGTCCAGTTCGACCACGTGTCCTTCAACGTGCCCGACGAGCACGCCCTCGAGGCGCTGCAGCGCCGGCTGAAGGAGCACGGGTGCGAGGTCACCGAGGTGGTTGACCATCAGATCGTGCGCTCGATCTACTTCACCGACCCGGACGGGATCGCGCTCGAGGCGTCGTGGTGGGTGGTCGACGCCACCGGGCGGGACCCCGACTACGCCGACCCGGAGCTGTTCGGTGACGCCGATCCTGTGCCGGCCCTCCGTGAGCTCGCGGCCCACGGGGAGGTCTCGACGACGCCGACGACCCGCCTGGTGGACGCCGACGAGGAGGTCCGCGACCCCGCCTAGTGGGGTAGCGCGGCGGGGATCGAAGGCCCGCCTTGCCCTGGATCCGTGGCTCGTGCGAAGCTGATCGGCCGATGCACGCGTACCGCCTCCTCGTAATCCTCACGTAGCGCACGCCGGCCCCACCGCGTGCGCTCTCACGACCTCCCATCGGGAGGTCGTTTCAGTTTTCGTCGACTTCCGCAACCACTCGCCACACACCGGACAGGAGCACACCGCCATGCAACTCAACGGCGGACAAGCGTTGATCAAGGCCCTCGAGATGGAGGGCGTGGAGGTCATGTTCGGCCTGCCGGGCGGCGCCATCCTCCCGGTCTACGACCCGATCATCGACAGCCCCATCCGCCACATCCTCGTGCGCCACGAGCAGGGCGCCGGGCACATGGCCGAGGGATTCGCGCACGCGACGGGGCGGCCGGGCGTGTGCATGGTGACCTCCGGGCCGGCGGCGACCAACGTCGTCACCCCCCTGTGCGACGCGTTCATGGACTCGGTCCCGATGGTGTGCATCACCGGCCAAGTGCCGTTCGCCGCCATCGGCACCGACGCCTTCCAGGAGTGCGACACGGTCGGCATCACCCGCTCGGTGACCAAGCACAACGAGCTGATCACGCAGGCACAGGACATCCCGCTCATGGTCCGGCAGGCGTTCCACCTCGCCACCACCGGGCGGCCCGGTCCCGTGCTGATCGACGTCCCCAAGGACATCGTCGACCCCCAGAACCCCCGCTCGGCGATGGAGTGGTACTGGCCCAGCGACGACGACGTCGCAGCGAGCCTGCCGGGCTACCGGCCGACCACGAAGGGCCACCCGAAGATGATCCGCCAGGCCGCCGACCTGATCGTCCAGGCCCGCCGGCCGGTCATCTACGCGGGCGGCGGCATCCTCAAGGCCCGGGCCGCCGAGGCGCTCCGGGAGCTCGCCGAGCTGTGCGACATCCATGTGGTGACCACCCTCATGGCCCGGGGCGCGTTCCCCGACGGGCACCCGCTGTGCCTGGGCATGCCGGGTATGCACGGCAATTACACGGCGGTGACATCGATGCAGCAGACCGACCTGCTCATCGCCCTCGGCAGCCGCTTCGACGACCGTGTGACCGGCAAGGTCGACGGCTTCGCGCCCGACGCCAAGGTGATCCATGTCGACGTCGACCCCGCCGAGCTGGGCAAGGTCCGGCGGCCCGACGTCCCGATCGTGGGCGACTGCCGGCTCGTCATCGAAGAGCTGGTGACGGCGGTGCGCAGCTTGGTCGACGGTGGGGCGGCGTTCCCCGACCGCTCGGCGTGGAAGCAGACAATCTCCGGCTGGCAGGAGAACTACCCGCTCACCTACCAGCAGTCCGAGCCGGGAGAGGCGCTCAAGCCCCAGTTCGTGCTCGAGCGGCTGCGCGAAAACACGCCCGACGACACGATCGTCGCCGCCGGCGTGGGACAGCACCAGATGTGGACGAGCCAGTACTGGCGCTTCAACCATCCCTACACCTGGGTCAACTCCGGGGGGCTCGGCACCATGGGCTTCGCGGTGCCCGCGGCCATCGGCGCCAAGGTGGGGCGTCCGGACCGCACGGTGTGGGCGGTGGACGGGGACGGCTGCTTCCAGATGACCGCCCAGGAGCTGGTGACGGCGACCGCCGAGCGGATCCCCGTCAAGGTCGCGATCCTGAACAACGCCTACCTCGGCATGGTCCGCCAGTGGCAGGAGATGTTCTACGACGAGCGCTACAGCGAGGTGTACCTGTCGCCCGACCTGCCCGACTACAAGCTGTGGGCCGAGGCCATGGGCTGCGTGGGGATGCGGGTCGAGTCGCCCGAGGAGGTCGACGCCGCCATCCAGAAGGCCAACGAGATCGACGACCGGCCGGTCGTGATCGACTTCCGCACTGACAGCCGCGAGAAGGTCTATCCGATGGTGCCGGCCGGGAAGACCAACGACGACATCATCGTCGACCCCTCCCAAGGCGAAGGAGGCCGCTAAATGGCTTCGCCGTCGCTACCCGGCGCCGACTTCCGCCACCACACGCTGGTCGTGCTGGTGGAGAACAAGGCCGGCGTGCTGGCCCGGGTCTCGGGGCTGTTCGCCCGCCGGGGCTACAACATCTACTCGCTGGCGGTGGCGCCCACCGACGACGAACGCTTCAGCCGCATCACGATCGTTGTGGACGTCGAGTCGGCGTCGCTCGAGCAGATCACCAAGCAGCTGTTCAAGCTCGTCAACGTCGTCAAGATCTCTGAGCTCGACCCCCGCGACGCGGTCGAGCGGGAGCTGATGCTCGCCACGGTGCGGGCCGACGCCACCGGGCGCAGCCAGGTCATCGAGCTGGTGGGGCTGTTCGACGGGCGCATCGTCGACGTTGGCCACGACGAGCTGACGGTGAGCCTCGATGGCGAGCCCGGCCGTCTCGACGACCTCGAGGACCTGCTGCGCCCGCATGGGATCGTCGAGCTCCAGCGGACCGGACGCGTGGCGCTGCCCAAGCTCGAGCACCTCGCACCCAACCTGCGCCCGGTGCGCCGCACCGCATGAGCCCGACCGTACGGGAGGGCCCGGCCCGAGCGGCCGTGGAGCGGGAAGCATGCGTCGAAGCCCGAGCGGCCGTGGAGCGGGAAGCATGCGTCGAAGCCCGAGCGGCCCGGCGCGAAGCGCCAAGAGCGGGAAGCATGCGTCGAAGCCCGAGCGGCCGTGGAGCGGGAAGCATGCGTCGAAGCCCGAGCGGCCCGGCGCGAAGCGCCAAGAGAGCGGGAAGCAACTGATCGAGCACCCACCTGAGAGAGGAACTCCCCAATGGCCAACGTCTACTACGAGAAGGACGCCGACCGGTCGCTGATCGCGGACCGCAGGGTGGCGGTGATCGGCTACGGCTCGCAGGGCCACGCCCACGCCCTCAACCTCAAGGATTCGGGTATCGACGTGCGCGTCGGCCTGCGCGACGGCTCGTCATCGAGGGCCAAGGCCGAGGCGGCCGGGCTCACGGTCCGCTCGATCGCCGACGCCGTGGCCGAGTCCGACCTGGTGATGCTCCTCGGCCCCGACACCGAGCACAAGGCGATCTTCTCCGAGCACATCGCGCCGCACCTCGCGGACGGCGACGCTCTGTTCGTGGCCCACGGGTTCAGCGTGCGCTTCGGCCAGGTGGAGGCGCCGTCGGGCGTCGACGTCGCCCTGGTCGCCCCCAAGGGCCCCGGCCACCTGGTACGCCGCACCTACACCGAGGGCGGCGGCGTGCCCTGCCTGATCGCCGTCGCCCAGGACGCGTCCGGCCATGCCCACGGCCTCGCGTTGGCCTACGCCGACGCCATCGGCGGCGCGCGTGCCGGCGTGCTCGAGACGACGTTCGAGGAGGAGACCGAGACCGACCTGTTCGGCGAGCAGGTCGTGCTGTGCGGCGGGCTCACCGCCCTCGTGCAGGCGGGCTTCGAGACGCTGGTCGAGGCCGGGTACCAGCCCGAGTCCGCCTACTTCGAGTGCCTCCACGAGCTGAAGCTCATCGTCGACCTCATGTACGAGCAGGGCATCGCCGGCATGCGCTACTCGGTGAGTGACACGGCCGAGTACGGCGACCTGACCCGCGGCCCCCGGGTGATCAACGATGCCGTACGCGCCGAGATGCGCGCCATCCTCGACGAGATCCAAACGGGCCGCTTCGCCGACGAGTGGATCGCCGAGTCCGAGTCGGGCAGGCCCAACTTCTCGGCGCTGCGCCAGGCCGGCCGGGACCACCCGATCGAGAAGGTGGGTGCCGAGCTGCGGGCGATGATGCCCTGGATCTCGGCGGGCAGGCAGCGGGTCGAGGACGCGTCGGGCGGCGCCTGACCCTCAGTCGGCTATGTCGCGCTCGGCGACCACGTGGGTTGGGGTCACGCGGACGAGGAGCTCACCGGGCACGGCGTTGCGGGCGCCGTACTCCTCGGCGTGGTCGGCGCCCATGTAGCGGCCGCCCAGCCGGGTGGCCCAGTATCGGAGCTGCTCGAGGTCGTCGCTCCACGTGGCGTCGCCCTCGATGGCCACGAACGAGAACGGGGGCTGGTCGTCCTGCACGCACAGCGCCACCTTGCCCGTGCGTCCGATGGCGCGGCCCTTCACGGTGGTGGCACCGGTGGTGAACACGATCCTGCCGTCATCGTCGAGGTCGTACCAGACGGGTGCCGCGTGCGGACGCCCGTCCTTCCGGGTGGTGGCCAGCACCGCCGGGCGGACCTGGGAACGCAGGAACGCCCGCCACTCGGCCTCGTCCATGCGGGCGTACGGCATGGGAACGCAGACTACGAGACTGCGCGGAACGCCTCGACCATCCGGGCCCGCCACGCACGCAGCTCGGGATCGTGCGTGTCGTCGGGCGACTTCCCGAGCCGCACCACGATCAGGTCGAGCGGCGGGCAGATCATCAGCGACTGGCCCTCGTAGCCGTTGGCGGTGAAGGTGCCGAGCTCGTCGCCGACCGACCACCAGTGCGCGCCGTGCCAGCGGTCGCCCTCCTCGTCGCGGGACCGGGCGCGGCGCCCGTGGTCGACCCAGCCCTCCGGCAGCAGTCGCCGGCCTTCCCACACGCCATCGCGCAGGTACAGCAACCCGAACCGCAGGTAGTCCTGCGCCGTGGCGTACAGGAAGGACGAGCCGACGAACGTGCCGGCGTCGTCGAAGCCGGCTCGGGACGATCGCATGCCCAGCGGCTCGAACAGGCAGTCCCCGAGGAACTGCTCGTACCGCGCGCCGGCACCAACCGTGCGGGCCACGATGCCGGACACGATGAGGGACGTGCCGGAGGAGTAGTTGAAGGAGGTGCCCGGCTCGTGGGCGAGCGGGTGGTCGGCGGCGAAGTGGGCCATGTCGGCCTGGGCGTCGCCGAACAGCATGCGGATGACGTCCGAGCCTTCGATGTCCTCATAGTCCTCGGCGAAGTCGAGGCCGTCGCGCATGGTGAGCAGGTGATCGAGCGTGATGGCGTGGCGGGGGTCGGCCGGGTCGACCCACTCCGGCACGGGTGCCGGCATGTCGACCGCCAGCCGTCCCTCGCCCACGAGGACACCCACGGCGGCGTGGAGGACCGACTTGGCCATCGACCACGACAGCAGCTGGGTCGTAGGGCCGACCGGCTCGTTGGGGCGGTCCCAGTGCTCGAGCTCGTTGCCGTAGCGCTCCGCGAGCAGCGTCCCGCCCTGGACGACGGCGACGGCGTAGGTGGATCCGAAGCGGGCGGTGTCGCCCGTGATCTCGTCGAGCAGCGCCGACATCCGACCGGCGGTGGCGGCCGGGGGGTCGGCGGCGGGCCAGCCGTCGGTCGGCCATGGGACCCCGGCGGGCTGCGCGGGGAGCGGGACCAGGGAGGCCGGGCGGGCGGCGGGATCTGTCATCGGGCAGTGTGTCCTAGCGACGGGTGACGGGTTCCGTCGTCCGGATGCGACGGCTTGCGGCGCTTCGGAACGGCGGTTGGTGTTGGACGGGGATGGACGCCGTTCCGGCGTCCGGATGCGACGGTTGGCGGTGTTTCGGAACGCAGGTTCGTGGTGGCCGGGCCCGGTCGGGCTCACATCGTTTCGACGAAGCTGACCTCGCCCTCGCCCCGCAGCACGTTCTTGAGCAGCTTGCCGGAGGCGTTGCGGGGCAGCGGCTCGCGGCGCAGCTCCACGTGGGCTGGCACTTTGAAGTCGGCCAGCTCGGCGGCGACCCAGCGGCGCACGTGGTCGGCGGTCAGGGCCTCGCCCTCGGCACCAGGCTCCACCTGCACGACGGCCTTGACCTCCTCGCCCAGCTCGGCGTGCGCCACGCCGATGACCGCGGCGTCGGCGATGGCCGGGTGGTCGACGAGCCGGTTCTCGATCTCGACGCAGTAGATGTTTTCGCCGCCCCGGATGATCATGTCCTTCTTGCGGTCGGTGATGGTCAGGTATCCCTCGTCGTCCAGATGGCCGATGTCCCCGGTGTGGAGGAACCCGTCGCCGTCGATGGCCTCGGCGGTCGCCTCGGGCTTGTTCCAGTACCCCTTCATGAGGATCGGGCCGCGGACGCACACCTCTCCGGTCTCGTCCGCACCCAACACCTGGCCGGCGGCGTCCATGATGCGCAGCTCCACCGTCGGCACAGGGGGGCCCACCGAGTGCGGTTTGCGCTTGGCGTCGGAACCGCTGATGACCGTCGCCACCGACGACGTCTCGGTGAGCCCGTACGCGTTGGAGGTCGAACGCACGTTGGGGAACGTCTCGGCCACCTTGCGCTGCAGCTCGTCGGCCGACGGCGAGCCACCGAACGCCACCGTCGTGACGCTGGACGTGTCGTAGTCCTGGCGGGCCGGGTGCTCGCACACCCGCCACACCATCGTGGGCACCGTGGCCCACACCGTGACCTGGTTGGCGTCAATGAGGCGCAGCACCTGGACGGGGTCGAACCGGCCCTCGGGGATCACGAGCCTGACGCCCGCCAGCAGGCCGACGACCAGGTTGGAGTGGCAGCCCGACACGTGGAACAGCGGCGAGGTCAGCAGCGACACCGTCGGCGCGGCATTCGGCCTGTCTCCCGCTCTTGGCGCCTCCGGCGCCGGGCCGCTCGGGCTTCGACGCGCGTTCTCCGCTCTACGGCCGCTCGGGCCACGGCCTCGCTCATTCGCTCGGCCCCTGGTCGACGCCAGCGCCGATCCGGCCTCGGGGTTGGCTATCACCCCCGCCATCGTGGAGAACAGCGTGTTCTGCAGGTTGGCGATCATTGAGCGGTGCGTGGATATCGCCCCCTTGGGCTTCCCGGTGGTGCCTGACGTGTAGAAGATGACGGCCGCGTCGTCCTCCGCGATGGGCGCATCCGGGAAGTCGTCGGAGGGCTCCACGCCCAGGTCGTCGAAGCGTTGCAGCTTCACGCCCGACGCCGCCGCCACGGGGAAGTCGTCGGGGCCGGCATCGATCAGCAGCACCTGGGTGAGGTCCGGCGCCTCGGCCAGCCGGTCCGCGACGCGCTCGAACCGCTTGGCGTCGGCGACCAGCACCTTCGCCCCCGAATCCTGCAGGCCGTAGAGGATCTCGTCGGCCTTCCACCAGCCGTTGAGCCCCACGAGGATGGCACCCATCGACACCGTGGCCCAGAAGGTGAGGCACCATTCCGGGTTGTTCTGGCTGAGGACCGCTACCCGGTCGCCGGGCCCGATGCCGCAGCGGTCGGCGAGGGCGCGGGCCAGCCCGTTGGTCTGTTCGACGAAGCCCCGGAAGCCGTCGGTGCGGTCGCCATAGACGAGGAACGTGTCGTCTCCCCGACTGATGGCGGCCTCGGGGATCGCCCGCAGCGTCCTCATGCGGTCCTTGTAGACCTGCATGGGACGGCCCAGCACCTCCTCGGTGACGACCTCGAACGGTCCTCCCGGCCCCGTGAGCTGGGCTCTGACCTCGGCCAGGTTCGGCATCCCTCGTCTCCCTCGAAAGCCGACGGTGATCGCTCGGCGAGCATAGAGGTAGCGGTCGGCCGTCAGACCGGCGTCATCGACGTGGCCGGCGGGGCCGGGCCGGAGCGTCGGGGGTTAGGCTGGCCGGCGACCCCGGCTGGGGTTTCGCATCACCCGATCGTCCCGGGAGGGAGCGGCTGTGATCGTCGTCTCCGCTGCGCTCAAGGGCGGCGTGGGCAAGACCACCACGTCCGTGTACCTGGCCGCCCTCGCGGCGGCCACCAACCGTCGCGGCGTCGCGCTCATCGACGCCGACTCGCAGGCCAGCGCCGCTGAATGGGTCGAGGAGGCCACGGACGAGCGCCTGCAGCGGCTCGACGTCGTGGAGGCGCCCACGGAACGCCTGCTGAACAAGGCGCTCGACAAGCTCGGGCCCGATGACATCGCGATCGTCGACACGCCACCCGGCCAGGAGAAGCTCACCGGCAAGGCGGTGGACCGCGCCTCCGTCGTGATCGTGCCCACGCGGGTCGGGGGGATCGAGCCGGACCGCGCGCAGGCGGTTCTCGACATGGTGCCCGAAGCGACGCCGGCGGGCCTCGTGATCTGCTCGGCGCGCACGTTCACCCGCGACTACCAGGAGGCGCTGGCCGATTGGGACGAGGCGGGTGCGCGGGTCTGGGGCACGGTGCCGGAACGGGTGGCGATCGCGGCCGGCCCGGAGCGCTGGCTGGCGTTCGACGGCGTCGAGGCCTACCGGGACGTCTGGCGAAAGGTGCAGCGCGCCGCCCGCTAGCGTCACTGGCGGGCGCTAGCGGAACGCCGGGGCCACCTCGTCGATGAACCGGTCCATCCGCTCGAGCTTCGCCGTGCCGTGGCCGAGCGACCGGTCAGGGACGATGAACTCGTCGAGACCGGCCTGGGCGTAGCCCGCGACCACGTCCCGGAGCTGCTCGACGGTCCCGCCGATCGCCGGCATGGGCGCCACCTCGACCAGCCGCTCGACCTTGGCGGTCGCGTCGGCATCGGCAGCATCGTCGGCGATGAACACCAGCGCCTGGGCCGTCCGGGCGATGAGGTCCGGTTCGCGGCCCACCCGTTCGCAGGCGCGGGTCAGGGCAGCCGAGCGCTCGGCGACGTGATCGGGCTGCCCCCAGGTGTTCCAGGCGTCCGCCCAGCGGGCCGCGATGCCCAGCGTCCGGTCGCCGCCGCCGCCCACCAGGATCGGCAACGGCTCCTGGACGGGTTTCGGCTCGGAGATGGCATCGGTGATCTCGTAGTAGCGGCCCTTGAAGGTGGTGCGATCGCTGCGCAGCAGGCTGTGGATGACCTCGGCCGCCTCGGCGAAGCGGTCGATTCGCGCACCGGCCGGGTGCAGCTCGATGCCGTAGGCGGCGTGCTCGTTCTCCTGCCATCCGGCCCCGATGCCGAGCGTGAACCGGCCGCCACTCACGTGGTCGATGGTGACCGCCATGTTGGCCACCACGGCGGGGTGGCGGTAGGTGTTGCCGAGGACCAAGGTGCCGATTCGCATCCTTGGCACGGCGGCGGCCAGTGCGGCCACCAGGGTCCCAGCCTCGAGCGTCGGGGTCTCGAGCGCGAATGGCCCGTCGGCGTTGGGCATGAAGTGGTCGGCGATCCACGCACCGTCCCACCCCGTGGCCTCGGCGTAGCTGACGGTGGCCAGGATCTCGCTCCACGGTTGGTTGGCAGACGGCCAGATCGAGAAGCGCATGGACCCAGGATGCCAGCGCGGCAGCGGGGGCGTTGGCTGTCACGCCGGGGCCGTAGGGTCCAGTCGTGCGCACGGCCGTGAGCCTCCCGCCCTTCACCGACGCAACGACCGTGGTCGCTCTGGCCGTCGAGGCCGAACAGGCGGGTTGGGACGGGGTGTTCCTGTGGGATCACCTGGTCTTCGTCCGCGACCTGCGGCTCGACGTCCACGATCCCTGGGTGGTCCTTGGCGCCATCGCCCAGGCGACCGCGCGCGTGCGGTTGGGCACGCTGGTCACGCCCCTGGCGCGTCGCCGGCCCTGGATCGTCGCCAAGCATCTGACCACGCTCGACCACCTGAGCGGCGGGCGGGCGGTGCTCGGCGTCGGCCTGGGCGAACCGCCGGACGCCGACTTCGAGGCGTTCGGCGATCCCGGCGAGCGCAAGCAACGGGCGGCCATCGTCGACGAGGCGCTCGACCTGCTGGACGGCCTGCTGCGCGGCCCGGTGGCGCACGACGGTACCCACTTCCGCGTCGGCACCGAGATCCTTCCCCGGCCGGTACAGGAGCCCCGCCCACCGATCTGGGTAGCGGCCATCGTCCCCCATCGGCGCCCGATCGCGCGGGCGCAGCGGTGGGATGGCATCGTGCCGCTGGGGCCGCAGGGCTACACCAGCCCCGAGGAGCTTGCCGGCTACCTCCGCGACGTGGAGCGCCCGCCCGGGTGGGACGTGGTGGCGGGCCGCGCGCCCGGGGTGCCGGCCGACGAGTACGCCTCCGCCGGCGCCACCTGGCTCATCGACTCCGTCTGGCCCGAGGGCGACTGGGTGGCCGACATCCGCGCCCGCGTCACCGCCGGTCCCTGAGGCACTGACGAACGGTCCTGCGAGCCCGAGGCGATGACGAACGGTTGGCGTTCGGTATTGCCTCGCCTCCGGACCAACGTTCGCTGTTGCCTCGGGTGATCGCTCACGCCAACCGCTCGACCACGTAGTCGATGCAGCGCGTCAGCGCTTCGACGTCGTCGGGGTCGATGGCGGGGAACATCGCGATCCTCAGCTGGTTGCGCCCCAGCTTGCGGTAGCTCTCGGTGTCGACGACGAGGTTCTGGCGCAGCACGCCGCTCACCGTGGCGGCCGGAATCTCGTCGGCGAGGTCGATGGTGGCGACCACGTGGCTGCGGATCGCCGGCTCGGCGACGAACGGCGTGACATAGTCCCGGGATTCGGCCCAGCCGTAGAGGATCTCCGCCGACCGGTCGCAGCGCCCGGCGGCGAAGGGCAGGCCACCGTTGGTCAGGACCCACTCGACCTGTTGCACGGCCAGGAAGATCGTCGCCAGGGCCGGCGTGTTATACGTCTGGTCCCTGCGGCTGTTGTCCAGCGCGATGCCCAGGTCGAGAAAAGCCGGGACCCAGCGGTCGCCAGCCGAGATGCGCTCGATGCGTTCGCCTGCCGCGGGAGACAGGGCGGCGAGCCACAGGCCGCCATCCGAGGCGAGCACCTTCTGGGGGGCGAAGTAGTACGCGTCCGTCTGCGAGGCGTCGAATCGCAGCCCGCCGGCCGCCGACGTCGCGTCGACCAGCACGAGTCCCTCGGCGCCGTCCGGCCGCAGCGGCGCGACCGCCACCCCCGTCGAGGTCTCGTTGTGGGTGAAGCAATAGGCGTCCACGTCGGGGTTCGCCTTCGGGATCGGGACCGTCCCGGGGGCGGACTCGATGATCTCGGGGTCGCCGAGGTGGGGAGCGGCGGCGGCGCACGCTGCGAACTTGGAGGAGAACTCGCCGTAGCTCAGGTGCTGGCTGCGCTGGTCGATCAGGCCGAAGGTCGCCGCGTCCCAGAAGGCCGTGGTGCCGCCGTTGCCGAGGGCGACCTCGTAGCCATCGGGTAGCGACAACAGCTCCGCGATGCCGTTGCGGAGCGCCGCCACCATGAAGCGGACCGTGCCCTGCCGGTGGCTGGTGCCCAGATAGGTGGTGCCGGAGGCGGCCAAGGCCTCGACCTCCTCGGGACGCACCTTCGACGGGCCCGACCCGAACCGGCCGTCCCGGGGGAGGAGCTCGGCGGGGATCGCTATGTCCGGGATGAAGGGGGTCATCGCGTGCCACTATCGCGGCGGTCCGAGACAAGGAGCCAGCCCGTTGCCGTCCACGCGCATTTCTTCCCGGGTCGCCGCGATCACCGAGTCGGCCACGCTCGCCGTCGACGCCAAGGCCAAGGCGCTCAAGGCTGCGGGCGAGCCGGTCATCGGCTTCGGCGCCGGTGAGCCCGACTTCCCGACGCCCGCGCACATCGTCGAGGCCGCCGCCGAGGCCTGCCGCAACCCCCGTAACCACAAGTACACACCGGCGGCGGGGCTGCCCGAGCTACGCGAGGCCATCGCCGCCAAGACCAAGCGCGACTCCGGCTACGACGTGCAGGGCGCGCAGGTGCTGGTCACCAACGGCGGCAAGCACGCCGTCTACAACACCTTCGCGACCTTGCTCGATCCGGGCGACGAGGTGCTGCTGCCGGCGCCGTTCTGGACCACGTACCCCGAGCCCATCCGCCTGGCCGGGGGCGTGCCGGTGGTGCTGCCCACCGACGAGGCGACCGGCTTCCGGGTCTCGCTCGACCAGCTGGACGCGGCCGTCACCGACGGTACCAAGGCGCTCATGTTCGTCTCGCCGTCCAACCCCACTGGCGTCGTCTACCCGCCGGCCGAGGTCGAGGCCATCGGCCGCTGGGCGGTCGACCGGGGCATCTGGGTCGTCACCGACGAGATCTACGAGCACCTGACGTACGGCGACCACGTGTTCACGTCGATGCCCACGCTGGTGCCCGACCTCGCCGAGCGGTGCGTCGTCGTCAATGGCGTCGCCAAGACCTACGCCATGACCGGCTGGCGCGTCGGCTGGATGGTCGGGCCGCTCGACGTGATCAAGGCCGCCGCCAACCTGCAGTCGCACGCCACGTCGAACGTTGCCAACGTGTCCCAGGTGGCGGCGCTGGCGGCTGTGGGCGGCGACCTCGACGCCGCCGCCGAGATGCGCACCGCCTTCGAACGCCGGGGACGCACCATGCACCGGCTGCTGTCCGGCATCCCCGACGTCCACGTCCTCGAACCGCAGGGCGCCTTCTACGCGTTCCCCAACCTGTCGGCCTATGTGGGGCGCAGCATCCGGGGCCACGTCCCCCGCAGCACCGTCGAGCTGTGCGAGGTACTGCTCGACCACGCCAAGGTGGCGATGGTGCCCGGCGAGGCCTTCGACGCGCCCGGCTACGCCCGCCTGTCGTTCGCCCTCGGCGACGACGACCTCGGCGAGGGCTGCCGCCGCATCGGCGACCTGTTGGCCGACACCACGTAGCGGTCCGCCACGGCTGGCTCGGGCCACCGGTCCCGCGGCAAGAATCGGCTCATGACGTCGTACGGCTCGTGGACCACCCCCATCACGTCGGAGCTCGTCGTCCGTGCGGCGGCGGTGCTCGGCGCCGTCGCGGTCGACGGCGACAGCGTCTGGTGGTCAGAGCTCCGCCCCGAGGAGGGGGGGCGCACGCAGGTCGTCCACAAGCTCGGCGACGGCCCTGCCGTGGACCTGCTGCCCGCCGGGTTCAACGCCCGCACCGCCGTCCACGAGTACGGCGGCGGGGCGTGGTGGGTGCGGGGTCACAGCCTGTGGTTCGCCAACTGGGAGGACCAGCGCCTGTATCGCCTGACCGGGCGGGCGATGCCCGTTCCGGTGGTGGCCGAGCCCGACGCACCGCGAGGAGATCGCTGGGCCGACGGCGAGGTGGACGCGTCGGGTCGGTGGATCGTCGTCGTGCGCGAGCACCACGCCGGGGCGAGCGCGGCCGAGGTGGTCAACGAGCTGGTGGTGGTCGACGGCAACGGCGAGCTCGAGCCCCGTGCGCTGGTCAGCGGGCCCGACTTCGTCTCCAACTCCCGGCTCTCGCCCGACGGCGCCCGGCTGTGCTGGCTGCAGTGGAGCCACCCGGACATGCCCTGGGACGGCACCGAGCTGATGGTGGCGTCGGTCGAGTGGACCGCCACCGGCCCGCGGCTCGACAGCCCGGTGGTGGTGGCCGGGCGGCCCCACCGTGCCCCGGGCGGGACGGGCGGCGGCGAATCGGTGTTCCAGCCCCGATGGCACCCGGACGGATCGCTGTGGTTCGTTTCCGACCGCACGGGCTGGGGCAACCTCTACCGCTGGGTCCCGGATGAGGCTGGCGGCGAGGTCGAGCCCCGGGTCCAGATGGAGGCGGAGATCGGCGCGCCTCAGTGGGTGTTCGGCCAGTCGCGCTACGCGTTCCTGGACGACGGGCGGGTCGTGTTCGCCTACCAGAGCGACGGGCTGGACCACCTGGCCGTGGAGGCGCCCAACGGTCCTGAGGCCGCGCCGGCAGGCGAGGCCGGGGCCCGAGCGGCCCGCAGCGAAGCTGCAAGAGCGGGACACGCGGCGCGCCCAGCCGGCGACCTCGACGTGCCGTACACGGCGATCGCCTCGGTGGAGGCGGTGGGGGACGGTGTGGTGTTCATCGGGGCTTCGGCGGTAGCCGAGCCCGCCGTGGTGCGCGTGCCGCTGCTGCCGGCGGGCGACGAGCCCGGTGGGGCCAGGGCCGGAGCACCCGAGATCATTCGCCCTCCCCGCGACCTGGGCCTGGACCCGTCCTGGTTCTCCGTGCCCGAGGCCATTGACTTCCCCACCAGCGGCGGTCGCACCGCTCACGCGCTGTTCTATCCCCCGACCAACCCGGACGCCGCCGGGCGTGAAGCAGGCGGCGACCGGCCGCCGCTACTCGTCTTCATCCACGGCGGTCCGACGGGGGCAGCCAGGCCGATGCTCCAGCTCGGCATCCAGTACTGGACCAGCCGCGGCTTCGCGGTCGTCGACGTCAACTACGGCGGCTCGAGCGGTTACGGCCGCGAGTACCTTCGCCAGCTCGACGACAACTGGGGCATCATCGATCTCGACGACTGCGTGGCCGCGGCCCGGTGGCTGGCCGACCAGGGCCGGGTCGACCCCGACCGGCTGGCGATCCGCGGGGGCTCGGCCGGTGGCTACACGACCCTGGCGGCCCTGGCGTTCCGCGACACGTTCGCCGCGGGCGCCAGCCACTTCGGGGTCGCCGACCTCGAGGCCCTGGCAACCGAGACCCACAAGTTCGAGAGCCGCTACCTCGACGGCCTGATCGGGCCGTACCCGGAGCGGCGCGACCTGTACGTGGAGCGCTCGCCGATCCACCACGTCGAGGGGATCGACCGCCCGCTCATCGTGCTCCAGGGCCTGGAGGACGAGGTCGTGCCGCCCAACCAGGCCGAGATGATCGTCGACGCCCTGCGCCGCAAGGGCGTGCCGGTCGCCTACCTGACCTTCGAGGGCGAGCAACACGGGTTCCGCCAAGCGGCCAACATCCGCCGGGCGCTCGACGCCGAGCTGTCGTTCTACGGCCAGGTCTTCGGCTTCGAGCCACCCGAGGACGAGGGCATCGAGCCCGTCACCGTCGAGAACCTCTAGGGACCTGAGCGGATAGGCACGCAGTCTTCAGTCACCGTGGTCAGCGCTACCGGAGGCCGAGCGGTGTGGCCTGGGGTCACGCTGCAAATCCCGTGCTGTTCTGTGCCCACATGCGGGCCTATCCGCTCGGCCTCTAACTCGACAGCCCGTAACGGCTCTGGACTCCGGCGCGGTCTATGAGGGTACGGCTGGGATGGGCGCGCCGTCGAGGCAGCGGCTGGGGAAGATCGGCCCCGCGCCCCACGACCGGGCTGGACCGCAGGAGGACCCAATCTCCATGGCAGAGCAAACCCGGCAGGAGGCAGTCGATCAGGTCGCCGACAGCCTCGCCGCCGCCGTACACCTCACCCACGACCGGTGGGAGCAGATCCAGGGTGACGAGCGGATGCGTGGCGTCGTGTTCTTCGCCCGCCACTGCCTCGAGGCGCTGGACCTCGACAACCCACCGGTCGCCGACCGGGCGCTCTCCAAGATGGATGCCGCCTGGGCGCTCATCGGCGACGGCGTGGAGGCCGAGGACGAAAAGGGCTAGTGGGGCGATCCTCGTGCCCACCGCCGACTGAGGCCCTGGACAGTGCCCTGACTAGGGTGTTCCCGCTATGGCGCGGATCCTCGTCACCGAGCAGATCGCCGACGGCGGGCTCCAGCAGCTGCGTGATGCCGGCCACGTCGTGGACGTCCGGCTCGGCCTGGAGCCCGACGAGTTGGCTGAGGTGCTCCCCGGCGCCGCGGCGCTGATCATCCGGTCGGCCACCCAGGTGACCCGCAAGGTGCTCGAAGCCGGCACCGATCTCGTGGTCGTGGGCCGGGCGGGCATCGGCCTCGACAACGTCGACGTCGAGGCCGCTACCCAGCGTGGCGTCATGGTGGTCAACGCACCGCAATCCAACGTCCTCTCGGCCGCCGAGCACACGATGGCCCTGCTCCTGGCGCAGGCCCGCAACATTCCCCAGGCCCATTGGGCGCTCAGCGAGGGGCGCTGGGAGCGCTCGAAGTGGGAGGGCGTCGAGCTCGCCGACAAGACGCTCGGCATCGTCGGGCTCGGCCGCATCGGCAAGCTGGTGGCCCAGCGGGCGCTGGCGTTCGGCATGCGGCTGGTGGCGTATGACCCGTTCGTGTCGGCCGAGCGCGCCCGCCAGCTCTCCGTGGAGCTGCTCCCCCTCGAGCGCCTCGTCCAGGTGGCCGACTTCGTGACCCTGCACGTGGCCAAGACGCCGGACACCGCCGGCATGATCGGCAAGGACCTGCTGGCGCTGGCCAAGCCGGGGATCCGCATCATCAACGTTGCCCGCGGCGGCATCGTCGACGAGGCGGCCCTGGCCGAGGCGATCCGTGCCGGTCGGGTGGCCGGGGCGGCGCTGGACGTCTTCGCGGCCGAGCCGACCACCGAGTCGCCGCTGTTCGGCCTGCCGCAGGTGGTGGTCACGCCTCACCTCGGTGCCAGCACGCGCGAAGCGCAGGACAAGGCCGGCGACACGATTGCCGAGCAGGTGGCGCTGGCACTGGGCGACGAGTTCGTGCCGTTCGCGGTGAACGTGAGCGCCGCCGAGGCCTCGGAGACCGTCCGGCCGTTCCTGCCCCTGGCCGAGCGCCTGGGCGAGCTCTACAGCGGCCTGGTCGAGCGCGTGCCCGAGGTCCTCGAGGTCGAGTACGCCGGCCAGCTCGCCGACTACGACACCCGCATCCTCACCCTCTCGGTGCTCAAGGGCGTGTTCGGGCGGGTGACCGACGAGCCGGTCTCCTACGTGAACGCGCCGCGCATCGCCAGCGATCGGGGGGTCGAGGTGCGGGACACGTCGACGGCTACCGCCCATGACTACGTCAACCTGGTGACCATCCGGGGCGGCGACCACGCCATCGGTGGCACCCTCGTCGGCCTGCGGACCGAGCCCCGGATCGTCATGCTGGACGGCCACACGATCGACCTGCCGCCGGCCAAGAACATGCTGGTCGTTCGCAACGACGATCACCCCGGCATGATCGCCTTCGTGGCCGGAGTTTTGGCCGACGCCGGGGTCAACATCGACGACATGCACCTCGGGCGGTCGGACCGGGGCGAGGCGGCTCTCCAGGTGATCGCCACCGACGTCGCGGTGCCGCCCGAGGTCCAGAACGCCATCCGGGCCGGCGACGGCGTCGTCTCGGTGCACGCCCTCAGCTGACGCGGCCCCTCGGCCCAGGCACCTCGGCGGAATGCCGGCTGTGGCCGGCGGGTCAGCTCGTGCCGCCGCTGTCGCCGTCGCTGCCGGGATCGCTGGACGGCGCCGGCGCCTTCTTGGCCGAGGGGGCCTTCTTGGTCCCCGCCTTCTTGGCCGGCGCCTTCTTTGCCGAGGCGGATGGCGGTGCCTTGCGGGCCGCGGTCTTCTTGGCCGGCGCCTTCTTGGCTGGCGCCTTGTCCGCGGCCACCTTCTTCGCCGGCGCCTTTGCCGGCGTTGCCTTCGCCGTCGTCGCGTTGGTTGCCGGTGCCTTTGTCGTCGCGGCAGTGGCGGTCGCCGTCGTAGAGGTCGCCGCGGTGGCTGCCGGCGCCTTGGGCGCCCGGGACTCCGTCGCGACGGGCGACGTCGCAGGCTCGGACTCGGATGATGATCCAGGGCGGCGCGGCGCGGGCTCAGGCGTCGACCGCTGCTGCCGCATGAACCGGAGCAGCGCCTGGACCGCGGCCCCGAGCAGTACCACCAGACCCACGCGGAACAGTCGGCGACTCACGGCTCCCGAGGCTAACCCCTCGGCGACCCCCCCTCGACTGAACCACACACGAACGCGCCGACCTGCCTTGACGTCGGGCGCCGGGCTCCGGCACCATGACGTCGATGCGCCTGCACACCGCCGGCCTGCTTCTTACCTGAGACGAGCACCGCACATAGGTGCTCGTCCCGCCTCCTGCGCCCACCGGGCCAGGGGGCTTTTCAGTTTTCCGTGACCATCTCGTGACCAGCGAGGGAGAGACGATGCCCCCCCAGCCCGTGACCCCGAAGAAGATGCCCTTCGAGAAGTACCGGCCGTTCCTCCCCCTGCCGCTCGCGCTCGCCGACCGGTCCTGGCCCAACCAGCGCATCGAGAAGGCCCCCCTGTGGTGCGCCGTCGATCTCCGTGACGGCAACCAGGCGCTCATCGATCCGATGGACCCGGCACGCAAGCGGCGCATGTTCGACGCCCTCGTACAGATGGGGTTCAAGGAGATCGAGGTCGGCTTCCCGTCGGCCAGCCAGCCCGACTTCGACTTCGTGCGCCAGCTCATCGAGGAGGACCTGGTTCCCGACGACGTCGCCGTCCAAGTGCTGACGCAGTGCCGGCCCGAGCTGATCGAACGCACCTACGAGTCGATCAAAGGCGCCCGCCAGGCGATCGTCCACTTCTACAACTCGACGTCGATGCTCCAGCGCCGGGTGGTGTTCGGCCTCGACTACGACGGCATCACCCAGATCGCCACCGACGCCGCCCGCCTCGCCCGCAAGCTCGAGGACACGGTGCCCCGCACCCAGGTCCGGTACGAGTATTCGCCCGAGAGCTTCACCGGCACCGAGATCGAGTACGTGGTGGAGATCTGCTCAGCGGTCATGGACGTCATCGAGCCCGAGGCCGACAAGCGCATCATCTTCAACCTGCCGGCGACCGTGGAGATGTACACGCCCAACATCTACGGCGACGTCATCGAGTACTTCCACCGCCACGTCCCGCATCGCGACCGGGTGGTGCTGTCGCTCCATCCCCACAACGACCGGGGGACGGCCGTGGCAGCGGCCGAGTTCGGCGTCATGGCCGGCGCCGACCGGGTGGAGGGCTGCCTGTTCGGCAACGGCGAGCGCACGGGCAACGTCGACATCGTCACGCTGGCCATGAACCTGTTCAGCCAGGGCGTCGATCCCGAGCTCGACGTCAGCGACATCGATGCCCTGCGCCGGGTCGCCGAGTACTGCAACCGGCTGCCCGTGCATCCTCGTCACCCCTACGTCGGCGATCTCGTCTACACGGCGTTCTCCGGCAGCCACCAGGACGCCATCAGGAAGGGCTTCGCCGCCCTCGGCGACGACTACGAGGAATGGGCGGTGCCCTACCTCCCGATCGACCCGAAGCACGTCGGCCGTACGTACGAGGCGGTGATCCGGGTCAACAGCCAGTCCGGCAAGGGCGGCGTCGCCTACATCATGCAGGCCGAGCACGGCTTCGACCTGCCCCGCCGCCTGCAGATCGAGTTCTCGAAGACGATCCAGGGCATCACCGAGGACACCGGCACCGAGATCACACCGGTGCAGATGTGGGACGCCTTCGTCGCTGAGTACCTCGCCGACGACGCCCCGGTGCGACTCGTCTCGCACGAGTCCACCACCGGTGAGGATGGTTCCAAGGTCGTGGCCCAGTTGGTGGTTGACGGCCACCACCGCACCGTGAGCGGTGCGGGCAACGGGCCCATCGCCGCCTTCGTCGCCGCCCTCACGGCCGACCTCGGCTTGGACATCGACGTCGTCGACTACAGCGAGCACGCGGTCGGGGCCGGATCCGACGCCACCGCCGTGGCCTACGTCGAGACCCAGAGCTCGGACGGGACGGTGCGTTGGGGCGTCGGCAGGGACGAGAGCATCACGACGGCGTCGTTCCGGGCGGTGGTCTCAGCCGTGAACCGCCATCGCTGACGCGCCGGGCGCTCGCCGCTCCGCCCACCTACCACTCAGCGCGCGTTCGTCACCACATTGTCACGTGTAACCGATGTCACATCCGGTTAAGGTTCGGACGCCCAAATGACCGCAGCGAACGCCGAGCAGGTGCCTCGGGCCTGGGCCGGGTACCTGTGACGGGTCCCTCCCGCCGGCGATCTCCAAGATCGTCGACGGGAGGGCGGTCGCTACCAGGCAGTGGGCTGCGGGCGGCGCGGATCCGGTCCGTCTCTGGCGGTGTGTCATCCTGCGGGCTGCGTGGACCGCCGCCGCCTGATCATCGCCGTCGGAGCCTCGCTGTCGATCACGGCGGTGGTGGCGGCCACGGTGATCACCGCACGGGACGGATCGACCGCGTCGTCGGCCGCCTCCACCGCCACTACGACGACCACCACCGCGGCTCCGGCCGGGCGGGCGGGGGCCGACGGCGTCGGCGACCCCTACTTTCCCGACGCCGGCAACGGCGGCTACGACGTCGACCACTACGTACTCGAGCTCACGTGGGACCCGACCCGCCAGCACCTCGAGGGCACCACCACCATCCGCGCCGTCGCCACCGAGGCGCTGGCCAGCTTCTCCCTGGACCTGATCGGGCTGGATGTCACGGCGGTCGACGTCGACGACGGCCCGGCGCGTTGGGAGCGCCCCGACGATCACGAGCTCGTCGTGACGCCTGCCCGCACGCTGCCGGCGGAGGCGACGTTCACGACCGTGGTCCGCTACGACGGCACGCCTGCGCCCATCGCCGGTCCCGCGCCGCTCGAGCCCGGGTTCAGGACCGACGGGCGCGAGGTGTACGTGGCGTCCGAGCCCAACGGCGCCGCCACGTTCTTCCCCTCCAACGACCACCCCACCGACAAGGCCACGTACGAGATCCGCGTGACGGTCCCCGATGACCTGGACGTGGCGGCCAACGGGTTGCTGCGGGAGACGATCCCGGACGCCGGCGTCGGTACCGAGACCTGGGTCTTCGAGGCCCCGGATCTCATGGCCACCTACCTGGTGCAGGTCGTGGTCGGCAACCTCCGCGTCGAGCAGCTGACGGGCCCCGCCGGGCTCCCGATCCGCAACGTGTACGACGCTGACGCGGGGGACGGTGTGCGGGCCGCCTTCGAACCGCAGGGCGAGATGATCGGCTTCTTCGACGACCTGTTCGGACCCTTCCCCTTCGCGACGTACGGGGCCGTGGTCGTCGACGAGGACCTGGGGTTCGCCCTCGAGACCCAAACCCTGTCGCTGTTCGGGACCGACGTGGCGGGGGAGCCTGTCGTCGCCCACGAGCTGGCGCACCAGTGGTTCGGTGACCACGTCAGCGTCGCAAGCTGGGCGGACATCTGGCTCAACGAGGGGTTCGCCACCTATGCCCAGTGGCTCTGGTCCGAGCACCGGGGCGCGGGCACCGTCGACGAGATGGCGCTGGCGTCGGCCCGCACCCCGGGGCTCGACGTGCCGCCCGCGGACCCCGGGCCAGACCAGCTGTTCCACGCCACCGTGTACCTGCGGGGCGCGCTCACCCTGCACGTGCTCCGGCACGAGTTGGGCGACGATGCTTTCTTCGAGGTGCTGCGCACCTGGGTCGACCGCTACGGCGGTGCGTCGGCCACGTCGGCCGACTTCGAGGCCCTCGCCGGAGAGGTCAGCGGCCGCGACCTGCGCCCCCTGTTCGACGCGTGGCTGCGCGCCCCGGGCCTCCCGGCCCTCGCGGACTGGCTTTGACGGCCGACGTGTGCGTGCAACGGTCCACTAGTGTCCCGGCGGGCCGGGCCAGCATCGGGTGGCTAGATCCAGGAGAGCTTCGTGAGTGAGCAGGCAAGCCTCGAGATCGTCGAACGGTCCGGTCGCATCGCTGCGGCCCGGCTGGCCGGGGACCTCGACATCGTGACCTCCGAGAGCGTGAAGCGCGAGCTCGCAGGGCTGGTCGACGCCGGCCACGACTCGCTGGTGCTCGACCTCTCGAATGTGGGTTTTGTCGACTCCAGCGGACTCGGCGCGCTTGTGGCCCTGCACCGGCATGCCGAGTCCCAGGGCGGACGGTTCTCGGTCCGGGCCGTGCCCCCGCAGGTGCAGCGCCTGTTCGCCATCACCCGCCTGGATGACCTCCTCGCCGTCGAGGCCTAGCCCCCCGCACTCTTTGAAGAAAAACGGGGTCAGAGGCCCGAAAATCTTCAAAGTCGTCGTGTCAGCGGTCGAGCACCTCGCGGAGCTCGAGCAGGCAGCGGCGGATGAGCCGCGAGACGTGCATCTGGCTGATGCCGAGGCGCTCGGCGATCTCGCTCTGGGTCAGCTCGTCGTAGAAGCGCAGGCGCACGATCTCGGCCTCCCGCGGCGGCAGCATGTCGAGCAGCTGGCCGACCAGCAGGCGCAGCTCCACGGGCCGGCTGGGCGGCTCGGTGCCCGGTAGGCGCTCCGCGAGGGAGGTTCCCTCCTCGTCACCCGGGCGCCGGGCATCCAGGCTCGCCGCCCGATAGGCGGCCCCGGCCTCCATGGCCTCGAGCACCTCGTCCTCGGAGATCTCCAGCTCGGTTGCCAGTTCGTTGACCGTCGGCGGCCGGCCCAGGTTCGCCGACATGGTGCCGGTGGCCCGGCGGAGGTCGAGGTGGCGCTCCTGCGTGCTGCGCGGCGGGCGGACCGCCCATGTGCGGTCGCGGAAGTAGCGCTTGATCTCCCCGTTGACGGTGCGGCTGGCGAAGGAGGAAAAAGGGATGCCCCGGTCGGGGTCGAACCGCTCGACCGCCTTGAGGATGCCCAGCATGGCGATCTGCACCAGGTCGTCGAGGTCGACGCCGCGGCCGCGGTAGTCGTTGGCGATCCGCGCCGCCAGCCCCCGGTGGGCCTCGACCAGCTCGTTCCGGACGGACCTCTCCTGGGTGTCCCGGAAGTCGCGAAAGCGCCGATCGAGAATCTCCTCGGGCTCGTCGGGCTCGCGCAGGTCGGTCATGCGGGGCGGGCGCGCTTCACCAGCCGGAAGCGGCGACCGGCCTGATCGGCCTCGAACGCATGGACGTCGACGACCACGCGCAGGATCTCGAGGGCGATGTCGTCGACCGCGGGAGGGGCATTCCACCCGGGAGAGCCGGCCGCGTCGGTCGCCGCCGAGGAGGCCGGACCGGCCTCGCCGTGACCTTCCACGGTCACCTCGCCGGGCGCGCTGAGGTACGTCACCTGGATTGACAGCCCGGGGTCCTCGACGCCGTCGACCAAGAGCGCGACGAGCTCGCTGACCGCGATGCGAAGGTCTTCGGTGTCGTCGATGCTGAAGCCCGCCTCGGCACCGACACCGCTCGCCACCAGGCGGGCGAGCCGGACTGAGCTGCGCTCGGCGGGGGCGGTGAGCTGAACGGGTCGTACAGAGTTCATGCGCCACCTACACGCGATCGGGTCGACAAGAGCGTCCCCCGACACTACGTCGCCGTGCGTAGGCCAACGCCGAGGCACGCGCAAGGTGCACACTGAGTGGTCGTCACGACGGAACGTAGCGTTTGGCTCGTCAAGACCGGGGGTACGGCGACCGGCGGTGGACGTTCGGACCAGCACCAGCTTGCGGCGACAGCCGGCTGCGGTCCCGGCGGCGCGCGCCTTCGTCGGCCACGCCTTGCGGTCGGCCGACGTGCCACGAGACGTGGCCGAGAGCCTCGTGCAGGCTGTTGCCGAAGCGTGCAACAACGCCATCCTGCACGCCGCCGGCGAGACGTTCAGCGTGTCGGTCAACGTCCAGGAAACTGCCTGCACGCTGATCATCAGCGATCTCGGCCGCGGTTTCGAGCCGCCCGAGCACGCCCGGATGCCGTCTCCCGACGCCGTTGATCACCGCGGTCTGGCGCTGATGGAGGCCCTCGTCGACCATGTGAAGGTGTCCAGCACCCCGGCAGGGACCACCGTCGTGCTCGTGCACGAGACGCCCACCGCGTCGCCGAACGGTCGTCCTCCGCCGCCGGCGACGTCGTCGCTGGCTCGCTCGGAGCGATTGGTCGCCGGGAGCTAGGGGCGCCGGTCAGCCGGCGGTCGGCAACCAGTCGGGCCGGCGGGCCTCGTACTCGTCGATGGCCGCCGCGTACCGCAGTGTGATCGCGATGTCATCGAGACCCTCGATGAAGCGCTCGCGGGTGGCGTCGTCGAGCGGGAAAGCGCATTCGATGTCGAGGGCGCCGGCGGCGGACAGGGTGCGGCGCTCGACATCGATGGTGAGCTCGAGCCCGGGATCGGCCTCGACGGCGCGCAGCAGCGCCTCGCCGATGTCGGGCGGGACCACAACCGGCACGAGCCCGTTCTTCGTGGCGTTGTTGCGGAAGATGTCGCCGAACCGCGGGCTCACGACGGCGGCGAAGCCGTAGTCCATGAGGGCCCAGACGGCGTGCTCGCGGGACGACCCGGTGCCGAAGTTGGGCCCGGCCACGAGGATCGTGGCCCCGGCGTAGCGCTCGTCGTTGAGCACGAAGTTGCGGTCGTCGCGCCACGTTGCGAACAGTCCACGGCCGAACCCCGTCCGCTCGACCCGCTTCAGCCACTCGGCGGGGATGATCTGGTCGGTGTCCACGTCGGAGCGGTCGAGCGGAAGGGCCGTGCCCTGGACGATGCGGACCGGGTTCATGAGGCCGCCCGAGTGTCGAGATCCTCGGGGGTGGCCAGCGTGCCCGCGATCGCGGTGGCGGCGGCGACCGCTGGGGAGACCAGGTGTGTGCGCCCGCCGCGCCCCTGGCGGCCCTCGAAGTTGCGGTTGCTGGTGGAGGCGCAGCGCTCGCCGGGTGCGAGCTTGTCGGGGTTCATGGCCAGGCACATCGAGCAACCGGGCTCGCGCCAGTCGAAGCCGGCCGCCTCCAACACCCTGTCGATGCCCTCGGCCTCGGCGTGGGCCTTGACGGCGTGGGATCCGGGCACGACGAGGGTCCGGACACCAGGGGCGACCCTGCGGCCCTCGGCGACGGCGGCGACGGCCCGCAGGTCCTCGATGCGGCTGTTGGTGCATGATCCGATGAACACGGTGTCGACGACGACGTCGGACAGGGGCGTGCCGGCCGCCAGTCCCATGTACTCGAGTGCCCGGCGGGCGGCGTCGCGCTCGGAGGGATCGGCGAAGGCGTCGGGGTCGGGCACCCGCCCGGTGATCGGCGCCACTTGTCCGGGGTTGGTGCCCCAGGTGACGTGCGGAACGACGCCGGCGGCGTCGAGGTGCACCGCCTTGTCGAAGGCAGCCCCGTCGTCGGTGGCGAGCGTGCGCCAGTGGTCGAGTGCCCGCTCCCACGAGGCGCCGGTCGGTGCGTAGCGGCGACCCTCGAGGTAGGCGAACGTCGTTTCGTCGGGCGCCACGAGTCCCGCCTTGGCGCCGGCCTCGATGGACATGTTGCACACGGTCATCCGCCCCTCCATCGAGAGGCTGCGGATGGCGGAGCCGCGGTACTCGATGATCGAGCCGATGCCGCCACCCGTTCCGATGCGGCCGATGATGGCGAGGATCACGTCCTTGGCCGTCGTAGCGGCCGGCAATGAGCCCTCGACGGTCACGGCCATGGTGCCGGGCCGCTGCTGCGGCAGCGTCTGCGTGGCCAGCACATGCTCGACCTCGCTGGTGCCGATCCCGAACGCCAGCGCCCCGAACGCGCCGTGGGTCGAGGTGTGGCTGTCGCCGCAAACGATGGTCATGCCGGGCTGCGTCAGTCCCTGCTCGGGGCCGATGATGTGGACGATGCCCTGCCCGGGCTCGCCAATGGCGTGGCAGGTGATGCCGAACTCGTCGCAGTTCGTGCGCAGCACCTGCATCTGCTTGGCCGAGATCGGATCGGCGATCGGTTGGTCGATGCCCTCGGTCGGCACGTTGTGGTCCATCGTGGCCACGGTGAGGTCGGGCCGCCGGACACGGCGCCCGGCCAGGCGGAGTCCGTCGAACGCCTGCGCCGAGGTGACCTCGTGCACGAGGTGGAGGTCGATGAACAGCAGGTCGGGGTCGCCCTCCGCGGACCGGACGACGTGCTGGTCCCAGACCTTCTGGCTGAGCGTGCGGGGTCCCGCTGTCGATGTCGTCATGGCCGTCGTCTCACATATCGGGATAGAATTCTCAGGAAGTGAACAGCATAAGTGGTGTCGGGGTCGTGGACAAGGCGGTCGGCGTGCTGGGCGCGCTCGAGCGTGGCCCCCAGTCGTTGGCGGAGCTGGTGGCCGCAACCGGCCTGACCCGGGCCACCGCCCACCGCCTGGCGGTCGCGCTCGAGGCCCACGGGCTCGTGCGGCGTGACGAGGACGGGCGGTTCACACTGGGGCTGCGCCTCATCGGGCTGGGCCATGCCGCCGCCGAGGCCGTCCCCGGCTGGCTCGACGCCCGCCCGGCGCTCGCCCGGCTCCAGGAGCAGACCGGCGAGTCGGTGCAGCTCTACGTACGCGACCGCGACGTGCGGGTGTGCGTCGAGTCGCTGGAGGCCCCGCACGAGCTGCGCACGATCGTGCCGGTGGGTGCCCGTCTGCCGCTCGACCGTGGGTCCGGTGGGAGGGTGCTCCGCGACGGGGCCGCGTCCGACTGGGTCGAGAGCGTGGAGGAGCGCCAGGCGGGGGTGGCGTCGGTGAGCGCCCCGGTCGTGGACCCGTCGGGCCGGGTGGTGGCCGCGGTGAGCGTCAGCGGTCCGGTGGATCGGACGACCCGCAGCCCCGGTCGCCGTTACGGAACCGCAGTGGCCGAGGCCGCCCGCCGCATCTCCCGGAGCCTCGCCTGATCCGGCCCGGCGCCCGTCCCCGAGGCAGTACCGAACGGTGACGCGCGCCCGAGGCAATGACGAACGGAGACCGTTCGCTATTGCCTCGTCCGCCAGAGTCCGTTCGCCATTGCCTCGGGCCTGACTGGGGTTGAGCGACCCGGCGAACCCACCCGCCGAGTGGTGGCCGGCCGCGGTCAGTTCACCTGGCGATCGCGGCCCTCCCAGTACGGCGTCCGGAGCTTGAACTTCTGCAGCTTGCCGGTGGCCGTGCGGGGGAGCGCGTCCCGTATCTCCACCGACGTCGGGCACTTGAAGTGGGCCAGGCGTTCGCGGCAGTGAGCGATCAGCGCCACCTCGTCGACGTCGGCGTCGGGGACGGGCACCACCAGGGCCTTGACGGTCTCCCCCCACCGTTCGTCCGGCACGCCGATCACCGCCACCTCGGCTACCGCCGGGTGCGAGTGCAGCACGTCCTCGATCTCGATGGACGACACGTTCTCGCCGCCGGAGATGATCACGTCCTTCTTCCGGTCCGAGATGGCCAGGTACCTGCCCTCGGAGTCGTCGTCGATCATGCCGCCGTCGCCGGTGTGGAACCAGCCGTCCTCCAGGGCGGCGGCGGTGGCTTCCGGTTGGTTCCAGTAGCCGTCGAACACGACGTTCGAGCGGGCCAGCACCTCGCCGTCCTCGCTGGTCTGCAGCCGGACACCGAGGGTGGGCGCACCGGCCCGCCCCAGCCGGGTCGCCCGCTCGGCGGGCGACAGGTCGTCCCACTCGACCCGGCGCCGGTTGATGGTGAGGACCGGCGACGTCTCCGTGAGGCCGTAGAGCTGGATGAACTCCCAGCCGAGCTCCGTCTCCATCCGCTCGATCGTGCGGGTGGGTGGGGGCGCACCCGCCACCACCATGCGCACGCGGTCACGGCCTGGCACCTCGCCGTCCCACTGGGCCGCCCCGTCGAGGATCGCGGCCACCACCGCGGGTGCCCCGCACATCAGCGTCACCCCGTGCTGTTCGACCCTGCGCAGGATCTCGGTGCCGTCGACCTTGCGCAGCACCACCTGGCTGGAGCCCATGCCGGCCAGCGCGTACGGCATCCCCCAGCCGTTGCAGTGGAACATGGGCAGGGTGTGCAGGTAGACGTCGCGGTCGTTCACCCCCGTCTGCCAGCCGAAGACGGCGGCGTTGACCCACAGGTTGCGGTGGGTCATCTGCACGCCCTTGGGCCGGGCGGTCGTGCCGCTGGTGTAGTTGATCGTGGCGGTCGCGTTCTCGTCCGGCGCGTCCCAGGGCTCGGGGTCGCCGGCGTCGGAGGGCCACAGCATGGCGTCGGTCTCGGCGCCGAGGACGTAGCGGCGCTTGCAGTCGATGCCCGCGAGGGCCTCGTCGAGCTCGGGGTCGACCAGCAGCATCGTGGCCCCGGAATGCTCGACGATGTAGCCGATCTCCTCGGCGTTGAGGCGGAAGTTGACCGGCACCAGCACGCGGCCCCAGGCGCTCACGCCGAAGAACGACACGAGCAGCCTCGCGGCGTTGTGCGACACGATGGCCACCCGCTCGCCCCGACCCACGCCGAGTTCGTCGAGGGCCGCCGCTTGCGCCCGGGCCAACTCGGCCACGCGCCGATAGGTGAGCGACCCCCACGAGGGTGCCGGCTGGTCGGGTTCGTCCACCACTCCGATGCGATCGGGGTAGACGAGCGCGGCTCGGTCCAGGTGATCGGCGATCGTCAACGGAACCTGCATGGCAACCCCTAGTGCTCGGCTCTCTGCCGCCTTATTAGCGCGTCAGCTCCACAGCGTGACGTAGACGGGGGGTCGGAAGCGAGACACCGGCACGCTGCCGTCGGCTCGGTGCATCGCCTGCATGGCGTGGGGCGTGTCGAGGAAGCGCCACAGCCGCGTCGCCATCGGGGAGCGCCGGTCGGCGCCCAGGGCGTTGACGTGCCACAGGACCTCGAGGGGCGTGCCGGCGACCGGCAGCATGACCAGCCGGCCGCGTTCGACGTCGCTGGCCACCAGGTGGGCGACGCCCGGCGCCACGCCCTCGCCGTCGGCGGCGGCGGCCCATGCCGCCCCCAAGCTGGGGAACACCCGGATGCGGTCGTCGGGGACGCGCAGCCGGGTCAGCAGCGTGCCGATCTCGGTGGCGGGATCGGCACCGCTCGCGTCCACGAGCCAGTCCTGGCCGGCGAGGGCGGAGAGGCCGACGTGGGCAGCCCGGGCGAGGGCGTGGCGCTTGCCGGCGACCACGACCAGGCGGTAGCGCATCATGGGCTTGGCCTCGAGGTCGATGAGCGACGGGCCCAGCCCCACGTCGGCGAGGCGTTCCGTCAGCAGGACCGGCATCTCGGTCGCGGTCGTGACCCCAAGCGTGGCCTCCACCGGGCCATGGCGCGACGTGAAGGCGTTGAGCAACGGGCGGGCCACGTACTCGGCCACGGTGCTGGTGGCGACCACCCGCAGCAGCTCTGGCGCTCCCTGGGCCCGGCGGATCGCGTGCTCGGCCTCGACGGCCAGGTTCACCATCTGCGACGCGATGGGGACCAGGCGCTGGCCGCCGGGCGTCAGGTCCATGCCGCCGGGCGTGCGCTCGACCAGGGGGTCGCCGAGGTGCTGCCGCAGCGCCGCCAGCGCGCCCGACACCGCGGGCTCGCTGACACCCAGCACGCGGGCCGCGGCCTTCACCGACCCGAGCCGGGCGACGAGAACGAAGGCCTCGAGCTGCGTCAGCGTCATTTGCTGCGCACCGTAGCGGGCGATAAGCAATCGCTTAGGCGCCCGTGGACAGAGCCGAGCGTGCAGAGCACACTGCGCTCCGCGGCTTCCCGGGTGCGGACCGCCGCCCGCCGGAGGGAGGAAGTATGCAGACGCCTGCGCCGTTCGAGTACGAGCGGGCCGGCAGTGTCGACGACGCGCTCGCCCTGCTCGAGCGCCACGGGCCCGAAGCCCGGCTCGTCGCCGGCGGCCACAGCCTGCTGCCGATGATGAAGCTGCGCCTCGCGCGACCCGAGGTGCTCGTCGATATCAACGACCTGACCGACCTGTCGTACATCCGTGTCGAAGGCGACACGATCGCCATCGGCGGGATGACCCGCCACGCCGAGCTGCTGGCCTCGCCGGTCCTGGGCGAGCACTACGCGATCTTCCACGACGCGGAGCGGGTCATCGCCGATCCCATCGTCCGCAACCGGGGGACCATCGGCGGCTCGTTCTGCCAGGCGGACCCGTCGGAGGACCTGGCGGCGGTGGGCTCGGCGCTCCGCGCCGAGATGGTCGTCCGCTCGACGGGCGGCGAACGGACCATCCCCGCCCGGGAGTTCCACACGGGCCCGTACGAGACCGTGCTGGAACCCGCGGAGATCCTCACCGAGGTGCGGGTGCCGATCCGGCCCGGCGCCGGCAGCGCCTACGAGAAGGTGGAGCGCCGCGTCGGGGACTGGCCCATCGCCGCCGCCGGCGCCTTCGTGACACTGGACGGCGACACGGTGAGCGACGTGGGCATCGGGCTCACGGCGCTCGGGGCATCGCACTTCTGCGCCCCGGATGCCGAGGATGCGCTCAGGGGCCAGGACGCCACGGACCAGAACCTGGCGGCCGCCGCCGATGCCGCCGCCGGCGCGTGCAACCCGGCCGCCGACCAGCGTGGGCCGGTCGACTACAAGCGCCACCTGGCCCGGGAGCTCACCCTGCGGGCGTTGCGCCGCTCGGTGGCCCGGGCACGCGGCGAGGCCGAAGGAGGCTGACCATGCAGGTGACGATGACCGTCAACGGCGAGGAAGTGACCCGCGACATCGAGCCCCGGCTACTGCTGGTCCACTTCGTGCGCGACCACCTGGGCTTGACCGGCACCCACTGGGGCTGCGACACGTCCAACTGCGGCACCTGCGTGTTGTGGATGGATGGCGAGCCGGTCAAGAGCTGCACCGTGCTCGCGGCGATGGCCGCTGGGCGCACCATCCGCACGGTCGAGGACCTCGAGCGCGATGGCGAGCTCGACCCGATCCAGCAGGGATTCATGCAGTGCCACGGCTTGCAGTGCGGCTTCTGCACTCCGGGGATGATGATGACCGCCCGCTGGCTGCTCGATCACGATCCCGATCCCACGGATGACGACATCCGGGAGGGCATCTCGGGGCAGTTCTGCCGCTGCACCGGCTACGAGAACGTCGTGCGGGCGATTCGCTGGGCGGCAGAACACCCTGACGGTCTGGGGGAGGCCGCGGAGCCCGGCGCCGCCGACGACAGTGCGGCGCCGGGCGACGCGGTTTCCGAGGAGGTGTCGGCATGACCGCACGTCCGCCGGGGCTGCGCCCCCTGACCCCATCGTCGCCGGGCTCGCTGGCTTGTCGACCCAACTACCCGCCCGTCTCGCGGCGACGTTGCGAGCGGGCTCCAGTTGGCTCGATCGCTCCGTCGACTGATCAGGAGCTGCGCTCATGACCACCACCGAGAGCCCCGACGTTGCGCCCGCGGCACCGCTCAGCGCCGCCGGCAACCCCATCGGCTTCGGGCGGATGCTCCGCAAGGAGGACGCGCGCTTCCTCAGAGGCAAGGGCAACTACATCGACGACATCCAGCTCCCGGGGATGCTGCACGCCGCCATCCTGCGAAGCCCGTACGCGCACGCCCGCATCAACTCCATCGACACCTCGGCCGCCGAGGCCCATCCCAAGGTCAAGGCTGTGATCACCGGCGCCGTCCTGGAGGGGCTGAACCTGGCGTGGATGCCGACGCTGTCGCAGGACGTCCAGGCCGTGCTCGCCACCGACAAGGTGCGGTTCCAGGGCCAGGAGGTGGCGTTCGTCGTCGCCGAGGATCGCTACGCGGCCCGCGACGCGCTCGAGCTCATCGAGGTGGACTACGAGCCGCTCGACCCGGTCGTTGACGCGCGCCGCGCGCTCGACGAGGGCGCGCCCGTCATCCGTGACGACATCGAGGGCAAGGCCGACAACCACATCTTCGACTGGGAGTCGGGCGACGCCGCCCGCTGCGACCAGGTCTTCGCCGACGCCGACGTCGTGGTGACCCAGGACATGATCTACCCGCGCTCGCACCCGGCGCCGCTGGAGACCTGCGGTTCGGTGGCGCACATGGACCCGGTCACGGGCAAGCTCATCGCCTGGATCACGAGTCAGGCGCCCCACGCCCACCGCACCGTGTACGCGCTGGTGGCGGGGCTGCCCGAGCACAAGATCCAGGTCATCTCGCCCGACATCGGTGGCGGGTTCGGCAACAAGGTGCCCATCTATCCCGGCTACGTGCTGGCCGTCGTCGGCTCGATCGTCACGCACAAGCCGGTCAAGTGGGTGGAGGACCGGTCGGAGAACCTGATGACGACCGGGTTCGCCCGCGATTACCACATGCGCGGCCAGTTCGCCGCGACCCGGGACGGCAAGATGCTCGGCCTGCGGGTCGACGTGATCGCCGACCACGGGGCGTTCAACGGCACCGCCCAGCCGACGAAGTTCCCGGCCGGGTTCTTCAACATCTTCACCGGCAGCTACGACCTGCAGGCGGCGCACTGCAAGGTCACCGGCGTCTACACCAACAAGGCACCGGGCGGCGTGGCGTACGCCTGCTCGTTCCGGATCACCGAGGCCGTGTACCTGGTCGAGCGCATGGTCGACGTCCTGGCCGGGGAGCTGGACATGGACCCCGCTGAGCTCCGGAGGCGCAACCTGCTCCAACCCGAGCAGTTCCCCTACACCACCCACACGGGGTGGGAGTACGACTCCGGCAACTATCCGCGGGCCCTGGAGGTCGCCCTCGAACTGGCCGGCTACGACGAGCTGCGCCGGGAACAGGCCGAGCGCCGGGACAGGGGCGAGCTGATGGGGATCGGCCTCAGCTTCTTCACCGAGGGCGTGGGCGCCGGCCCGCGCAAGCACATGGACATCCTCGGCCTGGGCATGGCCGACGGCTGCGAGCTGCGGGTGCACCCCACCGGCAAGGCGGTGGTGCGGCTCAGCGTGCAGACGCAGGGTCAGGGCCACGAGACGACGTACGCCCAGATCGTGTCCAGCCAGCTCGGGATCCCGCCCGAGGACATCGAGGTCGTCCACGGCGACACCGACCAGACCCCGTTCGGCCTCGGGACCTACGGGTCACGGTCCACGCCGGTGTCGGGTGCCGCCGCCGCCGTCGTCTCCCGGCGGGTCCGCGACAAGGCCCGCATCATCACCGCCGCGGCGCTGGAGTGCGACCCCGCCGACCTCGAGTGGGAGCTCGGCCGCTGGCAGGTCAAGGGCGACCCCACGCACGGCAAGACGATCCAGGAGGTGGCGCTCCTGTCGCACAGCAACCTGGAGCTGCCCGAGGGAGTCGAGGGGCACCTCGATGCCAGCGCCGTGTACAACCCGCCCAACCTGACGTACCCGTTCGGGGCGTACCTCTGCGTGGTCGACGTCGATTCCGGGACCGGGCAGGTGAAGGTGCGGCGGTTCGTGGCCGTGGACGACTGCGGCCCGCGCATCAATCCGATGATCGTCGAGGGCCAGATCCACGGCGGCCTCGCGGACGGGGTGGGCATGGCGCTCATGCAGGCCATCGCCTTCGACGAGGACGGCAACTGCCTCGGTGGGTCGTTCATGGACTACCTGCTGCCCACGGCGCTCGAGTGCCCCACATGGGAGCTGGGAGAGACGGTGACGCCGTCCCCGCACCATCCCCTGGGCTGCAAGGGTGTCGGGGAGTCCGCCACGGTCGGGTCGCCGGCCGCGGTGGTCAACGCCGTGATCGACGCGCTGAAGCCGTTCGGTGTGCGGCATGCCGACATGCCGCTCACGCCGGCGCAGGTGTGGCTGGCGATGCAGGGAAGGCCGGTGCGCACCGACCTCGCCATCACGTGAACCCCGACGTCGAGGCCCGGGCCGCCGAGTTGCGGCGGGATCGGGTCTCGTTCGTGCACGCCCGGGTGGTGCGCGCCGAACGGCCGACGTCGGCCAAGCCGGGCGACGAGGCGGTGGTCCTGCCCGACGGCACGATCGAGGGCTTCGTCGGGGGGGCGTGCGCGGAGTCGACGGTGCGGGCCCAGGGCCTGTCGTTGCTCGACTCCGGCGAGTCGCTGCTGCTGCGCATCTCGGCCTCGGGCGATGCCGGCGACGCGGGCGTGCCGGAGCCCGAGGGCACGCTGACCGTCGTCAACCCCTGCCTCTCGGGAGGGACCCTGGAGATCTTCCTGGAGCCGGTGATCCCAGCGCCCACCATCGCCGTCCACGGGGAGTCGCCGATCGCCGCCGCCCTGGCCGCGCTCGCCGAGCGCGTCGGCTTCGAGGTCGTGGTGGGCGCGGGGGATGCAGTCGGCGGGGAGGCGAGCGCCCCGCCGGCCGCGGTGGTCGTGGCGTCCCACGGGCGAGACGAGGAGCCGGTCCTGGAGGCAGCCGTCCGCGCGGGCGTGCCGTACGTGGGCCTCGTGGCCAGCCGCAAGCGGGGCGAGGCCGTCGTGGCCGCGCTCGAGCTCGACGACGTCCAGCGGGCCTCGGTGCACACCCCTGCGGGGTTGGACATCGGTGCCCGCACGCCGCGCGAGGTGGCGCTGTCGATCCTGGCCGAGATCGTCGCCCAGCGCCCGCGCCCCTCCGGCATGGCCCAGGCGTCGCCCGGGGCCACCACGGCCGCGGGGCCGCCGACCGCACCCGAGGTCGTCACCGACCTGGTGTGCGGGATGGCGGTGGTCGCCGACGACGTCGCACTGCACCTGGACCATGCGGGCAAGCGCTACTGGTTCTGCGGGACCGGCTGCCTGCGTGCGTTCGCCGCCGACCCGAGCGCCTACCTGCCGTCCGACGCGTGACGGGCCGGCACACTGTCGACGTGGCCCGGATTCGGCCGGGCCGGGCCGCCGACGCTCCCGCCATCGCCGCCCTCGGGGCGCGCAAATCCGGGTCGACGAGCGAGGCGAGGATGACCGTGACCGACCAGCTGCTGCGGAACGCCCGGCGATTCGCCGAGGGCTTCGACGAGGACGCACAGGTCACGCAGCGCCCGACTCACGTGGCGGTGGTCGCCTGCATGGACGCCCGCCTCGATCCGCAGGCCATCCTCGGGCTCGCCTCGGGCGACGCCCACGTCATCCGCAACGCCGGGGGCGTCGTCAGCGACGACGTCATCCGATCGCTGGCCATCTCGCAGCGGCTGCTCGGCACGACCGAGATCATGCTGGTCCACCACACCGACTGCGGCATGCTCACCTTCCGCGACGACGACGTGAAGGACCAGATCGCCGCCGACACCGGCATCCGCCCGCCGTTCGCCCTGGAGGCCTTCCCCGACCTCGACGACGACGTCCGCCAGTCGGTCGCCCGCATCCACGCCAGCCCCTTCATCCCCCACAAGAACGTGCGGGGGTTCGTGTACGAAGTCGAGAACGGCAGGCTGCGCGAGGTGTCGTGAGTTCCCGATCGACGACCGCGCTCGGGTGATGCGGGTCGCTTGCTCCATCCGCGGCGGGCGCTGGCTCCGAACCGAGGGTGTCAATCGCCGTCTGGTGGTGACAACCCGCACACCGTCCTACGACCGGAGATCGAAGATGCGCAAGACCCTCGGACTCGTCGCCGCCGGGCTGCTCGCCGTGTTCGGAGTCGCCCTCGCCGCCGCTCCGGCCGGCGTCACCTACGCCGCCACCGCCATCGAGTACGGCCTGATCGCCTGACGCCGGTCCGCCAGTATCGGGCTCGTGAGGTCCCTCCAACCGTTCTTGGCGCCGAGGTAGTTGCCCAGTAACCAGTTCTGCGCCGAGAAGCGTCAGTGAGGCTCGATTCCGCCGGTGGTGCGCCAGCCCGGGACATCCAACGCAGCGCGGGCATGGGATCCGCGGAATCGACCCTCAGTCGATCGAGACGATCTCGACCTGGAGCTCGGCGCCGGTTGGAGCCGTGAACGTCACCGAGTCGCCGGGTCCTGACCCGATGAGGGCCTCACCAAGGGGCGACGACGGGCTGATCACCTCCAGGTCGTCGTGGCGTTCCTCGATCGAACCCACGAGGTAGCGCTCGACCTCGTCGTCGCCGGCGTAGCGGATGGCCACCACCGAGCCATGCGACACGTGCTCACCGTTGTCGGCCTGGACGATCTCGGCGTTCTCGAGCATCGCGGAGAGCTGGCGGATGCGGCCCTCCATCTTGCCTTGCTCCTCCTTGGCGGCGTGATAGTCACCGTTCTCGGAGAGGTCGCCGAGCTCCCGGGCCGCTTCGATCTTGCGAGCGATCTCGACCCGTCCGCGCGTCGTCAGGTCCTGATACTCCGCCTGGAGGCGGTCGTACGCGGCCTGCGAGAGGTGGTGGGTCTCTGCCATAGACGCACCAGGCTAGGACGTCGTGACGGGTCGGCCAACGGCCAACCGACCGGCGCTCGGCATCGCGGTTGACGCCGCTTGGCGCTTCGGTGAACACTTGCCGCCGTGCGTCCCCTCGCCGCCTCGGTAATCATCATCGTGTAGCGCGCGTCGGCTGTCGACGTGCGCTCCCGACCGTCCACCATCGGTGGGCGGTTTGTCATTTATCGGCCCGGATCCCACCCACCCCGGAGAAACAGTGAGCGAGCGTGAGCGAGCGAACCATAAGCACAGTGCCCTACTCGCCGCGAAGCGGCGATGGCTCACCTGCGTCCCGAAGGCACGCCGGTGAGCCACCGAATCGGAGTCATCGGCGGGGACGGCATCGGTCCCGAGGTCATCGCCGAGGCCCTCAAGGTCGTCGGCGCCACCGGTGTCGCGCTCGAGACGGTGGACTACGACCTCGGCGGGGCCCGCTACCTACGCGACGGCACGATCCTGCCCGACAGCGTGCTCGACGAGTGGCGCGCCCTCGACGCGCTGCTACTCGGCGCCGTCGGCACCCCGGAGGTCCCGCCGGGCGTGATCGAGCGGGGGCTGCTGCTCAAGATGCGCTTCGATCTCGATCTCTACATCAACCAGCGGCCCTTCCTCGATCCCACCCAGGGCATCGACATCGTCGTCATCCGGGAGAACACCGAGGGCCCCTACGTCGGCGAGGGTGGGGTCCTGCGCAAGGGCACACCGCACGAGGTGGCCACTCAGGGGTCGGTCAACACGCGCATGGGCGTCGAGCGCTGCGTACGCTACGCGTTCGACCTGGCGAGCCAGCGCCCCCGCAAGCACGTCACGCTGGTCCACAAGACCAACGTGCTCACGTTCGCCGGCGACCTCTGGCAGCGTGCGTTCACCGAGGTGGCCGGCGAGCACCCGGACGTCGGCACCGCCTACAACCACGTCGACGCCGCCTGCATCTACTTCGTGCAGGAATCGGCGCGGTACGACGTGATCGTCACCGACAACCTGTTCGGCGACATCCTCACCGACCTCGCCGGGGCCGTGTCGGGCGGCATCGGGTTCGCCGCGTCCGGCAACCTCAATCCGGCGCGCACCGGTCCGTCCATGTTCGAGCCCGTGCACGGCTCGGCGCCCGACATCGCCGGGCAGGCCAAGGCCAACCCGGTGGCCGCCGTGCTGTCGGCGGCCATGATGCTCGACTTCCTGGGCGAGGCCGACGCCGCCGCCCGCATCCGCAAGGCCTGCGCCGAACCGTCGGCGCTCACCGGAACCACTCCCGAGATCGGCGACGCCATCGCCGCTCGCGTCTGACCACACCCAACACGAGGGGACCCCAGCACCATGCCCATCACGCCCACCGAGAAGATCTGGTTCAACGGCGAGCTGATCCCGTGGGACGACGCCAAGATCCACGTCCTCACGCACACGCTCCACTACGGCATGGGCGTCTTCGAGGGCATCCGCGCCTACGAGACCGACGACGGCCCGGCCGCGTTCCGCCTCACCGACCACATGCGGCGCATGGACCAGTCGGCGCGGATCCTGATGATGCCGATGCCGTACTCGGTCGACGAGCTGGTGCAGGCGGTCAAGGACACTGTGCGCTCGACCGGGCTGCCCGCGTGCTACATCCGTCCCATCGCCTACTACGGGTACGGCGAGATGGGCCTCAACACGCTGCCCTGCTCGGTCGACGTGGCCGTGGCGTGCTGGCCGTGGGGCGCATACCTGGGCGACGACTCCCTCACCAAGGGCGTGCGCATGAAGATCTCGTCGTGGGCCCGCCACGACCACAACATCATGCCGCCGGCCGCGAAGACCACGGGCAACTACGCGAACAGCTCGCTGGCGAAGGTCGAGGCGCTCAAGGCCGGCTACGACGAGGCTCTGCTGCTCAACCGCGCCGGCTTCGTGTCGGAGTGCACGGGCGAGAACGTGTTCGTCGCCCGCCACGGCAAGCTCATCACCCCGCCGCTGTCGGCCGGCGCGCTCGAGGGCATCACCCAGAGCACGGTGTTCGCCATCGCCCGCGATCTCGGCTTCGACGTCGAGTTCGGCGACCTGTCGCGCAGCGACGTCTACATCGCCGAGGAGATGTTCGTGTGCGGCACCGCGGCCGAGGTGTCGTCGGTCCTCTCGGTGGACGACCGGGAGCTGCCGTGCCCGGGCCCAATGACCCTGGCGATCGGCGAGGAGTACGGCCGCGTCGTGCGCGGCCAGGTCGACAGGTACAAGGACTGGGTCGAGCATGTCCGCTGACGTACCGAGCCCGGGCGCGGCCACGGACACGCCCGCCGTCGACATCTTCGACACGACCCTGCGGGACGGTGCCCAGTTCGAGGGGATCTCGCTGTCCGTGGAGGACAAGCTGCGGGTGGCCGAGCAGCTCGACTGGCTGGGGGTCCGCTGGATCGAGGGCGGCTACCCGCAGGCCAATCCCCGGGACGCCGAGTTCTTCCGCCGTGCGCCGCGCGACCTGCACCTCGACACGGCCACACTGGTGGCCTTCGGGTCGACCCGCCGCCCTGCGGGGCGGGTGGACGTTGACCCGACCCTGGCGGCGCTGGTCGGGAGCGGCGTGTCCACCGCCTGCATCGTGGGCAAGAGCTGGGACTTTCACGTGACCGAGGCGCTCGGCACCAGCCTCGACGAGGGTGTCGCCATGGTGGGCGACTCGGTGCGGTTCCTGCGCGCCCAGGGCCTGCGGGTGTTCTTCGACGCCGAACACTTCTTCGACGGCTACAAGGCCAACCCCGAGTACGGGTTGCGGGTGTTGGAGGCGGCGGCCACGGAGGGGGCCGAGGTGCTCGTGCTGTGCGACACGAACGGCGGTTCGCTGCCGCACGAGGTGCAACGCATCGTGGCCGAGGTGGTGGCCTACTTCGGCGCCGAGCAGCAGATCGGGATCCACACGCAGAACGACAGCGGCTGTGCGGTCGCCAATTCCGTGGCCGCGGTCGTGGCCGGGGCGACCCACCTGCAGGGGACGGTCAACGGCTACGGCGAGCGGACCGGCAACGCCAACCTCATGACCTGCATCCCCAACCTGCAGCTCAAGATGGGCGTGCGCTGCCTGCCGGCGTCCCGCCTCGACCGGCTCACGGCGGTCAGCCGGCACGTTGCCGAGCTCGTCAACCTGCCGCCGCACTCGGCCGATCCCTACGTCGGTGCCTCGGCGTTCGCCCACAAGGGCGGGCTGCACACGTCGGCCCTGGGCAAGGTCGGTGGTGCCAGCTACGAGCACGTCGATCCCGCGCTCGTCGGCAACCACACCCGGGTGCTGGTGTCCGACCTCGGCGGGCGATCGGGCATGGCGCTCAAGGCCAAGGAGTTCGGCGTCGGGCTCGACGGGCGGGCGGCGGCCGAGCTGTCCGACCGCCTCAAGCACCTCGAGGCCGACGGCTATCAGTTCGAGGCCGCCGACGCCTCCCTCGAACTGCTCATGCTGGAGGCCGGGGGATGGCGCCAGCCCTACTTCCAGCTCGAGGGCTACCGCGTCACCACGTACCACCGCAACGCCGTGCGGGGTGGTGCACCCATCGAGGACGGCGAGTCGATGATCGACACCGAGGCCACGGTCAAGGTGTGGGTGGGCGACGAGCGGCTGGTGGCCGTGGGCGAGGGCAACGGACCGGTCAACGCGCTGGACGCCGCTCTGCGGTCCGTGCTCACCGACCGCTACCCGCAGCTGGACCGGATCCACCTCACGGACTTCAAGGTGCGCGTGCTCGAGGGCGCAGCGGCCACCGGTGCGGTCGTGCGCGTGCTCATCGACTCGGCAGACGGCGATCGCACGTGGTCGACCATCGGGGTCAGCGAGAACGTCATCGAGGCGTCCTGGCAGGCGCTCGTCGACTCACTGGTCTACGGCCTGCTCAAGGGGTCGGACGGCTCCCACGCCGCCGATGCTGGATGAGTCGGGTCGGAAGTATCGTTCGCGCCCGTGGCCGCGCCTGAGTATGTCCCCGAGCCTGCGATCAGGCGCGTCCGGAACTACGAGTCGAACCCGTGGCGACCGGAGTCGTGGCGACCGGTGCGACCCGGTGACGAGCCCTGGCACCAGCCCACGGGGGAGCGGCTGGGTTCCCCCGGCCCCGACCAGGGCTACGTCTACGTGTTGGCGCGATGGTTCGAGGGGCACCTGCAGCTCGCGCACGACGAGAACGAGCCGGACGCACTGGTCGGCTGCATCGGGGTCGCGCTCAAGCGCGCGTCCCTGTTCGGGCGGGCTCCGGTGGTGCACGACCTCACCGCGGCGCTGACCATCTGGGGGTTCCTGGGGGACGCGCCGCCCGACCTGATCGCCTACCGCCAGCCGCTGTTCGCCGAGGTCGCGAACCCCCAGCACTATGCCGAGCAGCGCCGCATCGTCGACCTCGTGCCCGAGGACGTGCTGCGGCTCACCCCGGACGAGATCGCCGAACGGCATCGGGCCGACTGGCGATCGCTCCTCGCCGTGTAGGTGACGCCCGTCGCCACCGTGCCGCCGGACGAGCTGAGAGCCGTCTTCGGCGACGCCTGGGACAGGCCCATCACGATCGAGCCGCTGCCGCACGCGGCGGTGGCGTCGGCAACGGCGGGGCTGTGGCGCGTCCGGATCGCCGACCACTCCGCAGTCGTGAAGCTGCTTGCCCACGCGCCGGGGGGCGGCAGCCCCAACTGGCGGTCGGGGGAGGAGGAGTCGCACTGGTACTACTGGCGCCGCGAGGCCGAGGCCTACCGGTCCGGTCTGCTCGCGGGGCTCGGGGGTGGGCTCCGGGCGCCAGTCTGCGAACTGGTCGCAGTCCGCGGCGACGGCTCGGTTGCGCTCTGGCTCGAGGACCTGCGGGGCGATCCGGCGTCGTCGTGGTCCCTCGACCGCTACTACCGGGCAGCCCGTCACCTGGGCGAAGCGCAGGGCGAGTACATCGCCGGGCGCCCGCTCTCGGATGAACCGTGGCTCAGCCGCGGGTGGTTGCGCAGCTACCTCGACCAGCCACTCCGCCGGCTGACGGTCCCCATCGATCGGGCGCTGTGGCGACGCCCGCTTCTCGCCGACTGGTTCCCGGCGCCGCCGATCGCCGCTCTCCAGGCCATGCGCGCCGATCGCGGGCGCTTCCTCGCCGTGCTCGACCGCATGCCGAAAACGCTCTGCCACCTCGACTTCCATCCCGCCAACCTGTTCGACGGCGGGCATGGCACCACGGCGGCGATCGACTGGTCGTTCGTGGGCATCGGGGCCCTCGGCGAGGATGCCGGCAACCTCGTGCCTGACGCCGTGCTCGACTTCCACGTCGGCGCGGAGGACCTTGAGTCGCTGTACGAGGCGGTCGCCGGCGGCTACGCAGCCGGCCTGCGGGATGCCGGCTGGTCCGGATCGGACGCCATCGTGCGGCTGGCGATGTCGGCCACCATGGCGGCCAAGTACGCGTGGATCGGTCCGGCACTGGCACAGGCGGTGGTCGAGGGACGCGAGCTCCTCAACGGGCGGCCGATCAACGAGGCGGTGTCGTGGTGGGTTCCGACCGTCGGCTTCCTACTCGACCGCGCCCGCGAGGCCCGCGAGCTGGACGCCCAGGCGCAAGGATGAGCGGATGGCGATCGACATGACCGAGATCGCCGTCGGCGCGCTCACCTTCGACGCCCTCGCCGACGGCCCCGAGGATGCCGAGCTCGTGCTGTTGCTGCACGGCTTCCCGCAGACGTCGGCGTCGTGGCGCGACCAGGTCACGGCGCTGGCCGCCGCCGGGTACCGGGCGGTCGCCCCCGACCAGCGGGGCTACTCGCCCCGGGCGCGGCCAACCGAGCTCGCCGCCTACGCCATGCCCGAGCTGGTGGGCGACGTCATCGGGTTCGCCGACGCGCTCGGGGCCGCGCGGTTCCACCTCGTCGGCCACGACTGGGGTGGGGCGGTTGCGTGGCACGTCGCCGCCCGCCATCCCGATCGGTTGCACACGCTGGCCGTGGTGTCGACCCCCCATCCCGCGGCGCTGCGGCGGGCCTATAGCGGCGACCTCGGGGGCGACCAGGCCGAGCGGTCCGGGTACATGGCGTTCTTCCGCCAGCCCGACTCGCAGGACCGCATGCTGGAGAACGACGCCGCCGTCTTCCGCCTGCTCTTCGCCGGGAGCGGCATGCCGGAGGGCCGGGAACGGCCCTACCTCGAGGCGCTGGGCACCCCGCAGGCGTTGGGTGCTGCGCTCAACTGGTACCGCGCGGCCTCGGTGGCCGATGCCGAGGGCCTCGGCCCGATCACGACCCCAACCCTGTACGTGTGGTCGACCGAAGACGTGGCGCTCGGCACCGAGGCCGCCGAGGCCACTGCGCAGTGCGTCGAGGGGCCCTACCACTTCGCCGTCATCGAGGGCGTCAGCCACTGGATCGCGGAGCAGGCGCCCGATCGGCTCAACCAGCTGCTGCTCGATCACATCTCGGCGTTCGGCGCATCCTCCGCGGCTCCCTGACCACGTCTCGCGGCGCCGCCGCGCCGCGACCGCCATCCCACCGGCCGGTAGCCTGGGCGGCCAATGTCGCCAACGCCACGTCTCCGGTTCGCGCCCTCACCCACGGGCTACCTGCACGTGGGCGGCGCGCGCGCGGCGCTGTTCAACTGGCTCGTCGCCCGCCGCGAGGGCGGCGTGATGTTGCTCCGCCTCGAGGACACCGACGTCGAGCGCAACCGCCCCGAGCTCACCGACAACATCTTCGAGATGATCGAATGGCTCGGCCTGGGGTGGGACGGGGACCCAGTTCGCCAGTCCGAGCGCTTCGACATGTACACGGCGGCAGCCGAGAAGCTCCTGGCCGAAGGGCGGGCCTATTGGTGCGACTGCACCCCCGAGCAGGTGCAGGCGAGGGCTCGCGAGCGGGGTGGGCCGCCCGGCTACGACGGATTCTGCCGTGACCGGGGGCTCGAGCGGGGACCCTCGACGGCACTCCGGTTCCGCACGCCCGACGAGGGGGCCACCGGCTTCGACGACCTCGTGCGCGGCCAGGTCACGTTCGAGAATGCCAAGCTCGAGGACTTCGTGCTGTTGCGGTCGAACGGCACCCCCACCTTCCTGCTCGCCAACATCGTTGACGACGCCGACATGGGCATCACCCACGTGGTGCGGGGCGAGGAGCACGTCAACGGCACGCCCAAGTACCTACTGATCGCCGAGGCGCTGGGCCTGGGATACCGCCCCGTGTTCGCCCACCTTCCGGTCCTGGTCAACGAGCAGCGCAAGAAGCTGTCCAAGCGGCGCGACTCGGTGTCGGTGGCCGAGTTCCGTGACGAGGGGTACCTGCCCGAGGCGATGGTCAACTACCTCGCCACCCTGGGCTGGGGGCCGCCGGACGGCGTGGAGATCCGGCCGCTGGCCGAGATCGTCGAGCTGTTTCGCCTGTCCGACGTGACGCAGTCGCCGGCGTTCTTCGACATTCGCAAGCTGCAGCACTTCAACGCCGAGTACATCCGCGCGCTCGACGGCGAGGCCTTCGTGGCCCGGGCCCGGCCGTTCTTCGTCCACGGTGATGCCACGGAGCAGGTCCTGCGACCGATCGCCCCGTTGGTGCAGGAGCGGGTGCGGCTGCTGACGGAGGTAGAGCCGATGGTGGACTTTCTCCGGCTCGAGTCGATCGACGACGCCATCGACGAGGCATCGTGGGAGAAGGGCGTCGTGAAGCTGGGGGAGCGGGCGGCGGCCATGCTCGATGCCGCCTTCACCGAGCTGTCGCCGTGCGAGTGGAATGCCGCTGCGATCGAGGCGGCGCTGGACGCCGCGGCCCGGTCCGCCGGCTTCGTCAAGCCCGATGGCTCTGTCGACATGCGCCGGGCCCAGGCTCCGGTGCGAGTGGCGGTCACGGGCCGATCGGTCGGCCCACCCTTGTACGAGTCGCTGGCGGTGCTGGGGCGTGAGCGCACCCTCGACCGGCTCCGAGCGGCGCGGGGGAAGCTCTGATCCCGTGACATTCACGCTCCGGGCGCGCGAGGGGAAGCGCGCCGGGAACCGCCCCACCGGGCGTTCGCGCCGCCGGCGTTATCTGTGGCGGGGCCTGCTCCTGGTCGGCGCGCTGCTCGTCGCCTACGTCGGGGTGACGTTCGTCCAGGTGTGGCTGGCGAGCCGGCGCGACGGCGCCCGGTCGGCCGAGGCCATCGTGGTGCTGGGGGCGGCGCAGTACGACTGCCGGCCGTCGCCCGTTCTGGAGGAGCGTCTTGACCACGCGCTCGAGCTCTACGAAGGGGGCACCGCCGGAACCATCGTCGTGACCGGGGGCAAGCAGGAGGGCGACCGCTGCACCGAGGCCAGCGCGAGCGCCGACTACCTGCTGCAGGCGGGTGTCCCCGACGCCGACGTGCTGCGCGAGGTCCAGGGCACCAGCACGTGGGAGTCGCTGGCGGCGTCGGCCCGCATCCTGCGCGACCAGGGGATGACCGATGTCGTGCTCGTCACCGACGGCTACCACGCCCTCCGGGTCAAGGCCATCGCCGACGAGTTGGGCCTCGACGCCTCGGTGTCGCCGAGCGGCAACCGCGGGTCCGTGCGCGACTACGCCGAGGAGACGGCCGCCGTAGCCGTGGGACGCATCATCGGCTTCCGGCGCCTGGTCGACCTCGAGCCGCAGGCCCCGGACTGACGGCGCCCGGGGTCAGGCAGCGTCATAGGCCGCCTGCAGCTCGGCGACGACGAGCTTGCGCATGCCGAGCATCGCCTTGATGACGGCCTGAGACTTGGCGGGGTCGGGATCGCTGGCGAGCTCGCCGAGGGCGGCCGGAACGACCTGCCAGGACAGCCCGAAGCGGTCCTTGAGCCAACCGCACGGGCCTTCCTCGCCGCCCTCGCTCAGCCTGGTCCAGTAGTGGTCGACCTCGTCCTGGTCGGCGCAGTCGACGACGAAGGAGACCGCCTCGTTGAACGTGAACTCCGGGCCGCCGTTGAGCGCCATGAACGGGTGCCCGTCCAGCTCGAAGTCGACGGTCATGACCGAGCCCGCGGGTCGCGGGCCGGCGTCCCCGTAGCGGGACACGTTGACGATGCGGGAGTTGGGGAAGACCGAGACGTAGAAGTTGGCGGCGTCCTCGCCTTCGGTGTCGAACCAGAGGCAGGAGGTGAGTTTCGGCATCGGGTGCACCGTCCCTTCGGCGTGGGTGATTTGGCAGACGTCACATATGACGACGCGAGCCGCCGCGACTCATCGGCGCCCCGGACCCAGTCTCGGGTCGCGACGACGTGTCGGTGGCGGGCGATCGCTGGTGCGATCGTCCGCGCTGGCCGGGTAGGGTGTCGGTCCGCCTTCGGGGGTGGTGTAATCGGTAACACAGCAGGTTCTGGCCCTGTCATTGGGGGTTCGAGTCCTCCCCCCCGAGCTCACGCTTGATGAAGAAATCGCAGGTCAGCGCTCTGCGCGGCCTGCGATTTCTGCGTGACAGGGGCCGACATTCCGTCCGTGGTCACACTTTGGTCACGGAAAATCGCGAACCGTTGCGCGCGGCGTGCGCTACTGCGGCGTCGGCGCGTGTCGGCGCTGGAACTCCTCCAGCGCCTCCGCCGTGACGTACACGAGGCCGTCATCACCCTTTGCGGCAGGCAGCTCGCCGTCGAGGATCAGCCCGTAGACCTCTGCGCCGTCCACTCCGAGGCGGCGGGCGACCTCGGGCACCCGAAGGGCGCGTGCGGGATCGACATCACGGTACCCCCGTCACAGGTCCGGAAGGTCGGGCAAGAGCTTCTCCACGATGATGCGAGCCGCTTCCTCGATGCGGGCTCTGACCGCGTCGGCCGCGTCCTCCATCGCCGGGTCCAAGGCGACTTTCGCCTCGTCGCGGCTGAGGCTGATCTTGTCGGGGATCGACCCGCCGAAGGGCTCGCTCACGCCGGGCCGAAGATGAGAGCCGCCACCTTCTCCGCGGCATCTGACTGCATCCCCTTGATGACGTGCTGGTAGGTCTGCCAGGTGATCAGCGGGCTCGAGTGCCCTAGCCGCTCCGAGACGATGCGGACGTCGACGCCGGCCACGAGAGCGAGCGTTGCCCACGTGTGCCGTAGGTCGTGGAGCCGGATACGGGGAAGCTCGTCGCGGTATGGCAATCGTGCGAGCGTCCGGTCGAACATCTTCGAGAAGTACTCGGGCTGGTACGGCCGGCCGTCAGGTCGGCAGAACACGAGGTCGTTGTCTTCGTACGCGGATCCGACGAGGAGGCGCTCTTCGGCCTGGTGGGCCCGCCACGTTCGCAGCGCGGCGAGGGTCTGCCGGTCGAGCTCGATCACCCGGGCCCGACCCGTCTTCGTCCACGGCTTGATCCGGGCTTCCCGACCGTGCCCGTCGGCCTTTCGGAGCGGCACGACGGTCTGACGGATCGCCGCTGTCGCTTCGTCGAAGGAGATGTCGCGCCAGCGGAGGCCGAGCGCTTCGCCCCGCCGACAGCCGCTCGTCGCCAGGAACAGCCAGACGAAGTGGAACCGGTGGCGGGCGCGCGTGAACTCGGGCTCGGGGCCATCCGGTCCGCCGTCGCGCTCGCTCAGCTCGAGGAACCGCCGCAGCTGTTCCCGCGACCACACGGTCATCTCGGGCGCCTTCGCTGAACGTGCCGACGGCGGATTCGCCTGATCAGCCGGGTTGACCGGGATGCGCCGCCACTTGACCGCATCGTCGAGGGCGCCGTGGAGGATGGCGTGGATGTAGCGCACGGTTCGGGGCGACAGCCCGCCGGGTCGGCCGTCCCGTCGGCCTCCGGCGAGGAGGTTCGCGTAGAGCCTGTTGAGCGAGCCGGCGTCGATGGTCTGGAGCTGAGCGCCACCCAGGTACGGGACGACATGAAGGCGGACCTTCCGCTCGTAGTCCTCCCACGTCGACTCCTCGAGCTCCCTCCTCATCGCCGGCAACCAGTCGTCGACAAGGAAGGCGCGGAACGTCTGGCGCTGCGGCGCGACGAAGGTCCCTCTCCGCGCCGCGCTCCGCAGCTCGTCCAGCGCCTCGAGCGCCGCCTTCTTCGTGGGAAACCCACGGCGCTTGGCCTGACGGCGCCTCCCGCGCACATCCGGTGGCAGATCGACAACGAACCACCACGTCCCCGTCTTCGGGTCCTTCCTCGGCGCTGCGGTCGTCGACACCGCTTACCCCCGCTTGGTCTTTCGTCGGCTGGCGGGCGGTGTCGTGCCGTCCGCGATGTCGGCCCGTGCCGCTTCGTCCATCGTGCCGGCTGATGCCGTCTCGTCCGCCGCCGAGCGGTGCTCGGGTGATGTGACGAAGTCCTCGTCGTGGGTGTGCTCGGCGACAAAGCCGCGGATGCCGACCTGGCGGAGGTGGTCGACGAGCCGGCCGAGTTCGTCGACGGCGGTGTCGAAGCTGTCGGCGTGCTCGTCGAGCAGCGCGAGGAGCAGCTCCTTGCGGCGTTCGCGGTAGCTCCACTGGCGGGCCCGGCTGGGGGTGCCGGTGATGCGTTCGACGGCTTCGTCGGCTGAGCTCGGCTCGGTGATGCCGTGCTCGCGGAGCCGTGCGTAGACGGGCTCGAGCTGGTCGGGGCGCCCGAGCAGCCAGCTGTAGAGCTCGTCCACTTGGCGGGTGGTGCCGCGCATCAGCCGGTGGTCGCCGGGAGGCGGGAGCAGGAACCACAGCATCGGCAGGTCGAAAACCATGGCGAAGACGAGGAGCTCGTGGGCGTCGAACTCGCGGCGGCGTTCGCCGTCCCAGGCGCGTTCGATGGCCGAGACGCTGGCCTGAGTTAGCCGCTGGCCGAGGTAGGGCTCCATGCGGGCGGCGAACTGCTCCTGGGTCCAGCCCCGCAGCTCGCGGGCGGCGCGCACGTTGTAGGCCACGACCTGGTTGAGGTCGACCTCAGGCAGAGGAGGCGGCTCTGGTGCGCGGCGTCGGGGCACGCGCCAGAGAGTACATCACTTACAGACCGTGCTGATACTTCCTCCGAGCATTGTCACCCTGGTACTATCTGCTGCCAGTCCTCGCAACGTTTGGAGGTTGTGGAGATGTGCGAGCAGGTCCCGGCTCTGCTGACCGTCGAAGAGGCGGCTGTCCTGCTCCGCGTCGGACGCACGAAGGCGTACGCAATGACGCAGGAGTGGCGCGCGTCCGGTGCGCGCTCCGGCCTGCCCGTCGTCGACTTCGGCAACGTGCTGCGCGTGCCGAGGCAAGCGCTGGAGGAGCTGCTGGGTGTCGACCTGACAACCGTCGGGGAGGTCCAAGCACAGGTGGCCCGAGCGCCCGCCGTAGAGCGCGCTGGCGCCGCTGCTGCCGACGGGAGCGCCCGAGGCGTTCAGGACTCGGCCCCAGTGGCCGCTTCGGTGGCGAAGCACAAGAGGGGGGCGCGGCGCGTTCCCCCGGCGCAGGCAGCGCTGTTCGACGCATGAGCGCGGGCCGTCGGTGACGCGTCGATCCCCCGGCGTGGAGGCCACCGTGACGCCGTCGCGAACGGAGTCCGCCCATCGCGCGTGCGCCAACGGCCACCCGGCAGACTCATGCAACGCGACGAACCGGCACGCATCCAAGCGCCGGAACCCGCGAAGCCGAGCAGCGCGCAACCGGCGAAGGCCGGAACCCGCAAAGCCGAGCAGACCCGAACCCGCGAGACCGAGGAACCCGGAAGTCCGGAACACGGAGCGCCGGAACGCCGAGCCCGAGGATCGGCGCAGACATTGGCACCCTGCGGTGCCGGGATCTCGGGCCGCCGTCCCGGCGGCCCGCCGCCTCGTCGGTGGTGGCCGATGCTGAGCCGGGGGAAGGTGACCCCTGCGACCGTGTCTTACTACACGGACACGGTCGCGCGCGGGCTGGATGACTACTACGCGGGCCGAGGCGAAGCTCCGGGCGGTGGGTCGGCCGCGGCTCGGCCGCAGCCGGCCTGAGCGGGGAGGTCGCAGCGGAGGAGCTGGTGCGCCTGTTCGACGGCGTCCACCCGCGGACGGGGGAGTCCCTGGGCGAGGCGTATCGGGTGCGGGACGGCGCGGATCGGGTGACCGGGTGGGACCTGACGTTCTCGGCGCCGAAGTCCGTGTCGGCGTTGTGGGCCACGGTCGGCGGCGAGGTCGGCATGGAGGTGCGCGACGCCCACGACGCCGCGGTGGCCGCGGCGCTCGACTATCTGGAGGACCACGCCGCCTTCAGCCGCCAGGGCAAGGCGGGAGTGCGCCAGGTCGACAGCGAGGGACTTCTCGCGGCGGCGTTCGTGCATCGTTCGTCGCGGGCCGGTGACCCGCAGCTGCACACCCATGTCCTGGTTTCCGGACGGGTGCGCTGCGCCGACGGGGTGTGGCGGGCGCTTGACTCGCGGGCGCTGCACCGCGAGCTGAAGACCGCCGGCATGGTGTACCAGGCGGGGCTGCGGGTGGAGCTCGCGAACCGGCTCGGCGTGGCGTGGACGCCGGTGGACCGCCACGGTCAGGCGGAGGTCGTCGGTGTCCCGAACGAGCTGCGTGCCCTGTTCTCGAAGCGGGCAACCGCGGTGGAGGCGCGGGCTCGGGAGCTGATCGCCGAGGCCGAGGCGAAGCTGGGTCGGGAGTTGACCCCGAAGGGACGCCGGCGCATCTACGAGGTGGCCGTTCTCGAGACCCGCACGGCCAAAGAACACGGCGGCGAGCTCGATGAGGGGTTGTTCGACCGGTGGCGGTCCGAAGCCATCGCCGCCGGCTGTGACCCCGAGCGGTGGTTCGGGGCGGTGCTGCGACCGCCAGCAGCTGCCGTACCCCGAGCGGTCGGTGGTCGTTGCCGAGGTCCTCGATGAGCTGTCGATGACGGTGTCGACCTGGAAACGAACCGACGTCGTGCGCCAGGTCGCCCGCAGGACACCGCAAGACCTCGGCGAGCGCGGCCGCCTCCCGGTCGTGGATCGAGACCATGACCGACGAGGTCCTTGCTCATCCTACGATCGTTCGCTTGGCGGCCCCCGAGCCGGCGCCGCCGGCCGATCTGCGCCGCCGTGACGGCCGGTCGGTGTTCGAGCGCCACGGCGCCGTCCGCTACACCACGCACGCCACCCTGGCCATCGAGCAGGAGGTCATCGACATCGTCACCGCCGGCCGCCGTGCAGGCCGTGGCGTCGCCGACGCTGACGCCGTGCAGCGATCGATCGCGAGCGCCGGGCTGGGCGAGGACCAGGCAGCGGCGGTACGGGCCGTGACCCTCGATGGCCACGCGGTGGCGTGTGTCGTCGGGCCTGCGGGGACCGGGAAGTCACGCACCATGGGCGCTGCGGCCGACGCGTGGCAAGCGTCCGGCGTGCCCGTACGCGGCTTGGCGGTGTCGGCGGTTGCCGCCGGTGTGCTGCAGGCGGAGGCCGGCGTGGCTGCGGACACCGTCGCCAAGTTGCTGTTCGAACACGATCGTCCCGGCGCGGCCAACGACGGCTGGCGACTCCGCCGTGGGGAGGTCGTGGTGGTCGACGAGGCCAGCATGGTCGCCAGCCGCGACCTGGCCCGCCTCGCCCAGCTCGCCCACCGGGCCGAGGCCAAGCTCGTCCTGGTCGGGGACTACGCCCAGCTCGGCGCCGTCGAGGCCGGCGGGCTCTTCCGCCTCCTCGCCGACATCAACGCGGTCGAGCTCTCGGGTGTGCGGCGCTTCTCCGCTGCATGGGAGCGAGACGCCAGCCTGCGCCTCCGCGCCCGCGACCCTGCGGTCATCGTCGAGTACGACCGACACGGGCGAGTCACGGGCTGCGATCGGCTCGGCGCCCTCGACGCCGCCTTCACCGCCTGGCACGACGCCCGCGGTGTCGGCGCGTCCGTGGTCATCTGCGCCACCGACAACGCCACCGTCGCCGGCATCGCTCGGCGCATCCGCGCCGCCCGAGTCGCGGCCGGTGAGGTCGAGCCAGCCGGGATCGCCGCCGCCCACGGCCAGACCGTCGGTGTGGGCGACGAGATCGTCACGACCCGGAATGACCGCCGCCTGATGACCAGCGCCGGTGCGTGGGTCCGCAACGGCGACCGCTGGACGGTCGCCGCCCGCCATGGTGACGGCTCGATCACCGTGTCCCATCTCGCCGGACACGGTCGCGTCGTACTGCCCGCCGACTACGTCAACCAGGACGTCTCGCTCGCGTACGCGCTCACTGTGCACAAGGCCCAAGGCGTAACGGTCGATCGCGCCGTGCTGATCGCCGACGAGGCCACCACCGCCGAAGCGCTCTACGTCGGCATGACACGCGGCCGTCACGACAACACCGCGCTCGTCGTGTGCGATCAGCTCGACGACGAGCACCGGGAAACGCCACCGACGGCCGCCGATGTCCTCACCGCCGCCCTCGGCCGGGTGTCGGCCGAGCAGGCCGCGCTCGACGCCCTGCGGGCGACGCTCGCTGCCTCGGAGTCGCTCGCCGTGCTCGCGCCCCGGCTGGCCAACCTCGACGCATGGATCGCCCGCGAGAGACCACCCGACCCGACCATCGAGCTACAGCGACTCGCAGCCCGCCGCCAGCGTCTCGAGCAGCACACCCGGCCCGGCATGCTGACCCGGTCCCGCCGAGACGACCGCCGACTCCTCCAAGGTCTCCACGAACGCCAACGCGAACTCGAAGCGATGGCAGAACGACGCGCCGCCTGGCTCGAACAACACGCTGACACCTTCGTCTACCGCCACCACCTCGCCGCGTCAGGTGGCCGACCGGCGCGCCGCGCTCGCCGCCGAAGCCGTCGCCACCCAGCCAGACCACCTTGTCCAACTCATCGGACCCGTACCCGAGGACGACGCTGGCCGGGAGCGCTGGTCCCGGCTCGCAGGTCGCGTCGAGGCCTACCGCGAGCATTGGGGCATCCAGCCGGAAGACATCCGCCATCCGCCCATCGACGGCACTCAATACCAGGAATGGAACGCAGCCGTGAAGACGGTCGAGATGATCGAGCGAATCAACCAGCCGCACCTGGACCATGGGCTCGAGCGTGGTCTGGGCATCGAGCTGTAAGCAACGCGATTCGCCAACGACATCCCGGTCGGCAGACAGTTCAGTCCGACACGTCACGGCAAGCACCAGGTCGTCGTTCTGGCGCTGCGGGACAACGGCCGGTCGCACGCCGAGCGGTCGATATGCGCTCCCGCTGTCGCGTTGGCCGCCGCCCTGGGTGCGCCGTTCTGCGTGCTACCCGGGGCCCACCAGGCCGTCATTCTGTCGCCTCGTTCGGTGCGCGCGGCCGGGCACAAGGCGTCAAGAGCAGCGACGCCCTCGCCATTCAACACTTGTATCCGTCGACGCGACGCGTGGGGCCGAGCTCGAGGCGACGGAGTGACACCCGCCGTCGTGTGGGCGAGCTCCGTCGCTGTGTTGAGAGCAGTCCTGCCCGCGGTCGAGGTCACTCGGCGAGGATCTTGACCCCGGCGGTCTCGAGATCCTTCAGCTCGCCGACGATCCGGTCGATCTCCGCGTCTGCCCCCGCGACGACGCGATCCGTACGCTGCGCGAACAGGAAGCGTCCGAGCTGTTCGAGGTCGTCCGCGGCCTTGCGCCGAGCCTGGACGTCCTCGACCTTGTGCTCGACCCGTCCTCTCAGCTCCTGGGCTTGTTCCTTGGCGGTGTCGAAGAACCCCATGGGTCCTCCTCCCTCTACGCGCTCCGCTCGCAGGATAGCGATGGGGGCGACCTGCCCAAACTGCCCGCCGAGCTTGGCAATCTCTCTCTGCTCCTTGACTTCGAGCCCGCTGGTCGTAGCTTGAAGTCGAGGCAGCGCGAGAGGGGTGGTTGGCATGCCACTCGACCGGATCGTCGGGTCTCGTCGCATCGAGGGGATCGGCCTCCGTTTGCTCCGACCTCGGTCTCGAGCGGTGGTGGCCCGACCCGGCGAGCGTCGGGCACGCCCGCGAGGTCGGCCTCCTCCCCGAGGTCCGCATCCCGTGAGCTGACGGCATTCGCTGGCCAGGTCCGGGGTGGTGGTCCGCGGTGGATGTCCGGATGGAGGGAAAGGGAGACCAATGGGAGCCAAGGAGAACCTGGAGCTGATCGAGGAGCTCCAGCAAGCAGCCCGTGATCGGGACTTCGACCGGTACGGCGCGTTGCTGACCGAGGACGCAGTCTTCCGCATGGCCGGTGTGCCCGGCTCGATGGGTGGCGTGACGACCGGAAGGCAAGCGGTCGTCGACCAGTTCCGCGCAACAGCCGGTGACAGCACCTTCGCGCTGAAGCAGATGTTCGGCGACGACAAGCACGTGTGCGTGATCGGCAAGGTGGCCGCCGAACGATTCCCCGGCAACGCGTACCTCCAGGGCGCGGACCACCCGTACTCCACATACGAGTGCGTCGTGTACCGCATCAAGGGCGGCAGGGTGGCCGAGTCGACCGCCTACATCAACTGGCTCGACCCCTATGTCCAGGTCGGGTTGGTCGACGCCAGCAACCTCACCACCTGAGGAGGGAGGTCGTGAGCGGCGAGGCGCCGGCCACCTTCCCGACGAAGTATTGGCACCGCCTCCCCGATGGGCGAGTGCAGTGCGATGTCTGCCCGCGCGCCTGCCGCATGCAAGAAGGCCAGCGGGGTATGTGCTTCGTGCGCGGGCGGGTCGACGGCGAGGTGGTGCTGCTGAGCTACGGTCGCTCCTCGGGCTATTGCATCGACCCCGTCGAAAAGAAGCCGCTCAACCACTTCCTACCGGGATCGTCGGTGCTCTCCTTCGGCACGGCGGGGTGTAACTTGGCCTGCCGCTTCTGCCAGAACTGGGACATCTCCAAGTCGAAGGAGATGGACACGCTCGCCGACGCGGCGTCACCCGAGGGCATCGCCCGCGCCGCCAAGCAGCTGGGTTGCTCGAGTGTCGCGTTCACCTACAACGACCCGACGATCTTCATCGAGTACGCCATCGACGTCGCCGACGCCTGCCGCGAGCTAGGCATCAGGGCGATCGCGGTCACCGCTGGCTACATCTGTCCGGAGCCACGGCGCGAGTTCTACGGCCACATGGACGCGGCCAACGTCGACCTCAAGGCGTTCACCGAGGACTTCTACAAGCACGTGTGCGTGGCCCACCTCGACCCGGTGCTGGAGACGCTCGAGTACCTGCGCCGTGAGACCGAGGTCTGGTTTGAGATCACGACGCTGTTGATCCCGGGAAAGAACGACAGCGACGAGGAGATCGATGGGTTGACCTCGTGGGTCGCCGAGCATCTCGGCACCGACGTGCCCCTCCACTTCACGGCCTTCCATCCGGACTTCAAGATGATGGACATCCCGCACACGCCGGCGGCCACGCTCACCCGCGCCCGCGAGTGGGGCCTCCGCAACGGTCTGGCGTACGTGTACACGGGCAACGTGCATGACCAGCCCGGGTCGAGCACGTGGTGCCCGGGATGCGGTGCTCTCCTCATGGAGCGCGACTGGTACGAGCTGGGACGGTGGCAGCTGACCGACGACGGGCGCTGCCGGACCTGCGGACACCAGGTGCCGGGGCGCTTCGAAGGGCCACCGCAAGGCTGGGGCCGCCGGCGCGTCGCGGTGCGCCTGGCGGGTGCAGATACGTGACCACGACCGCCGAGGTGACCGGCTGGGTGCGTCACCGACCCGGTGACCGGAGGGTACGAACTCGACACTGGTCGCGGTCCGAGGGTCCACGCCGACGGGACGCGCTGGTGGTGGACTAAGCCGGCATGGAGCCGTCTGGCTGGATCAGCCTCGGCGCTCGCGTGGCGGCCGTCTCGATCATCGTGAGCGGGTACCAGCCATGAGCGCCGCCAACCCGTTCACACACCGCATCGTCGGCAGGAGCCGTGAAGACTACGTCGACATCTACACCTGCAAGGCGCGCGGTGTGTCAGCCACGACCGAGCGCGGTCATCCCGAGTGCCACCAGTGCGCCGACTGGTCGGGCTGCCAGAACGATTGCCCGTTGAGCCGGCTCACGTGCCCGTCCTGCGGCGCAACATGGGAGCGGTCATCCGGTGGTTCGCCAACCTAGGGGGCCAGCGGCGCCGCTGCGCTGCGCGGCGTCCTTAGGCTCTTGACTATGGACATCGTCCGCATCAGCGATGAGCTGCGGTTCGCCCTGAGCGAGGGACCCGACGGCGAGGTGTACGACGTCCCGCTCGACCCCCGTGGCCTCGCAGGGGCGATTGGACGACAGCTCGGGTTGCCGGGGTACTACGGGCGCGGGGACGCGGCGACCGAGGTGCTGCTCGGCCTGGTCGATCCGCTCGAGAAGGTTCTCCGAGGAAAGACTCCGAAGGACTTCACGGACTGGAGCAAGAGGGTTCTCACCGCCGGCACCCAAAGGCTGAACCGTGAGGACTTGTGCTCGGCGATGAAGGCGTTTGGCTGGGACGATGACCAGCTGACCGGCGAGCCCAGACTCCGTGACCTGGCCAAGCACATCCGGCGCATGCTGATCGGCCGGCTGGTGGTGTGCACTACCGAGATGCTGTCTCAGTGGAAGCGACAGGGGACGCTCGACCACGTGCAGCCTCGGCGGCGGAGGATCTCCCACCGGCAGGTCACCATCGACCGGGCGACGACCCCCAAATACACGCCGCCTGGGCGGGTCTAGCGGCGAGCCGACAGCCGGGATCCGGCGCTACCTAGTCCGAGGCATCTCCTTGCGCCGCGTCGTCGGGCGCCCACTACTCACAGCCGACGCCGTCACCGTCGCGGTCGAGACCATACACATCCGGTCCGATGACCCGGACAGTTCCCGTCTAGGCCGGGCCGTCTCCACTTCCCCCAAGGCAGTCGACGTCGCTGGCGATGGGCACGCACGGGTCGTACGACGAGGCTGCCTAGTCACCGGTAGGCGGCGGCAAGCTCCTGGTAGGCGGCTTCAAGGTCCGAGCGGTCCAGGTCGCTCAAGGCGTCGTGGATCGCGTCGACGGTTGATGGTTGCAGTGCGTCGAGCAGGGGTTGGCTCGGGAACCCGCTGAGGCGCGCCAGCGTGTCGCCCAGGTCGCTGAGGCTGTCGTCGTCAACGGTCGTATGGAGACGGCTTGACTCCCTTCACGCACAGTTCCTTGTGGAACCGGCCGCCTTTGCGAAGGTCCTCGACGAATCGTGCGACGGCGACCACGAAGGCCTCCTGATCTGCGGTCAGCGCATCGCGCGTCAGACCGTGGCGGGCGGTGGTCACCGGCCGTACCGGGCGAGCAGGGGTGCAGCGACCCGGTCGCGTCACAGATCCACAGGCAACATGGAATCGGGCTCGTCCTCGGTCTACAACCACGGCTCCCGGGCGTACCGTGGTGCCCGTGAACATCCTCCAGATCGCACCGGCCCTACACGGGGCCCAGATGCAGACCACGGAAGGCAGCTACCCGGTCGTCGTCTGGGTCCTCGTCGAGAACGACGACGGCAGCGACGACGTCATCGGCCTCGCCGTCGGTAGCAAAGGCGACAGGGCGCTGATCCCACCCGATCCGGGCACCTTCGAGTCTTACAGTCAGTCGGGTTGATTGGACTACTGATCCAGGCGCTCCGGGTGCTGTCGTAGGCAGTCGGGTTGCAACCCGACGAACGGAATCGTGCACCGGCCACCACCCGGCGAGCATCAGCCCGCCAAACCCTCACAGGGTCTGCGCCGAGCGGACGCGGCCCGGCTATAGCGGAGTCCACGGTGGACGGGTAGCGATGAAGATGCGTACGCAAGGCGAGCGACAGGAGCAGCTGTCGGGATCGGTGCCGCCCGAGCCCGTGCCCCCACCCGAGCCCGTGTCGCCCCGCCCGAGCCGAGACCCCCGCCCGAGCCGAGACCCCATCCCGAGCTGGCAACCCCATTTGTGCCGTCGACAAGATGCGGTGCCGTCGAACACCCGATTCCCGATCGCTTGACTGGGCGCGGTGGCCGGGAGACCGGGGGCGCCGCTTCTCTGCGCGGTCGGATCGTGTGACCGGTGGACAAGGGCGCACCTCGGCCTGGGTAAGAGGACCGGAGCCAGCCACTCGGGCCGGCCCGGGAACTAAAGACAGCGAACTTTGTCTACAGGTAGGGTGAAGTTTCTTCAACGCTGAGAGGGGCTTCGGCTCCATGCGGCCCACCGCAGTCCCAACCCCAGCGCTCGATCGAGAGGGTGGGCGGCCGCGTCGATGTCGGTGCTAGTGGGCTGCTGGTATCGAGACCCGGTACATCGTCCCGCGGTGGGGTGGTGCCCGACTCCTGCAACAGGCCGGTTACCCACGCTGAACGTACCGCCGAGGGCGATGAGCTCGTCTACTGCGAGGCGCATGCCTACGGGCGCCGCACGACGATCAGGCTGCCGCTGGTGCCGGGGACGCGAGTCGGCGAGCAGCCCGAACTTCGCCGGTGACTCGCACGACGACTTCTTCGGGACCGCACCTGAGCACCGAGCTTCTGACTGGGTGCGTTTCGCGCCTGGGGTGACTGTTCGGTGCATCACCGCCGGAGCCGCGGTCAGGACGACCTGGTCTCGCGTGTGAGCTTCTTGGCTGCTCGTGTCTCGTTCAGCGAGTTCCCGTGGGTCTTGCCGTGTGGGGGTTTGCGTGGCGGGTTGTCAGCCAGCAGCGGTCCTCGCCGGCGGGTGGCTTCTGGGATGTGCGTTGCTGCCGACGAGTAGGCCCAGCATCTCGCCGATGGTGCGTTCGCGGCTGATCGGGTCCCGCAGCGGCAGATGCTCTTGGATGCGATACCGGTTGCGGCGACCAGCCTTGTCTTTGACCACGTAGCCGGCGTCGACGAGGTCGGTGACGATGTCGTGGGCGCTGCGTTCGGTGACGCCGACCATGGCGGCGATGTCCCGGAGGCGCGCGCCGGGGTCGTGGGCAATGCACAGCAGCGCCCGGGCGTGGTTGGTGAGGAAGCTCCAACGTCTCATGGACTCACACTATAACCCATATTCTAGAAATAAATTGCATGTTTTGAACTTCTAGTATATAGTGTTTGGTGAGTGCCGGAGCTGACTGTCGCCGACGGTCAACCACTCCGGCAGCAGAAAAGGAGCGCCGCATGGAACCATTCCTTGTCGCGATTGTCGTCATCGTCGGCGGCGGCTTTCTGATCCGTTATCTGCGGGCACGCACCGCGCACTGACACGAACGGCCAGCGTTCGCAACCCCGACTCGGTGGGGTCGCCCCGTTTGAGTGGATGGACCGGACCTCCCGCCGTTTGTGTCCCTGCACAAGCCCGACGCCTCGTCTGAGGCCAACCAGAGGAGGCGTCATGCTTCACGCCCCACTTCTTCACCCCTTGGTGGGCCGAGCCCCCGCCCCGGCAATGCGGTCGATGCCGGTTGATGTCGAGGCGATCCCACCCTCTACTCCCGCCAGGCCGACCGGGCTGGCTATGCCCGCCCTGTCGAGCCGTTCTGCTGGGTGGCCACCCACACCGCACCGGCGTCGCCCACCGCGCGCGCGTCGCACCGGCGATACGTCGTGAGGACCGACCGACCGACCCCGCTGGCCGACGACCCCTACAACGGTTCCGATCCAATGTCGACGCATTCTCCCCACGGCGGGCCGTTAGAGGCGGCACAGCGCGTGTGGTACCACAGCCTCGAACTGGCTGACCACTGCGACCAACTCGACCCGTCCGACCAGGCGCTCGCGTTGCTGCGTACGGCCCGCCACGACGCCGACACCATGACCCACGCCCTCGGTCTGGGACGCTCGCGAGCGCGCCACCCCTCCAACGACGAGACCACCCGCCGCGGCGTCCGGCTGTTAGAACGAGCCATCGCCTTCCTGGGCGTCGAAGCACAGCCAGGCCAGATCGCCAGACCCGGGCCACGCTGAACCCGCGACCCCGCACCTGACGCCGTTTGCCGTCCGGGCGGCGACGCGTGGTGGTGAACACAAACCTCCACGCGCCGGTCGGGGCCCGGAACACGCGTGGTGTGCGTCGACTCATCGCTTCTCCCTCCGGTGCCGCCGTCGGTACTCGCGCTGCGCTTGGGCCTTAGCGCAGGCGGCCGAGCAGAACATCACCCCGGTGGTGCGCTGCTGGTTCTTTCGGCTCCGACCCGACTGGCGGACGAACCGGGACTGGCACGTCTCGTTGGCGCAGACGCGGACCGGTAGGCCCTCAACGATGAGGTTGAAGACCTGGGCGGCCAGACCAGTGAACAACCCGACCCGGGGCGCGCCGTACTCCAATCGTTCGCCGCTGAGCGGCAACGTTGTCCAGCTCCGAACGTAGGGCTGCAGGCCGCCGAGGCCAGCGTTGAGAACGCCGGTGAACCACACCCAGGCCGTGTCATCCTCGACCTCGTCCCTCATCCTGCCCGCTGGGTCGGCGATGCCTGCGGCCTCCCACGCAGACATGACCGGCTCACGGTCGAGCGCGGCGATCCAATGCAGGGTCATCGCCTGGGCGTGCCGCAGGTACAGCGCAATCTCATTGACGTGCAGAATCCCCTCGCGGGGTCGCTTGATATCGAGCCCGCAAGGCAACCCCAGGTCCTCCGGGGGTTGGGTGATAATGCCGTGTTCGGTAGTGAACGCGACGACGTCGTCAGCGTTGTCACACCGGACGCTGAGGAGCTGGCGCAGCACTAGCTCTTCTGGCAATGGCGCCCAGGTCGACGGGTCCCCGTAGGGCCGCAGCCAGCCCTTCGGGTCGACGCTCACCTTTCTCGCCCGCTGCACGAGCGGCGGGGGAAGGGGTGCATCCGGCCATGCCGTGAGACGAAACTGTTCCGCTGAGTGCAACTGGCTCACCCGTACTCCGTAGTACGTTGACCGCATCAAACGTACCACGACGATGAGTGCCGTACCAGACCCCATGGACCGGGCCAACGCTGCTCCGACGAGACCGCTCATCTCATGGGCCTCAGAGAAAGCGGTGGCCGCCATGCGGGCCCAACGTCAGGGGGATCAGTTCCGGGCGGAGATCCGGCTTACCGACTCCGGGCCGCGATGCAGAGCTCGGGTTCCCGAAGGACGGTGCTGAGTCGGGTGCCGTCAGTGACCGCCCGATGGAGAAGCGTTGAGACGTCGTCGGCGAACTCGCGGGCGAGCGCCTCAAAGCGGGGAGCCGGTCAACGAGCTCGGAGACATGAACCAGGTGATTCGGCGTCCTCCGATGTGACCGGCTGGCTTCCGCTTGCCCGCGAAGCTCCTCGAGACTCACCCCGGCGGCCTGCGGAACATCGTCGATTGCCTCTCGCAGGTCTTCATCGGTGGCCACTTGGACATCCACCGCGGCCGGTGACGGAGCCATCCCACGCCTCCCTGGCCCCTCACCGTGCCCTTCATGTCGACGGTAAGGGCGTGTGTGACAAGTCGGCGGCAATCTTGGTTAACCCGACGTCACACCCGCCGTCGCGCGTATGTTCGCGTCATGTTGTCATGGGAGACCCGGGGCGGAGCGGGCTTCGGATTCGACTCTGAGCAGCGACTCATAGCCCAGGTAGTGCGCTACGACCAGCCGACGGGGTGGGTGGCGTTCCTTGCCGGCCGCCGGATCAGCGGACCGTACGATACCCCTACCGAGGCGATGGCTGCCGCCGAGCGCGCTGTCACCCGACCCGCCTAACGGCAAGTGATCGGTGGGCGATTCTGGTGGTGTGACATTTGCCAGGTGTGACATCTGCCTTGCACGCCGCCCACCACCACCGGGGGCACGTCGGGCGCCCTCGGCCTACGGGGCCGGCGGCGCCGTCGCGCCGAGGCAGTCCGCCGCTCCCCCAGGATGCGCCCCGGAGCTGGTCCTGTGGTGCCTGACGTGACGGTCTTGCGGGTCGAGGCCGACGGCGTTCCCACCGCGTCGTCGAGCCCTCCCCGCGGGAAGGGGCCGGGGGATGCCCGCCCACCTCCCGGCTCACCGTCTCTCATTTCGATCACCGATGGTCACGCCACGAGAACGAGCGGGAGCCCATGACCGGTGATTACCGCTACCCACCAACCTCCATCGTTCGCCGCCGGTCGCCCTCGGCATCACGCTCCCTTCGCCGGCACTACCCGAAGCAGGTTCCTGCGGCCAGCGTGCCGTCGAGCGCCGTCTCAGCCCGTTGCCCGAGCTCCCGCGTGTGCGAGCGGACGCTACCTGAGCTGGACGCCCGCCCGATATGACCCTGATCTAGCCCGACATCGCCATGTCCCAGAAGCCTCGCTCGTAGTGAGTCACCCAGAGGAAGGCGTCCTCAGCCTCTCGTGCCGGCTCGCCGACGGAGGCCTCGAGCTGGCGATCAACCGCGGCCTGGAGGTCGCCGACGTAGGACCGGAAGTCGTCGGTGGTCCACCTCTCTACGAACTCCCGGTAGGGCTGAGCGCCGGGGCGGGCGCCTTCCCAGCTCTCCAGGTAGGTGCGTTCGAGCGCCCAGATCGCGGTGATCTGGGCCGGGTAGGCGGAGTAGGTCAAGCGCCAGCAGGAAGTCGCAGTACGCCCGATTCGCCGGATGCACGGCGACGTCGAGGGCCACGCCGCGCCGAGCCGCCATCTCCTCAAACCAGCCGAGCTCCCCAACGGTGGCGACCACGCCCCCGGCGAGGAGGCCGACGTCGGCGAAGGGGCCGCGGCCGCGATGCGGGACTGGGCGCGCACCAGCGCCTGCGCGAACAGGTAGTCCTGGGCCAGCCAACGGTCGAAGGAGTCCGCGGGCACCGACCCGTCCCGCACGCCCGCGAGGAACGGGTGAACGGTGGCCGCCTGCCACGCGGCCGCGTGGCGCGTCAACAACGCATCCGCGGTCAGGGCTTCTCCCGTTGGCCGGCGGCGTCGAAGAACCGCAATTCGAGTTCCATCGCCCGGTGATACAGGACAGCCAGACGGTCGTGATCACCTCCGTAGCGGTCGAGCAGAGCCTCCAGACGTCGCGCCAGAGCCTCGAACTCCGCGCTCGAGTACGTCTCCACCCACTCGCGATACGGACTCTCGGACTTGGTGTGGGCGGCCAGCTGCTGGCCGAGGTAGGCGTAGAGCCGCATGCACGGCGTCATCGCCGCCGCGATATGACCAACCGGCTCGAGCGCGGCGACCGCCAACAAGAAGTCCGTGCACGCCGAGGTGGCGGGGTCTGCCGCCTGGTGAAGGTCGACGCCCCACCGGGCGGCGTAGTCCGTGTGAAGGCGGAGCTCGTCGACGGCCGCGTCGAGAAGCTCCCTGAACGCGATCAGCCCCTCTCGGTCCGGGCTCTTCGCCAGAGCCAAGGCGTAGGCGCGGCAGAACGCGTCGAGGAAGACGGCATCCTGCCCCACGTAGTAGGCGAACGTAGCCCGGGCCAACTCTCCCGACGCGATGCCCTGGACGAACAGGTGCTCCAGCGCGGCCTCGGCCAGGACTCGGTTCCGGACCCATAACGAGTCGGAAAGCGAGGCCACAGACCAAGCCTAAGGCTCGGCATGGCCTCGACCGCCGAGGGCGTCGACGCCCCGAGTGGCAACCAGCGCGGCGTCGCCGGCGAGGGCGAACCCGTCAGCTTCCGGGAGCGAAGTGACGATCCGACCGACCTACTCCTGCAGGGGACTCAGCACGCCACAATGACGCCGCGCCGCGCGCGCCTCGAGCCATCGCGCCCACCCGCGGCGGACGTGGTGCGGCAACACAAGTTCTGGCACAAGTCGACGAGCTCCGCGAGCACGACATAGAGGCGGACGTCGTCGTCGGTCCCTTCGGTGAGTACCTGCTCGTAGACGCGTGCCCGGTCGGCTCGATCCGCAAGGTCATAGCGACGGGGGCGGACCACGCCAGCGAACCCGGAGGGGGCAAATCGATGACACCGTGTGCCTTGACCACGTCAGGGGCATCCACATCGTCAGGGATTGCGACCGGTCGCGGGCTCGGTCCCAGCATGGCGCTACGCGTCCATGCGCACCGGCTCATGGACTCCAGCGTACGCAGGCCCACCGCGCCGACGGTGCTCTTTCGGGTTGTGACCGCTGGTCCGCCCGGCTTGCTGCTCGATCTGGTCAGGTGGTACACGGCCGCGGCCTCCTCTCGGGGGGCGGCGCGAGCACCGCACGGTGAGCGTTGTCCGGCCGACTGATGGCGGACGAAGCCGGACACAGAACGCCAGGTCCTTTGGCGGCTGAGCGGATCGGGGCGGCTGTGGGTGTTCGCTGCTGGTCGTGCGATGGACGCGCGATGGCACGGGGCTGTCCCGAGACCGAGGCCGTCGGCCGGCCATTCGTGCCGCGTTCCGCCGATATGGCACGCACATGTAGGGGGACGGTGCGACACTGTGGACAAGTCGTGGCCCCCTCCGTCCGCGCGTGGCCATGGCGGGATGCCGCGAATACCAGGGTGAGCCCTATGGCCGACTATGAGATGCCCATTCCGAGTGGACTGGAAGCCAGCGATCAACTGTCGCTATCGATCGGTCGCGTCTGCAGAGAGGACGTGTTTCTTGAGCAGTGGTGCAGACAGGTCTTCCTCGCACTTGTCGGCGCCGGGTTAGGGCTCTATCTACGCCCTGCATCTATTGAACAGCTGGTAGATGGCTGCCGGCTGATGTTGAGCAATTCAGGCGCCTCTGATCGGTGGCAGACCGCTGGAGACGACGCTCTGATTGCAGCCAAGGCAGCCCACAAGGAGCGCAACAGAGTAGTACATGACATGTTGCTCCCAGCCGGGCCAGGCGACGACGATTTGTCGAGCTGGAACGTATACCAGGCGCAGAAAAAGACGCTGAGCTTCAAAGCCACACCGAAGTCACTCACCGATGTGGCAAGGACTCTGAACCGGTTGAGTCGAGCGAATCAGCGCGTGTCCAACCTCGGATTCGGGATGGTGTCCCTTGTTCTGCTCCCTGGCGGAGGTCCCGAGCTAGCGGATGACGCCATCCTGTCGATCGTTGAGGACAAGTTCGACTTGATCGAAAATGGCGGCGCCCGACCGTATGGGTCAACCGAGTAATCCGCGCCCGGCTAGCCCACACCACCGATTGTTTGCGATGATTGTCTCCTGAGATCAGGCCGATGGAAAGACGCTCGCCGAGGTAGTAAACGTGGGGTCGTGGCACTCTCGTACAGATCGAGGCGGTTGAGTCCAACTTTTGCGGCTTCGCAGACAGACCGCCGGTATCGAACAGGTACATCGAAGCAGGCAGACGCGGATCTGTATCGTGATGAAGCGATCGATACGACACTGCTCCTCGTCACGGCCAATCACCTCGTGGCTGCACTCAACCGTTGCAGCACATGAAGGCTCGGAGTTCCCAAGTTTCCGACAGACCTGCGGAACCGCGATCGAACGTTTGCACGACATATACGAGCACTCGGATCGCTACTACGACGCATAGCAGCGCGGCCGTTCGCCCAGCGGGAAGTGCAAGAGGTTCTTTGAGAGCAGCCTGGCGCTAACCCCTGGCTGCTTCATTGGAACTACAAGACGGGACTGACCTTGGCTGGTGTGCTGCATCAGCCGAGGCTTGCGTCCGAGGTGCGATCGATCAGCACGGCTGCGTGGCGCGCGCATGAGCAACTGCTGCGTGGATCGGTCGCTGATGATGACCTGGAACGGTTGCGACCGGCGCGATTCGTTCCGAAACGAGGTCAAACCGCGCTGACTTGATGAGCTTGGTGCCCCTGAGGCGGGATGCCAGGGAGCCGTACACAACGGGCGGCTGTCGCCGCCGCCGGGCGGGCCGGCTCTGCCGGCGCCCTTGACCCTTTAGAGCCGGATTCAGCAGAGCTGCATCCCAGTCAGCGACTTCGTGACGACACATCTGAGCAACGAGAACAGCTCGCGGTCCGGCACTATGTGACCGTGGCAGCCGTCGACCGCTACCGCTACGCCGCGTACGAAGACGTCTGGGGCTGCCGTCTCAGCTATGCCCGCATCGTCGAGCCAGTCGAGTCGCCCGCGATGAGGCGTTTCATCGATCGCGTGCCGGCGGGACCGTGGGTCTACGACTGGTACTTGCACATCATGTTCAGCGAGAGGCTCCTTGAAGCCGCCAGTGCCCTCGATCGAGCGCAGCCCACCGACTCGCTTGGTACCGCCGTCGATGAGTTCCCTGCGCACTGGGCGCAGTTCAAGCCGCTCCGCGACGTCCTTCACCATCCGGCGACGATCCCACTGAAGCTGACCTCCCTCCGGGTCGGTGGCGACCGCATCACCTACCAGCACGAAGGCTCCGAGCCCGAGTGGGAATTCACCATCGATGAACTCCACGGTCCGGTCGAGGATCTCTACGCGGTGATCAAAGCCGGGAACCCGGGTCGTCGTGGCGGACGTGAGGACGAGGCGTCGCCGCGGCGACGGTGATGAGGGACGGCTCACCGAGCACATCACCACCAACCGGCGACTCAGCGCTACCGCATTGCTCCGCTTCGACGTGCGAGTTCGACCAGGTCGGTCGGTGCTCGCCGTCCGAGCCGGTTCGATGAGGTCCCGGATCGTGCTGTGGACCAGGTGGTGAGACCGAACGTGCTCGGGGGCGAGGCATTCGGCGTCGAGCAGTGCCGGGCCTCGCCGGTGTGCCGACGCTGACCCTGGGCGCGGGCCACGTCGACAAGCAGCCGGGCCCGGCGTTCGGGTGAAAGACCCGATGCGTCGATGCCGCGGGCAACGTCGAGCGCTTCGCTTGCGTCTCCGAGGTCGATGGCAACCGCGACAGCGTGCAGCTGCACGTTGGTGTGACCGAACTCGGTCTCGAAGTCGTTGCGGTCGCTGCCGAGTTGCTCACCGATGCGCTTGGCCTCTGCCAGGTGCTGGTGTGCTCGTGAGCGGTCGCTCTCCTGACCGCTGATGACGGCCTGCACGAGGTGCATCGCCCCGTAGAGGGAGAGCGTCTCAGACGGCTCCGCAGGCGAGGCCACGCGTCCGAGCACGTCAAGAGCGCTGGCGGTGACGTGCTCCGCCTGGGCGAGTCGCCCAAGCCGAATGAACGCGGTTCTCGTTTCGCAGCGAACGACTGGAGGCATCGTCACAACATCCAGCCCGAAACGCGAGCACCCACGCACGCGAACGAGCACGTCAGACCGGCACCGCGGCCGGACTATTTCAGGTCGAAAGTTAAGCTGGGTTGGGTAGCACCCGGGCGCGCAGGGCCTGGATGACGGCCGTCTGCCCGGGTCCGATGTCCGGATGGAAGCGGACGCCTTCGTCCCACTGCGAGGGCGCGAGCGCCCTCGGCCTGTCGTCCCAGCTCCCTACCGAACACACTCAGACCTGCGCCCACGGCGGCGATCATCGGCGTTGCGGCTCGTGCCGACCGGAGCCGGTGGACGAGCCCCGTGTCGTCCTCGAAGCGGCCGGCGATGAGGACGATGTCGTCCGCCGGCGCCTCGGACACCTCATGGTGGGCAACCGTGCCGACGAGGTCTGTGCCCAGGCGCCCGACAGTGTCCGCCAGCCCGGCGGCGACCGCCTGCCCGAAGCCGCCCGGGCGACGGCCAGAAGTACGCGTGCGGCCGGCCCAGCACGTGCGCCCCGGCAACCACCTCGAGCGCCGCCACTACGCCTCTCAACGTGCCGCCGTCATCCACGAAGCGGACATCGGCGACCAGCAGCCCGTCACCGAGGCGCAGGCCACCTCGCACTCGGGCGTCGTCGACGGCCTGCTGGAGTCCGGCCGCCGCCTGCATCCCCTGCCGGGCGTAGCGTCCCGACAGCGACCGGGGCGCCCCGAGCAGCAGGACACCGTCGGGTGGGCTGCTTGGGCTCGTCACGGTGGGCCGCGGCCGTCCGCGGGCGCCGCGCCGCCGCGTCACTCCGCGCTGCCCTCGGCGAGCGCGGCGACGCACTCCATCACCGTCTCCCTCGGGGCCGCCGCCTGGATCGCGCTCCGTCGATGAGGGAGGCCGACGAACCGACGGCGCCCGCCGCCTCATCCCGGGCGTCGTGTGGCGGCGTGGGCGTGCAGGTGCAGCTTCCCCTCAGCCGCCGGCCGCTTCGGGCGGTAGTGTCCGCCTCCGAACAGCGGGACTCTCCCGCGCGTCAGGCCGACGTCCTGTCTCGTCGGGCTTGCTCGCGAGGGCCGAGGCTTGGCTGCGCGGGGTCGGAGTTCATACGCGCAGACGTAGCCGCCAGCTACCTTGTGCGCGACCCGTTCGATCTCCGCCTCGGGGAGCACCTCCCGCAGAAACTCGAGTTCGGTGGCGCAAGCCTGACCGTACCGGGACGCGACCGGCCAGATGGCGCAACTGTGCAGGGTCATCCGGTAGCTGTCGCCGGGAAGCATGTCGGAGTCGGCCAGATACCCCTCGCCGTCGAGGATCTTGGCCAGGACCGTCACCTTCTCGTCGAGGCTCTTGCCGGCCAGCTGGTCTCGGGTTTGCTCGATACGCCGGCGGCGGCGCCGCTCGAAGACGCGGGCGACGAGCTCGGGGTCTTCCTCCTCGATGTGGCCGAGCAGCTCGACCGAGAGGTCGCCGGAGGCTCTGGCGAACAGGGTCTCGCCCAGATCGGTGCTGTGGTAGAGGTCGGCGGGCCGTCCGGGCCGTCCTCTTTCCTGACGCGCGGCGACGAGCCCGGCGGCCCTGAGGGCGGCCAGGTGTTGGCGGACGCCGCTCGGTGTGATCCCCAGGGCTTCTGCCAGCTCGTCTGCTGACGCCTCCCCTCGTTTCTTCAGGGCGACGAGGACGTGCCGCTGCGCCGACGACAGGTCGGCCGGCACAACCGGTGCGCTGTCCATGATCTCAGATTACCCCGCGAGGAAGCTCTACACTAGATTAACAAGATCAAACTTGTGCATCGACTCTATCGGTGGATGCTGAGCCCCCGAGGGCCGTACGGCCGGGGAGACGGCCGCCGACTGACAAGGACGTTGATGAGCGCACCCGCGATCACCAGGCACAGCACGATGGGCCAGGTCCTGGAGGCGTACCCGAGCGCCCAGCGCGCCCTGTTCCGCCGCTACCACATGGGCGGGTGCAACAGCTGCGGGTACCAGCCCGGCGACACGCTCGAGGAGGTGGCCGGCCGCCACAACATCCTCGATGTGGACGAGGTGATCGCCTTCGTCGAGCACGCCGAGTCGATCGACCGGCGTCTCGGGGTGTGCCCCGGGGAGGTGGCCGCTGCCCGCGCCAGCGACGACCCGCCCCGCCTGATTGACGTCCGGACCCCGGCGGAGTGGGAGCTGGCTCGCATCGAGGGCGCCACGCTGATGACCCAGGCGGTGGCGCAGGTGGTGATGCGCTGGCCCAAGCACACGCCGATCGTCTTTTACTGCCACCACGGGCAACGCAGCCTCGACGCTGCGTCGTACTTCGCGGGGCACGGCTTCACCGAGGTCCGCTCGATCACCGGCGGGCTCGACGCCTGGTCGCTGGAGGTGGACCCCTCGGTGCCGCGCTACGAGGTGGCACGCGACCCGGTCGGTGATGGGGCGAGCCTGCGGCCGCTGCGTTCGGCCGTATCGCAGGCCGAGGGCTGCCAGAGCTCGGAGGGGGCGCGATGACCGGCGTTTCGAGCGACGTCCGCGAGCTGGCGAGCCGGGAGTACCAGTACGGCTTCGTCACCGACCTCGACACCGACGTCGCCCCCCGGGGGCTGAACGAGGACGTCATCCGGCTGATCTCGGCCAAGAAGAACGAGCCGGACTGGCTCCTCGAGTGGCGCCTCAAGTCCTACCGCCACTGGCTCACGCTGGAGGAGCCCCGCTGGCAGAACGTCCGCTACGAGCCCATCGACTACCAGGACATCATCTACTACGCCGCCCCCAAGCCGAAGACGGAGCTGGCGAGCCTGGACGAGGTCGACCCCGGGCTGCGGGCGATGTTCGACAAGCTCGGGATCTCCCTCGCCGAGCAAGAGCGCCTCGGAGGCGTGGCGGTGGACGCCATCGTCGACTCGGTATCGGTGGCCACGACGTTCAAGGCCAAGCTGGCCGAGGCCGGCGTCATCTTCTGCTCGTTCTCCGAGGCCGTGCAGCACCACCCGGACCTGGTGCGCACCTACCTCGGCTCGGTGGTCCCCTACCGGGACAACATCTTCGCCACCCTCAACTCCGCCGTGTTCTCCGACGGCTCGTTCTGCTATGTCCCCAAGGGCGTCCGCTGCCCGATGGAGCTTTCCACCTACTTCCGCATCAACGCCGCCGACACCGGACAGTTCGAGCGGACCCTCATCGTCGCCGAGGAGGGGGCATACGTAAGCTACCTCGAGGGCTGCACCGCCCCGATGCGAGACAAGAACCAGCTGCATGCAGCGGTGGTCGAGCTCGTCGCCCTTGAGGGCGCCCAGATCAAGTACTCCACCGTGCAGAACTGGTACCCGGGCGACGCGGAGGGCCGCGGCGGCATCTACAACTTCGTCACGAAGCGGGGCAAGTGCGCCGGCGCCAACTCCAAGATCTCCTGGACCCAGGTCGAAACCGGCTCGGCCATCACCTGGAAGTACCCGGGCGTCATTCTCCAGGGCGACAGCTCGGTCGGCGAGTTCTACTCCGTCGCCCTCACCGCCAACCGCCAGCAGGCCGACACCGGCACCAAGATGATCCACATCGGGCGCAACACCCGCAGCACGATCGTGTCGAAGGGGATCTCGGCCGGCCACGGCCACAACACCTACCGGGGCCTGGTGAAGGTCTTGCGCTCGGCCGAGGGCGCCCGAAACCACACCCAGTGCGACTCGCTGCTCCTGGGGGGCGACTGCGGCGCCTACACGTTCCCCTACGTGGAGGTGAAGCACCCGACCGCCCAGGTCGAGCATGAGGCCTCCACCGCCAAGATCGGCGAGGACCAGCTCTTCTACTGCCGCCAGCGGGGCATCTCCGAGGAGGACGCGGTCTCGATGATCGTGAACGGCTTCTGCCGCGAGGTGTTCAAGGAGCTGCCCATGGAGTTCGCGGTCGAGGCCCAGAAGCTCCTGAGCGTGAGCCTGGAAGGGAGCGTCGGGTGATGCTGCGGATCGAGGACCTCCACGCCCGGATCGGCGACAGCGAGATCCTCCGGGGCGTGAGCGTCGAGCTGCAGGCGGGCGAGGTGCACGCGGTCATGGGGCCGAACGGCTCGGGCAAGAGCACCCTCGCCCACGTGCTGGCCGGCCGCGAGGCCTACGACGTCACCGGCCGGGTCCTCTACGAGGGCCAGGACCTGCTCGCGCTGTCGCCCGAGGACCGCGCCGCGGCCGGTGTCTTCCTCGCCTTCCAGTACCCGGTGGAGATCCCCGGGGTCGGGAACCTCTACTTCCTGCGCATGGCGCTCAACTCGCTGCGCCGCCAGCGGGGGCTCGACGAGCTCGACGCCATGGACTTCCTGGCCCTGGCCGAGGAGCGGATGGCCCTCGTCGAGATGGACCGGAGCTTCATGAGCCGGTCGGTCAACGAGGGGTTCTCGGGCGGGGAGAAGAAGCGCAACGAGATCTTCCAGATGGCGATCCTGGAGCCCAAGCTCGCCATCTTGGACGAGACCGACTCGGGCCTCGACATCGACGCCCTGCGGGTCGTGGCCAACGGCGTGAACGCCCTGCGGAGCCCAGACAGGGCCATGCTGGTCATCACCCACTACCAGCGGCTGCTCGACTACATCGTCCCCGACCGGGTCCACGTCATGGCCGGAGGCCGGATCGTGCGCTCCGGCGACAAGGACCTGGCGTTCGAGCTCGAGGAGCACGGCTACACCGGCCTCGAGCAGGTGGGAACGACGCCATGACCACGGCGACCGCTTTCCTCGGGGGCCTCTCCCGCCTCGAGCCCCGGCCCAACGGCCACCATCCCGCCTGGCTCACGGAGGCTCGCCGCGCCGGTTTCGGGTGGGTGGCAGAGCACGGGTTCCCGACGCTCAAGGACGAGGACTGGCGCTACACCCGCCTCGGGCCCATCTTGGAGGTGCCGTTCCAGCCGGCCGCGACCGGGATGGGTTACCGGCTGTCGTCGAGCACGATCGACGCGCTGGCCGCCGACCTGGGCGGCACGCGGCTGGTCTTCGTCAACGGCCACTTCGCTCCCGAGCTGTCGTCGCTGACCGAGCTGCCCGAAGGCGCCACGGTGACGAGCCTCGCCTCGGTGTTGGCCGAGGGAGCGGAGCGCCTCGAACCGCTCTTCACGCGCCCGTTCGCAGCACATCACCACGCCTTCACGGCGCTCAACGCCGCCCTCACCGAGGACGGGGCGTTCATCCGCATCCCGGCCGACACGACCGTCGACCAGCCGATCCATCTCGTGTTCGTCTCGGACAGCCCCACTTCTCCTCTGCTGTCGAGCCCCCGGTCGGTGGTCCTGGCCGGGCCCCGTAGCCGGGTGGCGATCGTCGAGACCCACGTCGGCGTCCCCGGCGACGTGTACCTCACCAACGCCGTCACCGAGGTCGCCCTCGCCGACGGCGCCGCGGTCGAGCACTACAAGGTGCAGGACGAGCCCGACACCGCGTTCCACCTCGGGCTCCTCGACGTCCACCAGGGCCGGGCCAGCCGCTTCTCGTCGCACTCGGTGGCCCTTGGGTCCTCGATCGCCCGCCACGAGGTGCGGGTGGGTCTCGAGGCCGAGGGGGCCGAGGTCAGCCTCGACGGCCTGTACATGGCCCGGGGCGACCAGCACCACGACAACCCGATCCTGATCGAGCACGCCGCGCCCCGCTGCACCAGCCGCCAGCTCTACAAGGGCGTGGTGGACGGGCGCGGCCACGGCGTGTTCAACGGGCGCGTCGTCGTCCACCCGGGCGCGCTCGGCACCGACGCCGCCCAGACCAACAAGAACCTGCTCCTGTCCGACCGGGCCGAGGTAGACACCCGGCCGCGCCTGGAGATCCTGGCCGACGACGTGCGCTGCACCCACGGCGCCGCGGTGGGCCGACTCGACGAGGACGCCGTGTTCTACCTGCGCTCCCGTGGGGTTCCCCACCAGATGGCGCGGGGCTTGCTCATCTCCGCGTTCGTGAACGAGCTGGTGGACCGGCTTCGACTGGAGCCGCTGCGCTCGCGGGTGGAGAAGCTGGTCGCCCACCGGCTCGCGACAGGCGGCGAAGAGGCGGCGAAGACATGACCGCGGTGCAGACGAGCGCTCTCGCCCTGAATCCCCGCCCAGCAGACGCTGGCGACGGTGCTCACCTCGACGTCGAGCGGGTGCGTCAGGAGTTCCCGATCCTCGCCGAGAGGCCCTACGGCAAGCCCCTCGTCTACCTCGACAGCGCGGCCACCAGCCAGAAGCCCCAGGCCGTGATCGACGCGATGTCGGCGTTCTACTCGAGGGACAACGCCAATGTGCACCGGGGCGTGCACTACCTCTCCGAGCGGGCGACCGAGGCCTACGAGGCCGCCCGAGCAAAGGTCGGGGGCTTCCTCAACGCCGCCCACGCCTCCGAGATCGTCTTCACCCGGGGCACCACCGAGGCCATCAACCTGGTGGCCCAGACCTACGCCGGGACCCATCTCGGCGAGGGCGACGAGGTGCTCATCACGGCGATGGAGCACCACTCCAACATCGTCCCCTGGCAGATGGTCTGTGAGCAGCGGGGCGCCCGTCTTCGGGTCGCGCCCATCAGCGATGCCGGCGAGCTGTTGGTCGACGAACTCGAAGAGCTCATCGGGCCGAGCACCAAGCTCGTGGCGGTCACCCACGTCTCCAACGTGCTCGGCACGATCAACCCGATCCGGCGCATCACCGACATCGCCCACGCCCGGGGCGCTCACGTGCTCGTCGACGGCGCCCAGGCGGCCCCGCACCTCGACATCGACGTCCAGGCGCTGGGCTGTGACTTCTATGCGCTGTCGGGTCACAAGATGTACGGGCCCACCGGCATCGGCGTGCTCTGGGGCCGAGGCGAGCTGCTCGAGGAGATGCCCCCCTACCAGGGCGGCGGCGACATGATCGCCTCGGTCAGCTTCGAGCGCACCGTCTACAACAAGGTCCCCTACAAGTTCGAGGCGGGCACGGCGAACCTGGCCGGCGCCGTCGGCCTGGGGGCGGCCATCGACTTTCTGGATCGCCTTGGGCATGAGGCGCTCGCCGCCCACGAACACGACGTCCTTACCTACGGCATCCGAGCGCTGTCCGAAGTCCCCGGCCTCCGGCTCATCGGCACGGCCCCCGCCAAGGCCAGCGTGCTGTCCTTCCTGCTCGACGGCGTGCACCCCCACGACATCGGCACCGTCCTCGACCGCCACGGCGTCGCCATCCGCGCCGGCCATCACTGCGCCCAGCCCTTGCTCGCCCGCTTGGGTTTGGCCGCCACCGCCCGCGCCTCGCTGGCCTGCTACAGCACCCGCCACGACATTGATGTGCTCGTGGCCGGCCTCGACACGGTCAAGGAGGCCCTCCGGTGAACGTTGACCTCGGAGACCTCTACCAGGAAGTGATCATCGACCACGGCCGCCATCCGCGGAACTTCGGTGAGCTCGCGGGCGCCACCCATACCGCCGAGGGTTTCAACCCCCTGTGCGGTGACCAGCTCACGCTCTACGTCAAGCTCGCCGACGGCCACATCGCCGCCATCGCCTTCCAGGGCGCCGGATGCGCCATCTCCCAAGCCTCGGCCTCCTTGATGACCACGGCGCTCAAGGGCAAGCACGAAGAGGAGGCCCTCGCCCTGTTCGGGCGTGTCCACGCCATGCTGACCGAAGGCCCCAACGGCGGGGTCCGCCCGGCGGAGCTGGGCAAGCTCGCCGTGCTCTCCGGCGTCTGGGAGTTCCCGATGCGGGTGAAGTGCGCCACCCTCGCCTGGCACACGCTGCGAAGCGCCCTCGAAGCCACCGCCGAACCGGTCTCGACGGAGTAGGCGCCATGGCCTTCGACCGACACACACCGATCGAACTGAAGCGGGACTGCGAGGCGACCCTGATCCCCGGCGGGCAAAAGGTGACGCTCCGGCGAGGCGACCACGTCGTGGTGACCCAGGCCCTCGGTGGCAGCTTCACCGTCCAGACCGACCGGGGCTACCTCGCCCGGGTAGGCACCCAGGACGCCGACGCGCTCAGGCCTCGACGCCACCCAGGCCGACGAAGCACCAGCGGACTCCGGCTGCTTCGACCTGCGGAAGGTCATCGAGCAGCTCAAGACTGTCTACGACCCCGAGATCCCCGTCAATGTGGTCGACCTCGGGCTGATCTACGCCTGCGACGCCCGGCCGCTCGCCGACGGCAGCCACCGGGTCGAGATCAAGATGTCCATGACCGCGCCCGGCTGTGGGATGGGCGACGTGTTGAGAGACGACGCCCGCGCCAGGGTGCAGACGATCCCCGGCGTCAGCGACGTCGACATCGAGCTGGTCTGGGACCCGCCGTGGAACCCGAGCCGCATGTCCGAAGCCGCCCGACTCCAGCTCGGGATGCTGTGACCGGGCCACGCCGAGTCCGTTTGATGAGAACCGAACCAGAGGAGAACCCATCACCATGAAGGTCTGGATCGACCAGGACCTGTGCACGGGCGACGGCCTGTGCGAGGAGATCGCACCCGACGTGTTCACCCTCCTCGACGACGGCCTGGCCTACGTCAAGGAAGGCGACAAGGTCTTCGCCGACGCCAAGGGCAACCCCCAGGGCGCAGAGGGCATGGCCAACGTCCCCGCCGGCCAAGAGGAGGCCGTGATCGAGTCGGCCGAGGAATGCCCGGGCGAGTGCATCTTCATCGAGGCGTAGCGACGAGCGCCGCGCGCCGCCACCAGGGAAGAGCCATGCACACGACCGGCTCGAGCGACGGCCGCCCGGGCGCGCCGGTTCAGCGCGCCGGGAGCGGGATCGGCCTCGTCGACCTGGACGTGTCCGGGCCGGTGCCGGGCCGAGGGTTGAACGAAGCGCAGACGGTGTGCACTTCCCATGGCTCGCTCGAACGGACGCCAGGAGCGCTGTTTCGCGCCATGGGGGCCCTCTTCCTGCTCGAGAAGCCGGCGTCCTCCCGTGAAGCGCTGGCCCGGGAGCTGGCCGAGGACCTGGGGGCGCTCGGCGTCGACTACCACGTCCGCACGCTGAAGCGGCAGCTCGCCGGCCGGGTGTCGTCGGTTCCCCCCGAGGTCGAGGCGGCCATGCGCCACCTCCTGCTCCGAGCCAACCCCCTGCGGACCGATGTCGACATCGAGCAGGCGCTGGGCGCCGCCGGCCTGCGGGTCGCTCCAGAAGAGCGCCAGCCGACGTATCTCTCCACCGTAGGCATCGTCGCCATGGCCCAGCTCTGGCTGTTGTATAACCCGACCCGCTCACGCCGGTCCCTCGCCGTGGTGCTCTCCGAGCGGCTGGCCCGGCGCGGCGTTCAACTTAAGGTCGACCCGCTCCAGAACATCCTCGCTGGGAGACAGCCCCTCGCCCGCCGCGAGATGCAAGAGGAGCTGCTGGCCCTCCTCTCGGCGTACGGGATTGGCTCGGCAGCAGAGGCTGGCCAGCGCTGGCAGCAGCAGCAACAGGACATCGCTGCCTACCTCGAGGACCGGGCCCTCGTGCCGGCTGACCCTGTGGTGGACCTCGCGAGGGCCTGGAAGCTCCGCAACCACCAACCATCGTCGAGGCATCTCGCGGTCATCCTCCAGCACAAGCTTGGGGACCGCGGCCTCGACGTGGGCCTGCACCAGATCCAGGCGGGCCTGGACGGCAAGGCCAACCACGTCCGGCACGCGCTGGTCGCCGAGCTGGAGGGCCTGGCGCGCGAGGGCCTACCCGAAGGGCACGACCTGGCGAACGAGGTCAGGACAGCCGCGCAGAACCAGGCGAGGCAGATCGACCTGTGCTGGGTCAAGGCCGAGCCGATCTCGACTCTGGCCACCGCCTGGCTCGCGGAGCACCCCGGCGCCACCATGCGCCAGCTCGCCCTTCGCGTGGCGAAGTCGGCGCGGCGCATGGGTTACGCGACCAGCCCGAACACCATCCAACCGATCCTTGCTGGCCACAAGAAGCGGACGCGGGGCTTCGTGTACCGCGCCCTGCTCAAGCAGTTCCCGGGCGCGGGCGATCACGTCCCCGAGGAGCATGTCATCGCCGCGCCCTGGGCGGCGCGCGCCAGCGAGCGGACCTCTCGCCCCCCGGCGGAACCGAGTCGCAGCCGATCGCGGGCGAAGCTCTCGGGCCGCGACACGGCGGCCTTCAACGCTGATCCGCTGGCCGCGTACCTCCGAAGCGCCAGGGGCCTGTTGGTCCCCGGCCCCGAGGCGCAGGTCGAGCTGGCCCGCAGGATCGAAGAGGCCGAACGCGACCTGCTCGGTGTCCTGCTCCGCTCGGCCGTCGCGACCGGAGAACTCGCCGCCGTCGCCCGAAAGCTGGACGAAGGGAAGCTGTCCCCCTGGGACGTCGTCGTCGGCGCCAGGCCCGACGGCGAGGCCGCCACGCGCCAGGCGCGCGACGAGCTGCGCCGCGCTCTCAGCGAGGTCTCCAGGCTCGAGGCGTTGCGCGAGGAACGCAGACGCGAGCTGTGTTCGGACCAGCGAACCTCGGAGGAGCGGGCGGCACAGCTTCGTCTGGAGCTCGAGGCGCTCTGGCAGCAGATGGCCCTCGTCCTCGCCGGGACCCGTGTGGCCGGCGAGCACGTGCAGCGCATGAGCGGGCAGCTCGGGGCGCTCGTCGCGACCGCCGACGCACTCCTGCGCGAAGGCACGGCGGCCAGCCCGGACCTCGAGCGCGTCGAGGAGCGAGCAGGCCTTCCCCTCGCGGGAGATGAAGCGGACGTGGCGAGAAGCTCAGGCTGCGGAGCGCCGGGTGGCAACGGCCAAGAACGAGATGGTCAGGGCCAACCTGCTGCTGGTCGTGGCCATCGCCAAGAAGTACCAGGGCCGGGGCCTCGACCTCCCCGATCTCATCCAGGAGGGCAACATCGGGCTGCTACGGTCCGTGGAGAAGTTCGACCGCCGCCAGGGGTCGAAGTTCTCGACCTACGCCACCTGGTGGATCCGCCAGCGGATGCAACGAGCGGTCGCCGACCAGGGCCGAACGATCCGGCTTCCCCGCCACATTTCTGACAAGGTCGATCGACTGCGCCGGGCAGCAGGCGACGGTTTCGAGGGAGCTGGCACGCCTTCATCGCCCGACGACCTCGCCGAAGCCGCGGGGCTGGCGCCGGGCGAAGCCCCGAGGCTCCTCCTGCTCGCCAGAGGCGCCATCTCGTTGCAGGCGCCGGTGGGCGGCGGCGACACCGCCCTGGAAGACTTTCTCGCGGACAAGGCGGCGATCGAGCCTCTCGACGCCGCGCTCCAGAGCGAGATCATCGACGGGGTGCGGCACGCGCTGGCGCGGCTGGAGCCGCGTGAGGCCTGCGTGCTCCGCCTTCGCTACGGCATCGGCACCGCTGCCGAGCACACGACCGGGGAGGTAGCACGGCAGCTCGGCCTGTCGCGAGAACGCGTCCGCCAGATTCAGCTGGACGCGCTGGCGCACCTGCGCGAGGAGGCGCAGATGCTGCAGGCGCTCCTCGACCCCGACGCCCGACACTCCCCCGACGCGTGCGCCGCGTCCGGCGCCTGGCCCATGGCAGGACGTCGAAGGCAAGCGCCGGCACGTGGTCCAGGCCGCACCCGCCGAATGGCACACGGGAGCGCCGAACGCATCCAGAACGGAGGCAAATGAGCATGCCGACCACCGGCTCGCACCACCACGAGGCGCCGGGCGCGTCGCCCCAGCCGTCGGCCGATCAGGACAGGCTGCCGGGGATCCGCCACCTCGTCGCGGTGGGCAGCGGCAAGGGCGGCGTGGGCAAGTCCACCGTCGCCGTCAATCTGGCGCTCGCGCTCCAGCACGTCGGCGCCCGGGTGGGGCTCGTCGACGCCGACGTCCTCGGGCCCAGCATCCCCGGCATGCTGGGGCTCGACACCGGCCAGCCACCGGAGGCGACCCCGGACGGCAGGATGGTCCCTGCGGACCGGCACGGTCTGAAGGCGGTGTCCATGGGGCTGCTCACCGGGGACGACAACCCGGCCATCCTGCGGGGACCGATGGTGAGCAAGTACCTGCAGATGTTCATCGGTGGCGTGCAGTGG
>CAVQVM010000023.1:0-340384 GCA_963717085.1 uncultured bacterium
CACAGAATCCGGCTTACAGGCTGGCTCACCGTCACCAACCAGGTCAGAGCGTTGCACCGGAGGCCCATGACGCCCGGCTGACGAGATGCGGACAGAGTTCCCGTTCACCGGGTTCGTGACCGTCGACCGGAAGGAGGCGGTGTCCCTGAAGCTGTCGTCCTCGTAGAGGAAGAAGTTGTCCGGTGACGACGATGACAACGTCCACGGGGATACCGCAGATCACGTCCGAGAAGCTCTCCGTGAAGTGATCGTGGAACTGCTCGATTGGTTTCGCCCCGACGGCGGCTCCGGCCGGTGCCGCCGTGAGCAGCGCCCTCGCTTCCTCGCTCTCACAGCAGGCCAGCGCGTCTGAGCAGGGTGGCCGGTACGCCCACCTCGACCGGTCGGTAGGCCGCACGTTCGAGTCCTGGCGGAGGCACCGTTGTCGTCCTACTGCGCACCAGCCCGCTGCCCACGCGGCTGGCAGGGTTAGCTGGTGAAGACGAGTGCGATCACGCCGATCGCGACGATGACGGCGATGGCGAGCGCGATGAGTGTCGAGCCCGGAGTCAGGTGGCGCCGTGAGGGATCCGCGGCGAACGGGTGGAGTGCCCGCTCACGGTGGTCCTGCAGCTCGTCCTCCATCGCTGGGCGCGTGCCGACCTTAGGAAGATGTCGTCGACCCTTGCGCTTCATGCCCGACGAACCCATCGGCCGAGCATACACGGGGGCATTCACACGAAACGAGGTCTCGAGCGCCCAGCGAACCTGCCGGCCCCGTGGGCGTGTCGGACGATCCATCGCTGGCGAAGGCAGTGGATGCTGAGGAGATAGAGGGCCGCCGCCTCGTCCACGAAGTGGCGGAGTCGCAATCCCTACTTACCGGAGGCGCGTCGCTATTGAGCGACCGAAGAAGAGGCGAGCTGGAGGACCGAATGGGCAGGATCGAGGCCATCGTGAAGTCGAGCGCAACGGCCGAGCCGACACGGGTTGCGAGCGGGGCCGACAAGCAGGCTCACGGCCCATAACTTCACAGGCCAGCCTTGGCGAGCACACGGGCCGGCACGCCGACCTCCCGCAGTGCCGCGGCGCTGATCCCGGTGCGCTTCCCGTAGGCCGAGGGGCGGTTAGCCTCCGCCGGTGTGACGACCTCGGAAGACCGCCAGAAGCTCGCTGAGACGATCAAGCGCCACCTTGAGATCGAGGACAGGATTCTGCAAGCTCTGCGTAGCGCCGAGCTTCCGCCGCCGGATGAGTTCAAGGCCTTGGTCAGGGAGCAAGCCGAGTTGAGCGGCACGATCAACGAGCTGAGCGAGAAGCTGTTCACCTGAACGTGAGACGGCTCGCCGGCGGGGAGGGGTCCATTCCGTCGGACGGTCGGCTCGGCCGAACAGCTCCGGGTCAACCGGCCCCTCCCGGTACGAGGCGGATACCGTCGTCCGATGGGGCACATCCGAGCGGATCGTCACCGAGACCGAGACTGAAGCCCAGGAGAAGCGATGAGCCGCCCGGACGACGCGGAGACCGACGCTCAGTACGACGAGATCATCGAGCGGATCAAGCGCCAGCACGACGAGATCATCGAGGCGACCCCTTGGCTGGGAGCCCAGACAGTCGACGAGCTCGAGCGGGCCCGGGATGCCCGCATCCGAGCCATCGAGGAAGGCCGGAAGCGTGCGGGCCGCTGGGGGGATAGGCCCAGAGGCTAAGCGGCGTCTGCGGCTGTCGATGTGGCACGCCAGCCCTCGTGTGAGCGATGCGAGGGCGGTCGTACCTAACAGCGGGGTAGAGCAGACACGCCCGGCGTGCGCTTCGCGCCGCGGTTCGCGCTTCTCACTCCAGCGTGGAGCACGCCGTAGGAATCCAACGGGTCTGGTGGTTCGAGATGGAGGTCCTGGACCGCTCGTTCGGCACTTCTCCTGAGCCTTCGGGTCCACGATCATGATCGGGAGGAGGTGACCTATGCGCTCCGTCGTCCGTGCGTCCATCACCCTGCTCCTCGCGTTTCTGGCCCTTGTGGCGGCCGCGCCGGCGGCCAGTGCGCAGAGCGAAGAGGAGCCCGACAACATCGTCGTGCTGACCGGTCGGGCCGAGGTCCGAGCGGGCGAGACGGTCGACAACGTCATCATTTTCGACGGTCCCGTGGTCGTCGAGGGCACGGTGAACGATGCGCTCGTCGCGTTCAACGGCGACGTTCTCATCAGGGGCACCGCCCGTGAGGATGTCGTCGCCGCCGACGGCACGGTTACCGTCGCGGATGGCGGGCGGATCGAGGGCGATGTCGTGTCGCGGCACCGGCCGGTCGTGGAGGGCGACGGCCGCCTCGATGGGTCGTGGGAGCGCTGGAACCCGCGTGCGTGGAGCAAGGCCACGTCAGTGGTGGGCTGGCTCGCCGTCTGGCTGGCGTTCACCGTCTCGAGCCTGATCCTGGGTCTCCTGCTGGGCCTGCTCGCGCCCCGCGCGGCCGTCGCGGTCGACGCTGCCGCCGCTCGCGGCTTCGGGGCGGTGGTCCTGTGGGGACTGGTGCTGTTGATCGGTCTACCCATCGTCGCCGCCATTGCCATGGTCACCCTCGTCGGGTTGCCCCTCGGGGTCGGTTTGCTGCTGGCGCTCGGGCTGATCTACGCCATCGGGTACACGGCCGGGGCGTGGATCCTCGGCCGCCGCGTCGTCACTGGGGCCTCACCGATCGTCGCCTTTCTGGTGGGCTGGGGCATCCTGCGGGTGATCGCGCTGGTCCCCGTCCTGGGCTGGCTGGTGTCGCTGGCCGCGATCGTCGTGGGTCTGGGTGCGATCGCCGTGGCGGCCCGCCGCGCCCGCCGACGCGACGTAGTCACTGACGAGTCTGAGGAACCAGTGCGGACCCCGCCGGCCCCTCCGCCGCCAGCGCCCACCCCCACGTAGCAGGGAATCGCGCCCACGTCCCGCTGTCCGACGGGCTCGGGCGCCTCGGGGCCGGCCTGCTACGCGCCTTTGGGCCATCGAATTTTTGACAAGGGCCCCCTACCAGGCTCGCGGGCAACGCGGTTGGCCGAACCAGGCCGCTAACCGACCATCAATGCCGTCCGCCAACACTCGGACTCCGGCGGGTGGAGGAGTGTTAGGGCCACCCAGATACACGCGGCAAATCGGCCTCGACCATCACGGTTGACTCGCTTCGTGCGGCTCCCTCCGGGGTCGAGGGCCTGACGCGAAAGCGTCCCCGACAGGGAGGCCGGGGACTATCGCAGCCTTCAGCTGCCGTTAAGCCTGGGGTTCTACCGTTCGCGAGTCGGCGCCACGGTGGGTGGCGCCGACGGCGTAGTTGGTAACGCGACGGTGTCGGGTGTACCCGACCAAAGGGCGGTTTTGGTCGGGCACACTCGAACATGAAGATCGCGGGTTTCCGGGGGATATTCCCGCACCACCCGAGATGGGTGTGTGTGTTTGGCACAGCGACACGAATAAGCGGCATCAGGAGCGTTACTCCCGGAACGATCCCACTATGGGCCGCCGGGACGCTCAGAACCGTCACGAGCCGGCTGCGGAAGACCGATCGTCGTCTCGCCGAGGGCCGCCGGCACGCGGGCCGGTCGCGAGGATCCAGCGTGATGTCGGCCGCCCGAGGAAGTATGCGGGGCGGGTTGCCGAGCGGCGGTGGTGCCAGCGCGTTTCCATGTGAGTGCTCCTGAGCTTGCTTGGGGGTCATCGCGTCCACTGACCGGGCGTGTGCGGTGTCCGGTCACGAAGAGGACGGCCGTCATTTCAGGGCAAGCATCGTGCCGACCGCGGGAGGTGACTGCGCCAGGTGGCACAGACGAGGCATGACGGATGGCACGCCGGCTACGAGGTGGTCGAATCCTGACCATCGAGTGCAGGCCGCGTCAGTGCGAGGCCGGCGTTCCGCGAGCCGGCCATGCCGCGATCAAAGTAAGCCTCGTGTAGCTGCGAGCAGCGGAGTACCCCGGACCACGGCCCATCCGTCGGCGACGATCCCGCAGTCGGACCGGCTGGCTCAGGCGGCGTACCGGTGTCGGAACCACTCCACGGTGGGCCGCACCGCGTCCCGATGCGGGGTTGGCTCGAACGGCCCGAACGCGCCCTGGAACTTGGAAGCATCCGAGACGAACGGCCGCTCGAACTGGTAGAGCGTCTCGTTCAGCTCCCGCACGAGCGGGTTGAACACGCCGACCAGTCTGATCATCGGGCGGGCGGCAACGCCCACCTTCGGCGCGAGCCCGGCCGACTCGTAGACCAGCGTCAGGAACTGCCGGCCGGTGAGGGGCTCCGCGGCCGGCAAGTGCCACACCTGGCCGTCGGCCTCCTCGCGCTCACCCAGCGTCACAAGTGCGCGCGCCATATCCTCCAGGTAGTTGAGCGTGTGGGGCTGGTCGAGCGAGCCGAGCCAGCGCGCCCGCTTGCCCCGGAACACTGGCTTCATGAGGTTGTCACCCACAGTGGTACCCGTGCCGCGGGGGCCGTAATAGTCCGAGGAGCGGCCAATGGTGCAGCGCAGCCTCCCCTCGCCGTGCGCCCGCAGGATGGCTGCCGCCATCTCGACGCGGACGCGGCCCTTCCTACCCTGGGCCCGCTGGGGTGTCTCCTCGGTCATCGGACCGTCGGGTGGCCCGTACACGTAGAGGTTGTCCGCGAAGACGAGCTTCGCACCCGCCTCCGCCGTGCCGTCGAGGACAGCACGGGTCAGCTGCGGGAACAACTCGATCCACTCTGTATAGGGGGGCTGGGCGCAGTGGTAGACGACCGCCGCACCGGCGCAGGCCCGGCGAGCACCGTCCGGCGTGGCAACGTCGGCTGCGATCTGCTCGACACCCTCTGGCACGTCCGCCGCACCCGACCGCGTCACGGCCCGCACCGGCAGTCCACGGACACCTAGCTCGCCGACGACCGCCGAGCCGGTTCCACCCGCCGCTCCCAAAACGACATGGAGCGCCGAAGCAGAAGACACCGCCGGAGCTTACGCATCAGCACCTCTATCGGGAGGGCCGAGCTGGGCGTCAGGCTGAGCATCAAGCGAGGCTGGACGACGACTGCCACGATCCCAGCGATGAGGATCCTCGGCGCGACGATCAGAGCGAACACGAGGGCGGTGGCGGCGCGCCCTAGCTTCCGATCGGCGCTGCGGCCTTCTGTCTTGCTCGCACGGCCGACGGCGTGCGCTCGGTTCGGGCAATCGGTGCCCGCCCGTGCCACCTACCCGGCGGTAGGTGACACGCCTTGCGTGTCTACGGGTTGAGGAGGGCAGCGTACCGGGTGAGGTACAGCGGCCAGCCGCCGTCGCTGTCGACGCCGTAATAGACGGCGTCCCAGCCGGGGCCGTGGCGGTCGATGTGGCGGTGCTCGAGCTCGACCCTGGTGCGGTCTCGGCCTTCGGCGACGAAGCGCACCTCGACTTCGCTGGTGTTGGCAGGATCGGGCTCGAGTTGCCAGGTGGGGCCGATGTCCCAGGTGAACACGACCCGGGTCGGAGGTTCGTAGGCGCGGATGCGGGCCCAGCGACACTCGCTGCCGTCCTCAGCTCGGTCATAGATGTGACCTCCGACGCGGGGCTCGAAGGTCGTCTCGGTGATCGGCGCGCCGAGCAGGTTGTGCTCACGCGGCTTGAAGTCGCCGAAGCGATCGGTGAACACGTTGAAGGCACGCTCGATCGGTGCCTCCACCACGATCTCCTTGCGGACCACCGTGTCTGCTGCCTGGGTCATGTCTCGTCCTCCGTGGAGTCGTCGATCGCGGCTTCGTAGTTGGCCATGGCGCGGTTCCAGAACGTGTCGAGCTGGTCCCGTAGCGCCTGCACGCCGGCGGGGTTCAGCCGGTAGATGCGCCGGGTTCCGACCGTCTCGTCATCGACGAGGCCGGTCGCCTTGAGCACCTTCAGGTGCTGGGAAACTGCCGGGCGGCTGACCGGAAGTTGCTCGGCCAGTTCGCCGACCGCGCGGGGTCGCTCGGCCAAGCGCTCGAGGATTGCCCGCCGGGTGCGATCACCCATGGCGTCCCATACGCCATCCACCGGTCTGTAAGTTCCCACGAACGGTAAGTTAAAACTTACCATTTACGGCGTCAAGTAGGCGGTCCTGTTCCGGTTCAAGCGTCGAGAACCTCGTCCTCGCATCGGGTCATGCCGCGGCCGAGCAACGAGGTGCCCCGATCTGCCGCATCGGGGGACGCTCAGCGGTGGAGTCGCCTGAAGCCATCGCTCGTTCCACCAGGAGCCGTCATGAGCCCTGGTCAGTTGCAGCTGCTGTAGGTGGTGAGCCAGCCAGCTCCGTGCGGCGTCTAGGGCCGCGTCACTGTCGCCGGGTGCCGGTGCGAGGGGGCGGGTCTGCGTGACCTCCTCGTTGGGGAGGATCGCAGCGTCGTGAACCGTCCCGCCGGCGTCTACACCCAGCGCGGTCGTGAGGTACAGGACCGATCCGTCCTTCATCTCGAAGCCCTCGCGTGACGTGGGTAGCCCGCGGGTGGACGTCCCGAACGTGCGGGACAATGGACGGTCGCTGAACGCCATGACTGCGAACTCATGGGCGCTCGCCGTCACGTGGCTCTGCGCGAGCGGGTTGTCAGGGACCACACCTCGGCGTTAGAAGTCGATCCGCATCACCCGCCGGCGTTTTGTGGGGGCGCTGACCTCGGTGAACCCGGCCTCGGCGAAGACCTGTACCGCCCCTACGTGGACCTCGCCCCAGGTGATCTCCACCCCAGGCTGGGTGACCATGGCGTAGCCCTCGACCGCGGTTGCGCCCTGCTCTCGGGCGTAGTCGGCGGCGGCGCGCGCGAGCGGGTACGTGATGCCCCGGCCCCGGTAGCCCTTGCGGACGCAAAAGCAGGTCACCGCCGAGATGCCATCGTCGTCCTTGTCCTCGCTCCTCCCGGTCCACGGCACCCTCGACGTGCGCAGCTTCGGGTACGCGTTGCGCGGCTCGACCGCGACCCAGCCGACCGGCTCAGCGTCCAGGTAGGCGACCAGACCACTGGTGTGCTCCGCGTCCGGCTTCCCGCAGGCGGTGCTCGCGCGCTGCATCGCCAGCCGCTCCTCCAGGCTGGTGTCGCGCCACAGCCAGCCGGTGACCTTGAACCGTTGGCACTGGCAATGGAACGGGTAGTCGGCGGTTCCGAAGATCGCCTCCAGGTCCCGCCAGGTAGCGTGGTTGGCGGGAACGATCCGCAGCTCGTCTGCGTGGACGGGGTCCGTCATGCCCCCATCCTCGTGGCGGCGGGCGCTTGCCAACCAGCCCCTCGATGGATTCCCGCGTTCGTTCGTAGCCGGACAGGCCCCGGCCCCCAGACGGGGCGAGCGCCTGGGGGCCGGGCGACGGCCGAACCGTGGTAGGTGGACGTTGCGGCTCGACCTACGGCAGACCACGGCGGCTGCGTTCGGATCGTGACAGAGTGGCCAGCTGCCACAAGAGCAGCGGGCGAATTCACCCAGGTGGTTCCTCAGAGACGGAACCGGCACCCGGGTGCAGCGGGGAGGAAGCCCGCCCCCGGATGCCGGCCCCGTGCATTCCGGCGTACCCGGCCGAGCTCTCTGCGACACGCCGAACCGCCTTCGATTCGTGGGCCCGACGGGTGTGAACGGTCAACCGGCGTCGGTCGCCGGGAACGGGCGACTCGGACTCGCGGGCCCGCCGCGCACGCTGTCGAGGACGGTGTTCCCCTGTTGATCGACGAACCGCGTGAACAGCTGTTGGGCATAGCCGAACACGATTGCCCATGAGACGATCTGCGCGGATGAGTCCAATGCGCTGAGGCCTGGGATGAATTCGCCGCGCATGAGGAGCAGTCCGAGGACAGCCGTTGCTGCTCCCGTGGGCAGCTTGAGGGCGGCGAGGGCCATCGGTACCCCGTATGGCTCTGACGAGCCGCGTGTCCGCCGAATGGCAGCGGCGGCCGCGACCGTGGCTGCCGTTGCCCCGACCACCTCGACGAGGACCATGTCAGAAGGCGACACGGTTGCATCGATGGCGTCATCGACGTCCTGCGGCGGCGTGACGCCGTCCTGTTGGGCCGGCAGAGGCCTGGACTGGCCAGTGGGGCAGACGACGACCGTCTCGTCCCCCATCGTCGGCTCGAAGCACAGCGGGAGCATCGACGGGTTGCGCCACGCCATCACCCCGAGGCCGATCGCCGCGCACGTCATGACGCCGGTCACGGCTATCAGGACGAAGTAGAAGCTTCGTACCTGTGTCTGCTCGCGGAGCGCAGCCGAGCTGGCGCCGCGTACGGCACTGACGATCGTGCCCCGCTGGTTGGCGATCTCGTTCTTCTTGGCGGCCGGTGTCTTGGCGGTGGCACTGGTCCACGGGTGGTCAGCGTCCTTCACGCCAACGCTTTGCGCGATGCGTTCCATTTCCCGCCGACGCGGATCGGTCGGCCTGAGGTGCCGCTGCACGTGGTTCAGCAGGCCCGGCATCTGACCCAGGAGGTAGTCGTCCGGGGCGAGGTTGAGAAGGGCGGCTTCGGCTGCGTCGAGATTGCTCATCGCGCGTTCGAGCCGTGACCCGTCGCGCGAGAAGTAGCGCCGACCCTTGGTGGCGTCCCGCGCCGCCTTCAGGTGGCGAGCGATCGCTTCAGCGAGCACTCCGGTGTTGTGTGAACGACGACCGTTGCCGTTCGTTCCGTTGTTCCCGACCATCCACGCGCTGAGCGCTTCGAGCTCGGCGGCACGGGTGAGGGTGCCTTCGCGCCACGGACGCTTGACCGGGCCCCCCACGAACCCCACCAAGGGATGACGGCTCAGATCTGGCCCCGCTCGTGAGTGCCCGTTTCGGCTGGCCTTCGCTCGAGTAGCCGTGGCCATGTTCCCTCCACGCTGCGCCTGACAGAGCCGAGCGAGCCGTCCGGTGCTCGACATCCGGGCCCGCGGGCACCCGTGGATCACGAGCGGTGCGCGGACCACGGATGTCGATGCCGTAACCTCGCCGCTCTCTCGGGAGGATGCGCCGTCAGGAGCGTGAACACAGCGTCATTCGGCACACTCATGCCCGTGGTTTTGCCGAGGACCGCCGCATCTGATCCGGCATCCCGGCGAAGCCCGGGGCCCCTACGTCGGGTCGGACCCGGCTGTGCGCCGCGAACCCACGTGCGCGGCCAGGAAGTCCTCCCAGGTCCGGCTGCCGACAGCCCGGTCCGGGGTCAGGTTCGCGCCTTCCCGGAGCGCGCGGGCGGCCTTGCCCGGGATTCGGACCGGAAGGATCGGCCGGCGCTTGCCATTGGCCCGCAGGTACCCGCGCACCAGGTCGGCCATCGCATACACGCGTGGCCCGCCCACGTCGGGTACGAGGCCGGCCGGTGTGCCAAGGGCGAGCTCCACGAGGCGCGCAGCCACCTCGTCGGCGTCGACGGGCTGGAAGCGAAAGCCGGCCGGGACTGGTATCACCGGCAGCTTGGCCATCAGCGTCACGGTCTTGAGAGTCAGCTCATGGAACTGGGTGGCGCGCAACGTCGTCCACGGCAGGCCCGAGTCGGCGACGATCTGCTCGGCCCGGAACTTCGCCCCGAAGTAGCCGAACATCGCGCGGTCGATGCTGCCGGCCATCGGAACCCTGTCGGCCCCGACGACCGAGATGTACACGAGGTGCCGCGCCCCGGCGTGTGACGCCGCCTGAACCAGGTGCCGCGCCTTGTCATCGTCGCCCTTGCTGCTGCCCGCGCAGTGCACGATGATCTCGGCTCCTTTCGCCGCGGCCTCGATCCCGTCGCCCTTGGCCAGGTCGCCGGTCACGAACTGGATGCCCTCGCCGCCCTCGTGGCCGTGCCGGCTGAGCACGCGGACGTCGTGGTCCGCGTCCCGGAGCCGCGCGACGACCAGCCGCCCAAGGGTGCCGGTACCGCCGGTCACGAGGATGGGTGATGTCACGGCTCTTGCCTCCCGGAGTGTCTGCCGGGCATCCATGACACCAGGCACGATTGCTTCCCGGTCGCTGATTCGAGCGCTCATGATGTGTCTCTTGAACGCGCCGACGTCGGTGCGGCCTCACTCGCCGGACAGCAGCTCCTCGAGCCCCAGCAGCTCGACGACACGCCGTACCGGGCGCGTGGCGTTGCTGACCCGGAGTGTCACCCCCGCCGCATGGGCCGCGTCGCGGGCACGCCACATGGCCATGAGGCCGGCCGAATCGATGAACGTCAGCCCGCGCGCGTCGACGACGATCGAGCGCGGCCGGGAGTCGAGCGCTTCGCTCGCATATGCCCAGAACAGCTCGGTCCCGCTCAGGTCGAACTCTCCGTCGAGGGTGAGTGTCACCTCGCTGCCGACGTAGCTGGCCTCGACCCGCAAGGAGTCGGCCGGGCCGGGTTGTTCCACATCGTCCGGCATCCGTCCCCCCACCCGCGGCGTACTGGCCACTCGCCTCCCATCGTGGTCAACGCCGGCCCGACTGCCGAGGTAACCACCTCCGTCAGACTCACCAGCGCAACCCACAGGCGTGGAGGGGTCACGACTCGATTGCGCCGCACTCAGGGGCCGGGCGCGTGCCCGGGATTCCTCGGCGTCAGGCGCGTCTGTGAGCTCGCCCGGGCCGGGCCCGGGTCGTCTCAGACGCCAGCGGGTTGGAACAGCTCGATCACGTTGCCCGAGGGGTCCTCCAGCAGGATCTGAGAACCGCCCGGACCGGTCACGACGTCGTTGCGGAACCCGAGCCCGGCCTCACGGAGCCGGGTGACCTCGGCGCCGATGTCGTCGACGATGAGGTGGATCCGGTTCCAACCACCCGGCCCGGGCTTGGCGCCGTCGGGCATCGGTCGCCCGGCCGAGCTGGCCGGCCCGCTGAGCAGCAAGCGCAGGTTGCCGCGGGTGACGTCCGCGAACGCCGGGGCGGCGCTGGTGCGCACCTCGAAGTCGAGGTGCTTCGTGTAGAAGTCGATCGACGCCTGGACGTCGTCGACCATGTAGCGGACGTTCACCATCTCGTTCAGGTCGGTCATCGCTCCTCCTACGGTGTCGTCGGCACGGGGTTGGGCGGGTAGGTGAGGGCGGCAAGCAGGAACCCGATGCGGGTCTCCAGCTCGGCGGCCGTCTGCTGGAAGTCCGGGTAGCAGGCCTCGTCGTCGCCGGGGACCACGGCGGGGTCCGGGATGCTCCAGTGGATGGTTTCCGGTCGGCCCGGGAACTCCGGGCAGACCTCGCGCACCCGGTCGCACAGGCTGATCACCCAGTCGAACCGCTGCTGGGCGAACACGCTCAGGTGCTTCGAGCGTTGCCCCGCCATGTCGATCCCGCGCTCCTCGTGCATCACCCGTATTGCGTTGGGATGCAGGGGCTTCGGGGCGCTGCCGGCGCTGTGCGCCTCGACCAGTCCATCGGAGCGGGCGCGGGCAAGAGCTTCGGCCATCTGGGACCGGGCGCTGTTGCCCGTGCACAAGAACAACACCCGCACCGGCGCCGCCCCTGGCACCGCACCGCGCGGGGGTGCAGGTGTGAGGCGAAGCGCTGGGTGCAGCGCCGCTCCCGTCGCAGCCAGCAGCTGACCGACGCGGGTGAGGTCGACCATGTAGTAGGCGTCGCGGCGGTCTGCCGAGCTGCGCCGGGCCGAGACCAGGTGGGCGTCCCGCAGCTTGCCGAGGTGGTAGGAGACCAGATTCTGGGGCTGACCCACCAGATCGGTCAGCTCATGCACCATCCGATCGCTGCGGGCCAGCTCACCCAACAGCCGCCAGCGCAGCGCGTGCCCCGCCAGCCGAAAGAACCCCGGCGGAGCCAGCTCGCGATCGGGTGGCGCTTCCACTCCCTTATGATTACATCAAGTTGGTTAGATGCATCAAGTGAGATTGGTTGATTTCGGTCACGACGTACACATGTTCGTAACATAGTTGTAACGCGAACGGGTACTGGCGCGGTCTTTAGGGGGACGGCTCATCCGCTCGTGAGCCGTTCACAGTGCCGGGGCAACGACAGGAACCGGCCGCGAGCGGCCCCCCGATGCTGGGGTTCGGGGGGCCGCTGCTCGCCTTCGACCCCTTTGCGTCGATTGGCCGTGGGCCCACGGACGTTCCCGGGCAGTCGGCTGACGGGCACTTGAGTGGCCGTACCCACATCCCCGTCAACCCCGAGGTCGAGGCAGGGCGCGGCACCGCCGGGTAGAACAGGGGTGACCGATGGCGCCGCGCACCAAGCCCGCTCGCGTGAGGATCACCGGTGACCTCTACCACCCGGTCGTGCCCGCCGGAGCCGTGCGGATCACGCGGCCGACCCGGTGGGGCAACCCGCACAAGGTCGGGCCTGACTGCCCGCCCGACGTTGCCGCCGCCCGCTTCCGTGCCGACCTTTACGCCGGTCGTCTGAGGGTCACCGTCGAGGACGTCCGCCGCGATCTGGCCGGCCACGATCTTGCGTGCTGGTGCCCGCTCGACCGGCCCTGCCACGGCGACGTGCTCCTCGAGGTGGCGAACTGACGACGCCCACAGCCGGCCGGCAGATGTCGATTCGGCGTGGCGGCGCGCGCCGGGGCTCGAGCGATCAGGGCGCCCCGAACGACAACTCGGGTAGTCACCCGATGGTCCCGCGAGCAGCGCCGGGGATGCCCTCCTGGCACACGTGGGTGGCGAAGAACGTCAGGAGCAGGTCGCACGTGATCCGCCACATCCGCCGAGGCTCGATCTGCGTCGCGGCGTCGGTCGAGTAGATCTCTGCCCGCTGCATATCGACCACGTCGTACGAGGCCCGGCCCACACGGTGGCGGCGGCCGCTCGGGGCCGGCAGTCCCTCGGGCGTGGAAGATGGTGGCATCGGCGTTCCGCTCACCTCGATCGGGTCCTGACACTCTTCCGCTCGTCCTCGTGATCGGCAAGCCATCCGAATATCGAGCCCGGCAGCCGGGCGCGGCGGTAGCGTCTCGTCCGCCCTGGTCCATCGACCCGTGGAGGCGAAATGGAATCCTTCGGTCAGGCCTACCCGGCAACGTTCGAAGTCGACCGGGCCGAACGGATCGCCAACTGGCGCCCGCTCGTCCAGTGGCTGCTGGCCATCCCGCACTTCTTGATCCTCTACGGCCTGGAGCTCGTCGCCCGCGCGGCTGCGGTCATCAGCTGGTTCGCGATCCTGTTCACCGGCAAGCTGCCGGAGGGGCTCGCCAGCCTGCTGTGCCTCTACATCCGCTACAACAACCGGGCATGGGCGTACGCCGGCTTCCTGCGGGAGGAGTACCCGCCATTCGTGTACGACACAGTTGCACCGGAGCCCGGCAACTATCCGCCGGTGCGCAACGGGTTCGCGCCCGAGCTCGAGGACCGCAACCGCGTCACCGTCGGCTTCCGGCTCATCCTGGCCATCCCCCAGCTGATCGTCGTCGCGATCCTGGGCATCGCCGCCATCGTGGTCTTACTGATCGCGTTGTTCGCCGTGTTGTTCACGGGTCGCTGGCCCGAGGGTCTGCGCACCTTCATCGTCGGCTACATGCGCTGGGTCACCCGAGTCGAGGCCTATGTGGGGCTGCTCACCGATCGGTACCCCCCATTCAGCCTGGAGTGAAGGAGCGCCCGGGTCGGGCACACGGGTAGGCCCCGGCGAGCAGTCACCGCCCTGACGCACATCGATGAGGCGCCTGATCCAGACGTCGCAGAGCATGCCCCGCGAGCGGCTGGCCGAGGTGGTGAGCGCGGCCGGCTACGGCAGCGTGCTCGTGCTCGCCGCGCTCAGCGTGATCGGCGTCTCCGAGGTCGCGCTCGGCCACGGAGCCGAGCTCGTTGCGGGCGTCGGGGTGGCGACGTGGCTGGCGCACGTCTTTGCCGAGATCCTCGGCGACCACGTCCGGCACCCCGAGCCGCTCCGACGCGCCGAGGTCCTCCGGGCACTGGTGGATGGCAGCCCGATCCTCGCGGCCACAGTGCTGCCCGCGATCGTCCTCGGGCTCGGACGGCTGGATCTGGTGAGCGACGCCACGGCACGGATCGCCGCGATCGTGGTGGCCGTCCTCCAGCTGCTCGGGACGGGCGCGCTCGTGGCGCGCGTGTCCCCGACTCCCCCGGCGGCCAGATGGACGTTCGCGGCGGCGACGGCCGGTATCGGCGTTGCCGTCGTGGCGCTCACCGTGCTCCTGGGTCATTGACGGCGTCAGCCCAGCGCCATCCCCTCGACTGAGCTGGACGACACCGGGTCCGGCAGGCGCATCATGCGGAAGCCATTGAAGAACCCCACGAGGCCGGCCAGGATCGGAACGAGCAGCGCCACCTGCAGGGCGATCGGCCTGGCGTCCGTGTTGATGCGGATGATCTCGTCCTGGATGTCCTCCGGCTGGTCGGCGAGCAGCTGCTCGAGCTGGGTGTTGCTCATCACCTCGGCGTCGTCCTCCAGCGCCTGTGCGACTCGCTCCTGGTCGTCCGGAGGGAGAACGGTGCTCGCATCCGCCTTGTTGGTGAACGTGACCGAGAGCGTCGCCAGCAAGATGGCCCCGGCGAACGCGAGCCCGAACGACAGACCGAACGACCCGGCCGCCGAGTTAACGCCAGCCGCCTCGCTGACCCGCTCCTCCGAGATCGGCGACAGCGTGTAGTTGTTGAGCTGCGACACCAGCAGGCCCAGGCCCGATCCCGCGATCACCAGCGGGGCAATGAGGTACCAGCCGAAGTCCGCCGTGGGCACGAGCGGGACCAGCACGATCAGCCCGGCGGTCACGAGCGCGAATCCCAACCGGATGATGCCGGCGGGGCGCCGCTCCCCCGCCTTCTTCCCGGCGAGCAGCGCCACGGCGAACATGCTGAGCGACAGCGGGGCGAGGGACAGGCCCGCCCGCATCGCGTTGTACTCGAGCACCATCTGCAGGAAGATCGGCAGGGCGATCATCGTGCCGCCGAGGGCGATCTGCTGGAGCATCTGCTGGGAGATCCCGAACCTGAACAGCTTCGACGTGAACAGGTCGGGGTCGACCAGTGGCGGCCGTCCCTCGCGCTTGCGCCGCACGAGCCAGTAGACGAGCCCGGCCATGGCAGCGGCACCGAGCGCAATGAGTGCGCCAACGGCCTCCCCGCCCTCCTGCCACACGAGGATGCCCAGCACGATGCCGCCCATGCCCACGACCGAGAGGACCGCACCCACCACGTCGATGCCTCGCGGGCCCGTGTACTCCACGTCGCGGACGAGCTTGATGCCGGACAGCACGATCCCGATGACGAGGACCTCGAGCAGGAACGCCACTCGCCACGACAGGTACGTCGTGATGAATCCCCCGATGAGCGGCCCGACCGCCGCCGCGATCGCGGCCGCTGCCCCGACCAGCGCGTAGACGCGTTTTTGCGCCGGGCCCTCGAAGTTGCCGTGGATAAGGGACTGCATGGAGGGCAGCAGGAGCGACGCCCCGAGCCCGCCCAGCACCGCCCAGAAGATGATTATCGCGGTTAGGCCCTGGGCGAGGGCCATCGCCAGCGCCCCGATGGCGTAGCCGAGCAGGCCGAGCACGTACGCGCGCTTCCGCCCGATGAGGTCCCCGACCTTGCCGCCGATCAGGATGAACGCCGCGGACACCAGTGCTTCCAGTGCGATCGCCGACTGGACACCGCTCACCATCGTGCCGAGATCCCGGACCACGGCCGAGATCGAGACGTTCATCAACGACGTGTCGACGACGAGCACGAACATGGCCATCGCCAGCAGGATGGCGAGGCGTTGACTGCCCGGTTCCCCCTCGAGAGCGCCGATACTGGCTCGCTCGGTCATAGGAGAACCACCATCCATTCTCCAGTTGGATCCCGGTCCGCCTCCACGGCGGACCGGGATGCCTGTCGCCGGGGTTGCTTACCCGATGGCCTTCGCCTTCGCCTGTTGGAACTCGGCCTCGCTGATCACGCCCCGGTCACGCAGGTCGGCAAGCCGAGCGATCTCGTCGGCCGCACTGCCTCCCGAACCTGCAACGTTCTGGACGTATTGACGCATCGCCGCGTCCTGCGCCTGAGCCGCCTGGACCGAGTGCTCCTGCATCTTGTGGCCTCGGGCGATCAGGTACACGAAGACGCCGAGGTAGGGCACGACGATGATGAAGATGCACCACAGGGCCTTGCCCCAGCCAGACAGGTCATCGCTGCGGAAGATGTCCCCGAAGACGACGATGAGTAGCCAGATCCAGATGAAGAAGAGAAAGAACCACAGCATGGACAGGAACACCTGCCCGCTGCCGAACTCGTCTGCCAGCATGAACTCATACCTCCACGCATTTTGGGGTCGAACCGCGATGGCTCGCGGTAGATCGTGTCAGTCTGCTTCGGCCTCGAGCTCCAGGCGCGCATTTGCATTGGCGTCGCGAGCCTCGTCCGAGACGGTCGGCCATTGGAGATCGAGCGACCCGATGGTGTCGACGATGATCGCGGACGCCATCGCCTGCATCACGCGCTTGTGGTCGGCCGGGAGCACGTACCACGGCGCCCAGTCGGTGGCCGTGGCGGTGATGGCGTCCTCGTAGGCCTGCATGTAGTCGTCCCAGCGCTCCCGCTCGGCGACGTCGGCGGCGTTGAACTTCCACTGCTTGTGGGGCTTGTCGAGGCGGGCCATGAAGCGCCCCTTCTGTTCAGCCTCGTCGTCGACGGACAGGGCGTACCAGTCCGTCCCCTCCTCGGTCGGTGCGGCGTTGCTCCCCGGGACGACGTCCCGCCTCGCCACGCTCGGAGAGGTCGTATCAGGCACTCGCAGGCGTCACGGGTTCACGGGGGCCGCCGTAGGTGGCGAGTGCGTAGATGACCAGGACGGCCAGCGTGACGCTGAGGATCGTCCAGAGCGGCTTGTAGTAGATCCACGGTAGGAAGGAGATCGCGGCGAGGCTGGCGGCGACGATCCCGACCCAGCGCGCCCATTGGGAGCCGCTGATGACGGCGAACCCGGCCAGGATGAGGACGATGCCGACACCCAGCCAGACCCAGCCCCACGATGCCAGGTCGTTCTCGAACAGGACCGTCTGCACCTCGTCGGACACGTCGTCGTCGTACTTGAACGCCCATAGGGCATCGAGGATCTTGAATATCCCGCTGACCACGAGCAGCGCGGCGGCAAACGACAACCACCCCGCCGCACGCGGTGTCATCACCCGGGTCTCCCCGTAGTAGTCGGTCACTCGTCCTCCCTACATTCGGCCTGGTCAGGGGCCCTACATGCCCGGACTGCGCGAGAGAAGCGGGCCGACTGCGACGCTCGCGCCGCCAGGGGTGGGGGGACGCCACCCCCGGGCGGGTGGAGCGTCACGACCCGCCCGTGCCCCAACCCCGGCCGACCACGTGCAGCGGCCGCATGTGCTGCGCCGCCGACGTTCATTCCCGCATTCCCGCCGCGAATGGACCACGTACACTCACGGAGCGCGGGAGGAGGCGAAAATGACTCAGGACGGTCGCAAGTCGGGAACCCGACTCGAGCGGCCGACGTCTCCGTTGCTGCGAGCCAAGCTGAGGCCGCCGCTGATGCCAAAGCACCATGTGCCTCGCACACGGCTCATGCGGCTCCTGGATGAGGCGATTGCCCGGCCGCTCACGCTCGTCGTCGCGCCGGCGGGCGTCGGAAAGACGGTGCTGGTGTCGAGCTGGACGGCCGAGTCGGCCACGCCCACGTCTTGGTTGACCCTCGACGAGACCGACCGGGAGGGGCGCGAGCTCTGGTCCGGCATGATCGCGGCGCTCGAGGCACTGCGGCCGCGATGCGGTCAGGGGGCTCTCACCCGGCTCCGTCGTCCAGGCCCGCTCACCGAGGTCGTGCACCAGCTGCTCGACGACCTCGAGTCCGGAGCCGACTCGCCATGCGTTCTCGTGGTGGACGACCTGCACCTCGTGGATGACGACGATGCCCTCGCTTCCCTGGCTCTGTTCCTGCAGCACTTACCGGCCTGGCTCCACGTGGTCCTGCTGTCGCGCCGGGAGCCTGCCCTCCCCATCGACCGCCTCCAGGCTCGTGGTCAGCTGGGCGAGGTGCGTTTCGCCGAGCTGAGGTTCTCGCACTCGGAAGCCTGCGACATGCTGTCCCGGCTGGTCCCCGCGCTGTCGGAGGGCGACATCGACGCCGCGGCGACCCATGCCGCGGGATGGGCAGCTGGCCTCCAGTTGGCTGCGCTCGCCGCGCGTTCCAACCAAGCCCACCAATCGGTGGAGACGCCCCGCGAGGGTGATCTCCTGGTGGACGACTACGTTTGGCGCGAGGTCCTCGCCGCAGAGGACAGCGAGCTGGTCGAGGCGCTGCGGGACGTCGCAGTGGCCGAGGTGATCGACCCGAGCCTGGCCCGTGCGCTCACGGGCCGGGCGGATGCCGACAGGCTTCTTGCCCGTGCCGAGGCGCGCGGGCTCTTCGTCGCTCGCCTCGGTGCGGACGGCTGGTTCGCCGTGCATTCCCTCGTCCGGTCGGCCCTTCTCGCCGACCTCGGGAGGCGGTCCCCCGCGCGGCTCGTGGAGCAGCACGCCCGAGCGGCGCGCTGGCTCGAGGACGCCGGGGAGGTGCCCGCGGCACTGGAGCACTGGCTCCTCGCCGGTCGACACCGGGACGCCCTGCGCCTCCTCGCGATGGAGCATGCCGAGCTGTACGACTCCGGCCGTGAGACGACGATCCACCGCACCATTGCGGCCTTGCCACCCGAGCTCGCAGGCGGCGACGTCGAGTCCATGCTCGAGTTCGCCTGGTGTCACCTGCACGTCGATCGCCGCCGCTACGTCGAGCTCGTGGAGCGGGCGACGTGGTGGGCGGACCGGTCGCCCCTGGACGAGACGCTCCGAGCACGCCTGACCATGCTCCGGTCTATTGCGGCAACGGTCGGCGGCGACTGGGTCGTGGGGAAGGCCATGGCGGAAAGGGCGATGTGCGACCTGGGAGACGCGTGGTGGAGCGACCCACTGGGCCGGTTCGGCTGGAACATGGTCGCCCGCACCTGGGCGCTGTCGGAGAGCTGGAACCACACCGGCGACAACGTGCGCGAGGCCGACCTGGCGCTGAGTCGCGACCCGGAGCGCCGCCTGTCGTTCGAGGGAACCCGGGCGCTGGGTGAGGCCCTCGCCGGACGACCGGCGGACGCGCTCCGCGTCGCCGCCGGCGTGAGGCGCGCCGCCGAGGTCGCCAACCTGACGATCCTGCGGACCGAGCTGGCGCTCGCCGAGGCCCTGGCACATCGCGAGCTCGGCGATCACGAGCGCGCCCTACCGGTGCTGGCGGCGCTCGCCGATGAACCGGCCGAGACGATGCTCTACTGCCGGATCCTGGCGACCTTGGAGCTCGCCCAGGCACACCTCGACGCGGGCGACGTCGACGCCGCCCGAGCGGTGTTCCGGCGGGCCGAGGCACTGATCGAGGCCGAATCCTTCGGTGCTGGAGGGCGCGACTGGCTCGCCCGAGCGGGTACCCAGCTGGCAGTGTGCGCCGGCGACATCGACGAAGCCCGGCACTGGTCCGAGCGGATCGCCGATCCCTTCTGGGGCGGGATCAGCGCCGCCCGGGTCCACCTGGCGACGGGCGGCCGGGTTGACGCCCTCGCTGCGGTGGGCGGGGTGGCGCCCCGCTGCGCCCGCCACGACGTCGTGTTGGGGCTCATCCGCGCCCGTTCGGTCTCCGATCGCGACGAGTCGGTGAAGCACACGATCGCCGCCGTCGAGCTGGCGACAGCGAACGGTCTCCTGCAGACGGTGGCGTCCGAAGGGGCGGAGGCGGTCGAGCTCGTCGAACGGGCGGCGTGGCGGGTTCCGTCGCACTGGCTCGGCCGCCTGCGGCAGGCGGCGGCCGGGCGCGGCGGCCACGCCCAAGCGGGCCAGACCGCGCTCGTCGAGCCCCTGACCGAGCGAGAGCGCGAGGTCCTGCGCTTCCTCGCGAGCCGCCTCACAGTTCGCGAGATCGCAGACGAGCTCTACCTGTCGATCAACACGCTGAAGTTCCACCTCAAGGCGATCTACAGGAAGCTCGGCGTCAACTCACGCGCCCAGGCCACCGATGCGGCGAGACGCATGTCGCTCGGCCGACCGGACTAGCGGACGCTCGCGGGGGTCCGCTAGTCAACCCCCGTACCACACCCTGGACTTCTGGCGCTCGAACTCCTCGCTGGTCAGCAACCCCCGGCTGCGCAGGTCCGCCAGCTCCTCGAGCTGCTCCATCGGATCGACGATCAGCGCCGCCATGCCGCCCTCGAGCTCGCGGCCTCCAACCGGTGGCCGGGCCAGCAGATCGCCGTGGCTGCGACGGTGGGTCCCGCGGCGTCGCATTGTCATGCGCCTCCTAGCTCGTCCTCGGGCGGGCTGGCGAGCACCTGTTGCACTCGCGACGGCGGGATGCGCTCGCCGGCGGCGATCAGGCCTCCGGCGCGCCGTGCCGCCGCCGAAAGAGGCGCAGCCCACCGATCCTCGGTGACGAGGACGATACCCGTCGTCCCCGGCCGCAAAGCACGCGAGGCCAGCGCGATGTCGTTGTCGCTGAGCATGCCGCCGAACTCGCCCTCCACGTCTCGCAGATCGGCCATGCTCTCGACGGCCTCGAACTCGAGCACGGTGACGGCACCCTCACGGTCCCGTTCGAGGACGACGAGGTCGAGGATGCGGATCTCGCCCGTCTGCACCAGTTCGGCCAGCGCCGGCACGACGGTGGCCAGCGCACCCTGGTTCGGCACCACGACGACCACATACTGGACGAGGTCGGTCGCGATCTCGTCGGTCCGGTCCGCAGGCTCTCTGGCATCAGTCACCGGATGGCTACGACTCCCGCATGTGCGCGCTCAGTGGTGATCATGACGCCACCCCGGGTCGTCGAGGACCACCCTGGAACGGGTGGGTAGGATCACCGCATCCACGGGCCGCGGCTTGTCTCGTCCTCAGCGGTGGACGACGATGTGCGGCCTATGAGGATCGAGGACTACGGCCTGATCGGCGACCTGCAGTCCGCTGCGCTCGTGGGGCGGAACGGGTCGATCGACTGGCTCTGCCTGCCCCGCTTCGACTCGGCGTCGTGCTTCACGGCCCTGCTCGGCGACGAGAGCCACGGCCGGTGGCTCGTGGCCCCGGCCGTGGAGGTCACGGGGACGTCTCGCCGCTACCGACCGGGCACGCTCGTGCTGGAGACCGACTTCGAGACTGCCGAGGGAACGGTTCGCGTCACCGACTTCATGCCTCGTCGCGGCGGTCGCGCGCCCCAGGTCATGCGCATCGTGAACGGGCTGGCCGGCCGCGTGCCGATGCGCATGGAGCTTGCCCTGCGCCTCGACTACGGGGCCGTGGTCCCGTGGGTCGATCGGATGGTCGACGGCGTCCGGGTGCAGGCGGGGCCGGACGCCTTCCACCTCAGCACGCCACTCGAGCTCGACGTCACCCGCGACGCCACCACCGCCGCGTTCACCGTGGACGAAGGGGACAGCAAGCGCTTCGTGCTCAGCTGGTACCCGTCCTACTCGGACGCCCCGCCGGTGGAGGACGCCGATTCGGCGCTGGCGCGGACCGATGCCTTCTGGCGCGAGTGGTCGGGGCGTTGCAGCTACGACGGGGAGTACCGGGACGCGGTGCTGACGTCGCTGATCGCATTGAAGGCGATGACCGACGAGACGACGGGCGCGATCGTAGCGGCGCCGACCACCTCGCTCCCCGAGGACCTCGGCGGGATGCGCAATTGGGACTACCGCTACTGCTGGCTGCGCGACTCGGTCCTGACGCTCAACGCGCTCCTCCTCGGGGGCTACACGGAGGAGGCGCTTGCGTTCCGTGACTTCGCGTTTCGGGCCGGCACCGGCGACCCTGAGAAGCTCCAAATCATGTACGGCGTCGGCGGCGAGCGCCGGTTGGACGAGTTCGAGCTCGACTGGCTCCCGGGCTACGAGGGCTCGCGGCCCGTGCGCGTGGGCAACGCGGCGTCCGGGCAGTTCCAGCTCGACGTCTATGGCGAGGTCGTCGGCGTCGCATCGATTGCCGCAGAGATGCTGGACGAGTTGGACGCGAAGAACTGGCCACGCGCCCGAGCCGTCGTCGAGCAGGTCGCGCGCATCTGGCGTGAGCCCGACGACGGCATCTGGGAGGCACGTGGCCCGCGCCGGCACTACACGCAGTCCAAGGTCATGGCGTGGCTCGTGTTCGACCGCGCGGTCCGGCTCGCCGAACGCTTCGGGTTGGAGGCGCCGCTCGACACGTGGAGACAGGTCCGCCAGGAGATCCACGACGAGGTGTGCGAGAAGGGCTACGACGCCGAGCGCGGCACGTTCACCCAGTACTACGGTTCGAAGGAGCTCGACGCCGCTGCCCTCGCGGTCGTCCTGGTCGGCTTCCTGCCGGGCTCCGACCCCCGCGTCACGGGCACGATCGACGCCGTGCGCGACGGGCTCGGCCACGACGGCTTCATCTCGCGCTACTCGACTGCGGACACCGACGATGGATTGTCCGGCACCGAGGGCCAGTTCCTGGCCTGCTCGTTCTGGCTCGTGAGCGCGCTGGCGCTGAACGGGCGCGTCGACGAGGCCCGTGCGCTGTTCGAACGGCTCCTCGAGTTGACCAATGACCTCGGCCTGCTCGCCGAGGAGTACGACGTCGCGCGGCAGCGCCAGGTCGGCAACTTCCCGCAGGCGTTCAGCCACCTGGCGCTCATCAACGCCGCGGCGAACATCACCGGCGCCACGTGATGATGCGGACCGCCGTGACCGCCAGGTCCACCACGCGCCCTGAAGGTGCGTGCCCGCGTGGCTGAGAGCATCGGTGCCGAACGGCCGCCCGTGACGCTGCGCAAGATGCTCGTCCCGCTCGCGCTCGCTCAGTTCATCTGCAGCTTCGCCGGCTCGAACATGAACGTGATGATCACCGATATCAGCGACGACCTGGACACGACCGTCCAGGGGGTGCAGGTCGCCATCACGCTCTTCCTGCTGGTCATGGCGGCGCTCATGATCCCCGGTGGCAAGCTCACCGACCGTTGGGGACGCAAGCGGTGCTTCACGCTCGGCCTGACCGTGTACGGGATCGGCGCCGTGATGAGCGCGCTCTCGCCCGGTCTTGGGGTGCTGATCCTGGGCAACTCGATCTTCGAGGGCGTGGGCACCGCGCTCTTGATCCCACCCGTCTACATCCTCACGACGATGCTCTTCCACGACATCACCTCGCGTGCTCGCGCCTTCGGCGTGATCACCGGTATGGCCGGCATCGGCGCGGCCGCGGGGCCGTTGATCGGTGGCCTCATCACCACGGCGATCAGCTGGCGGGCGGCCTTCATCTTCCAGGCCGTGATCATCGTGGCGATCGTCTACCTCAGCCGCCCGATCGAGGATCCGATACCACCCGACCCGACACATCCGTTCGACACCATGGGAGCCGTGCTCTCGGCCGTCGGCCTCATCCTCATCGTCATGGGGGTCCTCGCCGCCGATGACAACGGCTGGCTGATGCTCGGCCTGCTCGTCGCCGGCGCCGTCGTCCTGGCGGGCTTCGCCGCCCACATCCGGGCCAAGGAGCGAGCGGGCGAGGAACCACTGCTGTCGTCCAGCCTCTTCCGGAACCGGGTGTCGAACCTGGGGCTCGTCACCCAGAACGTCCAATGGCTGATGCTGCTCGGGTCGGCGTTCGTCGTCTCGGCCTTCCTGCAGGTCGTTCGCGGCTACAACGCCATCGAGACGGGCGTGATCTTCACGGCCGCAACCGCAGGGATCCTGTTGTCTTCGCTCGCAGCCGAGCGGCTCGCCAAGCGGCACCCGCAGCGGACTCTGATCGTGGCGGGGTTCATCACCACGCTGGTGGGGATCGGCGTCCTGCTCGCGCTGGCTAACGGCTCGCCCAGCGTGTTCGCCTTCGCCCCCGGGCTTTTCCTGCTCGGCCTCGGCGTCGGGGTGATGCTGACGCCTTCCGTCAACATCGTCCAGTCGAGCTTCCCCGAGGACCGGCAGGGTGAGATATCGGGCCTATCACGCAGCGTGTCCAACCTCGGCTCGTCGCTCGGCACCGCGATCGCGGGCACCATCCTCGTCTCCGGCCTCACGGACCGCTCGTACGGCCTCGCCATGGTCTCCCTGGCGGCTGTGGGGCTGATCGGGCTCGGCGCAGCCATGCTCCTGCCGACCAGCCCGGTGCAACAGGCCGTCGACGCGCCGTCCTGAGGTCGCCGTCACCGCGTCGCGGACCCGCCCCCCGGGTGCGGGGCGGGGGGCGGTCCTGTCGAAGCGACGCCCGGGCACGGAGGCCTCCGGGGGCCGTTCGCTTGTTGGTGGCTACCCGGACATCGGACGGCCAATCGCGTCCGGTGAATTCGATGGAGCGTGCCGTCGGACCCGGTGGACGGCGCCGAACGTTCGGCCTCTCGGACTCAGCAGTCCACGTCCATCGCCGGGGTGATGTGAGCGTCGGGGTCGTTGCCCTCGTCTCGCATCTCACCGGCGATCTGGCAGATGACCTCGTCGCTCTCGGCCCCCAGTGCGTCGAGCTGCGCCTCGCCCGCCGCCCACGCCGCGGATCCGGTCGCGCCCCCGGACGCCTCGAGGCTGCGGAGGGCGTCGAGCCGGTCGTCGAAGACCGCCCCGAGCTGCTCGTAAAGGGGCGCAGAGTCGCCTTCCACATCGGCGGCAAGCTCCGCCACGTCGCCGGCGGCGGTATCCGTCCACGCCACGGCGTCCTCGACGGCCAGAAGCACACCGCCGGCGTCGCCCACATCGGCCTCCTCGTTGATGTGCTCGCGCGCGTCAATCCAGTCCTCGGCGATCGGAGCGAACTCGTCCATCGCCCCGGCCGCAGGACCCTCGTCGCCGGAACCCGGGTCCACCGACCGGATCAGTCGCCACATCGCCACCCCGAGCGCGAGCGCGGCGGCCAGCACGACGATCACCAGGGTCGCCCACCAGCGGTTCGCCGACCGCCGGGCGTCCGCCGTCTCCTCGGCCGCCGCCGTGAGCGCGATGCCACACGCCGGGCAGAAATTGGCACGCGCTTCGAGTGGGATCTCGGCACCGCAAGCCGAACAATGCGCGGTCAGGTCGGTCGCAATCGCCATAGCAACCGTAAGGATTCCCCCGCCAGTGCCATGTAACCGCGAAGACCGTCAGGTGAGGTGCGCAACCTCGTTGAAGGACCGCAGCGACGGCGACCAGCCGGCGAATCCGATGCGGCTGATCGATGCCGGCCCGACCCACATGCGCCAGGCGACCTCGTCGCCGACGCCCAACGCCCACGCAACCGCCGCCTTCACCGGCGACACGTGTGTCACCACCACGACGTCGCGCTCGCGGGCCTCCTCGGCCAGCGACTCGCACGCGGACCGGACGCGGGCGCCGAGCGCGGCCAAGGACTCGCCGCCCTCCGGCGCCCAGGCCACGTCGGCCCGCCACGCGGCCCACGTATCCGCTGGCACGTCGCCTGCCCCCAAGCCGTCGAACGCGCCGTAGTCCAGCTCGATCCACGCTTCGTCGACGTCGACAGGCACCTCATGCTCGCTCACGCCGACGATCACCTCTGCGGTCTGGCGGCAGCGGGCGAGCGGACTGGTCACCACGCGCGCCTCGTCGAGCGGCCCGAGCGCGGCCGCCAGCCGCGACGCCTGCAGCCGGCCCTCGTCGTCGAGCGCCGGATCCGCCCGGCCCAGCAGCAGCCCCCGGGCGTTGGCGTCGGTGCGGCCGTGTCGAACCAGGACGATCACGTCGCCGCTCCTATGTCGGTCCGCCGACGCGTCATGGCGTGGCCACGTCGCGGTCGAGTTGGCCCGTGTGCCAGAAGCGGTCCCGTCGATCCGGTTCGAACAGCCGGAACCTCCGCCAGCACCACCACAGCGCCGCCGCCCCCGCCAGTTCCAGGACGAGGTCGACCGGGCCCCGCGCCAACTCGGGCAAGCGCGCGTCGCTCCACGCGAGCCCGGTGAACGGCCACCAGAAGGCTTCGGTGTCGGTCCAGATGCCGTCCAGCAGCAGGTGCACGAACACACCGATCGGGATCGCCACCAGCCGGCGCTGCACGAGCCGGCGGCGGGGTGTCGCCACCATCGCCAGTGCCAGGAGTGCGACCGCGCCGGTCACGCTGTGGAGGATCCGCGGCGACCCGAACGGCAGCTCCGCCAGCGGCAGCAGCGCGCCGACGACCACCAGCCGGTAGTCGACCGCCGGGCTGCGGAACACGAGCCACACCAGCACGAACGCGCCCCCCGCGAACCACAGGAACACTCAGTGGCTCCCGCGGGGCCGCGCCCCACGTCCATCGCCGCGTGAAGCAGCGTCCGCGCCGCCTGCCCGCAGCACTCGCTTCCTCCCCACCCGCGCCTCGACCCCGAGCGGCGCGATCAATCGCGCACGAGGAGACGGCCACACTCCTCACAGTGCACCGCCTCGTCGAGCGGAAGCTTGCGGATGCGGTCGACCTCGACGGCGGCAAGCGCCAGGTGGCATCCCTGGCAGGTGGAGCCGACGAGGCGGGCGATCCCGACCCCTCCGAAGCGCACCCGCAGCTTGTCGTACTCCGGCCAGAGCTCGTCCGGCACCTCGGCGGCGGCCGCCTCGCGCTCGGCCCGCACGGCTGCGAGCTGCGCCGCCAGATCCGACTCGGCCTCGTCCAGTGCTGCGCGCAGCCGCGCGCCCTCGGCGTCGAGGCGTTCACGCTCGCCCGTGAGCTGGGTCCGCTCCACGTCGACGGGTTCGACCAGCTCCATGATCTCGAGCTCGTCGTCCTCCAGCTGGCCGATGCGGCGGCGGATCGACGCCACATCGTCCTGCAGCGCCTGCAGTTCCCGAGGGTTGGTGACAGCCCCCGAGTAGAGCTGCTTCTCGGCCTGGTTCGCGCGTTCGGTGAGCGACGCGATCTCGTCCTCCAGGCGCTGCTGGCTACGCCCCAGTTCGTCGCGCCGTCGTTGCGCATCGGCGAGCTGGTCGTCGACCGCCCGGACGTCGTCGACGAGCTGCGCGAGGTCGGACCGGACCGGCAACGTCTCGATGCGGTGGTTCAGTTGGTCGGTGCGCGTGTCGTGCTCTTGGACGGCGAGTAGAGCGGCCCAACGGCTCATCAACTGGCGACCCTATCTGGCGCAATCGGATTCGCCGCCATCAGCGGCCCGGGCGGCCCGGGCGGCCCGGGCGGCCGCGCCCTGGCGGCGGCTGACCGGGCGGCGGGGCCCCCGGCTGACCGGGCAGCGGCACTGGCCGCGGCGACAGGTCGATACCTCCCGGCACCGCCAGCACGCGGCCCCCGGGCACGGGTTGAGCGGGGGCGAACTGCTGGATGGGCCGCCCGGTGTGCCAGGCCCGCATGAAGTCACCCCAGATCCGGGCCGGATACGACCCGCCGGTGATGCCGGTGCCGCCCAGCCGGATCGTGAACTGCGCGCCCAGTCCCCCGATCCACACGGCGGTCGCCAGCTGCGGCGTGTACCCCACGAACCACGCGTCGTAGGAGCCGGTGTGCGTGCCGGTCTTGCCCGCAGCCGGCTGACCGGTCCCGAGCGCGGCGGCGGTGCCCGTGCCGCTGGTCACGTTCTGCCTCAGGATCTCGGTCACGAGCCGCGCCGTCTGGGGCGAGATCACAGGCTTGGGCGCCGGCTCGTGCTGGAAGATCACCCGCCCGTGGCGATCCTCCACCTTCTGGATGAAGTATGGCGCGTTGTAGACGCCGTCGTTGGCGAGGGTTGCGTACGCCGACGCCATGTCGAGGGGCGTGACACCGGCGGAACCGAGCGGAAGCGACTGGTTCGCGGCGAGACCGTCCTCCGCCGTGCTGTGCACGCCCAGCCGCTGCGCCATGTTGACGACGTTGTTCAGCCCGACGATCAGTCCGAGCCGCACGTACGCGGAGTTGACGGAACCCAGCGTCTGGGTCGTGAGGGTCCCGGGCCCACGGGTGCTGCCTCCGAAGTTCTCCGCCGGGTAGGGATCCGGCTCCCCGTTGGGGTTGTTGAACAGGCACGGCCCGGTTCCGTCGATCTGGTCCTCGGGCGAGTAACCGCGCTCCATTGCGGTGGCGAGCACGAAGGTCTTGAACGACGACCCGGTCTGCCGCTTGTTCTGGGTGACCAGGTTGTACTTGTAGTTCTGGAAGCCCGGCCCGGCGACCATGTACGGGACGGCCCCGGTCTTCGGGTCGACCGACACGACGGCGGCAGAGCCGTAGCGGGGCTTGCCTGCCGGGTCGGTACCGGCGGCGAACACGCCGCTGACGAGCGGCAGGTTCTGATCGCGCGCCGCCTGAGCCTGGGCCTGCGCCTGGGGCGAATAGGTCGTGTAGACCTTGAGCCCGCCGAAGTAGACGGCGTTGAAGCGCTCCTCCGGGGTGTTGCCCAGCCGCTTGTCGGCCAGGAGCTGCTGCTCCACCAGGGATGCGAAGTAGTCGTTGGCCCGGGGCAACACGTTGTGCACGGCGGTCGGGATCGGCGTGGCCTGCTTCCATATGGCCGCCTCGGCCTCGGTCAGCGACCCGACGTCGACCAGGCGCTCGAGGCCGGCGTCGAGCCGCTCGGCCGCCCGCTCCGGGTACCGGATGGGGTTGTACGAAACCGGGTTCCGGATGAGCCCCGCCAACAGGGCGGCCTGCCCGGGGTTGAGGTCGCGGGCATTGACGCCGAAGTAGGTCTCGGCGGCGGCCTGGATCCCATACGCGTGGTTCCCGAAGTAGACGGTGTTGACGTACCGGTCGAGGATCTCCTCCTTGCTCATCATCTTCTCGAGTCGCGACGCCAGCACGATCTCTTCGACCTTGCGGTCGAGCGTCTGCTCGTTGCCCAGGACATCGAGCTTGATCAGCTGCTGGGTGATCGTCGATCCACCCTGCGAGATGCCGCCCTGTTCGACGTTGGCCCGGAACGCCCGGAGCATGCCCCGGACGTCGAAGCCCTCGTGGACCCAGAACCCGGCATCCTCGACCGCGAGGACCGCCGAGATGACGTGCTGAGGGATCGTGGCGAGCGGCACCGACTGTCGGTTCTCCTCCTCCCTGAGCACGGCCAGGATCGAACCGTCGGCGGCGTACACGTAGGACCGCTGGGCCAACGGGCGGAGGGTGATCGGGCCCGGGTCCCCTGATCCGGCATCGTCGAGCAGCCTCGCCGGCACCGCCATCGCCCCAACCGCCAACGCCAGCACGACACCGGAGGCGATGACCACGAGAGCGAGCCTGGAGAAGATGCGCACGGTGGGAGGCTGCCTGACCGGTCGGCTGACGAAGCGAACAAACACTACCCACCGTGCGGGTGGCCGTCTCGGCGCCGCCGATGCGTGCGTCACTAGGGTGACCATCCATGGCGCACCCGCGACCCTTCCGCTTCGGCGTGCAGCTGGCCCGGGCCGACAGCGGTGCCGAGTGGGCCGAGCTGGCCCGCAGGGCCGAAGACTTCGGCTACTCGACGCTGTTCGTGCCCGACCACTTCGGCGACCAGCTCTCGCCCGCAGTGGCCCTGACTGCCGCCGCCGACGCCACGACCGAACTGCGGGTCGGCCCGTTGGTGCTCGACAACGACTTCAGGCACCCGGTCGTCGTGGCCAAGGAGGCGGCCAGCATCGACCGGCTCTCGGGCGGACGCCTCGAGCTCGGCATCGGCGCGGGCTGGATGACGAGCGACTACGACCAATGGGGCATCGCCATGGACCCGCCCGGCGTACGGATCGACCGGCTGGAGGAGGCACTCGACGTGCTCGAGGGCCTGTTCGGTCCCGGCCCGTTCAGCTACGAGGGCAAGCATTACCGGGTCAGCGGGCTCGATGGGCTCCCGAAGCCCCTGCAGCAGCCGGACGGTCCCCCGCTGCTCATCGGCGGGGGTGGCCGGCGGGTGCTCGGCCTGGCGGCGCGTCGAGCGCATATCGTCGGCGTCAACCCGTCGATCCGGTCGGGACGCACCGACGCGGCCGCCGCGCAGGACGGCGCAGCCGGCGTCACCGACAAGAAGCTCGAGTGGGTGCGTGACGCCGCCGGGACCCGCTACGACGACCTCGAGATCAACATGCTGATATTCGCCTGCGTCGTGACCGACGATCGGGCCTCGGTGATCGACGCCATGGCGCCGCTGTTCGGGGTGGCGCCCGAGATCGTCGGCGATCACCCGCACGCCTGGGTCGGCAGCGTTGCCCAGATCTGCGACGACCTCGTCGCCCGCCGCGAGCGATGGGACGCGTCTTACCTCGTGGTGCAAGGGCCGGAGGCCATGGACGCGGCGGCGCCGATCGTGGCTCGGCTGGCCGGCACCTGACCGGGCCGGGGAGCGGGTAAGGGGACCCTGCGGCATGGTCGCCCTGGCGTTCGCCGGCGCGGGCTTCGTCACCGCCATCCACGGCTTGGCCGCCGAGGCGCAGCCAGACCTGCGCGTCGTGCACGTGGCGTCCCGCAGCACCCGCTCCGCCCGGCGGCGCGCCGCGCAGACCGGGGGCATCGCCTGCGGCTACGACGACCTACCCGGGGGCGCCGATGTCGTCATAGTGGCGACGCCGCCCGCGCTGCACCGGCGGGAGGCGGAACGTGCCGTGGCCGGCGCCGCGGTGGCACTGGTGGAGCCCCCGCTCGCTGCCACCCTGGACGACGCCGACCGGCTGGTGGCGGCGGCCCAGGGCGGCGGCGTGGGCTACGCCGAGAACCTCGTGCACTCCCCGCCCGTGGTCGAGGCGGTGGCGGCGTGCCGGCGCCTCGGCAGCCTCACGCACCTCGAGCTGCGGTTCGCCCAGGGCCGGCCCGACTGGGGCGACCACCTCGAGCCCTCCTGGGGCGGTGGCGCCCTGTTCGACCTCGGCGTCCACCCCATCGCGCTGGCCCTCCTGGCTGCGGCGCCCGCACGTGTCACCGCCGTCGAGGCCCAGCTACTCGCCGGCGCCGGACTCGAGCTCGACGACGACGCCACGCTGACGCTGGCCTTCGACTCCGGCCTGCGGGCCCAGGTGCGAGCGACGTGGCGCGCACCGGCACCGACGTGGGAGGCGCAGGCGGCCAGCCCCCAGGGGGCGGTGCGCCTCGAACTGGTGCCCCATCCGTCGGTGGAGGTCAACGGCGCGCCCATCGCGCTGCCGTCGCCCCCACCGGGCCTGGCGTCGCCGCAGCTCCACCACCTCGGGTACGTCGCCCAACTCGAAGCGCTGACCGCCGACATCGACGCCGGACGGCCGCCCACACCCGGTCCGCAACTGGGCCGCTACGTGCTGGACATCGTATGCGCCGCCTACGCCTCGGCGCGGACCGGTCGGGAGGAACCCGTGCCGTTCACGGGCCCGCGGGACAGAACACCCCTCCAGCTGTGGCGGGATTGATGGGCGACGAGCGTCGGCTTTGCTCGCCTCAGCCACCGGGCGCGCGCGTCGCGCCGATCCCCGCACCGCGCCCCCGGCCGGGCACCTAGCCTGGCCGCCGTGGCGTCGATCGATGACGTACGCACGCTGGTGGCGCTCGACAATGGCCTGGCGTCCGTCTCGATCGCGCGGCCCGACGGGTCGCTGCAGTCGACGGTGGTCAACGCCGGCGTCGTGCCCCACCCTCTGAGCGGGCGGCCGGTGGCCGCGTTCGTCGCCCGCGGCGGCACCCGCAAGCTCGACCACCTCCGTCGGGATCCGCGGACCACGTTGCTGTGGCGGGCGGGCTGGGCGTGGGCGACGGTCGAGGGCGACGCCGAGCTCGCGGGGCCGGACGACCCCATGGCCGGCATGGACGCGGAGGCGCTGCGGTTGTTGCTACGGCGGATCTACGAGGCGGCCGGGGGTGTGCACGAGGACTGGGCCGAGTACGACCGGGTCGTCGCGGCCGAACGCCGGGTCGCCGTGCTCGTGACCCCCACACGCATCTACCAGAACCCCTGACGCGGCGGCGCCTGGCGAGCGACGCAGTGGCGTCGGCCGTGGCTCACGCCAGGACGGCTAGGCCGGCCAAGGGTGCGTAGCGCTCGTCGGTGGTGGCAAGTTGGCGCACGCGCTGGCGCACCCGCCGAGCCGCCTGACGCACCGTCGACTCCTTCATGGCGAAGACCGGGCCCACAGTCGTCGCCGGAGCGGGATTGCCGACCGCCTTCTCGCACACGTACTCGAGCCACAACTCCCGATCGCGCCGGCTGATGCCCGACCGTTCGAGCGCGTCGAGCAGCAGGCGTGCCCCTTGGTGGTCCGCGGCGATCCGCTCGAGCACCGGCCACATGGGGGTGTCACGGGCTGGCGCCGACCCGGTGCCGGGATCCGGCGCGGCATCGTCGGCGACATGCGCCAGGTGCTGCTCGTCGAGCGGCTCGGTCCACTGGCCGAGCTCCCGGTCCACGACGTTGGCCACCCGATGGCGCGCCCACACCCAGGGCAGCGCCCCACCGTCGGGCGACCAGGCGCCCGCCACCCTCGCCAACTCGAAGCACACCTCCACCACGACGCCCTCAAGGTCGTCGGGCCGCAGCCGCGCGCCCCGGACCGCCGCCACCTGCTGCACCGCCCCCGCGATCCGCCCTCGGAACCGCTCGTACAACACCACCACCGCCGCCTCGTCGCCCTGGGCCAACCGATCCATGATCGCCGCCAGCTCGTCGAAACCTTGCTGGTCCACACCATCTCCTCCTCGTGCAGGGCAGCTGCCCCGATGGACGGAGTCCATTGTGCGGACGGGGTATGACAAACAACATCGATGTAGTTTCAACGCCAGGGTGACAAACGCCACCCCTCGCCGAGCGCCGCGAACAATCAGGGGCGGGTCACGACGACGGGCCGGCGAGGAAGGCCACGAGCGCATCGTTGAAGGCCAGCGGGTCCTCGATGTTGGGCAGGTGGCCGACGTTGGGCACGACCACCAGTTCCCCCTTCAGCAGCGACCGGATGCTCATCGCCTCGGCGATCGGCGCCAACCGGTCGAGCTCGCCGACCACGACCAGGGCCCGGACGTGGGCCTGCCGCAGCAGGAGCATCGAGTCCGGCCGGCCCTTCATCGCCTCCAGGGCGGCGATCCAACCCTCCCGCGTCGCCCCCTCGGCCAGGGCGTGCACGTAGTCGACCAGTTCGGGTCGGCTCATCGAGTCGCCCGACAGCAGCCCCTCCACCGTGCCCTTCGACAGCGAGCCGACCTCCGCCCCGGACCGCAGCTCGTCCTGTTGCGCCGTGCGACGCTGAGCGGTCGCAGGGTCGTCGGCGCGGGTCCTCGTATCGGCGAGGACCAGCTGGGCGACGCGCGAGGAGTGGTGGCGAAGCAGCGCCATGGCGAGGTAGCCGCCCATCGAGCAGCCGACGATGGTGGCGCTCGGGATGTCGAGCCGATCGAGGACGCCGTCGACGAGGCCAGCCCAGCCCTGCATGGTCGTGGCACCCGGGTCGACCGGCGCGGGCGACTGTCCGAACCCGGGGAGGTCGATGGCCACGCAGCGATGCGTACCCTCGAGCGCGTCGACCTGGTAGTCCCACATCGCCGCCTGCAGGGGGAAGGCATGCAGGAAGACGACGGCGTCGCCGGCGCCGCGATCGGCCACATGGACCGGCTGACCTGACACCTCGAGCAACGGCACGGACGTCTCCTTGGGGGCGGCACGGCGCTGTGACTGCACAGCCCTACCCCATGCGGTGGGTATCAAAGCGAACCGGACTCGGTGGGTAGTTTCTCACCCACCAACCGCGGCGGAATGCGGCGCGCGATGATGCCCGATCGGGACGCTAGCAGCGGTCCGGCGAACGCCAGGACGAGCACGTACCCGGCAACGAACGGGCCGATGCGGTCATCGAGCCCGGCAGCGGCCGCCAGCGTCGCGAGGATGAGCGAGAACTCGCCGCGGCCGAGCACGGTGAGCCCGACGTTCGCCGCCGGTCCCCGCGAGTAGCCGTGCATGCGGGCGGTGATGATGCCAGCGGCCAGGTTGAGCACCAGCGACACGATCACGGCCACCGCCACCGGCAGCGCCACGGAGCCGACGTCGGAGGGGTCGACCGTGAGCCCGAAAGCGAAGAAGAACAAGGCCGCGAACGCATCCCTCAGCGGGAGCACCAGCCGCTCGATCCGCTCGTGGGCGGCGGTCTCGGCAAGGATCAGCCCGGCCATGAAGGCACCGATGGCATCCGACACGCCGAACTCCTCCGCGACGCCGGCCGCCAGCACGGCCACCCCCACGAAGCAGACGGTGAGGAGCTCGTCGTCGGACGCGTCGACGATCTTGCCGACCCAGCGTGCCCCCCAGCGGGCGATGGCCGCCAGCACCACCAGGAACGCAAAGGCCCGGCCGAACTCGAGGGCGGCGTCGCCCAGCCCGTCGCTCTCTCCGAGCACCGGCTGCAGGATCGCCAGGTACAACGCCAGGAAGATGTCCTCCACGACGATGATCCCCAGGATCAGGCGGCTCTCGGGATTGGCCAGCCGCCGCAGTTCGATCAGCAGCTTCGTGGCGATCGCCGACGACGAGATGCCGACGGCTCCAGCGATGACGAACGCCTCGGGCGTCCCCCACCCGAGCGCCAATCCCAGCGCCAGCCCGCCGCCGACGTTGAGTCCCAGGTAGACCGCCCCCGCGGCGAGCAGCTTGCGGCCGCCGCCGATGAGGTCGTCGAGCGAGAACTCCAGGCCGAGGTGGAACAGCAGCAGGACCAGGCCGAGCGCTGCGAGCAGCTCGAGGTCCTCCGGCTCCTCGACCAGCACCAGGCCGGGCGTGCCGGGGCCGAACAGGATGCCCGCCACCATGAAGAACGGGATGGTGGGCAGTCCGATGCGCCGCCCCACGCGAGCCAGAAGCCCGGCGGCCAGGAACGCGCCGCCGACGGCGACCAGCGTCTCACCCACTGGCCGCTCCGATCACGTGCTGAGTGAAAGCGGCGAGGTCCTCCGGGCGCCCGACCACCACCAGGCGATCGCCGGCGCGCAGCACCTCGGTGGGCTCGGGAGCGATGATCGTGCCGGTGTCGCGTGCCACCGCCGCCACCGTCATCCGCGTGCGGCGGCGGATCTCCAGCTCGGCGATGCTCCGGTCGGCGCCGGGCGAATCCGGGCGCAGCGTCACCCAGTCGATGAGGATGTCGCCGATCACGGCCTCCATCTCCTCCACGACCGCCGGCGTGAAGTAGGCGCCGCTGAGCACGGCGCCGAGCGTGCGGGCCTGGCGGTCGGTGAGGGCCAGCGTGGCCTGTGGCGCGTCGGCGTCCGCGGCCATCACGTACAGGTCGCGCCGGCCCGAGTGGTGGATGACGACGACGGCCGATCCACCGTCACGGCCGGCGAGCCGGTAGCGGCGGCCGATGCCCGGGAGCTCTTGTTCCTCGATCTCGTTGCCCATTGCAGGTCCTCTCGTGGTTGCGGTCGACATCGCGATAGCCGCGCCGGCGCGCGCCGTCTCGTGAGGGGCGCGGCGCGCCTGTCGGCCGGACGGCGTGGCGGTCAGGCGGTCAGGCGGCGCGCGCGAGCGGAGGCGCGCGCCGACCACCGGGTCCCGCCCACGCCAGGCGACCGCCTGCGGGGAGCCGGTCGTCCGCAGGCGGGTCGGAGCGGCGGCACGCAGCCACGCAGGCCAGGCCGGCGGCCACCGCCACAACCGCCAGCGCCACGGATCGCACCAGGGAGATGCTGCCGGCGCGCCCGACGTTTGGGGCGCGTAGGGGCTGAACGCCGACCGTCTCGGCGCCGTGGACGGCGTCGTTCGGGAGCAACGCCCCTGCCTGCGTCGAGGGCGGCTGCGCGTCGGCGCCGGCGGTCGTGACGGCCTCGGGGCCGGAGATCGTCGTCATGGCCAGGGCGAGGATCGCGACCGCGACGAACCGGGCCGTGCGGTGTCGCGCCGGCCCGGTCATGCCGAAAGGCGCCGCTCGATGGCGTCGAGGCGGCTCAGGATCTGGTCCAGCGTCGACCGATTCGACTCGGGCGGAGTCGCCGGGCTCGCCTGCTTGGCCGGCGGTGCGACGACACTGACCAGGGCCATCACGACGGCCTGCCGGGTCGTGTGCAGCTCGATGCCCATGCGCCGGAGCACCTTGCTCGCCACCCCCTCCTCCGTGGCCAGCAGCCCGAGGAGGAGATGCTCCGAGCCTACGTAGTTGTGCCCGAGGCGTAGCGCCTCCTTGGCTGTCTGCTCGAGTGCCCGCTTGGACAGGGGCGTGAACGGCAGGTGGCCCTCCGGCTTGCCCTTGCCCTCACCCTTGACCTTGCCCTTGGCCGCCGGACCCATCGATGCCCGCAGCTCGGCGCGCAGCTCGTCGGCCTCGACGTCGAGGTCGGCGAGCACCTTGACGGCCAGGTTGCCGCCCTCGTCGAGGATGCCGATGAGGACGTGCTCGGTGCCGACGTGGCCGTGCTTCGCGCTGCGCGCCGCGTCCTGTGCCAACGACATGACCTTGCGCGCCCGGGGCGTGAAGCGGCCGTACATGCCGACGCCCGGCAGCTCGTATGCCGGCACGTCCTCGGCGTTCCTGGCCGCGGTGACGTTGCGGACAGCGCGCTCAAGGGCCGCCTGGCACACGGCCGACACCGGGATCTGCGTCTCCTTTACGGCCGCGGCGAGCTCGTCGGGCAGGTAGACGTTGACCTTCGGCACGGGGTCATAATGGGTGCATATAACCCCATTGTCAACACAGACGCGACGTGAGCCTGCAAACCTCAGCTGCAGCCGCTGGTGCTGCCGCACGAGGGGCAGGCGTGGCAGGAGCCGGCCCGCTGCATCTGCACACCGCACTGCATGCAATAAGGGGCGTCGACGTTGGAGGCAACCACCGGGCGGATCGCCGGGTTGGGCGTCCCCGTCGGCTTGCCGGCATCGGTGACACCCGCCCGCTCCAGCAGCGACGGCTCCTTGGGCGCTCCATCGCTGTCGAACAGGGTCGGCGACGACGAGTCGATCGATGGCGGGTCGGCCGGCACGTCCTGGCCTTGGCGCGTCTCCACGACAGTCTCCTCGACGCCCGGCAGCGTCGGCTGGGTCCGCTCGCCGGTGGTGAGGATGCCGAGCTCGGCCCGCTCCTCGTAGCTGAGGTAGTCGACCGCCAAGCGGCGGAAGATGTAGTCGAGGATCGACGTGGCGATGCGCAGCTCGGCATCGTCGGTGATGCCGGCCGGCTCGAAGCGGGTGTTGGTGAACGCCTCGACGAAGCTGCGGAGCGGAACCCCGTACTGCAAGCCGTAGCTGACCGAGATCGAGAAGGCGTCCATGATGCCGGCCAGGGTCGAGCCCTGTTTCGACACCTTGAGGAAGATCTCGCCGGGGCGTCCGTCGGTGTACTCCCCCACCGTGACAAAGCCCTTGCAGTCGGCCACGCGGAACTCGAACGTCTTCGACGAGCGGTTGCGGGGCAGCTTTTCGCGCACCGGTTGCTTGATGATCTTCTCGATCACGTGGGTCCCGGATCTCGTGGGCGACACCGCGGCCTCCTTCTTGGTCGTCGAAAGGGGTTGGCCCACCTTGCAGTTGTCCCGGTAGATGGCGATGGCCTTGACGCCCATGCGCCAGGCGTCGATGTGCAGCTGCTCGACGTCCTCGACCGACACGTCCTCGGGCATGTTGACGGTCTTGGAGATGGCGCCGGAGATGAACGGCTGGACCGCCGCCATCATCCGCACGTGGCCGGTGTAGTGGATGGTGTTGTCGCCCATGGAGCACGCGAAGACCGGCAGGTGCTCGGTCATCAGGTGGGGGGCTCCGAGGATCGACTTGTGCTCGTCGATGTACGCGACGATGTCGTCGATCTCGCCCGGGCCGTAGCCGAGCTGCTCCAGTGCCCGGGGCACGGTCTGATTGACGATCGACATCGTGCCGCCGCCCACCAGCTTCTTGGTCTTCACGAGGCCGAGGTCGGGCTCGATGCCGGTGGTGTCGCAGTCCATCATCAGGCCGATGGTGCCCGTGGGCGCCAGGACCGACGCCTGGCTGTTGCGCACGCCGTAGCGCTCGCCGAGCTCCCAGGCCATGTCCCAGCTCTCCTGGGCGGCAGACAGCAGGTTGGGCTCGACGAGCTCCTCGTCGATCCTCGAGGCCGCCTCCTGGTGCTGGCGCAGCACCCGCAGCATGTGCTCCCGGTTCTCGGCGAACCCGGCGAACGGGCCCATGCGGGAGGCGGTCCGGGCTGACACCTCGTAGGCATGGCCGGTCATGAGCGACGTGATCGCTGCCCCGTAGGCCCGGCCGGCGTCGCTGTCATACGGCAGGCCGAGCGCCATCAGCAGCGCGCCGAGGTTGGCGTAGCCGAGGCCGAGCTGGCGGAACCGTCGTGACGTGTCGGCGATCGGCTCGGTCGGGTAGTCGGCCCGGCCGACGAGGATCTCTTGGCCCGTCAACATGATCTCGACCGCGTGACGGAAGCCGTGGACGTCGAAGCTGTCGTCGTCGGCGAGGAACTTCAGCAGGTTGAGGCTCGCCAGATTGCACGCCGAGTCGTCGAGGTGCATGTACTCGCTGCACGGGTTGCTCCCGTTGATCCGCCCGGTGTTGGCGGCGGTGTGCCAGTGGTTGATGGTCGTGTCGAACTGCATGCCGGGATCGGCGCACTCCCACGCCGCCTGAGCGATCTGCCGGAACAGCTCTCGAGCCTTCACGGTACGGAACACCGCACCGGAGGTGACCTCGCGCAGGCTCCAGTCGCCGTCGTCCACGACCGCCTGCATGAACTCGTCGGTCACCCGGACCGAGTTGTTGGCGTTCTGGTACTGGATGGAGTGGCTGTCGCGGCCGTCGAGGTCCATGTCGAAGCCGGCCTGCTCGAGCACCCGGGCCTTGCGCTCCTCGAGAGCCTTGCACCAGATGAACTCCTCGACGTCGGGATGGTCGATGTCGAGGATGACCATCTTCGCGGCGCGCCGGGTCTTGCCGCCCGACTTGATGGTGCCGGCGGAGGCGTCGGCACCCCGCATGAAGCTCACGGGACCCGAGGCCGTACCGCCGCCCCGCAGCAGCTCGACCGACGAGCGGATGCGGGACAGGTTGACGCCGGCGCCCGAGCCGCCCTTGAAGATGATGCCTTCCTCTCGGTACCAGTTGAGGATCGAGTCCATCGAGTCGTCGACCGAGAGGATGAAGCACACGCTCGCCTGCTGCGGCACGCCGTTGACGCCGATGTTGAACCACACGGGGCTGTTGAAGGCCGCCTTCTGGGTGACCAGCAGGTGCTTGAGCTCGGCGTTGAAGGCGTCGGCCTCGCGCTCGTCGACGAAGTAGCCGCCCTCGACCCCCCACCGGGTGATGGTGTCCGCCACCCGATCGACCACCTGACGCAACGACCACTCGCGCTCGGGTGTGCCGAGCGTGCCCCGGAAGTACTTCTGGGCGACGATGTTCGTGGCGTTCAGCGACCAGGACACGGGGAACTCGACGTCGCGCTGCTCGAACGCCACCGAGCCGTCGCGGAAGTTGGTGATCCGGGCGTCGCGCCGTTCCCACTCGATCTCGTCATAGGGGTGTACACCCTCGTTCGTGAAGTGCCGACCGAGGCCGATGCCCGCCTGCTCGGGAGCGAGAGCCATGAGTTCCTCCAGGTCAGTGGGTCGAGCTGGTTGGGGAGACGAGATCGAGGGCCTGAACCACTAGTTGTTGGGGCTAAAGCCGCCGAGCGACCCTCGAACCCCAAGATGTGGGACGTAATTACAGCACGTGTAATTACGCCCGTCAATGGCTTGTCGGCGCTCGATGGCCGACTGAGCCGACCTACTGGCCACCAATGTGCAACGCCTCGGGCGGGCTCATGCTTCCCGGCCCCACTGCGTGCGGGCCGTCCTCCTCCCCGGCCTCCCCAGCGCCCGATCCGTGTGCCGCGGCCCGGCGTGGACCGTGGGGACCGTGCCCGGCGCGGACTCGCAGGTCGAGCCGTGGGCGGCGGTCGCCGCCGGTTGGCGACGAACCGCTTCCCACCTCTCAAGGAGTCGCTCAGCCCACCACAGACACGGAAGCGACAGCCATCATTCCGCTCGTCCGCGCCGGGGCACATTGCACCCTCGCCAAGCTATGGGGCCGAGCTTGTGGACGACTAGAGGACGAGGCTGTGAATTACGGGTGGATTTCTTGGTGTCCCGTCCACAGATCGGGGCGGCCGGGATCGGCGCCTGCAGGCGCCCGTCCCGGTAGCGTCCCGTCGTGCGCATGCTGTGGCCCACCCCGCGAGGCGGCGAGGCAGAACTCGCCGGGAACCCGGCCGACGTCGATCCGGCCGACGTCTACGGAGCAGACAGCCGTCGGCCGGTCGGCGACCGCCCCTGGGTGCTCGCCAACATGATCGCCAGCATCGACGGCGCCGCCACCGATCCCACCGGCCGGTCTGCGGGGCTGGGCGGACCGGCCGACCAACGGGTCTTCTCGGCCCTCCGGGCGGTGGCCGACATCGTGCTGGCGGGCGCCGGAACCGTGCGCAAGGAGCGCTACGGCCCCGCTCGCACGCCTCCTGCCCACGAGGATGCCCGGCGTAGCCGCGGCCAATCACCCCAGCCCCGCATCGCAGTCGTCACACGCTCGCTGGCCCTCGACCTCGACCTCCCACTGTTCCGCGATGCGAGCGACGAGTACCGGCCCATCGTGATCACCACTACCGCCGGGCTTGACCGCGTCCGCAGCCGCGGTGGTGCCACCGCCGCGCGTGACCTGGCCATGGTGGCCGAGATCGTCGTGGCCGGAGACCAGTCCGTCGACTGGGGCACGGCACTGCGAGCGTTGCGCACCACCGCCCGTGCCGGCGTCGTGCTCGTGGAGGGTGGCCCCACCACCCTCTCCCAACTGGTGGCGGCCGACCTCGTCGACGAGCTCTGCCTCACGGTCTCGCCCCAACTCGTCGGTGGCGACGGCCCGGCGATCCTCAGCGGGCTCGGCATCGACGCGCCCCGGCGCCTGACGCTCGACCGGGTGCTCCTCGAGGACGACTACCTCTTACTGCGTTACCTCAGGGCGCACGAGGGAGCCTGATCGGGGCCGCACGGCGGCCCGCCCCCGGCCGGTCCGGTCAGTGGGCCTTGGGCGCCGTGCGCTTGGTGAGGAGCGTGAGCTCCCGCTGGAAGTCCGACAGGTCGTCGAAGCCCTTGTACACCGAGGCGAAGCGCACCGCCGCAACCGGGTCGAGCTCGCGTAGGTGCTCGAGCACCGCTCGGCCGACCCGCTCGCTCGTGACCTCGGCACCCGGCTGCTGCCGCACCTCGTCCTCCACGGCGGCGGCGAGCGCCTCCACCTCACCCTCGGCAACCGGGCGTGCCTTCACCGCCGCGTTGAGACCCGCGATCACCTTGGCACGGTCGAACGGCTCGCGGTCTCCCGAGCGCTTGATCACCATGAGCACCACCGTCTCGGGGCGCTCGAAGGTGGTGAAGCGGTGGCCGCACGCGAGGCACTGGCGACGCCTGCGAATGGTGCCGCCGTCGTCGGACTGGCGCGAGTCGATGACCTTCGAATCGACATGACCGCAGGCCGAGCACCGCACGCTCGGAAACCTATCGGGTGCCCGGGGCACCGATTCCGGACGCTGGACCACGTGCGTCCTTGCCAGCCCGTCGGCGTCGAGCGCGCGCCGGGGGGTCACCCTCGCCGGCTCGACCCAGCCGCGTCTTCAGTCCAGCCGGATGATGAGGCGCTCCCCCACCTGGAGGTCGGGCCCGCCGTTGGCGTTGCGAAGCGCGTCCACCACCGGCCGGGGATCGGCGTCGGGAGCGATCACCGCGGCGATGGACCACAGGGTGTCACCGGGCTTCACCACGTACGTCTGCCCGACGGCGGGCGGTTGGGCCGGCAACTCGACCGGTTGGGGCGAGGACGGCTCGACCGAGATGGCCGCGTCGAGCAGGGCGCGTCCGGCCGTGGCGGCGGCGCCGATCATTGCGACGGCCATGAGCAGGGCCAGCAGGCGGCGGCGCCTGATGCGTGTGGGGCGATCGGGCAGCGCTCTCGGCACCGATCGCAGCGGGAGGGACTCGACGCTCGCGAGGTCGACAGGGCGGGGACGGGTGGTGTGGGTGGCACGCCGGCCCAACGGGACCGGCCGGCCTTGCGCCGGGCCGGGCTCACCGTCCGGTTCGTCGGGTTGGGGGAGCAGGATCGCAACCATCGACCTGATTCTCCTGAGCGGGTGTGACAGTTAAGGGCGTTCGGTGCGAGAACCCGTGGTGGACCGGCCCACAAGCCGCAGCCGAACGCCCGTTCGTTACGAGGTAATCACGAACTCTCGTTCGGGTCAACACCTTTTGCGAACGGGTGTTTGCCCATCGCGGCGCAGGATGGTACCGTCCCGCCGGAACACATGTTCGGCCCTCGCCCGGGTCGGTCCGGGCCTCACTAAGCGACCGATGCCGCCGCACGAGACGCCGGCGGCATCCTCCACCAAGGAGCTTGCGATGCCCTCCACCACACTGACTGCCCGGCAGCGAGAGGTTCTCGAGATCATCGAGCAGCACATGCGGGAGCGCGGCTATCCGCCATCGGTGCGCGAGATCGGCGAGGCCGTCGGCCTCACGTCACCATCTACGGTCCATGCGCATCTGGCCGCGCTCCAACGCCGCGGCTACCTGCGGCGTGACCCGACGAAGCCCCGGGCGATCGAGGTCCGGTGGGACCCAACCTCCGATGCCGCCATCGACCGCCGCCCCGTCCGGCACGTCCCGCTGCTGGGCGATGTCGCCGCCGGCACCAACGTCCTGGCCCAGGAGAACGTCGAGGAGGTGCTGCCGCTGCCCGCCGACTTCACCGGTGAGGGCGACGTGTTCATGCTCAGGGTCCGAGGCGATTCCATGATCGAGGCCGGCATTCTCGATGGTGACTTCGTCGTGTGTCGGTCACAGTCAAAGGCCGAGAACGGCGACATCGTCGTGGCCGGCATCCCGGGCGACGAGGCAACGGTCAAGACGTTCACCACCCAGGGCAAGTCGGTGGTGCTGCTGCCGGCGAACGCCCGGCTCGAGCCGATGGAGTTCGCGCCCGAGGACGTCAACGTGTTCGGTCGGGTCGTCACCGTCCTGCGGCGACTCTGATCACACGCCGTTACGCAGGAGGTCGCCGAGGGCACCAAAGACGGCGTCCAGCGACGCGCGGTCCACACGCTCGTCCCTGGTGTGGGCTAGCTCCGCGTCACCGGGCCCCAAGTTGGTGGCGGGGATGCCCGCCGCTGCGAATCGGCTGACGTCGGTCCAGCCGAGCTTCGCCCTGACCTCGAGGCCGTTGCGCTCGCGTAGCGCCGCCAACAGCGGATGCGCCAGGCCGGGAGGCGCGGCGTCGGCCACGTCGACCACCGTCACCGTGTCGCCCTCGGCAAGGTGGGGCCCGAGCACGTCTTCGACGTGCGCCAGCGCCTCGTCGTTGGTCCGGTCGGGAGCGAAGCGGTGGTTGAGCGTCACGACCGCCCTGTCCGGTACGACGTTGCCCGCCACGCCGCCCTCGACGAACACCGCCTGCAAAGCCTCGTGATAGGTGCAGCCGTCGATTACCGGCTGGCGGGCCACGTAGTCGTCCAGAGCCGCCAGGACCCGGCCCGCGCGGTGCAACGCGTTGCGTCCCATCCACGGGCGGGCCGTGTGGGCCCGCATGCCGTGCAGTTCCACGCGCACGCGCATGGCGCCCTGGCATCCCACCTCGAGGGCGGCACCGGTGGGCTCGCCCAGGACCGCGGCGTCGCCCACCACGAGGTCGGGGCGCCGGGCGAACAGATGGCCGAGACCGTTGTGATCGGCGGACACCTCCTCGCCGGCATAGAAGACCCAGGTGACATCGATCGCCGGGTCGGGCACGGCGGCCGCCAGCTCGAGCATGACCGCCAGCCCGCCCTTCATGTCGGCGGCGCCCAGGCCCCAGAGCACGTCGTCGCGGATCTCGGGAGTGCCGTTGTCGTTGACCGGAACCGTGTCGAGGTGACCCGCGACCACGAGCCGGAGGCCTCGACCGGCCGTCGTCCTCGCGACCACGTTGTCACCCAGCCGATCGACCTGGAGATGCGCCAGCGCCCGAAGCCGCGCCTCGACGTGGTCCGCCAGCGCCGCCTCGTGGTGGCTCTCGGAGGGGATGGCAACGAGATCTGCGGTCCGCGCCAACAGGTCCATCAGGCCCGCAGGCTACGTGCGGCGGGCCCGGCGAGCCTCTCGCCGGGCCCGGGGCGCCGCGCCTACCGTGAGCCGCCGTGACCGACGCACGTGCCTCCGCTGCTGGTGCCTGGGGTGTGGGACTGGCCACGTTCGCCGCCGACGATCGTGTGCTCGACACCTGGTATCCCTCGCCAGCGCTTTCCCCGCCCACGGAGACGAGCGCAGAGGCCGCCCGCCTCGGCGCCGAGACTCCGGGATCGGCGCGGCTCGACCCGGAGGCCGCCGGTGAGCTGCTGGGCGTCGACGTGGCGGCCGCGTGCGGGCCCGACCCGCTCCGCCGAGTGGAACGCCGGGCGGTAGCGACGTTCATCGAGTCCCTCGACGATCCGCCAGTCGACGCCCACGACGTCTACCTGCGCCTGCATCTGCTGTCCCACCGCTTGGTCGCCCCCAACGGCGCCAACCTCGACGACGTGTTCGGGCTGCTCAACAACGTCGTCTGGACCGACCTCGGGCCCTGTGCGGTCGACGACTTCGAGCAGGTGCGGCTGGCATTGCGGGCCACCGGGCGGCACGTGCAGGTCATCGGGCTCGACAAGTTCCCGCGCATGACCGACTACGTGGTCCCCGGTGGGGTGCGTGTCGCCGACGCCGACCGCGTACGGCTCGGCGCACACCTCGGCAGCGGCACCGTCGTGATGCACGAGGGCTACGTCAACTTCAACGCCGGCACGCTCGGCAATGCAATGGTCGAGGGTCGGATCAGCCAGGGCGTCGTGGTCGGCGAGGGCTCCGATGTCGGCGGCGGCGCCTCGATCATGGGGACCCTGTCGGGGGGTGGCAAGGAGGTGATCCGGGTGGGTGAGCGCAGCCTCATCGGTGCCAACGGCGGTATCGGCATCTCGCTGGGAGACGACTGCGTCGTCGAGGCGGGCCTGTACGTCACGGCCGGCACGCGGGTGACAGGCCCCGACGGATCGGTGGTCAAGGCCGGCGAGCTGAGCGGCGTGGACAACCTGCTGTTCCGCCGCAACAGCACGTCGGGCGCCGTGGAGGTGCTGCCCCGCGCCGGCGGGTCGGTCGAGCTCAACGTCGCCCTCCACAGCAACGACTGAGCGTCGTCCGTCTGCTGTCAGCCGCGGGCCGCAGCGGCCAGCCGGTTGGCGACCAACTCGAGGCGGTCGTCGGGCTGGACCACGGCGATGCGGACATGGCCAGCGCCGTCCGGTCCGTAGAACTCGCCCGGGGACACGATCGCCCCGCCCTCGGCCGCCAGCCGGTGGGCCAACGCCCAGGCGTCCCCGTCCGGCGCCGCCACCCACAGGTAGAACGTCGCCGGCGGACGGGCGCACAGGATGCCGAACTCGCACAGCGACATCGCCAGCAGGTCGAGGCGCCGGAGGTAGCGCTCGCGCTGCGTGTCGACGTGCGCGTCGTCGCCGAACGCCACCACCGCCGCCGCCTGCACCGGACCCGGCACCATGAACCCGGCGTGCTTGCGCACCTCGGACAGGTAGTGGACCAGGTCGCGGTCGCCGGCGTAGAAGCCGACCCTGGCGCCAGCGAAGTTCGACCGCTTGGACAGCGAGTGCAGCGCGACCACGCCCTCGGTTCCCTCGGCGAGGATCGTGCGACCCGGGCCATCCCAGGTGAACTCGATGTAGCACTCGTCAGACAGCACCGGCACGCCGTGGCGGCGCCCCCAGGCGGCCGCCTCGGCCAGGTCCACCAGCTCGCCGCTCGGGTTGCCCGGTGAGTTGACCCACAGGCACAGGGCCCGCGCCGCGTCGTCTGGCGCGATGGCGTCGAACGCCCGGAAGGGCACCGGCCGGCAGCCGGCCAGGATCGCGCCCATGCCGTACGTCGGGTAGCTGACGTGCGGGTAGAGCACGGTGTCCCGCTCGGGCGAGCGCAGGTGCAGCCACTGTGGGACGCCGGCCACCCACTCTTTGGTCCCGACACACGCCGCCACGTGGGCCGGCTCCACCACCGCGCCGAAGCGGCGGCCGAGCCACGCGGCGGCGGCCTCCCGGAACGCGGGCGTGCCGACGGAGGGCGGATAGCCGCGTTCGGCACCTGACGACGCGAGCGCCTCGATGGCGGCCTCCGGCGGTGGATCACAAGGTGTGCCGATCGACAGGTCGACGGCTCCCCCGGCGCACGTGTCGGCCACCTTGTGGAGGTCGGCGAGCCGGTCGTAGGGGTACGGCGGCGGCTCGAATCCGGCCGGCGCGGGCGGGCCCGGGTCGGCCCGAGGATCGCTCATGGAACGACGAACTCGCGGAAGCGATTGAGCGTGGCGTCGTCGAACCGGCCGCGGACGTGCATGCCCGTCTCCCCCGCCGATTCGCGCAGGACCTCGCCGGCGCGGTGGGCGGCCGCCAGGACATCACCGCGATCGAACGGAATCACCATCTCCACCACCGTCATCAGCGCCCGCAGGCGGCCGCCGATCGTCCGCAACAGGTCGTCGACGCCCTCGCCGGTCACGGCGCTCAGGGCCACGGAACCCTCCCACACGTCGGCCAGGCGCTTCGCGGAGCCGGGCGCGAGGTCGGACTTGTTGAACGCGAGCAGCTCGGGCACGCCGTCCGCCCCGATCTCCGCCAGGACGTCGCGGACGGCCCGGATGTTGCCCGCCGGATCGGGGGCGCTGGCGTCGACCAAATGGACCAGCAGGTCGGCGTCGACGGCCACGTCGAGCGTCGAGCGGAAGGCCTCCACGAGCTGGTGGGGCAGCTTGCGGATGAAACCGACCGTGTCGGTGACGAGCACGGCCTCGCCCCCTGGTAGGGACAGCCGCCGGGTGGTGGCGTCGAGGGTGGCGAACAGGCGGTCCTCGACGAGGACCTCAGCATCGGTGAGCCGGTTGAGGAGCGTGGACTTACCGGCGTTCGTGTAGCCGACGATGGCCACGCGCGGCAGCTGGCCCCGCCGTTGGGCCTTGCGCTGCGTCTGGCGGTGCTTGGCGATCTGGCGCAGTTCGGCCTCGAGCTTGTGGAGGCGGCGCAAGATGCGGCGTCGGTCGACCTCGAGCTGCGTCTCGCCGGGGCCCCGGGTGCCGATGCGGGCGCCGCCCGCACCCGCGGACATGCCGCCGGCCTGCTGCGACAGCGCTCGACCCCGTCCCCGCAATCGGGGCAGGCGGTAGCGGAGCTGCGCCAGTTCGACCTGCGCCTTGCCCTCCTGGCTGTGGGCGTTCTGGGCGAAGATGTCGAGGATCACCGCCGTCCGGTCGATCGCGGTGCGCCCCAGCAGCTTCTCGAGGTTGAACTGCTGGGCCGGGGTCAGCTCGTTGTCGAAGACCACCGTGTCGCAGTCGGTGGTCACGGCGACCTCCCGCAGTTCCTCGGCCTTGCCCTTGCCGACGTACGTCGGCGGATCGGGCGCCTGCCGCCGCTGGAAGACGCGCGCGACTTCGTCGGCACCGGCGGTGTCGACCAGCAGGGCCAGCTCGTCGACCGACGCCTCCGTCTCCTCCATGGTCTCAGGGGGGATGCTGACGCCGACGAGCACGATCTTCTCGCGGAATGCCCGTTCGATCAGCGCCACGGCCAACTCCCCGGCAGCTCAACGGTCGCAACGAACGTGGCCGGGCCCCGCAGCACGACGGCGCCGTCGGCACCCACGGTGACGTCGGCGGTCCCGCCGGTCTGATCGACGGCGACGACCCCGCCGACGAGGCCCCAGGCTCGGGCGGCCACCGCCGCCGCACAGGCGCCGGTCCCGCAAGCCAGTGTGGGACCGACCCCACGCTCGTAGGTGCGGATCGCGATGCGGTCGCCGGACTCCCCGGTCAGCAGGTGGACGTTGGCCCCTCCCGGTTCCTTGGCGTTGACGCTCTCCCCGAGCTCCACGACGTCGACCTCGTCGAGGCCGCCCACCTCGAAGACGAGGTGCGGGTTGCCGACGTCGACCCGCAATGTGCGGCGGACCGGGCCGCCGGCCCATTCCGGCGCTTCGCCCCCGACGCGCGCCACACCCATCTCGACCGAGAGCGTGTGGGTCCGCCGGTCCGCCCTGTCGTGCAGGGTGACGACGCGCCGCCCGGCGTCGGTGCGGATCGGGATGGTCGGACCGTCGGCCCAGCCCGCGAGGATCAGGGCCTGTGCCAGACAACGGATGCCGTTGCCGCTCGTCTCCGCGGGCGAGCCATCGGCGTTGCGCAGGTCCATCGCGGCGATGGCGTCGTCGGCGACGATGTCGAGTGGCGTTGCCCTGATCACTCCGTCGGCCCCCAGACCGGTGCGGCGATCGCACAACGTGTGGGCGACGTCGGCATCGAGGGGATGCGAGGCTTCGTCGTCGAGGAGGACAAGGAAGTCGTTGCCGAGCCCATGGTGCTTGGTCAGGCGCATGGCGTGGATCAGTCTGCCAGGACGGCTCGGCGACGCCGACTGCATTCGCATCGGGCAGGCGTCATGCCCCGGCGATCCCGAGCTCTACGGCCAGTGGTTCGACGAGGTCCGCCGGGTCGTCGGCGCGCAGCCAGCGGATGCGGGGATCGCGACCGAACCAGGAACGCTGCCGTCGGGCGAATCGCCGGGTCCGGCGTACGGCCAGCGCAACCGCCTCGTCGAGGCTGTAGGCGCCGGCAAGATGAGAGAACAACTCCTTGTAGCCGAGGGCTTGGCCTGCGGTACGGGATATGCCGCGGGGGTCCACGAGCAGGCGACGCGCCTCGGCCACGAAGCCGTCCGCGATCTGCCGCCGATAGCGGTCCTCGATCCGTGCCGCGAGCGCGGCGAACGGCAGGTCGATCCCGACCATCCGGAAGCGCGACGGCGGGTACACCTCGAGACCCGGGCCGAACGAGGAGAACGGACGGCCGCTGCCGAGCGTGACCTCCAGCGCCCGGAGGATCCGCCGGCGGTTGGTCGGCTCCATGCGCCCGGCCGCCACCGGGTCCAGCTCTGTCAGGCGGCGGTGCAGCGCGCGGGTGTCGGGTTCGGTCTCGAGCTCGGCCCGGACGTCGGGGAACCGTCCCGGCACCGCCAGTTCGTCGATCACCGCCCGCAGGTAGAGGCCCGTTCCCCCCACGAGCACCGGCCGGCGGCCACGGGCCTCGATGTCGCCGATGGCCGCGCGTGCCCGCTCGGCGAACCCAGTGACGGTGAACTCTTCCCAGGGGTCGATGACGTCGATGAGGTGGTGGGGCACCTCGGCGCGCTCGGCCGGCGTCGGCTTGGCGGTGCCGATGTCCATGCGGCGGTACACCTGCATGGAGTCGACCGAGACCAGCTCGATCCTCGGATCGGCCCGGGCCATGGCCAGTGCCAGCGCCGACTTGCCCGACGCGGTGGCGCCCACGACGGCGACCGCACTCCCGGTCGAGCCGTTCAACGGCGAGAGCCCACCGGCGACGGACGGCACAAGGCAGCCACCGCGCAGGCACGGTAGCCGCCGGCGGCCACGCTCCCCAGCAGCCCAAATGCCCCCTTTCGGTGGACTGGTGGCGGGCCTACCCTCGTCGCTACACGGAAGCACAGCGGTCAGGCACCCGTCGCCGAGGTCGAACGAGGTGCCCATGGAGGTAGTCATGGAAGCGCGTGTCGGCGACCATGTAGTGCTCGAGGGAGCAAGGGTCGGCCACGGCCGCCGCCGGGGAGAGGTGCTCGAGGTCCTGCGTGGCACCACCGGCGACCGCTACCGGGTCCGCTGGGAGCAGGACGATCACGAGACCGTCCTGGCACCCGGGCCCGACCTGCGGGTGGAGGCCGCCGGCGAGCCCAAGCGCGAACGGCTGTCGATGAGGATCGACCTGTCAGTCACTGAGGACGCCGATCACACCGAGGCGCTCGCCCGCGTGCACATGTGCGGTCGCGAGTTTCGGCGTCGGGGCGGGCCCGCCGCAACCCGAGCGATCCCACCACGCCCACCGTTGGCGAGGAGCTCGCCGTCGCCCGGGCACTGTCCGAAATGTCCCACCAGCTCGTCGTGGCCGCGGCCGACTCCCTCGAGTCGGCCCTCGGTCGCCCGGTGGCGCTCCACGTGTAGCCACCGATCGACAACCGATCACGGTCGCCCGGCCGCGCACCAAGGCCTGACCGGCCGCCGTCCACCCCATGAGGTGCCGGCAAGCGATGGCCGGGCGACCGCTATCGGGCCCGACCCCCACCCGCCGCGCGCTGACGGCGTCGGCCGCGTGACCGCTTCGTCGGTACGCGGGGTAGGTCCTTGGCGAAGCACGCCGTGAGCTCGCTCGCCGCCCACGTGCCGAAGCTGGGGATGCGGCGGTAGCCGCTGGCCCCGTAGAGCGCCATGGCCTCCGGCTGGCGCAGCCCAGTCTGGAGCTGCAGCCGTCGGTAGCCGAACCCGGCCGCCTCGGACTCGAGCCTCGCGAGCACCGCCCGGCTCACGCCCCGGCGCCTCGCCGACGGCGACGTGTACATGCGCTTGATCTCGGCGACACCGGCGCCGGCCTCGGGAAGCGGCCGCAGAGCCCCGCAGCCCACGGGGCGGCCGTCGAGATAGGCGACCAGGAAGACGCCGCGTGGCGGCGTCACGTCGGCGACCTCCAGCGCCCACTCGGCCTCCGGGTCATCGGCCTCCTCATCACCGGCGTAACGCTCGTCGATGTCGACGATCAGCGCCGCCACGAATGACCGTGCGATGTGACCGTCGTAGGGCTCCGGCCGGACCACGACGCCGGACGCCACTCCCACGGCGTGTCTCTGCTCGTCCCCGTCGTCACGCCGCACGCCTGGCCTACCCCGCGGCAGCCGGCTCATCCGGTGGCGACGGGGATGCGGGTGCGGTGGCGTGCGGGGATCGTGACCTGCGACAGGTCACCGGTGAGGTGATGAGGCGCGGCCCCGGTGATCGTGACCTCCGCGTAGCTCCCGGGCCGGAGCGGCCGGGGCGAGCGGAAGTGCACCAGCTTGTTGTGCCGCGTGCGGCCGGTCGTGACGGATGGATCCTTGCGTGAGGGCCCCTCCACCATGACCTCCTCGGTCGCCCCCACCCGGCCACGGTGGCGGGCCAGGGCCGACCGCTCGACCACGACCCGAAGGCGCTCGAACCGTTCCGCTGACACGTCGGCGGGGACGAAGTCGTCGACCCGCTCCGCCGCCTCGGTGCCCGGACGCGGGCTGAAGATGAACGTGTAGGCGCTGTCGTAGCCAGCCTCCGCGACCACCTCCAGCGTGCGCTCGAAGTCATCATCGGTCTCGCCGGGAAACCCCACGATGATGTCCGTGGTGACGGCCAGATCGGGTACGGCGGCCCGGGCGGCGGCCAGGCGACCGAGGTAGCGCTCGGCCGTGTAGCCCCGGTGCATTGCGGCCAGGACCCGGTCGCTGCCCACCTGGAGGGGCAGGTGCAGGTGTTCGCATACCGCCGGAACCGACGCCATCGCCTCGATCGTCTCGGGCCGCAGGTCCTTGGGATGCGGACTCGTGTACCGGACCCGGCGGATGCCCTCGACCCAGCCGACGGCATGGAGTAGGTCGGCGAACAGCGGGCGGACCCGCACCGACTCTCCCGCCCGGCGCCGGGCGAGCGTGAGGTCGCGGCCGTAGCTGTTCACGTTCTGCCCGAGCAGCGTCACCTCGGTGACGCCGTCGGCCGCCAGGGCCCGCACCTCGTCGACGACGTCATCGAAGCCGCGGCTGATCTCACGTCCCCGGACGGCGGGCACGATGCAGAACGCGCACGAGTTGTCGCAGCCGATCTGGATCGTGACCCACGCTGCGTAGGGCACTTCCCGCCGTGCCGGCAGCGCGCTCGGGAACGACTCGTGGTCGTCGGCGGCGGTCTCCTCCAGGATCTCGACGATGGATTGACCGGTGGTGTGCTGCTCGCCCAGCAGCTCCGCGGCCCGGTGGACGTTGTGGGTGCCGAACACAACATCCACGTGGGGGGCCTTGCGGACGATGAGGTCGCGGTCCTTCTGGGCGAGGCAGCCCCCGACGACGATCTGCATGTCCGGGCGGCGCTGCTTCGCCGCCTTGAGCTGTCCGAGGTTGCCGTAGAGCTTGTTGTCGGCGTTCTCGCGGATGCAGCAGGTGTTGAGCACCACCACGTCGGCGTCGTCGACGCTGGAGGCCGGGCGCAGCCCGTCGGCCTCCAGGAGCCCGGCAATGCGCTCGGAGTCGTGCTCGTTCATCTGGCACCCGAAGGTGCGCACCACATACGTCTTGCCGGTCATCGGTGCCGTCAGGCTACGCGACGACCACGGAACTCCCTGCACCGTTCGAGGTGCAGGGAGTCGACCGCGAAATCGACACTCAGTCGTCGAGCGTGATCGGCTCGTCGAGCGAGATGGGGGCGTCGTCGGCGTCGTTCAGGTGCTCGGTGCCGTTGCCCGATCCGTTGGTCGATCCGTTGCTCGACGCACCGGGTGAACCGATGCCGAGCTGCGAGCGGATGCGCTCGGAGATCTCGACCATCACCTCGGGGTGCTCGGCGAGGAACACCTTGGCGTTCTCACGTCCCTGCCCGAGCTGCTCGCCGTCGTAGGTGTACCAGGCGCCCGACTTCTTCACGAGCCCGATATCAGCACCGACGTCGAGCAGCGAGCCCTCGCGGCTGATGCCCTTGCCGTACATGATGTCGAACTCGCTTTGCTTGAAGGGCGGGGCGCACTTGTTCTTCACGACCTTGACCCGGGTGCGATTGCCGATGACCTCGACGCCGTCCTTGATGGATTCGATGCGCCTGATATCGAGCCGGACCGACGAGTAGAACTTGAGAGCTCGGCCACCCGGTGTGGTTTCGGGCGAACCGAACATGACTCCTATCTTCTCGCGCAGCTGGTTGATGAAGACGGCGATGGTGTCGGACTTGTTGAGGTTGGCCGTGAGCTTGCGCAGCGCCTGCGACATGAGCCGGGCCTGGAGGCCGACGTGGGAGTCGCCCATCTCGCCCTCGATCTCGGCACGGGGGGTGAGGGCGGCCACCGAGTCGATGACCACCACGTCGATGGCGCCGGAGCGAATGAGCATGTCGGCGATCTCGAGCGCCTGCTCGCCCGTGTCGGGCTGCGAGATGAGCAGCTCGTCGATGTCGACGCCGATGGCCTTGGCGTAGACCGGATCGAGCGCGTGCTCGGCATCGATGTAGGCGCAGATGCCGCCGTTGCGTTGGGCCTCGGCCACGACGTGCAGCGCGAGGGTGGACTTGCCCGACGACTCGGGCCCGTAGATCTCGGTGACGCGGCCCCGGGGGAGGCCACCGATGCCCAGGGCCAGATCGAGCGCCAAGGCGCCCGTGGGTATGGCCTCGATGGCCATGGTCCCCTTCTCGCCCATGCGCATGACCGAGCCCTTGCCGAACTGCTTTTCGATCTGGCTGAGGGCCATGTCGAGGTTCTTCTGACGATCCACCGGTGTGGTCCTTTCTGCGGTGGTGCGGTTGTGGCGGCGACGGGACCCGGCCCGGCCGGCTACCCGATGCGATCTCGGAGCCCAGGCTCCGACGGCGATCTCGATGACCTTCCCCGAACTTAGAGAGAGGGTGTGACAATTAGGCGCCTCGAACGACATCACTGTAGTTTCGAACGCCTGTTCGTTCAAGCACCAACGCCTGTTCGCCGGTACCTACGACCTTCACTCGCTCAGCCCAGGTGGCGCACGTAGACGTCCTCGTAGTGGGCGCCGCCGCGTCCCAGGTGGCTGCGGACGACCCGGACGTCGGACGCCGTGAACCGCGCCGACAGCGGGCGTCCCACGATCCCGCCGGCGAGGCGCCGGGCGCTGCCACGCGCCGATCGGGCCAGCCGGGCCAGCGTGAGGTGCCCCCGGAAGGGCCGGTCCTCCGGCGGCCGACCGAGCATGTGAGTCGCCTCGATCACCGCCGCAGCGAGGTCGTCGAGCCCGGCGACCGGGAGCGCCACGACCTGGCGCGACAGCGTCTCGATCATGGGCCCGACGGCCGCCTCGCAGGCGACGAACCCGCTGGCGTCGACCCCGTCGAGGGCGGCGGCCACCACCGTCGGATCCTCGACCTCCCCCAGGAACCGCAGCGTCACGTGCCACTGATCCCGGGTGGTCCAGCGCAGGCCGGCCTGTGCCCGGCGCGGCAGGTCGGCGATGAGGTCGAGCACGTCGTCGGGCGGGCGAACACCGACGAACAGCCGCATGGCAGCCCAGGAGCCTAGGAGATCGGCTCGCGGTCCCGGGCCGACGCCTCGGCCGAACGGTCGAGCCTCCGCCGCAGCAGGTCCAGCAGCGAGATGCAGGCGAACTGGCGCACCCGGTCGCGATCGCCCGGGAGCCCGACGCGCACCCCGATGGGCTCGTCGTCGCCCATGGCCACCGCCATGAACACCGTTCCCGGCCGCTGGCCCTCCTGCTCGTCGGGCCCCGCCACACCGGTGACGCCCAGCCCGACATCGGCATCGAGCCGTCGCCGCACCCCCTCCGCCATCGCCGCGGCCGCCTCGGACGTGACCACGGGCCCCTCGGGCACCCCCAGCAGGTCGTGCTTGAGGTCGGTGGCGTACGACACGATGCCGCCCCGGAACCAGGTGCTCGCGCCGGGCACGTTGACCAGCCGGGACGACACCAGTCCCCCGGTCAGCGACTCGGCCACCGCCAGTGTGAGACCCCGCCGGACGAGCAGCTTCGCCACCGCGTGCTCCATCGTTTCCTCGTCCACACCGAACACGATGTCGCCCAGGATCCCTCGGACGACCCGTTCCTCGTCGTCCAGCAGCTTGTGGGCACGGTCTTCGTCGTCGGCCTTGACCGTGATGCGCACCTTGAGCCCCTCGATCCCGCTGGCGAGGAACGCCAGGGTGGGGGCCTCGGGCCCGGCGTCGTCGAGCTCGGCCATGTGCTCGGCCAGCCGCTCGGCCAGGCCCGACTCGCTGTCGCCCCAGGTGCGCAGCGTCCGCGAGCGGATGATGGCCAGCTTTCCGGCCCGCCGCTGCATGTCGGGCAGCACGGCGCCCGCCACGATCTCCTGCATCTCGTAGGGAACGCCGGGAACTGCGTAGATCACCTTGCCGCCCTCGCCCACCGGGCAGATCAACCCGGGGGCGGTGCCGGGCTGCGGATCGGCGATGGCGGTGGCGCCCTCGGGCACCTGCGCCTGCAGCAGATTGTTGGCGGGCATGCGCCGCCCCCGGGCGGCGAAGCGCTCGAGGATGCGGTCGACGACGTCGTCGTCCTGGACCAGGCGCACGCCCATCACCCGGGCGATGGCGTTGCGGGTGATGTCGTCCTGGGTGGGACCCAGGCCGCCGCACACGATCACCGCGTCGGCCCGCCCGAGCGCCAGCTCGAGGGCCCCGACGATGCGCTCGAGGTTGTCGCCGACCGTCTGCTGGTGGGTGCAGTCGATGCCGGCGAGCGCCAGCTGCTCGCCCATCCAGGCGGAGTTGGTGTCGACGATCTGGCCCAGCAGCAGCTCCGTGCCGACGGCGACGATCTCGCAGCGCATCAGGTCCCCTCGCTGAGGATCTCGCCGCCGGCCGAGCCGACGACCCCACGGACTCCGCCGACCGCGGTCGCTCGGCTGCCCTCGAGGAGGTACTGGGCCCCCGTGACCAGCGTCAGCACCACCGCGACCCAGAGGGTGGCCTCGGCGATCCAGGCGTGGTTGTCGGCGATGGGCGGGATCAGCGCCAGTGCGACCGCCAGCGACTGCACCACCGTCTTGATCTTGGCCCAGAAGCGGGCCGGGACCGCCAGGCCCCGCCGGCCCCAGTAGGAGCGGAACGCGGAGATGCCCACCTCGCGGGCCGTGATCAGGAGGACCGGCAGCCACCAGAACCCGCCGTCGACCACCAGCGCCCACATGGCTCCCAGCACCAGGGCCTTGTCGGCCAGGGGGTCCAGGAAGGCACCCGACCGGGTGGTGCCCATGCGCCGGGCCAGCCAGCCGTCGACGCCGTCGGTGGCCGCCAGCACGGACCAGATGGCGGCCGTGCCGTACGCCGGTCCCGACGCGATGATCAACCCGCACAGCAACGGGGCGAGCACGAGTCGGGTCGTGGTGACGGCGTTGGCCGGGGTGGCCAGTGCCGAGGGCCCGAACGAGCTCGCCACTACGGAACCTCGGCTCGACCGCACCCCGAGGCGCCGGGTCTCACCGCCTCGGTTCGACGGAAGCCGCTGCCCCGGGTGGCCCAGCTCACGGCGCCACCCCCGCCTTCGCCTCGAGGTCGGGGCCGGCGGCGCCGGTGATCGTCACCCTCGCGAGCTCGCCCACCGGCAGGTCCCCAGGCACGGAGACGATGCCGTCGATCTCGGGCGCCTCGCGGTGGCTGCGGGCCACGCCGGGCGCGTCGACGAGCACCTCGACTGTGCTGCCGATCAACGCGTCCCGACGGCGGGCCGTGATCCCGTCCTGCAGCGGGCCTAGCTCGGCCAGCCGCTCCTGCACCAGCCATCCCTCGACCTGGCCGTCTAGCTGGGTGGCATACGTGCCCTGCTCCTCGCTGTAAGCGAAGAAGCCGCACCAGTCGAGGTCGGCCGCGGCCACGAAGGACAGCAGCCGGTCGTGGTCGTCCTCGGTCTCGCCCGGGTACCCGACGATGAAGTTGGACCGGAACGCCGCTTCCGGCACTCGGCGCCGGATGTCGTCGATGCGGCGGAGGAAGCGGTCGCCGTCACCCCAGCGGCGCATCCGCCGGAGCAGTGGGCGGGACACGTGCTGCAGCGACAGGTCGAAATAGGGCACGCCCGTGGCGCAGATGGCGTCGATCAACTCGTCCGTGAGGTCGGATGGATACAGGTACAGCAGGCGGACCCGGTCGACCCGGCGGGCGACCGCCTCCACGAGGGCAACGATCGGGCGCCGGCCGCCGCCCGAGACACGACTTCCGCTCCCGGTGCCGCTCTGGCCGGGGGAGCGGGAAGCATGTTCCTGGTCCCGGCCGAACGAGGCGAGGTCCTGCGCCACCAGCACGACCTCGCGCACGCCCCCGGCGGCGAGGCCCTCGACCTCGGCCAGGATCGAAGCGATGGAGCGGCTGCGCTGCCGGCCCCGGAAGCTGGGGATGGCGCAGAAACCGCAGGCCCGGTCGCAGCCCTCGGCCACCTTGACGTACGCCCACGGGGCGGCCGGGGCCGGTCGCGGCAGGTTGAGCAGGTCGAAGGCGGGGACCGGCGGCTCGCCGCCCCGCCGCGTCCGCCCCAACGTCACCGGCACGCCGAACCCGGCCACGGCATCCGCTTCGGGTAGCGCGTCGGCCAGCTCGGATCCGTAGCGCTCGGCCAGGCAGCCGGTGACCACCAGCTCGGCGGTGCCGGGCTTGCGTTCGGCCAGGTCGAGGACGACGTCGACCGACTCCTGCCGGGCCTCGTCGATGAACGCACAGGTGTTGACCACCACCAGGTCGGCACCCTCGGGCGCAGCGGCCGGAACGAGGCCGTCGGCGAGCATCGTCCCGGTCAGCTTGTCCGAGTCGACCTGGTTCTTCGGACAGCCCAGCGTCTCCACCCAAAAGGTGCGGGGCATCCAGGCAAGGCTACTGGAACCTGTTCTTGCGTCCCTCACCCGGCGTGTGCGAGGTGAGGAACGCGAAACGAGCTACTCGGCGTTACTCGGCGTAGTCGGTATCCCCTGGTCGTGCCGCCTTCGGCGCAACTCGGTATCCCTGGTCGTGCCGCCTTCGGCGTCACTCGGTGTCTCTGGTCGTGCCGCCTTCGGCGTCACTCGGTGTCTCTGGTCGTGCCGCCTTCGGCGTCACTCGGTGTCCCTGGTCGTGCCGCCTTCGGCGTCACTCGGTGTCCCTGGTCGTGCCGCCTTCGGCGTCACTCCGTGTCCCTGGTCGTGCCGCCTTCGGCGTCACTCCGTGTCTCTGGTCGTGCCGCCTTCGGCGTCACTCCGTGTCCCTGGTCGTGCCGCCTTCGGCGTCACTCCGTGTGAATCGCGTCGAGGACGTTCATGCGGCTGGCCCGCCAGGCGGGGAGCAGCGCGGCCACGATGCCGGCCGCGGCCGCGACGAGGACCACGGCGATGACCTGGCCATACGGGATCCGGAACTCGGTGAACCCCTCGTCGCTCAGCGCGGTGATGAAGCCCCAGCCGCCGAGCAGACCCACGGCCAGGCCGAGCAAGGTGCCGAACACGGCGATGATCGCCGATTCCCACCGGATGGCGGACCGCAGCTGTGGCCGGGACGCGCCGACCGCCCGTATCAACCCCAGCTCGCGGGTGCGCTCGATCACGGACAGCGCAATGGTGTTGGCGATGCCGATCAGGGCGATGAACAGGGCCAGCGCCAGGAGGCCGAGCATCAGCAACAGGATGGCGTCGAACTGGCTGCCGATGGCGTCCTTGTACTCGTCGACGCTCTGGACCTCGGCGGTCGGGAAGTCGGCCACCGCGGCCTCGATCTCGGGCTGGACCTCGCTGACCGACACGCCCGGCTCGAGCTTGACGAACACGCTGGCGTCGGTCACGTCGGCGTTGCTGGTCCCCTCGGTGCCGCCCACGGCCGCGTCGTAGTCGTCGAGCCCGAGCACGAAGTTCCCGATTCCGGTCCCCTCCTGCTCGGTGTCGTAGATCCCGCCCACGGTGTACGTGTGCGAGCCGGTGTTGAGGAACTCGGCGGTGACTCGGTCGCCAACCCGCAGGCCGAGATCCTTCGCCTTGTCGGCCGAGAGCAGGATCGTTCCCGGAGCCAGCGACGACGATCCATCCCGCAGCTGCAGCCCCAGGAGGTCGAAGGCACCGGGGGTGGTCCCGGTCACGCCCGTGTCGTCGCCCTCGACCCGAGCACGCGCGAACCGCACCGGCACCACGTCTTCCACGCCGGGAACCTCGGCCACCCGCTCGGCCACCTGCGTCGGCAGGCCGATCGCACCGAAGCTGCCCGCGTCGATGACGAAGTCGCCGGTGAACGAGTCGTCGAGGAACGCGTCGATCGAGGCGCGCAGCGAGGCGTTCACCACCAGGAAGAACGAGACGATGAGGACCCCGATCATCAGGGCCTGCGCGGTGGCGGCCGTTCGCTTGGGATTGCGCCCGGCGTTCTCTCGGGCGAGGTCCCCGGTCACGCCGCGGACTCGCGCGACGGGAGCGCCGATGCCGTGGCTGAAGGGCCGCGCCAGCACGGGGCCGAGCAGGATCAGCCCGATGAATGCCAGCCCCACGCCGATGCCCACGATCGCGGCGCTGCGGCCATTGGCCCCCGTCACCACCAGCACGATGCCGCCGACCGTGGCGACCAAACCGACGATGAACCGCAGCCGGGACTGACCGCCGGTCTCGATTGCGAGGTCGCGCATGGCGGCCACCGGGGGAACGCGCGACGCCCGCCATGCCGGCACCAGGGCGGACACGACCGTCACGACCACCCCGACCACGAGGGCGATGACCGCCGCACTGGGCCGAACCACCAGGCTGCCCGGGAGGTCGAACAGGTTCACGAGCACCGACGCCACGCCGAGGCCGAGCATGAAGCCGATGACCGACCCCAGGATGCCGATCGCGAGCGCCTCCACGAACACCGACCGGCGAACCTGGCGGCGGCTGGCGCCGACCGCCCGCATCAGCGCCATCTCGCGTCCTCGCTGGGCGACGATGATCGCGAACGAGTTGTAGATCACGAAGGTGCCGACGACGACGGCGATGATGGCGAAGACCAGCAGGAAGATCGTGATGAACGACAGCTGGTCCTTGAGGTCGGACTGGCTCTCCTCGGTGATCTGCTTGCCGGTGAGCACCTCAAGACCGCTGTCGCCGTCGGCCCTCAGCTGCTCCTCGACTGAGCGGACGACCTCGGCCTGCGAGACGCCCTGGTCGGCGACGACCCCGATGCTGTCGAACTTGCCGGGCTCGCCGACCAGCCGCTGCGCCTCCTCGGTGGTCCACAGCGCGTAGGTGGCACCGCCGGGGCTGTCGGCGTTGCCGAAGCGGGCGATGCCGACCAGCTCGAAGTTCCCGGAGGCCGCCCCTGTCTGGATCGGCACCTCGTCCCCCACCTGGTAGCCCGTGTCCTTGGCGCTGCCGCGATCAATGACCACCTCGCGGTCCGTCCGCGGGGCGCGGCCCTCTGCGAGCGTGAACCCGTTGAGCTGGTCGACCTCGCTCCAGTTGCCGCCGAACGTCGGCGGGCCCATCGCCGGGTCGCCCACCGGGTCGCCATCCTTGTCGATGATCCGGGCGAAGCCTTGGACCATGCCCTCGGCCTCGGACACGTCGGGCGCGCCGCGAACGTCGTCGAGGATCGACGCGTCGACCCGGCTGCGGACCTCGCCGCCGAACCCGTCGTCGACCGTCTGGTCGGACCGCACGACTGCGTCGGTGCCCTCGAACGCCGTGGCGAACAGGTCGTCGAACGACTTGTTCATGGTGTCGGTGAGCATCAGCACACCGGCCACGAAGGCCACGCCGAGCGCCACGGCCAGGAGCGTCGACACCAGGCGCCCCTTGTGGTCCATCAGGCCGCGCAGCGCAACCTTGGTCATGCCGCCCGCGGTCTTGCGCCCGGTGACCACCGGCGGGGACGGGGGAGGCGGCGGCGGGGGCGCAGTCGTGAGGTCGGTCGCCACGTCTAGTCGCCGAGCTGCTTCAGGCGGTCGAGGACGCGCTCGGCCGTGGGATCGTCCATCTGGTCGACGATCCGCCCGTCGTTCAGGAACAAGACGGCATCGGCATAGGACGCCGCCCCCGGGTCGTGGGTGACCATCACGATGGTCTGGCCCATCTCCCTCACGGCCCTGCGCATGAAGTCGAGGATCTCGGCACCCGCGCGGGAGTCGAGGTTGCCGGTGGGCTCGTCGGCGAAGATGATCTTGGGCTGGCTCGCCAGCGCCCTGGCCACCGCCACCCGCTGCTGCTGCCCGCCGGAGAGCTCGCTCGGCCGGTGGGTCAGCCGGTCGGTGAGCCCCGTGGTCTTGACCACCTGCTCGAGCCACTCGGCGTTGGGCTTCTCCCCCGCCAGCGACAAGGGCAGGGTGATGTTCTCGATCGCCGTCAGCGTGGGCACCAGGTTGTACGCCTGGAACACGAAGCCGACGCTGTCGCGGCGCAGTCGGGTCAGGTCCTTGTCGCTGAGGCTGGTGAGGTCGGTCTCGCCGATGAACACCTTGCCCGAGGTGAGCGAGTCGAGCCCGGCGAGGCAGTGCATCAGCGTCGACTTGCCGGAGCCCGACGGGCCCATGATCGCGGTGTACCGGCCGTCGGGCAGATCGACCGTCACTCCGTCCAGGGCGACGACGGCGGTGTCGCCGCTGCCGTAGATCTTGGTGGCGTCGACGGCCCGGGCCGCTGGCACGGGGGCCGTGGCGGTGGCGGGTCCGGACGCGTCAGGGGAATCCACTGTCGAGGTCACGGCGCGAACCTACGGCACGCGCCGCCGCCCGGTCATCACGATTCGACAGGATCGGCCGTCGCTAGCGGGGTGGCTCGTAGCGCCCGCCCCCTGGTGGGCTAGCGCTGGTCGACCAGCTCGTCCAGCTCGTCGACCGTCATGAGCACGGCCCGGGCCTTCGACCCCTCGGACGGCCCGACGACCCCCCGCTGCTCCAACAGATCCATGAGCCGGCCCGCCCGGGCGAAGCCCACCCGGAGCTTGCGCTGCAGCATCGACGTCGACCCGAGCTGACTGCGCACGACCAGGTCCATCGCCTGGCGCAGCAGGTCGTCATCGTCGTCGTCGGCTCCAGCGCCGCCCCCGGACGACCCCCCGAGGCCGTCGTCGCTCCCCTGCACCGATTCGTCGAACGAGACGTCGGGCGCCTGGCGCTTCCACACGCCGGTCACCTTGCGCACCTCGTCCTCGGTCACCCACGCACCCTGGATGCGACGGGCGACCGACGAGCCGCCATCCAGCAGCAGCATGTCGCCCTTGCCCACCAGACGCTCGGCGCCCCCCTGGTCGAGGATCACGCGGCTGTCGGTCACCGAGGCCACGGCGAAGGCGATGCGGGCCGGCACGTTGGCCTTGATGAGCCCGGTGATCACGTTGACCGACGGGCGCTGCGTGGCGATCACCAGGTGGATCCCGACCGCCCGCGCCATCTGGGCCAGACGTGCGATCGAGTCCTCGACATCGCGTGCGGCCACCATCATGAGATCGGACAGCTCGTCGACCACCACCAGGACGAACGGCAGCCGCGAGAAATTCGGCGTGGTCTCCCCCGATCTTCCGGCTCCCTGGCGTGCGGCCATGTCGCCGCGGTCGACGGCGCCGTTGTAGCCCGTGATGTCGCGAAACCCGACCTCCGCCAGCAGGTCGTAGCGCCGCTCCATCTCCTTGACCGCCCAGGCGAGCGCGTTGGCCGCCTTCTTCGGGTTGGTCACGACCTGGGTCAGCAGGTGGGGCAGCCGGTCGTACTGGCCCATCTCGACCCGCTTGGGGTCGACGAGGATCATGCGCACCTGATCGGGTGTGGTCCGCATCAGGATCGACGTGAGCATCGAGTTGAGGCAGCTCGACTTGCCCGCCCCGGTGGCGCCGGCGATGAGGACGTGGGGCATGGCCGCCAGGTTCATCATGATGGGCCGACCGTTGATGTCACGCCCCATGGCGACGTCGAGCGGGTGGGTCGCCCGCCGGGCCTCCTCGGTGAGCAGGATGTCGGCCAGCCCCACGATCTGGCGACGGCTGTTGGGCACCTCGACGCCGATGGCCTGCTTGCCGGGGATGGGGGCCAGGATCCGCACGTCCGGCGTCGCCATGGCGTAGGCGATGTCCTTGTGGAGACTGGTGACCCGGTTGACCTTGACGCCCGGGCCCAGCTCGAGCTCGTAGCGCGTGACGGTGGGCCCCACCACCTGGCCCACCAGACGCGTCTCCACGTCGTGGTCGGCGAGGGCCTTCTCGAGGGTGCGCCCGGTTTCCTCGATCGCACGGCGGTCGACCTGCTGGGAGCCGCTGCGCCCGAGCAGGCTGATCGGCGGTAGCCGCCACGGCGATGCCTTGGCGGCGGGTCCGAGGTCGATCTCGAGCTGTTCCGGCGGCTCCTCAGGCTCGGGTACGACCACCTGGACGCCGCGGTGACGCCAGCCGGCGCCGCCGCCCAGGGTGGCATCGACGTCGGGCGCTCCGGCCTCTCCCCCGGACCCCTCCACGAGGGTCTCGTCGCCGAGCGCGCGCTCGTCCCACTCCTCGGACAGCGCCGGGTCGCCGGCCTCGGGTCGCAGGCGGAACAGCGTGGCCAGCCGCTGGCCGACGACGGCCGTGAGGGGGCGGAACCCGGCCACCGTACGGTCGGCCGCCACTCGGATCGGCGTGCGGGTGAGCACCACGAGCCCGGCGACCGCAACGAGGACGAAGACGGCGGCCGCCCCGCCCGCACCCAGCACAACCGCGGCCCCACGACCCACGGCAACACCCACGTAGCCACCGGCGTCGCGGAGGTCCTCGTCGGGAGCCGAGAACTCGGGGCTGCCACCGGCCAGGTGCAACAACCCGACGAGCGCCAAGGTGAGGAGGATCGCTCCGACGCCGACGTGCGCAGCGACCGACGCACCATAGACCCGGTCGCCATCGGGCCCATCCGATCGTTCGGCGTCCACGGCCGGGCGGGGACCGCGGTGCAACACCAGGGCGAGCCCGCCGGCGAGGAACGCGACCGGCAACGCGAACCGCAGCAATCCCAGAGCCAATCCGGCGCCGTCGTCGAGTGCCCGCCCGGCGGGACCACCGGCGTCGGCGTAGATCCCGAGCCCCGTGACGATCGCCCCCGCCATGAGCACCAGGCCGACCACGTCGTCGGCATGGTCGCCGAGCGCGCGGCCGGAAGCCGCGAGGGCGCGCTGGGCCAACAACGACGCGGACGACGGCGAACGGCGACTGCGGCGCGTGCGAGAGCCGACCCAGCGCTTCTGGGGGCGCTTGGCCGGGCCTCGGCGCGACCCGGCGCGCGTCGAGCGAGAACGCTGGCGTGTTGTCACAACAGCCACAACGCTACCAGTAGCCACAGCCGCCACAGGCGGAGGCGGCCGGGGGGCGTCACCATGTCGGTCTACTGTCCGGGCGTGGCTGGAGCGCGGATGCGGGGCATCGCCGTCGTGACCGGTGCGAGCTCGGGCATCGGCGCGGCCGCAGCCCGCGCGCTCGCCGACGACGGCTGGCGGATGCTGGTCGGCGCCCGCCGCGTCGACCGCATCGAGGCCCTGGCCGCCGAGATCGGGGGCCTGGCCCATGAGTTGGACGTCGACGATTCCGGCTCGGTCGAGCGGTTCGCGGCGTTCGTCGCGGCCGCCGACGACGACGAGAGCGGCACGGTCGGTCCGAGCCGGCTGCTGGTCAACAACGCGGGCGGTGCCTTCGGCTGGGCGCCGGTCGCCGAAGCCGACGAACAGCAGTGGCGGGCCATGTACGAGACCAACGTCCTCGGCGCGGTGCGCATGATCAAGGCCCTGCTCGCCATGCTCGAGGCCCACGGCGACGGCACTGTCGTGACCGTCGGTTCGATCGCCGGTCACGAGCCCTATGCCAACGGGGCCGGCTACAACGCCGCCAAGTTCGCGGTGCGGGCGGTGATGTCGGCGATGCGCCAGGAGCTGCTGGGCAGGCCCGTGCGGGTGTGCGAGGTCGACCCCGGCATGGTGGAGACAGAGTTCAGCCTGGTGCGCTTCGGCGGCGACGCCGAACGGGCCGCCGCCGTGTACGAGGGTGTGACGCCGCTGACCGCCGAGGATGTCGCCGAGTGCATCCGGTGGGTCGCGGCCCGCCCGCCCCACGTCAACGTGGACCAGCTGGTGGTGCTGGCGCGCGACCAGGCGGGTGCCCGGCAGATCTATCGCCGGCCGCTCCAGGCGGATTAGTGGATGCTCGCGGAAGTCATCGTGGCGTCTCGCCGGCCAGATCCGTCCACGGATCCTCCGCGAGCGTCCATTAGTCCGCGGCGGTGAAGGCGTCGAGGATCGCTTCGCTGACCGCGAGCGAGATGTCCGATCCGCCATCGGTGGCGAGCTGCACGAAGGTCAGGTCGTGCGCGGGATCGACGGTGATGACCTGGCCGTCCACCCCCACGGCGTACATCACGCCCGGCCGCTCGGGATCGAGCCACCAGCCGGCGCCGTACTCGGAGTTGGCAACGACGGCGGTGCGGCTGTAGTCGACCCAGCCTTCGGGAAGGATCCGGTCGCCGCCCCAGACCCCGTCGCGCAGGTACAGCAGTCCGAGCTTGGCGAAGTTGCGCGCCGTCGTCTCGAACGAGACCCCGCCATGCCAGGTGCCGCTCGGGTCGAAGTCCATGTCCGCCCGGACGACGCCGATCCTGTCCAGGAGCTCGGGTTGCGGCGGGAACTCGGCGGCCGGCTGGGTCAGCGGCGGGTGCCGCTCCGGCGGCCCGAGCGGCTATGGGAGCGGCGGGAGACGTGTCCGGGGCCGGGCTGGCAGGTCGGGCACCACGTGGTCGTGCGGCCGTCGAGCACGCGCGAGCGCAGTTCCGTGCCGCAGCGCGGGCACGGCAGTCCGGCCTGGCCGTAGACGTTGAGCCGCTGCTGGTTGCGGCCCGGGCGGCCCTCGACGTTGCGGTAGCTGCTGAGCGTCGTGCCCCCGTGGTGGAGGCTGCCAGCCAGGACCTCCCGCACCGCGTCGAGGAGCGCTGCGGCCTGTGCCCGGGTCACGGTCCGGAGGGCAGGATTGATGCGCGCCCGCCACAGCGCCTCGTCGGCGTAGATGTTGCCCACCCCGGCGATGGGACGCTGGCTCAGCAGCTGGGTCTTGATCGCCCGCCGGCTGCGCTTGAGTGCCCGCCAGAACTCCTCGGCCGTGAGCCGGCGGTCGAGGGCGTCGGGCCCCTGCACGGCCAGCGTCCCGGCATACTGCCCGTCCTCCGCCACGGCGAGCCGGCCGAAGCGGCGCACGTCCCGGTACTCCAATGCCTGCCCGGTCCGCGACCCGTCTCACGTCCCTCGGGCCTGGTCTCCGCTCCCACGGCCGCTCGGGCCTGGTCTCCCGCTCCCACGGCCGCTCGGGCCGGCCCGTCGAGGCCCCACCAGGCACGCACGTAGGCGTCCCCCGAGTCGCCCGCGGGACGCACCCGCAGCGAGCCCGTCATGCCGAGGTGCACGACCAGCTCCCTGCCGTCGTCCAGGGACAGCAGCAGGTACTTGCCTCGCCGGGCCGTGCCGGTGATGGTGGCGCCCACGACCTCCAGCGCGGCGATGAACTTGGGGTGGGGAAAGGCCCACGCCGAGGTCAGCCGACGGCCCACCACCAGCGGCTCGAGCTGCCGCCGGATGGTTTCGACCTCGGGGAGCTCAGGCATCGACCGCGGTCACGCCTCCATCACCACGGGGACGATCATCGGGCGGCGCCTGGTCGACTCGTTGACGAAGCGGCCCGCCGCCCGGCGCACCACCTTCTGCAGTGCCTCGATGTCGGTGCCGCCCTCCGCGAACGACTGCTTGACCGCCTGGCGCACCTCCTCGGCGCACTCGGCCAGCAGCGGCTCGGCCTCCGGCGCGTAGACCCAGCCGCGCGTGATGACCTCCGGACCGGTGAGGATCGCACCGGTGGCCACATCCACGGTGACCACGACCACCACCACGCCCTCCTCCGCCAGCACCCGCCGGTCCCGCAACACGCCATGGCCGACGTCGCCGATGATCCCGTCGACGTAGAGGTAGCCGGCCGGCACCGTGGCGTCGACCCGCAGGCCGTCGTCGTCGAGCACCAGCTGGTCGCCGTCGGTGCACACGAGCACGTGCTCGGCGGCCACCACGCCCATGCTGCGGGCCAACCGGGCGTGGGCGACCATGTGGCGGTACTCGCCGTGCACCGGCACGAACCAGTCCGGGCGCACGATCGACAGCAGGGTCTTGAGCTCCTCCTGCTTGGCGTGCCCCGAGGCATGGACGTCGGCGACGCCCGAGTGGACCACCTCGGCGCCCAGCCGCACCAGCCCGTCGATCACCTTGGACACGTTCATCTCGTTGCCCGGGATCGGATGCGAGGAGAGGATCACGGTGTCGTCGCCGTTGATCTCCAGCCAGCGGTTGTTGCGCTGTGCCATGAGCGCCAGCGCGGACATGGGCTCTCCCTGACTGCCGGTGGAGATCACGCACACTTGGCCCGGGGCGAGGTCACGCACATCGTCGATGTCGACCAGCGCGTGGTCGGGGATGCGCAGCAAGCCCATGTCCCGGGCCAGCCGCACGTTCTTCTTCATCGACATCCCCAGCGTCGCCACCTTGCGCCCGAACGCCAGGGCGGCGTCGGCGATCTGCTGCACCCGGTGGATGTGGCTGGCGAAGCAGGCGATGACGATCCGGCGACCCTCGTGCTGGTGGAACAGCTCGTGGAGCACCCCGCCGATCGAGGTCTCGCTGCGGGCGTAGCCGGGCTCCTCCGCGTTGGTGGAGTCGCTCAACAGCAGCCGGATGCCGTCCCCCGACGCCAGCGCACCGATGCGGCCGAGGTCGGTGAGCCGCCCGTCGACAGGCGTGAGGTCGAGCTTGAAGTCCCCGCTGTGGAGGATCGTCCCCTGGGGGGTGTGGAACGCGGTGGCGAAGCCCTGCGGGACGGAGTGGGTGACGGGGATGAACTCGAGGTCGCACGGCCCGATCCGGCGCCGCTCACCGTCGAACACCGGGATCAGCTGGGTCCGCTCCAGCAGGCCAGCCTCCTCGATGCGGTTGCGGGCCAGGCCGAGGGTCAGCTCGGACCCGTAGATCGGGAAGGACATCTCCCGCAGCAGGTAGCCGAGCCCGCCCATGTGGTCCTCGTGGCCGTGGGTGATGATCGCCCCGTCGACCCGCTCGGCGTTCTCGCGCAGGTAGGTGAAGTCGGGGAGGACGAGGTCGACCCCGAGCATGTCGAGCTCGGGGAACATCAGGCCCACGTCGAGCAGGAGGATCCGGCCCGCCACCTCGATGCACGCGCAGTTGCGCCCGATCTCGCCGAGGCCGCCGAGGAAGGTGATACGAACCGGGTCCGGCCTTGCTCCCCGCTCTTGGCCTTCGGCCGGGCCGCTCGGGCTGTCGACGCGTTCTCTCCCGCTCCCACGGCCGCTCGGGCCGGGCTCGCTCTCTCGCCCGTCGGGACGCTCGCTCATTGCGCGGCGAACCTACCGGCTCCGGAGCCGCCCCGGAAACCTGCCGCGGGATCGGTGGCCGGAGCCACCAGAACCGCGGCAGGAATCGGTCACGGGAGCCCGAGGTCCGCCAGGACCCGGCGGATCGCGTCGCGCGCCTCGTCGCTGACCGGTGGCAGCGGAAGGCGCAGGGGGCCGTCGTGGACGCCCAGCGCGGCGAGAGCCGCCTTCGCCGCGGTGGTCTGCACCCAGTTGGGCCCGACCTCGACGGCGAACGAGGGCGCCAGGCGGGCGTTGAGCTGCCGCGCGGTGGGCAGGTCGCCCTTGTCGAACGCCCCGATCATGTCGGCGAAGAGGTCGCCGGCCCAGTGGGTCGCCACGCCGATGACGCCGACGGCACCCACGCCCAGCAGCGCCAGCGTGACCGCGTCGTCGCCCGAGTAGACGTCGAAGTCGTCGCCGGCCCCGGCGATCACCCGGGCCGTCGTGCCGGGATCCCCGGCGGCGTCCTTGAGTCCGACGATCGTGGGGACCTCACGGGCCAGCCGGATCAGCACGTCGGTGTCGATGCGCCGGCCGGTGCGGGACGGGACGTCGTACAGGACAACCGGCAGCCCGGTGGCGTCCGCGACGGCGCGGAAGTGGGCCTCGATGCCGGCCGGTGGTGGCCGGTTGTAGTACGGAGTGACGATCAGCAGCCCATCGATGCCGGTCGCCTCGGCCCGGGCCGCCAGCTCGACGCTGTGGCGCGTGTCGTTGGAGCCGGCCCCCGCAAGCAGCGGCACGTCGACGGCCGCCCGCACCGACTCCCAGAGGGCCACCTTCTCGTCGTCGCCGAGGGTCGGGGCCTCGCCCGTGGTGCCAGCCAGCACCAGCCCGTCGCTGCCGTGGTCCACCAACCAGCGGGCGACGGATGCCGCGCCGTCGGTGTCGAGCGACCCGTCGGCCGCGAACGGCGTGGCCATGGCCGTGAGGACCTTGCCGAACCGAGCGCTTCCCATCACGAAACTCCCTTCCGTGGCACTGCGTCTGCTCGATCTTCTCCGTCATCGGCCTCGGCCGTGCGGTCGAGCCCCAGCGTCGTCAACAGGTCCTCGTGGAGCTCGAACCAGACGGTGTGGTAGCTCGGCAGCCGCGGCTTGGTGAACCAATCGCGCTCCCCCGCCTCGACCTTGGCCACCGCCCGCGAGAGCTGATCGCCGTAGGGCCGGTAGCGCTCGAGCGCACCCGCCAGGTCGTCGCACACGGGCTCCGCGCGGCTGTGCAACGCCGCCAGGTCGTCGACGACCTGGGCGTCGTAGGCGCGATCCCGGTGGTCGTTGACGACGGCGGTGCCGGCGACGTCCCGCACCTGCCAGCGGCTGCATGCGTCGAGCACCGCCCCGTTGAGCGCCCGGAAGCGCTCGTAGGCCCCCTCGATGGCGGGCCGGACCCCGGCGGCGTCGATCTCCCGGCCCACGAGCCTGGCCTGCTCGGCCCGCCCCGCGGGCGTGAGCGACCACCCCTCCGGGGTCTCGCGCTGCACGACCAGGCCGTCGGCCGCCAGCCGCTCCAGCCACGACTCCACTTCGGTGGTCGCGATCCCCGCCGACTCGGCCAGGGCGGCAGCCCCCGCATGACCCTTGAGGCGGAGCCCGTGCAGCACGAGCAGGCGTGGGTCCGACCGGGGCGCCATGGCGCGCAGGGTACCGCGAGCCCGGGTCACGCCATCGGGCTGCCCGAGGAGCTCACCTGACCACGCCGATCATGTGGTCACGGCTCACGAGCGGCACGAGGTCGTCCTCGGTCAGGCCATCGGCGCCGTCGGGTGGCACGGGCAACACCATGTAGCGGACGTCGGCGCTCGAGTCCCAGACCCGCACCTCGACATCGTCTCCCAGCGTGGTGCCGAACTCGGCAAGCACCGCCCGCGGCTCGCGCACCATGCGGGCGCGGTACGCGAAGCTCTTGTACCAGCGGGGTGGCAGCCCCAGCACCGGCCAGGGGTAGCAGGAGCACAGGGTGCAGACCACCACGTTGTGGACTGCCGGCGTGTTCTCCAGCACCACGAGATGCTCGCCCTCGGCCCCGCCGAAACCCAGCTCGCCGATGGCCTGCGTGCCGTCGTCGAGGAGTCGCTCACGGTAGGCAGCATCGACCCACGCGCGGGCCACGACCTGGGCACCGTTGAGTGGCCCCACGTCGCGCTCGTACGTCTCGACCACGGCGTCGACGACGTCGGACGTGATCAGCCCCTTCTCCACCAGCAGCGACTCGATGGCGGTGACCCGCCGCTCGATCGGCAGATCGTCCGACTGATCGGTCTCGTGATCGTCGCTCACGACAGGTAGCGCTCCCAAAGGTCGATGTACAGGACGCCGGGCTCGGCGTCGCCGCCCCAGAGGTCGCGCATGTCGAAGCGCACCTGGTAGACGGCCTCGGGGGTGTCGGCGTCCGGATGCGGCCACCCACCGTTGATCCGTTCGACCGTGCCCGTCGCCCCCCGCACGTAGCGGGGACAGCGGTGGTGACCGACGGGCGCCATGCGCCGCACGGTCACCCTGTCCCCCACCCGGAACGCCGCCGCCACCCGCTCGCCGGACGTCGGGGCCGGCCCGTTGAGGAAGGACCGGATGCCGCTCGCCAATTCCGGATCGGTGGCCTCAGAACGCGTCGGCCCGCCTCGAACCGTGGCCGCCCGACGGTCGATCTCCGCCGACGTGAGGCTTCCGCCGGCGACGACGGCGGCCTCGATCCCCCGGGCCCAGCGCTCGTAGTAGCTGGACGCGAGGTAGATGGCCGGTTCGATCCTCTCGATCGCCGGTCGGGTGGAGCCGCTCCGGAGGCCCTTGGCCGACGTCGCGACCACCAGACCGAACGTGCGGGCCTCCCAGGGCTCGTGGAACGGCGGCTCGTCGAGCGCCCGCTCGCTCGGGTCGCGGATCACCGGTCCGAACCCGTGCATCCCGCCCATGTCGTGCACGCCGTCCACGGGCGGCGAGCGTAGCCCCGCCCTCCCTGGCCGGCGGGCTGGAATCAGCCTCCCTGGCGGAGTAGCTCGTCGAGCTCGCGATCGAGGTCGTCGCGGTCGTCGACCTCCTTGCCCCGCCGCGCCGCGACCCGCCGCAGCACCAGCGGATAGCCGATGACGGCGATGGCGGAGAAGATGAACCACTGGACGGCATAGCCGAGGTGGGGCCCCTCGGACAGCTCGGGCGGCGGCACCGGAAGGATGGACGCCGGCTCGGGCCGGGTGGGATCGGCGGCGTTGGGTTCGGGCGGATCGGACTCGTCGGCCCGCACCAGCGCCGGCAGGATGCCGCCCCCGGCGGCGAGCAGCGGGTCGACGTCACGGGGGGCCGTTCCGTCGAGCGCGTCGGGATCGACGACCAGCCCAGTCACGGTCACCTCGCCCTTCGGGGCCGGGGCGTCCACCACCGAGCCGTCCGCCGTCAGGCCCACGAACCCCCGGATCACGCCGACCCGCTCGCCGCCCTCCAGTTGGAGGGGCGTCATCAGCCAGGCGCCGGCGACCCCGTCCTGCGTTCGGTTGCGGACGGCGATTGTCGCATCGTCGTCGTAGGTGCCGGTGGCGGTGACCGATCGATAGCGGACACCCTCGACCGTGCCGTGGTCGTCGCCCGGGTCCAGCAGCTCGCCGACCGGCGTCACGGGTTGCTCGGCCCGCGCCTCGATCAGCGCGTTGCGGTCCCGCTTCTCGTCCAGGCGCCGGAGCTGCCAGAAGCCCAAGTTCACCATCGTCACCACGAGCAGGACCACGAACAGGTGGGACAGCAGCCATCGGGGCCGCAGTAGGAACCGGGCCTTCGCCACACCCTCAGCGTAAGAGGACGAGCGGACCGTGGCGATTCGGCGTCAGGGGTCGTCTTCGGCGCCGGCGGGATCCTCGACCAGGTCGTCGACGAAGTCGGCCACCGCCTGCACCACGTCGGCCGACGGCGGTCGCTCGTTGCCCGCGACAGTGTCGGGGCCGGCGGGGGCACCGGCCCCGACGGCGACGCGCTGGTTGTCCTTACGCTCGCCCACGCTCGCACCGTACGTTTGAAACGCGGGCCCGGCGTCAGTAGCCGTTACGTACCGTGCCCTACCCGGGCCCGTGCGCGATGCCCAGGGCGTCCGCCAGCTCGTGGCGACCATCGATCATCAGCTTGCGGTACACGCGGGACAGGTGGGTGTCGACGGTCCTCACGGACAGGTAGAGGGTGGCGGCAATCTGGGGACTGGTGCGACCCCGCGCCGCCAGCAGCGCCACCTCGCGCTCGCGGCCGGTGAGCTCCTCACCCATCGGCACTGTCAACTCGAGGGCCGGCGACCTCGGGTTGCCACAGCGTCGCAGGAGCTCGACGACCCGGCGCGCCGCCGCCGACGCGAATGCACCGCGGCCCTGGCGCCGGTGAGCGTTCTCCGCCGCCCGCTGGGCCTCGGCCGCCAACAGGTCGGCCCCCAGTTCCTCGAACTCGTCCGCCACGCCGGCAAGGAGGGCCCCGTCGCCCTGCGCCAACGCCCGGGCGTGACGGGCCGCGACGTCGACGAACGGACCGTCCACGGCATCACCGAGGCGCTCGATGGGCTCGACCACGTCCGCGGCGCGGCCCAGCCGAACCGCGGCATGGAGCACCTCGACCGCCAGGGGTCTCACCACGTGCTCCATCGCCGTGGCGAGCGCCAGGCAACGAGAGGCGGCCTCGGCCACCTCACCCTGCGCGGCCAGCAGCCACGCCCGCGAGAGCTCGATGTAGGGCAGCGTCCGTGCGCCGCGCCGCATGTCGGCGGCGTAGGCGATGTCGGCCGCGTGGATGGCCTCGTCGGCCGTGTCGAGCTCGCCGGCGAACACCGCCGCCCGCGCCCGCATCGCCTCCGCCAGCGGCCGCTGCCCGAACCAGTCGGACTCGGCCAGCATGCGGGACGACCGCTGCAGCTCGGCCAGCGCCGCCGCCGCATGGCCGCGGGCGAGCAGGGCCCCGCCCCGGAAGCCGGCCAGGATCCCACGCAGGGAGGGGGGCGGCTGCTCCAGGTCGATCCCGAGGTTGTCGGCCGTGTAGGCGTCCAGCTCCCGGAACCGGCCTGCCCAGTAGAGGCCCTGGAACCGGGCCATGCGCAGCTGGATGTCGCCGAACGGCACGTCCCGACGGTGGCGCCGGGCCGCCGCGTGGAGGTCGTCGTCGAGCAGGGCCAGGCCGGCGTCGAGCCGGCCATCGGCGCCCCGGACGGTCAGGGCGACCGTGGCGGCCCGGAGCCGCGCCGTCTCGGGCGCCGAGTCGTCGGCGAGGAGCTCGTCTGCGATGGCCCCCGCCTCGGGCAACCTGAGCGAGAACATCAGCATCTGCGCCATGACCGACCGGCAGTCCGCCTGCCAGGCCGGATGGCCCACCAGCTCGCCATCGGCCGCGTGGAGCACGTCGAACGCCTCAGTGGACCGGTCGAGGTGCAGGAACAGCTCACTCGCCCGCGCGATCGCCACCCGGGCCGCCTCCTCGGGGTCGGTGGGCCGCAGCTCCGCGAGCACCGCCTCGGCGTCGGCGATCCGGCCCTCGCCCGACAGGGCCTCAGCGAGGACCAGGCCGGCGTCCGCGCGGCTGGTCCCGCCGGCCGCCCCGCGAGGCGTTCCGCCAAGCGGTGATCGAGCCGTCCCAGCGCCTCTCGGGCGAGCAGCAGCAGCTGCTCCGCCTCGCCCGGCAGCCCCGACTCGAGCCTCCACGTCGCCAGCCGCAGCCGGTCGAACTGGTCGAGGTCCTCGACGGCCCCGATCAGCTCGCGGATGACGGTCCGGCGCCGCAGGGTGGGTAGCGAGCTCGCCAGGACTTCCCCGTACAGCGGGTGGGCCACCTGCACCGTGCTGGCCCCACCGGTACTGACGATCTCCACCAGGCCCCGGCGCTCCAACGCCTCGAGGTCCGCGGGCTCGGCGAGACGCTCAACGGCCTCGAGCGGCACCTGCTCGCCGACTGCGACCATCTCCAGCGCTCGGCGCCACGGGGGCTCCAGGAGCCGGAGCCGCTCCTCCACCAGCTCCTGCAGCCGTTCCCTCGGACCCTCGGCGGGCAGCAGGATCCGGCCACTGCCCCCGCCGTACCGCCGCTCGACGGCGGCGGTGACCAGCTCGCGGACGAACAGGGGGTTGCCCCTGCTGAGCCCCCAGATCCGGTCCTGGAGAGATGCCGGGACGCTCCCGTCCCGCTGCGGTGCATCGTTCGCCGGTGGCTGCGGCCCCCCGTCCAGCGCGCCACCCACCATCGCCAGGACCAGCTGCTCGGTGGCGTCGCGGCTCAGGGGCGCGACGTCGAGGCGCACCAACAGCTCGTCCTTCCACAGCCCGACGAGGCCGGGGGGCAATGGCTCCGCGGTCCGGACGCTCACCAGTACCTGGACGTTCGACTGGGTGACGGCGAGGTGCAGCAGCGCCACCGACGACTCGTCCAGTAGGTGCGCGTCGTCGACCGCGAGCACCAGGCTGACGTCACCGGACCGCTCGCGGAGGCCGGCGAGCGCCAGGTGGAGCAGGTCGTCCGGGAGATGGGCATCGTCGACCGGCGCCAAGAGGTGGGCGAAGGACCCGAGCGGGATGTTCTTGGCCGCCTCAGTGGCCCGCACCCACTCCACCGCCATCCCCTCGGCCCGCCGGCCGTCGACGACCTCGGCGACGAGGCGCGTCTTGCCCACTCCCGCATCCCCGAACAGCGCGACGCCCCCCGGCCCCCTACCGGGGCCCAACAGCCGCTCCAGCTCCGCCAGCTCGTCCCCCCGCCCAACCAGCGGCCAACGTGTGACCACGAGCACAGATGCTATCCAGCGGATCCGCATACGAATACGTATGTGCTACGGATCCGTGGCCTGCCGGCGGCCCGTAGCGTTGCCTCGACAGCCGCGCTGGGACCCCGGCACCGGTGGCGCGGCACGGGCAGCGGTGGGGCAGCCGGAGGACAGGCGGGTTCCTCCGGCTGCAGCCCGGCCCGCAACGCCGCCTCAGGGATCTGAGGGGATCGGCACGTCGTCTGGGCGCACCGAGGTCAGCGCTGCCGGAGGCCGAGCTGTCAGGCCTGGGCCAACGCTGCAATCCCGTACGGTTCGCGCCTACCTACGGGCCGATCCGCTCGGCCTCGACAAGGCGGCCGGCGTCAGGCCGTCGGCAGCTCGTAGTCGGCGAAGCGGACCCGCAGCTCCTTCTTGGAGAACTTCCCCACCGACGTCTTGGGGACCTCGTCGATGAACACCACGTCGTCGGGCAGCCACCACTTGGCGACCCGGGGCGTCAGGAACTCGATGATGTCGTCCTTGCTGACGGTCTCGCCGGGCTTGGATACCACGCAGGCCAGCGGTCGCTCGCTCCACTTGGGGTGAGCAATGGCGATCACGGCTGCCTCCGCGACCTTGGGGTGCGCCATGATCTCGTTCTCCAGCTCCACCGAGCTGACCCATTCGCCGCCCGACTTGATCACGTCCTTGGTGCGGTCGCGCAGCTGGATGTACCCGTGCCGATCGATCGTGGCGACATCGCCCGTCCTGAGCCAGCCGTCCTCGGTGAACGAGTCGGGCGAGCGGGCGTCGTTGTAGTAGCTGGCGATGACCCAGGGGCCGCGCACCTGCAGCTCGCCGGACGACACGCCGTCCCACGGCTGCTCCTGGTTGGTGCCGAGGTCGACCACGCGGGCCTCGAGGCCCACCAGCGGCTGGCCCACGGTGGTGCGCAGCTCGGCGCGGCCGTCGTCGTCGAGCGCGTCGTCGAGGGTCGACTTGATGTGGCCCGACGACGCCACCGGCGATGTCTCGGTCATCCCCCAGGCCTGTGTGATGGGCAGCCCGACCTGCTCGCGGTAGCCCTCGGACAGCGATCGTGGCACGGCGGAGCCGCCACACGGGATGGAACGCAGGCTCGACACGTCGCGGCCCTTGAGCTCGGGCAGCACACCCATCCATATGGTCGGCACGCCTGCCGCCAGCGTGACCCGCTCGGACTCGATGAGCTCGGCCAGGCCCTTGGGCGACAGGTCCGGGCCCGGCATGATCAGGTCGGCGCCGCAGGCCACGGCCGCATGCGCGAGCCCCCAGGCGTTGGCGTGGAACATGGGCACGACGGGCAGCACCCGGTCCTCCTCGACCGGCCCGAGGCCGCCCGCCGCGAGCACGCCGTACGTGTGCAGGAACGTCGACCGGTGGCTGTACACGACGCCCTTGGGGTTGCCGGTCGTGCCGCTCGTGTAGCACATGGACGCCGCCTGGTTCTCGTCTGCGACGCGGAAGTCGACGGGCTCGGCACCGGCGATCAGCTCCTCGTAGTCGTGGACCTCCTTGCCGGCTGGTGGGTCGGGCACCTCGCCGGCGCCGTCGTCCATGACCACCAGATGGCGCACCGTCTTGAAGGTGTCGAGCAGCGGCCACACCAGCTTGGCCAGCGTGCGGTCGACGAAGACGACCTCGTCCTCGGCGTGGTTCGCCACGTACGTGAGCTGGTCCGCGAACAGCCGGATGTTCAGGGCGTGGAGCACCCGGTTGGTGCACGGTGCCGCGAAGTAGAGCTCGAGGTGCCGTGACGTGTTCCAGCCGAACGTGGCGACCCGGCCGTCGGGGCTGATCCCGAGCTGATCGAGCATACCGCCGAGGCGGCGGGTGCGATCGGCCCACTCGCCGTACGTGTGGCGCTGCTTCCCGGCCGCCGTGACCGTCACCACCTGCTTGTCGAAGAACAGGCGCTCGGCCCGCGTGTGGAAGTGGGTCAGCGTGAGCGGAAGGTCCTGCATCAGCCCCTGCATCGGGCGATCCCCCTGGTTGTGCGTCGTGACCAGTGAGCCTAGAGGGCGGGGAGCGACGGGCACCTGTGGCCAGACGGACACCTCCGCGCGGACAGCCGCGTACTCTCGGGGCGGTCATGGCCGAGGCACCCCGACACTCCCCCGCCGCGGTCGCCCGACGCCGGCCGTCGCGCCGGCAGGTCACAGCGCTGGCCGTGCCGCTGGCGGCGCTCGTGGTGATGAACTACGTCGGCGACGCCCTGGCCCCGACGCTGGTGGATAGCCATCCGGCCTGGCTCATCGCCCTCAACGCGCGCAACCGCAACCTGGCGCTGGTCACCAACTCGCTCGATCCGTGGACGTACTACTCGATCGGCACCGCGCGGCTGCTGGTGAGCGATCCGCTGTTCTTCCTGCTCGGCTACTGGTACGGCGACGCCGCTGTCACCTGGATGGAACGGCGCACCCACACCTGGGGCCAGTTGCTGCGCCAGATCGAGCAATGGTTCGGCAAGGCCGCGTACCCGCTGATCTTCGTAGCCCCCAACAACTTCATCTGCCTGTTCGCCGGGGCGGCGGGCATGCCTCTCCGGGCCTTCTTCGCCGTCAACCTGGCGGGGACGATCACCCGGCTCTGGCTGATCCGGCTGGTCGGCGAGGCGTTCGAGTCGCCGCTCGACGACCTGGTGACCTGGATCGGTGACAACCGCGTCCCGCTCCTGATCGCGTCCGTGGTGCTGGTCATCGCGTCGATCGCGCTCGAGGCCCGCCGGGGCGAGACCGAGGTCGGGTCGCTCACCCACCTCGACGACGAGCTGGAGGATGTGGCCGACGAGCTGGATCGGCGTCGAGCGGCGGCGCCGGGCTCCAGCGATGACGTCGACGGCGAGGCCGAAGGGGCCGCCGACGAGCCCCGTGAAGAGGCTTGATCACGCGGGCCCGGTCGCCGGCGTGTACGTGTTGACCGCGAACTCCGCCCCGTGCGGATCAGCGAGGACCGCGCGCCGCACCGGGGGCGTGTCGACGGGCGGCGACACGACCCGGCCACCGAGCTCGACGGCCCGCGCCGCGGCGGCGTCGGTGTCGTCGACCGCGAAGGTGACGCTCCAGTGGGACGCGACCTCGGCGGCCTGGTCGGCGGCGATGACGACGAACGCAGCGATGGCGTCCGCGAAGCCGGGCGGCACCCCGGCGTCGGCCTGACGTCGGCGCAGGTCCGGATCGCGCATCGCGAGGAAGTCGCCATAGCCCGGCAGCCGCCAGAAGGTGAAGCCCAAGGTCTCGAGGTCCGCGGCGTCCGCCTGCCAGCCGAAGACCGCGCCGTAGAAGTTCTGCGCACCCTTCAGATCCCGCGTGTTGAGATCGCTCCAGTTCCACGTGTTCGGCTCGTTGACGAGCTGGGCGCCGCGGTGGTCGTTGGGCTGCCACAGGCAGAACACCGCCCCGGCGGGGTCGGCGAAGACACCCATGCGACCGGCGTCGAGCACGTCGAACGGGTCCATCAGCGTCGTCCCGCCGGCCGCCTTCACCTGCACGGCGGTGTCGTCGGCGCTGGCGACCCCAAGGTACGTGTTCCACGTCGCGGCCGGGGCCGCGCCCGCCGGCTGGGAACCAACCGCGGCCACGTCCCGGCCCTGCAGCCGTGCGACCAAGTACCGTCCCGGCGAGTCGGCCGGCATGCGATCCTCGAACTCCCAGCCGAACAGCCCGCCATAGAAGCGGACGGCGGCTTCGGGGTCCGGCTGGGCCGTGTCGACCCAGCATGGGACGCCAGGCGGGTATCCGTCTCGCTCCAGTGGCATCGCTGCTCCCCTCAGAGCCTGTGCGCATAGGCACATGCTCGTGCTTACGGTGGTCAGTGCTGGTGGGCGCCCAGCTATTGATCTGCGACTCAGCAACAAATTCCCGCGCGGGGGTGCCCTTCGGAACGCGCCATCCGCTGGGCCTGTCAATCGCTCCTCCGCTTGGCCGCCCGCGCGCGGGTGGCCCGGTCCAGCGTCACCTTACGGAGGCGCACGGAGCGCGGCGTGACCTCAACGCACTCGTCGTCGGCGATGTGCTCCAGCGCCTGCTCCAGCGACAGCGACCGGGGTGGGATCAGCTTCTCGAAGCTCTCGGCGGTCGACGACCGCATGTTGGTCAGCTTCTTCTCCTTCGTGGGGTTGACGTCCATGTCGTCGCTGCGGGCGTTCTCTCCGATGATCATCCCCTCGTAGACCTCGACGCCCGGCCCGACGGTCAACTGGCCCCGGTCCTGCAGGTTGATCAGCGAGAAGGCGGTCGTGGTCCCAGAACGGTCGGCCACCAACGAGCCGTTGCGGCGGGGCCGGATCTCGCCCGCCCAGGGCTCGAAGTGCTCGAACACGTGATGGAGCAGGGCCGTGCCCCGGGTCTCGGTCATCAACTCGGTGCGGAAGCCCAGCAGGCCCCGCGCCGGCACGAGGTGCTCGAGGCGGACCCATCCGGTGCCGTGGTTGACGATCTGCTCCATCCGACCCTTGCGCAGGGCCAGCAACTGGGTGACCACGCCGAGGTACTCCTCGGGCGCGTCCACGGTCACGCGGTCGAACGGCTCGTGCGCCGCGCCGTCGATCTCGCGGGTCAGCACCTGGGGCTTGCCCACCGTCAGCTCGAAGCCCTCGCGCCGCATCATCTCCACCAGCACGGCCAGCTGCAGCTCGCCCCGACCCTGCACCTCCCAGGTGTCCGGTCGCTCCGTCGGCAGGACCCGGATGCTGACGTTGCCGACCACCTCCTGGTCCAACCGGTTACAGACCAGGCGGGCGGTGAGCTGCGTGCCCTCGCGGCCCGCCAGCGGCGACGTGTTGGTGCCGACCGTCATCGACAGGCTGGGCTCGTCGATGTTGATGACGGGCAGCGCCCGGGGATCGTCGGGGTCGGCCAGCGTCTCGCCGATGGTGATGTCGGGGATGCCGGCGATGGCCACGAGCTCGCCCGGTCCCGCCGACGGGGCGGGAACCCGGTCGAGGGCGTCGGTCACGTACAGCTCGGTGAGCTTCGCCCGCTCCACACGGCCGTCGGTGCGGCACCAGGCGACCGCCTGGCCCTTGCACAGGGTGCCGTTGCGAATGCGGCACAACGCGAGGCGACCGACGTAGGCCGACGCGTCCAGGTTGGTGACCAGGGCCTGGAGCGGCGCGTCGGGATCGTACGTGGGGGCGGGGATGTGCTCGATCAGGAGGTCGAGGAGGGGCTTCAGGCCCTCGCCCTCGGGCAGCCCCGCACCGTCGGCGGGGCGGTCGAGCGACGCCCGTCCCTGGCGGGCAACGCAGTAGACGATCGGGAAGCCGAGCTGGTCGACATCGGCGTCGAGGTCGAGGAACAACTCCTCGACCTCGTGCACCACATCGGCGACGCGGGCGTCGGTGCGGTCGACCTTGTTGACGACGAGGATCACGGGCAACCGGGCGGCCAGCGCCTTGCGCAGCACGAACCGGGTCTGCGGCAGCGGGCCCTCGGACGCGTCGACCAGCAACAGCACCCCGTCGACCATCGACAGACCCCGCTCGACCTCGCCGCCGAAGTCGGCGTGGCCGGGGGTGTCGACGATGTTGACCTTCACGTCGCCGTAGCGAACGGCCGTGTTCTTGGCCAGGATCGTGATGCCCTTCTCGCGCTCGAGGTCCATCGAGTCGAGGACCCGCTCGCCGACGTTCTGGTTGTCCCGGAACGCGCCCGACTGCCACAGCATCTGGTCGACGAGCGTGGTCTTGCCGTGGTCGACGTGGGCGACGATGGCCACGTTGCGGAGGTCGGCGCGGGTCTTCACGAGGGGGTTCCTTCCGGGTCCGCCTCACAGGGGGCGGACATACCAGCCTACGGTCCGGCGGCCCGGGTCCGGCTGGACCGGCTAGACCCAGGGCATGGACGTCTACGAAGCCCTCTACACCACCCGGGCCATGCGCCGCGTCCGGCCCGATCCCATCCCCCTCGACGTGCAGGCCCGCATCCTGGACGCCGCCGTGCGGGCCCCGAGCGGTGGCAACACCCAGCTGTGGCGGTTCCTGTTCGTCGACGACCCCGAGGTCAAGGCGAAGCTCGGTCCCCTCTACCGGGACAGCATCAGCCAGCTGTGGGCCAGCGTCTACGCCGACCGCTTGGCCGCGGTCGAGGCAACCCCCGACTCCGCGGCCAGCATCCAGACGGCCAAGGTCGTGCGCTCGGCACAGCACCTCGCCGACCACTTCGAGGACGTGCCGCTGTTCCTGTTCGCGTTCGTCCAGTACGACCCCAGTGGTGGTTCGATCTATCCGGCGGTGTGGAGCACCATGCTCGCGGCGCGGGCCGAGGGCGTGGGGACCTCGCTCACGACCGTCTTGGGCTACTTCCACGGCCCCGAATCGCTGGAGATCCTCGGCGTCCCCGGCGACGAGGGCTGGCTCAACGCCTGCTGCGTCTCGTTCGGATACCCGACCGGACGTTGGGGCGTGGCGCCCCGCCGGCAGGCGCACAAGGTCGCCTTCCGCAACCGCTGGGGCACGCCGGTGGGGTTCGAGGTGCCCGAGCCGCTGTGGTCACCCGCCGGCTGACCCGGACGAGCGGCCCCATGCGGCCCGCAGCACGTCGCGGGTGACCTCCATCTGCCCCCGGTGCTGCGCCAGCTCCTCGTAGACGTGCATGACCACGCCGCCCTGCGTTCGCGCCAGCGGCAGGTCGGCGTCCTCGGGCTCGGGCGTGCCGCGCGGTGGCGCCAGCGGCTCCAGGTCGGCGATGTCGGCGTCGAACTGGCGGCGCGCCCGTCGCGTCCACCGGACCAGCTCGGCCACCGGGCCGCTCGCCCGGAACTCGGCGTCGCGGTCGCGCTCGATGGTGCGCCCCGCCACCATGGCGCCGCCCCAGTACTCCATCACCCCCAGGCAGTGGAACAGGACGGCGTACGGCGAGTTGGCGCCCGGCAGGTCGAGCCGCCGGTTGGCGAGGTCGTCGCCGAGATCGGTCACCACCGTGGCCATCCCCTCGAGCGCCTCGTCCACGAAGTACAGGAAGTCGTCGACGTCGATCATGGGCCCGATCATGACGCGGGGATTAGAGGCCGAGCGGATAGGCCCGCAGGTGGCACCGAACAGTACGAGATTTGCAGCGCGAGCCCCAGCCACACAGCTCGGCCTCCCGGCAACACTGACCACCGTGATCCGAGACGACGTGCCTATCCGCGTACCCAGTTAGGGTCACCGCGATGTACCCGCATGTCGCACCCTTCGAAGGCGTGGGGGTCGCCCTCGTGACGCTGTTCGACCGGGATGGTGGCGTCGACACGGCGGCGACCGCCGCCCACGCCGCCCAGCTGGTGGAGGTCGGCGTCCGCGGCGTGGTCGTGGCCGGCTCGACGGGTGAGGCCGCGACCCTCGACGCCGACGAGCGCAGCGCCCTCCTCGCCACCGTGCGCGACGCCGTTGACGGCCGGGTGCCGGTGCTGGCCGGGACCGGTGCGCCCTCCGCCCGGCAGGCGGTGGCACTGTCGCAGCGCGCCGCCGGCGGCGGCGCCGATGCCCTGCTGGTCCTGTCGCCCGCGGGCGTGGACGACCCCCGCGCCTACTACGAGGCGGTCGTCGGCGCTGTCGACGTTCCCGTCCTCGGCTACCACTTTCCCGCCGCGTCTCGTCCGGGCATCCCGGTCGATCTGGTGCCCGAACTGCCGATCGCCGGGCTCAAGGACTCGACCGGTGACCCGGAACGCCTGGCCCTGGAGGCGGACGCGCTGCCCGTCGGCCTCTACACGGGGAGCGCCTCGGTGCTGCTCCAGGGCCGGGCGATGGGCTGCAGCGGGGCGATCCTGGCGCTGGCGAACGTCGATCCCGCCGGCTGCGCCCAGGCGTGGGAGGGCGATGGCGCCTGCCAGCGTGAGCTGATCAACGGCCACCGCGTCGGTGCCCTCGCCGGCATCGCCGGGCTCAAGCGCACGCTCGCCGCCCTTCGCGGCACGTCGCCCGTAACCCGGGTGGGCTGACGGTCCGAGAGCCTGGGCGGGGGGTGTGGGGGGCAGAGGCTCCGCCGGAGCCCCCCACCGTCGCTCGAGCCGGCTCCGCCGGTCGAGCGACCGGCAAACGACGCCGCCGAAGGGCGGCGACCCAAGACTCGTTTCGCAACCTTCGGTTGCGAAACGAAACCCCTCAGTCCTGGAAGCGGGCCTGGAGCTCGAACTTCAAGATCTTGCCAGAGGGGTTCCTGGGCAGGGCGTCCACCATCTCGAGCTGCTCGGGCAGCTTGCGGGTGATCAGCCCCGCGTCGAGCAGGTGTGCGGTCATCTCCTCGAAGCCGAGAGGCTCCTGCCCGGCGGCGGGCACGACCACGGCGCAGGCCCGCTCCCCGCGCTCGGCGTCCCCCAGGCCGATCACCGCCACGTCGGCGACCTTGGGGTGGGTGAACAGCAGGTCCTCGACCTCCTTGGCCGGGATGTTCTCGCCCTTGCGGATGATCACGTCCTTCAGCCGCCCGGTGATGGTGAGGTTGCCCCCCTCGTCGAGGCGCCCCAGGTCGCCCGTACGGAACCAGCCGTCCGCGTCGAAGGCGTCGGCGTCCAGCGCCGCATCGAGGTAGCCGAGCGTGACCTGGGGGCCCAGCGCCCGCACCTCACCCTCCTCGCCGGCATCTGCCTCCGACCCGTCGGCGCGGACGATGCGGAGGCGGGTGCCCGCCACCGCCCGGCCCTCGGTGGTGGCCAGGACCCGATCGTCGTCGCCGGCGTCGTTCATGGTGAGGACGGGTGCCTCGGTCAGCCCGTAGCCCGAGACCACCCCGACGCCGAACGAGGCCTTGAGGTCGTAGTGCAGGCTCGGCGGCTTCGGGGCACCCCCGCCGGGGAACGTGCGGACATGCGGGAACAGCCTCTCCCCCTCGGGCAGCGCCCGCTGGGCCTGGAGGTACACCTGGTGGAAGAACGTGCCGGCCCCGCCCTGAGTGACCCGCTCGCGGCGCAGGAGGCCGGGGGTGGTCTCGGGATCGAAGGCCTCGTCGAGCAGCAGCGCGAACCCGATGGCCATGGCGGCGTACATGTACAGGCCGCCGGCCACGTGGGTGAACGGGAACACCAGGGCGAAGCGGTCGTCGCCGGCCAGGCGCAGCCGCTGGGCCATGCCCAGCGACGCCGCCCGCAGGGAACGGTCGCCGTGGCGGGCGCCCTTGGGCTCCGCGGTGGTCCCGGACGTGTAGTAGATGAACCGCACCGGCACGGCGTCGCCGTCGACGTCGTCGTCGGGCGCGGCGGCAAGCCCCGCGGGGTCACCCTCGGGCAGTGAACGGTCCGCAGCGCGGTCGGCCACGAGCACTCGTGCCTCGGTCCCCTCGGCCACGGTGGTGGCCATCGCCGCGTAGTCGAAGCCCCGCCACTCCGAGGGCACGACCAGCAGCGTTGGCTCCGCCTCGCGGACGATGAAGCCCACCTCCCGCTCGCGGTAGATGGGGATGATCGGGTTCTGGACGGCGCCGAGCCGGCGCAAGGCCCCGAACAGCACCATGGCCTCGATCCACGAGGGCTGGATCCACGACACGACGTCGCCCTCCCCCACCCCGTGCGCGGCCGCCAGGCCGGCGGCCACCCGCTCGGCCCGGTCCCGGTACCCGCCGAAGGTGATGCGGCGCCCGGTCTCGTCCACCGCCAGCTCGCGCTCGGGTGTCTGCTCGGCCCGACGCACAATCAGGTCCCAGATGTTCCGCGCCTCGAGCACGGCTCCCCTCCCGTCGCTACAGCCCCAGCAGCGCGTCGAGCCCGATGGTCAGTCCCGGCCTGTGCGCCACGTGCTTGACCGCCAGGAGCACGCCCGGCATGAAGCTGGAGCGGTCGTAGCTGTCGTGTCGCACGGTGAGCGACTGCCCGGTGGTGCCCAGCAGCACCTCCTGGTGGGCGACCAGGCCCCGCAGGCGCACCGAATGGACCGGGATCCCGCCGGCACCGCTGGCACCGCGGGCGCCGGCCAGGACCTCCTTGCTGGTGGGATCGTCGCCCCACTCGGCCGACGCCGCGGCCATGCGCTGCGCCGTCAGCACGGCGGTGCCCGACGGCGCGTCGGCCTTCTGGTCGTGGTGCAGCTCGATGATCTCGGCAGACTCGAACCAGGGCGCCGCCAGCTCAGCGAAGCGCATCATGAGCACGGCCCCGATGGCGAAGTTGGGGGCGATCACGCAGTTGCTGCGCGTGAACGAGCTCCGAACGCGGTCGTAGTCCTGGTCCGTGAACCCGGTCGTGCCCACCACCGCATGCACGCCGTGCTCGGCCGCCCAGGCGAGGTTGGCGCGGCACGCATCGAGCGTGGTGAAGTCGACCACCACCTCGACGTCCACGTCCGGCAGCGCGGAGGGGTCGGGGTCGATGTGCACGTCGGAGTCGACACCGGTGGCGTGCCGCAGGTCGAGGCCCGCGTGGTAGGGATCGATGGCCCCGACCAGGTCGAGGTCGGGATCGGCGGCGACGGCCCGGCAGACAGTGCTGCCCATGCGGCCACCGGCGCCGAAGACGCCCACACGCACGCTCACGTGGCCGCACCCTAGTGGGGTGCGCCAATCGCAGCGCTCCGGAGCACGAACCCCGACCGGCGTTCGCTCCATCCGGAAATCGACACCGGGGAGCGCCACAACGCGTCGCTATCGTGGGCGGCGATGTAGCGATCACGGCTCCCAACGCGTCCCGTCCCCGTCACGCTCCTGGAGTGCCGTGCCTTCCCACCTCACCACCCTCGTCATCCGCGGCCTGTCCGTCGCCGCCGGGCCCCACCTGCTCCTCGCCGACGTCGACCTGATCGTGGCGCCCGGGGACCGCATCGGGCTGCTGGGCCCGAACGGGTCGGGCAAGTCCACGTTCCTGCGGACGCTCGCCGGCCTGCTGTCGCCGGAGTACGGCCAGGTGCGCCTCGCCCCGCCGTCGGCGACGGTCGGCTACCTGCCCCAGGAGGCGCCGCCGCAGCCCGGTGAGACCGTGCACGGGTTGCTGGCACGGCGCACCGGCGTGGCCGACGCGGGCGCCCGCCTCGACGCCGCCACCGATGCCCTGGCCACGGGCGAGCCCGGGGCCGACGAGTCCTATGCCACCGCCCTGGACCTTTGGCTCGCCCGCGGCGGCGCCGACTTCGACGCCCGCGCCGGCGCCGTGACGGCCGATCTCGGCCTGCCCGCCGGGTCGCTGGACCAGGCCACCACGCACCTCTCCGGCGGGCAGACCGCCAGGGTCCAGCTCGCGGCGCTGCTGCTCGCACGGTTCGACGTGTTCCTGCTCGACGAGCCGACGAACGACCTGGACCTCGACGGCCTGGAGCGGCTCGAGCGGTTCGTCGTCGAGCTGCCGGCGCCGCTGATCGTGGTCTCCCACGACCGCGCGTTCCTCGAGCGAACGGTGACGGCGGTCGCCGAGATCGACGAACATGGCCACACGCTCACCCGCTATGACGGCGGCTGGACGGCGTTCCTAGACGAGCACGCGCGGGCCCGCCACCACGCCGAGCAGGACTACCGCGCCTTCGTCGACCAGCGCGACACGCTCCTGGAGCGGGCCCGGACCCAGCGCCGCTGGGCGGCGAAGGGCGTCCGCACCGCCCGGCGCTCCGGTGAGACCGACAAGTTCATCCGCCATCGCGCCCTGCAGAGCTCGGAGAGCATGGCCGCCCATGCCAGGCGCACCGAGCAGGCGTTGGCCCGCCTGGCCGTGGTGGACAAGCCGTGGGAGGGCTGGGACCTCCGGTTGACCATCGCCGACGCGGGCCGCTCCGGCTCCCGGGTGGCGCAGCTGGACGGGGCGGTGGTGGAGCTGGACACGCAGGAACGCGGGGACCGGTTCGTCCTCGGCCCCGTGTCGCTGGAGGTCGGCTGGGGCGACCGGATGGCCATCGTGGGCGCCAACGGGTCGGGCAAGACCACCCTCCTGCGGGCCCTGCTCGGGCGCGTGCCCCTGGCGGCGGGTCGCCGGCGCCTGGGGCCCGGCGTGGTGGTCGGCGAGATCGGCCAGGGTCGCGACGACCTCGAGGGTCACGCCACCCTTCTGGACGCGTTCATGGCGTGCGCGGGCATCGCCGCCGCCGGCGATGCCCGCTCGGTCCTGGCGAAGTTCGGCCTCGCTGCCGAGCACGTGCTGCGCCCGCCGTCCTCGCTGTCGCCGGGCGAGCGGACCCGCGCCTCCCTGGCCGTCCTGCAGGCGCGGGGCGTCAACCTGCTGGTGCTGGACGAGCCCACCAACCACCTCGACCTGCCCGCGATCGAGCAGCTCGAGCAGGCGCTCCAGAGCTACGCCGGCACCCTGATCCTCGTGACCCACGACCGCCGGCTGTTCGAGACCGTCGGCATCGACCGCGTGGTCGACGTGGCCGCCGGCGTCGTCAGCGAACGCCCTTGAGTGTCTCCTAGCCGAGGACGCCGTCGTCGACCCGGCCGATGACCGCCAGCGACCGGCCGCCTCCGTACACCCGGGCGGCGACGGCGGCGACGTCGTCGCCGGTGACGGCCCTGATTCGGGCGAGCTGATCGTCGACGGTCACGATCTCGTTGCGGGCCATCAGGCTGCGGCCCAGGCGGGCCATGCGCGACGCCGAGTCCTCGAGTCCCAGCACCAGCGATCCCTCGATGAACCCCTTGGCCACGCCGAGCTCGTTCTCGGTCACCCCCGAGGCGACCACCTTGGCCACCTCGTCGTCGACGACCTCGAGCAGCTCCCCGGCGCGGGCGGGTGCGGTGCCCGCGTAGATGCCCGCGGATCCCGAGTCGTCGTAGGTCGACGCCCACGAGTACACGGAGTACGCCAGGCCCCGCTCTTCCCTGACCTCCTGGAACAACCGGCTGGACATGCCGCCACCCAGCACCTGGTTGGCGACCATCAGCGCATAGCGCTCGTCGTCGTAATGGTTGACGCCCCGCCAGCCGACGGCGACATGCACCTGCTCGGTGTGGTCGCCCAGGTGCACCCGCGCGTTCGGGTCGACCTGCGGGGCCTCGCGCACCGGGCGTTCCCCACCCTCACGCCGCCCTAGCGTGCGGTCGAGGCCGTCGACGATCTGCTCGTGCGACAGGTTGCCGGCGGCGACGACCACCAGGTTGCCGGGCCGGTACCAGTGGCTGAAGAACTCGGCGATCTGGTCCCGCGTCACCGCCTCCACCGACTCCCGGGTGCCGAGCACCTCGCGACCCAGCGGATGGCCGGGGAACATCGCCTCGGCCAGCAGGGTGTGCACGTGATCCTCGGGCATGTCGAGGTTCATGAGGATCTCTTCGAGGATCACCTGCCGCTCGGCCTCGACCTCGTGGGACCGGAACGCCGGGTCGCTCAGCACGTCGCCCAGGATGTCCAGCCCCAGCTCGACCCGGTGGGCCGGAAGGCGCGTGTAGTACGCCGTGTGCTCGCGACTGGTGAAGGCGTTCATCTCGCCCCCGACCGCGTCGATCGCCTCGGCGATCTGCCGCGCCGTGCGCGTCGGCGTGCCCTTGAACAGCAGGTGCTCGAGGAAGTGGGACGCGCCGGCCAGGGCGTCGGGCTCGTCACGCCCGCCGACGGCGACCCAGACCCCGAGCGTCACCGAACGCGCCTCGGGCATGCGCTCGGTGACCACACGGATGCCGTTGTCCAGCCGGGTTTCGGTGATTTCCTCGGTTGATGCGGCGGATGTCACGGGGGATGGAACCTCGGGGATCTCGGCAAGCTAGCGGCGTCTACGGCGGCGACCACCTCGGTCCCCGCGCTCGCCGCGGTCGCCACCGGCGGAGACGGATGCCCGCGCCGGCCCCAGGTCCCCGAGCTCGGCCCGCAGCTCGGCGTCGAACGTGTCCTCGAAGCTGACCGACTCGCTGTCGCTCGGGACAGCGGCCGGGGCCTCGCCCGACCTTGCCGAACCGCCACCGTCGGAGCCGCCGCCGCCCCGGGCGTCCGGCGCCGAGGCCAGGCTCAGAGACACCTTGCCGCTGGGGTCGACGTCGTCGACCCGCACCTCGACCTCGTCACCGAGGTCGAGCACGTCCTCGACCTTGTCGATCCGCTTGCCGCCCCCGATCTTCGAGATGTGCAGCAGCCCGTCCCGTCCCGGGAGGATGTTGACGAACGCGCCGAACTTGGTGATGTTGACGACCCTGCCCTGGTAGACCTGGCCAACCTCGGCGGTGGGCGGATTGAGGATCAGGTTGATCTGGCGGCGAGCCTCTTCGACCGCGCCCTTGTCGGTGGAGCCGATCGAGACCCGGCCGACCATGCCATCGTCGTCGACGCTCACGTCGGCGCCGGTCTCGGTGGTGATCGCGTTGATGACCTTGCCCTTGGGCCCGATCACCTCGCCGATCTTGTCCATCGGGATCTCGAAGCTGACGATCTTCGGTGCCGTCTCCCCGACCTCGTCACGCGGCTCGGCGATCGCCGTGCGCATGACCTCGAGGATCTGCGTGCGGGCCTCGTAGGCCTGCTCCAGGGCCCGGGCCAGCACGTCGGCGGGCAGCCCGTCGATCTTGGTGTCGAGCTGGAGGGCCGTCACGAAGTCGCTGGTGCCGGCCACCTTGAAGTCCATGTCGCCGAATGCGTCCTCGGCACCGAGGATGTCGGTCAGCGTCGTGTACTTGCCCTCGGCGTACACCAGGCCCATGGCGATGCCGGCCACCGGTGCCTTGATCGGCACGCCGGCGTCCATCAGCGACATGCTCGACGCGCACACCGATGCCATCGACGTGGAGCCGTTGGACGACAGCACCTCGGACACCAGCCGCAGCACGTAGGGGAACTCCTCGACGCTCGGCACCACCGGCAGCAGTGCCCGCTCGGCCAGCAGCCCGTGGCCGATCTCCCGGCGCTTGGGACTGCCCACCCGGCCGGTCTCGCCGTTGGCCGAGGGCGGCATGTTGTAGTGGTGCATGTAGCGCTTGCGGTCCCGGTTGCCCAGGTTGTCGAGGATCTGGTCGGTCTTGGGCATGCCCAGCGTGGTGACGTTGAGAACCTGGGTCTCGCCCCGCTGGAACAGGCCCGAGCCGTGGGCCGTCGGCAGCACCCCCACCTCGGCGGACAGGGGCCGGATGTCGCGGGGACCCCGGCCGTCGATCCGCAGCCCCTCCTCCACGATCCGCCGGCGGATCAGCTTCTTCTGCACCGACCGGGCGGCGGCCTTGATCTCGCCGTCGCGCTCGGGGAACTCGTCGGCGAGCTCGTCGCGGATGGCGGTCACGATCTCGTCATAGGTGGCGTTGCGTTCGGCCTTGCCGACGATCTGTGACGCCTGGGCCAGCCTCTCGGCGCCGACCGCCTCGACGCGGTCCAGCACGTCGTCCCCGTAGTCGAACTGGGGCGCCCAGTCGATCGGCGTGATGAGGTCGGCGCCCTTGGCGGCGTCGACGAGCCTCCGCTGCAGCTCGATGGACTCGCGGATCCACGCCTTGGCCGCCTCGAGGCCGCCCGCGATCACCTCTTCGGTGACGTAGGGCGTGCCGTCCTGGTAGAGCTGCCACGCACCCTCGGTGCCGCCAGCCTCGACCATCATGATGGCGATGTCGCCGTCCTCGAGCTGGCGGCCTGCGACCACCAGGTCGAAGGTGGCGTTCTCGCTCTGCTCGTAGGTGGGATGCGGCACCCAGCGGCCCTCGGACGACCATGCGATGCGCACCGCGCCGATGGGTCCCTCGAACGGGATGCCCGACACCATGAGCGCCGCCGACGCGCCGTTGATTGCCAGCACGTCGTAGGGGTTGTGGCCGTCGACGCCCATGACCGTGACCACGACCTGCGTCTCGTTCCGGTAGCCGTCGGTGAAGCTGGGCCGCAGCGGCCGGTCGATGAGCCGACAGGTGAGGATGGCCAGGTCGGTCGGCCGTCCCTCTCGACGGAAGAAGCTGCCGGGGATCCGCCCCGCCGCGTACATCCGCTCCTCGACGTCGACCGTCAGGGGGAAGAAGTCGATGCCCTCGCGCACGCTGTTGGCGGCGTTGGCGGTGACCAGCACCTGCGTCCTGCCCAGTGTGGCGACGACGCCACCCTGGCTCTGGAACGCCAGCTTGCCGGTTTCGAATGTCAGGGATGTGTCGGCGCCCGAGATCGGGCTCGACACGACGATGGGATCAGCCATCGGTCGCTCTCCTTCTCGGCGGCGCTTTGGGCCACCGGAGTTGAGGGCGGCGGGGCCAGTTCCCAGTCGGCAACCCCCAGGCGAACCCGAGGGGAGGCGACTGGCAGCTGACCTCCACGCCGCCAGGGGTTCTGTTGTGTACCAGTATGCGATGAGAGCGGCCCGAGGGCCGCTCTCGAGGTGCTTTCGGCCTTACCGGCGGAGGCCGTTGCGGGCGATGATCGCCCGGTAGCGTTCGACGTCGTTGGCCCGCACGTAGTCGAGCAGCCGGCGACGCCGGCCGACCAGCTGCAGCAGCCCACGGCGGCTGTGATGGTCCTTCCGGTGCTTGCCGAGATGGTCGTTGAGGTGATTGATGCGTGCGGTGAGCAGCGCAATCTGCACCTCTGGCGACCCGGTGTCGCTGTCGTGGAGCTTGTGCTCGGCGATGATGCCGGGCTTTGCCGCGTCGATCTGGTCGGACACGTGTTTCCTTCGTTGCTCGGGTGACTGCTTACCCTGCCCCGATGCGCGTTCGCACGTCGCTCAGAGCGTTGGACAAGCCTACCAGCGGGTCCAGCCGAACCGCGCAGTGGTGCGCTCAGCCGGCCTGCTCCTCGTCCGGTGTGTCAACGGTCCAGTGATAGCGCGCCTGCCGATGCTGCTGGCGGCCGGTGCGCAGCTCGGGTGCCGGGGTGAGCCGGCGCACGAGGGCGTGGGGCGCGAGGAAGGCGAGCTCCATCTCCTCGGGCGTCGCATCGGGATCGAGCCTCTCCGTCGCCAGGAACGCGGCCCGCACCCGTGCCAGCGGCCCGTCGAGCAGCTCGGCGATGACCGCCGGCAGCGTCTCCGGGTCCTTGAGCACCCACGAGTGTGTCCCGCCATGGATGGTCACGAGCGTGCCTCCGGACCGCCGGGCGGCGTCCACGGCCGTCCGGTACGGCACTGCGATGTCACGGTCGCCGTGGATCACCACGACCGGGATCCTCTCGTCGGCGAGCTTCTCGAGCATCTCCCGGCTGCCCTGCGAGCGCAGCATCGACACGGCGGGGCCGAGCAGCCGCCAGGGACGCCGGGCGTGGCCCCACATGGTGGGTGCCACCAGCCGACCGAGCTTGACCGCCTGGCCGGGGTCCCGCAGCCAGGGGAGCGTCGAGAGGGTGTCGAGCGCCAAGACGGCGGCGACACCAAGCAGGACCGGCGGGGCGAAGCGGGAGATGCGGATCAGGCGGTCCCAGCAGTCACCCACGACGGCGTCGATGAGCACCACGCCGATCGCCCGGTCGGGCTGCTCCGCGACCAGCTGTGTGACGAGTCGCCCGCCCATCGAGTGGCCGGCGAACAGCGCCCGCCGCACGCCGAGCTCGTCCAGCACGCGGGCCAACAGCTGGGTGTAGGACTCCAGGTTCTCACCGCCGGTGGGTAGTCCCTGGGTGGCGCCGTGGCCGGCGACGTCGATGGCGATGACCTTGAAGCCCATGCCCACGAGGCGTGACAGGGTCTGCGCGTACAGGATGCCCTCGGCCGTGAACCCGTGAACCAGCACGACCGGCATCCCCCGGCCGGACACGGCCACCCCGACCCGGTAGTCGTCGTCGAGCACGATCTCGTGGCGGGCGAGCCGGGGGACGGCAACGAGCTGGCCGGTCTCGGGGGCGGCACGCGTCGGGCCGACGATCGGATCCTGAACCCCCGACGGCTCCGACCCAGGCAGTGGGATGACGGCCGCCAGATCACCGTCGTTGGAAGGTTCGTCGTCATTGCCAGTCATCTGGACCCCTCACTTACACCATAAGCCACCCGCCGGCGTTCGACCGTGGTCAGGGGTGGCGGAGCCTCAGGCGCGCAGCAGCTCCCGGGCCTGCTCGACGTCGCGGCCGATCTGCTCGACGAGGGCCTCCACCGAGTCGAACCGGACCTCGTCGCGCAGCCGGACGACGAACCGGACCTTGGCGTGCTCGCCGTAGAGGTCGCCGTCGAAGTCCAGCAGGTGGGCTTCCAGCAGGCTGACGTGCGCCTCGACGTAGAACGTCGGCCGCCGCCCGAGCGAAATGGCGCTGGCGTGCACGGATCCGTCCGGGCGCTCGAACCATCCGGCGTAGATCCCGTCCGCGGGCAGCAGGATGTCGCCGGGTACCGAGACATTGGCGGTCGGGAACCCCAGCTCGCGACCCCGCTTGTCGCCGAGGGCCACCACGCCCCGCACCTCGTAGTCCCGGCCGAGCAGCCGGTTGGCCAGGTCCAGGTCGCCCTCCACGAGGGCGCGGCGGATCCGTGTCGACGACACCGGCGCCTGCCCACCGCCCGGGCCGCCCTCGGCGCCGACCAGCTCGATCCCGTCCACCTGGAAGCCCAGCTCCCCACCCAGCCGCCGCAGGAGGGGCACGTTGCCCGCCCGCCGGTGACCGAAGTGGAAGTCCTCCCCGACCACCACGTCCGCGGCGTTGAGGCAGTCGACCAGGACCTCCTTGACGAAGTCCTCGGCCGACTCGCGGCTCCGGGCCTCGTCGAAGGCGATCACCAGGCAGTAGTCGATCCCGGTGTCTGCTAGCAGCTCGAGCTTCTGTTCGAGATCGGTGAGCAGGCGGGGCGCCGACTCCGGGCGCACGACCGAGGCCGGATGCCGGTCGAAGGTCACGACCGCGCTGCGCAGCCCGCGCTCGGCGGCCCGCCGGCGCACCAGCCGGATTACCGACCGGTGGCCCAGGTGCACCCCGTCGTAGGCGCCGATGGTGACGACCGTGCCCTCCGGCGGCGACGGACACCGGGCCTGATCGCGCAGCACCTCCATCGGGGCGGCAGGTTACCGGTCGCCCCGAACGGGGCGACCCGCGTTACCGGGCACGGACGTCAGAGGCCGTCCAGGGCCTGACGGAGGTCGGCGACGAGGTCGGCGGCGGTCTCGATCCCGACCGACAGGCGGACGAGGCCCGGATCCACGGCCAGCGCCGATCCGGCCGCCGACGCGTGCGTCATGCGATGCGGGTGCTCGATGAGCGACTCCACCGATCCCAGCGACTCCGCCAGGATGAACAGGCGCGTGCGCTCGACCAGCCGCACCGCGGCGTCCTCGCCGCCGCGCATGACGAACGAGACCATGCCCCCGGCGTCACGCATCTGCCGCTTGGCCACGTCCGCCCCCGGGTGGTCGGGCAGGCCCGGCCACAGCACCCGCTCGACGCCGGGATGCTCGAGCAGCAGCTCCACGACGGCACGGGCATTGTCGCAGTGGCGGTCCATGCGGACCCCGAGCGTCCGGAGGCCCCGCAACACCAGGTAGCAGTCGATCGGGGACGGCACGGCGCCGGCGGCGTTCTGCACGAACCCGATGCCCTCGGCGAGCTCGGCGTCATCGGTGACGACGCAGCCGCCCACGACGTCGGAGTGCCCGCCCAGGTACTTGGTGGCGCTGTGGACGACGACGTCCGCCCCCAGGGCTAGCGGCTGCTGCAGGTAGGGCGTGGCGAACGTGTTGTCCACCACCAGGCGGGCCCCGTGATGGTGCGCGAGCTCGGCGACCGCGGAGATGTCGACGATCGCCATCGCCGGGTTGGTGGGCGTCTCGGCCCACACGAGCGTGGTACCAGGCGGCCAGTCCCGATCGAGGGCGGCCGGATCGGTCAGGTCGGCGGCGGTCCATGGATGTCCGGCCGGCCCGTAGAGCTTGTCGATCAGCCGATAGGTGCCGCCGTAGGCGTCGCCTCCGAGCACGATCCGCTCCCCCGGACCGAGCTGGCGCAGGATCGCGTCCTCGGCGGCCAGCCCCGATGCGAAGGCGAAGGCCCGCCGGCCGCCCTCGAGCGAGGCCAGGCACGTCTCCAGCGAGTCGCGGGTCGGATTGCCGCTGCGCGAGTACTCCCAACCGTGGTGCTCCCCGACGGCGGACTGGGCGAAGGTGGTCGAAATGCTGATGGGAGGCACCACGGCGCCGCTGGCCGGATCGGGATCCTGCCCCGCATGGATGGCTCGGGTCTCGAACCCGTCGGTGTCGGGCATCAGTTCCCGGCCTGGGAGAGGTGGTTGAGGACGTCGCTGCGGCCCAGCACGACGTGCGGCCGCCCACCCGCCAGCACCACCAGGGCGCCCGCCCGGTCGAGGAGCTCGACCGCCAGTGCGATCGGCTGGCCGATGCCGATCGTCGGGAGGCGGGGCCCCATCACCTTCTCGACGGGCTCGTCCATCACCGCGGGCTCGTGGTAGGCCCGGTCCATGAGCGCCAGCTCGTCGACGGCGCCGAGGATCTCGGCCGCGGCCAGGGGCATCTCGCCCTTCGCCACGGGGAGCTGCGACACGCCGTAGCCGCGCATGACGTTGACGGCCCGGCGCACCGTCTCGTCGGGCTGGATGTACACCAGCGGGGGGATGTCCCCCCGGCGTGCCTCGATGATGTCCGCCACGGTGTGCTCGCCCGCGGCCCGGAGGAACCCGTAGCCGGCCATCCAGTCCTGGTCGAACACCCGCGACAGGTAGCCCCGGCCCGAGTCGGGGATCAACACCACCACCAGGTGCTGGCGACCGAGGCCGCGGCCGACTTCGAGTGCCGCCGCCACGGCGGTTCCGCCCGAGCCACCGATGTGCAGGCCCTCCTCGCGGGTGACCCGCCGGGCCATGAGGAAGCTGTCCTCGTCGCTGATAGGCACCACCCGGTCGACCAGCGAGGGGTCGTATGTCGTAGGCCAGAAGTCCTCGCCGATGCCCTCGACCAGGTACGGCCGCCCCGAGCCACCGGAGTAGACCGATCCCTCGGGGTCGGCGCCGACGATCTGGACCGCGGGGTCCCGGGCTTTGAGGTACCGGCCCACGCCGGTGATCGTCCCGCCGGTGCCCACGCCGGCGACGAAATGGGTGACGCGGCCCGCCGTCTGGCGCCAGATCTCGGGCCCCGTCGAGTTCTCGTGGGCCCAGGGGTTCCACTCGTTGGCGTACTGGTTGGGGCGGAACGCTCCCGGGGTCTCGCGCACGAGTCGCTCGGCGACCGAGTAGTAGGACTGGGGGTCGTCCGGCTCGACCGCCACCGGGCACACGATCACCTCGGCGCCGTACGCCTCCAGCAGCCGGATCTTCTCGGGCGCCACCTTGTCGGTCACCACGAAGATGCAGCGGTAGCCGCGCTGGGCGGCGACGATGGCCAGCCCCACGCCGGTGTTGCCGGACGTCGGTTCGACGATGGTGCCGCCGGGCTTCAGCGCACCGTCACGCTCGGCCTGCTCGATCATGGCCAGTGCCGTGCGGTCCTTGACGCTGCCGCCCGGGTTCAGCATCTCCAGCTTGGCGACGACCGTGCAGGTCAACCCTTCCGTCACCCGGTTGAGCCGGACCAGCGGCGTGTCGCCGATCAGGTCGATCAGCGACTCCGCGATCTGCGCCTCGGGTTCGGGCTGCTCCATTGCACGCCCTTTCGGTCGATGAACGCCGTTGACCCTATCGGCGGGTCCGCGCCTGCGGGGAAGCCCCACTCTTTGAAGATTTTCGGGGCCTGAGGCCCCGAAAATCTTCAAAGACGCTAGGTCATGACCACACCGGGCTTGACGGTGGCGCCGCGGTGGCGCTCGTAGACCGCCAGCAGCGTGCCCTTGCCATCGACGACCGCCCAGGGTCCGTCGCCGGTCACGCCCAGCGCCTCGTCGTCGAAAACCCGTCCGTGGCGCACCAGTGCGGCCATGTCGTCGTCCACTACCGCCTGCGGGCGGCCCCGCAACGCCTCGACCGCCGGGAGCAGGCGTTCGGGCGCCAGCGCCTCCAGCGGCACCGCCTCCTCGCTCCCGAACGGGCCCACGGCAGTCCGCCGTAGGCGGCGCAGGTGGGCACCCCCGCCGAGCGCGGCGCCGAGGTCGGCGGCGAGCGATCGCACGTAGGTCCCCGACGAGCACGTGACCGCGACCGGGAACACCCCCGGGGCCACCGGCTCGGCCACCTCGAAGCGCTGCACGCGCACGGCCACCGGCTGGCGTTCGACCTCTACGCCGGCGCGGGCGAGCTCGTGCAGCCGGCGCCCGCCGACCTGCTTGGCCGACACCATCGGCGGCACCTGCAGGACGTCCCCGGTGAGGCCGGCGGCAGCCCCTCGCACGTCGGCCAGCCCGACGCCCGCCATGTCCCAGGTGCCGGTCACCTCGCCCGACGCGTCGAGCGTCGACGTCGCCGTCCCCAGAACCACCTCGCCCACGTACGACTTGTCGAGCCCGGCGACGTAGGCGAGGAGCCGGGTGGCGCGGCCGACCCCGAGGACGAGCACGCCCGTGGCGTCGGGGTCGAGGGTGCCGGCGTGACCGACCCGGCGGGTGCCGAGCACGCCCCGCGCCTTGGCCACGACGTCGTGCGACGTCCAGCCGGACGGCTTGTCCACCACCGCAACGCCCGCAGAGGCCGGCCCGGCACTGGCGGCCGAGCCCCGCGGCGCCATCAGTGACGCTCGTCGCCGGCGATCCCGCGCATGATCTCCTCGATCCGCTCGGCTTGGCGGATCACGGTGTCCTGCCGGAAGACGAGCTCCGGTGTGCGCTTGAGGTGCGCCTGCCGGCCGATGGCTGCCTGCAGGCGGCCGCGGTGCTGGGCCAGCGCCTCCCCCAGCTCGTCGCTCTCGTTGTCCCCGGGGGCGGCCGACAGGCTCGTGTAGAACACCGTGGCCCGCCGCAGGTCAGGCTCGACGTCGACTGCGACCACGGTGAACAAGCCGAGCCGGTCGTCCTCGAGCCGCTCGATCTCGTCGGCGACGATCTCCTGCACGAGGTGGTTCAGCCGGGCCGTCCGCGGATAGTCGCGGGCGGTCCCGTGAAAACGAGCACGCTTGCCGCTCATTGTTCCCCGCTCTTGCTGCTTCGCAGCGGGCCGCTCGGGCTGCGACGCGTTGCTGGTCCGCTCCCACGGCCGCTCGGGCCGAGCTCGCTCTCTCGCCCTGCGGGACGCTCGCTCATGGCTTCTCCTCCTCTTCCTCCACCCACAGGCGATCCACCCGCAGGACCTCGACCTCGGGGAAGGACCACACGAAGCGCTCCACCTCGTCCAGCACCTCGTAGAGGTGCGACCGCGTGGGCGCCACCGCCGCCACGCCGACCGTGCTGAGGTGCCAGGCGTTCTGGTGGGCGACCTCCGACGCCGAGACCCGGTAGCGCCGCCAGAGACCCTCGACGATCGGGCGGACCGCCGACCGCTTGGCCTTCAGCGAGCGGCACTCGCGGAGGTAGAGCTCGAACCGGACCGCCGCTGCATGCACGGGGCCAGCGTAGAGCCGGTGTCCGGAAGCGCCGGCCCGCGTCGGCCGCGGTCGAGCGCCGGGACCTACGCCCGCGGGATCTCCCGCTCCTCGTAGGTCTCGATGACGTCACCCTGCTTGAGGTCCTGGAAGTCGGACAGCCCGATGCCGCACTCGAAGCCCGAGTGCACCTCGCGGACGTCGTCCTTGAAGCGCTTGAGCGACGAGATGGTGCCCTTCCAGATGACCGTGCCGTCGCGCAGGAACCGGACCTTGGACCCGCGGGTGATGACGCCGTTGGTGACGTAGCAGCCGGCGATCCGGCCGACCCGGGGCACCGAGAAGATCTCCCGCACCTCGGCCTCGCCGGTGACCACCTCCTCGAAGGTGGGCTGCAGCATGCCCAGCAGTGCGTTCTCGATGTCCTCCAGGACCTGGTAGATGATCTCGTATGTCCGGATCTCCACGCCCTCGGCCATGGCCAGCTCGCGGGATGTGCGGTCCGGCCGGACATTGAAGCCGATGATGGTGGCGTTGGACGCCGCCGCCAGTTGGACGTCGCTCTTGGTGATGCCACCGACGCCGCGTTGGACGAACGACAGCTTGACGTCGTCACGCTCGAGCTTGCGGAGGGCCTCGGTGAGCGCCTCCAGCGAGCCGGTGACGTCCGCCTTGAGGACCAGGTTGAGCGTGGCCACCTCGCCCTGCTGGATCTGATCGAAGATGTCCTCGAGCCTGGCGCCGCCGCCGGTGACCGCCGCCTCGCGGCCCAGGCTGGCGACCCGCTGCCAGTGCTCGCGGGTCTCGGCCACCGACCGGGCCAGCTTCTCGTCGGGAGCGACGATGAACTCGTCGCCGGCGTCGGCCACCTCGTTGAGGCCCAGCACCTGCACGGGCATCGATGGCCCGGCCTCCTTCACGTTCTCGCCGTGGTCATCGATCAGTGCGCGGACGCGGCCCCAGGCGGCGCCCGCCACCAGCGGGTCGCCCACCCGCAGGGTCCCCCGCTGCACGAGCACGGAGGCCACGGGACCCCGGCCCACATCGAGGTTGGCTTCCAGCACCACCCCCGCGGCACGACCCTCCGGGCTCGCGGCGATCGGCGGGTCCTGGACGTCGGCCACCAGCAGGAGCGTCTCCAGCAGCTCGTCGATGCCGTCGCCCGACAGGGCCGACACCTGCACCATCTCGGTGTCGCCGCCCCAGTCGCTGGGGATGAGGTCCTGCTCGGAGAGCTGCTGCTTGACGCGGTCGGGGTTGGCCTCCTCGCGATCGATCTTGTTGATGGCAACCACGATGGGGACCTCGGCCGCCTTGGCGTGGTTCAGTGCCTCCACCGTCTGGGGCATGACCCCGTCGTCGGCCGCCACCACCAGCACGACGATGTCGGTGGCCTGCGCGCCCCGGGCGCGCATGGCAGTGAACGCCTCGTGGCCCGGTGTGTCGATGAACGTGATGAGCCGGTCGTTCTTCTCGGCTTGGTAGGCACCGATGTGCTGGGTGATGCCACCGGCCTCGCCCTCCACCACGTTGGCGTTGCGGATGCGGTCGAGCAGCTTGGTCTTGCCGTGGTCGACGTGGCCCATGACGGTGATGACCGGCGGGCGGGGCTCCAGCTCGCCGGCGCCGTCGTCGGCGAACAGCTCCTCGACGCCCAACTGGCGCTGCAGCTCGACCTCCTGCTCCTCGCCCGGGTCGACGAGACGCACGTCGGCGCCGATCTCGGCCGCGAAGAGCTCGATCATGTCGTCGGTCAGCGACTGCGTGGCCGTGACCATCTCGCCCTGCGCCATAAGGAAGCGGACGACGTCCGCCGCCGTGCGGTTGACCTTGGGGCCGAGGTCCTGCGGTGTCGATGCCCGCTCGATGACGACAACGCCCTCGGGCACCGGCGCCGACGCAGGGGTGTACGTCGGCACCTCCATGGGCTGCAGCTCTTCGCGACTGCGGCGGCGGCGTCCACGACGGCGGGGGGGCGTGCGTTGCGCGCCACGGGGGCCGCCACCGGGACGACCACCTGGGCCGCCCGTTCCAGGGCCACCCATGGGCGGTCCGCCGCCACCGGGTCGGCCACCGGAGCCGCCGCCGAAGGGACGGCCGGCGCCTCCTGCTCCGGGACCAGCGGTGCCCGTGCCGGCGCCAGGTCGGCCGCGGCCCGGCGGACCACTGGCGGCGCGGCCGCCTCGTTGCGGCGTGGGGCCCCGGCCACCCTGGCCGGGTGGCGGCGGGATCGGCTTGCCCGACGACGACACCGGCGGAACGGGAGAGGGTGGTATGGACTGCCCGGACAGCGACTCGGGGGGTCGAGGCGCGCCGGGCGCGGGACGACCGGGGGCCGCCGCACCCGGGCGACCGCCCGGTTCCGGGCGGCCCGGCGGCGGAGCCGTTGGGCGCTGGCGGGGCGCGGCCGGGGCGGGCGCGCCCGCCGCCGCTGCCGGCCGGGGTGGCGCCGCGGGGGCACCATCGAGATCGGGCCGGCGCACGGGGCGCTCGCTGCCGGACGACGTGACGAGCCGGCCCGGCGGCGCGGGGGGCGTCGGGCTGGGCGGTGCCGGCCGCGGGGGTGCGGGCGGCGGAATCGGCCTGGCGGGCGTCTCGGGCGCGGGTGGAGCGGCCGGCGTCGCCTCGGCGGCGGCAGCGGCCGGGCGCTCGGCGGGGGCGTCTCCGGGCCCGGGCTGCGCCGGCGCCTCGACGGGCTCGGCTGGCTCGGGCTCGGCGGCGGCAGGCTCGGGCTGCGGCGCAGGCGCCACCGTCTCCGGCACGGTGTCGGCGACGGGCGCGGGCGCCGCCGCCTTCTTCGTGGGCGCCGCCTTCTTGGCGGCGGCCTTGCGGGCCGGCGCCTTCTTGGCGGCGGCCTTGTCGCCGTCGGCCGATTCGGCGGCTACGTCGGTGGCGGGCTTGCGACTGGGTGCCTCGGGTTGCCGGTCGCGCACGAGGCCGTCGCGCTGGGCGCGACGGCGGACGCGATCGGCCTGCGCCTCCTCGATGCCCGAGGAGTGCGTCTTGACCCCGATGCCCAATGCCAGGCAGAGATCGAGGCATTCCTTGTTGGTGAGCCCGAGCTCCTTGGCGAGCTCGTGGACCCTGATCTTCGCTGCCAAGTTCTCTTCAGACCTGCCCTTCTGTCTTCTCGTGGGCGCGATCCACGCACCGACCGGTGCAAATCGCGGTCCCCTATCCTCGCGCAGACCCTGCTACCGGCACGAACACCGGAACGCTCGGGCAAATGCGCCTCTCCGTTCGGCGCGCTCCCGGCACGCAACGAGAGCGTCCTTGCAGAGCCAGGCGCCGCGACCCGGCAGTGTACGGCCCTCGACGATGGATCCCTCGTGTGAGCGCACGAACCTCACCAGCTCGCTCTGGGGCCTCCGCCGCCGGCAACCCACGCAGGTGCGGATCGGCGAGATCGACTACTCCTCCTCGGCGCGGGCTTCGCCGCCGCCTTCGGCCGGCACCTCGACGGCGTCGGCGGCTGCCTCGGTAGCTGTGGCGTCATCTGCCGGCCCCTCCCCCGCGACCTCCGCCTCATCGGCGGCTGCCTCGGCGTCGGTGCTCGCGGGAGCCGCCACCTCCGTCGCGTCGGAGTCGCTGGCGGTGGGCTCGCCGTTGCCGCCGGGCGCCTCGGCCAGCGCCGCCTCCCACTCCTCGGCCGACACCGCGGGGCCGCCCTCCGCTGGCTGCCACACCTGCTCGCCCGTGTCGGGGTCGACCACCCACTCGCCCTCGGCCCAGTCTTGCTGACTGTAGGCCTCCTCCTCGACGAGCTGCGTCTCGCTCTTGATGTCGACCCGCCAGCCCGTAAGGCGTGCCGCAAGGCGGGCGTTCTGGCCCTCCTTGCCGATCGCCAGCGACAGCTGGTAGTCGGGCACGATCACCTCGGCAACGCCCGTGGCCTCGTCGATGCGCACCTCCTTGACCTTGGCCGGAGACAGCGCCTTGGCGACGAACTCGTAGGGGTCGTCGGAGAAGGGGACGATGTCGATCTTCTCGCCGCGCAGCTCGTTGACCACCTGCCGCACCCGGGCACCCCGGGCGCCGACACACGCACCGACGGGATCGACGTTGGGGTCGTTGGACCAGACTGCGATCTTCGTGCGGTGCCCGGGCTCGCGGGCGCAGGCCTTGATCTCGACGATGCCGTCGGCGATCTCGGGCACCTCGAGCTTGAACAGCTCCAGGATCAGGCCGGGATGGGTGCGCGACACGACGATCTGCGGGCCCTTGGACGTGCGTCGTACCTCGACGATGTAGGCCTTGAGCCGGCTGTTGGGCTCTGGGCGCTCGTGGGGCACCTGCTCCGCCTGCGGCAGCAGGGCCTCCACCGGGCCGAGACTCAGCAGCGTGTAGCGACTGTCGCCCTGCTGCACGGTTCCGGTGACGATGTCACCCTCCCGGCCCGCGTATTCCTCGTAGCGCAGCTCGCGCTCGGCCTCGCGGATCCGCTGGGTCATGACCTGACGCGCCGTCTGGGCGGCGATGCGGCCGAAGTCCTTGGGCGTGACGTCCAGTTCGGGACCGTAGGGCTCGCCGTCCTCGTCGATCTCCTGGGCGTACACCCGGATGTCGAAGTTGGTGGGGTCGATCGTGACCCAGGCGTATTCGTGAGCTCCGGGCATGCGCTTGTACGCCGACTCGAGCGCGTCGGCCAACGCCGCCATCAGCGTGTCGACCGAGATGCCCTTCTCGGCGGCAAGGGCCTGCAGCGCCTCCATCATTTCGCTCATCGGCGGACCTCCGGTCCGCCGATGAGCGATCGCCGCTTCGCGGCGAGCAACGCACTGTCCTCATGATTCGCTCGCTGACGCTCGCTCATTACCTGCGTTCCCTCTTCTCGTCGCTCTTGCGCTTGCCGGAGCGGGGCGTAGCGGGGCCCCACTCGAACACGGTGCGCGCCCGCTCGATGTCGTGGTAGGCGAGCCGTTGCTCCACTGCGACCCCGTCGTCGGCGGCGCCGGCCCGCACGACGACCCCGGAATCGTCAGCCGACACGAGCTGACCCTCGACCCGGCGCTCGTCGCTGACGCCCCCCACGGTCCGGATCTTCACCGTCTCGCCCACGGCCCGCTCGAAATGCTCGGGCCGCCGCAGCGTGCGCTCGAGCCCCGGGCTGGTGACCTCGAGCGTGTAGCGACCAGTGATGGGATCGGCCGCGTCGAGCGCCCGCGACACCGCCCGAGTGGCGTCGGCAAGCACGTCGAGGTCGAGCCCGCCGCCACTGCCCTCGGGGCTGTCGACCACGACGCGGAGGACGGGACCCTGCATCTCGACGTCATACAGGTCGAGATGACGGTCGTCGAGGAGCGGTAGCACGAGGTCACGCACACGATCTGCGACGCTCATCTGCTACACCTCCTCTTGTCATACGAAAGGCGTGGGCCCAAGCCCACGCCTTCGCTCGATGGGATCGAACGGAACGGACCCCGAAGTATAGCCGCCTGGGACCCGCCAGCGGAGAGTAGGGGCCGATCACGGCCCGCGCGCGCCCGCTCAGCCGACCCCGACTCGACCCTCACCGAACTTGCGGCGGTTAGGGCGGCCCCGGCATCGCTAACCGCCGCAAGTTCGGTGAGGGGTTGTTCGGTGGGGCGCTAGTAGGCGCGGGCCACGAACGCGACGAGATCGTCCTCGTCCTCGGACCGGGGCAGCGATCCATCCGGGCGTTGCAGGCAGCGCACGGTGACGCCGTCGGCCGCCAACCGCGTCTCGCCCTCGCCCCGCACGAGCCGCCACGGAAGCCGTGCGAAGCCACTCCTACTGGCCTCGGCGGCCCCGCGTATGTCCGAGGCGTCGGCGATGCTGGCGTCGCGCCGGCCGTGGGCGTCGGCCAGCATGTCTTGCTGGACGTCGGCGACGAGCTTTTCGACCCGGCTCGGTAGCGCCGCCAGCGGCACCTGCTCCTTGGTCCCGGTATCGCGCCGCACCAGCGTGGCCGCGTCCGCCGCCAGGTCGCGGGGGCCGATCTCGACCCGCACAGGCACGCCCTTCAGCTCCCAGTCGGTGACGCGCCGGCCGAAGGTCTGGCCGACGCGGTCGTCGAGCCGCGTCCGGACGCCGGCGGCCGACAGCTCGGCGGCCAGCGCCGCCGCCCGCTCCCCGGTGCCACCCTCGTCCTTCACCACGAGCACCAGCGCCTGGATCGGGGCGAGCACCGGCGGGACCACCAGGCCGTCGTCGTCGCCGTGGGTCATGATCACGCCACCGATCATGCGGGTCGTCGAGCCCCAGGAGGTCGTCCAGCAGTGCTGGGTCTCCCCTCGGGCATCGAGGTACGTGATGTCGAAGGCATTGGCGAAGTTCGAGCCCAGCTCGTGGCTGGTGCCCATCTGCAGGGCCTTGCCGTCGCGCATCATCGCCTCGCACGTCATGGTGTTGATGGCACCGGCGAACCGCTCACTGGCGGTCTTACGGCCCACCAGCACCGGCATGGCCAGCACGTTGACCATGAAGTCCTCGTAGACCTCGCGCAGGATGCGGATGGCGTACGCCTCGGCGTCCTCGCGGGTGGCGTGGGCCGTGTGGCCCTCCTGCCACAGGAACTCGGTGGTGCGCAGGAACAGGCGCGGGCGCAGCTCCCAGCGCACCACGTTGTTCCAGGTGTTCAGCAAGAGCGGGAGGTCGCGGTAGCTCTGGATCCAGCGGGCCATGAACTCGCCGATGACCGTCTCGCTGGTGGGCCGCACCACAATCGGTTCGTCGAGCGCCTTGCCGCCGGCGTGGGTGACCACCGCCAGTTCGGGGCTGAAGCCCTCGACGTGCTCGGCCTCCCGCCGCAGGTAGCTCTCGGGGATGAACAGCGGGAAATAGGCGTTCTCGGCGCCCGCGGCCTTGATGCGTGCGTCCATCTCCGCCTGCATGCGCTCCCAGATCGAGTAGCCGTACGGCCGGATGACCATCGTCCCGCGGACGGGACCGTTCTCGGCCAGCTCGGCCTTCGCCACCACGTCCAGGAACCAGCGCGGGAAGTCGTCGGCCTGCGCCGTGAGCACCTTCGTCATAGGCGACGGATCGTACCGGTCCGGTCGATCGGGACCCGCAGGCGTTGCCGCGGGGGGTCGTCAGCCCGCGGCGCGGGTGACCGGGCGACCGACGCGGTCGAGCGCGTCGCCGTCGAGCTCGTACGTCACGGTCGTGAGCCCGCTGGGGCAGCAGTTGGGGTCGTCGTCGGCGTAGCGGGTCCACGTGACCTCGACCTGCGCCCCGTCCACCGCCACGTCCGACACGGCCGGCGGCAGAGCTCCGGTGACCGACCGGGGCGGCTCGGTCAGGCTCGCGACGTGCACCGTCCGCCCCCGTCGCTGCGTCCACACGTGAACGGTGTCCTCGGCCCCGTTGGCGCCGTAGGTGCAGACCACGTGGACGACGGCCTCGTCGTTGCCGTCGCCGTCGAGGTCGCCGTACGCGACGTCGGGATCGACCTCGAGCCGGGTGACGCGGCCGATGTCGAGCACCGGGCTGCGGCCCCGGGCGACCGGGATCGCCGCAGGCGGCGTGAAACGCAGGCCCTCGGCGCACGCGGACCCGGGCGGGGCCACCTCGCCGAAGTCGAGGGTGTGGATGTCGGCCGGCGCGTCGGCGGCGACGGGCCCGGTCGTGGAAGCGTCGGCGCGTGGCGAGGACCGCCCGCCGCTGGATGCGGCGAAGACGGCAACGGCCAGGCCCAGCCCAGCCAGCCCCAGCCACGAGGCACGCGATCGCGATTCACTGCGCACGACCGGCGGAATCTACCGCAACGGCGTGTGTCGAATGCGTTGCGTTTTGGCCACATGTTTCCCGCTCTTGGCGCCTACGGCGCCGGGCCGCTCGGGCCGCGGCTGCGCTCTGGCGCAGCCTCAGTCGTGGCGATCCGGGGGGCCGATCAGCACGAACCAGGCGACGATCGCGAACAGCGCGACGAACAGCAGCATGCGGATGAACGAGAAGACGAAGCCCAGGACCGACGAGACGAGGAGCCAGACGACCAACACGGCCAGCAGCACGAGCGCGACGCGGCCCATCCAGCCCTCGCTGCGCCGGACCTGTCGTGCCATGAGCGCCTTCCCTCAGCCCAACTTGCGGATGAGCTCCACCCGCTGCTCGCTCCGGTTGACGTCGTCCCCGTGGGCGCCGGCCAGGGCGGCCCGGTCGCGCTCGGCCTCGCGGCGAGCCTGCTCCCGGGTGGACCGTGCCCGCTCGAACGCGGCGTCGAGGCCGTGGTCGTTGATGAACGTGGCCCACTCGACCAGCGCGTCGACCATCTGGTCCTCGGGAACCACCGCCACGTTCTGCCCTCGGACGAAGAGGTGGCCCTTCTTGTTGCCGGCGGCGATGCCCAGATCCGCGTCGCGGGCTTCGCCGGGTCCGTTGACGACGCAGCCCATCACCGCCACCTGCAGCGGGATCTCGCGCTCGCCGAACGCCTCCTGCGCCTGGCGGGCGACCTCGATAACGTCGATCTCGGCCCGGCCGCACGAGGGGCAGGCGATGAGGTCGACGTTCTTGCGCTCGCGGAGCCCCATGGCCTCGAGGAGCGCACGGCCGGCCCGCGCCTCCTCCACCGGATCGGCGGTGAGGCTGTAACGGATCGTGTCGCCGATCCCCTCGGCCAGGAGGGTGGCGATGCCCGCGGTGGCCTTGATCAATCCGCCCGGCATCGGCCCCGCCTCCGTGACCCCCAGGTGCAGCGGGTGGTCGACCGCATCGGACAGCTGCCGGTATGCCTCGATCATGAGCGGCACCGATGAGGCCTTGACCGAGATCTTGACGTCCTCGAAGCCGACCTCGTCGAAGTAGGCCAGCTCCATCTGCGCGGACTCGACCATGGCCTCCGGCGTGACCTTGCCGCCGTGCCGCTTGTACAGGTCGGGGTGCAGCGAGCCACCGTTGACGCCGATGCGGATGGGGACACCGCGGCCCTTGGCCTCCTGCGCCACCAGCTTGATGTGCTCGGGCTTGCGGATGTTGCCCGGGTTCAGGCGGAGGCAGTGGACGCCCGCCTCGAGCGCCGCGAGCGCCATGCGATGGTTGTGGTGGATGTCGGCCACGATCGGCACCGGCGAGCGGGGCACGATGCGGGCCAGGCCCTCGGCTGCCTCGATCTCGTTGCACGTGCAGCGGACGATGTCGCAGCCCGCCATCGCCAGGTCGTAGATCTGCTGCAGCGTGCCCTCGACGTCGGCGGTCTTGGTGATCGTCATCGACTGGACCGTGATGGGCGCGTCGCCGCCGACAGGCACGTCGCCCACCATGATCTGGCGAGTCTTGCGACGGGGATGCGAGGACTGTCCGAGCTCCATAGGCGTGGTCTACCGCACGTGCAAGGGTGCCCGGGTCACCCGCTGATCGGATCGACGATGTCGAGGTACATCGCAGTCACCCCCAGGACGACGAGACCCATGACCACTGCGTACGTGAGCGGGAGCAACTTGGCGAAGTCGGCGTGATACACCCGCCCGGGACTCGAGCGGATGCGCTCGTAGATCGCCACGGCGGCGTGGCCGCCGTCGAGCGGGAGCAGCGGCAGCATGTTGAAGATGCCGATGAACATGTTGAGGCTGAAGAACAGCGCCAACAGGAACGCCGCCCGGTTCTCGACATCCTGCGAGCCGAGCTGGACGACGCCGATGATCGAGATCAGGCGGTCGTTGTCGTCGGCGGACGAGCCCGAACCACTACCACCGGAGCCCGCGTCGGGGTTGTTGGCCTCGCCCACGTTGTTGGCAAAGTCGCTGATGCCGCGCGGGCTGAAGAACCCCGCCATGGCGCCGAAGGTCTGGCCGGTGAACCGCACCATCTCGCCCGGCGCCCGCACGACGGCGGTCCCGAGGCCGAGGGGCTCGTCGGAGAAGTGCTTCGAGGTGCCGACCCCGAGGAACGGCGACCCGGTCTCCCCACCCTCGTCCGCGGGACGCGGTCGCAGCCGGGCTTCGACCGTCCGTTCGCTCGCGCCCCGCTCGACGGTCAGCTGGACGTCCTCGCCGACCTCGGCGCGGGCGAGCGCGTCTGAGAGCTCGTCGTAGCGCGAGACCGGCTGGCCGTCGACCGCGACGATGAGGTCGTCCTTGCGCAGGCCGGCCTCCTCGGCGGCGCTGTTTCGGAGCACCGTGTCGATCTGCCACGCCGGGGCCCGGTCGGGCGGGTTGGCGATGCTCCGGCCCGGGAAGCCCACGACGCCCAGCAGGATCACGAGCAGCACGAACGCCTGCGCGAAGTGCATCAGCGACCCGGCACTCACCACCAGCAGGCGCTTGGGGAAGGACTTCTGCCGGTAGGTCCGGGGCTCGTCGCCGGGATCGACGTCGTCGAGGTTGTTCATCCCGATGATGCGGACGTAGGCACCCGCGGGGACGACCTTCAGGCCGTACTCGGTCTCACCCCGGCCGAACGACCAGATCTTGGGCCCGAAGCCGATGAAGAACTCGGTCACCTTCATGCCCGCCCACTTGGCGGTCAGGTAGTGGCCGAGCTCGTGGAGGAAGATCATGACCACGATCCCGAGGATCACCACCAGCACCGGCCACCCGAAGGCCAGGCCCGCGGCGGCGACGGCGGCGATCAGCAGGGCGAGGCGAAGTCCCCCGGTCTCGTAGATGGGAGGTTCCGGCGCGGACGGCGGACCGCTGGGTGCGGGGCGTCGCTCCGTGTCAGTCATCCAGTGATCCTCTCGATCTCCTGCCGGGCGGCGACCCGACCGCGGCGGTCGGCGTCGATCACGGCGTCGACCCCGTCGGCACGCCCCCCATCATGCCGGGCGAGGACGCCATTCAGTACGTCGGGGATGGCCACCCAGCGGATCCGCCCTGCCAGGAAGGCGGCCACGGCCTCCTCGTTGGCGGCGTTCAGCACCGCCGGCGCCGTCTCGCCCTCGCGGCCCGCCTCGTAGGCCAGGCCCAGGCAGGGGAAGGCGTCATGGTCCGGCGCCTGGAAGTCGAGGCGGTCACACGTCGACCAGTCGATGCGGCCGAACGGCGTGGCGATGCGGTCGGGCCACGCCAGCGCGTACCCGATGGGCAGGCGCATATCGGGATTGGAGAGCTGGGCGATGGTGGAGCCGTCGGTCATCTCGACCATGGAGTGCACGATCGACTGCGGGTGGACCACCACGTCGATGGCGTCGTAGTCGACGTCGAACAGCTCGTGGGCCTCGATCACCTCCAAGCCCTTGTTCATGAGCGTCGACGAGTCCACGGTGATCTTCGGCCCCATCGACCAGGTTGGATGAGCCAGCGCGTCGTCGATCGTCACGTTCCCCAGCTCGGCCCGGCTACGGCCCCGGAACGGCCCTCCGCTGGCGGTGAGGACGATGCGCGCCACCCGGGACAAGTTGCCGCTGGCGTTGGCGGCGAGGCACTGGTGCACGGCGCAGTGCTCGGAGTCGACCGGCACGATCTGACCCGCGCCCGGACGCCCCAGCACCGAGCGCACCACCGGTCCCCCGGCGATCAACGACTCCTTGTTGGCCAGGGCCAGGCGCCGGCCGGCGGCCAGCGCCGCCAGCGTGACCCGCAGGCCAGCAAACCCCACCACCCCGTTGACGCACACATCGGCCACGCCTCCGAGATCCGCGAGCGCAGCCTCGCCGGCCCGCACCTCGGTTCCGGCCGGGACACCGTCATGGACCGCGGCCGCGCAGCGGTCGTCGCCGATGACGACCAGCTTCGGACGCAGCTCGTGCGCTTGGCGGACCAGCGTGTCAGCCGACGACCAGGCGCCCAGCGCCACGATCTCGAACCGGTCGGGCTCGGCCCGCACTACGTCGATGGTCTGGGTCCCGATCGACCCTGTCGATCCGGCGACCGCGACCGTCGTCAGAGGCACCCGACCAGGGTACGCGGTTCAGAGTTCAGGTCAGGAAGAAGTCGGAGACCCGTGCCAGGTACCAGACGGCCGGGAGCACGAAGAGCAGCGCGTCGAAGCGATCGAGCAGGCCCCCATGGCCGGGGAGGATGCTGCCCATGTCCTTGACCCGGAGGTCGCGCTTGACCAGCGACTCCGACAGGTCGCCCAGCGGGGCCACCAGCGCCACGAGCACCCCGAGCTTGACGCCCTCGCTGGCCTCGTCGAAGGGGAACACGCCCCCGGCGACCGTGGCGAAGACCACACCGGCGGCAATCGCGAGGACCATGCCTCCCAGCAGGCCCTCGATGGTCTTGTTGGGGCTGGCGTCGGACAGCGGGCGCGACCCCGCGCTGCGGCCGACGAACAGTGCACCGACGTCGTAGGCGATGGTGGGCACGACCGCCGCCAGCAGGAACGCGACCCCGTTGCCGCCCGGCTCGGACAGGAGCAGCCCCGCGAAGGAGCCGAACAGCCCGATCCAGCCGATCCCGAGCAGCGTCACGCCGATGTTGGGCACCGGCCGGTCGGCACTCGCGTGGACCAGATACCACAGGAAGCACACCGCGACGGAAAGGACCATGACCACCGGCAGCGCCTGCTCCCCGTAGTTGTAGGCGGCGATCACGAAGCCAACGGTCGACACCACCCCGACCGGCAGTAACGCCTCGTGCCCGGCCTTGTTGGCGGCGACGAAGTATTCGTAGGCGGCGTACCCGAGCACGGGGACGGCAACGATCATGCCGCCGACCTCGCCGGCGAACTTGAACAGCAGCAGCGCCACGGCCGCGAATGCGACGCCCACGCCGATCGCCACGCGGAGGTCACGATCAGCCGTGATGCGACGCGGAGGCCGCCGGCGGGCACGGCGGCGAGGTGCGGTGACGACGCCGCGGGACTCCGGCCCGTAGCCACCGCCAGTCTCGTCCCCGTAGACCTCGTCGCCGTAAGCATCGTCGCCGTAAGCATCGTCGTAGGTGGCGTCGTACTCGTCGGCGTACGCCTCGTCGGCGTAGGCGTCCTCATAGGCCGGCTGCTGGTCGGCATCGGCGAACACCGACCGGCCCGGGGGCGGCTCGACGTCGTCCTCGTAGGACGGCGGCGTCCCCTGGCGAGGGTCGGACGGCTGCGGCTGGCCGGCGTCCTGCCAGCCCTCGCCGGTTACCGCGGGCCTCTGCCGCGTCTGCTCGGCGGGTGGTGGCCCGGGGGGCCGCCGCGGTGGCGGAGCGCCTGACCCGCCCGCCGGTGAGCGGGGGTCGTCCCGCCAGCGCGGGTCGGAGTCGGCCAGGGTCGACCAGGGATCGTCGCCCTGGCGCGGGTCGCGGCGGTTCATCTTCGGGACCTCCTCTGCGGCCGAACCCGCCCAGTGCGACAGCTCGGGCGCTTCGGTGGGCGGCTGGACGGGCACGACGGGCGGTCGCTCGATCGTGGCGGGATCGTCGTAGGAACCGAGCGGGAAGCGCAGGGCCGGTCGGGGCCCACCGGCCTCGGCCGAGGTGGGCCGGTCGCCGAAGCGGGGCTGGTCGTCGCCGAGCCGATGCCTGATGTCGTCGCGTTCGAGCGCCTCGGCGGCCTCGTCGGCACCGATGAGACGGACACCTTCAGTGGGATCGCGATGGCGCTGCTGCCGGCGCTCTTCCCTGTCAGTCACAAGGCTCTTCCTCTCCTAATGCCCACCGTGTGTGGTCGTGCGTCCCGTTTTTCGACCGCCCCATCCTGCACCCGTGGCGTGCCCAGGTGGTGGAGGGGTCGAGGGATCAGACCTCGAGCAACTCCTGCTCCTTGTGCTCGAGGGCCGTGTCCACCTCGGCTTCGTGATGGTGGGTGAGCTTGTCGAGCTCCTTCTCGGCCCTCGCCAGATCATCGGCCGAGATGTCACCATCCTTCTCCAGCGCCTCGAGATCGTGCCGAGCACCGCGCCAGCGCGTGGCGGACGCTCACCCGCCCCTCCTCGGCCATGCCCTTGACTAGGCGCACGAGCTCCTTGCGGCGCTCCTCGGTCAGTGGCGGGAAGTTCAGGCGGATGATCTGCCCGTCGTTGCTCGGCGCCAGGCCGAGCCCGCTCAGCTGGATCGCCTTCTCGATCGCGCCGAGCGAGTTCTTGTCGTAGGGGCTGATGACCAGCATGCGCGCCTCGGGCACGGTGAAGCCGGCGATCTGCTGGAGCGGCACCTCGGTGCCGTAGTAGTCGACCGGGATCTTCTCGACCAGGGCCGGCGCCGCCCGGCCCGTGCGCACGCCGGTGAACTCGGACCGGGCGTGCGCGACAGCCTTCGCCATCTTGTCTCGCGCCTCGTCGAGCACCATCGAGATCATCTCATCACTCACCGGGCTCTCCTGCCGTCACGACCGACGCCGATCCCCACGGCGCCGTCAGTGGATCAGCGTACCGACCGCCTGACCCCCGACGATCGACGCGATGTTGCCCTTGCCGAGCAGGTCGAACACGACGATAGGCAATTTGTTGTCCATGCACAGCGTGATGGCGGTCGAGTCCATGGCCTTGAGCCCGCGGTTGAGCACGTCGAGGTAGCTGACGCTGTCGAGCTTGGTGGCGTCGGGGTTGGTGCGGGGGTCGGCGGTGTAGAGGCCGTCGACCCCCGAGTGGGTGCCGCGCAGCATCACGTCGGCCTCGATCTCGACCGCCCGCAGCGCCGCGGCCGTGTCGGTGGTGAAGAACGGGTTGCCGGTGCCGCCAGCGAAGATCACCACCCGGCCCTTCTCGAGATGGCGGATAGCGCGTCGCCGGATGTAGGGCTCAGCCACCTGCGCCATGTGGATGGCGGTCTGCACCCGGGTGGGCTGACCGAGGCGTTCGAGCGTGTCCTGGAGCGCAAGGGCGTTGATGACCGTCGCCAGCATGCCCATGTAGTCGGCCTGGGCACGATCCATGCCGGCGCCGGCACCGGTCATCCCCCGCCAGATGTTGCCGCCGCCGACGACCACCGCCACGTCGACGCCCTGGTTGGCGCGGACACCGGCGATCTCGGTGGCGATGTAGTCCGCGAACTGTCCGTCGATGCCGTAGCCGACCTCGCCCGCGAACGCTTCGCCCGACAGCTTCAGCAGCACCCGGTGGAACCTGGCGTCCTCGGCTGCGGGGGTCATGTGCCGATCCTCAGCCGCAGTCAGCCGCCGATGAACAACTGGGCGTAGCGGGCGACCTCGGCCTTCCCGGCGGCCGCCACCTGGGCGATGGTCTGCTTCTCGTCGCGGACGAAGGGCTGCTCTAGGAGCACGCGCTCTTTGTACCAGCCGTTGAGCCGACCCTCGACGATCTTGGGCCATGCCGCCTCGGGCTTGCCCTCGGCCTTGGTGACGCCGAGCAGCGCCTCGCGCTCGTCCTCGACCACGTTGGCGGACACGTCCTCGCGGGCGAGGTACTGGGGCTTGGCGAAGGCGATGTGGACCGCGATGTCGTGGGCCAGCTCCTCGCTGCCACCCCGGAGGACGACCACGACCCCGTTCACCCCCCGCCCGTCCTGGCGGTGAAGGTAGGTGCCGACGGCCTCGCCGTCGCCGAAGGTCACCTGGACGACCCGGCCCACCTCGATGTTCTCCTTGAGTGTGATCTTGAGGTCGTCGACGGCGTCCCTGTGATCGCCAGCGGCCGACTCGCCCCCGGCGGCGACCGAGTCGGCCAGCGCCTGGGTTAGGGCGACGAAGTTGGGGGACTTGGCGACGAAGTCGGTCTCGCACTTGAGCTCGACCAAGCCCACGGCATGGTCGTTGGTGGCGACGGCGATGGCGCCCTGGGCATTCTCGCGATCGGCGCGGTCGTCGGCCTTGCCCAGGCCCCACTCGCGCAGCAGCTTCTTGGCGTTCTCGGTGTCGCCATCGGCCTCTTGGAGGGCCTTCTTGGCGTCCATCATCCCCGCGCCAGTGGCCTGGCGCAGGGCCTGTACATCCTTGGCGGTGAAGTCGGCCATGGGGCCTCAGGACTCCTGGGATTCGGGGGAGGTCTCGGCCTCGTCGGAGGCGGTGACATCGCTGTCGTCGCCTGCAGCCTCGCTGGCGGCGTCGTCAGCCGCGGCGTCCGTAGCAGCGGCCTCGCTGGCGGCGTCGGTGGCGTCAGTGTCGGCGTCCGCGGTGGCGGCGTCGGTGGCGTCAGTGTCGGCGTCCGCGGTGGCGGCGTCCCCGTGGGCGGTGGCGTCGGTGGTCTCGCTCGCCGCCGCGTCGGGGGCGGCGGTGTCGTCCCCCGTGGCAGTGGCGTCCCCGGAGGCGGTGGCGTCGGTGGTCTCGCTCGCCGCCGCGTCGGGGGCGGCGGTGTCGTCCCCCGTGGCAGTGGCGTCCCCGACGCTGGGGGATGCCGTCGCTGCGGCCCGCGCCGGCGGCGTCGGGGAGTCGACAGACGGCGCCGCGGGTGGGCGCGGCGTGGTGCGGGCCCCGGTGACGCGGGCGTCACGCTGGCGAGCCTCGGCCAACGCCTGGCGGCGTGCCTCGGCCTGCTCGGCGCCGACACGCGCCTCGTCGTCGCCCGATCGGGTGGCGACCGGTGCCCGCAGCGAGGCGATGTGCTTGCCCTCGATCACGGCGTCGGCGATGACCCGGCTCAGCAGCGTGCCCGAGCGGATGGCGTCGTCGTTGCCCGGGATCACGTAGTCGATGACGTCGGGATCGCAGTTGGTGTCCACGACCGCAACCACCGGCACGCCCAGCTTGTTGGCCTCGGTGACCGCGATGTGCTCCTTCTTGGTGTCGAGCACGAAGATCGCCTGGGGCAGCCGGTCCATGTGGCGGATGCCGCCCAGGTAGCGCTCGAGCTTGTCGAGCTCGCGGCCGAGCAGCAGCGCTTCCTTCTTGGGCATCGCGTCGAACTCGCCCGAGTCGCGCATGCGCTCGTACTCGAGCATCTTGGCGACACGCTTGTTGATGGTCTGGAAGTTGGTGAGCATGCCGCCCAGCCACCGCTGGTTGATGTACGGCATCCCGGACTTCTCGGCGTACTGCTGGATCGGGTCCTGTGCCTGCTTCTTGGTGCCAATGAAGAGGACCGAGCCCCCACCGGCGACGGTGTCGCGCACGAAGGTGTACGCCGTCTCGATGAGGGCGAGCGTCTGCTCCAGATCGATGATGTAGATGCCGTTGCGCTCGCCGAAGATGAAGCGCTTCATCTTGGGGTTCCAACGGCGAGTCTGGTGGCCGAAGTGGACCCCGGCCTCCAGCAGCTGCTTCATGGTGACGACAGCCACGTGTCTGTTCCCTTTCGTCCCAACGGTTGGTCGTTGCCGGACCCGCGCGTCCAAGGACGACCGTGGGTTGAGTCCGGCTGTGGGGTGGTGTGCCAGGCCAGAGGATTTCCGGCCGGCGCGTCAGCCTATCGGGAGCTCATCGACACCCGCCATGTGATTCCGCCGGAGGTGCTCATGGCAGCTCGGCGAGGGCGGCGGCCCCAATCTGGTCTTCGGCGAACGAGATCCCGTGGCCGACCGCCACGTCGGCGACCACGTCGCGCCAGCTTTCGCAGGCTGGGGGCTGGCCCGCGAGCGCCCTCGCCATCTCCGCGGTGGCCTCGTCGGATGCCACGAGGTCGGCGTGAGCCGACCAGCCCGACACCGCCACAGTCACGTTGGTGGCGCCCGCCACCTCGGTGTTGGGCGCCGCCACCGCGAGGTCGCCGCGGGCGGCGATGGACACGAGCTGGACGCCCTCGGGCACGCCCTCACGAGCCAGCTCGCGCACGACGTCGGAGTTCTCCGCCAGCTGCCGGACGGCGGCGGCGTCGTGGTCGATACCGCCTCCGAGAAACGCGTCGGCGGCACGCAGGCCGAGATCGCCCGCCAGTGTGGTGCCCGCCCCCACGACGGCCGTGGCCACGTCGGCACCCTTGTGCGGCGTGCCGAGGGTGGTGACGACCCCGAGCCGGTCGAGCGCCGCACCGCGTTCGACCAGCTCGAGCAGCGCCAACCGTGCGACGACGCCACCCTGCGAGTGGGCGAAGAGGTCGATCGTGGCATCGGGATCGGAGGCCGCGACGTCCTGCACCAGGTCGGCCAGCCGGCGGGCCGCGGCGCGGAGGTCGCCCTGGCTGGCCCCGGTCTCGTAGGCGCGGCTGGCGAGATCGCCGAGCGCCGCCGCGGAGCCGGGTACCCGACCGCCGGCGTAGCTGAAGCGCACCACCCGATCCTCGTCGTAGCCCAGGTCGGCGGTGCGGAGTTCGTCGATCGAGCCGTTGCTGCTCGACGAGCCGAGCCCGGCGACAGTGATGGCCACCCGATCCTGATCCCGCACGGGAGCCGCCGGCGGCGGGCCATCGGAGCACGGTCCGTGGAGGAACAGGCGGGCGCCGAGGTCGGCGGCGAGCCCGAGGCCGCGGGCGGGCAGGTTCAGCTGGGTGGCGTACGTGGCCGTGGAGCGGGCGCGGTCGTACAGCCATCCCAGCGCGGCATCGACCCCGGGGAAGCCGACGCCACCGCCGCCGTCGAACGCCAGCTGCGCGAGCGCCCGGGCCTCGGCCTGTGGCGTGCTGCCCGGAGGGATCTCGAACGGCAGCAGCTCGACCTCGACCTCGTCGCCGACGAACAGGGAGGCAGGGTCGAAGTACGCGTCCCCCGACCGAGCCCCGAAGTGCAGCCGCTCGCCGGTGATCCCGATCCCGTCGCCGGCCCCGACCCGCTGACCGAGCACGACGTCGACGGCACCGAGGAAGGAATAGGACGTCCGCACGCCGTCGACATGGCGCAGGGTGACGTGCAGCGTGCCGGCCACGGGTCCGGCGAAGACGACGATCCCGTCGGCGCTGGCTCGCACCGGGTCGCCGGGCTCGGTGTCGTATTCGATGCCTCGGTTGCCGGCGCCGTAGGGCCCGGCCGGTGGCCGGAAGGGATCGGCGATGGGTGCCGAGACCGGCGGGCTGTAGGTGGGTGCCGGTGGGTCGGCCTGGCGCGCCCGCGCGGCCGCGGCCGCGGCGGGGGACAGGGCCGCAGTCGTGATCGCCAGCGCCAACGCCGCCGAAGCTGGTCGGGCCGCCGCCAACACGGGTCGACGACGCCAGCGGCGAAGCTCGCGCTGGAGCTGCCGGAGCCCCGAGGCGCGTCGCACGTGGCGGCGTCGGCGCGGGCGCAGGCGGAAGGGGCGGAACGACGGGCGGGCCGGGACCATGGCGTCCCCCTCGGGGTACGTGCGGATACCTCGGGGGGAAGTGGGGCGCGGAAAGGGAGGGTTGGCCCGTCGGTGCGACGCGTGGGCGCCGGCGGCCGCGGGACGCGGCACCGCGCCGCGTCAGACGTGAGTGTGCGGGGGAGGTTGCTTCGCCGGGACGTCAGGCGGGCACGCGACCAGCGGCGGTCATGCGGAGCCGCAGCCTGGTGACGGCCTTGCCGTGGATCTGGCAGGCGCGGCTCTCGGTGACACCGAGCACCTCGCCGATCTCGGCCAACGTGAGGCCGTCGTGGTAGTAGAGGCCGACGACCGCTCGCTCGCGCTCGCTCAGGCGCTCGATGGCGTCGGCCAGCGCGCGGCGCAGCTCGGCCAGCTCGACCGCGTCCAGTGGATCGTCGTCGCCAGTGGTGAGGATGTCGCCGACGGTCAAGGGCGGATCGCCGGATGCGGCCGAGCTCACCGCGGCGTCGAACGTGACGAGGCTCATCAGCGAGATCTGCGACAGGGCCTGGTGGAGCTGGTCGTCGTTCATGCCGAGAGCGTCCGCGAGCTCGGCGTCGCTGGGCGAGCGATGCAGCGTGGCCGCGAGCCGAGAGACGGCCGCCTCGACGCGGCGGGCCTTGGCACGGACCGAGCGGGGCACCCAATCCAGGGCGCGGAGCTCGTCGAGGATGTTGCCCTTGATCCGGGCGATCGCGTAGGTCTCGAACCGGCATCCCCGGTCGGGGTCGAACCGCTCGACCGCATCGATGAGGCCGAAGATGCCGTAGCTGACCAGGTCGGCACGCTCGACATGACCGTGCAGGCCGACGCCCATCCGTGCGGCCACGTAATGGACCAGGGGCGCGTAGCGGAGGATCAGCTCATCGCGAGCTGCGTGCTGGCCGTCGCGCTTGTACGCGGCCCACAAGTCCCCAGTCTTTACGTCAACGAACGTCACGTGCGCCTCTAAGCCCGTGGGTGGGTGGCGTCGAACACGGACCGTAACCGTTCTTTGGAGACGTGAGTGTAACGCTGCGTGGTCGCCAGGTCTGCATGACCGAGCAACTCCTGGACAACCCGCAGGTCGGCGCCACCGTCGAGCAGGTGGGTGGCGAAGGTGTGCCGCAGCGCATGGGGATGGGTCGGAGCCACCGCGCGGCGATCCAGCACGCGGCGAGCGTCCCGTGGCGTCATGCGCCGGCCCCGGAGGTTGAGGAAGAGGGCCGCCGCCGGCGAGGCCTCCGTGGCAAGCTCGCGACGGCCGTCGGCGAGCCAGCGCCGCAGGGCGTCGGCCGCCGGTTCGCTCACGGGGACGACGCGTTGCTTGCTGCCCTTGCCCCACACCCGGACGCGCCCCTGTGCCAGGTCGAGGTCGTCGACGTCGAGCGCCGCCGCCTCGGCCACGCGCAGGCCACTGCCGTAGAGCAGTTCCAGCAGGGCCGTGTCGCGCAGGTCGCGGGCGCCCTCGGGGCCAGCGGAGCACGACTCGTCCAGCAGTGAGCGCAGCTCGTCGGGGTGCAGCACCCTGGGCAGCCGTGCCTCCCCCCGGGGCGCACTGAGACCCGCCGTGGGATCGTTGGTGACCGCGCCGACGCGCCGGGCCCAGCCGAAGTAGCGACGCAGGGCCGACGCCCGGCGGGCAATCGTGCGGCGGGCGAACCCTCGAGTGGCGAGGTAGGCCAGATACCGCCGGATCGTCGTGCGCTGCACGTCGCCCGGCGAGCTGAGCCCCAGGCGCTCGGCCCAGGTGACGAATGCTGCCAAGTCGCGCCGGTAGGCCTCGACCGTGGACGGTGCGGCAGCCGTCAGCGAGCGGGCGAACTCCTCCACTCGCCAGCCTGGCGCCACGGTTGCCAAAGCTACCGGCCGTCATGGGTGCCCCCGGCGATCCTCTCGTACCAGCCGCCGCGCCTTGCCACCCATCCCGCCTCGCACAGCCGGTCGAGCGCCGGCGCGAGGACCGCCAGGCCGTGGCCCGTGCGCACCCCGATCTGATCGAGGGTGGCGGGCTGCCATCCCACGGCCTCGAGCACCGGGTCGTCGGCCGGGTCGGGCCGGGGGCGGACCTCGTCGCGGGAGCGGCGGCCCGCGGGCCCCAGCCCCAGGGCCACGAGGACGTCGTCGGCCGAACAGGCGGGTGCACGGCCCTCCGCGAGCAGCCCGTTGGTCCCCGCCGACGCCGGTGCGCGTACGGACCCGGGCACGGCCATGACGTCGATCCCGCGCCTGTCGGCCTCGTCGACCGTGTGCATCGAGCCGCCGGTGCGGTGCGACTCGACGACGACGACCAAGTCTGCGAGCGCGGCGATGATGCGGTTGCGCGCCGGAAAGCGCCAGCGCTCCGGCCGGGCGCCCAGCGGCGCCTCCGACAGCAGGACACCGTGGAACGCCACCGCACGCCACAGCTCCGCTTGGGCGCGCGGATAGACCACATCGAGGCCGCTGCCGACGACGCCGATCGGTGGGGCGCCACCACCGTCTCGCGCCGCGGACAGGGCGCCCCGGTGCCCGGCGGCGTCGATGCCCGATGCGAGCCCGGAAACGACCGCCACGCCGGCGGACGCCAGGTTGCGGCCCAGCTCCCAGGCGATTGCTGCGCCGGTGGCACTGCATTGGCGCGTCCCCACCACCGCCACGCGGGGGCCGGCTACGACGTCTGGCGACCCCTGATGGAAGACGACCCCGGGCGGCTCGATGTCGGCGGCCAGGACGGGCGGATACCCGGCCGAGCCGACGGCGGCGACGCCGATGCCCTGGTCGACGATCGCCTGCCACACGACGACGGGGTCGATCACCGTGGCGGTCTGACGCCAGCGGGCGATGACGGCGTCGGGACGCGAGCCCAGTGCCGCCAGCACGTCGGAGTCGTGCCACGGCGTGCCGCCGCAGATGCGATTCCATGCGAGCGCGGCCGTCTCGATCCGAAGGATGGCTGACAAGCGCGCGGGGCCCATGCCCGGCAGGCAGGTGAGAGCGGCGGCGAACGCCTCGGGCGGAAGCTCCGAAGGCTCGGACCCTGCGCCGGCGACGTGGCCGGGTGCTCGGGGCATCACGCCACCCGCCAGTCGAAGCACAGCGGATCGGCCCGCAACGCCAGCGCCGTGCTCACGTGCTCGACGCCCAGGGGTCCGGCATGCCCGGTGAGGTCGGCGACGGTGCGCGCCACTCGACGCACGCCGCCGAGCCCACGTCCGGTGAGCCGACCGGCGCGCAGGGCCCGCTCGATCAGCCGCGTGGCGGCGCGATCGAGCGCCGCCACGTCGTCGAGGCGCCACGCGGGCAGGGCGGTGTTGGCGATCACGTCGCGCCGGGCCGCCGCCGCTCGCGCCCGCGCCACCCTGGCGGCCACCGCGCGCGTCGGTTCCCCGGCGGCCGAGTCGAGAAGCTCGGCGACGTCGGGCCTGCCCACCTCGACACGGAGGTCGAAGCGGTCGAGCAGCGGCCCCGACAAACGGCGCGCGTAACGGGCGCGGGCGGCGCCCGAGCAGCGACAGCCGCCGGGTGGCCCGCCCCGGCCACAGGGGCACGGGTTCATCGCCCCCACGAGCAGGACCCGCGCCGGGAACGTCACCCTGGCCGCGGCCCGGGCCACCCGGATGACCCCCTCCTCCAGCGGTTGGCGCAGGTTGTCGAGCACCACCGGCTCGAACTCGCCGACCTCGTCGAGGAACAGCACGCCGTTGTGGGCCAACGAGAGCTCCCCCGGCTGCATCGACCCCGAGCCCCCGCCGACCAACGAGACCGCGGAAGCTCCGTGGTGCGGCGCACGGAGTGGCGGGCGACGAATGAGCCCTCCGGGAAGCAGCGGCTGCCCAGCGGCGGAATGGATGCAGGTGGTCTCGAGCGCCTGGGCGGGATCGAGATCGGGCAACAGCCCTGCCAGCCTGTGGGCCAGCATCGTCTTGCCCGCCCCCGGGGGGCCGACGAGCAGCAGGTGGTGCCCGCCCGCGGCGGCGACCTCCAGCGCGAACCGGGCGGCGGGCTGCCCCTTCACATCGGCGAGGTCGGGGCCCGGCGCCGGCGGCGGCAGCACCACGGGCTCGGGTGGGTCGGGCCAGGGCTCCCTCCCGATGAGCGCGTCCACCAGCTCCTCGAGGCGGCCCACAGGGCGGATCACATGGCGGGCGATGAGCTGTGCCTCGACCATGCACCCCGCCGGTACCACGACTTCGGGGTCGGCCAGAGCATCGATCAGCGGCAGCGCTCCGGGAACCGCACGCACCGAGCCGTCGAGACCCAGCTCGCCCACGAAGGCGCGCCCCTCACACGAGCTCGGAGGCAGCTGCTCGCTCGCCACCAGCAGGCCCACGGCGATAGCGAGATCGAGGCCGGCGCCGACCTTGCGCACGCCCGGCGGCGCCAGGTTGACCGTGACCCGGGCGTTGGGCCATGCCAGCCGGCTCGACATGAGCGCGGCCCGGACGCGGTCCCGCGCCTCGCGGCACGTGGTATCGGGCAGGCCGACAACCGTGAACGCAGGCAGCCCCTTGGACACATGGACCTCGACCCGAACGGGCCGGCCCTCGACACCTAGCAGGGTCGCCGACGCGACGGATGCGAGCACGAGCAGGGCCTCCTGACAAGAGGGGATCGCAGGGAGGGCACCGCAACGCTGGGCCCTCGACCCGGCTCGGCCTATGACCGGAGCGTGCTCACACTATACCCGAAGGGAGTGACACTTATGGTCACATCAGGTCGTGCCATGAAAGGAATCAATGATCCGAAAGACCACTAAGACACGCACAAGCCCTGCTCAGGAACCTCCGAAGCGAGGCTCCCGGCCTTCGACGAAGGCGAGCATCGCCTCGGCGGTGTCCTTGGTGCCGAAGTTGACGATCTGCGCCTGTGCCTCTGCCTCGAGCGCCTGGGGCAGCGTGAGCTGCGCCGAGTTGTCCAGGAGCCGCTTGGTCAGGCTCTGCGCCAGCGGCGGTCCGTCCGCCAGCCGCGTCGCCAGCTCGGCCACGGTGCCGTCCAAGTCGCGACGCGGGACCACGCGGCTCACGAGCCCGATCCGCTCCGCCTCGGCGGCGGCGATGATGTCGCCCAGCAGGGCCAGCTCCTTGGCCTTGAGCAGCCCCACCGCCCGAGGCAGTGACCACGAGCCGCCGCCGTCGATGCTGAGGCCCCGCCGAACGAAGATCTCGGAGAACCGCGAGTCGTCGCTGGCGACCACGATGTCGCAGGCCAGGGCCATGTTGAGCCCGACGCCCACGCATACGCCCGCAACCCGAGCGATGACGGGCTGGGGCAACGCGTGAAGGGCATCGATCGCACCGGAGATCGAACGCATGACCCAGAGCGGATGGCCGATGTCGTCCGCCGCGGCACCCGTGACGTCGGCACCCGACGAGAAGTCGTCACCCTCTCCCGTCAGCACGACGCAGCGGTCGTCTCGACGCCGTGCCACCTCCCGGAACGCTGTCTCTATCTCGGGCCACGCGCCGACCGGGATGGCATTGCGCTTGGCGGGGTTCGACAGGGTCACCGTGACGACGCCCTGGCTGCGCTCGACCTGCACGTGGCCCATCTCGGGCACGATACTGAGCCGGTGGGCTTCAACCCGTTTCGCCAGACCCGCCGCTCGCCCGCCGACTACGTGATGGTGGCGGCGGCGCTGGTCGTGTGCGCCGCCCTGGTCATCTGGGCCCTCGCCGGCTGAAGGGCCGCGTCAGAACGCCGCCTCGATCACGTCGACGGCCGATCCGGTCACGGCCACCACGTCGAAGCGGATGCTCCCCGCGGCGGCGCCGACATCGAGCGGATGCTCGGCCAGGAACCTCGCCGCCAGCGTCCGTAGCCGCCGTTGCTTGGCGATGGTCACGGCTTCGGCGGGGACGCCGAACCGGTCGGAGGCGCGGGTCTTCACCTCGCAGAACACCAGCTCGCCGGCCCGCCCGACGACCAGATCGAGCTCTCCCTCCGCGCAGCGCCAGTTGCGGGCGACCACGTCGTAGCCGGCGGCCCGGTACCAGTCGGCCGCTCGATCCTCGCCACGCGCTCCCAACCGCTGCCGGTAGGCGCGGCCCGCGTCGCGCCCGCCCACCTACAGCTCCTTGGCGGGGAGCTCCTCGACGTTCACGTCCTTGAACGTGACGATCTTGACCGACTGCACGAACCGGCTGGTTCGGTACATGTCCCAGACCCACGCATCGTGCAGTTCGAGCTCGATGTACGTGCGCCCGCCCTCGTTGCGGACCGTCTGGCGCACCTGGTTGGCCAGGTACGAACGCCGATCGGTCTCGACCACGTACGAGAACATCGGCGTCAGGTCCTTGTACTCCTTGTAGAGCTGGAGCTCGATGTCCGCCTCGTATTGCTCGAGATCCTCGGCGCTCATGGAGGAGCACCCTACCGGCGGTACCGGCCGCCAGTTGTCAGGCTCAGGCCTCGCGCCGCTCGCGGACCTTCGCGGCCTTACCGATGCGGTCGCGCAGGTAGTAGAGCTTGGCCCGCCGGACGTCGCCCCTGCTCACGACCTCGATCTTGGCGATGGTCGGGGTGTGCAGGGGGAATGTGCGCTCGACGCCGACGCCGTAGCTGACCTTGCGGACCTTGAACGTCTCCCGGATGCCCGAGCCCGAGCGTCCGATGACGACGCCCTGGAACACCTGGACCCGCTCCTTGGAGCCCTCGACCACGCGGACGTGCACCTTGAGGGTGTCGCCGGGGGCGAAATCGGGGATGTCGGTGCGCAGGCTGGTCTGGTCGACGAGATCGGTGGGATTCATCGCGGGGTCGCCTTGGTCGTCCTGGGAGGTGCGGGCGGACGAATGATGCTATCCGGGCTGGTGAACCGAACACAAAGTCACAAGCGGAGGTCCGCAACCGGAGCCTCAAGCGCCGGAACCGTCGTCTTCGAGCCCGAACTCGACCAGGAGCGAGCGCTCCTCGGGGGTCACGCCACCCCGCGACTCGATGAGGTCGGGGCGCAGGTCGAGGGTGCGGCGGATCGCCCGGGCGCGACGCCACCTGGCGATCCGTCGATGGTCGCCCGAGCGCAGCACCCCGGGCACCTCCCACCCCCGGAACACGGCCGGGCGGGTGTAGTGGGGGTACTCCAGGAGCCCGTCACGGAACGACTCGTCCTCGGCGGACACCCGGTTGCCCATCACGCCGGGGACCAGCCGCCCCACCGCCTCGATGACCACCATCGCGGCCACCTCACCGCCGGCCAGGACCACGTCCCCGATCGACAGCTCGCCGTCGCACAGATGCTCGCGCACTCGCTCGTCGATGCCCTCGTAGCGGCCGCACAGCAGGCTGAAACCGGCCTCCAGGCTCGAGAGCTCCTGCGCCTCCGCCTGGTCGAACCGGCGGCCGGCCGGACCGAGATAGAGCAGCGGCCGCGGCGGGTCGATGGCATCGACGGCCGCGAAGATCGGCTCGGGCATGAGGACCATGCCGGCGCCGCCGCCGAACGGCGCATCGTCGACCGACCGATGGGGGTCGGTTGCACAGGACCGCAGGTCGTGGACCCTGATGTCGAGCGTCCCGGCCGCCCTGGCCTTGCCGACGAGGCTATGGGCGGCGAAGTGGTCGACCAGGCCCGGGAAGATCGTGAAGACGTCGATGCGCATCGCAGCGGCGCCTCTACCGGCCGAGCGGATAGGCCCGCAAGTCGGCACAGAACAGTACGCCATTTGCAGCGTGAGCCCGGGCCACACAGCTCGGCCTTCGACTGCGCTGACCACGGTGAGCCAAGACGACGCTCCTCTCCGCTCGAGTCCCTAGGGCTCCAGGAGACCCTCGGGCGGGTCGACGATCACCCGTCCGGGCCTGCGCTCAACCACGAACGCGACCGGTACCAGGGCCCCGCCATCGAGCTCGAGCAGGTCGGAGGCGGGGTTGGCGACCACCGCGACGCATGTGCCGGCCACATCGCCCTCGACGGTGACCACCTCGCTGCCCACGAGATCGTGGACCCACAGCGCGTCGGGATCGTCGAGCGCCTCGGCCCGGAGCGCCAGCCCCCGCAACCGATCGGCCGCCTCTCGACCGGTGTGCCCCTCGAACGCCACGATCCAGCGGCGCTGGTGGGGCCGGGCGGCGGCGACGGTCAACTTGCCGACGTCGCTGGTGAGAACGGTGCCCGGGGCGAGGCGCTCGACGCGATCGGTCGTCAGTTCGACGACGACCTCGCCCCGCAGGCCGTGGGGCCTGGTCACGCGGCCTATTTCGAGCAGGGGTGAAATGAGGGTCGATTCTTCCGGTTGCTCGAAGTCGGGCGGGACCTCCGCGCTGGGAGCCGGTGATCCGCGGAATCGACCCTCGGTCCGACCGCCCGGGTCGCCGGCCGGCGTCACTGGGGGCCCCTCAATGAACCCTGATTCCGCCGGCTGCAAGCCGGGATGGCGAGTACGAGTCGTGCGTTATGACGTCCTCCGCGGAATCAGGGTTCAATCCTCGAACTCGACCTCGACGTCGCTGCCGTCGCGAGCGGCGGCCGCGCGGGTCACGGTGCGGATCGCCTGGGCCACGCGGCCTCGCTTGCCGATGACCCGCCCCATGTCGGAGGGGCCGACACGGACGGTGAGGCGCGGCACGCCGCGGCCCCGCTCGGTGTCGATGCGCACGGCGTCGCGATCTTCGACCAGGGAGCGGACCAGGTGCTCGAGAACGGCGCGGGCCGTCGGCACTTCGGGCGGGGCGGCGGTGTCGCTCACCCGCTCTCCTCGGCACTCTCGTCGGCGGTTTCATCGGCCGGAGCCTCGGCCTCCGGCTCCCCACCTAGGTCCGCCTCCGGCTCCCCACCTACGTCGGCCTCCGGCGCCGCCGTGGTCGCGGCGGCCTTCTTCGCCGTCGCCTTCTTCGCCGTGGACTTCTTGGCGGCCGGCTTGGCAGCGGTCGACCTCGCGGACGTCGCCTTGGCGGCGGTCGCCTTCGTCGGCGTGCTCGCGGGCTCCGTGGCAGGCCCGGACGAGGCGTCGCCGCTGAAGGTCTCCCACGCGCCCGAGATCTCGAGCAACTTGCGGACCGACTCGGTCGGCTGAGCGCCCTTGCGGAGCCAGTCCACGGCCTTGTCGTTGTCGATGCGGATCGCAGAGGGATTGGGCCGCGGGTCGTATATGCCCACGATCTCGATGAATCGCCCGTCACGGGGCGACCGGGAATCGGCCGCCACCACACGGTAGGTCGGTTGCTTCTTCTTGCCCATCCGCATCAGGCGGAGCTTGACGGCCACTCGTGTTCTTCTTTCTGTCGTCTCGGGGGTAGCGAGGTTATTGGTTGAGGCCCGGCAGGGTGAAAGGCTGGCGAGCCGCAGCCCGGCCACCGCCGCCGGGGGGCGTCACCCTGCCGCCGCCCTTGCGGCCCTTGCGGCCCTTCTTGCCGCCCCGCACACCCTTGGTGCCAGACAGTCCCGGCATGCGCTTCATCAGCTTCTGCATCTCGCGGAACTGCTTGATGAGCTGGCTGACGTCGCCGGTCTGGGTGCCGCTGCCGTTGGCGATCCGCAGGCGGCGGGAGCCGTCGATGATGTTGGGCTCGGTCCGCTCCTCGCGTGTCATCGAGCGGATGATCGCCTCGACCTTGCTCACCTGGTTCTCGTCGACCTCGGTGTCGCGCAGCTCCTTGGGGACGCCGGGCATGAGGCCCATCAGGTTCTGCAGCGGTCCCATCTTGCGGACCTGCTGCAGCTGGTCCAGAAAGTCGTCGAGGGTGAACTTCCCCTCGAGCAGCTTGGCGGCGGCGGCCTCGGCCTCGTCCTTCTCGTAGACCTGCTCGGCCTTCTCGATCAGCGTGAGCATGTCGCCCATGCCGAGGATGCGGCTGGCCAGTCGGTCGGGGTGGAAGAGGTCGAAGTCCTCGACCTTCTCGCCCGTGGATGCGAAGGCGATGGGCTTTCCCACCACCTCCTTGACCGACAGCGCTGCACCGCCCCGGGCGTCGCCGTCCAGCTTGGTGAGGATGACGCCGTCGAGGGCCAGGGTGGCGTCGAACGACTCGGCCACGGTGACGGCGTCCTGGCCGGTCATGGCGTCGACGACGAGGAACGTGTAGTCGGGGTGGGTCGCCTGCGAAATGCGTCGGACCTGGTCCATCATCTCGGTGTCGATGGCCAGGCGGCCGGCGGTGTCGACGATGCAGATGTCCCGGCCGAGGCGCCGGGCCTCCTCGACGCCGGCCCTGGCGGTGGCCACCGGGTCGCCATGCTCTCCGCTCCCACGGCCGCTCGGGCCGGGCTCGCTGAACACCGGCACGTGGATGCGTTCGCCCAGGGTGCGCAGCTGCTCGACGGCGGCCGGCCGCTGCAGGTCCGCACCCACCAGCAGCGGGTTCCGGCCCTGCTGGCGGAACCAGCGTGCGAGTTTGGCGGCGTTGGTCGTCTTGCCGGAGCCCTGCAGGCCGGCCAGGAGCACGACCGTGGGCGGCCGGGAGGCGTACTGGAGTCGGATGGCTTCGCCGCCGAGGGCCTCGACGAGTGCCTCGTCGACCAGCTTGACGACCTGCTGGGCCGGGTTGAGCGCCTCGTGGATGCGGGCGCCCATCGCCCGCTCGCGGATGCGCTCGAGCATCGTCTTGACGACGACGAAGTTGACGTCGGCCTCGAGCAGGGCCAAACGGATCTCGCGCAGGACCTCGTCGACGTCGGACTCGCGCAGCGTTCCCTTGCTGCGCAACCTGCTGAAGATGCCCTCGAAGCGTTCGGACAGCGACTCGAACATGAGGGACAGAGCCTACCGGGCCTGGGCTAAGAGCCGCCGCCGATGGGCGCCGGCTCTACGCGGCGCGCTTCCCGCTCCTGCTGCTTCGCAGCGGGCCGCTCGGGCCCCGGCTGCGCCTCGCGGCGCAGCCTCTACGCCGCCGCCGATGGGCGCCGGCTCTACGCGGCGCGCTTCCCGCTCCTACTGCTTCGCAGCGGGCCGCTCGGGCCCCGGCTGCGCCCGGCGGCGCAGCCTCTACGCCGAGCCGGTCCTGGCGTCGCGGAGGGAGCTACTGGCCGTCGGCGCTGCCGACAACCAGGTGACTGTCGACGTCGGCCACCCCGGGAACCGAGGCGGCGGCGCGCTCGATGTCGGCCTTGCCCGTGGCGTGGGGGGCGCCGCCGGTGAGGATCGCCTTGCCCGCGACCACCTCGACGTCCGGCTGGGGAAGGTGCCAGGTGCGGGGCGAGTGCGACAACTCGTAGCGCACACGCTCGGCCACGGCGTCGTCGGTGGCCGGGGCGCGCCGCCGCTCCCACTGGCGACGGAGCCTGTCACGCAGCTCCGGCCCCGACGTGGGCGCCACCAACATCCCGATGCCGACGCCGGCCCCGAGGACCAGCACACGGCGCAGTCCGATGAACCGGCCGACGCGGTAGGTCGACCGAGCGGAGAGCTTGCCGGTCCGGTAGCCGGTCTTGGCAGACAACTTGCCGACGCCGATCGTCGCTCGCACTGGCAAGAGCACGGTTCGCATCACGTTTCCACCTCCTGTGCGGCACCCTCGGTCACGCGAAGAGCGCCTCGACGAACTCGTCGGGATCGAACTCGACCAGGTCCCCCACGGCTTCGCCCAGACCCACCAGCTTGATCGGGATGCCGAGGCCGGACTGGATGGCGAGCGCGATGCCGCCCTTGGCCGAGCCGTCGAGCTTGGTGAGCACCACCCCCGTCACGTCCACCGTCTCGGTGAACTGTTCGGCCTGTGCGAGGCCGTTCTGGCCGGTGGTGGCGTCGAGAACCAGGAGCACCTCTGTGACGTTCCCCGGATCGCGGTCGGCCACACGCCGCACCTTGCGCAGCTCGTCCATGAGGTTCGTCTTCGTGTGCAGGCGCCCGGCGGTGTCGGCCAGGACCAGGTCGTTGCCGCGGGCGGCGGCGCGCTGGACCGCATCGAATACCACCGCAGACGGATCGCCGCCCTCGCTGCCCCGCACGATCTCGGACCCCGTGCGCTCGGCCCACAGGCCGAGCTGCTCGGCCGCGGCGGCGCGGAAGGTGTCGGCCGCCGCCATGATCACTGAGCGCCCGCCATCGAGCTGCTGGCGGGCGATCTTGCCGATGGTGGTGGTCTTGCCCACGCCGTTGACGCCGACGAACAGCCACACGTTGGGGCCGCCGGGCTCGTACCGCAGTGACCGGTCCCCCTCGGTCAGGAGGGCCTTGAGCTCGGACTTGAGCCGGTCGAGGAGCACCTCCGGATCGGTGATGCTCTCGGCCTTGGCGGTGGCCTGGAGGTCGTCCAGCACCCGCTGGGTCGCCGCCACCCCGACGTCGGCGCGGATGAGCGCCTCCTCCAGTTCCTCCCACGTTTCGGCGTCGACCTTCCGGGAGCGGATGGCCCCCAGGTAGCCACCGAGCGCGCCCCGGGCCTTCGCGAGGCGGTCGCGGAAGCTCGGCCTCGCTGCGGGTGGCGCCGGCGCCTCAGGCTCCGGCGGCGCCTCGACGATGGTGCCGCGGCTGGCCTCGTCGTGGACCCCAACGAACGCGTCCTCCACCTCGGCGACCAGGTCGTCGTCCACCGGCTCCGGCGGCGCGGCCGGCGCCGGCCGGGGCGGGGCGGGCGGCTCGAGGCCGACACCCCGATCTCGCCGCCCGCGGGCCACGAAGGCGATTCCAACCAGGACCACGACGGCAATGACGACGATGATGATCCCGATCTCCATGGTGATGCCGGAGCCTACCGGCAGCCCCGGAGGGTGCTGGAGGGCTGCCGGGGCCACCCGACAACCGGCGTTCACACCCGACGCAAGCCGGCACCGCGGAACGCCGGTTCGTCACCGGGCCCAGCCGCACCGCCACGGCGACCGCCGGGGCGTGACTCACGCGCCGACGGCGACCCTCTCGCTCACGACCTTCGACGAGCCGCCCGGCTGCATCGTGATGCCGTAGAGGGAGTCGGCGGCCTCCATCGTGCGCTTCTGGTGGCTGACGATGATGAGCTGCGCCTCCTGGCGGAACTCGGAGATGAGCTCGAGGAAGCGGTGCAGGTTGACGTCGTCCAGGGCGGCCTCGACCTCGTCCATCACGTAGAAGGGCGACGGCCGGCTGCGGAACACGGCGAACAGGTAGGCCAGCGCCGTCAACGAACGCTCGCCTCCGGACAGCAGCGACAGCTTCTTGACGTTCTTTCCCGACGGCTTGGCCTCGACCTCGATCCCCGTGTCGAGCAGGTCGTCGGGGTTCGTGAGCCGCAGCCGGCCCTGGCCCCCCGGGAACAGCGTGACGAAGAGCTGTTCGAAGTTCTCGCTGACGTCGGCAAACGCCGCTGCGAACACCCGCACGATCTCCTCGTCGATGGCGCGGATCACCTTGTTGAGCTCGCGGCGGCTGGCCTTGACGTCGTCGAGCTGCTCGGAAAGGAAGGTGTGGCGCTCCGACAGGGCCTCGAACTCCTCCAGGGCCAGCGGATTGATCGGTCCCATCACGCGCAGCTCCCGCTCGAGGTCGCGAACGCGGGCCGCCGGAGTGAGGCCGTCGGACAAATCCGGCGGCTCGGCCCGTACGGCCGCGTCGGGCTCGACGTCCAGCTGTGTGCGGCACAGCTCGATCGCCTGCTCTAGGCGCAGGCGGACCTCGGCCTCGTCGATCTCGGCCCGCTGCGCGCGCTCCCGCAGCTCCGCGAGGGTCCGCTCCTTGGTCGTGCGCTCCCGGCGCAGGCCATCGAGCTCGGCCGTCAACGCCCGCTGCGCGTCGGTCTCGCGCCGCCGGCGCTCGTGCACCGCGGCCAACCGTTCGTCGACCAACGCGAGGCGGTCGCCGACGAACACCGCCAGCCGGTCGAGCGCCAGCTCGGCGGCGTCGAGCTCGCCCCGACGGCTCTCGGCCTCCTGCCGCGCCTCCACGGAGCCGGCCAGCCGCTCCTCGACCTCACCGAGCCGGCCCTGGAGGTAATCCCGGCGGTCGGCCAGCGCCGTCCGACGCTTGTCGAGATCCGTCCGCATGGCGGCCACCTCGGTCGCCCCGTCGTCGAGCCGGCGCCGCGCCCCGGCCATGGCGGCGGCTCGCTCGCTCCGCGACGCCTCCTCCGCCTCGAGCTCGGGCAGCAAGGCCTCCAGCTCGTCGGCTCGGGCACGATCGCGGGCCTGCTGCCCGGCGGCCTCGACCTGCTGCTCCTGCAGGGTCGTCAATTCGGCGGCGACGTCCTCGCGTTCGGCCGCACACCGCGCCCGTGCCGCCGTGGCCGCCGCCCGGGTGGCGCGGACCTCGTCGAGCCGGCCGGCGGCGGCCTCCTCGACCCGCCGGGCCTCGTCGAGCGCAGCGTGGGCGGCTTGATGGTCGGCGATCGCGCGCTCGGCGGCGGAGATGGCGGCGGCGCCCCGTTCACGCGCCTCGTCGAGCGCGTGGCCCGTGGCTCCGGTGGCGGAGGCGCCGATCCGCCAACCGTTGACGCCGAAGCGGTCGCCCTCACGCGTGACGACGACGGCCCCGGGATGGGCCAGCGCCGCGTCGAGCGCCGCCTCCCAGCTGCCGTCGACGACCACCGCGGCGCCCAGCAGTCCGGCCAGGAGGGGCCCCACCTCCGACCGGCGGGGGCGGACGTGGGCGAGCACCGGCTCGCCGATCAGCGGCCTCACATGTGGTGTACCCGGCGCGGCGCCCAGGGCCAGGACCGCACCGGACACGTCCCCGTCGGCAAGGACGCCGAGTGCCCGCCGGCCCGAGTCCACGGAGTCGAGCACCACCGCGGCCAGCGCCTCGCCGCATGCGGCCTCTAAGGCGGCCTCCCACCCGGCGTCGACCTCGACCAGGTCCAGGAGGCTGCCCATCACGCCCTCGACCGCCGCCAGCCGCTCGACGCCGGCGCGGGCCCGGGCATCGTCGAGCGCCAGCTCCAGCGCCTCGCGCCGGGCGATCCAGGCATGGCGATCCGCCTGGGCGGCCTCCCGGCGCTCTTCGGCCGCCTGTACCGCCGCCGCTGCCGCCTCCCGGTGCCGGCGGGCGGCCTTGGTGGCCGCGACCAGGTCCGGCTCGAGCGCCTGCGCCGAGGCAGCCTCGGTGGTGGCCTCCGCAGCCTCGCGATCCAGCCGCTCGAGCCTGGAGCGGAGGTGTGTGGACCTCGCTGCCACCCGACGCTGTTCGCCGTCGGAGCGGTCGAGGGCGCCCCGCAGCCCCCCCAACTCGCCGCACGCTGCAGCCGCGCGGCCAGAGGCCTCCGGCACTCCCCCGGCCCACTGCTCATCGAACGCGGTCCGGGCGTCGGACAGCCCGGCTTCCGCCTCCGCCAGCGCCGCGGTGTCGGGCGCCAGCTCCTCGGTCTCGGCGTCCAGTGCATCGAGCTCCGCCCGCAGCCGAGCGGAGTCGGCCTCGAGGCTGGCGATCACCGCCTGGTCCACGAACGCGGCCCGCTCCCGGTCGACGCCCCGCCGACGCTCGGCCAGCAGCGCCAGCTGACCGCGCGCCTTCTCCCGCAATGCCTCCAGGCCCGCCAGGACGTCGCCCACGGCGCTACCACCCAGCGCGCCGAGCTTGGCCTCGGCCGCCACCACCGCGGTGTCGAGCTCGGTGAGGCGCCCCTTGAGCAGCGCCTCCTCGTTGCGCAGCTCGGCCCGAGCGGCCGTCAGGTCGCCGAGGCGTCGCTTCAGGGTCGTGAGCTCCCGCCCGGCGACGTACACGTGAAGTGCCCGGAGCTCGGCGACCAGGTCGCCGTGCCGGCGAGCGGCCTCGGCCTGCCGTTCGAGCGGGCGGAGCTGGCGCCGCACCTCGCGAAGGAGGTCACCAAGGCGCAGCAGGTTCCCCTCGGTGGCGGCGAGGCGGCGCTCGGAACGCTCCTTGCGCTTGCGATGCTTGAGGATGCCGGCGGCCTCCTCGACGATCAGCCTCCGCTCCTCGGGCTTGGCGTTGAGCACCGCGTCGATCTGCCCTTGCCCGACGATCACGTGCTGCTGCCGGCCGACCCCCGTGTCGCTGAACAGCTCCTGCACGTCGAGCAGGCGGCAGGGCACGCCGTTGATGGCGTACTCGCTGTCACCCGAGCGCCACAGGGTGCGCGTGACGGTCACCTCGGTGAAGTCGATCGGCAGGAGCCCGGCGCCGTTGTCGATGGTGAGGCTCACCTCGGCACGTCCGAGCGCCGGCCGGCGAGCCGTGCCGGCGAAGATCACGTCGTCCATCTTCTGGCTGCGCACCGCCGAGGGCGCCTGCGCACCGAGCACCCAGCCGATGGCGTCCACCACGTTCGACTTCCCAGAGCCGTTGGGCCCGACGACGACCGTCACCCCCGGCTGCATGTCGAGGGTGGTGGACTCCGCGAAGGACTTGAACCCCTTGAGGGTCAGCGCCTTGAGGAACATCGACGCGCCAGGCTACGCGGCGGCCCGGACGTGTCCGGGGATCCCGGCGGTCTCACACCTGGCAGCTCGGGCACCAGTGCGTGACCTTGCCGCCGCTGCGGACCTTGGTGACGGTGCCCCGGCACCGCCGGCACGGCTCGCCGTCGCGACCCCACACCTGGAGCTCGTCCTGAAAGCTCCCCGCCTTGCCGTGGAGGTCGGTGAACGGGTGCTCGTCGGTGGAGGTGCCGTGGTGCTTGGTCGCCTCGTGCAGGATCTCGACCAGCGAGCGGTAGAGCCGGCGGATCTCCATCGTCGAAACGGTTGACACCTCGCGGTCGGGGCGCAGGCCGGCGTCGTAGAGGATCTCGTCGGCGTACAGCCCGCCGAGGCCCACCACGAACGTGGGGTCGAGCAGCACCACCTTGAGCTTCTCGCTCCGGCGGTTCACGAGCGACTGCGCGAACGAGGTCCAGGACACGGGTGAGGCGACCGGGTCGAGCCCGAGCTCGCCGAGCGCCGGCACCTCCTCGAGCAGCAGCTCGGGCGTGACCACGAACGCCTCGGCCCTCGCCTCGGGATCCGTCAGCCGCAGCTGGCCGCCCTGGGTGAACGTGATCGACAGCAGCAGGTCCTTGGGCATGTCGTCCTTGGGCGCGGCGCGCACCAGCGTGCCGGTCTCGCCGACGTCGAACACCAGCAGTTCCCCGGTGTCGAGCGCCTGCACGAGGAGGGAGCCGCGGCGATCGACGTTGCGGATCTTGGCGCCCTCGAGCCGCGCCTGGAACGCCTTGCGCGAGCCGTTGCGGTTGGTCGCCTTGGCCACCACCACGTCGACCGACTTGACCCGGCGCCCGACGGTCTCGCGCTCGAGACCCCGCCGCAGGGTCTCTATCTCGGGCAGCTCAGGCAATGTCGGTCTCCAGCTCCGCGAGGAGGCTTGTGTAGGCGTCGCGGGCCGCCACCTGCTCGGCCTGCTTCTTCGACCGCCCGTCACCTTTGCCACGGGCGATGCCGCCGACGGCGACGGTCACGTGGAAGCGCCGGGCGTGATCGGGCCCCTCGGCCAGGGTCTCGTAGCGGGGCGCCTCGTCGAATTGGCGCGCCGCCAGCTCCTGCAGCCGGCTCTTGTAGTCCTGTCCGCCGGGTCCCCCGGCGTGGGCCTCGGCCACCCGTTCGCCCAGGAGGCGCAACACCAGGTCGTGCGCCTCGCCCATCCCGGCGGCGACGTACACCGCCCCGAGCACGGCCTCGAGGGCGTCGGCGAGGATCGACGGCTTCTCCCGCCCGCCCGATTGCTCCTCGCCCTTGCCCAGCAACAGGTAGTCGCCCAGGCCGAGCTCGTCGGCCACCTCGGCCAGCGTGACCGCGTTCACCACCGCCTTGCGGACGTCGGTGAGCTCGCCCTCGCTGAGCGACTTGTACGCGTGGAACGCGTGGTCGGTGACGATCAAACCCAAGACGGCGTCGCCGAGGAACTCCAGCCGCTCGTTCGACTCGTAGCCGGCGTTCTCGGCGCACCACGAGCGGTGGACGAGCGCAGACGCCAACACGTCGGCGTCATCAAGACTGACACCGAGGCTGCGGGCCAGCTCGTCGAGTCGCGAAACGGGGAGGGAGATCGGTGCGCCCCTACAACCGGGCGAGGACGTAGTCGACGGCGTCGCGCACCGACTTGATGTCCTCGAGATCTTCGTCCTCGATGCGGAAGCCGACGCTGCGCTCCCCCAGTTCCTCCTCCAGCGCCTCGGCCAGCTCGATGAGGGCCAGCGAATCGGCGTCGAGATCGTCGGTGAACGAGTCGCCCTCGTGGATGGTCGACGGTTCGACCTCGAGGATGTCGGCCAAACGGTCGCGGATCAGGTCGAAAACCTGCTCGCGATCGAGAGGACTGCGCTCGACGTGGGTCTCGGCGGGCACGACGGACAACTCCTGGTCTCGGGCAGAACGCGGCGCAGTGTACCGGGGCGCATGCTTGTGCGCTTGTGAAGCCCCGACCACTCACTCTGGTTGTCGCAAGGCGGTCATTTGCCGCGCAGCTACGACCAGTTGCGCATCACGCCGAGGCCACCGCCGATCGCAGGCGGTCGACGACCCCGGCCTCCACCATCTCGCCGGCCACCCGCGTCGCGTTGACGACCGCGGTGGCCGAGGATGATCCGTGGCTGATGATGCACACGCCGTCCACGCCGAGGAGCATGGCGCCCCCGGTCTGGTCCGGGTCGAGCGTGCCGTACAGCGGCAGCAGTGCGGAGAGGGCGGCGTCGGCCACATCCGTGGCGCTCAGGCCCTCGAGCACCGCCGCGACCAGAGTGCGCAACCCACCCTCGAGGGACTTGAGGGCGACGTTGCCGGTGAACCCGTCGGTGACGACCACGTCGACGTCCGGGGTCATGATGTCCCGACCCTCGACGTTGCCGACGAAGCGCGCCCCGGCACGGTCGAGGGCGCCCGCCGCCGCCAGCAGCCCGTGGGCCTCCTTGACCAGCGCGTTGCCCTTCGTGGGCTCCTCGCCGATCGAGAGCAGCCCCACCCGCGGCTCGGCGATGCCGTAGCGCTCGCTGGAGAAGACCGCGCCCATCTGCGCGAACTGCACGAGCCACTGGGGCTGGCACTCGGCATTGGCGCCGGCGTCGAGAAGCACGGTGGGTGACGAGCCGGGGACGGGGATCGGCGTGGCGATGGCGGGCCGCGCCACCCCCTTGATCCGTCCCAGGCGCAGCAGCGCCGACGCCATCGTCGCCCCCGTGTTGCCGGCCGACACCATGGCCGACGCCCGTCCGTCGCGCACGGCCTCGGCGGCGCGCACCAACGACGAGTCCTTCATGGTGCGGACGCTGGAGCCAGCATCGGCGTCCATGCCGATCACCTGCGACGCCGGCACCACCTGGAGGTCGCCCCGCAACGGCTCGAGGTCCTCGGGCCGGCCCACCAGCACGACCGGTACCCCCAACTCGGCCAGCGCCCGCCGTGCACCCTCGACGATCGCGCCAGGGGCGTGGTCGCCGCCCATGGCGTCGATGGCTACCGGCAACATCGTGGATCCCGAGGCGAGTGTGCTGTCCGAGGGACTGGAGTTGGGCTCAGTCGACCTCGACCGCCACCCGACCGCCATACCAGCCGCAGTTGCCACATACCACGTGCGGCAGCTTCACGGCGCGGCAGCGGGGGCAGACGCTGCGGGCGGGCGGCTCGAGGCGCCAGGCGGCGGCGCGCCGGCTCCGGCTCTTGGCCTTGGAGGTCTTCTTCTTGGGGACGGCCATCGGTCTTCCTGGAGCGTCTCGAGGGTGGCGCCGCGCTGGGTGCGGAGGGGCAACGATACGCCCGACGGGCGCAAACGGAAAAGTCTACCGGTCGAAACGGAGGGCGTCGAGCGCCGACCAGCGGGGATCGGCGGGCGCGGTCTCGGTGGTCCCGTTGGCGCCCTGAGCCCCGACCTCGTCCTCGACCGTGACCGGATGGTCGTCGGGGTCGGGGCCGGCACAGGCTTCGTCGCACAGCGGCGCCAGCGGGAGCGCCAGGGCCAGCGCGTCGCGTAGGGCCGGCGCCAGGTCGACGTGGTCGGGATCGAGCCGATACGTCTCGCCCTCGACGGGGTCGGGCTCGAAGATCTCCTGGAGGCCGACCTTCAGCTCACCCCCGGTCGTCGCCAGGCAACGACGGCACTCGCCGGTCCAGCGGGCGACGACCCGTCCGGTCACTGTGAGCGTGGAGCCCTGTGCCTCGAGCGTCAGGTCGGCCCGCACGTCGTCGTCGGTCAGGCGTGAGGTCGACAGCGCCACCCCGGACAACGGCCCGACGAGCAGCATCTGCTGCCGGGCGCCCGGATGGCGGAACAATTCACCGGTGGGAACGACGAAGGGACGCGACATGTCGCGGCCCCTTATATCCGGTCTTGATCGAAAACCGCCTCGTGGACCGCGTCCCCCTCGGCTCCGGCGCTCACCGCGATCCCACCGCGTCCCGCCGCACCACTGCCCGCCCCACTGACCTCGGCGTCCGCACCCGCGTCACTGCTCGCACCTGTCCCGCCGGTCGCGTTGCCGCGGAGCCGGACGCGGCCGCCGGCGACGACCGTCATGGCCTTCTCGAGCACTGTCTCGAGCTGCGCCAGCCGCTTGTCGCAGTAGTCGTCGGCCTCGTTGCGCCGCCGGCCGGACTCGGCGCGCGCCTCGTCGAGCACGCGGCGCGCCTTGGCCTCTGCCGCCTTCACCACCTCGGAGCGCTGCACCATGCGTTCCGCCTGACCGCGGGCGGCGGCCAGGATGTCATCGGCCTCGCGCTGGCTGCGGGCCAGGAACTCGTCGCGGTCCTTCATGAGCCAGCGGGCCGAGCGGACCTCCTCGGGCAGGCGCTCGATCGCCTGGTCCAGGAGGTCCAGCAACTCGTCGCGGTCGACCTTCACCTGCTGGGCCGAGAGCGCCGCCGGCCGGGCACTGTCGATCAGCTCGCGGACGCGCTGCAGCAGCGCCTCGACGTCGCCACCCGGAGCCCGCTGCGCCACCCGGATCTCGAAGGACTGGTCGTCGTCGGTCGGCATCGCTACTTCCGAAACCGCTCGGCCAGCCGCTTGGCCACCGGCGCCGGGACCATCGAGCTGACATCGCCGCCGAAGCGGGCGATCTCGCGGATCAGCTTCGAGGCCAGGAACGAGTGTGCCGGATCAGAGGGGATGAAGAGCGTCTGGACGCCGGAAACGGCTCTGTTCATCTGGGCCATGATCAGCTCGGCTTCGAAGTCGGACACCACCCTCAGGCCCTTGACGATGAAGTCGGCCCCGACGTCCCGCGCGAGATCCACGACCAGGTTCGAGAACATCGTGATCTTGACGTTGTCGAGGTGGGCCACGGACTCGTCGATCATCGCCTGGCGATCCTCGAGGCTGAACAGGGGCTCGCCCTTCTGCGGGTTGCGCACGGTGGCCACGACCACCTCGTCGAACAGCCGCGACGCCACCTCGATGATGCCCAGGTGCCCGTTGTGGATCGGATCGAACGAGCCGGGGTACAGGACCGTGGTCACGGATCCCACGGTACCCCCCGCCGCGCGCACGACCCCGGCATCGGCCGAGCCAGTCAGGTGGCGACCGCGGCGAAGCCCACCCAGGTCCCCCCGTAGCGACCCTCGCGCACGAGCTCCCAGCCGGCGGGGACGGCCACCGGACGGTCGGACTCGATGACGACGAAGTCGGCCGCCAACGCCGCGAGCAGTGGCTCCCACGCGGCGAACGCGTACGGCGGATCGCAGAACGCCAGGTCGTACCGGTCGGACCCGGGTCGCGCCAGGAAGCGTTCGGCGGGGGCGGCGACGATGACGCCGCGGTCGACGAATCCACAGGCCTCGAGGTTGCGCCGCACCGCCCGGCGCGCGGCCCGATCGGAGTCGACGAACGTGGCCCGCGCCGCGCCCTGGGACAACGCCTCGACGCCCAGTGCCCCGCTCCCGGCGAACAGGTCCAGGACATCGGCCCCCTCGACCACGTCCCGGCTCCGCAGCGCGTCGAAGATCGCCTCGCGCACCCTGTCGGACGTCGGCCGGATGCGCCCGCCCGGCGGTGCCACCAGCGTGCGCCCGCGGGCGCTGCCACCGACGACTCGCACGGGGCGACGATAGGTGGTGACCCCAGCGGCAGATGGCATCCTCGTCCTATGACCGGCAGCACCGAGCGCGTACGTGTCATCCGCATCGATCAGCCCAAGGTCCGCAACGCCATCAACTCCAAGACCGCCCAACGGCTGCACGATCAGTTCGTGGCGTTCGACTACGACGACACGGTCAAGGTGGCCGTGCTCACGGGCGACACCGAGGCGTTCTGTGCCGGCGCCAACCTGCGTGACCTGCCCCGCCTGCGCGACAGCGGCCCCCTCGGGCCGACTCGCCTGGCGCTGTCCAAGCCGGTCGTCGCTGCCATCGAGGGATGGTGCGTGGCGGGCGGGTTGGAGCTGGCGGCGTGGTGCGACCTCCGGGTCGCCGGGCGGGGTGCGCGCTTCGGCTGCCTCGAACGGCGCTGGGGTGTGCCGCTGGTGGACGGCGGCACCTACCGGCTGCCCCGGATCGTGGGGCTGGGCCGGGCGCTGGACCTGATCCTCACCGGCCGTGAGATCGGAGCGGAGGAGGCGGAGCGGATGGGGCTGATCGACCGGCTCGTCCCGACCGGGAAGGCCCTGGACGTCGCGGTCGAGCTGGCCGAGGACATCGCAGAATTCCCGTGGCGCTCCGTCATGAACGACCGGCGGGCCCTCTACGACGGGCTCGGCCTGAACGTGGCCGACGCGCTCGCCAACGAGGACCGCCTGGGCCGCGAGGTGATCTTCGGCGACGACTTCGCCGAGGGCGTGGCCCGTTTCGCCGAGCACCAGGCCGAGCGGCGGGACTAGCGGGGCCCCGGTGGAGGTCGACGAGATCATCACGTGCGTCGACTGCGGCGGCCGCGCCCACCTGCTCACCGAGCCGCCGGAGTGGGGCTGGCAGCCCGGCAACCTGCTCGTCTACCGCTGCGAGGACTGCCTCGACCGCTGGGACGTCGTGATCCCGGACGACGACGACCCCGCGGAGGATGGCTGAACCCCACGGTCGTCAGCGGTGACGGTGCGCCCGATGCCACCGCCGTTCTGTGTCACATGACGCACTCGCCCGACCCTCGGCGCCCGATCATCGCGTCATGATCGAATTCGCCATCATCATGCTCCTGGTTGTTGGCCTGTTCAGCGCCCTCGCCGGCTTCGTCGGCCGAGACATGCGTGAAGACGTGCGCAAGCGGGACGAGGTCGCCGACCTCTTTATGGGTCCGCGAGCCTCGAACCCCTGACCTCAGGGGTGTCGGGCCGCCGGTGAGCGGCAGCAAACACCGATACCCGTTCGGCCGTCCGTTTCGTGCGGCAATCGCAGCCGAAGGGGGCCCGAACCGAGCGCACACTGCCCGCCGGGCCGGGCGCACGGAGCGCCGGCACGCCGAGCGATCCCTCTTTGGTTCGTCAAGGACTTGTTGAAGTGTTCTATGGCGCGGTGGTGAGGCCGTCGACGGTCGGGGGTGGCAGACGACAGCCATCGGCGTCGGACGATGGGATTGGGTGGTCCTACCGATGTCGACACCGGGAGCTGGCCGTACGGTTCACGTCATGGCGATTGCTCCGAACCGTTGATGCATTTCGTCCAGGGCCCAGAGGAGCTGTCGTCTCGACCCCTCGTCCCAGCGAGGCACCAATGCCCGACCCACTCAACGCGCAGACGGTCGGCGTGAAGTACCGGCTCGACGGGCGCCGGCTGCCGGCCGAGCCCTACCACCTGTCGCTCTGGGACATCCTCCGCACCCACCGGGCGAACCCGGCCAAGGGGTGGGAGACGGACCTGGAGGTCGGGAACCCCGACTACGGCCTGCTCCGCTTCATCGATCGCGCCGTCGACATCCACGAGCTGGGCGAGGACGTCCGTCTGATGCTTAAACGGTGCAGTGACCCGTTGGCCGTCGGCGAACCCTTCGAGAGTTTTCGTCGGTGAGCCGATCTGGCGACCTTGAGCGCAGATCGGGCCCCCGACAACCTGGTCCGGTTCGACGACCGGATCGCCGACCTGAAGCGGCGGGTCGCCGAAGCCGGGGGCGGCTTCGCGTCTCAGCCCGCGGGTCGACGCATCCGCTTCGGGTATCACGGGTGGTCCGGTATCGCACCATGAGCAGATCGTGGGCGGCTTCGATATTGCCCATGGAGACGTTCCTCATGATCCTCGTCCTGATCGTCGGCGTCGGCGCTGGTATCTACGTGTTTGTCTCCGCCGCCCGGCAGGCCGAGTTACGACAGCCATCCACGAGACGCGACATTCGAGCACTCAGCGCCAACATCGGAGCACTTGAGATCGAGATCAGTGATGTCAGCTCCAACGTCAGCGGCGTCCGAAAAGAACTCGGCAACCTGCACAGCAGCTTCGTCACCGGCATCGGAGAAGAACTCGAGATCCTGCACTCCGATGTCAGCGATGTCAGCTCCGACCTCGCCGACATCTGGGAGGACCTCGACGGCATCCGCAGCGACCTCGCCGCTCTGCGCCGCCTCCTCAAAGCGATCGCCCATCAGCAATGGTCCCCCGAGTGGACCCCCGAGTGAGCAGACGCATCGAGACCACGGCATGACGGTGACGGTCCTCCGATGTCCCCCGGCGGTTGTGCTCGGTGCCGGGCTTGGGCTGCGCCACGCGGAGGCGAGCGGATTGACGGTCGACCGCGTGTTGTGGCTCGAACGCTGCGTGCGCGTCGACCGGCAGTGGGTGACGCGCCGCGGGCTGGCCGAGTTCGCGCCACCCAAGACGGCCGGCAGCGTCCGCACCATCCCAGCGTCGCAGTGGGTGCTCGACGGGCTCGCCGGCCACGTGGGCCGTCGCCACGACGGGCTCGTGCTGCACCGTGACGGGGAGCCGGTCAACTACAACGACCTTCGGCTGGCACTGGCGCCAGACAGCCAAGCGGGCCGGCGTCGAGGGGATGCGGTACCACCATCTGCGCCACGCCTTCGCCAGCATGCTCATCGCCGCGGGCCGCTCGGTGGGAGCGGTCCAGTACGCGCTCGGCTACGCCTCAGCGGCGACGACGCTGAACGTCTACTCGCACCTCTGGCCGGGCGACGAGGACCGGATCCGCCAGGCGGTCGACCAGGCGCTCGCTGAACAGCTGAGGACTGGCTGAGGACTGCGGGCACCGAGGAGTGACCCTCGCTCCTGGTCAGAGGCCATTTTCGGCCGGCTCCTACCCCTTGAGCAGGAACTCCTGGTCCTCCTCGTCGAGGAACAGGGCGACTTCTTCGAGCAGGTCGGCGTGGGCCTCGAGTCCCCCCTCACCGTCGACGATGGCGAACGCGACCTCCCGGGCCCGCTCGACCCACTCGCGGTCGCGCCGCAGCGACGCCAGCTTGAGGTCACTGCGGCCCTTCTGGCGCTCGCCCATGATCGTGCCCTCGCCACGCAGCTCGAGGTCGACCTCCGCCAGCGCGAACCCGTCGGTGGTCTCGACCAGGGCACGGAGGCGGGCCTCGGCCTCGGGGGTGTCCGACCGGCTGACCAGGTAGCACCACGAGCGCTCGCTGCCGCGGCCCACACGCCCCCGGAGCTGGTGGAGCTGGGCGATGCCGAAGCGGTCGGCGTCGAGGATGACCATGGCGGTGGCGTTGGGCACGTCCACGCCCACCTCGATCACCGTGGTCGCCACCAGCACGTCGAGCCGGCCCTCGCGGAACTGGTGCATGGCGGCGTCCTTGTCGGCCGACCCCAGGCGTCCATGCAGCAGTGCCAGCCGCAGGCCGGCCAGCTCCCCGGCTTCGAGCCGCGCGTACGTCTCCTCCGCCGAGCGGACGTCGAGCTTCTCCGACTCCTCGATGAGCGGGTTGACCACGTACACCTGCCGCCCGGACGCCACCTCACTGCGGACCGCGTCCCACATCGACTCCTCGTCGGCGTCGGTGCGCACCCACTGGGTGGTGATGGGCTGGCGGCCGGCCGGGAGCGACCGGATGACGGTCACGTCGAGGTCGCCGTAGACGGTCATCGCCGCCGTCCGCGGGATGGGGGTGGCGGTCATGACCAGCACATCGGGCACTGCCCCGGCCGACTTGTCACGCAGGGCGGCTCGCTGCTCGACGCCGAAACGGTGCTGCTCGTCGATCACCACCACGCCCAGGTCCCGGAACTCGACACCCTCCTGGATGAGCGCGTGCGTGCCGATGACCAGGTCGACCTGCCCGGCCGCCAGGCCGGCGAGGATGCGCCGCCGATCCCCCGCCCCCACCCGGTTGGTGAGCAGCTCGACCCGCACCGGGCGCGCCTCGAACAGCGTGGTGCCGTCGTCGGGCACCTCGACCCCGTCGAGCAACTCCCGGATGCCCTGGGCGTGCTGCTCGGCCAGCACCTCGGTGGGCGCCATGAAGGCGCCCTGGTAGCCGCCCTGCACCGCCACGAGCAGGGTCGAGACGGCAACCACCGTCTTGCCGCTCCCCACGTCGCCCTGCAGCAGCCGGTGCATCGGATGGGGGGCGGCCAGGTCGCGCCCGATCTCCTCGACGGCGGCGCGTTGGTCGTCGGTCAGCTCGAACGGCAGCCGGGCCACGAAGGCGTCGACGAGCGGCCCATCGACCCGGTGGGCAATGCCCTGGGTGGTCCGCTCGATGTGGCGCTTGCGCTGGACCAGCGCCAACTGGACCCGGAGCAGCTCGTCCAGCACCAGCCGGCGGCGCGCCACGTCGCGCTGCGCCATCGAGTCCGGGGCGTGGATGCCGGCGAAGGCCTCGGGCCTGGTGATCAGGTCGAACCGGTCGAGCACCCAGCTGGGGACGGGATCGAGCAGGCCCCGCCCCTGCGCGCGGCGCAGCGCCTCCGCGACCCAGTCCCCGATCTCCCAGGTGGACAGGCCGGCCTTCTCCGACTGGGGATAGATGGGGACGATGCGCCCGGTGCGGTCGCCGATCAGGTCCACGACCGGGTTGGTCATCTGCTTGCGGCCGGCGTAGATCTCGAGCTTGCCGAACAGCGCGACGGTCATGCCGGGCCGCAGCTGCCGCTCCCGCCACGCCTGGTTGAAGAAGCTGACCCGCAGGTGCCCGCTGCCGTCGGTCACGTCCACGGTGACCAGCAGCTTGGACGGGCGCCCCCGGGTGCGCCGCGACGACACGCGCTGCACCGTCACCAGGACCAGCGCCTCCTCGCCCACCACCAGGTCGCGGACCCGCGCCTCGTTGGTGCGGTCGACGTAGCGCCGCGGGTAGTAGGTGAGCAGGTCGAGCAGGCTCTCGACGCCGACGACCGCCAAGCCCTCGGCCTTGCGCTCCCCGACGCCCCTGAGCCGGGTGACCGGCATGGCAGCCAGCTCCCCCAGCGTTATGGGTGCGGCGTCGGTGCCGGTCGGGCTTTGCTTCCCGCTCATGCTGCTTCGCAGAGGGCGGCTCGGGCCTCACTCGCTCTCTCGGCGTCCGCCACGCTCGCTCAGGCTTACTACTCGATGCCGAACAGATAGGGGTAGAGCGGCTGGCCGCCGTGGTGGACCTCGATCGAAGCCTCGGGGTGGTGCTCGTCGAGCCACTCGGTGATGGCGCGGGTGTCGCCGGCGGTGGCGCCTTCGCCCTCGATGACCGTCACGATCTCGTGCTCGTCGGTGACGAGGACGTCGAGCAGCCGGCAGGCGGCCGCCGCCTGCGTCTGCTCCACGGCCCGGATGCCGTCGCTGGTGATGCCCAGGTAGTCGCCCTCGGCGATCGGGCCCACGTCGCTGATCGAGTCCCGCACCGCCTGCGTGACCTCGCCCGCGAGCACGTTGGACGCCAGCGCCGTCATCTCCTTGGCGTTCTCATCGGCCCGCGCCTCGGGGTCGTAGCACATGAGGGCGGCGAACCCCTCGGCGATGCCCCGGGTCGGCACCACCCGCACGATCCGATCGGTGTGCGCGTCGACCTGCTCCGCGACCGGGATGATGTTCTTGTTGTTCGGGAGGATGACGACCTCCTCGGCGGGCACGGCGTCGACTGCCGCGAGCAGCTCGGCGGTCGACGGGTTCATCGACTGCCCACCGGCGACGATCCCCTGCACACCCAGGCTGTAGAAGATCCGCTTGATGCCGTCGCCGGCGGCCACGGCGACGACCGCGGTGCGGACCGGTTCGCTGGCGTGGGGCGGCAGCTCGACCGCGTCGCCGGTGCCGGCGGCCTCACGCACCCAGCGCTCCTCCTGGACCTGCTCCGCGAGGTCGGTGACGCGGATCTTGCGGGGCCGGCCGGCGTCGACGGCGGCCTCGACGGCTGCGCCGATGTCGTCGGTGTGGATGTGGCAGTTCCACAGGCCGTCGCCCCCGACGACCACGATCGAGTCGCCGATGCCCGCCCAGACGTCCTTGAACGCGGGGATGGCCTCGTCCGGCGCCTCGAGGAAATACATGACCTCGTAGCGGAGGTTCGACGAGCCGTCGCCGTGCTCGTCGGCTGCGGTGTGCACCAGGCGGGCGTCGGCGCGTACCGCCCCCTCACCCACCCGGGGCTCGGGAACGGGACGACCGTCCGCCACGTGCAGGAGCACGTCGAGCAGCAGCAGGTAGCCGGTCCCGCCGGCATCGACCACGCCCGCCTCGGCCAGGACGGCCAGGAGCTCCGGCGTGCGGGCCAGCGCCTTCTCACCCCGCTCGCGGGCGGCCGCGAGCACGCTGACCAGGTCGGCCTCGGGGTCGGCGGCGACGGCCTCCTCGGCGGCCTCCGCGGATTCGCGCACGACGGTCAGGATCGTCCCCTCGACCGGGCGCATGACCGCCTGGTACGCAGCGTCGGAGGCGGCCCGGAGCGCCCGGGCCACGCCGGGCCCGTCGAGTCCCCCCGACTCTGCGACCACGCCAACGAAGCCCCGCAGCACCTGGGACAGGATCACGCCCGAGTTGCCCCGGGCCCCCATGAGGGAGCCCTGGCTGACCGCTTTGCACACCGCCGGCAGCTCGTCCTCGACGCCCTGCAGCTCCTCGAACACCGAGCCCAGTGTGAGGGACATGTTCGTGCCGGTATCGCCGTCGGGAACGGGGTAGACGTTCAGCCGGTTGATGGGCTCCCGATGGGCCGCAAGGGCGTCGTTGTAGGCCTTCACCACCGCTCGCAGGTCGGCGGCGCCCAGGGAGTCCAGGGTGTTCACGGGGGTGGATGGTAGGTGAAGGTTGCCCTGCCGGGGCCGCTGGTCGCGGCCTGGTCACGAGTTGTGACCACCGGGGGTCGCCAGTACAGTTGCTCGGTCCTCAGCCAGCCCGAGACAGAGGTGACGCGTCCATGGCAGCCGTATGCGAGGTGTGTGGCAAGCACCCATCGTGGGGCATGAGTGTCAGCCACTCGCACCGGCGGACCAAGCGTCGGTGGAACCCCAACATCCAGCGCGTGCGGGCCCAGGTCGACGGTGCGCCCCGCCGCATCCACGTCTGCACGGGTTGCATCAAGGCCGGCAAGATCGAGAAGCTGGCCCACTGAGGCCAGCGGTCAGCGAGCCGTCCGGGCGCGGGGCGCCGGCTCCCACCCGTCCGCCACGCGCAGCTCCGCGCCGATCCAGCGTTGGACCTCGGCGACGGGCACGAAGATGACGCTGGCGGAACATTCGGTCACGGCCTGATCGCCGCAGCCGACGCGTGCCCCGTCCACGCCGCCGTGGATCACGCCCACGGCTTGGGCGCCGCCCGGGCCGGGACCGCTCGGAGCGAACACCGGCCCGCCGCTGTCACCGCTGCCGGACGCCACACCGCCGTCGGTGCGGTAGCCCCGGGCCGTGTGGCGGACCGTGTAGGTGGCGCCCGAACGGGGCAACGTCGCCACCTGCAGGACGTCAGCGTCGCTGACCTTGATGCCGCAGTTCTCGCCGGTGGCGGCGCCGGAGCCGCAGACCCACATGCCCTTGACGGTCGGCGAGCTGCCCGTGACGGTGCGCACACCCTGGTGAGCGTCGCCCACCCCACCGGACCACACCTGTGCCGACGTGCCCCGGCCCTCGGAAGATCCGTCGGTCGCCACGTAGGCGACGTCGAGCGCCAGGGACAGCGCGCTCCAGTCGCCGATCGGTGCCCGGCGGATGCCGTTCCAGGCCGTGGGGTCGGCCGCCTCGTCGAAGCAGTGGGCAGCGGTGACCGTGTACTCCCGCATGGTTCTCGGGTCCCGCAGGCCGTACCCGAGGGAACAGGCCGACCACCGCTCCGATCCGCCGTCGTTGACCCGGATCATCGCCCGGCCGCCGGCCGACCAGGGCGCCCGGTCGTCGATCCGGCCGAACGGCCGCGACGGTCCCTCGATCACCACGCGGACCGGGACGCCGACGCCGGCGCTCAGCTCCGTCGCGGCCGCCCGCACGTCGATCGGGCGTCTCTCGGCGTCGACCCCGACCCGCAGCCCCACGCCCTCGGGCGGGATCGCCACGCTGGTGATCTCGACGCCGGCCGATCGCCCCAACGGCGAGCCCGGCGCCAGCCTGTCCGCCGCCCGCGACAATTCGGCGTGGTCGTGGTCGGCGTCGTCGTGGACGACCACCCGCCTGTCCTCCCGGACCAGCTCGGCCACCGCGGGGGGCGGCGCTCCGACCCAGTAGAGGTCGAGCCGGCACTTCTCGGGGGTGACGACGAACCCGGCGAGGCCGGCGGAGCCAACCTCGTCGAGCACACCATGGGTGGCCTCGACCAGGTCGAGCAACTCGGCCTGCTCGACCCACGGGGGCTGGTCCCGGGGCACGTTGCACCCCATGCCCGGCGGCGGGTCGGTAGGCACACCCGGTGGTGGCGGCGGAGGCGCGGTCACCGGTGGGGATGTCGTGGGCGGCGCCGGCCGTTCCGGCGGGACCGTCGGCGGCCGTGACGGACGCGCCGCGGGGCCTGCGGGGGTGGGCTCGGGCGTAGACCGGACCGCCGGCTTCGCCGGACGCGCGGGTGCAGTGGTGGTCGTCGCCGACCGCCGCTGCGGCGGGGTCGACCCTGCCGCCCGCCGAGGGTCCGCGACCTCTGGTCGGCGTGGCGCCGCCGCCGGCGGCCTCGACGGCGGCACCTCCGGGGGTTCGGATCCGCCGGGCGGCTCAACGACCAGCGGTACGTCGCGGGGCGACGCGTCGCTGCCGGGCGACCCGCTGTCGGCACCCGTGCCGGCCAGCGCGGCCATCGACCAGCCGGCCAGCAACGCGGTGAGGCCGATGAGCATCGCTCCCAGGGGCGGCGGCCGGCGTTGCTGCATGGTGAGGCTCCGGAGGTCGTGGTCGGACTGATTTCGCAGCCGACACCCCGCCCGGATGAGGAGTGATGCGGTCGCCTTGGGTGGCCGGAGGAGCCGTCCGGTACGGTGGGGGACCCACCGCAGCCAGCCCCAGCGAGGAGCCCACGGTGCAAGGCGTGATCAAGTCGTACGACCCCGGGTCGAGGGACGGGATCGTGATGCGGGACACCGATCTCGCGGAGATCGATCTCGCCTCCGATGCGCTCCGCGGCTCCGTCTTCCGCCAACTGCGCCAGGGCCAGCGTGTGATCTTCGACCTGGACGGCGAGGGTCGCGCCACACACCTGCGGCTGGGATCGGAGGTCGACATGGGGACCCCCGGGCTCGATCCCGAGCGCTTCCCGGCAGGAGACGACGCGACCCCCGGCTGAGCCGACGATCCGACATCGCCGCGGAGGACCATGCCCGCAACCACCACCAACCAGAAGCTCGAGAACTGGGTCGACCATTGGGCCCGTGTCCTGCAACCGGACCGGGTCGAGTGGTGCGATGGCTCCGACGAGGAATGGGAGCGGTTGACGCAGCTGCTGGTCGGCGGTGGCACATTCGAGCGACTCAACCCGGAGCGCCGGCCCAACAGCTTCCTGGCCCGGTCCGACCCCGCCGACGTCGCCCGGGTCGAGGACCGGACGTTCATCTGCTCCGAGCGCGAGGTCGACGCTGGGCCCACCAACAACTGGCGGGACCCGGCCGAGATGAAGGCCGAGCTGACCGCCCTGTTCACGGGGGCCATGCGCGGCCGCACGTTGTACGTGGTGCCGTTCTCGATGGGTCCACTCGGGTCGCGCATCGCCCACATCGGCGTGCAGCTCACCGATTCGGCCTACGTCGCCGTCAGCATGCGGATCATGACCCGCATGGGGCAGGGACCGCTCGACGTGCTGGGGGCCGACGGCGAGTTCGTCCCCTGCCTGCACTCGGTCGGCTACCCCCTGGTCGACGGCGACGGCAACGCCCGCGAGGACCTGCGGTGGCCGTGCGACGCCGAGCGCAAGTACATCGTCCACTTCCCCGAGACGCGGGAGATCTGGTCCTACGGGTCCGGCTACGGGGGCAACGCCCTGTTGGGCAAGAAGTGCTTCGCGCTCCGGATTGCCTCGACCATGGCCCGCGACGACGGCTGGATGGCCGAGCACATGCTCATCCTCGGCGTCACGCCGCCCCACGGAGAGAAGCGCTACATCGCGGCGGCGTTCCCCTCGGCCTGCGGCAAGACCAACATGGCGATGATGATCCCCACCCTGCCGGGGTGGAAGGTCGAGACGGTGGGCGACGACATCGCGTGGATGAAGTTCGGTGCCGACGGCCGGCTCTACGCCATCAACCCTGAGGCCGGCTTCTTCGGCGTGGCGCCGGGGACGGGCAAGGAGACCAACCCCAACGCCGTGGACACCCTGTACGGCAACTCGATCTTCACCAACGTCGCCGAGACCGACGACGGCGACATCTGGTGGGAGGGGTTGTCGGCGCCGCCGGAGCACGCGATCGACTGGCGGGCCAACGACTGGACGCCGGCGTCCGACGCCCCCGCGGCCCATCCCAACGCCCGGTTCACCACGCCGGCGTCGCAGTGCCCATCGATCGCCCCGGAATGGGAGGACCCCGACGGCGTGCCCATCTCGGCCATCCTGTTCGGCGGCCGCCGGGCCACCAACGTGCCGCTGGTGACCGAGTCCTTCGACTGGGCCCACGGCGTGTTCCTCGGCTCGATCATGAGCTCGGAGAAGACGGCGGCCGCCGCCGGGAACGTCGGCGAGCTCCGCTTCGACCCCTTCGCCATGCTTCCGTTCTGTGGCTACAACATGGGCGACTACTTCGCCCATTGGCTGGAGATCGGCGACGCCACCGGCGCCGACAAGCTGCCCAAGCTCTTCTGGGTCAACTGGTTCCGGCGCGGCGAGGACGGCTCGTTCCTGTGGCCCGGTTTCGGGGACAACAGCCGTGTGCTCGCCTGGGTCGTCCAGCGGGCCATGGGCGAGGGAGCGGCGGTCGACACACCCATCGGTCGCGTCCCGGCGCCCGGTGCGATCGACACCAGCGGCCTGGACATCGACGGCGAGACGCTGGCGAAGCTGGTCGCGGTCGATCCGGAGTCCTGGCGCCAGGAGCTCTCCCAGCTCGAGGACCACTACCGGGGCCTTGGTGACCACGTGCCCGCCGAGCTGCGGGAACAGCTCACAGAGCTCGAGAAGCGCCTGGCGGCGAGCTGAGGGCAACCGAGCCCATCGACACGAGCAACCGGCGCGTTCGGCTCCGCGGGGCGAACTACGATGCCTCACCGCCCCGCCGGCACCAGGGAGGCCCGATGGCAGTCAGCGCGTACATCCTCATCCAGACCGAGGTGGGCAAGGCCGCTCAGGTGGCCGACGAGGTGAGCGGAATCGACGGTGTGGTGTCGGCCGAGGACGTGACGGGCCCCTACGACGTGATCGCGCGGGCGGAGTCCAACACGGTCGACGAACTGGGGAAGATGGTCGTGAGCCGCGTCCAGATGATCGAGGGCATCACCCGGACGCTGACCTGCCCCGTCGTACACCTCTGACCAGCGGCGCGGGCGCCAGCGGGCTCGTCACCGGTTGGGGCCGATCACCATCGCGCGGATCCCGAGGCCCATCAGGAAAAGGCCCCCCAGCCCGTAGAGCAGGTACCGCCGGCCGGCCAGCTGGTGGCGGTAGCTGTAGATGATCCCCACAGAGGCCAGGGCCACGAAGCCATAGAACGCGTGGAACTGCGGGGTCTCCCGGTCCTCGCGGGCGACGAGGATCACGCCCAGCACCACCTCCACCGCGATGGCGATCTCCGCCCCGGCCGTGAACCACCAGAGCGACGGGTGGCGCAGCGCCGGCCAGCGATGGGCGCCGAGTGCCCACAGGCCGGCGAGCGCGTTTCCGACGACGACGACCCACGCCCCGGCGACGTGGGCGTCACGGAGGTCCACCGACGGTGCGTCGTGCTCAGGACCCGCCAGACGGCGACTGGCCGGGCGAGGTCGTGGAGGTCTCGTACGACCACAGCTCGCTCGACACGGACACCGGTCCTCCCGTATGCGGGTGCGGCTTGTCGGTGCCGGCGTGCCCGTGCCCGAACGCGGGGCTGTTGACCCACGCCTGGAACGCATCCTCGTCGCGCCATCGGGTGACCACCAGCCACGTGGTGCGGCCGTCGGTGGGCCGGAGGAGCTCGAAGCCCTCGAACCCGTCCTGGTCGTCGACGGCGCCCGCTCGCGCCGCGAAGCGGCGCCCCAGTTCGTCGCCGGAGTCCTCGGGGACCGTGATCGCGTTGATCTTCACAATCGTCACGCGGCCAATCATGGCGTTCCGTCGGCGGTCGCGTGCAACATGGCGCGGCGGGTCAGCGGGACGCCGCGGGCTCCACGCCGGCAAACACGTCGTGATCGCGGTGACCGGCGGGTACGCCCCGCCGGATGTAGAACTCGGTGCCCATGGCTGCCCGGAAGACCTCGGGCGGCATGGCCAGGAACGGGCCGGTGTCGTGGACCTGGCTCGCGTGGGCGGCGATCGCCGCGCGCTTGCGATCGAGGAAGTCGCCCACGTCGACCACGGTGGTGATGGCCTCGTCGGGCACGCCGAAGATGACCGACTCGTCCTCGAGGTCGGGCGCGTCGCCGATCCGCTGGCCGGCGGCCGCCGCCTCGGCGATCAGGGCCTTGACGTGCGCCCGGCTGATGGTGGCCTCGAGCACGTGCGGCGTGCCGGCCAGGTCGGCGGCCCGGCTGCCCACCCGATGGACCTGGATGTGGTCGGGGTGGCCGTAGTTGCCGTTCTCGTCGTAGATGGTGAGGACGTCGGCCGACTCCTCCCGCAGGATCCCAGCGACCCGAGCCGCAGCCTCCTCGACGTCGGCGCGCCAGAAGCACCGCGGATCGTCGTTGTCGGGCGTGCCCATCATCCCCGAGTCCCGGTAGTCCAACCACGCCACCCGGTGGACCCCCAGCGCCTCGGCCGACTGCCGTGCCTCGGCCATCCGCCGCTCGACCAACGACTCCCCCGGTTCGAGCAGGCCGTCGGGCGCGTCGCCCACCTCGCCCCGGGTCGCGTACACCACTACGACGCGGTGGCCGTCGTGCACTGCCTTGGCCAGCGATCCCGACTGCAGCAGGCACTCGTCGTCCGGGTGGGCGTGGAACGCGACCAGGGTTGCCATGCGCAGCAGTCTGCCGGGACCGTTGCGAACTTGCGGTGGCAGGAGCCCTATGGGGGCGTAACCACCGCAGGTTGGGTTCTGGATCAGGCGATTGCGCCCGCCTCGCGCAGCTTTGCGACGCGGTCGGCGTCGAAGCCGGCCGCCGCCAGGATCTCGTCCGTGTGCTGGCCGGCGTGTGGCGGCGGCGACGCGATCTCGGGCTCCGTGCGACTGAACCGGGGCGCCGGCCCTGGCTGACGGATGCCCGCGACCTCGACGAACGTGCGGCGGTCGACGTTGTGGGGGTGCTCGATCGCCTCGGGGATCGACAGGACCGGGGCGAAGCACACATCAGTCCCCTCCATCAGCTCCGACCACTCGTCCCGGGTCTTCGCCTTGAAGATCGCCCCCAGCCGTTCCTTGAGCGCCGGCCACTGCTGCCGGTCGTGCTGCCAGGGGAGCTCCTCACCCTCGAGCCCGGTGAGCCGGAGCAGCTCGGCGTAGAACTGCGGCTCGATCGAGCCGATCGACACGTACTTGCCGTCCGCCGTCTCGTAGACGTTGTAGAAGTGGGCGCCGGTGTCGAGCATGTTGGTGCCGCGCTCGTCGTTCCAGATCCCCATCGCCCGCAGTGCGTGGGTCATGGTCATGAGCACGGCGGCGCCGTCGACCATCGCGGTGTCCACCACTTGGCCCCGTCCCGAGCGCTGGGCCTCGAGCACGCCGCACACGACGCCGAAGGCCAGCAGCATGCCGCCGCCGCCGTAGTCGCCGATGAGGTTGAGGGGCGGGACCGGGGCCTCCCCGCGTCGTCCGATGGGATCGAGCGCGCCCGCGAGGGCGATGTAGTTGATGTCGTGGCCCGCCGCCCCCGCCAGGGGGCCGTCTTGGCCCCAACCCGTCATCCGGCCGTACACCAGCTTGGGGTTGCGGGCCAGGCACTCCTCGGGCCCGATGCCGAGCCGCTCCGCGACCCCCGGGCGGAAGCCCTCGACGAGGGCGTCGGCCCGCTCGACGAGGTCGAGCACCACGGCGACGCCGTCGGGGTTCTTCAGGTCGACGCCAATGGACCGACGTCCCCGGTTGTTCAGGTCGGCGGGTGGGCTGGCCGGGTCGCCGCCGGCGACGTTCTCCGCCCGGTCGACCCTGATCACCTCGGCCCCCATGTCCGCCAGCATCATGGCGCAGAACGGGCCGGGGCCGATCCCGGCGACCTCGACGACGGTGATTCCAGCCAGGGGTCCCATCCGGGCGTCCTCCGTGTGCGTTGTTCTAGGCGGTGGGCTGGTGCTGGGCACAGTGGCCGCAGATGGCGTCGACCAGGGTCGGCCACAGGGGTCGGGGCAGGTCGTGGCCCATGCCGTCGACCATCAACAGCTTGGCATCGGGAATCACCTCGGCGGTGCGCTCGCCGCCCGACGATTGGACCAGCATGTCCGCGGTGCCATGGATCACCAGCGTCGGGATGGCGAGATTGGCCAACCCGGAGGATCTGCTGCCCGACGCCAGGATGGCGGCCAGCTGCCGGGCGACGCCGAGGGGCTCGTGGCAGCGATCCCACGAGTCCCCGGCCAGCCGGCGGAGATGCTCCTCGTCGAACAGGCCCGGGCTCCCCCAGACGTGGGCCTGGCGCACGGCCCCGTCCTCCGCTTCTCCGCGGGTCTGCGCCGGGGGCGCGACGAGCGCCGCCATCGCCTCGGCGGTCGGGTGGCCGACGTCGGGGTCGCCGGTCGTGGACATGATCGACGTCAGCGTCAGCACCCGGGAGGGGTGGTCCAGGGCGATCGTCTGGGCGATCATGCCGCCCATCGACACGCCCACGACGTGGGCCCGGTCCACACCCAGGTGGTCGAGCAGGCACACGGCGTCGTCGGCCATGTCGGACAGCCGGTAGGGCACGGGGGGCGGCGTCGAGCCCGACGCCTCCGACGCGAACAACCCGAAGACGTCGACCCCGCCCTCGAGGTGGGTCGACAGCCCCACGTCGCGGTTGTCGAAGCGCACGACGTGGAACCCCTGTTGGGCGATGAGCCCGCACAGCTCCGGGTCCCACTGGATCAATTGGCCCCCCAGGCCCATGACGAGCAGGACCGTGGGATCCGACGGATCACCCGTCGTGTCGTAGCAGATCTCGATCCCGTTGGCCTTGGCGGTCGGCAGCGCGCTCATGGCGCCATGGTGTTGCCTCTTGACCGGCGGGTCAAGCGGGGTTCGTGCCACCATCGGTCCGTGCCCATCTTCGGCGTCCACACGGGCCTGCAGAACACGACCGTGGCTGATCTCCACGGACTGTGGCGGCGGGCGGAGGACGCCGGCTTCGACGCCATCACCGTGTGGGACCACATCTACTCGTCGGACCTCCGCTCGTACGAGTGCCACGAGGCGGTCGCCATGCACGCCGCCCTGGCCTGCGCCACCACGCGCGTGAGCTGTGGCTGCCTCGTCTACTGCGTCGGCTATCGGCACGCGGGCGTCCTGGCCAAGGCGGTCGCCACCATCGACCAGCTGTCCGACGGGCGCGCGGAGGTCGGCCTCGGCGCCGGGTGGGCCCAGCCGGAGTATGCGGCGTACGGCTTCCGGTTCCCGCCCGCCGGCGAGCGGCTCGACCTGCTCGACGAGGCCGCCGGCGCCATCCGCAGCCTGCTCCACGACGGCAAGGCCGACTCCTACGGCGCCCACGTTCGGCTGCGCGACGCCAGGCTCGAGCCGCGACCGGTGCAGCGGAACCTGCCCATCTGGATCGGGGGCACCGGGGAGCGGCGCACGGCCCGCATCGTCGCCCGTCACGGCGACGGCTGGAACGTTCCCTTCGTCGCTGCGGACGTGCTGGCGCACAAGCGACACGTCCTGGAAGACCACTGCGGTGCGGAAGGCCGCGACCCCGGCGAGGTGCAGATCGCCGTCAACGTCGTGTTCTGTGACGACGAGGCGTCGCTGGCCGCGCAGTTCGGGCCCTTGGCCGAGGTCGTCCGGGCCGGCGCCGTGGTTGGCACGAGCGTCGACGAGGCGACGGACGCCCTCGGGCGGTACCTGGCGGCCGGCGCCGACCGGGTCAACGTGGCCCTCCGGGCGCCGTGGGACGACGGCGCGCTCGATCGGGCGGCCGCGGCGGTGGCGGCGCTGCGCTAGTGGGCGCTAGCGGAAGTTCCGTGGATGTATCGCCGTGTCAGATTCGTCGCTGGCGAGGACGCACGAGGAAGGCGCAGCCAGCGGCTGCGGCGACGACGAGGACGATGTCCAGCGGCGGATCTGGCCGGCGAGACGCCACGATGACTTCCGCGAGCGCCCACTAGGCCCGCACCGGACGCCAGCAGGACCGCAGCGGGACACGAGGCAGCACATGTCCGACCAGCGCATCGACGAGCTCAGCGGATCCGCGGTCGTGGTCGCGGGCGGCCGTCAGCAGCGTCCCCACCGGCCGTCGATGGCCTGCCCGTTCTGCGTCGGAGGCTTGGAGGCGCCCGAGCCCTATGACGTCAAGGCCTTCGTCAATCGCTGGCCGTCGTTCCCCGACGGGCGCAGCGAAGTGGTGCTCTACACGCCCGAGCACGACGCCAGCTTCCCGGACCTGGGTAGCCGGGGGGCCCGGCGGGTCGTCGACCTGTGGACCGATCGTACGGTCGCCCTGGGGGCCCGCGACGACGTCGCCTACGTGCTGGTGTTCGAGAACCGGGGCGTCGAGGTGGGCGCCACCATCTCCCATCCCCACGGGCAGATCTACGCCCTCGGCGAGGTGCCGGCGGCCCCGCTGACGGAACTGCGGCGGACCGCGAGGGGCGATTGCCCGCTGTGCACCTCTCCCGATCCGGCGCTGGAGGTGGCAGCGGCCGCCGACTGGCGCGCCTGGGTGCCGGCCGCCAGCGCCCACCCGTACGGGATGCTGCTGGCGCCCGATGTCCACCGGCCCGACCTGCCCGCGCTCGACGGGCCGCAGCGCGACGGCCTGGCCGACCTGCTCGTCGACGTGCTGGCCCGGCTGGACCGGCTGTTCGACGCCCCGCTCCCCTACATGTTGTGGATCCACCAACGCCCCACCGACGGTGGCCTGTGGCCCGAGGCCCACCTCCATGTGCATATCGTCTCGCCGATGCGATCGCCCGACGTCCAGCGCTACGTGGCCGCCGGCGAGCTGGGAAGCGGTGTGTTCGTCAATCCGGTCGTGCCGGAGGATGCCGCCGCCGCACTGCGAGGAGCGTGATGGGACTGCGATCGTGGGCGCCGGGGCGGGTCAACCTGATCGGGGACCACACCGACTACATGGGCGGGCTCGTCCTCCCGCTGGCAATCGGGCTCGGCACCGAGATCACGGGCGACCGAGGTGGCAACTGGGTCATGCTGGGATCGGAGCGGTTCGACGGCGTGGCCGAGATACCGCTCGACGGCGGCGACGATCCGGCCAAGGTGGAGCCGCCCTGGGCCCGCTACGTGGCGGCCGTGGTGGCCGAGCTGCAACCCGACAACGGGCTCGTCGGCATGGTCCACTCGGATATCCCTCCGGGCGGCGGGCTCGCCTCGAGCGCGGCCCTGGAGGTGGCGCTCGCCGCCGCGCTGGGTGCCGACCTCGGCGACCCCATCGGGGTGGCGCAGGCATGCCAGCGGGCCGAGCAGCGGGCGGTCGGCGTGCCCTGCGGGATCATGGACCAGCTCGTGTCCGTGGCCGCGGAGGCCGACCAGATCCTGCGCATCGACTGCCGGAGCCTCAGCGTCGAGAAGGTGCCCTTCCCGGAGGACGCCGAGATCCTGGTGGTCGACTCCGGCGAGCCGCGGGAGCTGTCAGGGTCCGCCTACGCGCAGCGCCGCAAGGAGTGCGAGGCGGCCGAGGACGTCGTCGGTCCGCTGCGCGACGCATCACCGTCCGCCGTCGAGGCCATCGACGACCCGGTCCTCCGGCGACGGGCGCGGCATGTGACCACCGAGAACGAGCGCGTCGATGCCCTGGGGGCGGCGCTGGCCGAGGGACAGCTGCGCTACGCCGGCGAACTGCTGGTCGCCAGCCACGCCAGCCTGCGCGACGACTTCGACGTCACCACCCCGGCGCTGGACGCCCTGGTGGTTGCCCTGCGGGGCGTTCCCGGGGTGTACGGCGCACGGGTGACAGGCGCAGGCTTCGGTGGTTGCGTGGTGGCGCTGTGCCAGCCAAAGACCCGGCTCAAGCTGCCGGTCCTGTGGCGCGGCAGGCCTGCGGGCGGGGCGTGGGGCGGCGTGAGCTAACCGCGCCACAGCTGGCGGCGCAGCCGCTCCGCGGCGGCGGGAGTGCGCACCCCCCACCAGAACAGGTCCTGGCCGTCCACCAGCACCACCGGTGCCACCTCCGCGAGCAGCGGGACGTGGCGCTCGCGGAACGGATAGGGCTCGCTCGGCGCCAGCACCACGTCGGGCCGGCGGGCCCGAGCATCCTCCAGCGTCACCGTCGGGTAGCGGTCGTCAGCGTCGGCGAACACGTTGTCGACCCCGACGCTGGCCAGCAGCGACGAGCCGTAGGTCCCCCCGGCGAGGCTCATCCACGGCCGCTTCCACACGGGGACGAAGGCTCGCAGCCTCTCGCCGACCGGTGCGGTGGTGTCGGCCTCTTCAACACCGTCGGGATCGACGCCCACCAGGCCGGCGAGCATCCGCAGCGCTGGCGCCACGTCGGCCACGCCGTCGATCGACAGGGCCACGGTCGCGACGCCGGCCTCGGTCAGGGCGTCGGCATCCTCGCGGCGGTTCTCCTCGACACACAGCACCACCAGGTCGGGACGGAGCTCGACGATGCCCGCGACGTCGGGGTCCTTGGTCCCGCCCACGTGCGGGAGATCGGGCTGCTCGCAGAACCGGGTGCACGCCACCGGGGTCACGCCCCACGCCAGCAGCGTCTCCGTGACCGAGGGGACGAGGCTGATGACTCTCGGCCGGGTCACATCCTGTCGAGGAGCTGCTGCTTCTTGCGGGTGAACTCTTCCTCAGTGAGCAGGCCCTGCTTGCGCAACTCGTCGAGCTGGCGGATCTGGGCGGGTATCGACTCGCCGTCGTCGGCCCTTTGGGAGGCCGAGGTGCCTGCGGCCGCGGAGACGCCCACCCGGTCGTACTTGCGGTTCTCGTTGGCCTCGATCTGCCGATAGATCTCGTTCTGGACCGCCGAGGGCTTGCGCACGTTGGAGAACCGCTGGCGGCCGGTCTCGCTCGCCGACTCGATGACCAGGTCGCCGGCCCCGACCATGCGCTCGAAGATCGACTGCCGGAAGAACACGGTGTTGACCCGGTCGAGCGGGATCTCGATGCCGTGCTTCGACAGGACGCCGTGCCGGTAGATCAACCGGTCACTGGTCACCACGAAGTTGGTCGTGATCCAGCGCAGATAGCGCCAGCCGAACCAGGCGAGGAGCCCGAGCACGAGAATACCGACGGGGATCTTGAGCGCGGTGTGGACGTCGTTGACGAGCGCCAGGATGCCGAGAATGAGCGCAGCGATCAGTGCCAGGAGCGGCGGGGCGAAGAACCACCAGTGCGGATGCAGATCGAGGACGATCTGTTCGTCGTCGTTCAGCAGCTTCCGCGGAAACGGCACGTGGCGAAGCGTATCCCCGCCACCGCCGCGGCGGGAGTGACGCCGTACCGCGTTGCGGCGGGGAGAAACACCCTCAAGCCCAGCCCAGTTCCTTGAGACGAGCGTCGCCGATGCCGAAGTGGTGGGCCACCTCGTGGATCACGGTCACCCGCACTTGGTCCACCACGTCCTCCTCCGTATGGCAGCGGGCGCAGATCGGCAGGCGGAAGATCGTGATCCGGTCGGGCAGCGTGAGCGAACCGGTGCCGTACCACTCGCCGCGCTTGGTGAGCGGCACCCCCTCGTAGAGGCCGAGCAGGCGGCCGTGCCGGACGCCGTCCTCGACCAGGACGGCGACGTTCTCCATGTAGTCGCCCAGCTCGTCGGGGATGCTGTCGAGGGCCTCGGCCACGAGCTCCTCGAACCGGTCAAGGGGCACGTCGATCATCTCCGGCAGCCTAAGGGCGTCGACGGTTGGTCACGTTCTCTTGGCTCACGGTGGCCAGTGCTGCCTGGGCCCGTCTGTTGAGCTGCGACCCGGGCAACTAATTCCCCCGCGGGGGTGCCCTTCGGAGCGCCCCATCCGCCGGGCCCCAAGGGCGAGAATGACCTCGCCGGCCGGACGAATAACCTCGACGGCGGTGGCCGCCGATCGCCTGCTCCACGACCTGGACGAGGCACAGCGGCGTGCGGTCACCTCGCCGGCCCAGCCACTGGCCATTCTCGCACCGGCAGGATCGGGCAAGACCCGGGTGCTCAGCCGGCGCATCGCCTGGCGCATCGAGACCGGCGATGCCGACGCCAGCCATGTCCTGGCCCTCACGTTCACCCGCAAGGCCGCGGGTGAGCTGCGGGACCGGCTTCGGGCCCTGGGCCTGCGCGACGGCGTGGCCGCCGGCACGTTCCACGGCGTCGCCTATGCGCAACTCCGCGGGCGCTGGGCCGACGAGGGGCGGCCCGCGCCAGAGCTCCTGGTGCGCAAGGGCCGGCTGCTCGACGAGATCGTCGGTCGGTCGCGTGGCCAGAGCCAGCTCTCGGTCGGGCAGCTCGCCGCGGAGATCGAGTGGGCCAAGGCCCGCCTCGCCGGTCCCGACGGCTATGCCGATGCCGTGACGACCGCCCGTCGGCGCACACCGTCGCCACCCAGGCGGATCGCCGATCTGTACCGCCGCTACGAAGAGGCCAAGCGCAAGGCCCGCATGGTCGACTTCGACGACCTGCTGCGGCTCTGCAGCCACCTGATCGAGACCGACGCGGACTTCGCGGCCGCACAGCGGTGGCGCCATCGCCACCTGTTCGTGGACGAGTTCCAGGACGTGAACCCGCTTCAGCTCCGGCTGCTCGACGCCTGGCGCGGCGACAGCTACGACCTGTGCGTGGTCGGCGACCCCCAGCAGGCCATCTACGGGTGGAACGGCGCCGACGCAGGATTCCTCGAGGGCTTCCGGCGGCTGTACCCACCCGCCGACGTGGTCGAGCTGCTGGGCAGCTACCGGTCCACGCCGTCGATCCTGGCGGCGGCGGGCGAGGTCCTCCGCGCCGCCGGCCTCTCCGGTCAGGAGGTGCGCGCCCGGCGGCCCGACGGGATCCCGCCGCGCGTCGAGCGCCACGCCACCGACCTGGACGAGGCCCGGGCCATCGCCCGCGCCGTGCGCGACCACCGGGGCCCGCGGGCGGCCTGGTCCTCGCAGGCGGTGCTGGTGCGGACCCACGCCCAGATCCAGCCGATTGCCGACGCCCTGCGTCGCGCCGGGATCCCCCACCGGGTGCGCGGCACCGACACCCTGCTCAACCACCGGACGGTCCGCGAGGCCCTGGACCTGCTCCGGCGCGACGACGTCCCGCTCGGCGAGCGCCTGCCAGACCTGGCGGCGTTGGTGGACCCTCCGGACGACGGCGACGAGGCAGCCGAGAACGCCGCCACTCGGGGCCGGGCCGAGCTCGACCTCGTGATGGAGCTGGCCCGCGACCACCTTCGGCTGAACCCCACCGCCGGGGCTCCGGACTTCGCCACCTGGCTGGTCGCCACCTTCACGGCCGAGGGCGGCGAGGGCTGGGACGACGCCGTCACGCTGGCCACGTTCCATGCGGCCAAGGGGCTGGAATGGCCGATCGTCCACCTGGCCGGGCTGGAGGACGGCTACGTACCGATCGCCCACGCCCGCACCGCCGCCGAGCGGGCGGAGGAGGCCCGCCTGCTGTACGTGGCGATGACCCGGGCGGAGGACGAGCTGCGCGGCTCCTGGGCGGGCGAGCGGACCTTCGGCGGGCGCACTGGTGACCGCCGGCTGACCCCGTGGCTCGCGGGATTGGCCGAGCGCCAGCGGGAGCGACCCAGCGACGACCGGCCCGAGCCGGCACCCGACTGGCGGGCGCGGCTGGCCGACCAGCGGGCGCAGCTCGCCGAGGCCGCCGCCGATCGGGCACCGTCGGCCGCGCTCACTGCGCTGCTCGCTTGGCGGGACGAGCAGGCCCGGGCGGCGCGGGTCGAGCCGGTGGCGCTCGTCGACGACCGGCTACTGGAGGCGATCGCGGAGGCCCGGCCGGCGACGACCGAGGAGCTGGCGGCGATCCCGGGGATGGGTCGGCTGCTGGCGGCTCGGATCGGACCCGGCCTGCTGGCGGCGCTCCGGGCCTGAAGTTCCCGTTGACCTGTCACCGGCGGCGCGCGACAAGTGGTGCATGGGTGATCCCTTCGACTTCATCAGCGAGGACGGGTGGCCCTACCGAGATGACGGCGACGATGCCGAGCAGCTCGAGCCCATCGACCTGCGTTCCGATGCCGACGACGATCTCGTCGCCCTGCATGCGTTGCCGACCCATGCACTGACAGGGTTGACGGACATGGAGCGCCTGGTCGTGAGCGCCCGCTTCGGGCTCGACGGCCACGAGCCACGCACGCTGCGGGAGCTGCACGACGAGCTCGGGATGTCGCGTGCCGCGCGTCCGGCACACCCTCGCTGATGGACTGGACAAGCTGCGGGGCGTGCTCGAGGTCTAGCGCACGTCCACGAACTGAGGTGCATGGTCGCTGGGCTTGTGCCCCTTGCGCGCGTTCCGGTCGATGAACGCCCATGTCACCCGGTCGGCCAGCGCTGACGACAGCATCATCAGGTCGATGCGCATGCCCTGGTGCTTGTGGAAGGCGCCCGCCCGGTAGTCCCACCAGCTGAACAGGTTGGGTTCTCCGGGGTATTGCTCGCGGAAGGCGTCGCGCAGCCCGAAGGCCTCCAGCTCGCCGAGGGCGGCGCGCTCCTCGGGCGTCACGTGGGTGGCGCCGTGCACCGCCTTGGGGTTCCACACGTCGATGTCCTCGGGGGCGACGTTGAAGTCGCCGCACACGGCGATGCTGGCGCCTCCTCCGTAGAGACCGGATTCGGCCTCGACGTGGGCGCGCAGGCGGCCCAGCCAGCGCAGCTTGTGATGGAACTGCTCGTGCCCGACCTCGCGACCGTTGGGCACGTACACCGACGACACCCGGACGCCGTCGCAGGTGGCGGACACCAGGCGCGCCTCGTCGTCGGGAGGTCCGCCGTCGCCGAACCCGGACACGGGATCGTCGAGCCCGACCCGGCTGGCGATCGCCACCCCGTTCCAGCGGCCCTGCCCGTGGTGGACGCTGGCGTAACCGAGGCCGTGCAGGTCGAGGGCCGGGAAGGCCGCGTCGGTTACCTTCGTCTCCTGGAGGCAGACGATGTCGGGCTGCACGACGTCCAGCCACTCCCAGATGCGCACCAGGCGTTCTGCCGTCAGCGAGTTGACGTTCCAGGTGGCGATGCGCACGACGGCCGAATCTAGCGATGCCCGAGGCAACGGCGACCGGTGCTCCGAGCCCGAGGCAATGGCGAACGCAAACCGTCAGGCGTTGCCTCCGGCACCGTCCGGCGTGCGCTATTGCCTCGGGGCCTTCTTGGCCGCGGCCTTCTTGGCTGGGGACTTCTTGGCCGCGGCCTTGTTGGCCGTGGCCTTTCTGGCCGGCGCCTTCCCGGTCGGTGCCTCCTTGGCGGCACCTGCTGGAGCGGCCGCCTTCCTGGCCGGGGACTTGGCCGGGGACCTGGCCACGGTCGCCTTGGCCGGCGCCTTCCTGGGCGCACGTTTCGCAGCTGGGCTCGCCTTCGCGGTGGCCTTCTTCGTCGCCGCGCGCTTCGTGCCGGTCCCACCGACCGCCGCCTTCGCCTTCCGGGCGGGCGCCTTGGCCGGCGCCGGCGTCTCCGTCATGCCGAGGGCCTCGACGACCTGCTCCTCGACCGGGGCGTCCGAACCGGCGGGAACGGCGACGACGCCCGGGAGCGCCAGATCGATGCCGCGCCGAGGTGCGTCGATGGCGATCACCACGAAGCGACGCCTATCGCCCAGGTTGAGCACCTCGCGGGCGCTGCGCGGTGCCGGTCGGGCGAGGTTGCGGAGCGGCACGTAGCCGCGGGCGTCGCCGGCCAGCACGTAGGCGCCGTGCGAGCTGAACCGCTCGACCGTCGCCTCCACCTCGCTGCCTACCGGGTGATCGGCGATGAACTCGATGAACGGCAACGCCTCGTTGTAGGGCGAGACGTCCTTGGTCGCCCGGTTCGTCGTGGGCTCGGCGTGTCCGTCACCGGAGGCGCCGACGGCCGTTGTGTCCGAGCCCCCCGCCGCCGTCGCCCCGGTGACGCCGTCGCCGGTCGGACCCTCGTGGGCGCGGCGTCGCTTCGGCGTCCCGGGCTCGGTCGCGGTCGCCGCCGTGCCGGCCTTGGTGGCCTTCGTGGCCTTCTTGGCCTTTGTCGCCTTGGTGGCTTTCGTGGCCTTCGTCGCCCTGGACGCCTTGGTCGCCTTGATGGCCTTGCGGGCCTCGCTCACGGAGCGCCGGCTGGCGGGCCCCCGCACCGGGACGCGCTCCATGAACACCCAGCCCACCTGGGGCACGGGCTTTCCACCGATGAGGCGGCCCGGTTCGAAGAGCCACGGGTAGTCGCCGTGGAACTCCTGGAACGAGTCGTTGGACAGGATCGCGGCATCGGCCCTACGGGCGATCTGCAGGACGAAGGCGTCGCCCCGTCCGATCGCCCCGGCTGGCGGCGTGATGAGCTCGTTGGCGGCCACCGCGTCCTCGTAGATGCGGCGCTCCTGGGCGTCGATCCGGTTCGGGAACGTGGCGTCGACCACGACGGTGACGACCTCGGGCGCGTACTCCTCGATGAAGGCGCGCACCGCCTCGTCCAGCTGGGCCAGGCTCGGCGTCTCCCGGCCCTCGGTGGCGATGTTCGAGCCGTCGATGACAACGTGTTTCATCGGCATGTCAGCCTGCATTCAACCAAAGGTCCAGCGCGAACGGCCGGACACCCGCGACCGCCCCCGGTACCGTGCCTGTGATGGCGACCGTCTCCGGCGACGTCACTCCCGAGGTCACCGACCTCCTACAGCACTTGATCCGCAATGCCTGCGTCAACGACGGGACCCTCGAATCGGGTAACGAGGCCAGGAGCGCTGACCTGCTCGAGGCGTACCTCTCGGGGTCCGGCGTCGACATCGAACGCTACGAGCCGGCGCCCGGCCGCACCAGCCTGGTGGCCCGGATCGAAGGCACGGAGCCCGACGCACCCACGCTGCTGCTCATGGGCCACACCGACGTCGTGCCCGCCAGCCCCGCCGGCTGGCGGCGCGAGCCGTTCGGCGGCGAGCTGGTCGACGGCGAGGTCTGGGGACGGGGCGCCATCGACATGCTCAACCTGACCGCCTCGATGGCGGTCGCCACCCGGCGCCTGGCGGCGGGAGGCTTCCGGCCCGAGGGCACGCTCGTCTACCTCGCAGTCGCCGACGAGGAGGCGCTCGGGACCTGGGGTGCGGATCATCTCGCCCGCCACGAGCTCGACGCCGTCGGCGCCGACTTCGTGATCACCGAGTCCGGCGGCATCCCCGTACCGGGTGGGGATGGCGGCCTGCGGCTGCCGGTGCTGGTCGGCGAGAAGGGATCGTGCTGGTGCACGCTCCGGATCACCGGCACGCCCGGCCACGCCTCGCAGCCCTACGCCACCGACAACGCCCTGGTGACGGCGGCGGCGGTCGTACAGCGGCTGGCGGACTACCGGCCGGAGACGCGCATCCACGACACCTGGCGACGGTTCCTGGAGGGCCTGGCCTACCCGCAGGACATCGTGGGCCCGCTGCTCGATCCCGACAGGCTGGTGGACGCTCTCAGCGACTTCCCGGTGGCGATGGCGCGCCAGTTCCACGCCTGCACGCACATGACCATCGCCCCCACGGTGGCGCACGGCGGGACCAAGACCAACGTGATCCCCGACCGGGTCGACCTGCAGCTCGACATCCGCACGCTGCCCGGGCAGTCGCTGCCCGACGTGGAGGCCGTGCTCGACGAGGCGCTGGGCGACCTCACCGACCGCGTGGAGCTGATCGATTCCCACGACGACCCCTCGACGGAGTCGCTCGTCGAAACCGCCCTGTGGGACACCCTGGCCCGCACCACGCAGGCCTTCTACGAGGGCAGCCACCTGGTGCCGATGATCAGCGTCGGCGCAACCGACGCCCGCTTCTTCCGCCGACTCGGCGCCACCGCCTACGGCTTCGGCCTATTCAGCCAGAAGCTGACCTTCGAGGACTACGGCCGCATGTTCCATGGCGACGACGAGCGCGTCGACGTCGAGTCCCTGCGGCTGTCGGCGGAGCTGTGGGAGGCGGTCGCCCGCGACCTGCTCGTCGGCTGAGACGGGGGCGCTGGCGAGGCTCCCGGACCGCGGGCCATAGGATCGGCGGGCTATGGGAATCCGGGCCGTGATCTTCGACTTCGGCGGGGTGATCCTGACGAGCCCCTTCGAGGCCTTCGCCCGCTACGAGCGTGACAACGGGTTGCCCGCCGGGTTCCTGCGACGGCTAAACGCTACCGATCCCGACACGAACGCCTGGTCCCGGCTCGAACGCAACGAGGTCGACTGGGCCGGCTTCGCCGACCTGTACGAAGCCGAGGCGCGCGCCACCGGGCACGACATCGACGGCCGCGCGGTTCTGGCGCTGCTGGCGGGCGAGGTCCGCCCCGCGATGGTCGAGGCCCTCCGCCGCTGCCACGACCGGCTGAAGACCGCGCTGCTCACCAACAACTTCGTGGTCCCGGGCGCCGAGGGTCAGGCGCTGCCGGACGCACCGATGGCGGGGTTGGCCGACCTCTTCGACGTCGTGATCGAGTCCAGCAAGGTGGGCGTGCGCAAGCCGGACACCGCCATCTACGAGCTGGTCTGTCGGGAGCTGGGGATCGAGCCGGGCGAGGCGGTGTTCCTCGACGATCTGGGCGGGAACCTCAAGCCGGCCCGCGCGATGGGCATGACCACCATCAAGGTCGACGACCCCGACGAAGCCCTCACCGAGCTCGAGCGAGTGGTGGGGTTCCCGCTCCGGTGAGGACGGTGAGGACGGCCTGCGCACTGCTGATCGGGTCCCTGGCGCTGGCCGCATGCACCGGAGGCGGCGGGGGCGACGGCGGGGGCGACGAGGCCTCGTCCGACACGAGCGCGACCGGCGCGACGTCCGAGACCAGCAGTACCGGCGCCGGCAACGAGTCACCCGCGTGCCGGCTACTGACCACCGACGAGGTGGGCGACCTGTTCGGCGAGCCGGCGAACGTGGTCCCCTCCGATCAGGACGTGCCGGTTGCCGGCGGATCCGAGAGCTGCCTGTGGGAGGCGTCGGTCGACGATGGCGAGTCGCCGACGATCTACCAGCTGCAGCTCTCCGTCTTCACCGGCAGCGACGCGTTCGATCCCCAGGCCTGGGGGGACGACGCGGAGGCGGTCGACGACCTGGGCGACGAGGCGTTCCTGGTGCGCTCGGGCGCCCTCGGGACGACCGCCGGATACCGCGCCGGGGATCGCTCGGTGTTCCTGAGCTACGCCATCCCCCTCGGTGAGGACGCGCCCGACAGCGCCGCGCAGGCCGACGAGGTCGTGGACCTGCTGCGGATCGTCGACACGCGCCTGGGCTGAGGCGCGGGGATCAGCCCGTCGCCTGGAGCGCCTCGTACTCCTCGCCGGTGTCCTGCCAGTCCTCGAACTGGATGACGCCCAGCTCGGTGAACTTGGTGCGAAGCCAGCCGTCCCCGGCATCCAGCAAGCCCAGCTTCTTGCAGTTGGGCACGATCTTCGAGAACAGCATCTGCTGGAACATCCCCCGGCCCGGGTCCTGGATCACGAGCGGCAGGATCTCGCTCGGCTTGATGCCCATGCGGTCCCACACCTCCTGCTGCAGGAAGCGGTCCCGCATCCGCACCGCGGCCTCGAAGGCGAATTCCTGGCGCTCCCGTAGCTCGGCGTCGGTCAGTCCCTCGTAGTACTCCTTCAGCGACAGCACCCCGAACGCCACGTGGCGGGCCTCGTCGCTCATGACGTAGCGCAGCATCTTCTGGAGCAGCGGGTCGGGCGTCATCTGCTGCATGAACCCGAAGGCCGCCAGGGCCAGGCCCTCGACCATGACCTGCATGCCCAGGTAGGTCATGTCCCAACGGCTGTCGTTGATGATGTCGTCGAGCAGCATCTTCAGGTGGGCGTTGATCGGGTAGTGGCCGCGAAGCTTCTCGTCGAGGTACTTGGCGAACACCTCGACGTGCCGGGCCTCGTCCATCACCTGGGTGGCGGCGTAGTACTTGGCGTCGATCCAGGGCACGCTCTCCACGATCTTGGCCGTGCACAGGAGCGCCCCCTGCTCGCCGTGCATGAACTGGCTCAGGGTCCAGTTGTCGGACTCGATCGCCAGCTGGACCATGTCCTGCTCGGTGAACTTCTCGAGCGGCGTGCCCGTCCGGTCCACCTCGAGCTCGGCGTACTGCAGGCGCTGGAGGGCCGCGTTCTTCTCCAGGTCGACCTCGGTGTCCCAGGGCAGGTCGGTCTGGGCATTCCACTGGGCGCCCTTGGCCTTCTCGTAGAGCTTGTTCAGGCCGGGTCGGGCCCCCTTCTCGTAGTCCCACGTGAAGATGGCGTCGGCGTTGTCCAAGACCGTGTGGACCGCCTCGTCGACATCGGTGTTGGTGACCGAGAGGATGGCCTCGAGGTCGTTGATCTCGTCGCGGCCGATGATGTCGGCGTTGCCGGTGTACTCGTCGAGCGCCATGCGGACTCCCTGCGTCGGCCGGTCTTGGATAACGATCATTATCGACGAACGACGGCCGGCCGTGAAGGATGCGGTTTGTGACCTTGGCCACATGGGGTGTGGCGCGGGGGTGGTCAAAAATGGCGGGCAGGCCCTGGCCCGGGGCCGGGGCCTGGGTGATTGTGGGGGCTGCGGGGGTTCGGGTGCGCCGGCGTCAAGGGTTCGCTGCCGCCGGCCTTGCGGCCGCCCTTGACCCGGCTCGACGGCCGCTCGCCCGGCTGGCGGCGGCGCCGATTTCGGCCCGAAAATGGCCGTTGAGCTGGGGTTCTGGTTTGATCCGAGTAGGCGAACAAGTGTACGATTGCGGGTATGTTCGAGGAGCTGGGGACCGCCATCGACCAACTCGACATCCCCGCCGACGGCGCCGCCCTCACCGCTGTCTTGGGGTTGCGGGATCGGCTCGACGCTCGCATCAGCGACGCCGTCGCCGCCCACGACCACACCGGGCTGTGGGAACTCGACGGCGCCACCTCGATGACCGCCTGGTTGGCGGACCGGGCCGCCATGCCCCGACCGCGCGCCGCCGCCACAGCCAGCCGGGCCCGCAAGCTCGCCCACCTCCCCGTCACCGCGGGGGCGTGGCGTGACGGGGTGCTCTCGAGTGGCCAGGTCGAGGCGATCGCCGCCAACCTCGACCCCGACACCGTGGCGGTGTTCGCCGACCACGAGACGGTCATGGTGCCCACCCTGGTCGAGTTGTCGGTGCGTGACGTCGCCACCGCCATGGCCGCCTGGCGCGACTGCGCCAGCGTCCACCGCGACCCCAAACCCGAACCGCCTCAGGGCTTGCACCTGTCCCGCACCCTGGCCGGGCGCTGGCGGCTCGACGCCAACCTCGGCCCCGAAACCGGTGAACTGCTCGCCACCGCCCTACGCCTCGCCCAGACCCCCGACACCGACGGCGAACCCGCCCGCACGGTCGCCACCCGCCGCGGCGACGCCCTCGCCGACATCTGCCGACACTTCCTGGACCACCAACACCCCCACCGCGGGGGCCGCCACCGCCCCCACCTCAACCTCATGTTGGACATCGACCGCTACCGGGCCCTGCTCGTGCCGGCGCCGCCAGCGTCGACGGCACCCCCCTCGACCGCACCAGCACCAACCGGCTGCTGTGCGACGCCGCCCTACACCGCGTGCTCAGCCACGGCCGCTCCGCCATCTTGGACTACGGCACCGCCACCCGCACCATCCCCGCCCCCCTCTACAACACCCTGGTCGTGCGTGACCGTCACTGCCGGTTCCCCGGCTGCGACCGCCCCACCACCTGGTGCGAAGGCCACCACATCGAGACGATAACTACGGCTGGCTATTCGCGAAGGTGCTCAGTGCTCATGAGCCCGATCAGCGCCGCGATGACGACCCGCCGGTGCCGGGCTGGGATGCCGTCGTGGGCGCCCAGCAGCACGAACGAGACGCTTCTCCTTTGGAGGAGTCGCGCGGTCTGGCGGGCGGCTGTCGGACGTAGCTGATCCAGCCTGCTGTTCCAAGCCGTGATGTGGATCCGGGAGCTCGCCGCGCGATTGGACGATCAGGGCGGCGGGCCGACCGGTGCCAGGAGGGCCGCGCTGTCTCGTCGCTCATGCCTCACCCCTCACTCACCGTCAGGCTCGCGTGTCGGTGACTCCCGAATGTCAATGCGGCCACCACCACATTCCGCCCATCGCCGATCGGCCCCACGCTCGCATCGGCAACCGCCGGCCGCATCACCCACTGTGGATGAACCGCCACGGGGGGGCGCCAGGCATCCCCACGACGGCCAGGATTCCGATGCGCCCGCGTGGCTCGCACAGGGCGTCGAGCTTCGAGCCGGCGCCTTTTGCTGCGAGGGTGAGGGATCACGTGCGCGCCTACCCGCCCGTTCTCGCCGGACGGTCGATCGCGATTCGCAAGCCCCCACCCTCGACGGGCGAGCAGTCCACTGCCGCCGCCCGGCCGCGTGCGGCGCCGGCAAGGTGGTGACAGGATGATCAGCAGGCCAGGGGCACCTGAGCTGAAGTGCCCATCACGTCGGCAGCGTTGGCGAGGCGGGAGGCGCACGAGCCGCATCGCCAACACACAGGATCGGAGGAAGCCATGGACGAGTTCGGTACGACCGCGCACGCTGGTGGAGATCCGGTCCCCGACCAGCTCAGGTCCCTGTTCAACAACCCGGACGACGTGCGGGTGCAGCAACTCCCATGTGTGCTGCCAGGCCTGGACTCATTGGCGGTGCACTTCGGCGCAGGAGCGAGAACCGTGCCGCACCAACACCGCATGGGTCAGCACCTGGTCTTCGTGGACGGGGTAGGTGTGGTCGCCGACGAGGGCGGTGTGCATGTCGTCCGAACAGGCGATGTCGTTAGCAACCCGCCAGGCGCCTGGCACTGGCACGGTGCCACTCCCGGTACGGCGGCGACACACGTGACGTTCGAGGCTCCCGGTGATTTCGATCTTGATGTCGAGGGCCGGGACTGGGACGACACCTACAGCCCAGACCTGGGTACGTGAGCTGACAGGAGCTCGGGGGTCGCAACGCGTCGTCCGCTGGTGTGAACTCATACCGGTCCCCGATTCGAGGGCGTCCAACGCGCCAGATCGACTGCGGTCTCAGGTGGTCATCGCAGTCGATCTGGCGCGCTGCCAGTCTGAGCGCCGGGGAAGCGGTGCCGGGGCTCGCAGCCGGCTGATATCGCACCCAACGCTCCATTCGGTTCTGCGGCAGGATTCAGACATGGAGCACCTCGATGTCGACGGGATGCGGATCGCCTACACCCGCGTGGGCACCGGCCCGCCGCTCGTCCTACTTCACGGTGCGCCGTGCGACAGCCGCACCTGGCAGCGGATGCTCCCCGATCTCGCACGGGACCACACCGTCATCGCCTGGGACGCGCCGGGTTTCGGCGAGTCGTCGGACATCGACGACAGCTGGCGAGCGCCGCAGTTCGCCGACGCCCTCATGGCCTTCGTCGCCGCGCTCGGCCTCGATAGGCCGCACCTCGTGGGCCACTCGTTCGGGACGATGATCGCCCTGTCGCTATTCCAGCGCCACCCCGCGTCATCAGGGAGTCTCGTGCTCGTTAGTGGCTACGCGGGCTGGGCAGGGTCGTTGCCCCCAAACGAGGTGGCGCGACGGCTCGAGATGTTCGTCGGCATGGCCGAGCTGGGCGACGCGTTCGACCCGAAGTCCTACCCGGGCCTGTTCTCTGACCTCATACCGGCCGACCGCGACGCCGAGATGGCCGCGATGATGCGCGAGAACATACGTCCGGCAACGGTTCGAGCGGCGGGCTACATCGGGGCGGAGACCGACCTCCGGCCGGTGCTGCCCACCGTCGACGTGCCGACGTTGGTGCTGCACGGCGAGGCGGACGCTCGGTCGCCGCTCACGAACGCCGAGGCGCTCCATGCTGCGATCTCGACATCGCAGCTCGTTGTGCTCCCGAAGCTGGGCCATGCGTGTGTGCTGGAGGACCCCGAGGCCTGTGCGACCGAGATCCGCCGGTTCGTCAATAGCGTGAGCTGAACGTCAGCCGCTGGTCGACAAGTCAGCCACCTGAGTACTCGTGTCCACAGACCGTCCTGTTCCGTGGCCCGCCGGAACTCGGGCGGACGCATCCGTCGATCTGGCGCGTTGGACGCCCTCGAATCGAGGTCCGGTGTGAGTTCACACCGAACGACGCGTTGCGACCCGCCCGGTGGATGAGTAGTCATGTGCCATGGCGGCGCGACGCCCTGAAAGACGCCGAGCGACCGCCTGGGTGAAGGACGAGCCGTTCGCAGTTGAGTTCGCTGAGATCGACATCGCGCAAGAGCACATGACCGCAACCGGCGTTGCCATAGGCACTGGACCGGTTCCGTACCGGCTCGACTACGAGCTGGAGACGACGAAGGGCTTCGTGACGGTGCGGCTGCGCGCCACCAGCCGCGGCGAGGGGTGGCGGCGCGAACTTGACCTCCGCCGCGAAGCCGACGGCTTGTGGACCGTGGCCGCCGATGAGGGCGGTCACATCGAGCTACCGCCCGCCGGCGGCGACACTGCAGGTCTCGCGAGCGCGCTCGACTGCGATCTCGGGCTATCGCCGGTCACGAACATGATGCCAATCCTCCGCCACGGCCTCCTCGATGGCGGCGGGCCGATCGATTTCACCATGGCCTGGGTCGCCGTTCCGGCACTCGCGGTGCAGCCGGACGGCCAGCGCTACCGCCACATCCGTTCGGCTGCAGATCACCGCGTCATCCGCTACGAAGCAACCGACGGCAGCTTCGCCGCCGACATCATCGTCGACCTTGACGCCGTTGTGGTCGACTATCCCGCCATAGCGCGGCGGCTATTCGACAGCGCCCTACCGCCCCGCAGCAGCGAGCGCTGACAGTCCAGCCGTCGATCGCAACGTCCAGGCCCCGACTGACACGTAATCGGCGATCTGTCGCGGTCGCCGCCTTCGGTCGCACCGGCGACCAAGCCACGACCGTCTGGCCCGAAGCGCGTACCGATTGCCCGGACCGCGCTCGGTCTGCCACTGACATAGCCGGTACAGATCGCCGGCGCTCTTGATCGGCAGATCTAGGCGCGGTGGTCCGTCCCCGATCGGCACTTCTGCCACGCGGGGTCAGCCGGCTCGGTTGCGCGTTCTGGGACACCTTCGCCCCTGGTTTGGGCGCACGTCGCTGTCGTTCTGGTCCTCGACGCCTCCCGGGCAAGGCCGTCTATTCGCCGCGTCTCGCGGCTACCACAGCTGTGGTGCTTGGAGAGCGTCGGAACAAAAGGCGGCGATCGCCGCGGCGACGGGTCCGGGGGCTTCCATCTGGAGCAGGTGGCTGGCGCCGGGGATGTCCGCGTCGTGACACTGCGGGAACCACTCGTGGAGCAGCTCATGACCTTCGACGAACAAGGGGCTCGTCTTGGAGCCGAGCACGGACAGAACCGGGCACGTGATGGCCGTGGCCTGCTCGGGTCCGAAGGTCCAGTCGGATACGGCAGGTAGCTCGCTGACGAAGAACGTGGCGGCGTCCTTCACCGCCTGCGCGATCCCTCCGGGCACCGTCCGCTCGATCGCATTGCGCCAGTCGCGATCACCGACGAGAGCCAGGAAGCCATGGACGGCACTTTCCGCGTCGCCACCTTCGTAGCGTCCGACGAGGGGCATGACCAGGTCGACGAAGGCCGCGCCGCTCGGCACCATCATGAGCGCCGGCTCCAGCAGGACAAGCGACGACACCCTGGTGGGGTGGCGGGACGCGATCTCGAGGGCTATGGATCCGCCGCTCGAGTGGCCCACCACATGAGCACGATCGACTCCGAGGTGCTCGAGGAGCCCGACGGCATCGTCGGCGTGCACGGCGACCGCCGTTGCCCACGCCTCGAGCGGGCAGCTGCTTCCGCCGACGCCGCGTCGGTGGTAGCGGATGCGCTGGAACCGGTCGAGGGCCGGATCCTCAACGAGTGGCCGCATGGCGTCTGCCATGTGGGCGCCGTGGATGAACAGGATCGGCTCGCCCCGACCCACGACCTCGTAGGCGACTTCGACGCCGTTGACCTTGACGTGTCGCATTGGCTTGTCCTCCGTCGAGCTGTGGACTCGTTCGGGACGAAGGGCGCCACAGGCGCCGTCGCGTCGCGACGCGACGTGTAGCGCCTGATGGGTGGCCCGCGGCATCGGCCGCGGGTGGAGGAGCAGAATGGTGGAGCGCAACCAGGACTGGGAGAGGCAGCGATGAGCCAGCCGGTCACGCGGTACGCCAGGGCGGGCGATGTGAGCATCGCCTACCAGGTCATCGGTGAGGGTCCGGTGGATCTCGTGTGGGCCTACGGGCTGGCGTCCAACGTCGAGGTGTTCTGGGAAGAGCCGTCGCTTGCCGCGTTCTTCCGGCGGCTGGCCGAGTTCAGTCGGCTTCTCATCTTCGATCGCCGGGGCTGCGGGCTCTCGGACCGAGGCGGCGTGTTGACCACCCCGACACTCGAGGAACGCGCGGACGACATCCTCGCCGTGCTCGACGCCGTGGGCGCCGAGCGGGCCTCGATCCTCGGGGTATCGGAGGGCGCCGGGTTGGCCGCCGTGTTCGCGTCGACCCACCCGGAGCGAACCACCAGCATCATCCTGTACGGCACGGTCTGCCGCCTCCCGGACATCGAGCATCCGCTGGACTGGCACGACGAGCAGCGCGCCATGGAATTCCTCGCCGGCATGGGCGCAGGGTGGGGAACGGAGGAGGCGGCCGAAGCCGGGGTGCCCCTATGGGCGGCGAGCATGACAGGCGACGCCGACTTCACCAGATGGCTCGGCCGCTACATGCGCCAGTCGGTGAGCCGCAACGAGATCGTGCCGCTGCTGATGACGAACTTCGCGTACGCCCTCCCCGATGTCTTCCCGGCAGTGCGCGTGCCGGCGCTCGTTCTCAACCGCCGCGACGATCCCCTGGCGCCGGTGGCCTACGCCCGTCGCATCGCGTCACTGATCCCCGACGGTCACCTCGTCGAGCTGGACGGAGTCGACCACCTCCCCTTCGTCGGCGACGCCGAGGCGGTAGCGACCGAGATCGAGGAGTTCCTGGTCGGCTCACGAGCGCACACCGCCCGTCAGCGGCGCCTGCTAACGCTCGTGTTCACCGACATCGCCCAGTCGACCACACGGGTCGTCGAGCGGGGCGACGATGTCTGGCGTGAGCTCCTGGCCGCCCACGACCAGGACGTGCGGCGGCACCTCGCCCGCTTCAGTGGCCAAGAAGTCAAACACCTCGGCGATGGCTTCTTGGCCGCTTTCGACGGCCCCGCCCGCGCCATCCGCTGCGCCCTCGGCATCAGCGACGCTGCCGAGCGACGCGGCCTTTCCCTCCGGGTCGGCGTCCACACTGGTGAGTGCGAGATCGTGGACGGGGACGTTCACGGCATCGCCGTGCACGTCGGTGCCCGACTTGCCGACCTGGCCGAGCCAGGCGAGATCCTGGCATCGAGCACCGTACGCGACCTCGTCGCCGGCTCGGGCGTCCGCTTCGGCGAGGGACGTGACGTCGAGCTGGCCGGGATCGCCGGGAACCGGACGGTCTTGCCCGTGGTCCGCCAGGGCGTCAGACCCGACGTCGCCCGTCGGCTCGCCAGCGAACAGGCCAACGTGTTCCGCCGTGACGGCGAGTACTGGACCGTCGGCTACCGGGGCCTCGTGGTGACCCTCCGGGACAGCAAGGGCCTCCACGACCTCGCTCACCTGCTCACCGAACCCCGACGCGAGATCCACGTCCTCGATCTCATAGCGGTGGGAACCGGTGCCCGGTCCGTCTCCGCGAGCGCGGCCGCCCAGGCGGGACTCGCCATTCAAGGTCGGGGCGAGCCAGTGACCGACCACACGGCCCTGGCCCAGTACAAGCGCCGAATCGCCGAGCTCGAAACCGAGATCGACCAGGCCCACGAACGCGGCGACGGTGAAGCGGCGGCGGTGGCCCAGGAGGAGCGCGACGCGCTCATCACCCAGCTGACCGCCGCTTACGGCCTCGGCGGTCGCTCCCGCCGAACACCCGACCACGTCGAGCGCGCCAGGAAAGCAGTCAGCCGCCGGCTGCGCGACGCCATCACCCGGATCGCGCACGCCCACCCCCGGCTCGGACGGCATCTCGACGCTTCCATACGCACCGGTGCGTTCTGCTCGTACCAGCCAGAGCGAGACACCGTGTGGGCGATCGAAACCCATACGGGCTGACCATCCACCCGACCGACTGGGATTGCTCGCGGCGCGGCCATTGACCGTGCCGGAGTGAAGTTGCCTCCCGCGACCAAGTCGGCAGTTCGTTCGGCAACAGCCACGCCCCCATGCTCGTCCTTCTCGCGCCCCAGCCTCGCTGGCGTCCAGTCGCGGGCGCGTCGACCGTGTCCCCGAACGCGCGGCGCGGGCGGCCGGTGGGGGTAGCACCAAACGCCGGGTCGGTGGCGCGCGGCGCGCACCATTGCCCACTGCGTGCGGCCCCCGCTCGGCCGATCGTCCGCACAGAACGACACGGCGTGAGATCGGCAAATCTGGCACGGCGGACGGACCTGCGAACGAGCCTCGCTTGTGACTCCGAAACCGTCGTTCTGGGGGGCTCCAGTGACCAACCGCTCAGATCAGCCGCGGGGCGACGTCGCTCAGCCGTCCGAGTGACGCTTTGGTCCGTCAGCGAAATGGATCCTCACCGTCGGCGCCTCCGCGCCGCCGTCAAGCAATGCCCCCAGATCAGATCACGCCGCGAGTGCCTGCGCGGCAGCGGCGATCTTGCCTTGGCCAGCGGCGGTCAACTCTCCGACAATGCCCACGAAGTTGGGGTGTTGGAGGCCCGAGACGAGGAAGGTCCACCGGTAGGCGCGCTGTTGGTGGGCGCGGATGTCGTCGCGCTCGTCGTCGGTGAAGCTGCGGCCGGTGGCCAGCTGGAGCGCGTCGATGTCCAGCTCGACCTGTTGGGCAAGGAGCCCGTCGACGGCCCCGCCCAGCTCGAGCAGCTGGTCGATCGCCTGTTCTCGCTGGTCGGCGGTCAAGGTGCTGGCGACCTCGTCGATCAGCAGGCTGTCCATGCGGGCGTGGCGGGATTCGTCGATCCAGTGGAAGCGGAGGATGTCGCGGAACAGCTCGTCGAGCTCGGCGCGGTCACGGACGTGTTCGACGTAGTGGAGCTGGGTGAACCACTCGATCATGCTCGTCAGCAGCAGCGCGGTCAGCGGCGACGTGCCGAGCACGGCGCCGGCGACCTCTTCACGGCCGGGCACCAGGCCGCAGCTGGTGCCGAACCCCTCATCGAACTGGTCGCACGCCCGGCGCAGCATCTCCTGGTGCTTGACCTCCTCCTCGGCGAAGCGCAGCAGTGACCACAGCCGGGTCTCGTCGCCGTAGACGTCGGCCCGGGCGCGGTCCATCACCAGGGGGACGATGTACTCCTCGACGAAGGCGAAGATGTGGCAGTAGCTGTTGCCACGGATCTGGTTCAGCATGCGTTTCTCGTCGTCGATCAGGCAGCCGATGCGGCTGACTCCGGCGATCCGGTCGGGCAGGAACGGCTTCGTGAAGTCGAAGGTGCGGCCTCGGAAGCAGTCATCCACCGTCCAGGCGTTCTTCACCGAGCCGTCGAGGCAGGTCTCGTAGCTGTACTGGTGGGTCAACATGGGTCGGTCCTCTCTTGTCGTGCGGTTCTCATCGGCGGTTGGGTGGTTACCTACTGCGGCTTGTGGGCCAGGAACGGATGGCCGAAGACCTCGAACCGGCGGGCGTTCGCCTCGCCCCTGGCGCCGCCGAAGGTGTCGACAGCCGGGCCGACCTCGACCCCGGCGAACCCGGCGTCACGCACCACCTGCTGCCAGCCGTCGCAGGACAGGCCGCCGGCGATGCAGTCGGTCCACAGGTCGATGTTGCAGACCGCTTCGGCGGGCACGGGTCGGCCGACGGCGATGTCTGCGAACTGGAGGTGACCGCCGGGGCGCAGGACCCGGCAGATCTCGGCGAAGGCCCGGCCCTTGTCGGCGACCAGGTTCAACGCGCCGTTGGAGATCACGACGTCGGCCCAGCCATCGTCGACCGGGAGCTCCTCGGCGAGACCCTCGCGGAACTCGACGTGGCCCACGCCGAGCAGCCGCGCTGTCTCGTGTGACTTGGCCAGCATCTCGGGGGTCATGTCGACGCCGATGATCCGGCCGTCGGTGCCCACGAGGTGCGCGGCGACGATCGAGTCGAACCCGCCTCCCGAGCCGACCTCGACCACCCGGTCGCCCCGGCTGATGGGCCGCAGCGAGAACGGGTTCGCCACCCCGGCGAACGACTCCACCGCCCGATCCGGCAGTGCGGCGACCCACTCGGGGTCGTAGCGGAGCAGAGCGGCCAGCGGCCGGCCGGTGTGGAAGTGGAAGTCGCCGTCCGGGTGGACCGCTACCTCGCAGTACTTCTCGCGGACGGAGGCCCGGAGCGCCGCGGGCTCCACGGCCGGATCGTTGGTCGTCGTCATCGCTGGGCCTCCTCGACGTGCCTTGCACCTACAAGGACGGGAGGCCGGTCAGCGGCATTGCCTTTCGGGGTCGATGCAATAAATCTCCGGCCTGATCGTCAGGTCGGGGAAACGAGGAAGCAGTCCAGGCACACCAACCGCAGCGATCCGGGGCCTTCACTCGCGATGGCGTGGGACTCGTTGGGCGCGATCGAGAACACGTCGCCCGGTGTGAGCGGAAGTCGCCGCCCGGTCAGCTGCAGCATGCCTGTGCCGGTCATGATGATGCCCCGGTGAGCGTGACTGTGGGAGTGGAACGGGGTGGTGTGACCCGGCTCGATGTCCTTCACGGTGAGCTCGACCTCGTCCACTCGCTTCAACGCTCGTACCGTGACCCCGCCGGCCTCGACCGCCGCGACGTCGTCCAGGCGTTGCACCAGAGTCGAAGTGGCAGGGCTGCTGGCCGACGTCTTCGGGATGCGTACTGCGGGCTTGCGGGCTCGGACGATCAGGCTCGTGGCGATGTGCTGGCGGGCATCGTCGGGGAGGACGTGGCGCATCAGCGACAGCACCTCGGGCGTGAACAGCGGGTAGAGGGCAACGTCGTCGAGCGTGAGCGTGATTCGTTCGCTCATCTCGATGTCGGCCAGCCGGGCGCGGTCGAGCTTGCGGGCGAAGATCCGTTCGGACAGGGCGCCGGCGATGCAGCCGGCCCAGGCGGGTCCCGACGACAGGACCTCGGGTGGCAGGTCGTCGTTGACGACGAGGTCGGAGACGCAGATCCGGCCGCCGGGCCGGAGCACTCGGGTGATCTCGGCGAAGGCGCGGCTCTTGCGGGGAGAGAGGTTGATGACGCCGTTGGAGATCACCACGTCGACGGACTCGTCCGGCAGTGGGATGGCTTCCATCTCGCCCTCCCGGAGGTCACACCTCGGCTCCACACCCGCCGCCTTCGCCGCCTCCTGGGCTCGTTCGCACATCTCGGGAAGCGCATCCAGGCCGATCACCCGACCCGTCGGCCCCACCCGCTGGGCGGCCAGAACCGTGTCGATCCCACCCCCGGAGCCGATGTCGAGCACCACCTCGCCCTCCGACAGCCCGGCGTGCCGTACCGGGTTGCCGACCCCCAGCGCCCAGTCCACGGCTTCCGCCGGCACGGTCGCGAGCTCCTCGTCGGAGTAGAAGCGCTGGGCCATCGGCCGGCCCGCCCCCGTGGTGATCGCACCGTAGGCGGTGCGCACGATGTCGCGGATCTGGTCCTGGAACATCAGGTCGTCGCTCATGGCGGGCCTCCGTCGGGTGTCGTCTCGGCGAGCTCGTCGATGAACTGGTCCAGCCGAGTCCGTACCTCAGCCGGCAGCTCACCCGTGCCCTTCGCGGCGAGGAGGCGGCGGAGGTGCGTGGCGAACTCCATCTCGCCACAGCAGCGCCGACAGAACGCCAGGTGGGCTTCGACGGCGCGCTGGTCGTGGTCGTCCAGCTCGTGGTCCAAGAACGCCCAGAGCTGCTCGACGGCTGCACCGCAGGTGATCACCCGGTCCATGGAGCATCCTCTCGTCGCGCCGCTGTTCCGTTCATCGCGCCCGACTCGATCGCGTAGTCCCACAGCGCCCGCTCGAACAGCTTGCGGCCTCGATGGAGCTGTGACAGGACCGTGCCGAGGGGCAGCTCGAGCAACCGGGCGGTCTGCTTGGTCGGGAACCCCTCCATGTAGCGCAGCACCAGCGGGGCGCGATAGCGAGCCGGTAGCCGCTGGAGCACGGTGTGGATGTCGTCCTCGGAGAAGCCACCCAGGAAGTCCAGGTGCAGCGTGTCCGAGTAGGGGAACGGGTCCTCGTCGACCAGCGTGCGGTACAGCGAGAAGCCCTCGGCATCATCCAGCGAGACCTCGGTTGGTTCGCGGCTGCCCTTGCGGAGCCGGTCTCGCCATACGTTGGTGAGGATCACCCGCAGCCACTGGCTTCCCGCTCGGGGTTCGCGGAGGGACGCGAAGGATCGGCACGCCCGCAACAGCGCCTCTTGTACGAGGTCCTCGGCGTCGCGGCCGGTCAGCCGACGCGCCAGGGCGTACAGGCCTGCCAGCTCGTCGCGGGCGAGCTGCTGAAATGCCGCTCTGTCGCTCGTCTTCAACACCGCGCCCAACCGCCCTGTCGTCGTGACCGTTCGTGGGTCGTCTATCGGTATGGACGAACTCGGCCGCACGAGTATTGCATCGGGGCTTGCGAAGGCCATGAGCTGGTAGGCAATGGCGGTCGTCCGGGTCTCGTCCTAGACGGGTGGGGACACCCAGCCGAGGAGAGTCGCGATGTCCGTATGTGAGGAGGGCGTCGAGCGTGCCCGGCAGACATACGCGGTGGGCGAGCATCGAGTCGCTCGTGAGGTCGAGCTGCGGACGCTCGGGAGTGACTTCGGTGCCAACGGCTACGCGACGCTCGACGAGGTCGACGAGCTCGTCGGCATCCTGGACCTGGGTCCCGGTCGGCGGCTGCTGGATGTGGGCGCTGGGCAGGGCTGGCCCGGCCTCTACCTTGCGCGTGAGGTCGGGTGCGCGGTCGTTCTCACCGACGTGCCGTTCGAGGGGCTCGCCGTGGCGGCGCGCCGGGCAAGCGGGGAGCGGATCGAGGCCCGGGCCTGGGGCCTGGTGGCGCGGGGCCAGACGCTGCCTCTGCGGCCGGAGAGCTTCGATGCCGTGGTCCACACCGACGTGCTGTGCTGTCTGCGGCCCAAGCTGGCCACGCTGCGGGCAAGCCATCGGGCGCTGCGGCCTGGGGGGCGCACGGCGTTCAGTGTCATCTATCCGACCCCGGAGCTCACCGCCACCCAGGCGATGCGCGCGATCGAGGCCGGCCCGCCCGACTGTGGGTTGCGCACCAGCTATCCGAGCTTGCTTCGCTCGGCCGGGTTCGTCGACGTCGAGGAGCACGACCTCACGCCCGCCTACCTGGCCACCGCCAGGCGCAAGCTCAGTGAGGAGGAGCGGTTGGCCGACGGCATGGTCGAGATGCTCGGGCCCGAGGAGTTCGCCGAGACCCAGGCGAGGCGCCGGCGGGCGGTCGGCGCCATCGCCGACGGGTTCCTGCGGCGGTCACGTTTCGTGGCTCGGCGCCGCCGTCGCTGAGGCGACGGCGTCGGCCGGTGGGTTTCGCTGAGCAGGCGGGCGGCGACCAGGCCGCTGGCGGCAGCGAGCGCGGCGACCACAGTGACCCGGCTCGGAGGCCGACGACGTCGGCGCTGATGCCGGCGATCAGGGCGCCGACGGCGTAGCCGCCGTCAAGGACGCGACACCTTCTTCGGCAGCGAGCTGCCCGCCCTCGCCGAGTGGGCGTTCGGTCCCGAGCATGGCAAGAGCCCGCGCCAGATTCGGCGTTATGCATCAATGCTGCCCGCCGCGGTCAAGGGCAGCCGACGCTTCCTTGTCACCTCATAGACGCGCACGTAATGCCCGCTGCGGGCGGCCGCTGCTCATTAGCCAGCCAGCGCAGAACGGCGGAAGCGGGATCGGCGGATCTGAGTGGCTTTGCCGGGCCGACGGGCTGTCTCGCAACACGGTCGTGAACTCGAGCTGGTAGTCAACGACGTCCAGGGGGACAGCGCCTGTCCTCAGTTCCCCCGCTGGACAAAGCCCGGACGAGAGGAGACGTCCGCAGCGGACGGTGCTCGTACAGTCGGCGTGTGCGCGTTGTGGTCGAACAGGTCATTCAGACCGCGACGAAGGTGCTCGACGGCGGGCTCACCGCCCGCGAGGCGTTCACCGTGCTCGTCACCCTGACACGAGAGGCCGTGCCAGCCGCCCGCGACCTGCGCAAGACCGATCCCGATCGAGCCGCCACCTACCGGGAGCTGATCCTGGCACTCGGCCAGGAGCTCAGGCGTCGCGAGCGGACCAGTGACGATCCGTGGCATCTGCGTGCCGTAACCGAGGACCTCGCCAAGGTGCTGGACGCGCTGGGGTGAGATGGCGACCGATGAGCCGCGACGAACGTGAGGCTCACGACGCATCACCTTGGGTCGTCCGCTTTGCATCCCTGATCCCTCGCACTGGTCCGGTGCTCGACGTCGCCAGCGGCGCGGGTCGCCATACCCGCTGGTTCTTGGACCAAGGCCACGCCGTCGTCGCCGTCGATCGAGACGTCTCTGGTCTCGATGACGTCCGGGAACACGATCGACTCGAGGTGGTCGAGGTCGACCTCGAGAACGGTGAACCGTTCCCGCTCGGCCAGCGACGGTTCGCAGGCGTGATCGTCACGAACTACAACCCAGTTGAACCCCGCCGTGCCGTCCAAGGCTAGGCCCGCCTCGGCAGCGGATCGGTGCCGGAGACGCTCGTCATGGATGACCACGCCGCACGGACGCACCCCCGCAGGGCCCGGACGGCCGGGCGGCCCCAGGTAACGCCGGTTCTTGCGAGGTGGCGACAGCAGGGATGACGGTCACTCCCCACGAACCCGTTGTGCACCCGCACCTGGCCCGACCCGCGTGCGGCGTGCGGGTGATTTGGGCTGGCTCCTACGGAGAGCCCGGGGGCCGCCGCCGCCCGCAGCGCAGCCCCCGGTGCTTCCGCTGGGGAGGCGTAGGCTGACTGCAGCCAATTAGCGGGCGCGAAGCGAGGCTGCATTCGCGAGCCGGGCGGGCGCGGCCGATTTAGGGTGTCGGGCCACATGCCTCGCTCGTTTCGGTTCGAGCCACCGCAGCCGCCGCCCGGCTCGCTCACGCGTCCTCGGCTGCTGCGGGCCCTGCTCGGCCGCTGGGAGCACCGGGTGACCTCCGTGGTGGGCGGACCCGGCATGGGCAAGACGACGCTGCTGGCCCAAGCCGTGGCCGAGAACCGGCTCGTGCCCCGGGGCGAGGACGTCTGGATCGGCCTCGAGGACAGTGACGCCAACGGCGTCGTCCTGGCCCGCGACGTGATGGCCGCGGTCGGTGCGGCAGGACATGACCGAGCCGCTGGCATGGTTGCCGGCGCTACCGCCGACGCGCCCGATCCTGCCACCGTGGCCGACGCCGTGTGGCGGCGGGCGCCGACGGCGGTGTGCCTCGTGGTCGATGACGTGCACTGGTTGGCGCCCGGTTCGTCCGGCGCCATGTGGCTGACTGCCCTGGTCAACGCTCTGCCCGCCAACGGTCGCGTCCTGTTGGCCAGCCGCTGGTCCCCGGCGGTGCCCCTCGCCCGCCTCGCCACGCAGAGTGACCTGCTGCACCTCGACGAGGATGAGCTGCGCTTCTCGGACGACGAGCTGGCCGAGTTCGCCGCCCGTCGGGGCTTCGCCATCGAGCGGTTCGACGATACGGGCGGATGGCCAGCGATGGCCGAGCTGGCGGCCAGCGTCGAGCACGACATGGTCGGTGACTACCTTTGGGAAGAGGTCATCAAGCCCCTGGAACCCGAGCGGCGCCGGGTGCTGGCGGCGCTGTCCGACCTGGGTGGCGCGGACGACGGCCTGGCCGGCGCCGCGCTGGGGGCTCCTGTCGATCTGGCGCGCACGCTCGACGGCGTGCCGCTCGTCGCCCGCGGCGCCGGTGGGTGGCGGGTGCCGCACCAGCTCTGGCACGGGGTGCCGGCGTTGACGCTGGCCAACGACGAACGGCTGTCCACCCGCCGCCGCGCGGTCGACTACCTGGTTGGCGAGCACCACTATGACGAGGCCGTCACCCTGGCCCGCGAGGCTGGCCTGGTCGACGTCATGCCCGGGATCCTGCGGGCCGCGTGTATCGGTCCCGACCGGCCCTCGGGCCGCCAGCTCGAGCGCTGGCTCGCCGACCTACCCGAGGCCGTGCGGGACACAGCCGGCGCGGCGCTCGCCGCCGGCGTCCAGGCTGCCCTGCTCGCGCCGGCCGAGGCGACCGAGCCGCTGCAGATGGCCATCCGGCGGTGCCGCGAGGCGGGCGACCCCAACGGTGAGCTGGGGGCCATCGGGTTGCTCGGCCAGGTGGCCTGGTGGCGGGCCGACGTCGGGCTGCTCGCCGGGCTGCTGCCCCGGGTGGTCGAGCTCGAGGCCGAGGGTCATCCCCTCGCCCGGGCCCTTTCCGCGCTCGGCCAGGCGGTCACAGCCGACATCGTCGGCGGCGACGACGATGTGCTCGCCCATCTCGACGCCATCGAGCCGGGGGTACTCGACGACGCCTGGGAGGCGATGGCCGGCTGGCTGCGCGGCACCACACTGGCCGGGAGCGGCCGGGCCGAGGAAGCGATCGCTGTCTTCGATGCCATTCCCCCGATCCCCGACCCGGCGTTCCAGCTCAATTTCGAGGGCGCCCGCCTCGAGGCGCGCTGGGCGCTGGGCCAGGTCGACGAGGTAGTCGCCGCTGTGCCGTCGATCATCGATGGGCTCGAGGCCGCCGGTGTGCTCCAGTTCGTCCTGGTGAGCCTGGCAGAGGCGGCTTTCGTGTTCGCCTGGGTCGGCGACGTGGCGGAGGCGCAACGCCTCATGGCGCGGGTGCGCCGCGCCGAGGTGGACGCTGATGTCGGCCAGAGCGCTCGTCTCGTACTAGCGGAGGCGGCGATGTTCGTGGCCGCCGGTGACGAACCGGCAGCCGCCGACCTGCTCGAGCGGGCCATTGCCCATGGCCTGGACACCGGGGTCGACCGGCGGGCGTGGCGCCGCGGCCTGGCGCTGACCTATGTGCTGGTCCCCTCGGCACGCAGTCGCTGGGATGCGGCCGAGCTCCGTGGTCACCTTGCTGAGGCACGCACGCTCGCCCGGGCGGTGGTCGCGCTCCGGGACCGCGCGGGTGGCCCAGACTTCGGCGCCCGCGGCGCCAACGAGGTACGCCGGAGCCTCCGCGAGCTCGATCTGAGCGACATGTCTCGCGTGCGCAGCGGGCTGCACCACCGGTTCGCCGTCGAGTTGGCGCTCGGCCTCCAGGCGGCCGGCCGGCCCGAGGGCGCGATGCTGCTCGAGGCCCTCGGACCCCGGGGCCGCGATGCCGTGCGCGCCGAGGTCGCGACGCGAACGCCGCGAGCCAAGTTCGCCAAGTCGCTGCTCGCGGCCGTGCCGGCCCCGCCGGCACACCACACCGAGATCGCCGTGCTCGGTCCCCTCGCCCTGGCCCGCAACGGCGAGCCCATCGCCGACCGCGACTTGAAACGCGAACGGGTGCGGGCATTGCTCGCCTTCCTCGTGGGCCACCGCAAGACCAGACGGGCGGCGATCATGGCCACCCTCTGGCCCGATCTGGAGGAGCGAGCCGCCGCCAACAACCTGCGGGTCACCATGACCTACCTGCTCCGGGTGCTCGAGCCCGCTCGCTCGGCGCACGAGCCCGCCTACCACATCCGCGTCGACGGCCAGGCCGTCACGCTCGTCACCAGCGACTGGCTCCGGATCGACGCCGACCGCTTCAACGAGCACGTGACCCGAGCTGCCCGGGCCGAATCCGACGGCACACCGTCGCTGGCCCTCGAACACAACCTGGCCGCCGTCGCTCTCTACCGGGGCGAGGCCCACGAGGGCGTCGCCGACGCCGACTGGATCGCCCCCGAGCGCGAGCACTTCCGCGTCCGCTTTGTGGCCGCGGCGACCCGGGCTGGCGAGCTCCTGGTCGCACGGGGCGACGTGGACGAAGCAGAACGCGTGGCCCGACGTGCCATCGAGGTCGACCGCTGGGCCGAGGACGCCTACGCCGTGCTGGTCTCGGTGGCACTGGCCCACCGCGACCGCTCCGCCGCCCGCCGTACTCTCGACCGCGGGCTGGCGGCGCTGACCGACCTCGGGGTAGAGCCATCCGAGGACACCCTCCGCCTGCACCGCCGCCTCCGGGACGGAACGGGCGACCGATTGACGCCCTAAGCAAGCCAGATCCGCCAGCGATGCCGGCATTCCGAGCGTCGCTTCGGATGGCCAACAGGGCCGCCAGTCCCGCGGAGTCCATGACCTGAAGCTCGCTGGCGTCGACGACGATCGAGCGGGACGGGGGTGTCAACCACACCAGCCAGTGGGTAGGGGGCACGGTGGCCTGGTCGGGCGGACGGGAGTACAACCGGGGCACGAGGGGCACCTGATGGCTGCCGTCTGGCTGTGGGTTCGCAGCGAGCGGCGTCGGCGCGGTCCGGCGATCCTGGTCGCCGCGATCGTGGCCCTGGCTGCGGGCGCGGCGATGGCTGCGCTCGCCGGGGCGCGCCGGGCCGATAGCGCCCTGGAACGGCTCGGCGCAGCGACGGGTCACCCCAACCTGGAGCTGGCCCCGCTCGCCCAGGTCACCGGTCGCGGGCAAGTCGATCCCGCTGCGCTGGCCGGGAGCGTTGACCTGATCGACGAGGCCGCGGCCGTCCCGGGGGTCGAGGAGGTGACGCACGCCGCGATCTGGGGGATCACGCCGGACCCGGAGGCGGAGTGTCTGTTCGGCCTCGGGACGATTCGCAGCACCGCGTCGCACCCGTTCGGTCTGACGGTCGTGGGTCGGACGTCCGGGGCGGCCAATGCGGTGGCGGTCAACGAGACGGCGGCCCGCGAGTACAGCCTGCGGGTGGGGAGCGAGCTGCGCCTCCGAACCGTCAGCGCGGCGCATTTCGCTGACTGGATCGATAGCCAGTCCTGTGTGGCGGCGGATGGCCCGGAGATCCCCGTGCGGGTGACCGCCATCATCCGCGGCGTGGAAGAGGTCACCGATGCCGCCGAGGCCGGCGGCGCGGTCGGTCCTGGGTTCTATGACCGCTACGCCGGCGAGGTGGCGGGCTGTGCCTGCCTTATCGAGGTCCGGGCAAATCCCGATCGCCTAGACGAAGTCCGAGCCGCTCTCAAGGCGCTATAGCCAAACGCCGGAGGGGTTGATCCGCCCGCCAGGGAGGCGCGGAGGGCACCGGCCGCGCTACTGGGCGGATAGATGCCGGCGCCGGCCTCTTGGCACGTCCGCTGCCGCTCCACGATTTCGGCCGCGAACCCGGCACGGGCGAGCGCTCGGGCAGTGCCGAGACCGGCGATGCCAGCGCCGACGACGAGGATGCGCGCAGAGGTCGGAGAGCGCACGGTTCTTACCCGCCCGTGCTGGGAGGGACGTTGCGGTTGATACGGAACAGGTTGCCCGGGTCGTACTTCTCCTTCACCTTGACGAGGCGGTCGAAGTTGGTGTCGTACGCCGCGCGAACACGCTCCGCGTCTTCGTCGGCGGTCTGGAAGTTGAGGTAGTTGCCGCCCGTCGAGAACGGCCAGATGGTCTTCCACGCCTCTCGTACCCAGGCCACGTTCTCGTTGTCGCGGGCGTGGGCGGGCCACTGTCCGGCGAACGCGGTCAGGTAGCGGGCGTCGCGGTTGCCGACCGCTCCGTCGTCGTCGGCTCGTTCGTTCAGCGCACCCGCGAGATGGATGATGATCGACTCCGCCAGCGGAGACGTCACCTTCATGGCACTGTCACGGAAGGTGTCGAGGAACTCGTTCGAGAGCGCGGCGAGGTACTCGGTCTTCCAGTAGTAGCGGTTGCCCTTGGGCTCCATACCGTCGAGTAGCGCCTGCTGCTCGACGTAGGGCCTCTGGCTCACCAGGTCGGCAATCGGGTCGCCGAGGCCCCGAATGGGGGCGAGATCGGCCTGCACCTCGGCGCCGCTGTGGCACACGAGCAGCCCGACGATCGGCCTGCCGTGCCACTCTTCGGGGAGGAACGGGGCCGGCGGGGCGAGGCGCACGGTGACGGCCGCGGTCAGCTCGCGGGGCGCCGACTCGGTGAGGTCGCGGTACGCCGCGAGTACGTCGTCGACCCGGTCGGCATCGAAGACGACGAGGCCTCCCGTGATCGTCGGGCCGACCTCGTGGAGGCGGTACGTGAACCGAGTGACAACGCCGAAGTTGCCTCCACCGCCCCGGAGCGCCCAGAAGAGGTCCGCGTGCTCGTCGCGGCTGGCGGTGCGGATCACGCCGTCGGTGGTGACGATCTGGATTGCCTCGAGGTTGTCAACGGTCCAGCCGAAGCGCCGCGTGAGGTAACCCAGGCCGCCGCCGAGCGTCAGTCCGGCGACGCCGACCTCAGAGTTGAAGCTGCCGAGTACGGTTGCCAACCCGTGTGCCTGCGTCGCGCCGTCGACGTCTTTGAGCAGACACCCGGGCCCGACATGCGCGAGCCTGGCGTCAGCGTCGACCGCGACGTGGCTCATGCAGGACATGTCGAGCGTCAACCCGCGCTCGGCGATCGCAGTTCCGGCCAGGTTGTGGCCTCCGCCCTTGACGCTCACCAACAGGCCGTGGTCACGCGCGAACCCCACGGCCGCAGCGACGTCGGAGGCCGAGATCGGCTGAAGAACGAGTGCAGGGAACTTCGCGACCATGCCGTTCCAGACCAGCACGGCTTGGTCCCAGCCGGGGTCGCCCGCGCGAAGCAACCGGGACTGGACCCGCGAGTCGAGCTCGGCGAGTTGTTCCGCAGTTAACGTCACGAGACTGCCGTCGAGCCCGGCGATGTCGACGTTGCTCGCCGTGAAGCGTTGGCTGGTTCCTACGGTCGTGCCGGCGAGGGTCGACTGTTGCTGTCCGCTCATGTGACCCTTTTACGCCTTTGGCGTGGCGATGACTGGCGGGATTCGGCCAACTCAGTGACCGATCTACCGCTTTGGCCGAAAACCGCTAGTACGGTGGACGACAGGTGCGATGATGAGCAGCATCGTCGAGGACTTCGAGAGCTGCTACCGGCTGAGCGACAGCCGTGACCCGCGGTACGACGGCATCTTCTTCATCGCCGCCACGTCGACCATGCTCTACTGCCGCCCGAGCTGCCCCGCACGGCAGCCCAAACGCGCCAACGTCCGCTTCTACCCGACCGCCGCGGCCGCGCAGTCGGCCGGCTTCCGGGCGTGCAAGCGCTGCCGCCCCGACGCCGCGCCCGGCTCACCCGACTGGAACTGGCGCGCCGACAGCGTCGGCCGCGCCATGCGCTTGATCGCAGACGGCACCGTCGACCGCGAAGGCGTCCCCGGACTCGCCAAACGACTGGGCTTCAGCGAACGCCATCTGCGCCGACTCCTCGCCGAGCAGCTCGGCGCCAGCCCGGTGGCGCTCGCGCGCGCCCAGCGCGCCAACACGGCCCGGCTGCTGATCGAGTCGACCGCCATGCCCTTCGCCGATGCGGCCTTCGCTGCTGGATTCCACAGCGTCCGCCAGTTCAACGACACCATCAGAGACGTCTTCGCGTCGACCCCGAGCGAGATGCGGCGCCGGTCCAACGTTGCCCACCCCCGCCCGCGGGGGGTCGTCGAGCTTCGCCTGAGCTGTCGTGAGCCCTTCGACGGACCCGCCTTGCTCCGGTTCCTCCAAGCGCGCGCCGTCCCCGGTCTCGAAGAGGTCAGCGGCCGAACCTATCGGCGAGCGCTCACCCTCACCCACGGCACCGGGCTCGTCGAGGTCACCCCAGACGTACGGGCCGTCCGTTGCGTACTCCGCCTCGACGATCTCCGCGACCTCGCCACAGCGGTCGCACGCTGCCGCCACCTGCTCGACCTCGACGCCGACCCGTCGGCCGTCGCCGAGGCGCTCGGCCGCGACGAGGTGATCGGCCGTCTCGTCCGCGCGCGGCCCGGGCTGCGCGTGCCCGGCTGCCTCGACGGCAACGAGCTCGTCCTGCGCGCCGTGCTTGGTCAGCACGGGACGCTGCGGGGAGCACGGACACGAACGGCTCGGCTTGTCGAGACGTTCGGTACGCCGCTCGAGCAGCCGCTCGGAACAGTGACCCATCTGTTTCCGGGCGCAGCAGTCCTCGCCGAAGCCGACCCAAAGGCCCTTGCTGGGCTGGGCACAGGTACGTTACGGGCTCTTGCCGGCGGACTTGCTAACGGTGGAATTCGCGTCGATGCCGGCTCAGACCCCACCGAAGCCGTCACCCGGCTCCTCGCAATTCGTGGGATCGGTCCCTGGACCGCCGCCTACGTGGCGATGCGAGGATTTCACGATCCCGACGCCTTCCCACACGGCGACGCCGGCCTATATCGCGCACTCACGGCCTTGGGTCGCCTGAACCAGCCTCGCTCGCTCGCCGCTCTGCAACAACAATGGCGCCCCTGGCGTGCCTACGCCGTCCTCCAACTGTGGACGAGCCTGGACCGATGACCTCGAGCAGAAGGCCAGGATCGCGAGATCAGATGTCTGCCCACACCGAACTCTGCTGTCCACAGGCAAGGAAATCACCCTCCACACCGGCGAGGATGTCCTGCTGTTCGTTGACAGGCCTTCCGATCGATGAGCGGATCGGACTCCCGAGTTCGGGGCCGATTCCGTGGGGGTACAACGGACAACAGGCGCTCCACGGAACGCCCGATCCCGCGACCAGTTGGCGTTCCCCAGCAACGTGACTCGATAAGCGCTCCCGACACGGGCCCGATTATGTAGCTCCGGAGCCATACGAGCTCCGCCCGGATCCAGCGCCCCATAACGAAGGCATCAGAGCGTCGCACTGCGCCCCGAGCCGGCGATCTGGCGTAGCTCGAACATCGGTCTGGGCGCCCCAGAATCGGTGTGCTGCGGTCCTCGGCCGCTCCCATCACGCTCACAGAACCGACGTCCGCAGACTCGACGGCCGCGCCCGATTGCCCTGATGGTTGTCTGAGCGCACGGAGCTGCGGGTGGTCGTAGCTTCCGAGAGCTCGGCGGGTGGTCTCAAGAATGCCTTGCCCACCGGTTGTTGGTTGGCTTCAGAGCGAAGTGGCCGCTCGCCGGGTTCTCGCTGCGCGGCCCCATTCAAGGTAGGGGCGTTTGCTGAGCGTTTGCTGAGCGTTTGCTGAGCGTTTGCTGCCGTTGGCTGACAGCTGGCTGCAAGCTCCGCATGTGGAAGACCATGACGCCTCGCACGTATGCGAGCCAGCCGTCGGCTTCGGCGGTGATGGCCCGTGGAGCTTCCCGATCCACGACCCTGACCAGTGGCGGGGGGTTTAGCTGGCGCCAGGTGAGGCTCGAGGGCGGACCCCTTCGCTGGTTCGTCGCTACCCCCCACTTCCACCACTGGCACCACGCCGCCGACCCTGAGGGTTGGAATCGCAACTACGCCGGACAGGCACCGTTGGTCGACTGGCTGTTCGGCACGCTGGTGCTCCCACCCCATCAGTGGCCAACCGCGTACGGGCTTGGCACCAGCGAGCGGGTCCCGCAGGGCTGGCTCGCTCAGCTGTGCGAATGACCGATGACGGTGTCAGCCGGTGATGGCCAGGAAGTCCTCGCAGAAGTCGCGGCCCTCGGTGTCGTTGGTGCCGGTGCTCCCGAAGATGACCTCCGCGCTGAGGAGCACGTCGTCGTCGAGGTTGAACGGCGTGCCGCCGAAGTCGATCACCAGCTCGACGCGAATCTGACCGTCCTCGTGGAACAGGACCTTGCCATCGGGCCCATACCACCGGCTTCCACCGGTGATCAGCTCGATCACGGTGACCGTTTCCCCGTCGTCGTTGAGGGTGATATGGAGGGTCTTATCAGGGCCGTTGAACACGTTGGTGAATGACTTGCCGGTCGTGAGGTTCGTGAATGACACAGTGCCGTGGTTCGTGCCCACAAGGTGGGGGACGCCGATCTTGCCCGTGGTATTGAACAGGAACGTCCCGTCGACCACTTCGTGGATCTCAACACTGAGACCCTCGACGTCGCAGAAGTCCTCCTCGACCTCGGTGGACTCGTCGTGGAAGTTCTCCTTCTCCAGGGGCGGGCCGGCCGCAGCGGGCCCGGCAACCGCGACCACCCCCAGAGCCGCGAGACACGCAGCCCCTGTCAATCCACGTCGGATGGATGATCGTGCCGGCAATCTCATGGTGCGGTCCTCCTGTTGATGCGCGGGCCGCCAGCCCGCCCTTCGGGCCTCGGGTTCACCAATGGATGGCCCGAGATCCAGGCCGCCGCGACGAGGCGCCCGCCAAGGTCACCGCGCCGCCAGGACTGAGTCTGCACTACGTTCCTGAAGCGCCGCTGAAATAGGCAAGTGGGCCGCTGGCGCCCCCGAAGCCCTCGCTCTCACAGCAGACCAGCCCGCTTGAGCACGCTGGCCGGGCCGACGCCACAACAGGCTGCAAACTCGAGCCGAGGTCGAAGCCGGTGACCGGGGCCGGGATCTCGGCTAGGCGAGTGCTGCGCAGACGTCTTCCACCTCTCCCAGCTGCTCGACCCCGACGACGTTGCCGTCGGGGTCAAAATGCTGGGTGACCTGGCCCGAGTTCACGAACACCAGGGGGAGATCCTCCACCTCGCCTGGGAAGAACCACAAAAGTGACCGTCCTTCGGCCACGACGTCCACCGAGCCGTCTTCAAAGAAGGTGATGACCCCCGGACCCGAGATGTTGTAGACGATCGACTTCCCGGTTTCCAGGTTCGTCAGCTCGCTCACCAAGCGTCCGTTGACGATCTGCCGGGTGAGGTTCCCGTCGTCGTCAAAGTAGGACTTGATGAACTCCTTGTTTTCGAGATTGTGGATTAACACGTCGAAGTCGCAGCTGCCCGAAATGACGAAGTCGTCCGAGGGGAATGGCTCTCGGAGAGGCTTGTCCGCCGAGGCCGGCGCCGCCGCCGCGAGAATCAGAGCCGCCGCTACCACGGGCGCGGCCAGGAGAGTTCCGGGTCGTCGCATGGGGGTACCGCCTTCCGCCTGTCAGACCGGGTCAGCTCCGGTGCTGCCCGCCAGGGATGAATGTGCGCCCACGGCGTTAACCGTCGCGTAGCAGGGGAGCTCCGCGGATTTCTGAAGGCGAACCGGGATCTGCCGCTCCGTACCGTCTCGGTCGGCGGCCCACGGTGGTGATGGGTGATAGCCCGGGCGGGTCCTCGAGCCGCACGTATGCGAGCCAGCCGTCGGCGGAGGGCGATTGACCGGGTAGGGCCGGTGTGCGACGGTTGGGCGTGCACCCGGGGGGTGCAATGGGCAGGTGGGGGTCGTGTGTCGCGTGACGTGGAACCCTCCGTAGGCGATGTGTTGTACGCCTACGGCGGCGCCGGCATCGCTCTTCAAGGCGACTTCGACATGACCGGTACCGACAGGTTCCGGTCATGCGTCAACGAGGCGCTTGCGACCCACCCGAGGTCGCTCCTCGTTGACGCCCACCGCCTGACGTTCATCGATCCATGTGGCCTGAAGGCCCTACTGCATGCCCGTGCTGCTGCCATTGACGCAGGTGTGGCGTTCCGTGTCAGTGCGCCGTCGCCCGTGCTTCGGTGGCTAGCTGAGGTCACTGGGCTCGAAGATCTGCTCGAGGACGAGTGACGCGACACCCGCCGACGCGTGGGCAGAGAGGGGCTCGGCCGCCTGGGTGCCGATCTGCTCGACGGCGACGCGTTCACGCGATCCGAGCTGTTGGCGGCTCAAGGGATGAGCTCGGCGGCCGCCGCCGCTAGGTTCCCGCCGTCGAGGTCACTCTTAGAGGAAGTGCAGGGTCGTGGTGATGTGGAGACGGAAGAGACAGCTGGAGGACCAGAAGACAACGATTGATGCTCTGTCTAGGGCTAATGCTCGTCTGACCGCCGATCTGGACACCATGGTGGGTGAGTCTGAACGACTCAAAGAGGAAGTTCGTCAGCGTGACGAGGTAATTGCTGGTCTTCGTAAGGAATCCGAGACGAAAAACGAAGGTTGACCTGCAGGGCGTGTCCAACGAGGCGGAGTGGAACGTGGCAGCCGGCATGCGGGACCTCTGCATGCACCTGGCCTCAACGGCAACGCCTGCGACGACACCGAAGCCGAGTAGAGCCGAGGGTGCGCGTTACCGGTAGAACTGCTCCTGGCCGGGCGCCGTGCGGTCGGTGGGGTGCCGGCCGTTGAAGTCGTTACGTGGTTCGTGCCGTAGCCGTTCGATGGTCTGGTGATCGAACCCGGTCACCGCGGCTAGGTGTTCGAGGGTGCAGCCGGTGGCGAGTGCCTTGCTCATCTCGTAGCGGAGGTTCTCGCGCCAGTGGACCGATTTCGACGCCGTGGTCCAGACCTTCTCTAGCTCTTGGAGCTGACGCTCAGACAGTTCCTCGAACATTTGTTCGTAGGGTATCGCGGTCACAGACGCGAGACGGCCCGCCGAAGGGGGGAACCACCCGACGGGCCGCCCGGCGAAACGGCCCCCCGGGTTGCACCGGGAAACCAGGGGACCGTCCGCTCACGGTCGCTACCCCAGCGGTCGGGGGCACATACGTCTTACGGTTCGGGTTCGTCGAGCGGGCGGGCGTAGGCCCGTAGCCGGATCTCGTCCACCATCACCGACGCCATCGTGATGGCGTTGCGGCATGACCGGGCCCGTTCGGGCTCGAGCTGTTCGGTCACCATTCGGACCTCGTCGAGCTGGCCGGCCATGGGGGCCACTATGCATGTGAGATCGGCGAAGGCCGCACGACGGGTGGCGGCGACATGACCGAGGCCGAAGCCAAGAAAGCCGCCGCTGATCGGGGCTGGCGGCTCGAAAGGCAAGGCAAGGTGTCCCGGGTCGTCGACGAGGACCCGCAGGCTCGGCGTTGGTTGTGGCTGATCGACCGGATGACGACGTTGGCGATCCAACTCGGTCTGACGCCAGCGGCGAGATTGAGGATGAATCTGCCGGAGCGCCGGGCCGACGAGGCCGCCATCTTCGGCACCGACGCTAGGCCCGTGGGTGTGATGTTGCCCGCAGCGGGAGCCGGGGCACCACCGCGACTCCCGCTGGCCTCAGAGGGACCTGCGCCAACGCTGCAGGGTTACCCGCCGATCGGTTGCATCGCTCGATCAACGGCACGGTCGGCGATCTTGCGACCGTGCGCGATCCCTTCTACGACCGCCTTGCGGAAGTGGAACCCGACCAGGATCCGGGACAGCCCGTTCTCGTCAGCTGCTTGCGTGAAGCTGTGGTACGAGCGGAGGACCGGCGCCGGGTCCGTGCAGGTCTGCCCGACTGGGAGCGTGCGGCTGCAGAGCGTGAAATCCACCTGGTCCGTGCCGAAGAACTGCCTCAGCGCCTCCGCGGCGGCCCCGCCCTGCACGGCGTGGCCGGAGTCGTAGTCCGGGATGGGGGGCGTCGTCACGAGTGGCGTCCAGTCATCGTCGGCGACGGTGTCGGGATTGCCGTCCGTGGCGGCGAGCTGGATCGCGGTCACCGGCCGCCAGTAGTTGTACGTCTGGAACTTCGTGAACCATGAGCCGATGTAGCCGTCGGCCATCGCCAGGTTCAGCAGGCCGAAGAGCCGGGCGCTCTCCCACAGCCCGACGTGACGGTCGAGCGCAACGGTACGCGCCAGCCGGTTCCACGCCAGCGGCGAGCTCTCGACCCAGAACAGTGCGATCTGCGTCTGGTCCGGCGTGCGGTCGCTCGGTGCCGAGACGCCGTCGCTGCCGAGCCGCTTCACCTCGTTGAAGTCGGCCGTGTACTGGGCGCTCGTCACCCCGTACGGCGGCCCGGGGTTGAACTGCGCGCTCTTCTTCAATACGAAGGGGGTCACCTTCCCCCACTCCGGCAGGAACACCCCCATTTCTTCAAATCCTGGCGTGAAGCGATACTCGCCCGGCTCCGTCCCCTGCGGGTAGTCCGAGACGAAGAGCGGCTGGTCGGACCCGTCGTTGGCCCGGAGCTGGAGGATCGCAGCGGCAGCAGCCTGGCCGAGCGCGATGCCGCGCTGCTTCGCTGGCCCGGAGGCAATGGCTGCGAGCGCCGCGTCATAGTCGGTCTCGACGCTCTTGACCCCGGCGGCTATGCACTCGGGCGGGAATGGGAGTTCCGCGATCACCGGGAGGAGCACGTTCCGCGCCGCCGAGGCAACCGCGGCGTCGGGCGAAGCCCCCTTCGCGAGGTTCCGTGCATGGTACGCGTAAGGCTTGCTCGTCCGGTCGATCGCGTTGAGCGCGTCGTGGATGGCCACGTGCATCATGGCGTAGAGCCGCGACTCGTGGAGCGGGTCGTTGCCGGGTGAGATGCACGCGGCGAGCGCGGCTTCGCCGGCGTTGGCGTTCCAGGCGATGACGGCGTTCGATGTCGGTGACGCTTGTCTCGCAACGAGCGACCGGCTCGAGGCCGGACTCGACCAGGCCACCGCGGCGAGAACGGTGATGGACACCAGTACGATCACAGGTTTCTTCATGGACCCTCCCGCTCCCTCGGCACGACCGGCTACACGAGTCCGCTCGTCGCCCTCTGCCTCGATTCGAGTTAGGCGCGGGTTGCCAGTCGGCATCGGACCATGCAACCGCGGGCCGCGTTATCACCAGTGAATTAGCCAGCTCTTAGCCACCCGTTCGGGCCCCTTGGTGCTGCGACAACCTGCGCCAAAGACGCCTCCGACCTTGTGCCATTAACAAGGGTCATGGAACCTGGTGCTCCTGTGCAGCCGCCACCACCACCTCCTCCACCACCCCGGCTGGCACACCAAACTCCTCCCCGACAACACCCTCGAGGTCACCGACCCCACAGGACACGTCCGCACCAGCCACCCACCCCCACCCGCCGCGCCCCACCACTACCGCTCAGGGAATGACCGGCCGGCGGACACGCGGACCCTTCCTGCGATGATGCCCCGGTGAGCGACCTGGAGGCGTGGGACCGGCGAACCGCCGAGCAGCTCGAGCGGGCCTATCTCGCCGCCGGCGCAGGACCCGGGGGTTCAGGGTCGAGCGAGACCTCCGAGGGGGCGTGGCGGGCGAAGCGCCAGCACCTGTGCGTGCCGATGGACGGCGATGGCGCATGGCTCGACGTCGGCTGCGCCAACGGACACCTGCTTGCGACGTTGCCCGCTTGGTGCGCGGAGCGCGGCATCGGCATCGAGCCGTACGGCCTCGAGCTGTTGCCGGCGCTGGCCGAGCTCGCGCGCTCGCTGCATGCCGAGCTTGCCGAACGCATCTGGACCGGATCGGTCATGACCTGGACGCCGCCACGGCGGTTCACGTACGTCACGGCGCTCGACGACCAGGTCCCGCCGGGCCGGCTGGGGGACCTCGTCGCCCGCCTGCGCGCTGAGGTCGTCGCGCCGGGCGGCCGGCTGATCGTCAGCTCCTACACCGACCGCGACGAGGTTCCCAAGGACCTCTTCGATGACCTGACTCAGGCCGGCCATCCACCGGATGGGCGCATCCGCATCGACAGACCCCACCGCCATCCATTGCTCTCGGCGTGGTTCGATGCGTGACGATCGCGCCTGCGATCAGTCCAGCGGGATCTTGATCACCTCGCCTTCGCCCGTGCAGACGGCGCAGGTACTGACGTAGGCGACGCTCTTGGTCAGGGCGACCCCGTACGGCGCGGGGAGGCCGCCGGCCACCGTCGTGTGCTGGCTGGCGCCGGGCGTGATCCTCACGAGCGCGCCAAGCGGCAGCCCGGGGGTCAGGAGCCCGGCGCTGGCGATCTCGACCGCGTACAGGGAACCATCCGAAGCGAAGGCGAGGTCGGTCAGGTTGGTGAGGCCCGACGCGTAGACGGTCGCCGCCTGGCCGGGAACGACGCGCCAGATGTTGGCGTCGCCCTGCTCGAACGGGAAGCCCGTCAGCTGGCTGATGTAGTAGGCGCCGTCGGGACCCCGGACCACCGATGTCGGAACGGCGTCGGTGGGGATCTGGGTCCCGGGCGGCAACCCCAGGAACGGGGGCGCCAGCGCACTGCCCGGGGGCAGCGGCGTGATCGTGGTGAACGTCCCCTTGTGGGACGCGCGCACCACGGCGTTGCCGCCGGCGTCGGCGAGGATGTACCCCTCACCCTGGCGGACCAGGCCGACAGGGTTGCTGTCGATGTCGGTCCCGTCGGGGTTGACCGCCGCCTCGTTGGCCAGGACGTCAGCGAACAGCGAGAACCCGCCGTGCTTCAACTTGCCGGTGACCAGAGTGCCGAGCAGGGCGCCCTGAGCACCGAACCCGGCGCGGAACTGGTCGCTGCCGCCGATGCCGACGGACAGCACGAACTTCTGGCTGCCGGTGAATGCGATGTCCGAGGGCCCGAGGGTCTCCCCGCTATCGCTAATGATGGACGGCACGCCGGCCAGGACGCGATCGTCGGGCCCGTCGTCACGGACCCGGGTGACCGCGCCACTCATCCCGAGGCAGAACACGCCAAGGTCAGGGTTGGGATGCGCGGTGACGCACGGGCCCGAACCTCCGCGGCCCGCCTCCACCACGTAGAGCGCGCCCGTGGGCGAGAACGAGAGGTGTCGAGGGTTGTCGAGGCCCGAGGCCACCACCTCGAACGACGACTGCGCAGACGCGGGGGCGGCCGAGGCGGCCACGGCAACCACGAGGGCCAGCGTTGCGGTCAGGGCCGTGATCCTGCCGACACGGTGAGATCTGGGCATGGGAACCCCCAATCGATCCAGCGGAACCGCCAAACACCGCGGTTCAACCCAGGCAATCGTCCGCGCCAATCCACCCGAACCGCTCGCCGGCACAGTAACAGCCACCCTGCGTGATGTCTCCTACGGCTGAAGATTGTCCTGGGCAAGACTTGCCGGCATGCAGGCGTTGATCGCGGCAGGTGCCGGGTTCCTGCTCGCTGTGTTGTGGTTCGACCTGATGTTCGACGTGCAGGTGCTGCGCTATCGCGACGACGAGGTGCCCGAGGTGGTGCTGGCGTCGATCGCCGGCTACTACCGCCGCGTGACCACCGAGGCGCGCCCGCTGAATCGCTTGGTCACCGTGGCCATGCTCGCAACGCTGCTCGCCATCGTCCTTCAGGCGACGAGCGACGACGTTCCTCGCTGGGTGAGCGTGGTGTCGGCCGTCGCGGCCGCCGCGCCCATCGGCCTCGCCGCCACCCGGACCGTTCCCAATGCGGTCCGCCTGGGCACGCGCCGCGACCCGGTGGAGCTGCAGCTCTGGCTCGCCCGGTCGGTGTGCCGGGACCACCTCGCCTGCCTCCCGGCGATCGCCACGCTGCTCGTCGTGCAGCTCATCTGGGCCTGACCCTGTGCGCCATCGACTACCGACGGTTCGGTCCGTGACCGGTCGACTCGGGTGGCTCGCCCTCGGCCTCGCGGTTGCCGCTGGATGCCGCGGTGGTGGTGACGCACCTGCCGACGACGCCGCGGCGCTAGGGGGCACCGGCGCGGCGGCGACCGAGTGCGAGCCGGCACGCGCTGCGGACCCCGGGCCCGAGCCGACGACCATCGCCGCCGGCGGACTCCGGCGCGAGTACGTCGTGCACGTGCCGCCCGACTACGACGGCAGCAAGCCCGCACCGCTGGTGTTCAACCTGCACGGGTTCGGCGGCGACATCGCGAGCCAGGACACCAGCACCGACCTTCCGGCGCTCGCCGGCGAGCGCGGCTACATCGTGGTGACGCCGCAGGGCGCACCCCTGGACGTGCCCGACGACGCGCCCGCCGCCGCCCGCGACGCCGGCTTCGAGGGACTGGCGTTCTGGAACTTCTTCGGGTCCGATGCCGGCGAGGTCACCCTGAACGAGGCGACGATCCCACTCGCCGACCTGGGAGCCGACGACGTCGCGTTCATCGACACCCTGCTCGACATCGTCAGCGCCGAGTTCTGCGTCGACGCCGACCGCGTGTTCTCGACCGGCATGTCCAACGGCGCCGGGATGAGCACCACGCTGGGCTGCGAGCTCGGAGACCGGCTCGCCGCCATCGCCCCGGTCGCGGGCGTCAACCTCAGCGGCACCTGCGCCGGTGACGACCCGGTGTCGGTGCTGGCCATCCACGGCGACGCCGACCCGATCGCCGGGTACACGGGCAGCTCGCTCATGGGCTTCGACGTGGGCAACCCGTCCGTGCCCGATCGCATGGCGGAGTGGGCCTCGTTCGACGGCTGTCGTACCGAGCCCGCCGTCGACGAGTCCACCCCGGGCCTGACGGTCACCCGCTGGTCCGGGTGCGAGGACGGCACGGTGGTCGAGCTGTGGACGCTCGCGGGCTGGGGCCACGAGTGGCCACGGGCGGAGGCAACGAGCCAGCCCGGCGTCATCGACGCAACCACCGTGATCCTCGACTTCTTCGATGCCGAAGGCCGCGCGACTCGCGGGTAGTGTGCGCACCGCGGGCAGGGCAGACCGTCGCGGTCTGGGCAGGGGGCAGGCACTTGGCAGGAAGTCGGGACCGTCGGCGCCGACGGGCGAGCGCCGCCATCGTCGTCGTGGTCGCAGCGAGCGCCGCCATCGCGCCGGCCGCAATGGTTCATGTGCAGCGCGCCGGCGCCGGATCCCCGGGGACGGCCGCCGAACCGCCGGCACTCGAGCCGGATGACGCCACGACGGCCTGGATCGATCGGGCGGCCGCCGGGACGACCGCAGCCCAGACCCCGGCCTCCACGGCCCCGAAGTCGGTGCGGGGCGCGCCCGGGGTAGCGCCGGCCGGCGACGCCAACTCGCTGCTCGTCACGTTCGCTGCTGACGTGTCGTCGTCAGAGGCCGAGGACATCGTCGAGCAGACCGGCGCGGAGGCCGAGCCGATCGCCGGGACCGATACCGTCGAGGTCACGGCGGCCGAGCCCGAGCTCGCCGGCGTGGCCGCAGAGCTGACGGCAGAACCCGACGTCGAGGCGGTCGAACCCAACCGCGTGCGGTCGGCGTCGCGGGTGCCCAACGACGCGAGCTACCCGAGCCAACAGCCCTACCTCACGCTCATCGGGGCGCCCACGGCCTGGGACGTCGCCAACACCGGGGCGGCCACGGTCGTCGCCGTACTCGACACTGGTGTCGACCGCGATCACCCCGACCTGGCGCCGAACCTGGTCGCAGGCCGCGACATCGTGAACGTCGACGCCGATCCCAGCGACGACAACGGCCACGGCACGGGGGTCGCCGGCGTCGTCGGCGCGGCGACGGGCAACGGTGCCGGCGTCGTCGGCGTGGCGTGGAACGCCAGGATCATGCCGGTCAAGGTGCTGGGGGCCGACGGCACGGGCTTCGACGCCGACATCGCCAGCGGCATCACGTGGGCCACCGACAACGGCGCCGACATCATCAATCTGTCGCTGGGCGGGTTCGGGTCGAGCACGGCACTCGACCAGGCGGTCGACTACGCCCTGGACCACGACGTGGTCGTGGTGGCGGCCGCCGGCAACCAGGCCGCCGGGGTGCCGAGCTTCCCCGCGGCCATACCGGGCGTCCTCGCGGTGACCGCCACCGACGCGCAGGGCCGGTTCGCGTGGTTCTCGAACCACGGCCCGTGGATCACGCTCGCCGCGCCGGGCGTCAACGTCGTGACGACCGCGCTCGCCCCCGGACCGAGCCTGGCCACCGAACCCGTGACCGGCACCTCGTTCTCCTCGCCGATCGTCGCCGGCGTCGCTGCCCTGCTGCGCGAGCGCCATCCGGCGTGGGGCTGGAGCAGGGTGGCGTACGAGCTCGTCCGCACCGCACGCGACGCCGGTCCTGCGGGGGTGGACGACGCCTACGGGTTCGGGATCGTGGACGCTGCCGCCGCGCTCGACGTCGGCGCGCACGGCGCGGTCTCCGCGCCCAACCTGACCGGTGACGCGAGCGATCTCCCGTCCTCAGGCCGGGTCATCCCGGTCGGCACCGCGGTCACCGAGGGGCTGCGGCTCGAGCTCGACCATGACTGGTTCGCCTTCGACGTGCCCGCGACGGCAGGTGCCCGGATCACGGTGACGCCGCCCGCGTTCGGGGGTGGGGTCCGGGCCGCCGAGATGGACCCCGTCATCGAGCTGTACGGCCCGGGCGGTGGCCTCGTCGCGTCGGCCGACGCCACCCTCGTGGGCCAGCCCGAGACCATCGCGGTCAACGTCGCCCCGGGCCGGCACCTGCTGAAGGTCGCGAACTACGCGGCGTCGACGAGCCCGGCCGACTACGGACTGCGGGTGGACCTCGGGCCCGCGGGCGGTGCGCCCGGGCCACAAGCGGCCGGACCGTGGCTCACGAACGCGGCTCCGGGCCCCCAGGCGCGGAGCGTCGCCACCGCCACGAGGCCGTCGATCACGTTCGGGCGCGACCTGCTGGGCTTGTCGGTCACCAACGGCACCGTGCGCCTGCTCGACGGGCGCACCGGCGCCGCCCTGGACGCGAGCGTGTCGCTCGCCGGTCGCACGGTGACCCTTACGCCCGCGCGACCCCTCACGCCCGGCGTGCCCTACCAGGTTTCCATCGCCGGTGTGCGGGACACCGCCGGCGGGTTCGCGCCGGCGATCACCATCCCGTTCGTGACGGCGCCGGCGGCCCCACCCGTCTACCCGGTGGGCGGCACGTACTCGCCGTTCCGCGGTGACTTCGACGGCAACGGCTTCGACGACATCCTGTGGTACGGACCGGGAACGGTCGGCGATTCGATGTGGCTGTTCGACGGCCACGGGCGGAGGGGCGTGCCGCTATCCGTGGGCGGGACCTACGTCGTGGCCGTCGGCGACTTCGACGGCAACGGCTTCGACGACATCCTGTGGTACCGGCCCGGCGCGGCCAGCGACGCCATCTGGTACTCGGGCCCGTCCGGCTTCACATCCCGGCCGACCTCGGTGAGCGGGACGTACACCCCCATCACCGGGGACTTCGACCGCAACGGCTTCGACGACATCCTCTGGTACGGCAGGGGAACCGTCACGGACTCGGTCTGGTACTTCGGCGCCTCGGGGCACGCGTCGAAGTCCATCACGGTCAACGGCAGCTACGTCCCGAAGGCCGGCGACCTCAACCGCGACGGCTACGGCGACGTCCTCTGGTACTCCCCGGGCGCCGGCGTCGAGTCGATCTGGCACGGTGGGTCGGCCGGCTTCCGGTCGGCGGCGGCGCCGCAGGTCAGCGGGACCTACACGACCCGGGTCCTCGACGCGAACGGCGATGGGTACGACGACGTGTTCTGGTACGCCACGGCCTCGTGGTTCTGGCGGAACGGGACCGGCGGGTTCGCGTCCGTGGCCGTGCCGGCGATGCCCGCCGGCATGCGTCCCGTCACGGGCGAGTTCACCGGCGACGGCCGTGACGACCTCTTCGCCTACGTACCGGGCGCGGGCGTCGATCGGCTTCGACCCGGCACCTCCAGCGGCATGAGCTGACCCGACGGCCCGGGCGGCCCGCTGGCGCGCCTACTCGACCGACAACGCCGCGTCGACGATGGCGTCCTGCTCCTGCACGTGGATCGTGTGGGAGCCGGTGGCCGGGCTGCCCGACTCGTGGCGGCTCACCCGGATGATCTCATGGTCACCACCCAGCCGCTCGGCCAGGCGGTCCTGGGCGAAGGTCCATGCACCCATGTTGGACGGCTCCTCCTGCAGCCACACGACCTGGTGGGCGTTCGGATACCTCGACACCACCTCGTCCAGCCGGTCGTAGGGCCAGGGGTAGAGCTGCTCCACGCGCACCACCGCCACCGGGGCCCCCCGCTTGGTCCGCTCGGCCATCGCCTCGTGGGCGATCTTGCCCGAGCACAGCACGACCCGCCGCACGGCGGCGGCATCGGAGACGAACGGGTCGTCGAGCACCTCCTCGAAGGTGCCCCGCGTCAGCTCGTTGATCTTGGACCGCGCCGGTCGTGCCCGCAGCAGCGACTTCGGCGTGAAGACCACCAGCGGCTTGCGCACGTCGCGCCGCACCTGCCGCCGCAGCAGGTGGAAGTACTGGCCGGCGGTGGCGGCGTTCACTACCTGGATGTTGTCCTCGGCCGCCAGGGTGAGGAACCGCTCGATCCGGGCGGACGAGTGCTCAGCGCCCTGGCCCTCGTAGCCGTGGGGCAACAGCAGCACCAGGCCGGAGACCTGGTCCCACTTGTCCTCGGCCGCCACGAGGTACTGATCGAGTATCGGGCTGGCGCCGTTGACGAAGTCGCCGAACTGCGCTTCCCAGCACACCAGAGCGTCCTTGTTGGCCACCGAGTAGCCGTACTCGAAGCCCAGCCCCGCGTACTCCGACAGCAGCGAGTCGTAGATCCAGAACTTGCCCTGGTCGGGCGCCAGGTGCGCCAACGGCGCCCACTCACGACCGTCGGTCTGGTCGACCAGCACACCGTGGCGCTGGCTGAACGTGCCGCGCCGGGAGTCCTGACCGGCCAACCGGATGTCGGTGCCCTCGAGCAGCAGCGCCCCGAACGCCAGCGCCTCCGCGGTCGCCCAGTCGACCTCGCCCTGATCCCGCACCATCTTGTCGCGGGTCTCGAACTGCTTGACCAGCTTGGGGTGGGGGTGGAAGTCCTCCGGCCAGTGGCTCATGCGGTCGTAGATGCGATCGAGCACCGCCCGGTCGACACCGGTCTCGACATGGGGCAGGACGCCGACCGGCGGCGGGGGCTCGGCCGCCTTGAAATCCGTCTGGGGAGGGGCGGATTGGCGGGTCTCGTCCAGCGCCTGCTGCAACCGCTGGCGGAAGTCGTCCAGCGCCTGCTCCGCCTCCTCCAGCGACATCTGGCCGCGCTTGACGAGCGACTCGGTGTAGAGCTTGCGCACCGACCGGCGGTCGTCGATCTTGGCGTACATCAGCGGCTGCGTGTAGCTGGGATCGTCGCCCTCGTTGTGCCCGTGCCGCCGGTAGCAGACGAGGTCGATCACCACGTCCTTGTGGAAGCGTTGCCGGTAGGCGTAGGCGAGGCGCGCCACGCGGACGCAGGCCTCGGGATCGTCCCCGTTCACGTGGAAGATCGGCGCCTGCACGATCTTGCCCACGTCGCTGGCGTAGAACCCGGACCGGGCCGCCTCGGGGGTGGTCGTGAACCCGATCTGGTTGTTCACGATGATGTGGACCGTGCCGCCGACGCGGTAGCCCTTGATGTCGCTCATGTTGAGGGTCTCGGCCACCACGCCCTGGCCCGCGAAGGCGGCGTCGCCGTGCATCAGGATCGGCAGCACCGAGAACGCCTCGGGCTCGTTGATCTGGTCCTGCCGCGCCCGCACCATGCCCTCGACCACCGGGTCGACGGCCTCGAGGTGGCTCGGGTTGGCGGCCACCTCGACGGGGATCTCCTTGCCGGCGCGGCTCTGGAACTTGCCGGCCTGGCCGAGGTGGTACTTGACGTCCCCGGAGCCCTGCACCGCCGTCGGGTCGGGGATGCCCTCGAAGTCCTTGAAGATCTGCTCGTAGGACTTGCCGACGATGTTGGCGAGCACGTTGAGCCGGCCTCGGTGCGACATGCCCATGACGGCGCCGTCAAGCCCGTCGTCGGCCGCCTGCTCGAGAATCGCGTCCAGCACGGGGATCAGGCTCTCGCCGCCCTCGAGGCTGAAGCGCTTCTGGCCGACCCACTTGGTGCCGAGGAACTTCTCGAACGCCTCGGCGGCGTTGAGCCGGCCGAGGATGTGGCGTTGGTCCTCGGTGTCGAGGTCGACCGCCGTGGCGGACTCGACGTGCTCCTGGATCCAGTGCTGCTCATCGAGGTCCTGGATGTGCATGTACTCCACACCCGACGTACGGCAATAGGCGTCGCGCAGCACCCGCAGGATCTCGCTGAGCGCGAGCTTGTCCTGCCCGGCCAGCCCACCGGTCAGGAACTCGCGGTCGAGGTCCCAGATCGTGAGGCCGTAGGTGGCGGGGTCGAGCTCGGGGGCCATCTGGGGCTCTTTCCACCGCAGCGGGTCGAGGTCGGCGATCAGGTGGCCACGCACGCGGTAGACGCGGATCAGCGTCGCCACCGCCATCTGCTTCTCGAGCATGGTCTGCTCGCGGTCGATGGGGTTGACGTCTCGCCGCCACCGCACCGCTTCGTAGGGCACGCCCAGGCTCAGGAAGATGTCGTCGTAGAAGCCGTCGACCCCCAGCAATAGCTCCTCGACGCGCCTGAGGAAAACGCCCGACTCCGCGCCCTGAATGATCCGGTGGTCGTAGGTGGACGTGACCGTGACCACCTTGGACGCACCCAGCTCGGCTAGCAGCACCGGGTCGGCACCCCGCCACTCGGCGGGATAGTCGATGGCGCCGACCCCCACGATCACCCCCTGGTTGGGCATGAGCCGCGGTACCGACTGCACGGTGCCGATCGTGCCGGGGTTGGTCAGGGTGACATTGACCCCGGCGAAGTCGTCGGGACTGAGCTTGTTGGACCGGACCTTGCGGATCATCTCCTCGTACGATCCCCAGAAGCCGCGGAAGTCCTGGGTGTCGGCCTCGCGGATGACCGGCACCAGCAGGGTGCGGCTGCCATCGGACTTCTCGACGTCGACCGCCAGGCCCAGGTTCACGTGCTCGTGGCGGACGAGCCGCGGCTTGCCCGCTGCGTCGGTCGTGAACGTCGACCCCATCACGGGCATGGAGTCGGCGATCGCCCGCACCACTGCGTAGCCGATGATGTGCGTGAAGCTGACCTTCCCGCCCCGGGTGCGGCCCAGGTAGCCGTTCATGATCCGGCGGTTGACCTCGAGCAGCTTCGCCGGCACGGCGCGGAAGCCGGTGGCCGTGGGCACGCCCAGGCTGGCGGTCATGTTCTGGACGATGCGGGCCGCGGCACCCCGCAGCGGCTCGCCGGGTGCCTCCTCGGGGGCGTTGGCCGCGGTCGCGGCCGCGGGACTCGGCGCCTTGGGCAGCGGCTGGGTTCCGTTGGCGGTAACGGGTGCGGCCGTGGGGGCGGTCGCGGGCGCGGGGGCTGCCGGCGCCGGTGGGCTGGTGACGACGTTGGACGCCGTCGCCTGCTGGTCGACGTCACGCCTGTAGTCGGCGAAGAAGTCTCGCCAGCTCTCGCTCACCGAGGCGGGGTCGTCGAGGTACTGCTCGTACATCTCGTCGACCAGCCAGGCGTTCGGCCCGAGTGTGGTGGTCGAGTTGGTCGGTTGCGGTACGTCACCCACGATCACCGATGGTACCGGCGCCCCTGCGATCTCGACTCCGGGCATCCAGGGATCCACCCGGCGACGAACGGGCACGTGTAAACCCGCGTACATCTCCCCGTGCAGGAGGTCAGCATGCGCCCGAGCATCGCAGTCGACCGCCCTCCTCTGACTCCCCAAGCGCTCCGTCCCCTGCTGGGCACCGACGTGATCGTCCGCACGCCTGCCACCCTCTGGCGCGGCCGGCTGCTGTCCTGCGTGAAGGACAGCGCCTGGTTCGTGGTCGACGACGACGACGTCGTGGTGCACCTCGACCAGATCCAGTCCATCCGGGTCGCCTGAGCCCGATTCGGGCCCGATCGGCCGAGCCGGTACCGTCGGCGCGCACCATGAGCGCGCAGTTCATCTTCACGATGCGCCGGGTGAGCCGCTTCCACCCTCCCGACAAGGAGGTGCTGAAGGACATCACCCTGGCCTTCTACCCGGGAGCCAAGATCGGCGTGCTCGGGCCCAACGGGGCCGGGAAGTCGTCGCTGCTGCGGATCATGGCCGGCGTCGACGACGGATATACGGGCGAGGCCCGGCTCACGCCCGGGTTCTCCGTGGGCATGCTCGAGCAGGAGCCTCAGTTGGACGCCGCCAAGGATGTCCAGGCCAACGTGATGGACGGCGTCGGCCAGGTGGCGGCGCTGCTCGCCGAATACGACGAGGTGATGGCGGGATGGGCTGACCCGGACGCCGACTACGAGAAGCTCGGCGCCCGGCAGGCCGACCTCGAAGCCAGGATCGACGCCGCCGGCGCGTGGGACCTCCAGCGCACCGTCGACGTCGCGATGGATGCCCTGCGGCTACCGCCCGGCGACGCCGACGTCACCACCCTGTCGGGGGGCGAGCGCCGGCGAGTGGCGCTCTGCCGCCTGCTCCTGTCCCGCCCCGACCTGCTCCTGCTCGACGAACCCACCAACCATCTCGACGCCGAGTCGGTGGCGTGGCTCGAGCGGTTCCTCCGGGACTACCACGGCACAGTGGTCGCCATCACCCACGACCGCTACTTCCTCGACAACGTCGCGGGCTGGATCCTCGAGCTGGACCGGGGCCGCGGCTACCCGTTCGAGGGCAACTACAGCAGCTGGCTGGAGCAGAAGCGGGCGCGCCTCGAACACGAGGAGAAGGCCGACAGCGCCCGCAAGCGGACCCTGGACCGAGAGCTCGAATGGGTCCGCATGGCACCCAAGGCCCGCCAGGCCAAGGGCAAGGCGCGGCTCGCCGCCTACGAGAAGTTGCAGGCCGAGGCCGAACGCGTCGACCGGGTGCCGGACCGGCTGCAGATCCACATCCCGCCCGGTCCTCACCTCGGCGACCAGGTCATCGAGGTCGACGGCCTGTCCAAGGGCTACGGCGACCGGCTGCTCATCGACTCCCTGTCGTTCTCGCTCCCCCGGGCCGGCATCGTCGGGATCATCGGGCCCAATGGCGCCGGCAAGACCACGCTGTTCCGCATGATCACCGGCGCCGAGAGCCCGGACCGCGGCACGATCGCCATCGGGTCGTCGGTCGAGCTCGCGTACGTGGACCAGTCCCGGGACGCGCTCGGCGCCGGGAACACGGTGTACGAGGAGATCACCGGGGGCGAGGACCTGCTGAAGGTCGGCCACCGCGAGGTCAACGGCCGGGCGTACGTGGCGTCCTTCAACTTCCGCGGCTCCGACCAGCAGAAGCCGGTGGGCGTGCTCTCCGGGGGCGAGCGCAACCGCGTCCACCTGGCCAAGATGCTGCGCCGGGGCGGCAACGTGCTCCTGCTCGACGAGCCCACCAACGACCTCGACGTCGACACCCTCCGAGCGCTGGAGGACGCACTCGAGGCGTTCCCCGGATGTGCGGTGATCATCAGCCACGACCGCTGGTTCCTCGACCGCATCGCCACGCACATTCTGGCCTTCGAGGGCGACAGCCAGGTGCGCTGGTTCGAGGGCAACTTCAGCGAGTACGAGGGGTGGCGCCGCAAGCAGCTGGGCGCCGAGGCCGATCAACCCCACCGCATCAGGTACAAGCCGTTGGTGCGATAGCCCCGCGGGGTGATGGTCCCCGGCCGACGTCACAATCGTCCAAGACGGCGGCCACCGCGCCGTCATACCGTCGGTGCCATGGCCCAAGAAACCAACGTCGTCATGCAGCCCGTCCTGCACTACCGCGATCCCGAGAAGGCGCTCGGGTTCCTCACCGAGGCGTTCGGCTTCCGCGAGCAGGCCGTCCACAGGGGACCCGACGGCGAGATCGCCTATGTCGAGCTCGAGTTCGGCGGCTGCTACTTCGGCTTCGCGGTGACTGCGCCCGCCGGCGACAGCCCCTTCGATCTGGGGCCCACGGCCGTCTACGTCGCCCTCGACGACCCCGACGCCCACCACGACCGCGCCGTCGCGGCCGGTGCGGAGATCGTGATGGGCCTCACCGACCAGGAGTACGGCTCGCGCGACTACGCGGCCAGGGACCCCGAGGGAAACGTCTGGTGCTTCGGCACCTACCGCCCCGGGCCGTCGTGACGTGACACGCCGGCCAGCAGCTCCAGCACCAGCGCCGCGTGGGCGGCCGGATCGCCATCAGCCGGCGTGAGCCGCAGGTCGGGCCGCTCGGGGACCTCGTAGGGGTCGTCGATGCCGGTGAAGCCGACGATCTCGCCCGCGCGGGCCTTGGCGTAGAGGCCCTTGGGGTCGCGGGACTCGCACAGTTCGAGCGGTGTGTCCACGAACACCTCCACGAACCGCAGGCCTACCGCCTCGTGGATCGACCGGGCCCGGTCGCGGTCGGCCCCGTAGGGGCTGATGACCGGCACGAGCGCCACCACCCCGGCGTCGGCGAACAGCCGGGCCACCTCGCCCACCCGCCGGATGTTCTCGGTGCGGTCGGCGGCGGAAAATCCGAGGTCGGCGTTCAGGCCATGCCGCAGGTTGTCGCCATCGAGCAGGTAGGCCGCCCGGCCGGCCGTCACCAACGACCGCTCGACCTCGGCCGCCACGGTCGACTTGCCCGAGCCCGACAGGCCGGTGAACCACACTGTCGCGCCTGCCGACAGTCGGTCGACACGAGCCACGGATCCGGCGTGCCAGACGACCTCCGGCGTCACGCGACCCCGCTGGGACCGATGATGATGCCTGCGCCCACCGTGTTGTTGGCCGCCTCGTCGACGAGGATGAAGCTGCCGGTGGCGCGGTTGCGACGGTACTCGTCGAAGAACAGCGGCACCGTCGTGCGCAGGCTCACCCGCCCGATCTCGTTGAGCGCGAGTGCGTGTGACTGCTCGTCGCGGTGCAGCGTGTTGATGTCGAGGCGGTACTGCAGGTCCTTGACGAGCGCCCGCCCCCAGCGGGTGGTGTGCTTGATGGCCGCCACCTCACGGATGATGTGAATCGCCTCCGCCTCCAGCGCCTGCAGGTGCGTCAACTCGTAGTAGGGCTGCGGCGGGACGTTCGTGGACATGACCGAGTCAGGCTAAATGCGACCTGTTTGGTAAGCAATTCCGTCGGATCTCGTACCCAGGGGGACAGCATGCCCGTCATCGGCACCGATGATCACGTGACCGCCGCCCGGCTCGCCGCCGAGGCCGGCGACATGCTGGTCGACCTGCGTGCCCGCCTCGCCGGTGAGGGCGTGGACGGCAGGGCCCTCGGGGCCGAGGGCGATCGGGCCGCGCACGAGCTCCTGATGCGCCGCCTCGGGGAGCTGCGGCCGCACGACGCGGTCCTGTCCGAGGAGGGCGCCAACGACCCGGCCCGGCTCGCGGCCGAGCGGGTGTGGATCGTCGATCCCCTGGACGGGACCCGCGAGTTCGGTGAGGTACCCCGGACCGACTGGGCCGTGCACGTGGCCCTGGTCGTCGGCGGCGACCCCGGCGCCGGCGCCGTGGCCCTGCCCGCCCGGGGCCTGACCCTGGCCACGCCCACGCCGCCCCCTCCGCCCGGCGCGTGGACCGGGCCGGTCCGGGTCGTGGTGAGCCGCAGCCGCCCCCCGGCGGAGGCGACGCTGATCGCCGAGGCGCTCGGCGGCGAGCTGGTCACGCTCGGATCGGCGGGCGCCAAGGCCATGGCGGTGGTCCTGGGCGACGCGGAGGTCTATGCCCACAGCGGCGGCCAGCACGAGTGGGACTCGGCGGCCCCGGTAGCCGTGGCCCGCGCCGCGGGCCTGCACGCCTCGCGCCTGGACGGGACGCCGCTGGTGTACAACCGGCCGGATCCGTACCTCCCCGACCTCCTGATCTGCCGGCCCGAGCTGGCCGAGCGGGTGATCGCAGCGGCGGCCGGGGCCTGACGGACAGGAAGGGCGACGAGGATCAGATCCGGTCCCAGACCATCTCGGCGGCGTCTCCGTCCCGCAGCAGCTCGATCGGATCGTGCTTGTCGATGTGCCCGATGAGGCCGCTGTAGATGCCGTAGCCGCAGAGGCGCTGGAGGCGCTCGTCGAACCGCCGGGCGACATCGCGGGGGATGCCGAGCTGCTGGTTCTCCTGCTGGCGTATGTAGCCCGCGCAGTAGTTGCACGCCAGCCCCACGCGTCGTCGATCGGTGGTGTTGGCGCCGCCGCCGTGCCACAGGCTCCCGTTCCACACCAACACGCTCCCCCGAGCCATCTCGGCGGGGATCGAGTCGTAGTCGCGCCCGAAGTCGGGTGACGGCCCGAAGTGCGTCCCGGGCACGAGGCGCGTGGCGCCGTTGGCCTCGGTGAAGTCGGTCAGCGCCCACATCGAGTTGCACACGACGGGCGGGTGGGGCTTGGGGATGGGGATGAGCTGGTCGTCGGAGTGGATCGGCTGCGGTGTCTCGTCGGGGCCGATCGCGATCGACGACAACGACGACAGCAGGCAGCCGGGGTCGAGGACCCGTTCCACGAGCGGCAGGACGTTGGGATGGATGGGCACCCGCGCAAACAGATCGCCGTGCACCAACAGGTTGTAGATGCGCACGGTGCGGGTCCCCTCGAACGTGTTCTCTGCCGGAGTGACCGCCAGGTCGCGCTCGAGCCGGTCGAGCGCCTCCGTCAGCTCGTCGGCCAGGTCCGGCTCGATGGCGTCCTCGACCACGGTCCAGCCCTGCTCGGCGATGCGGTCGGCGTGGCTCGTCAGTTCCTCGGCCGTCAGCGTCCGCATGGGCGGAACTCTAGGTTGCGTGCCGTGTCGGACCTGACGCCGTTCGAGGAGGCGGTGGTGGCCGTAGTCAGCTCGCTCGTTCCCGGTGACGTCGTGACCTACGGCGAGGTCGCCGCCGAGGCCGGCTACCCGGGACGGGCCCGCGCCGTCGGCCGCATCCTGGCCACCAGCGACCTGGACCTCCCGTGGTGGCGGGTGGTCACCTCCACCGGCCGGCTGGTCCCCGGTCACGAGGTCGAACATGCCCGGCGGCTCCGGGCCGAGGGCGTCCCGGTCACGGACGGGCACGTGCGGCCCTAGTGGGATCCCGGCGGACATCGGCGAAACTCACCTCGATGGTGGTCGCCACGGATCTCGACGCTGGCAGCTACAGCGACACCCCGCCCTGGACGCTCGACGACCCCACGGCCCTGGCCTGGCGGTGGGACCTGGCCGACGTGCGGTCCCGGGTGGTGGCCGAGGTGCCCCGGTTAACCCGCCCGGGACGGTGGCCGCCCGGCCGCCGCGTGCTCACCGTCACCCACCGGCTGGGCGCGGCCCTGGCGCTGTGGGCGATGCGCGAGCGGCGATCCGACGCGCCGGAGGTCCGCCGGGCCGGCATCTCCCGCCGCCTCCGCCTGGCCGCGGAGCGCCTGGGGCCGACGTACATCAAGCTGGGGCAGATCATCTCCGCGGGCGAGGGCATCTTCCCCGCCGAACTGGTGGATGAGTTCAAGCTGTGCCGCGACCAGGTGCCGGCCGAGCCGTTCCGCGTCGTGCGCCAGGTCATCGAGGAGGACCTGGGCCGCCCACTTGACCACACGTTCCGCTGGGTCGACCGCAGCCCGCTGGCCGCCGCCTCGATCGCCCAGGTCCACGCCGCCACCCTGCGCACCGGCGAGAGCGTGGTCGTCAAGGTCCAGCGGCCGGCCGTCGCCCGGCTCGTGCGCGACGACCTGCGGGTCATGGCCTGGCTGGCCCCCAAGCTGGTCGGGCGCATTCCGGTCACCGCGCTGGCCAACCCGCCGGCGCTGGTGGAGCTGTTCGCGCAGACCATCGCCGAGGAGCTCGACTTCCGCCTCGAGGCCGAGAACATGGTGGACCTGGCCCGCACCTTCGCCGAGCTCGGCCAGCGGGGTTACGTCGTCCCCCGACCCCACCCCGAGCTGGTCACCCGCCGGGTCCTGGTCATGGAGCGGCTCGACGGCTTCCGCTTCGACGACGTGGCCGGCATGCGCGGCGCCGGGGTCGACACCGAGGCGGTGGTCCGCACCGGCATGATCGCCACGCTCGAGGGGGCGATCCTCAAGGGGATCTTCCACGGCGACCTCCACGGGGGAAACCTGTTCGTCCAGCCCGACGGGCGCACGGCCCTGCTCGACTTCGGCATCACCGGCCGGCTCGACGAGCTTCGGCGCCAGGCGTTCCTGCGGCTGCTCATGGGGGGAGCCGGCAACGACGTCCTGGCGCAGCTGGCCGCCCTGCGCGACCTGGGTGCGTTGCCGCCGGGAACCGACCTGGAAGCGCTGGTGCGCGAGCTCCGCCTCGACCAACCGCCGGTCGACCCTACGACCATGTCGGGCGAACAGCTGGTGGCAGAGATCCAGCAGGTGATGAAGGCGCTGCTCGGCATCGGCGCCCGCTTCCCCAAGGAGCTGATGCTGTTCGTCAAGAACCTCGTGTTCCTGGACGGTGCCATCGCCCGGCTGGCGCCCGACCTCGACATCTTCGCCGAGATCGCCAGCATCTCGATCTACTTCGCCACCCACCACGGCGACCGCATCGCCGCGGACGTCGGCATCGACCCTCGCGCCATTGAGCTCGACATGACCGGCGTCAAGGCCAGCTTCGGCATCTCCGACGACACCGAAGGCCTGACCCACCGCCAGCTGCAGCAGCGGCGTGAGACCATCCGGCGGAACCTCGCACGACGGCGGACGGGGCGCGGCTAGCCGGCATTGGCCGCGTCTAGCCTCCGGCGATGCGCCTGGTCGTGGCCCGCTGTTCCGTCGACTACGCGGGCCGGCTCGAGGCCCACCTGCCCCCGGCCCCCCGCCTCATCATGGTCAAGGCCGACGGCTGCGTGGCGATCCACGCCGACGGCGGTGCGTACAAGCCACTCAACTGGATGAACGCGCCCAACACAGTGAGCGAGTCGATCGACGACGGGGGCCAGGCCGTGTGGACGGTCCGCTCCCCCAAGGGGGAGACCCTCACGATCACGCTCCACGAGGTCGTGTCCGACACGAGCCACGACCTGGGTACCGACCCCGGGCTGTGGAAGGACGGCGTCGAGTCCCACCTGCAGGAGCTGCTGGCGGCGAACTGCGGTGCCATCGCCCCCGGGTTACGCCTCGTCCGCCGCGAGTACCCGACCGACATCGGCCCCGTCGACCTGCTGTGCCGCGACGCCGATGGGAACGCGGTCGCGATCGAGATCAAGCGCCGGGGAGAGATCGACGGGGTCGAACAGCTGGCGCGCTACGTCGAGTTCCTCGAGCGCGACCCGCGGCTGCGCCCGGTGCGCGGCATGTTCGTCGCTCAGCAGATCAAGCAGCAGGCGCGGGTGTTGGCGACCCAGCGCGACATCGCCTGTGTCGAGGTCGACTACGACGTGCTGCGGGGCATCGAGCCCGATGCCCTGCGCTTGTTCTAGTGGGCGCCGTCGAACGCAACGGAACCGGCGTCGAGGACGACCCGCCCGTCGGGCCCCACGGTTTGGAACAAGGCCTCGCCCTCGCCCCCGCGCCACACCCGGACGGTGAGCGCTTCGCCGGGGAACACGGGGCTGGAGAAGCGGCCGCTCATGGACCGGAAGCGCGCCGGGTCGCCCCCACACAGGGCGTGCAGCAAGGCCCGGCCGGTGAACCCGTAGGTGCACAGGCCGTGGAGGATGGGCCGCGGGAAACCGGCCATGGCTGCGAACTTGGGGTCCGAGTGCAGCGGATTGCGGTCGCCCGACAGCCGGTACGTCAGCGCCTGGTCGACCCGCGTCGGGTACGTGACCTCGTGGTCGGGGTCCCGGTCGGGAACGGCGAACGTCGATGACGGGCCTCGGTCGCCGCCCCAGCCGCCCTCGCCCCGGATGAACAGGCCCGAACGGCTCGTGAAGAGCGGTTCGCCGTCGGCCACCAGGGTCGACATCGACTCGAGGACCACCAGAGCCCCCGAGCCCTTGTCGTGGATCCCGACGATCTCGGAGATCGACTCGATCCCGCCGTCGACCGGGATCTCCCGTGCCAGCGAAATGGCCTGTTCGCCGTGGACCAGCATGGCGGGGTTGAAGTTGCCCAGGGCTCCGAAGACCCCGCCTCCGCCGCCGAGAACTACAGCCATGGTGGGCAGCGCCCGCTGCTCGACGTCCTGGCTGTTCTCGGTGGTGAACGCCAGCTCCTGGGACGGGTCGTCGGCGCCGGCGCCCACCCCAACCGCATAGAGCAGGCAGTCCTTCGAGGTCCAGGCGTGGCGCACGGGCTCGGACCTGGCGCCGACGGCATCGTGGTTGATGGGCATGCTGGCCTCCCTCAGGTCTCGTCGTAGCCGAACATGTTGGCGTTGGGCCGTGCCTGGGCGACCAGGTCCGTGATGGCGTGGCCGAGGACCTCCGGGTCGGCGTCGGGCCTTTCGATCGACGGGCCCCGGTGCCAGCCCTCGGAAACGGAGATCATGCGACCGCTCACGTCGAACACCCGACCGCTGACACCGGCGGACAGCGGGCTTGCAAGCCAACACACGATCGGCGCGATGTGGTGGGGGGCCATCTCCTCCTTGCCCTCGTCGGTCAGCTGGCCCATGCCCAGGTCGGCGGTCATCCGTGTCAGGGCCGCCGGGGCGACGGCGTTGACGGTGACGCCATAGCGGGCCAGCTCCTTGGCGGCGATGATCGTGAACGCCGCGATCCCCGCCTTGGCGGCGCCGTAGTTGGTCTGGCCGACGTTGCCGTAGATGCCCGACGGTGACGAGGTGTTGACGATGCGGGCGTCGAGGGTGTCGCCGGCCTTGGAGCGCTCGCGCCAGTGGTTGGCGGCGAAGTGCGACGGACCGAATGTGCCCTTGAGGTGAACCCTGATGACGGCGTCCCACTCGGCCTCGCTCATGTTGACGAGCATGCGGTCGCGCAGGATGCCGGCGTTGTTGACGAGGACGTCGAGGCGCCCGAACGCCTCGATGGCCGTGCCGACGAGCTTCTCGGCCCCGGCGAAATCGCTGACGTCGTCGTTGTTGGCGACCGCTTGACCACCCTGCGTAGTGATCTCGTCGACCACGTCGTGGGCTGGGCCGGTGTCGTTGCCGGTGCCGTCCATCGAGCCACCGAGGTCGTTGACGACCACCCTGGCGCCCTGAGCGGCGAGCAGCAGCGCGTGCTCGCGCCCGATGCCCCGGCCCGCCCCGGTCACGATCGCGACTCGATCGTCACAGATGCCCATCGGCCACGTCCCCCTTCGGCTATGCCACCTGATCTTTCAACCCGCTGGGAACGTAGCAGCGCGACACTGGATGGCGTGACCGACGTGCACCAATGCCCCTACTGCGAGCTGCGGTTCAGGTCGCGCAATGAGCTCGAGGACCACGTCTCCTGCGACCATCCGCGAGAGCTCGACGACGACTCCGACCCGCGCACCCCCCGACCATGACGATCCCGTAACAGATCCCGTTTTCGCGCGGGGTGTGGTCAAGGGCGGTTAGAACCACGCGGCCACACGTGGCAGGGTGGTGTCCTGTGGACGGGAATGAAGCCACGCCCGGCTCTCGCCGGGCGGGTGCTGGGGCGCCCAGGGACGAACTCCAGGCACCGGCGCGCGTCGGCGCGCCCACGGACGCGCCGCCATCGGCGGAGCCGACCGGTGGCGACACGCCTACCGACGAGCCACCCAGCGGGGCTGCGCCCGCTGACGAGCGCGCCAGCGGCGAACCAACCGCCGACGACCCGATCCTGAGCGAACCGTCCGACGACGACTCCTCCCCGAACGACTCGACCACCGACGACGACTCCTCCCCGAACGACTCGACCACCGACGACGACTCCTCCCCGAACGACTCGACCACCGACGACGACTCCTCCCCGAACGACTCGACCACCGACGACGACTCCTCCCCGAACGACTCGACCACCGAGGCGGCCCCGATCTTCGACCTGCCGGACCACGGAGCCGACGGGGATGCCGACGACAAGCCCTCCGGCAACGGCACCCGGACCCTGGTCCTCGGCGGGGCCGCCGCGGCCGAGGGCCGGACCACCGGGCCGAACCCCCGCATCGCCGGTCCCCTGCCGGCCGAGCCACGGCACGCGGCGGGCGGCAACGGCCGTGCCGGCGTCGATGAGGAGGCACCCACCGGCCGCCATTTCCGCGTGTCGTCGTCCACCGACGGTCGCGGCGGCGGGCCGCCGCGGTGGGCGCTGGCCCTCGTGGCCCTCCCGGTGCTCGTCCTGGTGGTCCTGCTCGTCGCCTGGGCGATCGACACGGCCGCCCTGTCCGGTCAGGTGCGACGCAACGTCGAGGTGGCCGGCCGTCCCGTAGGCGGCCTGGGCGAGGCATCGCTCCCCGAGGTGATGAACAGCATCGCCGAGGAGGTGGCGGCCCGACCGGTGCGGATCACAAGCGACGACAAGGTGTACGAGACGACCGCCGGGGAGATCGGGCTGGCCCTCGACGAACAGGCGACATCCGAGGCCGCGCTCGACGTCGGTCGTGACGATCACCTGTTCATGCAGCCGTTCTCGTGGCTCCGGTCGTTCTTCACGCCCCGGGACGTCGACGTCCGGTACACCGTCAGCGGCCCCACTGCGACCGCGAAGATCGTGGAGCTGCAGGGCGCCGACCGCACTGCGCCGCGCGACCCCACCATCACGTTGGGCGAAGAGGGTTGGGCCGTCGTGCCGGGCACCCCGGGTCAGGGGCTCGACACCGGAACGCTGATCGACGAGCTGCCCGACGCGGCCGCCGAGTCACGGACCGGCACGATCGAGGTCGCGGTCGGCTCGGCGCCGGTGGCCCCGACCCTCACCGACGCGCAGGCCCAGGAGCAGGCCGACCGGGCGAACCAGATGACCGCCAATGGGCTGCAGCTCACGGTGGCCGGCGCCACCAAGACCGTGCCGGCCGCGCAGGTCCGCACGTGGATCGCGCCGACCGCCGAGAGCGGCGAGCTCGGGTTGGCGGTCAACAAGGCCGCGGTCGACAAGGCGCTGCCCGGCGTCTTCGCCGACATCATCGCCCCGGCGCAGAACGCCCGCATCGTGCTCGGCGCCAACGGCCCCACGGTCGTCCCGTCGCAACAGGGCGTTTCCTGCTGCGGTGCCGACAGTGCCGAGCGGGTCTGGACGGCGCTGAGCGACGGCCAGCCGGGAACCGAGCTCGAGGCGACGACGACCGAACCCTCCCTCACCACCGAAGCGGCCCAGGGCCTGGGTGTGGCACGGCCGGTCTGCGGCAACAACGCCTGGCGGAACGGTGCTGCCACCACGGCAGGTCCGGGGTTCACCACCTGGTACAACCCCGGCGAGCCGCGCGTCACCAACATCCACCGCATCGCGGAGATCGTCGACGGCACCCTGGTGTTGCCGGGACAGCCGTTCTCGATGAACGACGTCGTCGGCCCGCGCACCCTCGAGAAGGGGTTCGTGGTGGCTGGCGCCATCCGAGACGGCAAGCACGTGGACGAGGTGGGGGGTGGCGTGTCGCAGTTCGCGACCACGACCTTCAACGCCGCCTACTTCTGCGGCCTCGACATCACCACCTATCAGTCGCATTCCGAGTGGTTCCCCCGCTACCCGCGCGGGCGTGAGGCCACGATGGGGTACCCGGCACCGAACCTGGCGTTTGTCAACGACACGCCATTCGGCATCCTCATCGACACCTCGTACACGGACACCAGCATCACCGTGACCATGTGGTCGAGCCCGTATGCCCGCGGCGAACAGGTGGGCCTTTCCGAATCCACGTCCGGCGCCTGCAAGGTCGTCACCACCACCCGCCGCATCGCCTACCCCGACAAGCCGCCGGCCACCGACACCTTCACCGCCACGTACCGCCCGGGACCGGATCAGCCCTGCTGAGCACGTAGCGTTGAGCGGGTGCTCGCCGCCGACGTCGTCGTGATCGGAGGGGGCCCCGCCGGGTCGGCGGCGGCGATCGGGCTGGCCCGCGCCGGGCGGGACGTGACGCTCGTCGACCGGGCACGATTCCCCCGCGACAAGGTCTGCGGAGACGGGATCACGACCGGTGCGCTGCGCCTCCTGGAGGACCTGGGGCTCCAGCCCGGTCGCGTCGCCACGTGGCAACGCGTGGACGACGTGGTCGTGCGGGGGCCGGCGGGGCCCGAGGTGATGTTCCCGCTCCCCCGGGGCCGGGGCACCTACGCGGCGGTGGCCCGCCGGGCCGACCTCGACGCCGCGTTGCTCGACGAGGCCCGGGTCGCCGGCGTCAAGGTCCTCGACGGGCACGCGTGCGTGGGGGCGCGGGAGCACGACGACCACGTCGCGATCCGGGTCGACGGTGTGGGCGAGCTGGCCGCCGCCTATGCCGTGGCGGCCGACGGCATGTGGTCGCCCACCCGCAAGCACCTGGGCCTGGCCGCGCCGGGGTACCGGGGTGAGTGGCACGCCTTTCGCCAGTACTTCGGGGGCGTCGGTCCCCGGGCCGGGCGCGACCTGTTCGTATGGTTCGAGCCCGATCTCCTGCCCGGCTACGCCTGGTCGTTCCCGCTGCCCGGGGGCCGGGCCAACGTCGGGTTCGGCATCGTCAGGGGCGAGCGGGTCGAGCGCATCCAGGACATGGCCGGCATCTGGCGCGACCTGCTCGACCGCCCCCACATCCGTCAGGTGCTAGGCCAGGGTGCGGAGCCGGAGGCACCGCACCGGGCCTGGCCCATCCCGGCCAGGATCGACGAGGCGGTGCTCACCGGACGCCGCACGCTGTTCGTGGGTGACGCCGCCGCGGCCAGCGACCGGCTCACGGGCGAGGGCATCGCGCAGGCGCTGTTGAGCGGCATCCTCGCCGCCGGGGCCATCGCCGGCACCGACGGCACCGGGGCCGACGGGACCGGGGGCGAGGCGCCCGGGGTGGTCACGGCGCGCTACCGCCGGGCGGTGCGCCGGGCGCTGGTGGCCGACCACCGGATGTCGATGCTGCTCATCCGGGCGGTGCGCCACCGCCGGGGCGTGCGTGCGGGACTGGGGTTGGCCGGCGCCACCGAATGGACGCGGCGCAACTTCGCCCGCTGGTTGTTCGAGGACTACCCCCGCGCGGTGTTGGCGACGCCGCGCCGCTGGCATCGAGGCATGTTCAGCGGACCGGGTGCGTATCGCTGAGCCTCGTGGTTCCCGCCTCCCTCCTGCCGCACCTGCGCAACGCCCGGGATCTCGCCGACCGGCACTTCCGCTCGCCGCTCGACCTCGACGCCCTCGCTGGCGCCGCCCACGTCTCGAAGTACCACTTCGCCCGGTGCTTCACCGAGACCTACGGCGAGACCCCGATGCGCTACCTCACCCGCAGGCGGATCGAGCGGGCCCAGGACCTCCTGCGGTCGGCCAACCTCACCATCACCGAGGTCTGCATGATGGTGGGCTTCACCAGCCTCGGATCGTTCTCGTCGCGCTTCCGGGACCTGGTGGGTGAGACGCCGACGCAGTACCGCGATCGCTGGGCGGAGCGGGGCGAACCGCGCATACCTGGCTGCTTCCTGTTCATGCGTGGCATCGACGGCTGGCCCGGCGGGCAGCGAGCGCAGGAGAGCAATCTGGGAGAAGCATCCGCGCCGGACGATCCCTAGGTTCGCACCCATGATCACGAACGTCTCACTTGCGACCGTCTGGGTGACCGACCAGGACGAGGCCAAGGTCTTCTACGTCGACACGCTCGGCTTCCAGGAGCACACCGACATCACGATGGGCGACGGCTACCGGTGGCTCACCGTCAGCCACCCCGATCATCCCGAGCTGGAGCTCACGCTCATGAAGCCGGGGCCGCCCCTCGACGAGGAGGACGCCGCAACCTTCCGGAGGATGCTCGGCAAGGGCTCACTGGGTGCCGTCGGTCTCGCCACCGACGACTGCCGGAAGACCCACGAGGAGCTCGCCGCCAAGGGGGTGACGTTCATCCAGGAACCCGCCGACCGCCCCTACGGCGTCGAGGCCATCCTGCGAGACAACTCGGGCAACTGGCTCGTGCTGGTCGAGCAGAAGCCGTACTCGGGTGAGGACATCCCCCACTGACCCCGGGGTGCCGCCGGCAATCTGATCTTCCAGACCGCGACACCGAACGTTCATCTCGGACTCACCGTCACGCCACCCTTCGCCCCTAGGGTGCCGCTGCAGCGCTCGGTGTCGGTGCACCCCCTCCACCAGCACCCGCACGAGCTTGCACGGTGGCTACCCAGCGGCGGTTGTAACCACCAGCATCCGGCGCACCCGCTACCCCCTGGGTGCGCCGGATGCGCGTCTCGGGCGCGATCGGCCGCACTTGACCCGGCGGTCAAGGTGCGACCAGCATCCCTGGCATGCTGCGTACCCGCCTCACGGACGCCCTGCAGGTCGAGCATCCGGTGATGCTCGCAGGCATGGGCGGGGTGTCCTACCACCGCCTGGTGGCCGCCGTGTCCGAGGCCGGCGGCTTCGGCTGCATGGGTGCATCCACCATGCGCGACGAGGAGATGCGGGCGGAGATCGCCGCGGTGCGCGCGGCGACGCCCAGGCCGTTCGGCGTCGACCTGCTCACGGCGCTGCCGCAGGGCCTCGAGAGCAAGGTCCAAGACGTCGTCCGCGGTGGGGCGAGCGTCTTCGTGGCCGGACTGGGCGTGCCGCGCGACGTCATCGATCAGTGCCACAGCCACGGCCTGCTCGTGGTCAACATGTGCGGCAAGGTCCGCCACGCGGTGGCGGCGGTCGAGGCGGGCTGCGACATCGTGGTGGCCCAGGGCACCGAGGCCGGTGGCCACACCGGCCGGGTCGCCACCATGGCGCTGGTCCCCCAGGTCGCCGACGCCGTCGGCGACCGGGTTCCGGTGGTGGCGGCCGGGGGCATCGTCGACGGGCGGGGGCTGGCGGCGGCCCTGGCGCTCGGGGCCGACGGCGTGTGGATCGGCACCCGCTTCATCGCCACGCCCGAGGCCCGCGGCGTCCGCGGCTACAAGGACACGCTGCTCCGAAGCCACGAGGACGACACGGTCGTCACCAACGCCTACACGGGCAAGACGTGCCGGGTGATCGCCAACAGCTACACGCAGGAGTACGAGAACGGTGCGCGGGAGGTCCAGCGGTTCCCGGCCCAGGTGCTGCAGTCGATCCAGGACGGCGCCAACCACCTCGGCGGCGACGAGGCCACCACCGGCGTGGATCCCGACCGCGAGTTCTTCCCGGCCGGCCAGGGCGTCGGGTCGATCGACGCACTCGTGCCCGCCGGCGACCTGGTCCACCAGATCGTCGACGAGGCCGAGGCGGTCCTGGCCAAGATCCGCCCCTGAGGGGGTCTGTGCTAGCGCTGCAGCTTGGCGCGCAGGCCGCGGCGGTAGCGCAGGCGCACGATCCGGCGCAGCGAGGCCGTGACCCAGCCCGGGAGCGGGAACCACTGGAGCTCGCGGCGGAAGTCGAACCGACCTGCCAGCACAGACTTGGTGTTGCAGAACGCGCGCAGCCCCTCGACGCCGTGGATCCGGCCGATTCCAGACTCCTTCACCCCGCCGAACGGTAGGCCAGCCACGGCGTAGCTCACCATGCAGTCGTTGATGCAGACGTTGCCGGCCTCGATGGCGCGGGCGATCTGCTCGGCCCGCTCGTCGTCGGCCGACCACACGGAGCTGTTGAGGCCGTAGCGCGAGTCGTTGGCCAGGCGCACGGCCTCCTCGTCATCGCGCACCCGCATGATCGGTAGGACGGGGCCGAACGTCTCGTCCCGCATGATGTCCATCGAGTGGTCGACGTCCACCAGGACCGTCGGTTCGTACCACAGGCCGGCCCGGCCCGGGACCCGACGACCACCGATCAGGACCTTGGCGCCCTTGGCCCCGGCGTCGGCGACGTGCCGCTCGACCGTCTCGACCTGAGGGCCGAAGCTCATCGACCCGATGTCGTGCCCGGGGCCGCGACCCTGCCGGACCGCCCTGGTCCGCTCCACGACGAGGTCGACGAACCGGTCGTAGACAGCGTCCTCGACGTACACCCGCTCGACAGACATGCAGGTCTGCCCGGCGTTCATGAAGGCGCCCCACACCGCGCCGGACGCGGCGCGCTCGACGTCGGCGTCGTCGCACACGATCATCGGATCCTTGCCGCCGAGCTCGAGCAGCACCGGCGTCAGGGTCGCGGCCGCCGCCGCCATCACGAGCTTGCCGGTGCGGACCGAGCCGGTGAACGCGACCTTCTGCACGCCGGCGCGGACGAGGGCATCCCCGGTGCGGCCGCCTCCCGTCACGACCTGCACGAGGTCAGGATGGGTGCCGGCCTCGGCGAACAGCCTGCCGATCTCCAGGCCCACCAGGGGGGTGACCTCGGAGGGCTTGAGGACCACGGTGTTGCCGGCCAGCAGGGCCGACACCACCGGCGTCATGGCCAACGTGAGCGGATAGTTCCACGGCGAGATCACGCCCACCACGCCCATCGGCTCGTAGCTGCGCCAGGCCCGTTTGTGCGGCAGCAGCGACCCCACCGGCACCTTCTCCGAGCGGAGCGCCTTGGCCCCGTGCTTGCGGTAATGCTCGATCAGCTCGCACGTCGCCAGCACCTCGGCGCTGAGCGCCTCGGGCTCCAGCTTGCCGGTCTCGCTACAGATGACGTCGACGACCCGGTCGATCCGGTCGATCAGCAGGTCCCGCACCGCCAGCACGTGGTCGAGGCGGTGGTCGAAGTCCAGGGTGCTCCAGGCCCTGAACGCCTGACGGGCTCGGGCGACGGCGGCGGCCACGTCGTCGGGTCCGTGCTCCGGCAGGCGCGCCAACACCTCGCCCGTGCGCGGGTCGAGGGTGTCGAAGCCGGGCTCCATCACCATGTTTCCCGCTCTCGGTCTTCGGCCGGGCCGCTCGGGCCCCGCTCGCTCTCTCGCCCTCCGGGACGCTCGCTCAGTCGCCAATCCACTCCTTGAGCCGGCCGACCAGCGCCGGGATGTCCGCAGCGATCGGCGTCACGTTGAGAACCGTGACGCCCGTGTCCCGGTAGGCGGCGATCCGGTCGCGGACGTAGCCCTCGGGACCGCAGATGGTGGCGGCCTCCAGGAGGCCGGGTGGGACGGCCGCGGCCGCCTCGTCCTTCCGCCCGTCGAGGTACAGATCCTGGATCTTCTCCGCCTCCGCCTCGTACCCGAACCGCCGGGCCAGGTCGTTGTAGAAGTTGCGGCCCTTGGCGCCCATGCCCCCGACGTAGAGCGCCAGCATCGGCCGGGCCAGGTCGCGCATGCCGGTGGCGTCGTCGCCTACGGCCAGCAGCCCACCGGCGACGATCTCGAGCGGTCCCAGGTCGGGCGGGCGCTTCGTCGCGCCCGCGGCCAGGTCGGGCCCCCACACCTCGTCCACCTTCTCCGGCAGGTAGAAGATCGGCAGCCAGCCGTCGGCGACCTCGGCAGTCATCCGCACGTTGCGGGGACCGAGCGACGCCACGTAGATGGGCACGCGCTCCCGGACCGGCGTGGGGATCAGCTTGAGCGGCTTGCCCAGGCCGCTGCCTTGGCCCGGTGGCAGCGGGAGCGTGTACGAGCGGCCCTGGTGCGTGACCCGTTCCCGGGTCCAGACCTTCCGGCAGATCTCGATGATCTCCCGGGTGCGGCCCACCGGCTCTGTGTAGGGGATGCCGTGCCAGCCCTCGATGACCTGCGGACCGGAGGCGCCGAGGCCCAGCACGCAGCGGCCGTCCGACAGGGCGTCGACCCCCGCGGCGGTCATGGCGAGCAGGGTCGGCGTGCGGGTGTAGATGGGCAGGATGGCGGCGCCGATCCCGAGGCGCTCGGTCACGGCCGCCAGGTAGCCCATGAGGCTCACCCCGTCGAACCCGTACGCCTCGGCCACCCACACCATGTCGAGCCCCGCCGCCTCGAGCTCGGCCGCCTGGGCGGCGGACTCCTTGAACCCGCCTGCGTAGCTGAGCGGCATGCTGAGCTTCAACGAGATCCCCCTACGCAGCGGCCAGGCGCTCGCGTGCCCGCCGGGAGCGGTCGAGCAGGTGTGCCGGCACCGACACACCGTTCACGGTCTTGTCCTCGCCCGCGGGCGCCGCGCCGTCCTCGGCGGCCTCGTCGGCCTGTTCGGCGGCCTCCTCGGCGGCGATCGCCACCTGCTCGCGCCGCTCGAGGGCCGAGACGAAGTCGCGCGGGCGGGCCAGGACCGCACCGTCGAGCGAGCCGATGTCGACGCCGTTGTCGAACAGCACCCGATACCGGGTCCAGGCGAAACCCTCGACCAGATAGACGCGTCCCCGGGTGCCGGCCGGCACGCCCGGCAGGTAGTCGAGGTTCTTCACCTTCTCGTTCCGCCTGAACCCGTCGAACGCGGCCTTCGCCATACGCCCATGATCCTGCCAAATCGGCCACGGATTGCCCGAATTTCCCGGCTGTTGGAATAGTTCGCCTAACTAATTAGCCTAGTGAACTGATGGCAGGTACAACGACGGCCGACTTCGAGATCACCGAGCTTGCCGGACGCCTGCGGCTGGCGTCGGCACGGCTCCACCGTCGGCTGCGGCAGGAGGCCGACACCGGCCTCTCACCGTCACAGCAGTCGGCGCTGGGCACGATCGACCTCCAGGGCCCGATCACGCTGGGCGACCTCGCCGCCGCGGAGCAGGTGACGCCGCCGACGATCACGAAGGTGGTCGCCCGACTCGAGGAGGAGGGCCTGATCGACCGGAGCGTCGACGCATCCGACCGGCGCATCATCCGGGTGTCGACCACCCGCGAGGGACGTCGGCGCCTCGAACACAGCCGGGCCCGGCGGAATGCGTTCCTCGCCGCCCGGCTCGACGAGCTCGGTCCCGACGCCATGCGCCGGCTCCATGACGCCATCGATGCGCTCGAGGAGCTTGCCGGCGTCGGGGCGTCGCGCACTTGAGCGAGCGTCTGCGCATCGCCGGCCACGAGACGTTCCGTTCGTTCGCGAGCCGGAACTTCCGCCTCTTCTTCGGGGGCCAGCTCATCAGCCAGGCCGGCACGTGGATGCAGTCGGTCGCGATCACCTGGCTCGTCTTCGACCTCACCGGCAGCGGCGTCGCCCTCGGCCTCGTGACCGCGGCGGAGTTCCTGCCCATCCTGGTGTTCGGCGCCTGGGCGGGAGTGATCGCCGACCGCGTCGACCGCCACCGGCTGATGATCTGCACCCAGTCGGCGTTCCTGGCCCTGGCGACCACGCTGTCGGTGCTCACCCTGAGCGGCCGCATCACCGTCGGCGCGCTGTTCCTTCTGTCGCTCGTCTTCGGGATCATCAACGCCTTCGACAACCCGTCGCGCCGGGCGCTGGTGGTCGAGCTCGTCCCCGAGACCGACGTTCCCAACGCCGTCGGACTGAACAGCGCGCTCATGACCGGGTCGCGGGTCGTCGGTCCCACGATCGCGGGCGTGCTCATCGCGGGGCCCGGCGCCGGCGTGTGCTTCGCCGTGAATGCCGTGACCTACGTGGCCGTGATCGGGGCCCTCCTGCGCATGAACCGGGCGCGGTTCCGATCGTCCCCACGGGTCGCCAAGGCAAAGGGCCAGCTCCGCGAGGGCCTGCGGTACATGTGGCGGACGCCCGAGCTGCGCCTGCCCATCATCCTCATGGCCGTGGTCGGCACGGTGGCGTTCAACTATCCGGTGACCCTGCCGCTGCTGGCCGAGCGGAGCTTCCACGGCACGGCGTCGACGTTCACAATGCTGTTCGCCACGCTCAGCCTCGGATCGGTGTTCGGCGCCCTGGTGGTGGCGCGGCGGAGCTCCGTGGACCTGGGATTCCTGGTGCGGTCCGGTGCCGGACTGGCGGCCTCCACCCTGGCTCTGGCCGCGGCGCCGACGCTGCCGTTGGCGGTCCTCGCCACGGTGACGGTGGGCTTCTGCAACGTGTTGATGATCTCGGGCGCCAACACCGTCGTGCAGCTGCGGGCGGCGCCACCGATGCGGGGCCGGGTGCTTGCGCTGCTCACCGTGGTGTTCCTGGGATCGACCCCGATCGGAAGCCCGATCATTGGCGCGGTGGCCGAGCTGACCGACGTCCGGGTGGCCCTCGTCCTCGGCGGCCTGGCCACCGGCCTCGCCACGGCCTGGACGGCACGCCAGATGCGGGCCGCGCCCCAACCGAAACCTGCCGCGGGATTGGTTGCCATGGCCACCAATCCCGCGGCAGGTTTCCGCGAGGTGGCCTAGGCCCAGGCGACAGGCGGCGCCTCGGTCGTCAGTCGTGCGGCAGGCCCAGCGCCCGTTCGCCGATGATGTTGCGCTGGACCTCACCGGTTCCACCCCCGACGGTCAGGGCGGGAGCGAACAGGAACCCGTAGTGCCAGAGGTCGACCGGGACACCGAGCGGTCCGTGGTCGGTGAGCATCCCGGCCGCCCCGGCAAGGTCCTTGGCCAGCCGGAACAGGTGCTGGCCGTGCTCGTCGGCCAGCACCTTGCGGACGGACGCCTCGGGCCCGGGCGGCTCGCCCCGAATCTGGGCGCTCACCGTCCGCAGGCGGATCAGGCGCAGCAGTTCGCCCTCGATGTGCAGGCGGACGATCCGATCGCGCAGCATCGGGTCGGCGACCGGTCCGCGGGAACGCACGACGGCGAGCAGGTCCTCGGCCGCCGGCCCCCGGCCCCACAGGCCGCCGCCGGTCGAGAGGGACACCCGCTCGTTGGCCAGCGTCACCTTGGCAAGCTCCCAGCCCCGGCCCTCCTCTCCGACCAGGGTGTCCGCCGACAGGCGCACGTCGTCGAGGAACACCTCGTTGAACATGTGGGCGCCCGTCATCTCGACGATCGGACGCACGGTCACGCCCGGAGCGTCCATGGGGCAGACGAAGTACGAGATGCCGCGGTGCTTGGGCGCCTCCGGATCGGTCCGCGCGATGAGGATCCCGAAGCGGGCCTCGTGGGCGAGCGAGGTCCAGATCTTCTGGCCGGTGACGACCCACTCGTCTCCGTCGCGCACGGCGCGGGTGGTGAGCGACGCCAGGTCCGAGCCGGCGCCGGGCTCGCTGAAGAGCTGGCACCAGATCTCGTCACCCGACAGCAGCGGGGGGAGGTAGCGCTCCTGCTGCGCCTGGGTGCCGGCGTGGAGCAACGTCGGACCGGCCCAGCCGATGCCCACCGGGTTGGCGGGTCGGGCGACACCCGCCCCCCGCAGCTCTTCGTCGATCGCCAGCTGGTGGACCGGATCGGCGTCCAGCCCGTAGGGCTTGGGCCAATGTGGCGCGACGAGCCCGGCCGCGGCCAGCTCGCGGCCCGACGGTGATGGATGCTCGGCCAGCCACACCCGCACCTCGACCCGCCGCGGATCGTCGTCGGCCGGCAGTTCGAAGTCCACGGGACGACCCTACGTGGGGTGGGCCACCTACGGACCAACCGCTACCCTCCGACGAGCCGCCGATCCCCCGAGGAGCGCACCGATGCCAGGCTGGAGCTTCGCCGATGTCTGGGAGGTCATCGCCCAGCAGCTGCCGGACGCCCCCTGCCAGATCCAGGGTGACAGGCGCATCTCGTGGGACGAGTTCGACCGCCGCGCGAACGGGGTGGCGCAGACCCTGCTCGACGCCGGCGTTGCCGAGCAGGACAAGGTGGCCCAGTACCTCTACAACTGCCCCGAGTACATCGAGTCGATGTTCGCGGGGTTCAAGGCCGGGCTGGTCCCGATCAACACCAACTACCGCTACCAGGACGACGAGCTCGTCTACCTGTGGGACAACGCCGACTGCGTGGCCATCGTGTTCCACGGCGCCTTCACCGACACGATCGAGCGCATCCGCGAGCGTCTCCCACGGGTGCACACCTGGCTGTGGGTCGACGACGGCAGCGGCCCTCGTCCCGACTGGGCGGTCGCCTACGAGGATGCCGCCGCGTCTCACCCGGAGCGGGCGGCGGGGCCGTGGGGACACGACGGCGATCACCTGATCATGCTCTACACCGGCGGGACCACCGGGATGCCGAAGGGTGTCATGTGGCGGCAGGACGACCTGTTCCGCAACCTGGTGTCGCAGGTGAACCCCGTCTACAAGGACGCCGAGGCCGACCCGGCGATGGTGCGGGAACAGGTGAGGGACGTGGGGCCCGTCGGCCTCCCCGCCTGCCCACTCATGCACGGCACCGGCCTCTACACGCAGCTCATCTGCCTGGCGCTGGGCGGGAGCACGGTGACCCTCGCGTCGCGCCGCTTCGACATCGAGGAGATGTTCGACACGATCGAGCGCGAGCGGGTCAACCAGATCGCCATCGTCGGGGACGCCTTCGGCAAGCCCATGCTCAAGGCACTCGACGAGAACCCGGGACGATGGGACCTGGCCAGCCTGTTCCTGGTCGCATCTTCGGGCGTGATGTTCAGCGAACCGGTCAAGCAGGGTCTGCTCCGGCATCACCCGAACATGCTGTTGGTCGACGCCTTCTCCTCGTCCGAGGCGATCGGCATGGGCCAGTCGGTCTCCTCCGGAACGTCGGCCAGCGACACGGCCAAGTTCGTGCTGGGCGAGCACACGATCGTGATCACCGACGACGGCCGGCGGCTGGAGCCGGGGTCCGACGAGATCGGCCGGGTGGCGGTGGGCGGGCACCAGCCCGTCGGCTACTACAAGGACCCGGAGAAGACCGCCGCCACGTTCATCGAGTTCGAGGGTCGGCGCTACTCCTGCCCGGGTGACTACGCCCGGGTGGAGGCCGACGGCAGCCTGACCCTGCTCGGCCGGGGCTCCGTGGTCATCAACACCGGAGGCGAGAAGGTCTTCCCCGAGGAGGTCGAGGAGGCGCTCAAGACCTATCCGGGGATCCGAGATGCGGTGGCCGTGGGCATCCCCGACGATCGCTTCGGCGAGGTGGTCACCGCGGTGGTCGAAGTCGCCGACGGAGCCGACGTCGAGCCCGACGCCGTCATCGACCACGTCCGGTCCAAGCTGGCCGTCTACAAGGCGCCGAGGCGGGTTTTCGTCATCGACACCATCGGCCGGGCGCCCAACGGCAAGGTCGACTACAAGCGCCTGCGGGCGTACGCGATCGACAATTCGGCCGCCGGGTAGCCGCCGGGTAGCCGCCGGGTAGCCGTCGCGTGGCCATTACTGGCCACCACAGGGCCAATGTGTGATCGACGCTGAACGGGCGGGTACGGTGCGCCCGTGTCCGAGCCCTTCGAGCCCGAGCACGAGCTACGCAAGCGGTTCCGCCAGGAGCTCGACGAGATCCACGCCCGGGTCATCCGCCTGTTCGCCCTCGTCACCGAGGGCGTGGCAGCGGCCTCAGAGTCGCTGCTGGCCGGTGACACCGAGATGGCCCGCCGTTTGGCGGGCCGCGACGCGCTCGTCGATCAGCTCGAGGCCGATCTGGAGAAGGTGGCCGAGCGCGAGCTCCTCACGCAGGGGCCGATGGGGCGCGACATGCGCTACCTGGTGTCGGTGCTGCGCATCGTGCCCGAGCTGGAGCGCAGCGGCGATCTCGCCGAGCACATCGCGCAGCGGGCCGCCACCGGGCTAGCCCTGCGCCTCACGCCTACGGTCCGGGGGCTGCTGGAGCAGCTGGGCACCACCTGCGTCGTGATGTGGCAGGGCGCTGCCGATGCGTGGGTGGAACGCGACCCCGAGGCCGCTGAGCGCCTCGACACGACCGACGACCGCATCGACAGCTTGCACGACCAGTTGGTCGAGGAGCTGGGCAAGTCGGACATCGCGCTTCCCGACGCTCTGCAGGCCACCCTCGTGGCGCGGTTCTACGAGCGCCTCGGCGACCACGCTGTGCACATCGCCGAACGCATCCGCTACCTGGCCGTCGGGACCTGATGCGCTTTCGCCTGGTCCAGGCGCGCCCGAGGAGAGCGAGCAATGCGGGGCCGCCCCAGACACCCCTCTACGCTCCTGCGCCATGGCTGATCTCGGATTCGATGGCAAGGTCGCGATCATCACGGGCGCCGGCGGGGGTCTGGGACGTTCTCACGCCCTCGAGCTGGCCCGCCGTGGCGCCCTGATCGTCGCCAATGACCTCGGCGGATCGGTCGACGGGACCGGCAGCGGCACCACCGCCGCTCAGGCCGTGGTCGACGAGATCACGGCAGCAGGCGGTGACGCCGTGGCCAATTACGACTCCGTCGCCACGTCGGAGGGCGGCCAGGCCATCGTGCAGACGGCGCTCGACCGCTTCGGCCGCGTCGACATCGTGATCAACAACGCCGGCATCCTGCGGGACGCGTCGTTCAAGAACATGGGTCCGGACAACGTCAACCCCGTGCTCGACGTCCACCTCCGGGGCGCGTTCCACGTCACGCAGCCGGCCTGGGAGCACATGCGGGCCCAGAACTACGGCCGCATCGTCAACACGAGCTCCGGGGCGGGCGTGTTCGGCAACTTCGGCCAGACCAACTACGGCGCCGCCAAGATGGGCCTCGTCGGCCTCACCCGGGTGCTCGCGGTCGAGGGAGCCAAGAACAACATCAAGGTCAACGCCATCGCCCCGGTGGCCAAGACCCGCATGACCGAGGATCTGCTGGGGCCGATCGCAGACAAGCTGCTTCCCGAGTCGGTCACGCCGCTCGTGGTCTTCCTGGCCCACGAGGACTGCCCGGTGACCGGCGAGCTCTACACGCTGGGCGGGGGCCGGGTGGCGCGGGTCTTCCTGGGGGTCACCCAGGGCATCGTCGACCCGAAGCTCACGCCAGAGATCGTGCGCGACCGCTTCGACGAGATCCGCGACGAGGCGGGCTACGAGGTACCGGCGCAAATGAACGACGAACTGCGGATCGCTCTCAAGTCCCTGAGCTGACAGGAGTGGATTTCGCGAGTTAGCGATATATCGTCAACCCATCGGCAAGCGATCGATAGGAGTGACGATGAGAAATCGAACGTTCGGGCACCACTACGGCCCGTGGATGGCCCCCTTCCCCGGGCATTTCGCGTTCGACTTCGATCCCCGAGGCCGAGGCCGGGGCGGACGGGGTCGCGGTCGTCGTAACCGCGGCGATGTCAGGGCGGCGTTGCTGGCGCTGCTGAACGAGCGGCCGATGCACGGCTACGAGATGATCCAGGAGCTCGACGACCGGACCGGTGGCATCTGGCGCCCCAGCCCTGGGTCCGTCTATCCGACGCTGCAGCTGCTCGAGGACGAGGGCCTGATCACCAGCGAGACGAGCGAGGGCCGCAAGCGGTTCACGCTCACCGACGCCGGGCGCGAGGAAGCCGCGAAGGCGACGGCGGCCCCGCCCTGGGCCCAGTACGCCGACGACGACACGGTGTCGACGGTCACCGAGTTCCGCAAGGCGTCGTTCGGCGTCATGAACGCCCTCGGCCAGGTCGGTTTCTCGGGGTCCGACGAGCAGCGGGCCCGGGCGCTCGAGGTGCTCGCCGAGACCCGCCGCAAGCTCTACGCCATCCTCGCGGAGGACGACGCCGAGTCGGTGTAACTGCCCGGGGTGGCAGGCTGCCGGGATGAGCGATCCCAGCTCCTGGTTTCCGGAGCTTCGGCCGGCGGACGAACGCACCGCGCTGGAGCAGTTCCTCGACCAGTATCGGCATATCGCTGCCGGAACCTTGGGCGTCCGCTCCCCTGGCTGAGGACCCCGACTGGCCGTTCCACTCCAGCCGGCACGACTCGGTCGACGAGGTGCTGTCCCTCTACTCCACCGCCTGTCCGCGCAGTCGCGCCGCAGCCAACCGTTTCGACTCCCTAGATGCCGTCGCGGTGGTCCCTTCGTACGGGAAGGGTCCGGTCAACCTCAGGTGGATCCTCGTGCACATGATCGACGAGACCGCTCGCCACGCGGGCCACCTCGACCTGTTGCGCGACGCCATCGACCGCCGAGCCTCGAGCTAGCTGCCGGCCGTAGCGACGGCACGCTCGGCGAGCACACGGGCGCGGAGACGGGCACGCCAGGCCTCGAGCCATGCCTTGCGTCGTTCGAGGTCGGCGTCGGGTGGTGGCCGTTGCGGCGCGGCCGCCGGAGGGTTGCCATCGCCGTGTTCCCAGCGCCAACGGTTGTGGTACGGGCAGCGGAGTTGGCCGTTCTCTGCGTCGGTGTCGCCGCCGCGCGACCACGGTTGGATGTGGTCGCCCTGGCAGCGCTCCGCGGGCATGTCGCAACCAGCGTGCGTGCAGCCTCGGTCGAGGACCTCGAGGGCTCGGCGCACGGCTCCGGTGAAGCGGCGGGCCCGTCCCAGGTCGACTACCCGGGAGGGACCATCGAACACCACCCGTTCGATGAGCGCCTCGTCGAGCAGGGAGGCGACTGTGCCGGGCGTGATCACGGTGCGATCGGCCAGTTCACACACCCGGCCCCTGAAGGTCTCGTAGCCCACCAACACGCTGACGAGCGGTTGGGGGCGCTTGCCGTCTGCCGGTGCCGTCAAGGCCCTCCGAGCCATCTCCACCAGGGCGTCGTGTCGCCGCTGGGCAGGGGTACGAGTCAGATGGCCGGTGGTGGCGGCGTCGCCGTGCTCGGCCCGGGCTGCCGCCCAGTCCGCATCGAACAGCTCCTGTTCGATGCGGCCCAACGCCGACGCCACTGTGGCCCGGCCCAGCGATGTCAGCAGCCCGTCGAGATGGCCGGTGCCGCGGAGGCCCGGAGAAAGATGGAAGCGCCGCAGCGCCTCGTCATGGGCGGCGTCCTTCCGTCCCGTCGGGGTCGGCGCACTGGCGCCAGTACTCGATGGCTCGGCAGAAGTCGGGCCATGGCAGCGTGCGGGCGAAGTCGACGAGTATCGCCTCGTCGCGGGCGAAACACTCGACGGTACGGCCACCCGCCAGCGCCGCCAGACAGTGACGCGTGCCTCTGACTGATGTTCCCCGCCGCGAATGCTTCGGCCGTGACCGACATGGTCCGCAACCGGCGCCCCAACCACACCCTCGGCTCGCGCCTGGCCCGACCGGCAACCTGCAGTGATGCGCCAACCACGCGCCGCAGCTCCGAGACCCGTCATCGGCCCATGCCCGCCGTGCCTCCAACGCCGCCGTCAGGCCGACTCGTCGCCGCCGCCATCCGCGCCTGTTGGCGGTGCAAGCTCCACAACCGCATCCGCCAACTCGCCATCAGTCGAGCGAGTCGGGATCCAGGCCCGACCGACCCATCGAGTGCCGCGTGAGTGGGAGAGTGCAGCGCTGACCGCCGTGCTGCTCACCCGTCCACGCCACTCTTCGGATACCCCAACATATGTTCGTATCAATACCATGTGACACGTTGACTGGCCAGTAGTTTTCGTAGAACTCAGTGGCCTCTAGCCACCCGGAGGGCCCACCCGACGAGCGGTAGCTGGAGCGGCAGCCGAGCCAGAGCAATCGCCCGGAAACGGCCCACCGGCATGTCCGGAACGGCCTGGTGCTCGGTGCCGGCGTCGAGCGCCATCTGCACGTTGGCGGGGAACACGGCGACCAGCACGGCCGCGGTGAGCACGCCGCCGACCCTGCCGGTGCGCCGGCTCGACAACAGCGCTCCGCATGCGATCTCGGCCGCCCCGCTCGTCAGTACGACACGCCGGGCGTCACCCGCCCAACGCGGGACGATGCGCTCGTAGGCCGCCGGCGCGACGAAGTGTGTGACTCCGGCGCCCACCATGAGCGCGGCCAACCCCAACCGTGAACTTCGGACGCTCGCAGACTCGGGCTGGGCTCCCTGAAGCTCGAGGCCGCGCTCTGTCGACACCGGCGGGGAGGTCACGCGCCGCCGGATGCCAGGACGGCCCGGACCAGGCGGGCGAGCACGGCTCGGGCGCGTGCGGGGTCGTCGTCCCAATCCGTGCGCAGCGTCTCCCAGGTCGCCCACGACGAGGCGGTCGCCAGGGCCTCGGTCACCTCGGCGCGGACCTGCGCCGGGACGCCGGCCAGTTCCGATGCAAAGACCTGCTCGACCTCGGCGCGCAGGAAGGCCGAGCCGGCGCGCATCGCCCTCCGTATCTCGGGAGCGAACGGACCGTGGACGCCCGCCGCCACCCGGAAGGGCGTCATCGCCTCGAGCAGGTTGGAGCGCTGCTCGACGAAGCGGGCGATGCGGTCGTCGAGGGGGAGCGTGGCATCGATGGGGGCGAGCAGCGCGGCCATGCGCTCGGCGATGCTCTCGGTGACGGCGATGTGCAACGACGGGAGGTCGTCGAAGTGCTGGAACACCGAGCGGACCGAGACGCCGGCGCGCGCGGCGATCCGGGGGGCGGTCGGCCGAAGGTCGCCCTCCTCGACGAGCGCGATGCAGGCGTCGACGATGGCCTCGCGCGTGCGCAGGGCTCGCGCGGCACGCCCGTCGGCGGGCACCGCGGGCACGGCAGGTGCGGCAGTTTCTTGCACTCGCCCTGCAGGTTACCCGGGAGCGCTGGGCGCCACGGGCGACCCGTGGTGCAGCACCATGCGCCAGTGGCCGTCGATGCGGCGGAACATGTTGACCGCCGCCACCGTCCCCCCCACCTGCTCCCCGATCAGGTTCTCGTCGAGGGTCACCCAGGCGAGCTCGCCCGCCAGGTGCACGCGCTCGTCGGTGAGGATGAACTGCAGGTGCTGTGGCCCGCCGAACAGGGCGAACCACGACCCGGCGACGGCGCCCCAGCCGTGCAGTGTCTTCCAGCCCGGATGCGTGCACACCACCTCGTCGTCGTGCACCCACAGGTCGGACATGGCGTCCAGGTCCCGAGCCTCGAACGCCTCGTAGAAGCCCCGGTTCGCGGCCAGCACCGCCTCGACGTCGACCAATTCGCGCATCACGCCGACCCTATCGCCACCGGCCGGGTGCGCCGGTTGGGCCCAGGGCGAGGGCCGCTGCCAGCATGGCGGCGTGCCCCCCATCCGGAAGGTGCCCTCGACCGACGGCGTCACGCTCGCGCTCATCGACCTGGGCGGCGACGGTCGGCCGCTGCTGTTCTGCCACCCCACCGGGTTCCACGGGATGATCTGGGCACCGCTGGCCGCGCACCTGGCGGACGTGGCGCACAGCTGGGCGGTCGACTTTCGCGGCCACGGCGACAGCTCGGTGCCCGCGTCGATGGACTTCGCCTGGGACCGCATGGTCGACGACGTGCTCGCCGTCGTCGACGACCTCGGCATCACCGAGGTGAAAGCCGTCGGCCATTCGATGGGCGGTGCCGCGCTGCTGCTGGCCGAGATGCGCCGGCCAGGGACCTTTGCGGGTCTCTGGCTGTACGAGCCCGTCGTGTTCCCGAGGTCGGGGGGCGTGCCCGCCCCCAACCCGATGGCCGCTGCGGCCCGGCGTCGCCGTCCCTGGTTCCCCGACGCCGAGGCCGCGTATGCCAACTTTGCCGCCAAGCCGTCGCTCGGCTCCCTCGATCCCGCGGCGTTGCGCGCCTACGTGGACCACGGGCTGCGCCCATGCCACAGCGCAGACGGCGACCACGCCGTCGAGCTCAAGTGCGCGCCCGAGGTGGAGGCGCTCGTGTTCGAGAACGGCCTCCGCGCCGCCGCCGCCACATTCGACCGCCTGGCCGAGGTGCGAATCCCGGTCACGGTTGCGGCCAGCGTGGACGGCGGTGGTCCCGCACACGCAGCGCCGCTGATCGTCGACGCGCTGCCCCACGGGCGCCTCGAGCGGTTCCGGCTGACGCACTTCGGACCGATGGAGGATCCGGCCGGCATCGCGGTCGCCATCCGGGCCGACCTCGACCTCGGCTGAGGCGATCCCCCCGCGCCGTGAGGGTCCGCCGTTGGTGTCACACCCCGCGCCTACTGTCGGCGGCATGGCGTTTCCGGTGCCACGATCGCTGAGCCCTTCGAAGGTGTCCTCGTTCACCGACTGCGCGCTCGCCTTCCGGTTCTCGGTGATCGACCGGCTGCCGGAGCCGCCGTCGCCGGCGGCCACCAGGGGCACGCTGGTTCACGCCGCGCTCGAACGCCTCCATCTGCTGCCACCCGCGGAACGCACGGTCGACGCCGCGCTGGCCTGCCTGGCCGACGCCAGCGTCGAGCTGCGCGACGACCCCGAATACGTCGGTCTCGAGCTGAGCGGCGACGACGAGGTGGCGTTCCATGCCGAGGCCGCGCAGCTGGTGCGCAACTACTTCCGCCTGGAGGATCCGCGCTCGGTGCGGGCGATCGGCCTCGAGCTGATGCTCACTGCCGAGGTGGATGGCCTGCCCCTGCGGGGGATCATCGACCGCCTCGAGCTCGACGGCGAGGGCGGCCTCGTCGTCACCGACTACAAGACGGGTGCTGCGCCATCGACGCAGTACGAGCGCAAGCGCCTCTCCGGTGTCCACATCTACTCGCTGCTGTGCGAGGAGTTGCTGGGCCGCCGGCCGACCCGGGTGCAGCTGCTGTTCCTGCGCGACCCGCTGGCCATCATCACCGAGCCGAGCGACCGCTCGACGCGCGGCACCCGGCGCACGCTCGGAGCCGTGTGGCAGGCGGTCGAGCGCGCCTGCCACCGGGAGGATTTCCGGCCCCAGCCCTCCCGGCTGTGCGAGTGGTGCTCGTTCCGGGCCTACTGCCCTGCCTTCGGCGGCGATCCCGACGCCGCCCGGGCGCTGGCCGAGCACGCGGCGGCCGAGGCGGAGCCGCAGCTGGCACTCGAGCTCGCCTGACGCGGCAGCCGTCCCGATGCCGGGCCGCCTCAACGACATCGCCCAGGCCATAGGTCGCTTCGACGGCGCGATCGACGAGCGCATCGACCGCTTCCGGGGGCACCCGCACGTCGACCGGTTGATGTACGCCGCCTCGGAGCTCGGCGACTTCAGCCTGGTGTGGCATCTGGTCAACACCGGGCGGGCGCTCGCCCCGGATCGGCGCCTCATCCACGCGGTCAGGGTCGCCGCCATCCTCGGCGTCGAGTCGGCGTTGGTGAACGGACCGGTCAAGAGCCTGTTCCGGCGCCACCGGCCCGCCTGGGAGCAGGCGCGGCCGCTGCGCCTACGGCGCCCGCGCACGTCGAGCTTTCCGTCGGGGCACGCCTCGGCGGCCATGACCGCGGCCGGCATACTGAGCCAGGGCGACCCCCTGTGGCCGCTCTACTACGCGATCGGCGCGGTGGTGGCGGGCAGCCGGGTGTACGTGAAGATCCATCATCCGTCGGACGTGGTGGCGGGCGCGATTCTCGGCGTGGTGCTGGCCCGCCTCGCGCGACACGCGTGGCCCCTTCCTCCCGCCCATCCGGAATGACTCGGGGTGCCGACCCGTTGATCCACTCGATGAACGACTTCGCCGTCACTTGGGACTACCGGTGCCCGTTCGCGCGGAACGCACACGAGCACATCATCGAGGCGCTCCGCGCCGGGGCCCCGTGGACTGTCAGATTCGTGCCGTTCTCGTTGGCGCAGGTCCACGTCGCCGAGGGCGAGCCCGACATCTGGACCCGGCCGCAGGACGACTCCGGGCTGCTCGCGATGCAGGCGGCCGTGGTGGTGCGGGACGAGTTTGCCGACCGCTTCCTCGATGCGCACCGGGCGCTGTTCGCACTCCGGCACGACGAGGGCAAGCACCTGGAGGACCCCGAGGAGGTCCGCCGGGTCCTCACCGCCGCCGGCGTGGACGCCGACAAGGTGTTCGCGAGGATCGACGGCGGGGAGGCGCTCGAGCGCGTCCGGGCCGAACACACCGCCGCCGCCGAGGATCACGAGGTGTGGGGCGTCCCGACCTTCATCCAGGGCGAAGGCGCCGTCTTCGTGCGGCTCATGGAGCGACCCCGGGGCGACGCGGAGCTGGCGACCCGGACCATCGAACGCGTCGTGTCGTTGTTGACCGAGTTCCCGGAGCTCAACGAGTTCAAGCACACCTCGTTGAAGCGCTGAGAGTCTGTCGTCAGGCCACCGCCATCAGGTGGCGGCAGCCAAGGGGAGCGAGCCTCAGCCCGGCACCGGGACGTCGAAGTCGTCCCGGTCGTCGCTGCCCGAGCCCGAGTTGGCGAGGAGCGTCCGCACGTCCAGCAGCAGGTCGGCCACCTCGTTCGAGGACACCAGCTCACGGTGCAGCAGATCGCCCAGGCCCTTGTCGATGACGGCCAAGGCCTCACTGATCGTCTCATCGAGCGTGTGGGTCTCCGTCATTAGCGCCCACCATACCGGTCGCTCGACGGTCGGCGACGACAGCGAGCGGTGAATCGGTCACATGGGAGCGGGTTCTGAGGTCCCCGCCGGCGAGGTTCCACTAGCGCAGGGCGGCCAGCTCGGCCTCGATGCGGGACAGGCGGCGCTCGATGTCGCGCACGCGCTCATCCAGGGCGGAGGTGTCTTCGGCCATGGTGAGCTGGGGCAGGGTCGCCAGATGGTTGCCGCCCACATCAGGTGGTGGTGGCGGCGGTGGCGGCAGCGTCGGATCCTCGCGCCAGTCGCTCGAATGGTAGGTGGTCCGGGCGCCGGGCGGGTGGGGTTGATCGGCGCCTGGCGGGGTGGACGGCTCTTGCCGCTCCAGCGCCTCGGCCAGGCGCTTCTCCAGCTCGGCCACGCGGGTGGACAGGTCGGCGTACGACGGCGGCAGGGCCTCGAGCGGAGCGCCGCCGGCAGCAGGCTCGGCGGTGCGCAGCCGCGGGAAGGGCGCGGTCAGGACCTCGACCCAGCGGGTCTCACCGCCCGCTCCGTCTCCCTCCAGGCGGGCTGCAAACGGCGTCGGGGTGCGGGCGGCCAGCATGTCGAGCACGGCGTCCACGTCGGCCGGGTCGGCGAACGGCGCCAGCCGCCGGGCCCTCTCCCGAACCTCGGACACGGTCTGGACGCCGTACAGCAGCAGCGTCGCCAGCACCGCCAGGTCGCCCCGTCCCAGGCGCCAGCGCTCGTCGGCCCGGTGGCGATAACGGGTGGTCCGCTCCCCTGGTGCGCGCGCCAGGACGAACCGCGCCAGGCCCTTGGACTTGAGCGACAGCAGGGTGTCCTCCACCGTGCGGTCGTCGTAGGCAACCACCGGATCCCGCCCGCTGGTCTGGTTGCAAGCAAGGCGCAGGTCGTTGAGCGTGACCGGGTACGCCTCGGGGGCAACGGCCTCCCGCTCGATGAGGCACCCGAGCACGCGCCCCTCGGCCTCCGTCAGGTCCATAGGGGGTCGATGGTATGTGCCCACACCGGCGGCGCGCGGCGCCGAGTGGACGCCACGATGACTTCCGCGAGGGTCCACTAGGTTGGGCCGGCCATGGGAATGGACGAGGCAGGTCTCACCTTCGCATCGCTCATGAGCTTGGGGCCCGAACTGGCCGTGTCGACCGCCGAGACTGCCGCCGAGCTGGGCTACCGGAGCTTCTGGACCGCCGAGACCACCGGGCCGGAAGCGTTCTCCCTGCTGGGCGCCGTCGGCACTGCCGCGCCGGGGCTCGATCTCGGGACCGGGGTCCTGGCCCTCCAGCTGCGCACGCCCATGGTCGTGGCCATGGCCGGAGCCACGCTGCAGGCCTTGCGGCCAGAGCGGGCTGTCCTGCTCGGCATCGGCATCTCATCGCCCGTGGTCACGGAGCGTTGGCACGGCGTCCCCTACGGCGACCGGCCGGTGGCCCGGGTGCGCGAGTACGTCACCCTGCTCCGCGCCTGCCTATCCGGCGAGAAGGTCGACTTCGACGGCGACTTCTACCAGGTCAAGGGCTTCCGGCTCGGGGTCCGTCCCGGGAATCGTGTTCCCAAGATCGTGATCGGCGCACTGAACCCCGCGATGTTGCGCCTGGCCGGTGAGGTGGCCGACGGGGTGCTGCTCAACTACCTGCCGGCGTCGCACGTTCCCTGGTCGGTCGAGCAGGTGCGCCAGGGCCGAACGGCCCGAGCGGCCTCGGGAGTGGGGGGTGCGTGCGCCATCTACTCCTACGTGCACGCCGGCGTGTGCGAGCGGGACGAGGGGATCGAGCTCGCGCGGCGCGACCTGTACTCGTACGCCGTGGTGGACAGCTACGCCCGCAACTTCGAGCGGGCCGGGTTCGCCGACGAGGTGGCCGAGATCCGGGAGCGGTTCGCCGCCGGGGACCGCGACGGCGCCGTGGGGGCGGTGAGCGATCGCATGGTCGACGCCATCGACGTCATGGGCGATGCTGACGTCGCGCACGCGACCATGCAGTCCTATGTCGACGCCGGAGTCGAGGTCCCGATCCTCATGCCCCTCCCGTGGGGGCGCGATCGGCGAGCCTCGGCCGACGCCACCATTCGGGCGGCCATCGGGAAGGGTTGACCGGCATGGAGCTGCGTGACCGGATCTGCGTAGTGACCGGCGGGGCGAGCGGGATAGGTCAGGCACTGTGCCGGCGCTTCGCCGCCGAGGGCGCCCGCACGGTGGTCATCGTCGACAAGGACGCCGACGGCGCGCTGGCCACCGCGGACGCGGTCGGGACCCAGGGAACGGCCCTCACCGCCGACGTCACCGTGGAGGCCGACATCGAGGCGGTCGTCGAGCGCACCGAGGCAGAGATCGGACCGATCGACCTGTTCGCCTCCAACGCGGGCATCCTCGGCTTCGGCGGCATCGAGGCTCCCGACTCCGTGTGGGAGTCGGTGTGGTCGGTCAACGTTCTCGCTCACCTGTACGCGGCCCGGGCGATGATCCCCCTCATGCTCGAACGGGGCGGCGGCTACCTGCTGTCGACCGCATCTGCAGCCGGGCTGTTGAGCCAGCCCGGTGACGCCCCCTACTCCGTCACCAAGCATGCGGCGGTGGCGTTGGCCGAGTGGCTGGCCATCACGTACGGCGACCTGGGCATCAAGGTCTCCTGCGTGTGCCCGATGGCGGTCGACACCGCCATGCTGCGGGGCGGCGCAGGCCCTGCGGCACAGGACACGGGGGGTTCCGAGGGCTCCGGCGCCTCGCGTCCCGAGACGCAGGCTGCCGCCGTTGCGGGAATCCTGTCCCCCGAGCGCGTGGCGGACAGTGTGGTTGCCGGCATCCGTGACGAGCGCTTCCTGATCCTCCCCCACCCGGCGGTGGCCACGTTCGAGCAGCGCCGGGCGGCGGACCGCGACCGTTGGCTCGCCGGGATGCGCCGGCTCAGCGCGGCCCTGACATCGGGGATTCGGCGGGTCGGCACCGAGGCTCCGCCGCACGAGGACTGATACCGTCGCCTTCTGACGCATCCGTCAGTAGGGGGAGAGCAGATGCGGGGATTCAAGGCAAGCGCAGCCGCGCTCGCAGCCTTGGTCATCGCCGTCGCGGCCGGCACCATGGTGCCGGCCGGCGCGACGACCGGGTCGGCGACGGCAGCCGGGCGTCACAGCCCGAACCGGTTCGAGATCACGGTGCTGTCAGGGCGCGCCGATCAGGTGTCTGGTGGCGACGCCCTGGTCCAGGTCGCGGTGCCACGCAAGCTGGCGACCGGCGACGTGATCGTCGAGCTCGGCGCGAGCGATGTCACCGACGCGTTCAGCGCTGGCGACGACGGCACGCTCGTCGGGTTGGTCGAGGGGCTTGTGAACGGCGACAACACGCTCACGGTCAGCGCCGAAGGGGGCCAGCACCGCGTCCCCCGCGCCCGCCTCACGCTCACCAACCATCCCATCGGCGGCCCGATCTTCTCGGGCCCGCAGCAGCAGCCGTTCGTCTGCACCACCGCCCGCGCCCGCTTCGACGGGCGGCCGATGCTGAGCCAGCCGCTGGTCGACAACCAGGATCGGATCGGCATTCCCGTCGCCGCCGAGGACGCCCAGGGCGGCTACCCGCAGGACGGCCGGGGTTACCCCACGGCCGAGGCGCAGATCGTCGGCTGGAGCAAGGACTGTGCCGCCAACGCCCGCATCGACTACGTCTACGGCACGACCGGTGGACAGTTCCGCTGGCTCGAGGATCCCGCAGGGCCGCTCCCCGCCGACATCGCCTCGGTCACAACGCTCGACGGCCGGACGGCACCGTTCATCGTCCGCTGGGAACGCGGCACGATCAACCGCTTCATCTACAGCGTCGCGATGCTGGCGCCCGCCGGGGAGGCCGATCCCGCCGCACCCGACGACTCGCTGTGGAACCGCCGGCTGGTGTTCAGCTTCGACGGAGGCGTCGGCATCGGCCACTTCCAGGGCACCACCAGCACCGGGTCAATGCTGCCCACCGACCTCCTCGGCAAGGGCTACGGCGTGATGTGGTCGAGCGGCACCCGCACCAGCACGCACTACAACCTGCAGGTCGGGGGCGAGACCGCGCTGATGCTGAAGGAGCACACGGTCGAGACGCACGGCGTGCCGGACTACACGGTGGCCGTGGGCGGCTCGGGCGGGGCCATCCAGCAGTACGTCTATGCCCAGAACCACCCGGGGCTGATCGACGCCGCCATCCCCCAGTACTCGTACTCCGACATGGTCACCCAGACGATCCACGTCGGCGACTGCGAGCTGCTGGAGCACTACTTCGACGTCAGCGGGCGCGCCAGCCCGCGCTGGAAGGACCCGGAGGTGCGCCAGGCGATCATCGGCCTCAACGCCACCAACTTCCCGAAGAACCTCTCCCAGGGCGAGATCGACCAGTGGAACGGCCTCTACGGGTTGTACGGGCTCCTCGGCTATCAGGTCATGGACCGCGACCCTGCCTCGCCGGCGCCCGCGCTCACGGAGTGCCGGGCCAGCTGGTTCGGGCTCACCCCGTTGACGCTCAATCCGACGTTCACCAACGTCAACGACATCGACAAGCTGGCGCAGGGTACCGCCGGTGTCGAATGGACCCACTGGGGCGACACCGTGAACATCTACGGGCGGGGCGCCGACGGGTTCGCACGGGTGCCGTGGGACAACGTCGGCGTGCAGTACGGCCTGCGGGCGCTGGTCGACGGCGTGATCACGCCGGCCGACTTCCTCGACCTCAACGCGCAGGTCGGCAGCTGGAAGAACACCGCTGAGATGGCGCCCGAGGGCTTCCCGTTCCAGGGTGCGTTCAGCCCCCAGAACTTCGACCCCTGGAGCTCACGCAACATGAACCTCAGCCCCGACGGCGGCGCCACGCCCGCCCCCCGGCGCGAGGGCGACCCCGATGCCATGCGGGCCGCCTACACGTCGGGCATGGAGTTCCAGGGCGACATCGACATCCCCATCATCGACTGGCGGCACTACCTCGAGGACGAGCTGGACATGCACCACTCGCACCAGTCCTTCGCCACCCGCCAGCGGATGCTCAACGCCGACGGCGATGCGTCCAACCAGGTCATCTGGTTCACCGATGCCCGCCCGGCCCGGGCATTCGACCAGACGGCGATGGCTTTCGAGGTGATCGACGAGTGGATGGCGAACATCGCCGCCCACCCCGAGCGCAGCGTGGCCCGCAACAAGCCGGCGCGGGCCGTCGACTCCTGCTTCGACACCAACGGCAACCCCATCGCCTCGGGCCGGAACGTCTGGGACGGCGTGCTCGACGATCGCCCGGACGGCGCCTGCACCCAGCACTTCCCGGTCTACTCGTCGTCGCGCCGCCAGGCGGGCGGGCCCTACGAGGGTGGCGTGTGGAAGTGCCAGCTGCAGTCGGTCGACCGCGCGATCCGCAACGGCCTGTACGGGGACTGGCAGCCGACCGCCACCGAGAAGGCCCGCCTCGAGCAGATCTTCCCCGACGGCGTGTGCGACTACACCAAGCCCGACGCCGGCAGGCCCCGGGGCCGCCACTGAGCTTGTGGCCGCGGGCGAAACCAGCGAGCGGTGCCTCCGGGACGTCGCGCCCGAGCGGCTGCCCCTGGCGCTCGCGGAGCTCCACCGGGCCCTACCGATCGAAGGCGTGTTGCAGGTCGCAGTCTGCGCCGGCGACAGGCTCGATCCGTCCGGGCTGGATGACGACCGGCTGCGCGATGTGCTCGTCGGCGCCGGCTTCGAGCCCGACGGAGTCGAGCCGGCGGCCGCCCGCCACGTCTCGGCGGAGCGCCGGCTGGTGGCCCGGGTGCGGCGGGCACGGAGCCTCCCCGACACGGTCGGACCCGCCATGCGCCTGCTGATCTGCGGGCTCAACCCGAGCCTCTACGCCGCCGACGCCGGTGTGCCCTTTGCCCGACCCGGCAACCGCTTCTGGCCGGCGGCGCTGGCGGCCGGCCTGGTGACGGTCGGCCGCGATCCCGACCACGCCCTCCGCCATCACGGCGTCGGCATGACCGACCTGGTCAAGCGGGCCACGGTCGCCGCCGACGAGCTGACGACCGCGGAGTACCGGAGCGGGCTGGCGCGCGTCGAGCGGCTGGTGCACTGGCTTCGCCCGGGCGGCGTCTGCTTCGTGGGGTTGGCCGGCTGGCGAGCGGCGGTGGACCGACGGGCGCAGCCGGGTCGACAGGCACGGCACCTCGGCGGTGTGCCCGTGTACGTCATGCCGTCGACCAGCGGGCTCAACGCCCGCACCTCGCTGAGCCAGTTGGAGGGCCACCTGCGCGCGGCGGGCGCCGGGGTCGGCTGATCTGGATCAGTCGCCCATCTCGGCGAGGCGGGCCTGGGACTCGTCGGCGGCCCAGGAGAACACGCCCTTCGACATCGTCGACAGCTCCTCCGCCGATCGGGCGCTGAAGACCTCGGCCCGCACCCGGTGGACGCCCGCGTCGGCGGGCGCCGCCTGCGCGGCCAGCTCGGCCAGGTGCCCGGCCAGGCGCAGGTCCCCTGCCGCCGCCAGCTCCGCCGCGCGGTCGGCCAGCCGCGTTGCCCCGCCGGCGAGCGCCGCCAGCTCCCCGGCCAGCTCGCCCTCGGGGGCGGGCTTGAGGTGTGCTGGATTGCCGTCGTACCAGCCGCCGTAGAGGCGCCACACGGTCCGCACCACGAACTCCGGCTCGTCGTAGACGGGCCGCAGGTAGGGCCGGTCGAGGAGGTCGGACGGTGCTCGCACCGTGTGCACGATGTCGTCGAGGCGGGCGCCGGCGTTCATGAGCTCGAGCACCTGATCCACCAGGCTGTCCAGCAGGTCCGCCGTCTCCGTCAGCGCACGTCGCACCCGGTCCGCACCGGCGATGGGCCAGCCGTGGCCCGGCAGGAGCAGCTCCGGCTCGAGCGCCACCATCTCCCGCAACGCGATCGCCCAGTCCCGCGGGTAGCGCTGCACCTTCTGGGGGTTCCCGCAGTTGGGCGACGCCCAGATGAACAGGTCGCCGGTGCACACAACGCGCCGGTCGGGGATCCAGATCCACGTGTGGTCATCGGTCTCGCCCCGGCCATGGTGCAACTCGAAGCGCTCGCCCCCCACCTCGACGTCGTGCCGCTGGACGTAGGTCTCGTCCGGATAGCGGTACTCCGTGGGCCACTGCAGGCCCGGGATCTTGAACTGCCGAGCGTTGATAACCGCGTTGTAGCCGGCCGTCAGGCGATAGCGGTCGAATCGAGCCGACACCAACTCGTGGGCCACCACGCGCGGCCCCGCCCGACCGGCGGCGGCCGCCTCGTCCTCGTAGGGCCCGAGGCCGAAGACGTGATCGATGTGCCCGTGCGTGTAGAGCGCCGCCGCCAGCGGCAGGTCGGTCCAGGCCCGCATCTTGTCGAAGTTCGCTCGGGCCAGGAACTGGCTCCCGGTGTCCACCAACACCAGGGACCCATCGGCGACCACACCCGTTACGTTGCCGAAGGCCGTGATGAAGGCGAGGCCGGGCGCGACCTCGTCGAGGTCGCTGTTGACGGCCACCGGGTGCACCTGCTCTACCGAGATCTCGCCGCTCCAGAGCTTGTCCGTCACCTCGAGTGCGCCGTGGCCCATGGGCCCGACACTACGACCACGCGCCGCGCCGATTGCGGTGTCGGCAACGTTGGTGACGGCGCGCGTGGGTCACCACGGTCCGCAGCGAGGCCACCACACGCAGGGGAACGCATGCGCGTGAATGCCCACCGTGAAACCCGCTGGGACCGCGGAACGTGCCTACGGGTGGAGGGTCCGCCCACCTGTTGTGTTAACAATGGAGACCCTATGAAGGATCGGGTCTGGGGCGATCCGGCTGGTCCCGCACGAGCTAGCGGTCACACCAACGGTTCTCGTGCTTCCGGTACCAACCACTCCGACGTTCGCGATGACGGCCGCGACGCCGGGGGCACGCCCATGCATCTCAGGTCGTCGCCGACCGAGAACGGCCGCCGGCGGGGGCCGTTGCGCCGAGCATTTCGCACGATGCTCGACTACCTCCCCCGTGGCAACACGCTGGACGACGAGACGTTCCAGCGGCGCCACCTGCTGCTGTGCTGGGTGCTGGCGCTGCATATACCGGCACTCTTCGCGTTCGGGCTTTGGCAGGGCTACCAGGTCAGCCACATGGTGCTGGAGGTCACACCACCGGCCGCCGCCCTCCTGTTCGCCCGGCTGGCGCGCAACCGGCGGCTGGCGGGCTTCTTCATCACCTTCGGGCTCATTTTCTGCTCGTACTTGCTGGTCCACCTCTCCGAGGGCTCGATCGAGGCCCACTTCCACTTCTTCATCCTCATCGGCCTCATCGTCCTCTACCAGGACTGGGTGCCGCTCCTGTGGAACACGCTCTTCACGGTGGTTTCCCACGGGGTGGGCGGCGTCATCGACCCCAGCGGCGTCTACAACCACTACGCAGCGCAGAACAAGCCGTGGCTCTGGGCGGGCATCCACGGCGTGTCGGTGCTGGCCGCCTGCATCGGTGTGACGATCTTCTGGAAGAACACCGAGATCGAGCAGCACCGCAGCGCCCGGCTGGCGTCCGACCTGGCGGAATCGGAGCTGGCGGCGGTCCAGGCCCAAGCGGCACAGCGTCAGTCGATATCCGACCTGTTCGTCAACCTCGCCCGGCGCAACCAGTCGCTGCTCGATCGGCAACTGGCGCTCATCTCCGAGCTCGAGCAGCACGAGAACAAGCCCGAGGCGCTGTCCGACCTGTTCCAGCTCGACCACCTCGCCACCCGCATCCGTCGCAACGCCGAGTCGCTGCTGGTGCTGTCGGGCGACGAGCCGCCGCGCCTGTGGGGACGACCGGTCCCCCTGTCCGAGGTCGTGCGCGCCGCCGCTGCGGAGGTCGAGGACTATCCGCGGGTCGAGGTGCTCGTGAGCGACTACCTCGAGGTGTCGGGCCGCGTGGTGGCCGACTTGTCCCACCTGCTGGCCGAGCTGATCGAGAACGCGACCATGTTCTCGCCGCCGACCTCGGGGGTCCGCGTGCGGACCCACCTGGTGCCGGGCGAGGGGCGCACGTTCCTGCTCAGCATCGAGGACACCGGCATCGGCCTGTCCGACGAGCACATGCAAGCGGCCAACGAGCTGCTCGCCGACCCACCCGACATCGATCCCCGTCGCTCGACGTTGGGCTTCCACGTCGTGGGTCGTCTGGCGATTCGCCTCGGGCTCCGCGTGAGCCTGGCGCACACGCCGGGCGGTGGGGTCACCGCCCTGGTCACACTCCCACCCGACGTCGTCAGCGAACGCAGGTTGCCGGCTTCCGAGGTGGCGTCGCCGGCCTTCGCCGCGTCCGCTCTCAGCGGAGCCGGGGCATACGACGGCGGCCCCTGGGGCGTCCAGCACCACAACCTGGCCCGCGCGTCCCTCGCGCCCCAGACGGCGGTCGCCGTCGCCGAGCCGGCCGCCTCGGCCGTCGCGCCACCGTTTGCGCCGCCATTCGCGACGCCGAACCCGCCGTTCGACGCACCGAACCCGCCGTTCGACGCACCGGCACCGTCGTACATAGCACCGGCACCGCCATACGACGCACCGGCACCGCCGTACGAGGTGCCGGCACCGCCGTACATGGCGCCGGCACCGCCATACGACGCACCGGCACCGCCATACGTGGCACCGGCGCCGCCGTTCGACGGACCGGCACCGTCGTACATGGCACCGCCATACGACGCACCAGCACCGTCGTACGAGGCGCCCGCCGCAGAGCCCGCCCCGCCGTTCGTGGCGCCGGCCTCGCCGTACGAGGCACCCGCACCACAGCCAGCCCCGCCATACGAGGCGCCCGATCCGGCGCCGCTCACCACGACCCCGTCGCCGGTGACCGCCGACGGCCTGGTCCGGCGCGTGCCCGGCGCCAGCCTGGCCCCCTCCCTCCGCAAGACGCCCACCGGCGACGGCGGAGCCCCGACCGCCGTCGGTGGCACGACGCCCGCCGACTGGCGACCCGGCGCGCAGGCCGGCTCGATGCTGTCGCGCTTCCAGGCCAACCAGCGGGCCGGGCGGGCCGCAGCCGCGGCCTCGCCTCCGGTCGACATCGAGACCCATCCCGGAGACGACGATCCGTGAGCAACTCTCACGACGGTGGGGAGCTCGACTGGCTGATCAACAGCTTCGTCGACCGCATACCCGGCGTGAGCAGCGCGCTCGTCGTGACCACCGACGGCCTGGTCCTCGCCCACTCCCACCGGATCGCCCGCGACACGGCCGACCAGCTGGCGGCGGTCACGTCGGGGCTCGCCAGCCTGACGGCGGGCGCCGCGCGGTGCCTCGAGGCCGGAGCGGTCCAGCAGGTGATCGTCGAACTGACCCGCGGCTACCTGTTCGTCACCACCATCGGCGACGGCTCCGCCCTGGCCCTGATGTGTGGCACGGAGTGCGACATCGGCCTCATCGGCTACGAGATGAGCCTGCTGGTCACCCGCATCGGGCAGGTGCTGACGCCCGCCATGCGGGCCGACGGCCAGGTCATGCCGCCGCGATGAACGCGTTTCCCGACGACCCCCGGCTGGTGCCGTTCTACGCCCTGACCCAGGGCCGCACCCAACCGGACGGGCGCGACCTCCCGTGGGAGACGATGATCGTCGCCACCAGCGACGGTCGGGCGGCGCGGCCACAGCTGCGCTTCGAACAGGGCCAGATCGTGGACCTGTGCGGCGGCCCTGTGTCGGTGGCCGAGATTGCCGCCCACCTCGGCGTGCCGCTGGGGGTGGCGGCGGTGTTGGTATCCGACCTGCACTCCGGCGGCTACATCGCCATGCACCGGCCCAGCGTCTCCGACAATGGACGACCGCATCGGGAGATCCTCGAGCGGCTCCTCCACGGCCTCAAGGCGCAGGCATGAGCGCGTACGGCGGCCCCGCCGTCGACGCACCGATCCCGGTGAAGATCGTGATCGCCGGCGGCTTCGGCGCCGGAAAGACCACGTTCGTGGGGGCGGCCTCCGAGATAGCAGCGCTGAGCACCGAGGCGGCGATGACCGACCTGTCGGTGGGCATCGACGACCTGTCGGCGGTCCGGGGCAAGTCCACCACCACCGTGGCGCTCGACTTCGGCCGCCGGACGATCGACGAGGGCATGGTCCTCTACGTGTTCGGCACCCCCGGCCAGGATCGGTTCTGGTTCATGTGGGACGACATCGCCCGCGGAGCGGCCGGCGCCATCGTCCTGATCGACACCCGCCGCATCGCCGATGGGTTCGCCGCGATCGACTTCTTCGAGGATCGGCGGGTGCCGTTCGTCGTCGCCGTCAACCTGTTCGACGACGCGCCGCGTCATCCGCTGGACTCCGTCCGAGACGCGTTGGCACTCGCCGCGGACGTTCCGCTGGTTGCCTGCGACGCGCGCGACGGGCGCTCGGTCGTGCCCGTGCTGGTCACCCTCGTCGAGCACGCCCTGATCCGCTCGATGGCCGGGGCCTGACCGGCCCGCGCTCAAGCCGCCAGGTCCTCGTCCGGGGCGACGACTTCGCCGGCCGGCTTCTCGAAGATGCCGGAATGGCGGAGGGCGAGCTCGGTCAGGGCCGCGAGCGTCACCCCCACGGCGACCCCGAGCCCCGTGGCCAGAAGCGTGTGGTCGTGGAACGTCGTGCCACCGAGGTAGCCGAGGGAGGCGCCGAACGCGGCCCACAGGGGCGCGGCGAAGCAGGTGATGGCGCTGAAGCGTGCAAGCGGGAACTGCAGGCGGCCGCTCATGAAGGTGCTGGCGGTACGCCCGCCGGGCACGAATCGGGCCACCAGGAGGATGGTCGGCCCGCGGAGGTGGAGCTGTTGCGCCGCCCAGGCCTGGAGCCGGGCGACCTTGCCGCCGGAACGCCGGAAGCCGCCCTTGCCCGTCCAGCGCCCGAGCCCGTAGGAGAGGTGGTCGCCGACGATGGCCCCGGCCGCCGCCGCGAGGCCGACGGCCACGATGCTGAGCCGTCCCTGCCACGCCAGCACGCCGGCCAGGATCACCGTCGCCTCGCTGGGCAGTACCGGGACGACGACGTCGAGCGCGACGAACCCGAAGATCAGGAGGTAGGCCAGGAGGCCAAGATCCGCCAGGGCGTTGAGGTCGATCATCGCCGTTCACGGCATGCGGAACTCCGCCGAAGCGCATGCATGGTCGCCACCGTACGGCCGCAACGCCCGGCAGGGCATCGGGGATTCCCCGGAGGCGCGTCCGGGGTCAGCGAGGGGCGAGGTCGCGGATCGCCTGCCGCTGGTCGTAACCGAAGGGCAGCAGGGCCAGCGCGGGCGTCGACACGCCGTTGTCGACATAGCGCTGGATGTGTTCCCGGCATTGCTCGGGCCTGCCCCACACGATCAGGTCGTCCACGACCTCGTCGGGGATGGCGGCCAATGCGCCCTTGCGGTCGCCTTCCTTCCACAACCGCCACATGTCTCCGAGCCGGTCGCCACGCCCCAGCCACGCGTGGAACGCCGCGTACACCGGCACGTTGAGGTAGGCGGCGATCGCGAAGCGCCCCATGCCCCGCACGGTGTCGGCGTCGTCACTGGCGGCCACGAAGATGCGGGCCGCGATCTCTGGGGCGGGGTCCGCGTCGTGCGTGCTCGCCTTCCCCTCCGCGGCGCGGCGCACGATCGGGGCCACCGTGGCCACGTCGTCGGCCGACAACCAGTTGACGATCGCGCCGTCGCCCTCGCGGCCGGCCAGCCGCAGCATGCCCTGCCGCAGGGCGGCCACCAGGATCGGCACCGGCTCCGGCGGCACCACGCCCAGCCTGAAGCCCCGCACCGAGAACGTCTCGTACTCGGCCGTCACCTTCTCGCCCGTGAGGGCCTGGCGGAGGAAGCGCACCATGTCGCGGGTGCGCTCGTAGGGCCGTTGGAACGGGATGCCGTTCCAGCCCTCGACGATGACGTCGGACGACGTGCCTACCCCCAGGGCGACCCGGCCGGGTGCCGCCTGGGCCAGCGAGCCCACGCTCTGCGCCAGGCAGCCCGGTCCCCGCGTGAACGCCGGCACGATGGCGGTGCCCAGGCGCAGTGACGGCGCCCACGCCGAGGCGAGCGCCAGCGGCGTGAAGGCGTCGGCCCCGTTGGCCTCGGACGACCAGACATCCGTGTAGCCGAGGTCGGCCAGCTCAACGATCCAGTCGCGTTGCTCGTGCAGCGGGATGCCGTCGAAGGGGATGGTCATGCCGTAGCGCTGCATGACCGGATGCTGTCACATGCGTCGACCGCTGCCGACCCGGACGATCGTCGACTGGCTGGCCGTCGCCAGCAGCGTGCCGTCCTCGGCCCAGATGTGGACGACGCCGTGCCCGAACCCGTGGGCGACGGCATCGATGCGGATGTCGAGCAGCACCCACTCCGTCGGCACCAGTCGGTACACCCGCAGCGTGTTGTCGAGGCTGCTGTTCCCGCCGCCGGCGAGCCCGAGCGCCTGGCTGATGCCGAAGGGCACGTAGTCGCCGAGGATCGCCAGGCTGGCACCCGACGACAGGTCCAACAGGTCGGGCATGCGCGCCCACACCGAGGACCGCCCGTCCGGTGTCGGATGGCCCTCGATGTCCTCCCACGAGCGGGCGCGGGCCAGCCGGACGTCGATCCGATCGTGGATCGACTCGCCAGTCGACAGCCGCGGCGGACGGACCGGGCAGCCGTCGGGGCTGGGCACGTCGGGCCTGGTCACCCAGACGGCCTCTGCCAGGTCGCCACGCATGCCCAGCGCGGCGTTGACCGTGAGGATCTCGGTGTCGGCCACGTGGCCCACGACGCGGGCCTGGGTGACGTGCTTGCCGGTCGCCGCCAGGGTCACGTCGATGTCGAGGATCGACGGTGGCCGGGCGTAGGACAGGTACTGCGCGGTCGCCCAGATCACCGGGCGCTGGCCGGTGTGTTCCATGGCCGCGATGGCGGCCCCGAGCGCGCATCCGCCGAACAGGAACGGGGCCCCGGTGGAGATGCCAGGGGTGACCGGCAGGACCCAGCGCATGGGGTTGTGCGTCGGTTCGAGTCCGAGCCACTTGCGGGCGTCCATCCGAGCGACTGTAGGTGCCAGACTGCCAGGCCATGACAGACACCCCCTGGCAGGGAGATGCCTGCTCCCTGGTCGACGCCTTTCGGTCCGGTGAGCGCACCCCCGAGGAGGAGGTCGAGCTGGTCCTCAGCGCGATCGAGCGCAGCACGCTCCACGCGCTGTGCCATATCGACGCGGAGGGTGCCCGGGCGGCCGCCGCCCAAGCCGAGGTCTCGCAGCCGCTCGGCGGCGTGCCCATCGGCGTCAAGGAACTGGAACCGGTCGAGGGCTGGCCCCAGGCCGAAGGGAGCCTGGTGTTCGCCGATCGCGTGGCCGACCACACCACCACGATGGTGCGCCGCCTGGAAGGCGCCGGGGTCGTCAAGGTCGGGCAGACGACCGCCAGCGAGTTCGGCGGCCTCAACGTGAGCGTCACCAAGCTCCACGGGGTGACCCACAACCCGTGGCAGGCCGGGCGGACGGCCGGAGGCTCGTCCGGCGGATCGGCCGCCGCCGTGGCCGGCGGCCTCCTGTCCATCGCCACCGGCAGCGACGGCGGCGGCTCGATTCGCATCCCCGCCGGCTTCTGCGGCCTGGTGGGGATGAAGGGCACCGCCGGCCGCATCCCCCGCGGTCCCCTCACCGAGATCGCACCCCTCACGGTCGTGGTCGGGTGCGTGGCCCGATCGGTGCGCGACGTCGCCCGCTGGTTCGACGTCTGCTCGGGCTATGACGCCCGCGATCCCTACAGCCTGCCCCGCATCGACGGCTGGGAGCGCGACCTGGGCACGCACCCGCTCGCCGGGCTGCGGATCGCGATCGTGCCCGACCTGGGCAACGCGGTGGTCCGCCCCGAGGTCGACGCCGTGGTGCGGGAGGCGGGCGAGGCGCTGGCACGCGACGCCGCGCTGCGGCTCGTGGACATCCCCGTACGACTGCCCGGGCTCGGGTTCGAGTGGGCCATGTCCAACCTGTCCCAGCTGCGCCGGGCCCTCGCCGGCCTCTGGCCGGCCTGCAAGGACGACCTGACGCTGGAGATGGCCTTCGGGCTCGACCTGGCCGATCAGATGTACAACCTGGAGATCGCCGCCAAGGTGGAGGCGCAACGCACCGAGGCCAACGAGCGCATGGCCGACGTGTTCGACGAGGTCGACGTCGTCGTGTGCGCCACCAATCCCGACGTGGCCTTCCCCGCGGAGATCGGCATCAACACCCGGGTCGGCAACGTGTCGGTGGGCCCGGAGAACAACGGACTGCTGACGATCCCGGCCAACATCGTCGGCAACCCTGCCATCTCGGTTCCGGCGGGGACGGTGGCCGGCCTGCCGGTCGGGATGCAACTGATCGGCCGCCACCACGACGATGCGCTGCTGCTGGACCTGGCGCGCGTGGTCGAGCGCGAGCGGCCGTGGCCGCTGGTGGCCCCCGGGGCACCCGTCTGAATCCCCCGACGCCAGGGGCCATTCCGCTCAGGTCATCACGATCCGGCGCGCCGTCACCCGGTAGCCGGCGCGCTCGAACGCCGCCGCCATCGGGCGGTTGCCGGTGTCGGTGTCGGCCACGATCCGCTCGGCCCCCTGACTGACGAGGAGCGCGGTGGCTTCGGCGAGCAGCCGACCAACGTGGCCCTGACCGCGCTGCTCGGGGACGACACCGATGTAGGCGATGACAAACGCCTCGTAGTTGCGCGAGGGCATGACCGCGCCCACGAGCGCACCGTCGGCGGAGCGGGCCAGCCGCCACCACTCGCGGGGCGCCGGCATCCAGCCCAAGTCCTCGAGCTGTGCGCGTGCCGCGGCGGCGGGACCGTGGCGCTCGATGTCACGGCGCGCGTACGCGTCCAATGTTCCGACATTGATCCGCTCGAGCACGTCGAGCAACTCGGCGTCGTCGACCGCGGGAGCGAACGTCAGCCGGCCGTCCGTCGCCGGGGCGCCCGACGCCGCCACCCATTCGATCCGCAGTCGCTCGACGAAGGGCCGCAGGCCCGCCTGGCCGGCAGCATCGGTCCGCTCGTCGACCGCGCGGCGGACGTCCGGCCGGTCGTGCCAGTCGGACGGCAGGAACAGGTGGTACTCGGGGAAGCCGCCGGCGTCGGTGCGTACCCGTTCGCTGGCGGCCCGCAACAGCGCCGCCCCGACCGCGACCCGGTCGGGTGCACCGGCGAGATCGAACCAGTCGAGCGCTATCGGGTGCTCGTCATCGGGGGCACCCCACCAGGCCGCCCGAGCCACGACCCGGCCGTCCCGCTCCGCCACCCACGTCCAGTGCGGGCGGTAGTGGTTGTCGGCGGCGGTGGCCAGGAAGTCGCGATCGGGTGGGCCGTAGGACGGCCCCTCCAGCGCCAGGAAGCGCTCGAGGTCGGCGGCAGTGAGCGGGCGAATGGTGACGTTCGAACTGGTCAACGGCGCCTCCAGGGCGGACAGGCCCAAATTGTCACACCCCCTCTGGATACTGGGGCCATGACGAACCAACTCACCCTGATCAGCAGCTCCCACCCACGTCGGCCGCATGCCTGGCGGCTCGACAACGAGACGCGGAGGATCGGCCGCAAGGGCCTGGTGGACGCGCGGGCCGCATTGACACGGGCACGCCAGCGAGGCCACGTCTCGGCCCGGCGGGGGCCCGGGAGCCGACGAGGCGCAGCACCCGGGGCCCGAGATCGCCCGGCGGCGTGACCGGCTGGCGGATAGCGTGCGGCGCCGATGACCGTCCTCGGGTGGATCGTCGTGGGGTTCCTCGCCGGCACGCTGGCGCGGTGGGCCACCGGGGCGCGCCGGCGCGGCTGCCTGGTGACGATCGTCGTCGGCGTCCTCGGCGGCCTCATCGGCGGCACGCTGTTCCAGTTGGCGACCGACAGCGACACCGACGTGATGGACGACTTCGACATCGGCTCGGTGTTCGTTGCGTTCGTCGGCGCGGTCCTGTTGTTGCTGATCCTCGAGGCGATCAGCCGCGATCGTCACTGGTGACCCTGAGACCGCCCTTCGGGGCGGTCGAGACGGTCCAGTAGCGTGAGCTCCATGGCTGACGTCGTGATCGTCGAGGCCGTGCGCGCGCCCGTCGGGCGCCGTAACGGCGGACTGTCCACCGTGCACCCGGCCGACCTCCTGGGCACCGCCCTGACCGAGCTGGTTGCTCGCTCCGGCATCGATCCTGCGGAGGTCGAGCAGGTGGTGGGTGGATGCGTGAGCCAGGTCGGCGAGCAGTCCTTCAACGTCACGCGTACGGCGTGGCTGAGCGCCGGCCTGCCGCTCGGCACCGCCGCCAGCACCGTCGACAGCCAGTGCGGGTCCTCCCAGCAGGCGACCAACGTGGCCACCAGCCTGGTGGCATCGGGTGTCGTCGACGTCGCCATCGCGTGTGGGGTCGAGCTGATGTCCCGGGTGCCCATCGGGTCGAACTCGTCCAAGCGGCTCGGCCTGGGCGTGCCGATCCCCAAGACGTATTTCCCGCGCTATGAGTTCACGTCACAGTTCGAGGGCGCCGAGCGCATCGCCGACAAGTGGGGCATCACGCGCACCGACACCGACGAGTTCGGCCTGCTTTCCCAGCAACGAGCCGCCCGGGCCTGGGCCGAGGGCCGATTCGACACCCAGGTGGTCGCGGTCGACGCTCCCGATGTCGACGACGAGGGCAAGCCGACGGGCACCACCCACCATGTCGCCCGCGACGAGGGCCTGCGCGACACCAGCCTCGAGGCCTTGGCCGCGCTCAAGCCGGTGGCTCGACCCGACGGGGTCCACACGGCGGGTAGCTCGTCCCAGATCAGCGACGGTGCCGCCGCGCTCCTCATGATGACCGCAGACAAGGCAGCCGAGCTGGGGTTGCGGGCACGGGCCCGGATCGTCGACACGTGCCTGGTCGGGGTGGATCCGATCCTCATGCTCACGGGGCCGATCGACGCCACGCAGCGATTGCTGGCCCGCACCGGCATGGCGCTCGCCGACATCGACGTGGTCGAGATCAACGAGGCCTTCGCCTCCGTGGTGCTGGCGTGGCAGCGCGAGCTGGGTGCCGACCTCGACCGCACCAACCCCAACGGGGGTGCCATCGCGCTCGGGCACCCGCTGGGTGCCACCGGGGCGTTCCTCATGACGAAGGCGGTCCACGAGCTCGAGCGCACCGACGGATCCACGGCGCTCATCACGATGTGCTGCGGCGGCGGCCTGGGCACAGGCACGATCATCGAGCGCTCCTAGCCCGGTCCCCACCCCCGACCGAACCCACCGGTTCCGCCCCAGCTCTTCGCACGGGACCTCCCGGATCGCGGCCGTCGGCCGCCACCAACCGACGCCGTCGACCGCGGGAGCCCCATTGTCCACTCGTGCAACCCCTCGCCCCGCCGCACCGGCGCTGTTGATGGCCGCCGCCGGCGCCGCCGTGGTAGCCGCGGCCGTGACGTTCCCGCCGTTCCCGCGCCGCTCCAGCACCCAGGGCACCCCGGGCGCGGCGACGGTCGTGGAGGTGATCGACGGCGACACGCTGGTGATCGACCTCGCCGGCGGCGACGGGGGCGACGAGCACGTGCGACTCATCGGGATCGACACGCCCGAGTCCGTCGCCCCCGACCGTCCCGACGAGTGCTTCGGGGCCGAGGCGTCGCGCCACCTCGCCGACCTGGCGCCACCCGGCACGGCGCTTCGGCTGGAGCGCGACGTCGAGGCGCGCGACCAGTACGACCGCCTGCTCGCGTACGCCTACCGCGTCCGCGACGGCCTGTTCCTGAACCTCGCCCAGGTGGCCGGCGGCTTCGCGGAGCCGCTCGCCTACCCGCCCAATGTCGCGCACCGTGCGGATTTCGAGCGGGCCGCCCGCGAGGCCCGCGTCGCCGGCGCGGGCCTCTGGACGGCATGCGGCAGCGCGGACGTGCCGGTCGGCTGAGAGGCCGAGCGGATGGCCTGCACGTGGGCACCGAACAGCACGGGATTTGCAGCGTGAGCCCAGGCCTCATAGCCCGGCCTCCAGGCAACGCTGACAACGGTGCGCCGAGATGACGTACCTATCCGCGCATGTTCTGAGGCTCGGCCGGGACCGGCGATAGCCTCGGTCCGATGGCCACGCTCGCCGAACGGCTCAGCTACGGCCCCGACGACCGGGTGCTGATCATCAACTGTGACGACCTGGGTTCGTGCCACGCGGCCAACGTGGGTGTCTACGAGGCGCTGCGCGACGGCGTCGCCACCAGCGCCTCGTTGATGGTGCCGTGCCCGTGGGCGCGGGATGCCGCGGCGCGCTACCGGGGCGAGGACGTGGGCGTGCACCTCACGCTCAACGCCGAGCACGACCTCTACCGCTGGGGGCCCATCACCCACGCCCCCTCGTTGCTCGACGGCGACGGTGGCTTCCCCCGCACCCTGCGCGATGTCTGGGATCACGCCGACCTCGACGAGGCCCGGCGGGAGCTGCGGGCCCAGGTCGAACGGGCGATCCTCTGGGGGTTCGACGTGAGCCACCTGGACAGCCACATGGGCACCCTCCAACTCAGGGCCGAGTTCTTCGACATCTACCTCGACCTGGCCCTCGAGTTCGGCCTGCCCATCCGGCTGTCGGGCGCCTCCACCGAGCGCACGATCGGCTTCCCGTTCCGGAAGCTCGCCGAGGAGGAGGGCGCGGTGTTCCCGGACCACTTCGTCTACGTCCATGGCGGGGTCGGCAGCCGCCGCGACATCGAGCGCACCGTGCACGATCTCCAACCGGGGGTGACCGAGGTCTACGTGCATCCGGCCGTGGATTCTCCCGAGCTGCGGGCGCTGACCACCGATTGGGCGGCCCGGGTCGACGACCACGACCTGGTGGTCACCGACCGCAGCCTGCGCACCATGCTCGAACGGGCCGGCGCCAGCCTCATCGGCTACCGCGAGCTGCGCGACCTCCAGCGGACCGGCTAGTCGGAGGGCGTCATCAGGGCGCGGCGGTGCGCTCGTGCAGGGCGGCCCGGGCGGCCCGGAAGTCGCGGCTACGCGTGACCGGAAGGATCGCGAGGAGCGCGCTCATGGAGCCGGCCACCTTGGCCCGTCCCTGCATGACGGCGACGCTGAGGTCGAGGTCTCCGGATGCCAACGCCAGCGTGTCGGCGTACGTCGTGGTGACCGTGAGCTCGGCGTCGGGATCCGGTTGGTCGCCGTCGGCGGGGGTCGCATCCACCAGCCGCCCGTCCTCGAACGCGAGCGTGAACACCATGTCGCCGTCTGGTGCGCCCGTGACCACGCGCTGGACCTGTGCCGTTGCCCCCGGACAGGGCGCCACGTCGCCGAACAGCTCGCGCGCCAGCCCCAGCCATTCGGCCCCCAGAAAGGCGACGCCTCCCACGACCTACCCGCTGGCTCCGAGGCTCGCCTACGCCTGCCGGCCTACCCGGCTGCGGATGCCGGCGAACAGGTCGGATTCCGGCCTGTCCGTGTCGACCAGGCTGCGGGCGAGGATGTAGTCGTCGAACGGGTGGATCGCCGCCTGCTCGCCCCGCGGCAGGCCGAACCAGAACGGGGATGCCGGGTCGACCTGGGTCTCGTGCGCCAGCAGCGCGTCGAGCCGCACCTCGTTGAAGCCGGCGAGGTCGATCGTCGTGGTGATGCGGTCGTCCTGGGACTCCCGCTCGAGCCACTCGGGAGGGAAGGGCGATTCGAGCCCGAGCTCGACGAAGCGCCGGTGCATGGCCTCGATGCGACGGCGCGACCACACCGAGTAGTAGAGCTTCAGCGGCTGCCAGGGCTCGCCGGCGTCGGGATGCGCGTCGGGGTCACCGGCACGCTCGAACGCCGGCACCGAGATGTCGTGGACCCGCAGGTGATCGGGATGCGGATAGCCGCTCTGGTCCTCGGGGTAGGTGACGATCACCTGTGGCCGCTCCCTGCGGATGACGGCGACCAACCGCCCGACGGCCTCGTCGAGCGGCGCGTTGGCAAACGCGTCGGGATGCTTGTTCGGATCGGTGTCGGGCATGCCCGAGTCGCGGTAGCCGAGCATGACCACCTCGTCGTAGCCGATGATCTCGGCCGCTCGGGCCAACTCGCGGCGCCGGACGGCCGGCAGGTCGGCCGTCACCTCGGGCCGGTCCATCGCCGGATTGAGGATGTCGCCGGCCTCGCCGCCGGTACACGTCACCAGCACCGTGCGCACACCCTCGGCGTGATACCGGGCGACGGTGCCGGCCCCCTTCGACGCCTCGTCGTCGGGATGCGCGTGAACCGTGAGCAGGCAGAGCTCGGAATCGGAACGCTCGCTCATGGCCGGTCACGCTACCGTCGCCGAAACGCGCCCAAACCGACTGCGCGCCGCAGCACACCTCGGATGCAGGGGCGGGATAGATTTCCCAAGTGTGGGGGACATCAGTTCCCCGGTTCCGGCTACGCCGAGCGCAAGAGGCAACCATGGACAGCCCCGAGGACTGGCGCTGGGTCTGGATCATCGCCACCGCCGTGTTCGCCATCGGCGAGCTGACGAGCCCCGGGTCGTTCTTCATGCTGCCCTTTGCCATCGGTGCCTTCGTCGCCACGGTGCTGGCGTTCCTCGACGTCGACGTCGTCATCCAGTGGCTGGTCTTCGTGGGCGTGTCGCTGGCGGTCCTGGCGGCCCTGCGCCCGCTGGCGCACCGCCTCAACCGGTCGGTGGACGACACGGGCATCGGGTCGCGGCGCCTGCTCGGTCACGCGGCAGTCGTGCTCCGTGACATCCCCGCGGGCGGGGACGTCGGGCTCGTGCGAGTCGACCGGGAGGAGTGGCGGGCCCAATCGACCGATGGGTCGGCGATTCCCACGGGCACCGCCGTCCGGGTCGCCGACGTGCAGGGAACGCGGGTGATCGTGGCCGCCGTCGACCAGCTTTCGACGTCGGCCCCCGACGAGCTCGAGCAATGAGGAACGGGACAAAGGAGGTGTCGCCATGACCGCCGCAACCGTCCTGCTCATCGTCTTAGCGGTCATCGTCATCGTCTACGTGGCGGCGGGGGTGCGCATCGTCCGGCCCTACCAGAAGGGCTTGGTCGAGCAGCTCGGCAAGTACAAGGAGACGGTCGACCCCGGCTTCCACCTCATCGCGCCCATCTACCAGACGCTGCGGCCGGTGGACATGCGGGAGCAGGTCGTCGACGTGCCGCCCCAGGAAGTCATCACCGAGGACAACGTGGTGGTTTCGGTCGACGCCGTCATCTACTACGAGCCGACCGAGCCCCAGCGTCTGGTCTACAACGTCGCCAACTTCATGCTGGCCGTGACCAAGCTGGCGCAGACCAACCTGCGCAACCTGATCGGCGACATGCAGCTCGACGAGGCGCTGACATCGCGCGAGAAGATCAACACCGAGCTGCGGGAGATCCTCGACGACGCCACCGACAAGTGGGGCGTCCGGGTGGCCCGTGTCGAGATCCAACGGATCGAGCCGCCGGCCGACGTCATGCACGCGATGCACGAGCAGATGAAGGCGGAGCGCACCCGGCGGGCCGTGGTGACGTCCGCCGAGGGCGAACGCCAGGCGGCCATCACCCGTGCCGAAGGCGACAGGCAGGCGGTGGTGTTGCGGGCCGAGGGTGACAAGCAGCAACGCATCCTGCGGGCGGAGGGCGAGGCCGAGGCCATCCAGCGGGTGGCGGAGGCCGAGAAGTTCCGCCAGGAGACCGTCGCCGAGGGCGAGGCGGGTGCCATCCTGTCCGTCTACGGCGCGATCCACGAGGGCGCCCCCGACACCCCGCTGCTCACCATCAAGTACCTCGAGGCGCTCCGCGCCATGGCCGACGGACGGGCCACCAAGATCGTGGTGCCCACGGAGCTGGCCGGCATCGCCGGGTCGCTTACCGCCGTGGCCGACCTGCTCGGCGGCAACAGCAGCAACGGCACGAGCAACGACGGCGCCGAGCCCCCGCCGGTTCCCGAGGCCGGGACCGATCCCACCGCCCGCGCCCCCCGTCCGCCGTCAGCGGAGCCACCGGTCTCGCCCCCGCCCGCCTGACCCCTTCCAACGTTCGGACGTTCAGCCGACTCCCGCCAGCGGTTCGAGCCGCTCCTGGCCCGTGTCCTCGTCCTCCTCGAGGCGCCAGCCCAGGCGGGCGGCGAGCAGGGGGTGGCCCTCGTCGGGCCCGCTGGCGAGCAGCTCGTCGCCGGCGTGCAGCTCGACATGACCGCGGGGCGAGTAGATGTAGCGGCCGCCCCGGCGCACCGCGAGCACGTGGAACCCGGGATCCACGTCGAGCTGGAGCTCGTGGAGGGTCGCGCCGTCGGCGGGCGAGCTCGGGCCCACGGGGACCCGTACCACCACTTCGTCGCTCTCCCCCAGCGCGATCTTGATGATCGGATGCACCTCCTCGTGCTTCTCGATCAGCCAGACCATCTGCTGGGCCGAGTCGCCGAGGTCCTCGGCGGCCTGGGACAGATGGAGCAGGCCGCGCAGCGGTGACGGGTCGATGTCGCCCGAGCTGGCGCGCAGCACCCACAGCTCCAGGCGGTCCTTCATCTCGTCGAGGCGGTCCTCCAGGTGGCGCACCTCGGCGGCCAGCCCCAGGTCGCGCAGAACGAGCGCCGAGTACGCCAGGCCGACGGCCGTCTCGGAGACGTTCTTCATCTCCACCAGCACGTCGATGGCCCGGTCGAGGTCGGTGAGCGTGCCGTCCTCCGGCGGTGTCGGCGGCTCCCACAGCGGGGCGGCGGCGAGCTCCCTGAGGCGGGTGATGCCCGCGGGCGACCCCCGGAGGAACAGCACATCGCCCGGGAGCATGATCTCCTCGCCCTCGACGTCGGTGATCCACTCCCGGTCACGCCGGATGGCGACGATGCGCATGCCGGTCTGGACCGGCAGCTCGAGGTCGGCCAGCGGGCGGCGGGCGAGGTGCGACCCGTCGCGCACCCGCACGCGGTGCGACACCTCCTCGGCGTTGGACAGGTCGGCGACGAGCTCGCGGGGGATGCCGAGCCGGTGGGTGACGATCCGGGCGATGTCGACGGCGGCGTTGGCGATGCGCTCGATGGCGGAGATCACCTGCAACACCGATGCCATTGCGTCGGCCTCGCGGGGGTTGCGGGCGGCCATGACGCACACCGAGCGCATGTCGTGCACCAGCGCTTCCATGCGCTCCTCGAGGGCGCCCACCTCTTCCGCCATGTCCGGATCGCCGAAGTAGAGGGCGGCGTATGCGAGATCGACCATGAGCTCCGAGAGGTCTTTGACCTCGGCGAGCATGGCCCGGAGATTTCGGGGTATGTCGTCCATTGCGGGTATCGACCTCAGACGATAGGCGGATCAGGCGAGCCCCAGCAGCGCGATGGCGATGATCAGGGTGAAGGCGCCCACGAAGTCGACCGACGAGCTGACCAGCGGGATGCCGTAGGTGTCGGGGTCGACCCCGGTGCGATAGGCGGCCACGGTGCCGTAGTAGGCCACGGCCACGACGAACAGCAGAGCCAGCCCCCCGGCAATGAGCGATGCGGCGACCATCTGGCCCAGTCCGGGGCTGGCCTCGCCCAGCGCCTCGGCGACCCAGTGGGCGCCGAACCCGTTGAACACGTACACCGGCACGGCGAGCAGGAAGACGAGGGAGATGTCACGCCGCGCCTCGCGGTCGGGCCCGGTCTGGGGGTCGACCAAGCCCAGGAACAGCTTCGACGAGAGCCGACCGGAGAGGATGCCGCCGAGCGCACCCGAGCTCGACAGCTGTGCCGGGACCAGCACCAGCAGCGCCGGCAAGGCCTCGAAACGGGCGAACGACTTCTCGAGCGTGACCCCGGCCAGCGCGCTGATGGACCCGGCGACCACGAGGATGGGAACGGATTCCCGGACGATGCGGCGCAGGCCCTCGCTCGAGGACTCCCAACCCACAAGGAGCAGGAGGAGTGACGCCACCACCAGGACGGCACCTACCGTGGGCGAGACCACCGGGATCCCCAGCAGCAGCGTGGCCAGGAACAGGGCCGGCAGCGTCAAGACGTCGCCCAGGGTCGAGACGAGCGGGGCCGTGACGTTGTCGAGATCCCAGCCGTAGCGAACCGCCCCCCCGGTAAGTGCGAGCGCGGCGCCGAGCACGACCACAGACCCCAGCACTCCACCAATGATGGACACGGTGGACATCGACAACAGGTCGATCGAGTCGGCGATCCCGAGCCCGACGGCGATGGCTTTCGCCACGACCGCCAGCGCGAGCGAGATCGCCATTGTGAGCAACATCGATGCCACGACGTTCTGACCCAGGACGGTCTCGCGTCGCAGTGACCACCTGAACGTGCCGGCATGGATCGACGTCGACAGCCGGTTGCCGAAGGAGCCGAAGATGTTGCCGCGCAGCCCGATCGCCGCTGGGACCAGCACCAACAGGCCCGGGTAGCGCTCGAGGGTCCCGGTGATCGACCCCAGGAACGCCCCGGCCACGAAGCTGGTGCTCGAGTTCAGCCCGAGCGCGACGAGGCTCTGCCGGGCGCCGGCCGCGTCCGGCCCCAGGAGTGCGCGCAACCGCGCCCTAGGCGGCAAGAGCCATCGCATCGGTGCTGTGGTTTCACGAGGCAATCGAGGGGGCTACCCATCGGAGCGCCGCCAGTCTGCAACACCCTGAGGCGGCTGCGGTGTACCAACGAGGGTCGACTGCGGCCAGCAGATGCCTGCTCGCCGAGCGGCGACCATCTTCACCCTCGTGTTCCTGCTCCGCTCCCCCAAGCGGATTCGGCAAACCTGTAACAGAGGGCGGGCTCGACGCGATCTCCATCTGTACGGCTCAGACCAGTGCTGAGCCGTTCCGAGGAGCCGGGGTACGGGACGTGCCGGGGAGTGGCGGGCATCCCCGGCTCCCCTCGGATCCGACCGATCCCGGCCTCAGGCGCCCCTCAGTGCCTGGGGCCGGAACGCGCCTACGGGCCGCACGCCATCAGAACTCCGGCGAGCGTCGTCGCCATCACCACTGATACCCGTAGCCCTCGCATGGTGCCCTACCTACCGCTCTCCCGCCGCCTGCGGTGCGACGCAAGTACTGACGCCCGACCTCCCCGATCCGATGACCAAAAGAGAAGACGTTTCTTGAGCGAGTCGCAGACACGCGACGAGATACGGCGGCGGCGTGTCGCTGCACGTTGCCGGGGCTACGCGCTATCTCTCGACGGGGCCGAGCACGTGCCCAATCGTCGCCATGGCGGCCCTAGCGACCCACCCCCGAAGCCCGATTTGGTGTCTTATGGCTCAGGTGTTGGGGCCGATGAGATGGCATACCCGCTGGGGGTCGCAGTCGGCTGGGTCAAGGTGCTGGGCTCGGTCTTCGAGCCGGCCGAGCTCGGCTCGGAGGCGTCGGAGCTCGCTGATGCGACGGTCTAGGTCGGCAGCGCGGGCGGTGATCAGGTCGAGCACGTGGCCGCAGGGTGTTGTGCCGCGGTCGCGGAGGGCCACGATCCCACGGATCTCGCCGAGGCTGAGTCCCACCGCTTGGGCCGAGCGGATGAAAGCGAGGCGGTTGGTGGCCTCCGGGGTGTACTGGCGGTAGCCCGATGGCGTGCGGGCGGGCGGGTCGAGGACGCCGATGTCTTCGTAGTAGCGGATCGTCTTCGCTGTTACCCCGCTGACGGCGGCGAGCTCTCCGATACGCATCACCCTTGACCTTCCAGCGTGGAGGAACCTTTAGGGTAGCGAGCATGGACATCGAGGTGCTGACGGTTCCGGACTGCCCCCACCGGGCGGAGGCGATGGCGCGGTTGAGGGTCGCCCTGTCCGCCACGAGAACCGAGGGCGGGGTGGTGTCCGAGCGTGTCATCGCGACCGAGGCCCAGGCGGCAGCGGCGGGCATGAACGGTTCGCCCACGATTCTCGTCGACGGGGTCGACCTGTTCGGGGTGGAGCTGGCCGAGCCCTCGCTGTCGTGCCGGCTGTATCCATCGCAAGCGGGGATCGAGGGGGCACCGACAGTCGACGCTTTGATCGACGCGCTGGCCAACCGCGGCATCAGTCCGGCGAGCATGGTCAACGACGTCACGTGCGGCGACCTGCCTGCCGGTCCGGAGGTGTCGGCGCTCGGACGCCAACTCCGCGTAGCCGGATTCGTGGCCCTCTGGCGCGGCGAGCGGCTCAGCGTGGCGGATCTGGCCGAGGACACAGCGACGGTCGAGGCTCTGGTGGACGCCGGCCGGCTCGAGCTCGACGATCAGGGCGTTGTGGTGGGGGTGCATGGTCTCGTGGCTCGCCCCACTGCGCACCGCGTCGAACACGCCGGCGGGGTGATTCACACGTGGTGTGCGTTGGACGCCATCGGGATCCCCGCGGCGCTGGCGCTCGACGCGGCAGTGGTTTCGACATGCCCGGCGTGTGGCGCTGCTCTGCGGGTCACGCTCGATGCCGGGATACCTGCCGACGACGGCGTCATGCGGCTCTGGCTTCCCGGTGGACAGTGCACCCATCTCGTGGAGGACTTTTGCCGGCACGCCAACCTGTACTGCACCGCCGAGCATGTTGCTTCCAAGGTTGCGCCCGGGACGCCCGGATGGGCGGTGACCGTTACTGACGCCGCGGGCATCGGCCGCGTCGAGTGGGCCGACGTGTCTGCCGTACTTGCCTCTTGACCTTCCTCTGCACTGGAAGGTGCAGGATTCGGGGGTCATGCAACCCGCGATCGAGGCCAACAGCGAACGGGAAGCCACACGCCATTCCATCGGACCGGCAGGGACCGCCGCCCGGGTCGCGGTCGGCATCACGCTGGTCGCGCTGGCCCTGTTCTGGTGGACGCCCACCTGGCTCGACTTCATGCTCGGGCTCGTCGTCCTGCCCGGCGCCGCCATCGGCTTGTTCGCCTGGCGGGCCCGGTACCATCCGGCGCATTTGAACGCGACGGGACCGGTGGGCCATCTGGCGAACGCGATGGTGTTCGCGCCCCTGTTCATCGTGCCCGCCACCGCTGGCGGCGCCGTGCTCTTCTACGGCTCGTCGATGCTCGTGGCCGCGGCCCGCCGCTCGGGCGGTTGCGAGGTCACCGTGATCGCCAACACTGCACTCAGGCGCGACGATCAGATTGGCTGCGTACTCTTCGCGCCGATCGACCTGACCGAACGTGCCATCAACCGCGACGAGCGCGGCGCCCCTCGATCGACGAGCCAGGACATGGGCTGAGGCCCTACGGGCCGAACGGTTTCGAGTTCAGCCAAGTCGGTACCACCTCGAGACGTCGGATTCGAAGCGTCGCATCAGGTCAGCCGCCCACTGAACGTCCGCCTCGGCTCGGTCAAGCGCGTTGTGGGCCAGGACTCGGAACCGCTCGGGCGGTAGCGACGGGTCACCGCATTCGGGGCAGGGCCGCCAGTCCAGCTCGGCGAGATAGGCGAGGTACCTGGCCCGTGCGTAATCGGCGCCCTGCATGAACACCTCGCGCCCATCTGGCGGCGGATCGTCGTGGGCCGCAGTGATCGCCCACGATGCCACGGCCTCCGCCACTCGACGGTGCACCGTGTCGTGCATCACTCTTGGTGGCCCTCTGTCAATAGCCGGCATCACGAGCAGTTGAGCAGCTTCCGGGTACCAGGGCGCGGACCACCAGCATCCCCATCAGCGGATGGCGGAGATCGGCTCGATCCCCGCCACGGGGTCGACGTCGGGATCTGCAACACTCGACCGATGCGGTGGGTATTGGCGACCTGTGTCATGGCCCTCGTGCTCGCCGGGTGTGGCGACGAGGGCCAGGAACTGCGCGCACCGAGTTCCGACCAGACCACGACGTCTGCCAGTACCTCCACGACCGCAGCCTCGTCCACGACCGAAGTCGCCGCCGGCACCGGCGGCGGGACCGGCGGGGAAGACGCCTCCGGCGGCGCGGCATCACCGACGACGGCGACGACGCTGCGGCTGACCAGCCCCGCCTTCGAGAACGGGGCGGCGATCCCTAGCGACTTCACGTGCGTGGGCGACGACGTGTCCCCACCGCTGGCCTGGACCGGGGTCCCGGCAGGCACCGCGGAGCTGGCGGTGGTGGTCCGTGATCCCGACGCCGACGGCTTCGTCCACTGGGTCATCGCCGGCTTGTCACCCGATCTCGGCGGTGTGGCGCGCGGCAATCCACCCTCGCAGGCGGTCGAGGAGCTCAACGACTTCGGCCGCCAGGGATGGTCGGGCCCCTGCCCGCCATCGGGCACGCACAACTACGACTTCCGTATCTACGCCCTGGACGAGCCGAGCGGGCTCGCCGCCGGTGCGGACGGGGCACGGGCGGCCGAGCAGCTGGAGTCCGCCACCGTCCTGGCGTCGGCTGCGCTCAGCGGGACGGCGGCGGCGCCCTAGCCGCCAATTCGGCGGGCCACCGTCAGCGGACGGCGAAGCGCCGCGTCGCCGGCGAGCCCGGTGCCTCGACCGGCAACGCGTCGACGGTCACCGACTCGACGATCGCCAGCCTGGGACCCTCGTGGGCCCACGCCACCAGCGCTTCGACGGCCGCCCGGCTGCCCTGGGCCTCGATCTCGACACGGCCGTCCCACAGGTTGTGCACCCAGCCGGTGACGCCCAACCGCTCGGCCTCGTGCCGGCAGCTCTCGCGGAACCACACGCCCTGCACCCGGCCCGCGACGACCGCCCGCACCCGGACGACGGCGCCGGGGCTCGACGCCGCGGCGCTCACTCCTCGGGTGTGGACCCGCGGGACGGATCCCCGCCCCCACCCCGACGGGAGCGCTCGTCGGCCTCCATCTCGGCCTCCAGCTCGGACAGGGGATCGGCCTCCTCGCCCGCCCTGTCGCCCACCGCCTCGTCGGCCCCGGGCTCCTCGCCCGTGTCGGCGTCGGGGCCGTCGGTCCGTCCGGTGCGCTCGCCGGTGGCGCCGGCGTCGTCGTCGACGGGTTCGTCCGAGAGTTCCTCGGACTCGGCGTCGATGACGCCACGCCGCCCCCGCGTCGGGGCCACCCTCTCGGCCACCCGCGCCGGCATGTCGGCCTTGCGAATCTGGTAGCTGGCCACTGCGAGGGCCACGAGCGTCGGGAAGAAGAAGTAACCGCCGAGGAACAACACCATGGCGGCGAGCGCCACCAGGGCGAACGTGAGGAGGCGGCTCCGGTCGGGGCGACGGTTGGCCCAGAACGCGAATGCAGCCACCGCCACCGGCAGCGCCAGGTACAGGATCACGCTCGGTCCGCTGGCCTCGAGCAACCCCTCCTTCTGGTCGGGCATCTGCTCGCCGGTGATGGCCTCACGGGCGGACACTGCCACCCCTTGGAAGGTCCGCGGCAGCGGCTCGCCCCGGTCGTCCACCGGAACCCGGGTGAAGAAGAGCACCGAGACCGCCGACACGATGGCGAGGCCCAGCGCAACCGTCACGGCCAGATCCCCGGGGCGGCGGTTGCCCCTGGAGCCCAGCAGGCCGCCGAAGCCGGTCCTGCCGGCGGTCGCGCTCGCGGCCGTCCCTGACTCTGCGCCCGCAGAACCCCCGCTCGAGGCGCGTGAGGAGGCCGGGGACGTCGCGCTGGTCACCGCGTTGGTCCGACGGGCAGCGAGCGCGTCACGGGATGCCCGGTTCCGGGAGGCCCGGCGCTGCTTGGAGGTCTGGCGCTTGTCCGGCACAGCCGACAACGGTAGGCCGCCGAGGGTGCCGGGGGCGATCCGGCGACCGGTGTGCCTGCGGGGTGGTCTTTTCGTCGCCGTCCTACCCCGGTCGTCCGGCCGCCGGCCGCCTAAGGACCGGAGCGGATAGGGACGTCGTCTTGACTCACCGTGGTCAGCGCTGCCGGTGGCCTAGCTGTGCGGCCTGGGCTCACGCTGCAAATCCCGGGCTGTTCTGTGCCCACATGCGGGCCTATCCGCTCGGCCTCTAGGCTGACGCCAGGTGGGACGTATCTCGAATGCCTGGAGACTCGCCCAGGCCTCGTGGCGGGTGCTGTCGCATGATCGTGAGCTGATCGCGATCCCGATCATCGCCGGGGTCGCGGCGCTGGTGGCGTTCGGGATCATCGCCGGGCCGGGGGTGCTGCTGCTCGGTGGCACCGACGAGTCCGACGCCAGCGACTTCGCGCTGTGGTTGATCCTGGCGGTGGCGGCTATCGCCGCCAGCTGGGTTGCGGCCCTGGGCCAAGCCGCGGTCGTCGCCGGCGCTGGACAGCGGATGGACGGGGGCGACCCCACCCTGGCCACCGGGTTCGACGCCGCTCGTGCCCGTGCGGGCCGATTGTTCGGATGGGCGTTCCTGGCCACGGTGGTGGCGCTGATCCTCGACCTGATCCAGGACCGGCTGGGCTTCGCCGGCCGCATCGTCGGCTCGCTCGGCAACATCGCGTTCAGCGTCATGTCCTTCCTGGCGCTGCCGGTGATCGTGTTCGAGGACATGGGGCCGATCGACAGCTTCAAGCGGTCGTCACAGCTGCTGCGGACTACCTGGGGGGAACAGATCACGTTCAGCTTCGGGATGGGCCTACTGGGTTTCATCGCCGCGCTGCCCGGCATCGCAGTCGGGGCGGGAGCGATTGCATCCGGTGTCCTCGTCGTCCAGGTCGTGGGCGTAACCCTCGCCGCGGTATGGGTGATCGCGGTCGTGGCGGCGGTGTCCGCGCTCTCGGCCGTCTACAAGACCGCGCTCTACCGCTGGGCCACGAAGCGCCCCGTCGACCCGGCGTTCGACACCGCGGACCTGTCCGGCGCCTTCCGCCGCCGCTGACGCAGTCGAGCCCGGCATGGATGTCCGCCTCGGGACCTTCAACCTCAACAACCTGTTCGATCGGTTCAACTTCGAGGCCGACCTGGGCACGCTGCCTGCGGAGGATCGCAACGTCCACACGACGTACCAATGGGTCTTCGTGGGCGAGGGCACCGGACCCGAGGACCCCCCGCCCCAGCTCGACGCTCCCAGCTCGTCGACGCCGGTCGTCCGGATCCAGCGGGGCGTGCGGGGCGAGCTGATCGAGGGCAAGCCCGCCGCCGCCCAGCAGGCGCTGGCGGCCCGGATCGCGGCCGTGGACGCCGACCTGCTGGCACTGCAGGAGGTCGAGAACCTCGACGCCTTGCGGCGCTTCAACCGCGACCATCTGGAGCGGCCGTTCGGATACGAGGTCCTCATCGAGGGCAACGACCCCCGCTTCATCGACGTTGCCGTGCTGGCCCGGCTGCCGATCGCCAACGTCACGTCCCACCGCTTCGAGGTCCATCCCGACGACCCGACGATGCCGGTGTTCGGGCGCGACCTGCTCGAGCTCCAGGTGTTCAACCAGACCCGGCGCCGGAAGTTGCTGACGCTGTTCGTCACGCACCTCAAGTCCAAGTTCGTGCCCTTCGACGACCCCGACCCCGCGGCCACGGCATTGGCGAACGACCGGCTCCGCACGCGCCAGTCGGAGACGATCGCCCGCGTCGTCTCCGACCGCACCCGGCCCGACGCGCGCTATGTCGTCGTGGGGGACCTCAACGACACCCCAGAGGCCGACACATTGGCCCCGATGGTGTCCGGCCTGAGCCTGGTCGACGCCCTCGCCGACGTAGTCGAGAGCCGTCCACCGCCGCCGGCCACGCCGGAGAACTCGCCGCCGACCGTGCGCTGGACGCATCGTCACTCGGTCGCCAACGCCCCCGATACGTTCGAGCTCTTCGATCAGATCTGGCTCAGTCCTGCCCTGGCGGGCCGGGTGACGCACGCCGAGATCGAGCGGCGGCGGGCGTGGAACGCCAGCTCGGCCGGCGTGGGCAGCGATCACGATCCCGCCTGGATCCAGCTCGGCGGGCTCTGATCCAGGTCGTCGGAACTCATCGCGTCGGCGATGAGTTTCGCCGGGCGCGGTCGTTGAACGTCCTAGAACATCGAGCCAACGACTAGAGGAGACGCGACATGGACTTCAAGCTGGAGCTGGTGGTGCTGCCGGTGAGCGACGTCGACCGGGCCAAAGCCTTCTATGCCGACAAGGTCGGATTCGCCGTCGACGTCGACCACAGCGCGGGAGAGTTCCGCGTCGTCCAGCTCACGCCCCCGGGATCCGCATGCTCGGTCACCATCGGGCAGGGCGTGACAGAGGCGACGCCCGGATCGGTCCAGGGCCTGCACCTGATCGTGTCCGACATCGAAGCGGCCCGTACCGAGCTGGTCGAACGGGGGGTCGACGTCGCCGAGGTCTTCCACTTCGAGGGCGACAAGCGGGTGCCAGGACCTGATCCCCAGCGCAGCATGTACAACTCGTTCGCCGACTTCCGCGACCCCGACGGCAACACCTGGGTGCTCCAGGAGGCGAGGCGAGACGAGTCGGGCGCATGACGCGGAGCGCGGGCTCCCCCGAGATCGACGTCGCGGCGGCGGTCTCGGGGGACGAGTCCGCCTTTGCGGCGCTGACCCAGCGCCACCGACGCGAGCTCCATGTCCACTGCTACCGGATGCTCGCCTCCTTCGACGAGGCGGAGGACGCCGTTCAGGAGACGCTCCTGCGGGCGTGGCGCAGCCGCGACAGCTTCGACGGCGGCTCGCAGTTCCGGGCCTGGCTCTACCGGATCGCCACCAACGTGTGCCTCGACATGCTCCGGCGCCGCTCCCGGCGTCCCACGACGATGCAATCGTTCGCCGACGTGCCATGGCTGCAGCCCTATCCCGACCGCCTGCTGGACGAGATCGCACCGAGCGACGACGAGCCCCACGCCGTGGTCGTCGAGCGCGAGACGATCGAGCTCGCGTTCCTGGCCGCGCTGCAGCTCCTGCCGCCGCGCCAGCGCGCCGCCCTGCTCGTCCGCGACCTGCTGGGCTGGCCCGCCAGCGAGACGGCATCCCTCCTGGAGACGAGCGTGGCGGCCGCCAACAGCGCGCTGCAGCGCGCCCGCTCGACGATGCAGCAGCACCTTCCCGAGCGCCGCGCCGACTGGTCGGCCCGGGAGCCGACTGCCCAGGAGCGCGAGCTCCTCGACCGGTTCATCGACGCCCACCAGCGCTGCGACGCGGCCGCTGCCGTGGCGATCGCATCGCAGGACATCCGGGTCACGATGCCACCGAATCCGTTCCTCTACGCGGGGCTCGGCGATCTCGTGCCGCTGCTCGAACGGGCATTCGGCGAGGACCGGGACGGCGACTGGCGCCTGGTGCCGACGCGGGCCAACCGCATGCCAACGGCGGCGAGCTACCTGCGCAGGCCGGGCGACTCCGAGTTCCGAGCGTTCAAGTTCGACGTCCTGCGCATCGAGGACGGCACCGTCGCCGAGATCACGACCTTCGGGCCGGCGCTGTTCCCCGCCTTCGGCCTGGCACCGACGCTCTGACGACCGGAGCCCCTGCGGCCGGCGGTCCGTCGGGTGCTGGACCCAGCCGTGATGTTTGGATGGCGCCCAAACCTGGCCGATCGTGACTGAGCCCACTTCTGACCGCGGACCGGGATCGGTATAGTCGCACGGCCGGGCGAAGACACGGGCGCGGCGCCGACGAAGGAGTGGTTCCGTGGCACGAACCTCCACCAAGCGGGCGACATCCGCTGCGCTCGTGCGGCTGGGCACGCACCACGAGGGGCCCAAGCGATCGTCGTTGGCGCAGGAACGCTCGCGCGAGACCAGGCGGAAGCTGGTCAAGGCTGCCCTCGACCTGTGGAGCGAACGGGGCTTCGAGACCGGGATAGACAGCACGACCGCCGAGGAGATCGCAGCCCGGGCCGGTGTCGCCAAGGGGACCTTCTACTTCCACTTCGCGCGCAAGGAACAGGTCCTCCTCGAGATGGGTTGGTTGACCGCGAGGGCGCTGTACGAGGACGCACTCCGCGCCCTGGCCAACGGTCGCTCGCTCGACACGGTCCTCGACCAGCTGATGACGAAGCTCGCTCGGCGCATCGAGAAGGGCCCCCGCGCCGCGGTGGGCCGCATGATCCAGGAGTTCCACCGGGCCCCCGAGTCCGAGGTCCTGTACGACCAGGAACACTTCGGGTTCCAGCGGGCGTTCTCCGTCGTGTTCACCCACGCCCAGGACTCCGGCGAGCTCCCGGACGACATCTCCCCCAGGGATCTGGCGGCGATGCTCACCGCTCTGGTCATGGACGGGATCCGGGAATGGACCGTGGACGAACGCGTCGACCTCGGAGGGGTCCTCCGGCAGCGCACCGCGTTGTTGCTGGCCGGGGCGCGCAACCTGGTCGTCGCCCCGCCCCGCCGGCGTCGCCCGACCGCCGCCGCACATCGAGCCTGAGCGCCAAGACCACGGAGCGCGCAATTCTTGGCCAATGACCAATAACGCGCCTGGCCGCGGATCCCCCGTCCTCTTACGATCCCGCCATGCCGATCCGCGAGTTCTTCCACTTGATCCACGTCGTCGACGACCAAGCGGAGGCCGATGCCTGGTACGACGACGTCTTCAAGCCCGAGCGGTTCATCGAGAGGAACTGGTCCGACATCGAGCGGCGGTGGGCCTCTCTGGCGATGATCGGCGACTTCATGATCGAGGTGATCGAGCCCGGCTCAGCACCAGAGGACCGGGTGATGCCGCTCGGCCGGTTTCGCGCCCGGTTCGGCCAGCACTTCCACTCCCTCGCGTGGTACGTCGACACGGCCGACGTGCGGCCGCTCTTCGACGGACTGCGCGCCCATGGGGTGAGGATCGCCAAGTCCGGCGGCGGCATGTTCCCGGATGGTGACGTCGACCCCGGACCGACGATCTTCACCCATCCCAAGGACACCTTCGGTCAGCTCGAGTTCGTCGCCCTCGACGACTTCTGGCGCGAGCGGGACCCACGGTTCGGCCCCGACTGGTCGCCCGCCTTCTGGCGTGACGACCACCCCCTGACCATCGAACGCGTGGCGTCCTTCACCACCGTCGTGAGCGACGTCGCGAAGGCCCGAGCGCTGTTCGAGGGCCCGATCGGCGGCCGGGTCGTCCACACCCGGGCATCGTCCGTCGCGGAAAGCGCCTTCGTCCTCGTCGGCAGCGACTCGATCGTCGAGCTCGCGAAGCCGACCGTGGACGACTCGCGGCTGGCGGCGGACCTCGCCGTCAACGGTGAGCTCCCGCATCGCTGCACCTTCAAGGTCACCGACCTCGAAGCGGCCGAACGCCACATCGAAGACGTGGGCGTGCGGGTCGCCGACCGCTCCGGTGACGGGTTCACGCTCGAGCCGGCGGATTGCTTCGGCGCCGTCTACGGCTTCACGAGCCGTGCCGTCCCGGGTGATCCGCGGCGCTGAGCAATCGGCGCGGCTCAGCGCCGGATCGCGGCCAGGCAGAACTCGACGAGCTGCTCCACGTCCTCGTCGCTGGGCGGTGACCGCCGGAGGAATTGCTCGAGGCGACCGAAGGCCACCACCGATATGGCGGCGGCATCACGCTCGGGATCGGGACTGCCCGCGCTGCGGAGGGCATCGACGAGCTGGTGGTCCGTAGCCGGCACGCTCACTGTCTGGCGCACCTCGATGGGCAGCTCCGCGAGGTTGTGCATGGCCGCCCTCGTTTGGCGGGCCACGGCCCGGCGCTGGGCCTGGGCGGCCACGCCGACGATCCAGGCCCGTACCTTGAGCTCGGAATCGTCAACCTTGTCGAGCTGGTGGCGCAGGTAGCTCTCGAGGCGGTGGGCCCCCGCCTCCACGACCGCGGCGATGAGCTCGTCCTTGCTCACGAAGTGCCGGTAGAACGCCTGGTTGGACAGTCCGGCACGCTCGACGATCTCGGCCACGCGTGGCGCCCGCTCGTCGCCGAGCTCGACCATCAGGTCGAGACCGGCATCGAGGAGGCGCTGGACCTCGTCGATGTATGCGCTCTCGCGGGCGGCCAGGGCGCGGCGCGCGGTGCGTGCTGCGACGGGGGACGGCTCCGGGACGTCCTGATCGTCCGCGGCTGCCTGCGCCTTCGACGGCCTCGCCATCACCTCGCCCTTCAGCCGGCGTGGCCCGGCTCGGAACTTAGTTCTGTCGACGGAGAACCCTACTCCCCTCACCCGGGACCAGCAGGGCACGATGTGTCACAGTGCAGAGCAGCGCGCGTGGAGACATGCCCATGACACCAGATCCGTACTTCGACCTCACCGGCAAGGTCGCCCTGGTCACGGGCGGCAGCCGCGGCCTCGGTCGCCGGATGGTCCTGGCGTTCGCCGAGCGCGGCGCCGACGTCATCGTCGCCAGCCGCAAGCTCGAGAACTGCGAGAAGGTGGCCGCCGAGGCCCGGGAACTGGGCCGTCGGGCCCTTCCGTTCGCGGTCCATGCCGCCAAGTGGGATGCGATCGACCGGTTGATCGAGGCCGCCTATGCCGAGTTCGGTCGAGTCGACATCCTGGTGAACAACGCCGGCATGAGCCCGCCGATGCCCAGCCACGAGGTGACCGAGGAGCTGTTCGACAGCGTCGTCGGGCTCAACTTCAAGGGCCCGTTCCGGTTGGCCAGCCGGGTCGCCAAGCGCATGTACGACGGCGACGGCGGCGTGATCATCAACGTGTCGTCGACCGGTGCGCTCATGCCGTTGCCGGGCGTCATCCCCTACGGCAGCGCCAAGGCGGCCCTGAACGCCATGACCCGGTCGCTGGCGGCCGAGTACGGGCCGAAGGTCCGGGTCAACACCCTCTCGCCCGGGCCGTTCCTCACCGACGTCTCGAGAGCATGGCCGCAGGAGCAACGGGAGAAGGCGGACAACGCCCTGGGCCGGCCCGGCAACCCCGAGGAGATCGTCACGGCCGCGCTGTTCCTCGCCAGCCCGGCGTCGAGTTTCACGAGCGGTGCGATCGTGCGGGTCGACGGTGGCCTGCAGGTGGGCCAGTGAGCGGATGCTTGCGACGTGCTGTTTTGTGCCCACATGCGGGCCTATCCGCTCGGCATCTTAACGTCGTGGAACGACGTTCTTGTTACTGAGAACGCCATCAGGAGGAACGGCCCATGGCATGGGACTTCGAGACCGAGCCCGAGTTCCAGGAAAAGCTGGACTGGGTCGAGACCTTCGTGCGCGAGGAGATCGAACCCCTCGACCTCGTGCTCGGCAACCCGTACGACAAGAGCGACACCAAGGCGCTCGACATCGTCCGACCGTTGCAGGAGCAGGTGCGCGAGCGCGGCCTGTGGGCGGCACACCTCGGCCCTGAACTCGGCGGGCAGGGCTACGGGCAGCTGAAGCTCGCGCTGCTCAACGAGATCCTGGGCCAGTCGCGGTGGGCGCCGACGGTCTTCGGATGCCAGGCACCCGACACCGGCAACGCCGAGATCCTCGCCCATTTCGGCACGAACGAGCAGAAGGCCCGCTACCTCGAGCCGCTCCTCAACGGCGAGATCTCGTCGGCCTACTCGATGACCGAGCCCCATGCCGGCGCCGACCCGACCCTGTTCAAGACCCGCGCCGAGCTCGACGGCGGCGAGTGGGTCATCAACGGGGAGAAGTGGTTCTCGTCGAACGCCCGCTACGCGAGCTTCCTCATCGTGATGGCGGTCACCAACACCGAGGTCAGCGCCTACCAGGGCATGTCGATGTTCATCGTGCCGGCCGAGACGCCCGGGGTGAACATCGTCCGCAACGTCGGGATCGGCACCGAGCCCGTGGGCGAGGGCTCACACGCCTACATCCGCTACGAGAACGTGCGGGTGCCGCAAGACCACCTGCTCGGCGAGGAGGGCGGCGCATTCGCCATCGCCCAGACCCGCCTGGGCGGCGGACGCATCCACCACGGCATGCGGACGGTCGGCCAGTGCCGGCGGGCCTTCGACATGATGTGCGAGCGGGCCCTGTCCCGGCAGACCCGGGACGGCCCGCTGGCATCGCTGGAGATCGTGCAGGAGCAGATCGCCGACAGCTGGATCGAGCTCGAACAGTTCCGCCTGCTCGTTCTGCGCACGGCGTGGCTGATCGACCGGTACCAGGACTACCGGCGCGTCCGGAAGGACATCGCGGCGGTGAAGGCGACGATGCCGAAGGTGCTCTCCAACATCGCCCAGCGCGCCCTGCACCTGCATGGCGCTCTGGGGGTGTCCAACGAGATGCCGTTCGTGGGCATGCTGATCGGCGCAGAGAGCCTGGCCCTCGCGGACGGTCCCACCGAGGTGCACAAGGTCACCGTTGCCCGCCAGGTGTTGCGCGAGTACAAGCCCGTCGACGGCCTGTGGCCCAGCGCCCACCTGCCCACCCGTCGCGCCGAGGCCCGGGCGCGCTTCGCCGAGCTCCTCGAGCACGAGGTCGCGAACTCGTAGGACCGGTGGACGAACCGACTCACCGGCCGGGACGCGTCCGGCGGCGGGCAAATCGGCCCGGGGTCGTGCCGACGTGGCGGGCGAAGTGGCGGCTGAGGTGGGCCTGGTCGTGGAATCCGGTCTCGACCGCCACCTTGGCTACGGCGTGGCCGCCGAGGAGGCGGCGCCGGGCCGCGTCGATGCGGCGGCTGATCACGTAGGCGTGAGGTGAGATGCCGTAGGCGGCGGTGAAGCTGCGCACGAGGTGGGTGGGGCTGGCTTCCAGGACAGAACCCGCCGCGTCCAGGGTGACGGTCTCGAACAGGCGGGCATCCAGCAGCTGGCGCAGCCGGTCCGCCAGGTGGCGATCCTTGGGGGGCTCGGCACGGTCCGGCCATCCGAGATGGACGCGCAGCCGCTCGATCACGGCCGCCAGGGTCGCGTCGCCGCCCAGGAAGTCGTCGCGGGCCAGCAGCAGCCGATGCAGGCGATCGAGCGTGCGGTGGAGCCCGGGATCGTCGATGCACGGCCGATCGACGGCGGGCCCGACCAGGCGCTCGCTCAGCTCGGCCGTCTCGAGGTACAGGACCCGCTTGCGGAACCCGTTCCCGTCGGCGGCCCGCCCGTCATGGACCACGTGCGGGGGCAACACCGTCACCGTCCCGGAACGGGAGCCATGCTCGCGACTGTCGAGGTCGTAGCGGATGGCGCCCTGGTCGACGATGAGCACCGTCCACGTGTCGTGGGTGTGCGGCGGGTAGCGGTGCCCCAGGAAGCGGGCGTGGAACACCTCGCGGACGCCCGGCAGCGCCGGCCGCCAGGCCCGCACATGTTCCGCTGCCGTGGTCCGCGGCACGCGCGAAGAACGTACAAGACCTGGTCGGTCGGCCGGCGGTGAGATATGTGCGTGGAAGACGAGACGAAGATCGCCGTTGTCGTCCGCGACGACCTCGAGACCTGGCAGAAGCTCAACGTCACCGCGTTCGTGGCCAGTGGCATGGGGACCTCGGCGCCCGAACTGATCGGCCGTCCCTACGAGGACGCGTCCGGGCTGAAGTACCACCCGATGTTCGGGATCCCGGTCCTCGTGTTCGCCGCCGGGGCCCGTGACCTGCGCCGCGCGTTCGACAGGGCCAGGGCGCGCGGCCTGGTCATGGCGGTGTACACGGACGACCTGTTCAGCACCGGCAACGACGTCGACAACCGGGCGGCCGTCGCCGCCGTGGCGACCGACGACCTCGACCTGGCCGGCTTCGCCGTGGCGGGCGACCGCCGAACGGTCGACAAGGCACTCGACAAGCTCCGGCTCCACGCGTAGGACCGCGGCGTCCGGCTCGGCCGCGGGTTCAGTTCTTGGGCAGGTCCCGGAACGGCACGCCCCGGTCGGTGCGCGGCTCGCGTGGTAGGCCGAGCACACGTTCGCCGACGATGTTGCGCTGGATCTGGTCGGACCCCCCGTAGATCGGTGGCCCCTGGGCGAAGAGCGCGCCCTCCATCAACCCACCGAGGTCGGCGATGCCGGTCTCCGCCTCAGCGGCCGCTACGGCCGGCGGGTCGTAGCCGTGGAGCATCCCCGCCGCCTGCAGCACGGCGAACGTCAGGTCGCGCCCCAGGCGGATCGCATGGTTCTGCGCCATCTTGGCGAGGTTCGGCAGGCCGGGCAGCTCTCGACCCGACTCCTGCAGGGCGCGGGCCCGCCGGCTGGTCAGGGCGAGGAGCCGTTCGAGCGTGTAGAGCCGGACGAGGCCCTGGCGAACGGCGGGGTCGGAGTTGCGCCCCGCCTCGCGCGCCAGTGCGGCGAGGCGCTGCGAGTCACCCGGCCGCGCGGCGACCGACGGTGCGTCAGCGCCGGGGGCGACGACGAAGGCGCCCGCGGGAAGGTCGAGATCGCCGGCGATCGGGCCCGGCCTCGCGGTCGTGGTCGCGCCCCAGCCCCCCGAGAGGGCGCGCTCGAATGCGAGCGTCGTGTTGGCCACGGTCCAGCCCTTGCCCTCACCGCCGACGAGATCGTCGGCGGGCACGCGGGCATCGGTGATGAACACCTCGTTGAAGAACCTGCGGCCGGTCATCTCTCGCAGGGGACGAACCTCGATGCCGGGCTGGTCCATGCGGATGAGGAAGTAGGAGATCCCGGCGTGCTTGGGCACGTCCACGTTCGTGCGTGCGACCAGCATCGCCTTGTTGGCGACGTGGCCGCCCGACGTCCACACCTTCTGACCGTTGACGACCCAGTAGTCGCCGTCCCGCACCGCGAAGGTCTGGAGCCCCGCGAGGTCGGACCCGGCATTCGGTTCGCTGAACAGCTGGCAATATCCATCGCCGCCGGTCACCATCCCCCGCAGGTGCCGCCGCTTCTGGTCGTCCGTGCCGTGGACCAGGAGCGTGGGACCCGCCATACCGGTCGCAAACCCAGCCGGGCCGGGGACCGCGCCGATCCGTTGGATCGCTACCGACACGGCGAGCCCCTCGGCGCGCGACAAGCCCCTCCCGTACCACTCACGCGGCCAGTGGGCCTGCGCCCATCCCGACTCCCCCAGCCGCTGCCACCACTCGCCCAGTGACAGCTGCGGATCCCAGTTGACCTCCAACCACGCGGACAACTCGCCGAGCACGGCGTCGACGTCACTCGCAGATGTCACCGTCATCCAGCGACCTTCCCCTGCCGGGAACAGCCTCGGCATGGTAGGCGGGGGATATGGACTACGCCCAAATGTTGCCGCCCGGGCGCTCCATACCCGGTGACTTTGCGGTCCCGCCCGCCGGGGCCGCTCCTCCGTACCATGGGGCCATGCGACCACAGCCACTCGTCGCGGTCCGCGACGTCGAAGCGAGCAGCCGTTGGTACCAGACGCTCCTCGGCTGTGCGAGCGCCCACGGGGGACGCGAGTACGAACGCCTCGTCGCGGACGGCAGGCTCATCCTCCAGCTTCACAACTGGGAGGTCGACCACCACCACGGCCCCATCGGCGACCCGGACCTCCGGCCGTACGGCAACGGGGTGCTGCTCTGGTTCGAGGTCGACGACTTCGATGCCGCCGTTCAGCGCGCCGGTGAGCTGGGTGCCGAGGTCGTCCAGCCGCCGCACCGCAATCCCCCCGAGGGCGAGCCGGGAGGGCCCGCCCATCGCGAGATCTGGGTCAAGGACCTCGACGGCTACACCGTGGTGGTCGCGAGCCCGGACGGCGAGGCCGCCTGACGCGCATGGGCCCCGTCAGTTGGCGGGTCGGTCGATCTGTTCGACGAGCTTCCGGGGGGCGAGGGCGCAGTAGCTCTCGATGATGAGCTCGGTGACCTCGTCCCAGTTCACGTCGGCGTCGAGCACCATGCCGACCAGGTTGGCTCCCCACGCGGGCCGGAAGAACGGATGGCCGGCACTACGAAGGGCATCGAGCTCCGGTCCCGACGATCGGAACGTCATCACGGTGACCGGGCCGTCCACGAAGTCGACGGTGAGGACGTGGGCGTACATCCGGTTGCGGACGCGCCACTGGGTCCCCGCCCAAACCTGCTTCTCGACAGACTCGGGCAGACCGAGGCACACCGACCGCAGCTCGGCGACCACGGCGGCGGGGACGTCCGCGTACTCGGTCGGGTCCAGGGCGAGCGACGACGCGCGCCCCAGGTGACGAAGCCGGTCCTCGTCAGGCTGATCCACACCCATGCCTCCCGGTCATGCATCCACCGATGAGCTTGCGCTCGCGTCTCCGTCTACACACAGCGTGGCACGCGATCTGATCGTCACCGAGAACATCACCATCGAGGCACCCCGCTACGAGCTGGCGCTGGTGGGGACCCACGCGTTCACGTCCGGCATCGTCCTGTTGCGCTATCGGGCCTCCGGCAGGTAGTCAGCGTGGCCGTGATCTCGCAGACCGAGCTGGATGCGTACCTGGCCAGGCTCGGCCTGGAGATGGAGCCGCCCTCGGTGGATGGCCTGTTCCGGCTGCACCGTGCCCACGTCGAGCGGGTGGCGTACGAGACGCTGTGGATCCACCTCGGGGAGCGCTGGGGCATCGGCATCGGCGAGTCGGTGGCGCGGATCGCGACCCGGTTGCGCGGCGGGTACTGCTACCACCTCAACGGCGGATTCAGCGGGCTGCTCCGCGCGCTGGGCTACGACGTGGTGCGCCACGTGGGTGGCGTGCACGGGCCTGATGGCCCGAACGGGGACAGCATGACGAACCACCTCGTGCTGACGGTCCACGGCCTCCCGACCGACACGAATCCCGACGGGAACTGGTACGTCGACGCGGGCCTCGGCGACGCCCTCCACGAGCCCATCCCCCTGATCGCCGGCGAGTATCGGCAGGGCCCGTTCGTGCTGGTGCTGGACGAGACGCCGGGCGCCGTCGGTGACTGGCACCTCACGCACGACCCCGCGGGGAGCTTCGCGGGGATGTCGTGGCGGTCGACAGCCACCGGGATGGACGCCTTCGCCGACCGCCACGCCTGGCTGTCGACGTCACCGGAGTCGGGGTTCGTGCGGGTGCTCACCGCACAGCGGCGTGACGCGTCTGGTGTCGACATACTGCGGGGCCTCTCGCTGAAGCGGATCGGCGACCGGGCCTCCGAGCAGACGCTCACGACCCGGACGGAGCTGACGGACGTCCTCGGCGGCCACTTCGGCCTCGACGTCTCGCCGATCGCCGACCAGGCCTGGGCCGCGCTGTGGGGGAGGGTCCAGGCGACGCACGCCGCGTGGGAGTCGGCCCGTCGACCCTGACCCCGGCGCGATGGTCGGTCGGCGACGGGGCCACCCCACTAACGTCTGGTCGTGCAACGCTGGCAGGCCGGCGGGTGGACGATCACCCGCGTCCCCGACCCGGGCTTCGACTTGGTGCTACCCCAGGACGACGAGACCCGGGTCGCCCTGCAGCGATCGCCATGGCTCCGCCCGAGGTTCGTCACCGATGACTGGGCGCTGCGTGTCGGGTCGAGCGCCATCGTCCTGGACAACGGCACGTCCACGGCGATCGTCGATCCCTGGCTCGCCTTCGATGATCCCGCCAGGTTCGCACCGCGCCTCGACGCGCTCGCGGCGGCCGGATGGAGTGCCGACGACGTCGACATCGTGATCAACTCACACATCGACGGCGTGGGCGCCAACGTCGACCCGGCGACCGGCGCGCCGACCTTCGGGCGGGCGCGGTACCTGGTGCCTGGCATCGAGATGGCCGCATTGGCGGATGGCCACCGCACTGGGGCCGAAGGGCTCCTGGACGTCGAGCGTGCCGGCCTCCTCGGTCGGTACGACGACCGCATCGAGGCCGCACCGGGTGTCGTGCTCGATCCGCTCCCGGGGCACAACCCGGGCCACTTCGGCGTCTACGTCGGCGACCCACCCGCCGCCGTCGTCACCGGGCACCTGTTCCTGCACCCGGCGCAGATCGCCAATCCCGACGTCGCCGAGCTCGACCACGACCCGCGGGCGGTCCGGGCGACGAGGCGCGCACTGCTCGAGCGCTGCCACCGCGAGGATCTGCTGTTGATCGCGCCGTTGTTCGAGGAGCCCGGTGGCGGGACCATCGTGCCCGACGGCGATCGTTGGCGGCTCGAACCCGCGGCGTGATCATCCGGAGCGCCCGGTTGCCTCGCACGGGCTGCCTAGCGTGGCGTCGTGTCTTCCGAAAGGTTGCGGGTCGCACAGTTGAACGCCGGTTCGTTGCTGGAGCCGGGTTGGAACGAGCGGCGTCACGAGATCGTGGCGTGGCTCGAGCATCTCGGGCCGGACATCGTGTGCTTCCAGGAGGTCTGGCAGGACGGGAGCACGCCCAACACTGCGGGCTGGATCGTCGAGCAGATGCCCGACGCCGGCTGGCACTGGCACTTCGACGGCCGGCCGTTCGCGGCCCAGCTGTGGCCCGACCCCGCCCTCGAGTTCGGGTCGGCGGTGCTGTCCCGGTGGCCGATCGACAGCGCCGCGTATCACGCGCTCCCGCTCGCGGACGGGGCCGATGCCTTCGTGGCCGGTGTCCCGTGGGAGCTGCTGCACGTCCGCACCGCGGGGCTCGACGTCTTCTCCTGCCACCTCGCCGCCGCGCCGCGCGACAGCCACCACCGCCGCCGCCAGGTGCTGGCCATCGACGAGATCATCACCGCGGCACGCGGTGATGACGACGCCTCCGTCACCCTCGGCCAAGTCCGGGACACCATGCCGGCGATCCTCTGCGGGGACTTCAACGCCGAGCCCGACAGCGACGAGATCCGCTTCCTCTGCTCACTGACCGGACTCGACGGTCGAACGGCCTTCTACCAGGACGCCTGGAGGGTTGCGGGCGACGGCCCCGGCTACACGCAGGACTGGCGGACCAACCCCATCGCCGCGGCACTGAACGTCCACCGCAAGCGCATCGACTACGTGTTCGTGGGGGATCCCTTCATGCGGCGGGGTGGCACCGGGCGCATCCTCGCCGCCCAGCTCGCCTTCCACGAGCCGCTCACCGGCGTGCTCGCCAGCGACCACGCCGGGCTGGTCGTCGACATCGCCTGGCCCGACCGCCCGAGCTGACTCCAGGCCATCGGGCTGACCCAGCAGCCTGAGGTCCCCTGGCCCGGCGTCAGCCGGCTATGGCGTTGCCGCTGGCGTCGACGACGTACCAGATGTTGCCGACACCTTGGCCGTTGGTGTCGCCCGCAGCTGCGTCGCTGGCGAAGTGGTAGAGCGGCCAGCTGTTGTAGGTCACCTGCGCCGAGCCGTCGGGACGGTCGGCGGTGCTGAGGAGGGCCTCGTCGACGCCGTCGCCCGCGGTCGCGGGTCCGGCCAGCGGCGGCCAGGTGGTGGCGCACGAGTCGAGGCACATGCTGGCGCCCTGGGCGTCGGGCATGAACAGGTACAACGTCATGCCGTCGCCGTCGACCAGGATCGTGCCGAGGTCGGTGTCTGCCGTCGCCACGGTGGACGCGCCCTCGGCGGGAGCGGCGGCCTCGGTGGACGTCGTGGTGTCGTCGGCGGCTTCGGTCGTCTCGGTGGTCGTGGTGTCCGTCGCCGAGTCGTCGTCATCGTCGCCGCAGGCCGCCAAGCCGAGCAGCCCGAACAGACCGAGCGCCATCGCGGTCAGTGCGACGGGACGCGCTGTGAACCTCATCAGATCCTCCCTGCCTCGAAGATCGCCGCATGCGTGCAAGGCGACTTGCTGACATGACATACCGCCGATGCGGCCGCGAGGATTCAGCGCGGGGTCAGAAGCCGCTCCAGTCGGACCGTTAGCATCCGCCCATGCGCGTGGGCATGCACCTCCCACAGTTCGGCCGGGCCGCCATCGCCGGGGCCGTGGAGGAGGCCGCGCAGCTGGCCGAAGAGCTCGGGTTCGACGACGTGTGGGTCAGCGACCACCTGGTCGTTCCCAAGGACCAGTCCTACCCGTCGCCGTACCTCTACGACCCACTGATCGCCCTCACGTTCGCCGCCGCCACGACGTCGGCGGTCGGGCTCGGGACGAGCGTGCTCGTCGGGCCGCAGTACCCGAGCCCGCTGGCCCTGGCCAACTCCCTGGCGTCGCTCGACAACATGAGCCGGGGCCGGCTCACCGTGGGCGTCGGCATCGGGTGGTCGGCGGCAGAGTACGAGGCGCTGCACGCTCCCTTCGACCACCGCGGCGCCCGCCTCGACGAGATCATCGATCTGTTCCGCACGGCCTGGCGCGACGATCCCGCCACCCACGACGGCCGGTTCTACTCGTTCGGCGACGTGCGGGTGCTGCCGAAGCCGGCGCACGACATAGCCGTCTGGGTGGGCGGGAGGAGCGACGGCGCCTACATACGGGCGACCACCAGAGCCGACGGCTTCCACGGCGTCGGCGTCGGTCCGGAGGACGCCAAGGCGCTGGTCGAGCGGCTCCGCGCCTCGCGTCCCGACGACGCATTCACGATCTCGCTGCGCGTGCCCTGGGACGGCAACACCATGGAACCCGACGAGATCCGCGCCCAGTTCGAGGCCTACGGAGCGGTGGGTGTCCAACACGTCGTGATCGCCCCCGAGCGTGGCTATGCCGACTCCTGGTTGGCGGGCATGCGGACCCTGGCCTCGGTGCTGGACCTGCCGGCGCGGTAGTCCGGGTGGCGCCTCCGGGCGGCGCCGGCCGTCAGGTCGCCGTCAACTCCGAGGTTCCGGGGCGACCGAGCTCGTCCTTCAACACCCGCCGCAGCAGCTTGCCGGTGTCGTTGTACGGCAACGCCGCGCGCACGTCCACCACGGCCGGCGTCCGCGAGGATCGCAACCGTTCCCGCACCCATGCCTGCAGCTCCGCCTTCGAGGCGGTCGCCCCGGGCTCGAGCACGACTGCGGCGGCGGCCACTTCGCCCCACTCGTCGTCCGGGATCCCCGTCACCCCCGCCTCGGCCACCGCAGGGTGCTGGAGCAGCACGTCCTCGATCTCGCCGGGCGACACGTTCTCGCCACCCCGGACGATGACGTCGTCGAGCCGACCCTCGACGAAGAGGAATCCGGCATCGTCGAGGTGCCCGGAGTCGTTGGTGGGGAACCAGCCGTCGGGGGTCAGGACGCTACGGCCCAGGTACTCGCCGGCGATCTGCTCGCCCCGAACGTGGATCTCGCCGGTCGCGCCGGGCGGGAGCGCCCCACCCAAGGGGTCACGGATCTCGAGCTCGAGCGTCGGCAGCGGCCGACCGACCGAGCCGAGCCGCTTACGGACGGCGGGATCGTCATTGCCGTACGCGGTCCGATGGTCGTCGGGCCCCAGCACCGCGACGGTGCTGCTGGCCTCGGTAAGCCCGTAGGCGTTGACGAATCCCACGTGCGGTAACCGATCCATCGCCCGCTCGACGACGGCCACCGGCATGCGCCCGCCGCCGTACGACAGGTGGCGGAGCGACGGGAGCGTGGTGCCCCGCCGCTCCATCGCGTCGAGCAGTCTTCCCAGCATCGTGGGGACCACCATGGCGTGGGTCACCGCCTCCTCCGTCGCGAGGTGCACCCAATCGTCGGGGTCGAACTGTGGCAGGTAGACGATCCGCCGTCCTGCGTAGGTCGACGACAACACCGCCGCCATGCCGGCGACGTGATAGGGCGGGACGCTGACAAGCGTCGCTTCGTCCTCGCCGGCGCACATGAACTCGACGGTCGAGAGCACGTAGGAGACGAGGTGCCGGTGGCGCAGCAGGGCGGCCTTGGGCTCGCCGGTCGTGCCGCTGGTGAAGAGCCATATGGCCACCGCGTCGGTGTCGACGTCGGGATCGGCGGCACACTCGGCCTCCTCGAGGCGCGCCTCCAGCTCGCCACGGGCGAGCAGCTCGAGGCCCGGCACGTGCCGGATCCGCGCCTGGGTCGCCTCGTCGGTGACGACCAGCGCCGGCGCCACACGTTCGACGACCGACCGCAGCCGCTCGTCGGCCAGCCGGTAGTTGACGGCGGTGAAGGGCACGCCCGCCAGAGCGCCGGCGTAGAGCAGCAGCGGCACCGCGGGCGAGTTCGTGCCGACCAGTCCGACACGCTCGACACCAATCGCCCGCACCACCGCCGCCCCCCGGCGCGCACGATCGAGGAGCTGCCGGTAACTCAGGCCGTCGGCCGTCGATCCGACGGCGATGCGGTCGGGCATGCCCTCGGCTGCCAGCTCCAGCAGCATGCCGATGTTCAAGGCGCGCTCCCCCACTCCGATCCGGAACGCGCCATGTCAGGACTCCGAGAGGTAACGGCCGAACCAGCGCCAGATCTGCTTCCACCCGTCCTTCGTCGCGTCGACGTCGTAGCTCGGCCGGTCGACCGAGAAGAACGCGTGACCCGCGCCCTCGTAGGAGTGGAACTCGTGCGTCTTGCCGTGGGCCCGAAGCTCGTCCTCGATCCGCGCAACGTCCTCGGGCGACGGATTGTGGTCCTCGACACCGAACAGGCCCAGGAGCGGGCAGCTGAGTTTCGGCGTCAGATCGATCGGCGCCACCGGGCGGGCCGGTGACAGGTCGTCGGGCCCGGCCACGACGCGACCGCCATAGCAGTCGACGGCGGCATCGAGGGGCAACGTGCCGGCGACAAGGTACGCCTGGCGCCCCCCCGAGCAGTACCCGATGACACCGATCTTGCCGTTGGCGGTCGGCAGCGACCGCAGGTGCTCCGCCGCACCGGCGACGTCGCCGACACACTGGGCGTCGGGCACTCCGCCCGCCTCGCGGGCCGCGGCGGCGGCTTCGGCGGCCTTCGCCCCCGGGGCGTAGCGATGGAACAGGTTGGGGCAGACGGCGTTGTAGCCGTACACCGCGAACGTGCGAACGATCTCCTTGGTGGCGCGGTCGTAGCCGGGCATGTGGTGAATCACGACCACCCCGCCGTACTGGCGCTCATCGAGCGGGATGGCCTGGTACGCCTCGATCTCGTCGCCGTCGTGGCCTGCGATGGTGATCGTCTCGGCGCGGATCGCGTCGCTCATGCCGCGAGTGTAGGCATCTCCTCATCGCGCATATTTGGTCGCCAAATGAATCCGGAAGCGCGTCGCTACCGCCCCCCCAACGCCTACATGGACGTCTTCGGGTCGAGCGGGGCGGCTGCGGCCCTGGCCATCGAGTCCTGGTGAAACGCGGCCACGAGGATCCCGTCCTCGGCGAACACCCGGCCGTCTCCGTAGACCCGGCCGGTGGCGGCCTTCGTGGCCTCGTGGCGAACGAGGAGCCACTGGGACACGTCGAACCTCTCGACGAAGTGGATCGTCTGGGCGATCACGCCTGTGGAGATCGAAGCGTGGGCGTCCTCGATGCGCACCCGGTCGCGGTGGGGGCGCATCGCGAGGCCGATGATGTTGCCGCACGTCGCCCACGCCAGCACCGCCTGGTTGGCCGCTTGCGAGGCCAGCGGGCGCTCGAAGCGGTGCCACGCCATCTCCACCGGCACGCCGCCGACCTCGTCACGGCCGGACACCGGCCTGAGCTCGGCACCCGGGAACACCTGGCCGGGCGCCGCGTCCACCTCGGCGGGGGCTGGAACCGGGGGCATCGGCGGCTCGTGACGGATGAGGTCCTCGTCGACGACGTTCAAGAGCACGGTGGCGCGACTGAGCACCTTCTCCGACTGCGTGGCGGTCACCGTGTCGCCGGCCCAGGTGCGACCGGCGAGCAGCGACTCCACCTCGAGCTCGATCGGCCGGCTGTACGTGCCGGCCCGCGCGAACACGGCGTGAACCGACCGCACGTCCTTGGTTCCGCCCGCGGCGTGGTCGGACGCCATGATCATCTGTGCCAGCAGCTGGCCGCTGAAGACGACGTCGCGCCCCTCGGGCGACTCCGACGGCTGCGTGACCTGGTAGCGCCGTTCGCCGATCTCCGTCAGCTGCAGCAGGTCCGGCAGGTCGCTCATCGCGTGGCGGCCGGGCGTGGAGGGTGGTGCATCGGCGGCCGATGCTAACGCTCCCATAGTTTCGACCGGGTCAGATCACGTGGGCGGCGGGATCACGGCGCAGCCGTCATCCCGTCCACCTCGGCGACCTCCTCGGCCGAGAGCCGCCAGGTCGCGGCGGCGTTGGCCCCCGCCTGGGCGGCCGTGGTCGCACCGGCGATGACCGAGGCGACCGTGGGCTTGGCGAGGAGCCAGGCGATGGCCAGTTCCAGGATGCTGTGACCTCGAGCCTCTGCCCACGCGGTGAGGCGGTCGACCTGATCGAAGTTGCGTTCGCTCAGCAGCGCGTCGCCACGGTCACCCCATGCGGCCAGGCGGGTGCCGGCGGGCGCCCGTTCGCCGCGCCGGTACTTGCCGGTCAGGAGCCCGCTGGCGAGCGGGAAGTAGGGGATGTGGGCCAGCCCCAGCCGTTCGCACGTGGGCAGGACGTCCGCCTCGTCGGCGCGGTGGAGCAGGCTGTAGTGGTTCTGGACGCTGACGAAGCGGGCCGCCCCGTCCTTCACCGCCCGATCGGCGGCCACCAGCTGATCGGCCGAGAAGTTCGAGCACCCGATCTCGCGCACCGCGCCCGCCTGCACCAGCTCGTCGAGGGTGGCCAACGTGTCGACGATCGGCGTATCGGGGTCGGGGCGATGGATCTGGTACAGGTCGATGTGGTCGGTGGCCAACTCGCGGAGGCTCCGTTCGACGGCGCTGCGCACGTACTCGGGGCGAGCGCCACCAGGGCGATCGGAGCCGAGCGGGCTGGCGAACTTCGTCGCGACGACGACGTCCTCGCGCCGCGCGCCCAGCGCCTTGGCCAGGCGCCGCTCGCTGCGGCCGTACGAATCGGCGGTGTCGAAGAAGGTGATGCCGGCATCGAGGGCGGCGTCGACGACCGCCGGGACATCGGCCTCGTCCATCCGGAAGCCGAAGTTGTTCGTTCCGAGACCGACGACCGACACGTCGAGCGACCCGATCTTGCGCGTCTCCATGACCATTGCCTAGCCCACGCCGGCCGGCTCAACTCGGCGGGTCGGCAGCCCGGTAGGTCAGCGAGACGGTGGCGAGCAACCCGATCCGGGGTGGGTCGTGCCCGGCACCCACATCCCCGGCATTCGGCGCACCCTATCGGCCGGCAGCAGCCTCCCGTCTTCAGCGGACTGTACGGAAGAACGCGCGGAGGTCGTCGACGAACAGGTCGGGGACCTCCATCGCCGCGAAGTGGCCGCCCCGTGGCTGGTCGACCCAATGCGTGACCCGGTAGCGATTCTCGACCCACCGCCGAGGCAGCCGCGTGATCTCGCCGGGGTAGTTGGCGACGCCGGTGGCGACCTCGACCCGCGCCCCGGGCAGGGCCGCCCGGCCGGCCCTCCGCATCTCGTAGTAGAGGCGTGCCGACGACGTCGCCGTGCGCGTGAGCCAGTACAGCGTGACGTTCGTGAGCAGCTGGTCCTTGGTGAAGGACCGCTCGACGTCGCCGCCGCAGTCGCTCCAGGCACGGAACTTCTCGATGATCCAGGCGGCCAGCCCGGTCGGCGAGTCGTCGAGGGCGTAGCCAACCGTCTGCGGTTTCGTGCCCTGGATGGCCGAGTAGCCGGCACCGGTCGCCTGGAACGCGGCCAACCGCTCGACGCTGGCTCGCTCCTCGGGATCGAGCTCCTGGTCACGCTCGCCGCTCGGCCGGGGAACGGTGACGAAGTTGAGGTGCATGCCCGCCACCCGGTCGGGCGCGAGGTCCGCCATGTTCTGGCTCACGAGCGATCCCCAGTCGCCACCCTGAACGCCGTAGCGGGGGTAGCCGAGCCGGTCCATGAGCGCCGTGAAGGCCTCGGCCATGCGGCGCGGATGCCACCCCGGCTCGGACACCGGGCCGGAGAACCCGTAGCCGGGCAGCGACGGGGCCACGACGTGGAAGGCGTCGGCGGGATCGGGTGGGTCGGTGAGCGGCCCGAACACGTCGAGGAACTCGACGATCGACCCCGGCCAGCCGTGGCTGAGCACGAGCGGCAGGGCCTCCCGGTGCCGAGAGCGGGCGTGCACGAAGTGGATGCGCTGCCCATCGATCTCCGTCAGAAAGTGGTCCAGCTGGTTGAGGCGGCGCTCCTGCGCCCGCCAGTCGAAGCCGTCGAGCCAGTAACCCACCAGCTCGCGGAGGTAGGCGAGGTCGGTTCCCTGCTCCCAGCCGGGCTCCGGCGCCGGGCTCGGCCACCGCGCCCGCGCGAGTCGCTGGTGCAGGTCCTCGAGGTCCTCGTCGGCGACGTCGACGTCGAACGGCTCGATCTGCGGTCGGTCCGTCACCATGCCCCGGACGCCCCCCGATCACCCACGTCGGTAGCTTGACAGGCGTGACGACGTTCACCGAGCGCCTCGTCCGCTTCGACACCTGTTTCAACTTCCGCGACCTCGGCGGCTACGGGACCGACGACGGCAGGCGGGTGCGCTGGAAGATGCTGTACCGGGCCGACACACTCCACCGGCTGGACGGTCCCGACATCGATCTGTTGCTCGACCTGGGCCTGCGATCGATCATCGACCTTCGCTCGCAACACGAATTGGACGACCACGGGCGCTTCCGGCATGACGGCGGGATCGCGGTGCACCACCTCCCCCTGATCGACGTCGTGGGCGGGCCCACGCGGCTGGTCGAGGCCGCACCGGACGCGCCGCGGTCGGTGGGCGAGGGCTACGTCTCCATGGCCGACGAGGGCGGGCGGGCGATCGGCAGGGCAGTCGGGCTGCTGGCGCGGCCCGACGCCCTCCCCGCGGTGTTCCACTGCACCGCCGGCAAGGATCGGACCGGCATCCTGGCGGCGATCGTCCTCAGCGCCGTCGGCGTGCGGGACGAAGACATCGTCGACGACTACATGCTGACGGGCGAGTCTCGGGTGGCGCGGAACGCCTATCTCCAGCTCAACGAGCCCGACTACTACGCGTTCCTGGTGAGCCTGCCGGCCGCCTTCCGCGAGATGCACGCCGACGCCATTCCCACGCTGCTGGCCTGGATGCGCGCCCGTCACGGCTCGGCCACCGGTTTCCTCCTCGCCAACGGCGTGGACGACGGCAGCGTCGCCGCGTTGAAGGCCAACCTCCTCGAGCCCTGACCGATCGCCGGAGTCGTTTGGTCGCAGCTAGTCGGCGACCAGATCCTCACGGGCTGAGTGTCCAACCACCATCGTCGCGTCGTAGCCACCCGGACGACGCCCAGGTGCCGCCGTCGACGTGGATCGTGTCGCCGGTGACGTAGTCGGACATCTTCGAGCACAGCCACACCACCGTGCTGGCGCACTCATCGACGAGGCCCTCCCGGCCGAGTGGCACGACCCTCGACCATCCCTCCGCCGGATCCGGCCATCTGCTCGGGTCGACCGGGCCGGTGCGGTTGCCACGCAGCCCGGGGGTCACGGTGTGGTCGGGGGCGATGCAGTTGACCCTGATGCCGTGCTCCGCCAGCTCGAGCGCCATCGTCCGGGTGAAGCTGGCCATGCCGGCCTTGCAGGCGGCGTAGACCGCGTACATCGGCGCCGCCCGGAACGCCTCGATGCTGGCGACGTTGACGATCGAGCCGCCGCCTCCGGCGTCGATCATGGCCCTCGCGACCTCCTGAGTGGCGACGAACATGCTGATCAGGTTGATCTCCACGTGCCGGCGCATGCTCGGCTCTGGCATGGTGACGAACGGTCCACCGCGCACCCCGCCAGCGTTGTTCACGAGGATGTCGATGCGTCCGAACCGCTCGAGGGTCGCCGCGACCGCCGCCCGGATCTGGTCGGCATCCATGACGTCGCACGGGATCCCCAGCGCTCGGCGTCCGAGCCGCTCGATCGCCGCCTGGGTCGCCATGCAGCGCTCGGGAACCACGTCGAGCACGGAGACGTGGGCACCGAAGCGGGCGAGCCCGAGGGCCACGCCCTGCCCGATGCCCCCGCCACCCCCGGTCACGACCGCGACCTGGTCGGTCACCAGGATGTCGGTCGGATCGATCGCGGTGTTCTCGACGTCGCGCGCCACGGCCATGAGCTCTTCGCGATCCACCGGGACCCCCTTCTCAAAGACCGGCGGCCTGCTGCGTCAGGCGGCCTTGGCCACGGGATCGACGCCCATGAGCTTCGCGAGGTTGGCACCCATCACCTTGCGCTTGTCTTCCTCCGGCAGCCCGTCGAGCTCGTCGACGAAGGTGACGGGGTCGAACAGGCCCTCGGGGTGGGGGTAGTCGGACCCGAACACCACGTTGTCGGCCCCGATCAGCTTCACGAGGCCGACGGTGTCCTCCTCGTGGAACGGGTGGACGAAGATCGAGCGCTTGAACGTCACCATGGGATCCTCGTCGAACAACTTCGGCGACCGTTCGTAGAGCCGCTCCAGCTTCCCAACCAGCGGCCGCACCCACGCGCTGCCGTTCTCCACCGGGACGAATCGGAGGTCGGGAAAGCGGGTGGCGAGCCCGTGCCCGATGATCGAGGCGACGACGTCGCTGATGGTGCGGTGGTCGGCACCGAGGATCGCGGCAAAGGCGGACCGCTTCCGTGCGAAGGGCAGGAACTCGCTGTCGTGCCCCTCCCATTCGTTGAGGTAGCGCTGGAACCCGCTGTCGGAGGCGTGCATGCCCACGAGCACACCCGACGCCTCGACCCGCTCCCAGAACGGGTCGAACTCGTCGAGGGCGAAGGAACGCCGGCGCCCGTTGTAGTCGGGCACCGGGGCGGGGCGGACGAGGATGGCGCGGGCGCCGTGCTCCAGCACCCAGTCGAGCTCGCGGAGGGCCTTGTCGAGGATGGGGAGCGTGACGATCGGTGTTGGGAAGATGCGGCCCTCGAAGTCGAAGGTCCAATGCTCGTGCATCCACTGGTTGAGGGCGTGGATGACCGCGTGGGTGGCCTTGGGGTCGTCGGCGAGCCGCTCCTCGATGAGGCTCGCCAGCGTCGGCCACATCATGGCCCGGTCGATGCTGAGCTCGTCCATCAGGACGATGCGGTCGGCGGGGTTGAAGAAGGCGGGGACCGAGGGGATGTACTTGGGCTGAGGCGCCAGCTCGATGTCGCCCTCGCTCGCCCGGGTCTTCGAGGACGGGTTCTTGAGCTTGAACTCCAGCTCCTGGGCGCCAGGCGGAGCGACCACGGTGAAGGTGGGGTTGGGGATGTACTCGCTGATCTTGTTCTTCAGCGCGATCTTGGTCCGCCCGTTCACCTCCACGTACTTGACCACACCCGTGTAGGCCTCCGGCAGGTACTTCGTGAAGGCCTCCGTCGTCTCGTACATGTGGTTGTCGGCGTCGAAGACCAGGTAGTCGATCTTGCGTGACATCGCCACTCCCCCACCGAAGTAACGCCTGGATTCGTCGGTACTCTACCGCCGGTCCAATCTGACCCGATCTAGAAACGGATGATCGGAATGCGGCAATCGGGTCGGCCGTCTCCTGGCACAGGAGTGGTTGCCAGCAACCCCTCCTGTGCCAGAAACGTCCACGCCCCCGGGCCTCAGTAGCCGGAGCTCGAGTTGCTGCCCGAGCTGGTGCTCGGCGTCCCGCCCCCGTTGGTCGAGCCGCCGGACGAGCCGGTGCTCATCTGGTCCGACAGGGCGGCGTGCCAGGTGAACTGCTGGCCGCTGAAGTCGTCGGAGAAGTCGTTGCCCGTGACCTTGCCCGTCGAGTCCTCGCTGAAGGTGTAGAGGGGCTTGCCGTCGTCGGTGACCTGCTTGGTGCCGTCGGGACGCGTGATCACGGCCAGCTGGGCGACGCCGGCCTTGGCGGTGGGGGTCCCGGAGCCGGGCTCGAGCGGCTTCCAGAACGCCAGGCAGCTGTCCATGCAGAGCACCTTGCCGTTCGCCTCCTGCTCGGGCGTGTACAGCGCCATCCCCTTCTGGTCGAAGAGGACATCGCCGACGCCGTCGACATGTTCGACCGAGACGGTGTCGGAGCCGCTGGCAGGGGTCGCCGACGACGAGTTGCCGTTGTCGTTGCCGCTCGAGCCGCAGGCGCCGAGCGCCAGGGCGGCGGCGACGATGGCCGCGGATGTGGGTAGTCGCTTCATCTGCTCTATCTCCTTGCTTGGGGGACCTTCGGAGGCCGCGTCGAGCCGATGGTGCGGCTACCAGCGCGCCTTCGCTGCCTTGGTGGCGAACCGGGCGACCAACGAGACGCTCAACAGGGCGACGGCGGCGATCTCGGTGGCCCGGGCGAGGTCGATCGCGGTCGGGTCGTAGCCGGGCTCCTGGAACCCGAAGAGCGGCCTGCGCTCGCTGATGAGCAGCAGCACGAACGAGCCACCCGCTAGGGCGATCCCGCCCGCCGTCACGAGGGCCACGGCCGCGCCGGCCCAGCGGCCGGCCAGGTGCTCGAGCGGCAGGAGGAGTGCGACACCGATGACCATCGCCGCCACGAAGTTCACGACGAACAGGGTCCCGATGGTCGGGATGGCCGCGTAGGGCCCGTAGTACTGCTGGAGGTGGATGGCGCCGACGGCCAGGACGGCCAAGGCGCCCAGGCCGCGTGCGAGCAACCAGCCCCAGCGCGGGAACGCGCGCCGGGAGTAGGGGGCGGGCAACGCAGTGGAGGGGGGACTGGTCTGCGTGTGCATGACCGGAATTACCTGCCCGCGATGCGGATGGGATCTCGTGGGGGAAAGATCTCTGCGCCCCCTTTCGGCGGTAGAAGACAGTGTGTGGAACGCGTCCGACGAGGCGTTGGTTGCCGGCTTCACCACGGGTGACGGCGACGTCGCGCGGGTGTTCGTCAACCGCTTCCAGAACCGCGTCTACGGGCTCGCGCTGGCGATAACGCGCGACCGCCAGGCCGCCCAGGAGGTGGCACAGGACGCCTTCCTGCGCGCCTGGCGGTACGGCGCCAGCTACGACCCGCGCCGGGGCTCGGTCGCCGCCTGGCTCCTCCGGATCACCCGCAATGTGGCCCTTGACCACGTGAGAACCAGCCAGCGCCGACTCGACCACGTGGCGATCGATCCCGGCGGAATGATCGACGACCCTCCCGGCGACGCCGACGTGGTCAGCCCGATCGGCGACCTCGCCGCGGTGGCCGATGGCCTGCGGTCGCTGCCCGCCGAGCAACGCGAGACCCTCATGGCGGCGGCCTACTACGGACTGACCACTCGCGAGATCAGCGAGGCATGGGATGTGCCGCTCGGCACCGTCAAGACCCGCCTCCGCCTGGCCCTCGCCAAGCTGCGGGACCTGTTCGCTGGGGTCTCACCGTGACGGCCATGGACTGCGCCGACCTGGCGGATGTGGCGCCGGAGCTGGCGCTGGAGATCCTCGGCGGCGCCGAGCGGGCCGCGGCGCTCACCCACCTCGAGGACTGCGTCCCCTGCCAGCAACTGGTGGACACGCTCGCCGCCGACGCCGACCGGCTGTTGATGCTCGCGCCGAGCGCCGAGCCCCCCGTGGGGTTCCACGATCGCGTCCTGACGTCGCTGACCCGGGTGGCGCGGCCCGTGGCCCCGCGGACCCGACCCGGCTCTCGCGGGGTTGCCCTGCTCGGGCTCGCGGCCTGCGTCGCCGCACTCGTCCTGGCGCTGAGCCTCGGCCCCGCGGGGCACCCCGCACCCGCTGAGGCGGCCATGCGCACCGCCGCCGGCGAGGTGGTCGGGCACGTGTTCGTGCACCGCGAGCCGGATCCGGCGCTGTTCATGACGCTGCCCGGCTGGAGTGACCAGATCGAGCGCTACGCCGTCCCCGACGAGACGTACGCGCTGCGCATCGAGCGCAGCCACCAGGCACCGCGCCTGGTGCCGTTCGACGTCGAGCACGATTCGTCCTGGGGCGCCACCCTCGACGTCGACCCGGACAGCATCACGAGCGTGGCTGTGGTCGACAGCCAGGGCCACGTCTGGTGCGAGGCCGAGCTTTGACGCGACGCCCGGCGGGTACCGTCCCTCCATGAAACGCACCATCACCGGCCGAGCTGGGGCGCGCCGCATGACCCTCGGCGAGCTCCGGCAGTTCGTCTCCTCCATCGAGGGCCTGCCCGACGATGCGCTCATCAAGACCCAGGTGACGTGGGGCAAGCACCTGCGGGCCGTCACCGTCGAGGAGGAGGACGTCGGCTTTCGTGACTACGTGAAGGCCGTCGGGTCCAAGGGCGACGACGAGCACCGCAAGTCCGGCGAGCGACCGCCCGCCCGGTCGGCCGAGCTCTCTCGTCAGTAGCGAGCCGCAGGCAGCTCTCTCTCCTCGACGATCCGCGCGCGTCAGACGGCGAACACGCCGTCGATCACGAGCAACACGGCCGCGACCACGGCGGCCGCAGCCGTCGCGCGCGTCGCCCAGCGGAGGCCACGGCCACCGACGCCGTACACCTCCACCCGGGTGGCGACGACCGCCACCACGCCCACCGCGATCGCCAGCGCGAGCGCCACCACGCCCGCGCCGCGGTCGGCGTGCGCACTCAGGGCCAGGAATACGAGGGCCGGGCCGGCGACCAGCGGCACGGCCACCGGCACCAGCGCCGCGCGCCGTCCCGGCAACGCTGGCTCCGGCGACGGCGCCGGGCGCACGAACGCGACTGCGCCGGCGACGGCGCCCACCGCGCCCGCGGCGATCCGGAACGCCGGTGCGCTGACGTCGAGGGCGTCGAGGAGCGGTCCGCTCGCCAGCGAGACGAGGTAGACGGCGAGGCCCCCCGCCGCGGCGCCGATCCCCGCCACCACCGCGATGTCGCGCCGGGACCGATCGCGCCGGGGCACGCCGAGCGCCACCCGGCACGAGTTGGCGACTGCGACCAGGGCGACCAGCCAGAGCCACGCCGAGGGGGCTGGCCGCGACCGGACCACCGACCCCGTGCCTCCTGCGGCCGTGTCAGCGGCGCCTGCGGCGTCGACGATGGGGACCGTCCGCAGCAGGGCGGACAGTGCGTGCTGCTGGTCGTCCATGCGCGTTTCGCCGTCGCGGAACCACGCGCCCCGCACTCGTCCGGGCGCCGCCGCGGCACCGGCCTCGGCGGCATCGGACTGCTCCCGGACCGCGAGGCCGGCGATGCACGTGGCCCGCTCGGCCAGCGGCGCGCGCAGGTCGGCAAGGCGGGAGTCGGCCTCCGCCACCCGCCAGAGGCCGGTGAGGCCCTCCCCCACCACCCCGTAGCCGCCGCCACGGGGGACGTGCGGGCCCCTGACGACGACGCCCCACGGCCCGAACCGCTGGCTCACCCATCGCACCTGCGAGCCGAACAGGCCCGCCTGGCGCCGCGCGTACGCCAGCTCCGCCTCGGTGAGTGGCCGATCGTCGCCCCGCTCCTGGAAGGCGACGGTCTCCGCCAGCCCGTAGGCGGCCCAGTGGTCGGGGATCGGTGGCCAGAGGTCCTCGTCGACGTCGCGCCTGGTGGCGAGGTACGCACCGATGCGGGTGGCGGCGTCGCCCCAGGGCCCACCGGGGAACAGGCGGTGCAGGCGGGCCAGCGCCCAATACGCCTCCCCGGTGTAGTACTTCGAGTACACGCCGGGCACGGGACGCCCGGCGCCGGCGTCGTAAAACGCGAGCACCGCACCCGAGGGCTCGGTCTGGGCCAGCAGGAACCGTCCGAGCTGGCCCAGAAGCTCGTCTTGGCGATCGTCGCCCGTGTCGGCGCGCCGCTCGGCCAGCCCGGCGACCAGAAGCGCCGTGGCCCCCGAGGAGACCTCGCCGCGATAGCGCGGGGCGGCCCAGTCGTCGCGCTGGAGCAGGCGTCCGAGCGCCCAGGCGGTGCCGCGGTCGGCGGCCTCCAGCGCGCCGGGGATCCCGGCGGACGCCGCCTGGTAGAGGCCCATGCCGGCCCCCATGTGGCGGACGACGTTGTAATCGGCGGCGGCCGTATCGGTGTCCGTGTCGTAGAGGTAGAGCCAGGTGCCGTCGGGCTCCTGGTTGCGCGTGAACCAGTCGACGGCCTCGGTGGCCGAGGCACGCAGGTCGGACGCGTCCACTGCCGGGCAGCGCTCGGGCGGCGACAGCACCCCGAAGACCGCGACGGCCACGGCGGCGAAGGCGAGCGCGACAAGCGCCATGCGCACCCGGAGCCGGTCCGACCTGCGAGCCATGGTCAGCGTCTGCCGCTGGCGGTGAGGCCCGAACGAGGGGTGGCTTCGCCGTCACCGGGTGGGCCGGACGGGCCGGAGGTCGGCGACCGACGCGGCGGGCGGGCGGCGGGCAGGACCAAGGTCGGCAGCGCGAACCACGCCGTCAACGGCAACCGGCTGAGCACCCGGGCGACCGCCGCCGGCCCCGTCGCCACCCCGCCGTCGCGGTCGGTGAGCGAGACCGGTCCGCCTGGGGGACCGTCCACGACGCGGAACCGGGCCAGCCAGTCAAGGGGGCCGATCACCCCTGCCAGGCGCCGGTGCCTCGGGTTCGCCGGATCGATCGTGACGACCCGATCGCGCGTCGACGGCACCGCCCAGATGACGAGGGCGGCGATCGCCAGGTACGAGAAGACCTGTACCGAAGCCGAGACCTCGATGGCGACGTGGAAGCACACCGCCACCCACACGGCCGCGTAGCGGGTGGCCCGCCACCACAGGCCGATCGCGATGAACAGCTCGGTGGCCACGATCAGCTTGGCGCCGACCGTGTGGAACGAGCGGTCGGCGAGCAGCGAGACCGCCCATCCGGGGAGGGGCGAGGCGTCCAGGCGATCACGCACCTGCACCACCCGGTGCCACGTGACGGTGCCGCCGAACCAGTCGGGGTCGACAAGCTTGCTCGCGCCCGACGCCCCGTAGACCACCGCCGCCTCGAACCTCAGCAGCCAGAGCGGCCATGCGGGGGCGCGGGGATCGAGCGGCGGCTCGCCCCGCCGCTCCCGGAGCCACGCATCCACCGACAGCTCGCGCCCACAAGGCGCGACGGCCAGCGCCGCCAGGACGATGAGGAGATAGGCGCGGTTGCTGTGAACGTGCGTGGTCGACAGGAACAGGTTGTAGGCGACGACGGCGAAGGTGGCGCCCGTCGCCACCCGGGTGCAGAACCCCACCGACATCGCCACCGCCGCCACGACGCCGACGGCCAGCAAGGCGCCGTAGAGGGGACGGGGGAGCTCCGGGTACCACGACGCGTAGGGCTCGTAGAACGCATCGCGATAGATCCTGCCGGCCAGCGCATCGGCGACGAACGGGCGCAGGTGCAGCAGCGTCACCGGCCCGACGAGGATCCTCAGCAAGGCCAGTGACCGCATGCTGACGCGCCGCCCGAGTAGTTCGTCCACGGCGCCGACAAGGCCTCCGGGCCGGGCGGGTACGGCCGTCGCGGTCATCTGGCGTCCGACCGGGCGTCGCTGCGCAGCACCGTCTCCTCGGGCCCGTCGGTGTTGTGCCAGGTCGTGACCCTCGCCTCGAGGTAGCGGGTCTCGTCGTCGCGCGGCGTGTTGTCCGCGACGTAGTCGAGGGCGGCGTCGAGGAACGCCAGTTGATTGTCGAGTCCGGCGTCCGCGTGGTGGCGGAGCTCCGGGTTGTTCAGGCCCCGCCCGGTCACCAGCTCGTCCCACCGGTATCCCGCCCAGGGTTGGGTGACGGGCACGCGGTCACCGTCGGCCGTCACCCTCACGATCTCGGCTCGCCAGGTGCTCGACTCGGGGAACATCTGGAACGCGAACTCCTGGTGCGCGGACCAGTAGCCGCGCACGACCAGTGCCAGCTGCACGATCACGACCAGCGCAACCACCAGCCGTCGACCGATCACCCGCGCCCGGGAGTCCACCCCGAGACGATGGCACGGATGCGACCGCCGGGACGACAAGCCCGGGCGGAACACGTGGATCCACCACCCGGCTCCACGGATCGGGTATCCCTCGCCCACCATCTTCAGGGGAGGCAGAGATGATCGTTGCGTTGCTCATGGGCTTGGTCCTGCTGCTCGTCGCCACGTTCCCGGCGACATGGCTGCTGATGCTGTTCCTCGGGAACGTCGGGGCCAACGTGTCGTACTGGGGCGCGCTGCCGCTCGGCATCGTGGTGTCGACGCTCATCGGGGCCGCAGGATCCCAGGCCGACTACCGCTAACCCACCGACCTGCGCACCGCGCAGGAGCATTCCCGGGCCTGTCCTAGGCTCCCGACAACCCGTGGCCGTGCCGGCCACGGGTTGTCGAAGGCTCGAGCGAGGGGATGCAACGGCGAATGGAGGATCTCAGCGGCCGAGTCGCCGTCGTGATCGGCGGGGGCAGTGGCATCGGGCGCGGCATTGCCCTCGGGCTCGCTGCGGAGGGCATGCGCGTGGTGGTCGCCGACATCGACGCGGCGTCGGCCGACGAGGTGCGCGACCAGATCACCGCTGCGGGTGGGACGGCCACCGCAACCCGCGTCGACGGCACCGACCGGCAGTCGCTCGGCCGCCTGGCGGAGGGCACGGTAGCGGAACACGGCGCCGTGCATGTGCTGTCAACCAATGTGGGCGTCGTCGCCGACCGCCCGCTCACCACCGCCTCCGAGGCCGACTGGGCCTGGATCATCGAGTTCAACCTGATGTCGGCCGTCCGAGCCGTGGACGTCTTCCTGCCTCGTCTCCGGGCCGCGGGCTCGGCGCACATCGTGATCACCGCATCGCTGGCGGCGCTGTTGGCGCCCCCCAGCGTCAGCGGCGTCCATCTCGGGCTCTACACGGCCACCAAACACGCGCTGCTCGGCTACGCCGAGTCGCTCCGTGGCGAGCTCGCCGGGGAGGGCATCGGCGTCTCGCTGCTGTGCCCGGGCATGGTGCGCTCGAACCTCGCCGCCACCTCGGCCCGTCACCGCCCGGCCCGCCACGGCGGGCCGTTGCCGCCGCCCCCAGCCCGGGAACCGCCGGTTCCGATGATGGCGCCGGAGGCCGTCGGTCCGGTGGTGGTCCGGGGCATCAAGTCCGACCGGCTCCACATCCTCACCCACCCGGCGGGCCTCGGCTTGGTCGAGGCCCGCCACGCCGCCGTCGTCGACGACTTCGCGTTCTTCGCCGACGCCTGAACCATGGAGGAGCGATGGGGCGCCTGAGGGTGTGGTGGTGACCGGGCAGACGATGAGGGCGGCCGTGTGCCGCGAGCACGGGCCGCCCGAGGCGCTGGTCATCGAGTCCGTGGCCCGTCCCGAGCCCGGACCGGGAGAGGTGCTCGTGCGGGTGGGCGCGGCGGCGGTCAACTTCCCGGACGTGCTCATCGTGGCCGACGGGTACCAGGTCTCCATGCCGACTCCGTTCGTGCCCGGCAGCGAGGTCGCCGGCGAGGTCGTGGCCCTCGGCCCCGGTGTCGACAGCGCGGCGCCCGGTGACATGGTGTTCGGCGCCACCATGGTCGGCGCCTTCGCCGAGTACGTGACGATGCCGGCCAACGGCCTCATGCCGATCCCGCCGGGGGTTGGTCTCCCTGCCGCTGCGGGGTTCTGGGTCGCCTACGCGACGGCGTACCACGCGCTGCGATCGACCGCCGAGGTGGAACCCGGCGACTGGGTGGTGGTGCTCGGCGCCGCGGGCGGCGTCGGCCTCGCGGCCGTGGATCTGGCACAGGTGCTCGGCGGCCGGGTGATCGCCGCGGCGTCGACGCCGCGCAAGCTGGCGCTGTGCCGCGACCGCGGCGCCGAGCACACGGTGAACTACGTCGACGGCGACGTCCGGGACGCGGTCCGCGCGATCGTCCCGGACGGCGCGGACGTCGTGATCGACCCGGTCGGCGGTCCCACGTCGGAGCGGGCACTCCGCTCGGTCCGATGGGGTGGACGCTTCGTCACGCTCGGCTTCGCGTCCGGCGACATCCCGCGGATCCCGCTCAATCTCGTGCTGCTCAAGGGGGTGATCGTCAAGGGCTTCGAGATCCGCACGTTCGCGCTGCACGCTCCCGAGCTCGCCGAACGCGACCGGGCGGAGCTGCTCGACCTGCTGGCGTCCGGCCGTGTCGCGCCCCACATCGACGCCGTGTACCCGCTGGACGACGTCGCGGGCGCGCTGCGCAGGGTGGCCGACCGCGAGTCCACCGGCAAGGTCCTCGTCGACCCGACGCGCTGACCACCGCCGATCCAACCCCCGGAGGCAGACGTGGAGCTCGGGTTCTCGTCGATGAACACACCGGAGGATCCGCGCTCCCGATGTCCTCGCCGGCTGGCTGGAGGAGCGAGGCTTCGAGTCGCTCTGGGTCGGCGAGCATCCCCACATCCCCACGGCCCGCCAGACCCCCTATCCGGCGGGCGGCGACCTCCCGCCGCAGTACCTCCGGATGATGGACCCCCTCGTCAGCCTGACGGCCGCCGCGTGCGCCACCCAGCGGTTGCTGATCGGCACCGGCGTGGCGCTGCCGCTGGAGCACGACCTGTTCGACTTCGCGAAGTCGGTGGCCACCCTCGACCGATTGTCGGGCGGCCGGCTCCAGCTCGGTGTCGGGGCAGGCTGGAACCAGGAGGAGCTCGCCAACCACCGCCCGGACATCCCCTGGTCGCAGCGCTACCTCGCCCTCGCCGAGTGCGTCGGCGCCCTCCGCGCCCTGTGGGGCGAGGACGAGTCCGAGTTCCACGGCCGGTTCTACGACTTCGATCCCGTCTGGTCGCATCCGAAGCCGCTGCAGCGACCGCATCCGCCGATCCTCTGTGGAACCGGCCGCAAGCTCGGCACCACCCATGCCGTCGCGTGGGGCGACGCATGGATGCCGATAGACGTCGCGCTGGGCGACGTGGCACGTAAGGTCGGGCGGTTCCGCGAGATCGCGGCTGCGTCCGGGCGTGCCGACATGCCCATCACCATCGTGGCGTGGGCCGATCCGTCCCCAGATGCCCTGCGCCGCTACCGCGACCTCGGCGTGGGGCGCGTCGTCGTCGGCGCCGCACCGAGGACCGGCGACGATCCCGCCGCCCGGCTGCCGATCATCGACCGCTACGCCGCGCTCATCGACGAGCTGCGTTGAGCCGGCCGTCAGCTGCGCGGGCGGGGGTCCGCGTTCTGGATGGCCGTGATCACGTCGTCGCCCACCGGCAGCGGCGCGCAGCCGTGGTCGTGCTCGCAGACGAAGTCGAACTGGGGCTCTGCGGCGCTGTGACAACCCGCGCAGCTGGTGCCGTTGAAGCGGTTGACGACCTCACTGCCACCCCGGGACACGACCGTGGTGCCGGTGGCAGTGACGTCGAGGGTGAAGAACTCCCAGTCGTTGGAGTCGGGGTCGAAGCCCGGCGCGCGCTTGACCATCGCTTCCTGCGGGATGAGCTGGATCACGGTCCCCACCGGATAGGTGCCTCCCTCGGGATCGTTGGCGACCGCCAAGGTGCCGTCGAGTTCACCGGCCACGTTGTCGACGAAGAACCCGCGCACGCGCGTCATCTCGGCCAGCGGCTTGAAGTCGGCGGCGCCGACCACTACGTCCTCCACGGCGGTGGTGTCCGTCGTGCCCGTCGTGCCCGAGGCGGCGTCGCCGTCGTCGTCCCCCGACGAGCACCCCACCGCGACCGCGATCACGATCGGGATCGCTATGAGGGCGACGTGGGTGAGGACCCCGACTCGCCGCTGTGCGTCGTGCATGACCCGCACACTAGGGAAACCGGGCCCGAACGCGTCCGGGGGGCCGCATGGCCGCCGCCGCCCGCCCGGCGTAGGTTCGTCGCATGACAACCGTTGCACTCGTCGTCAAGCTGACCGCCAAGCCCGAGACGCAGGACGAGCTCGCCGAGTTCCTCACCGGCGCCGTCGAGCTGGCGAACGCCGAGGAGGGCACCCCGGTGTGGTTCGCCCTGCGCACCGACCCGGCGACGTTCTGGATCGTCGACGCCTTCCCGGGACAGGCCGAGCGCCAGGCGCATCTGGACGGCCCGATCGCCGAGGCCCTCATGGCCAACGCCGACCGCCTGCTCGCCTCTCCGCCGGAGATCAATGCCGCGGAGGTCCTGGCCTCGAAGACCCCCTGACGGCAACCTCGTCAGTCCAGCTGCCGATGCTGCCGGTGGTCCGCGAGCAGGTCGGCGGGGTAGGAACCCGACCATTCCGGGTGGTGGGTCCAGTCGGGTTGCTTGGTGCGACGACGGATGTCGAGGGTGACCTCGCCGTCGGCCAGCTCGACGATCTCGCTGACGAGCAGCGGCTCGACCGTGCCACCGGACGCCCCGGCGACGGCGTGGGCGGCGGGCTCGTCGGGCCAGCGGTGGAGTATCCGGCCGACGACTGCCTGCTGCTGGCTCGCCAGGTTGCAGCGGGCGCCGTCGGCGATCGTCCCTAGCGCCGAAGTGATCGTGTCCAGATCGGCTTCTTCTCCCTGGCCGGCGCACAGGCGCTCCAGCGCCTCCGCGAGCACCAGGCCGTCGCGCTTGCAGGGAGTGCACTGGCCGCAGGACTCGACCGCGAGGAACCGGGCGGCGCCGGCGGCGACCGCGGTCATGTCGGCGCCCTCGCAGACCACGATGAGGCTGGCGGTGCCGAGGCCGCTGCCGGCCTGGGTCATGTCCTCGTACGTCAGAGGGGTGTCGAGCAGCTCCGGTGGCAGGGGCCCGGCAGACACCCCACAGAGGACCGCCCTGACGACCCTGCTCCGCGACAGGCCGTCGGCAACCTCGTCGATGGCGGCACGCACGGTGGTCCCGAGGGCGATCTCTCCCACGGCCGGGCGAGCGACGTCTCCCGTCACCGTGCAGACGATGGTGCCGGGCGACTGCGCCGTGCCGTGCTCTCGGAACCAGTCGGCCCCCTGCTGAATGATGGCCGGCACGTTGGCCATGGTCTCGACGTTGCCGATCAACGCCGGCGGCGCCCCGGTCTCGTGCCCGGGGCTGGCCATCTCGATGTGCGCTGCCAGGCCGCTCCCGCTGTCGACGTCGTCGTCGTGTTCGACGAGCTCCACGACGCCGCGTCGGTACGGGGGGGCGATGCGGGGGAACGGCGCCCGGCCGTCCACGACCTCGAGCAGCGCCGTCTCCTCGCCGAAGAGGTACTCGTCGGGCCCGGTCGCCACGGTCACCTCGACGTCCTCCGGCATGCCCGCGTCGCGCATCTCGGCGATGGCCGCCTCGACCCGGGCCCGCTCGACCGTACCCGAGGCCTTCAGCGCCAGCACCACCTCGCTCCCGGTCACGGCGTGGGCGGCGATGAGCGCGCCCTCGATCACCGCGTAGGGGTTGGCGCGCAGGATGGCCCGGTCCTTGAACGTCCCGGGCTCACCCTCGGCGCCGTTCACGACGACGCTGGTCGGGAGGTCGGGAGAGTGGTTGCCCGCCACCGTGCGCCATTTGGTGCCCGTGGGGAATCCCCCGCCTCCCCGGCCGCGGAGCCCCGACGCCTCCACCTCCGCCATCACCGCGTCCGGCTCGACACGGCGCGCCGACTCGATGCCCTGTCCGCCACCCGCGTCCAGATAGGCGCGCAGGGAGTCGAAGGGACGCCGGGGAAGCACACGTTCGACGAGGGTCACGGCCCCTTCTTACCCGCATGCCCCCACGGTGACCCACTGCGGCCCATCGCGGCGCGTGCGGGCCCGTGACGGTGCGCGTCTCGCCTCCGGAGCCCGGCTAGTGTCACGGGCCGTCGAACGAGCGGGCGTGCTGGGGTGCGCGGCGACGCCCGCGACTCGGTTACTCGGAGTTGTGGGGGCCCATGGGCACGTTGCCGCGGTCACGGTGGAGCAGACGCGTGACGTCGCTCGCCGCCGCCACATTGGGTGCGGCGTTGACGGCCGCGATCGTGGCCCGACGCCGGGCCGGTGGGCAATCCGAGGGCTCGCCGCCGGGTCCGCCGCGCCCCGTCTCCGCCCTCGGCGCCGAGCCACCCACAGATGCCGTACCAACGTCGGCAGGCAGACCAGCGGACGAGCAACCCCCGGAAGCCCCGCCCGACGCCCCGGATCTCCCAGCCCCGCCCGAGGTCCCGGACTCGCCCGACGCCCCGCTGGTCTCGGTCCCAGACGCGGGTACGCCCCGCGTCGACGGCCCGGGCCGCACCAGGCCGGTGGCCGTGGGGCTGGCCCTGGTCATCGCCCTCGCCACCGGAGTCGGGTTGTTCGTCGCCGCCCGCGACGACGATCGATCCAACGCGGCCGTCGAGGCGGGCGTTACGACGTCTGTCGAACCGACGACCACCCCCGCGATCGACGAGCTCTCACCGCAGGAGGCCTTCGCGGGGCGGCCGATCGCCTCGTGGCCGGCGGCTCGTTCGGCTACGTCGGAACGACGAGTGCGATCGACGTCAGCCACGTGCGTCCCGGCCTGTGGCTGGCCGTCGACCTGACCGTCGAGGGCGAGGTGGTGACGTCCGCCGAGAGCGTGCACGAGATCGCGGTCGACGGCAGCGGTCGTGCCGCCGAGACCGTGAGCGAGGGGCCGGTCGTGTGGGGGCGGCTGGCCACGTCGCGTGAGGCGCTGCCCGATGCCACATACCTCCCCATCACCGAGGAGAGCGGCGGGCAAGTGTCCGGAAAGGGCGTAGCGCTGCTGCCGGCGTGGCTCGACTCGACCGTTGATCGCCAGGATGCGGGAACCGACGGGCGCGGCAACCGCCTGCTCCGCGCCACCCTGCCGGCCAACGTGTTGGGTGAGATCGTCGACGGTCGCGCCGCGGGGGACGCCAGCGTGCTGTTGACGCTCAACGCCGCCGGCGATCCGGTACGGGTCGAGGTCACGTCGGTACCGACCGGGGCCCCGCTGCGGCTCGCTCTCGACCTCGTCCGCATCGGGGAGCCTGTCGTCATCGACCTGCCGATCGACGCACCCTGACCGCCTCGCCGTTCCTCCGAGCGATCGGAGTCCGGCTGGCCGGACCCTCAGGCAGGCGCAGGCTCCGCGGGCGTCATCCCGACAGCTTGGCGGATGACCGACGCCCACCCGCCGGGGTCGATACCGAGGGTTTCGAAGCGGTCCGAAGCCTCGTCGAGCAGCGCCGATGCGCCCGGGTCGCCGACGACCTCGAGCGCCATGGCCCGGCCGAGCCGGACGACCGCCTGGGCGATGCGATCGTCCGTCGCGTCGACCTGCGCACAGAGCTCGGTGAACCGGGCGTCGACGTCGGCGCGCCGACTGTCTCGGGCGGCTGCCGCCCCGGCCGCCAGCCCCGCCCACGACCGATCGAGATACGTCGATCGGTCGTCACCCTCCACCATCTGAGCGGCGGCGAGCGCGTCGTCCGCGCGCCCGGCGGCCGCGAGGGCCAGGGCTTTCACGGCCCCCGGGTAGCCCACGCTGCTGCGCTCCCCCGTGGCGCGGTCCAGTTCGCGCAGCAGGTCGAGCGCCTCGTCCGGGCGTCCGCGCTGGAGTGCCAGCAAGGCCCGCGACGCGAGGTGCTCGCTCGCGCCTGCGGTGGCGAGGTCGTCGGACGAGACCTGGTCGGGCAGGACGCCCACCGCCGCCGTCGCCCGATCGCGGTCGCCGACCTGAACCGCGGCGCTGAGGAGCCCGGTCGCGGAGAACTCCGTGAATCGGGGTGAGTGGCTCGGAAGCAGGGACGCGCGGACCTGCTCCAACGCGTCGAATCCCTCGGCAACCCGCCCGGCGGTCACCAGCGCCCGGCCCAGCGGGAGCCGCGCCTGCATCCGGCCGTAGTCGTCGTCGATGGCGTCGAAGGTCGCCAGCGCTTCCCGGGCCCGCTCGATGGCGGACTCGGCCCGCCCCGTCCACAGCCGGATGCTGGCGGTGAGCACCTGCCCCATGCCCACGGCCCAGCGGTCGCCCGCCGCCTCGGCGCCGCTGAAGACCTGCTCGGCCATGGCCTCCGCCTCGTCCGGGTACCCCGAGTGGAAGCGCGTGAACGCCATCAGGCCGAGCGCCCAGGCCAGCCCGCCCCGGTCGCCGAGGTCGGCGAAGAGGGCCGCCGATTCGTGGAGGAGTGTCTCCGCGTCGTCGATCCGGCCGGCGATGAAGTGTGCCCACGAGAGGTTCTGTAGCGCCCAGGCGAGCCCGCGCCGGTCGCCCAGCGCGGCGTACAGCTCCCGGGCCGGCTCCAGGGAGGCGATCGCCGTGTCCGGGTCGTTGCACAGCAGGGCGGCGAACCCCCGCACCCGGAGCGCAGTCGCCCGGCCCTCGTCGTCGCCCGCAGCCTCGGCGCGGGCCAGGGCCAGGCCCAGCAGCGCCTCCGCTTCGCCCGACGACCCGGCGCGCAGGGCGGCCTCGGCGACGGCGACGGTCGCCCGCACCGCAGACCGTTCGTCCCCGGCGGCCTCCGCCAGGCTCAGCGCAGCCTCGGCGTCGGCCCGCGCCGGGATCACCTCGCGCAGCTCCGCATAGGCGGCCGACCGGGCGAGCAGCAGCGCGATGCGATCGTCGCCGCCGGCCGGATCACGGCCTGGAGCCGCGTCGGTGAGGCCGCTGGCGAGGGCGGTCAGGGCCTCGGAGTAGAGCAGCGCCGCCTGCCGGGGTGTGTCGGCCTGCGTGGCGCGGTCGCCGGCGGATCGCAACCAGCGCACCGCCCGCGCCGCGATGTCCCGGGGGACGCCGGGGGAACCGCCCAGCTCGGACGTCAATGCCGCCGACCGGGCGTAGTGGTACGCGATGCGATCGACGACGGCGTCGTGATGCGGGCGCTCCTCCCGCTCCAGCCACCAGGCGATGCCCGCATGCACCGCAGCCCGCCGCTCCTTGGTCATCGTGCCGTACGTGACCTCGCGCACGACCTCGGAGCGGAACTCCCAGGACTCGCCCTCGAGGGCGAGCAGGTCCTTGACCTGCAGACCCCCGATCACGCTCCGGACCGCGCCGTCGCCCCCGTGGGCCTCTCGGTGCATGGTCGCCAGCCACTCGACGTGACCGCTGGAACCCAGGACGGCGGCGTCCTCGAGGACGAGGCGCTCCTGCGCCGTGAGCCCATCGAGTCGGGCGGCGACCAGGCCGCGCAGCGTGTCAGGCAGGTCCGTCGAGTGCGCGTCCTCCAGCCACGACACCAGCTCCTCGAGGAAGAGCGGGTTGCCGCCGGCCCGGTCGAGGAGCGCGGCAACGACCGTGTCGTCGAGCTCGACGGTCTTGTCGGCGGCGAGCAGCTCCAGCACCTGGGTGGCGGCGTCACGATCCAGGGGATCGACGTGGACCATGACCGAGTGGTGCCCACCCTCCGGCGGCGACCAGCGCTCGGCGAGGCCCGGCCGGGCGGTGGCGAGCACGACGATGGGCTGCCGCGCATTGCGCTCCAGCAGATCCTCAACCACGCCCAGCACGGCGCCGTCGGCCCAGTGCAGGTCGGAGAGCACGATCACCAGCGGGCGCTGCCGGGCGACCGCGGCGGCGAGCGTGAGCAGGGCGCCGGTCGCCTCCTCACGGGCCCGCGCCGCGTCGATCACCCGGAGGACGTCGAACCCGAGGAGGTGCAGCAGCCCCTCGACGACGCGGTCCGTGTCGTCGCCGCTGCCCATGAAGCGGGTCACCACGGTGCGCACCTTGTCGGCGGCCGCGTCCTGGTCGTCGCCAGGCTCGACGTTGCAACCGGAGCGAACCGCCTCGGCCAGCGGCCACCAGACATTGGCCTCGCCGTAGGGGACGCAGCGGCCCTGCAGCACGACGCCGTCGTGGCACCCGCGCGCCACCTCCGCGACCTGCTCGACGACCCGCGACTTGCCGACGCCGGCGTCGCCGACGAGCAGGAGCAGCGCGGCGCGGCCCTGGCCGACCGCCAGGTCGAGCGCGTGGGAAAGGAGCGCAACCTCGTCGTCCCGGCCGACCAGCGGCGCGCGGTGACGATCGGGGCGGTAGCCGGGCGGCAGCCGGGCGCCCTCTGCCACCCAGGCCGACACCGGTGCGTTCCTGCCCTTGGCCACGATCGTCCCGATCGACCGGTAGGTCACGACCCGGCGGGTGGCGAGGTACGTGGCCTGGCCGACAAGCACCTGGCCGGGCTCGGCCGCCGACTGCAGCCGCTGCGCGGTGTTCACCACGTCGCCCATCGCCGTGTAGTCGCCCCCCGCCCGCAGCGATCCCACCAACACCTCCCCCGTGTTCACCCCCACGCGGAGGCGCACGTCGACGCCCAGGTCCGCCCGGGCGTCGTCGAGCGTGCGATGGAACTGGAGCGCCGCCCGCACCGCCCGTTCGGCGTCGTCCTCGTGGGCGATCGGAGCCCCGAACAGGGCCAGGATGGCGTCGCCGACGATCTTGTCGACCCGGCCGCCGAACGCCTCGATGTCCACGACCAGGCGGTCGAAGCAGCGGTCGACGAGCCGCCTGACCTGCTCGGGATCGCGGTCCTCCGAGAGCGCCGTGAAGCCCACGAGGTCGGCGAACAGCACCGTGACAACTCGCCGCTCGTCGCCGCGTGCCTGCAGGTCGGTCCCGCAGTTGGGGCAGAACCGCGCGCCGTCGGGAACGTCGGCACCACAGCCGGGGCAGATCACGCGGGTCAGTGTACGGAGGGGCGTCAGGACGCCGCCCCGGCCGGCCGTGCCCCGGACCGCCGGGCCCTCCTTAGATCCGCGCGACGACGAGCGCGGCGGCCAGCACGGGGAGGCCCCAGGACAGGGTGCGCAGGGCCGCCTCGGGCGGGTCGAGCAGGACCTCCTCGTGGGCCCTGCGCTCGCCCCCCTCCCGCAGGTCAAGTGTGACGTCGACGCGGTTGGTCTGCCGGCGCACGAAGCGCACGCTGCTGCTCAGGCTGCGCTGCGCCCTCGACACGGCGTAGGCGGCTGCGGCCGCGAGCACAGCCGGGGCCCCGAGCCGTTCGGCCTGCGCGACGTACGCCGTCAGCACGGGGAAGGCACCCCACGCGGCCGCGAACATGGCGTCGGTGTGGAAGCGGCCGTGGAGCAACTCGAGGTTGTACGCGGCCACCAGGAACGCACCCACGACCACGAACGGGACCAGCACCAGCCCAACCCGGGTGACGCCGACGATCCCGATGGCGACGGCGCCGGCCAGGGCGACGGCGGCGGCCGCAACGAGCACAGACGACGGGATCGACGTCCGCAGGGGCCGGCCGTTCAGCTCGTCGAGCGCATGCGCGGCGATCCCCACGGCGAGGAAGAACGCGAGCAGCGTGGCGACGAGGCGCCCGGCGTCGAGCTGCGGCGCCAGGGCCGCGCCGATGGCCACGTACGAGAGATGCCACGCGGTGTACGGCGGGTGCAGGAGTGTCCACCAGTCGCCGGCCCGACCGGTCGCGGCGTAGAACGCGGCCCCACGCTCAGCCATCGGTCCGGCGCCCCCACATCACCACCCCTCCCCCCAGGCTCATGAGGCGGATGCCGACGTCGGAGATGCCCGCCCGCTCCCACGCATCGACCGTCCAGGCGTCCGAGTAGCGGTCGTAGTGGGCGGAGATGCTCGGGCCGAGGAAGCGGCCGACGCGGTACCACTCCCTGCCCGCCAACCCGCCGAAAACCGGCAGGCCCACGCGCGTGTAGAGCCACCAGGCGCCGCGCAGCAGTGGTTGCGGTGGGACGTGGAACTCCAGGCTGGCGACGGCGCCGCCCGGTCGGACCACGCGGGCGAGCTCGGCAAGCGTCGCGGCCGGGTCGGCGACGTAGCGCAACAGGTAGGTGAAGGTCAGCACGTCGAAGGAGGCATCCGGGAATGGGAGCTGTTCGGCCTGACCGGCCACCAGTGCGATCCGCGCCCGCAGGCCCTCCTGCCGTACCGCAGCCCGGCCGCGCTGCAGCATCGCCTCGGTGATGTCGATCCCGGTGACTCGGGCGCCCGTACGGCGGGCGAGTTGGACGGCGACGCCCGCGGTGCCGGTGGCGACGTCGAGCACGGTCGTCGGGCCACCATCGACGACGCTGTCGACCATGGCGCGGCGCCATCGCCGGTTCTGGCCGAACGACAATGCCTCCGCGAGCAGGTCGTAGCGCTGGGGCAGGCCCTGGAAGAGCTGCTGCGCGAATCTGGTGGGATCCTGACGCGACCGGGTCAGCACAGGCACCTCGCCATATCGGGCCGTTCGTCGACTCTACCCACGGAGCATGGGGCCGGTGGCGGCGGAGCGGGCTGACGTCGCGGTGATCGGTGCCGGCCCCGCCGGCAGCGTGGCCGGGCTGGTCCTTGCCCGGGCCGGGGCCCGCGTCGCGCTCATCGACAAGGCCGCGTTCCCGAGAGACAAGGCGTGCGGCGACCTCATCGGTCCCCGCGGGCTGCAGGTCCTCGACGACCTCGGTGTGCGGTTGGCGGGGACCGAGCGCGTGGGCGACATGCGCGTGGTCGGCCCGACCGGGCGGTCGGTCCGGTTGCCCTGCCGCGCCGGCGTGACCTACCCCGGCCACGGCGTCGCGCTGCCCCGGCTCGCGTTCGACGAGGCGCTCCGCACCGCCGCGATGGATGCCGGCTGCGTCTCGCGCAGCGCGCGCGCCGGCGCGCCGATCCTCGACGGCGGCCGGCTGGCGGGCTTCGAGCTGTCGGATGGATCGAGGCTGCAGGCCGACGTCGTGATCGGGGCCGACGGGGCGACCAGCCGGGTCGCGTCGGCGGCCGGCCTCGTCGACGAGCGCTGCGTCCTCTGGGGCTTCGCGCTGCGCACCTACCTCGATGCGGACGTCGAGCTGCCCACGATCGTGTTGTGGGACGAGGCCCGCTGGCGCGGCTTCCCCGGCTACGGCTGGGTCTTCCCTGGGCCCGGCGGGCGGGCCAACCTCGGCGTCGGCGTCGGCGTGCTCGGCGACCGGGCTGCAGCGGGCCATGCGGCCCGATCGTTGGGCGCATTCGCCGGTGTCCTCCACCGCTTCGGGGTGCTCGATCACGATGAGCGCCTCCCCCCTGGGCGGCTCGGCGGCTGGCTCAAGATGGGGATGGTGGGAACGACCCCGGCGCGCGGTCGCGTGCTGCTCGCCGGCGATGCGGCGGGTCTCGTCAACCCTCTCCAGGGCGAGGGGATATCCGAGGCCCTGGCCAGCGGGCGGGCCGCCGCCGAGGCCGTGCTCGCGTGCCCCGGCGCGCCGGCCGGGCACTACCGCTCGTTCCTGGCCCGGCGCTACGCCGACTTCCACGGCGCCAACGCCGCCGTGCAGGCCGCACTCGTACGGCGACCCAGGGTCGTCGCCGCAACAGGCCGGATGCTCACGGCCCCGATCGTCGGGCGTGCGATCGCCGGCGGATGGGCCGTCTACTGGAACGAGTTGCTCGATGGCGCCACGCCGGGGAGCGCCCGGACGACCGCCGCCCTGGCCACCGCGGTCGCACGCGCGGTGACCGGCGGCAGCGGCATCCGGCGCGCGGTTACGAGCTCCCTCGCGACAGGATCGTGACCACCGCGACCGCCTCCTCGCCCGACAGGTGGCCGCCGCTGTTCTGCGCCAGGGCCAGGCGGGCGCCGTCGACCTGGCGGGGACCGCACCGGCCGCGAAGCTGGTCAGCCAGCTCCACGACCTGCGCCAGCCCGGTCGCCCCCACCGGGTGACCCCGGGACAACAGTCCTCCGCTGGGGTTGACGGGGCAACGCCCGCCGAGCCGGGTCACGCCGTCGGCCAGCAGTGCCGGGGCACCGCCCGGCTCGCACAGGCCGAGGTATTCGTACGTCCACAGCTCGGCCGGCGCGGCGGCGTCGTGGACCTCGACCACGTCCAGGTCGGCCGGGCCTACCCCGGCCGCCTCGTAGGCGGCGGCCGCCGCCCGCCGGACGACGCCGTCATTCTCGACGTCGCCCGAGCCGCCCGACCGCAGCGTGCAGGCGTCGACCCGAACGGGGTCCGCCGCGTCCCGGTCGTGTGCTCGCTCCTCCGAGCACACCACGACCGCAGCGGCGCCGTCGGCGACCGGCGAGCACATCAGCAGTCGCAGCGGGTCGGCGATCATCCGGCTGCCCAGCACCTCGTCCCTAGTCACCGGCCCCCGAAACTGTGCCCGCGGGTTGGACCCCGCGTGCGCACGGTTCTTCACCGCAACCGTGGCGGCGTCGGTCGCAGAGCCGCCGCCACGTGCGAAGAACCGGCGGGCCATCGCCGCGTAGACGTCCATCAGGGCCGACTGGACCGGCCCGCCTCCGGGGTCCTCGCCCGGCTCGCTGCTGATTCCCAACAGGTCGCGCTGGACCTGGTCCCGGAGTGCGGGCATGTCGTCGAAGTCGACCGCAGCGCTGAACACCGCCATGGTCCGTCGCTTGTCGGGGTTGCTCAGCTTCTCGGCGCCGATGGCCACGGCCACGCCGGCGGCGCCGGTCTCCACGGCCATGCACGCCACCTGGAGTGCCGTCGATGCCGAGGCGCACGCGTTCTCGACGTTCATGATGGGGATGCCACCGAACCCGTAGCGATGGAACACCACCTGGCCGCGGATCATCTCCTGGCCGGTCAGCACTCCCTCGCCCGCGTTGGCGAACACCACCATGTCGACGTCGCTCACAGCGACGCCGGCATCGGCCAGCGCCTCGTCCACGGCCGCCGTCGCCAGCGAGCGGACCGTGCTCTCGGGCGCGAACCCGAACGGGGTCATCCCCGTGCCGACGATGTGCGCATTCACTCAGGCCACGCGGCGCGTGCCGTATTTCCTGATCGCCCAGGAGGCAACCGCGACCACGATGACCGCGCCGATGATCGCGCCGATGATCCCGCCCCAGTCGAACTTGTCCTCGTCACCGATGCCGAACAGGCCGGCGAAGATCCAGTAGCCGATGACGGCGCCGACCAAGCCGAGGCCGGTCGACGCCGCCCACGACCTCCAGCCGCTAATCATCTCGAACGCATCGTTGGGGACGAGCGCACGCCCAATGGCGCCAGCGACGAAGCCGAGGGCCAGCGCCGCGATGAAGCTGCCAATGTCCATGGAATTCCCTCCGGGTCCTGGGACGGTCGTTCCTCACCTACCACGTCCGTCCTCGAAAGTTTCCTCGACAGAACCCGCCACGACAATGCTCGTCAGGGCGGGGCGGTGCGCTCGTCGTCGAGGCCGAAGAAGCGGCGGATCCACGCCGATCTCCGCGGCAGTATGCGCAGCACCGGCAACGAGAACACGACGTGCGAGATGCTGCCCAGGCGCTCGTAGACGACGGCGTTCAGTGCCAGCGCGATGACGATCACCCGGCCGAGGATGAAGAACCATCCGAGCGTCACGATCGTGGCGCCGATGGCGCCATACAGCTCCGAGGCCCGCCCGATCTGGCCGGGTAGGTAGAACTGGCTGACCGCCTGCATCCCGACGGTCGTCGCAGCCACCAGCACCGCACCCGGCAGCAGCACACCGGGGTCGCGCGTCCCCCGCGGCAGCAGGCTCGTGATCGCCGTCCACGCCACCCCGTACAGGGCGAACACGGCGAGGTAGGACACGCTCGTGATCCCGATGCCGAACTCCTCTCTCACCCGGTTCGCGAGAACCGACAGCACGGTGACCCCGGCGACGAGGCCGATGAGCGCGCCGATCACGCGCAACGACGCCTTGTTGGTCAGCGGGAGCCTCCATACCAGGGCGCTCGCGGCGATCATCACCTTGCTGAGGGTGCGTCCCGTGGTCACCATGCCGACGAGCCCGACGAACGTGGCGAGCCAACGCGTGCTGCCGGCCTGCTCGAACGCGATTCGGATCTGCTCCCGCAACGCGCCACTGATCCCGGCACCGCGACTGGCGTCGTCGGCGCCCACCCATTCGCTCACGAAGCCCGCGAGCCCGACGGCGAACAGCAACAGCGGCACGAAGAACAAGAAGAGCCGGAAGGCGATCGCGGCCCCCACGACCGAGCCCGCGACCTCACGATCACGCTGGTAGGTGCGCAGGCCGACGTTGAGCAGCGGACGGTTCTCGTGCTTGGCGAGCAGGGCCGACCACCGCCCCTGCTCACGCGTCATCCGCTCCTTGGCTGCAGCGAAGAGCGCGCCGAACCGTCGCTCGCCCGATGGCCCGTTGGCGTCCTTCGACGACGTCACCGAGTCATCCCGTACCACAGGTCTCGAGCGCGACGCGCACGAACGCGGCCGTCACGGGGGAGGCATCACCCGCCCGCCAAACGACGCGGAACTCGTCGTACAGGCCCACCGGACGCAGGGGACGAACGACGACGTCGGGGCGGCTCCCCGCCCGCTCGGCCTGCCACGAGTTGAGCCAGCCGATCCCAGTGCCGAGCGCCACCAGGTCGAGGATCCGTTCCACCTGCACGGCCGCGTGGGGGACCCAGTGCGGCCGGGCGCCCATGGCCGTGCAGTAGGACTGGATCTCGTCGTGGGCGGTCGGCGCATCGGACCGCTCGACAACGAGCACGGGCTCGCCGTCCAGGTCCTGCGCCTGGACGACAGCCGGCGACTCAGCCAGCCGATGGTCCGGTGGCACCGCTACGTGGTCGACCGGCACCCGGGCGAGCGGCACCGACGCCAACCGACCCGGGTCGACCACCGGTCCCCGCACGATGCCGACGGCCATCCGGCCGGCACGGAGGCCGTCGAGGATCAACAGCGAGGTGAGGCCGTCGGGCCGGACGACGGCGTGGGGGTGCTCGGCCCGGAAGGCCCGGATGGTCCGCATCATGCCGTCCTCGCTGCCGTGGCAGTACCCGACGGTCCAGGTCGCCGGCACCGACGCGAGCTCGGCGGCGGCGGCGGCGAAGCGATCCATGGCGCGCAGGATGTCGCGAGCGCCGCTCAGGAGCTGTTCACCCGCCACCGTCAGCATGACCTTACGGCTCGTGCGCTCGAACAGCTGCAAACCGAGGTCGTCCTCGAGCTCCCGGATGCGCTGGGACAGCGGCGGCGCCGAGATGTGGAGCCTGGCCGCGGCCCGCCCGAAGTGCAGCTCCTCGGCAACCGCCACGAAGTAGCGCAGGCGGCGAAGGTCGACGCCCCGGGGCCCTGCTCCCCGCTCATGGCCTACGGCCGGGCCGCTCGGGCTGTCGACGCGTTGTCGCCCGCTCCCACGGCCGCTCGGGCCGGGCTCGCTCTCTCGCCCTCCGGGACGCTCGCTCATGCGCACCCGAACGTTATCGGTCGGGACATGATCCGTGTCCCAGACGGACGTGGACTTTGGCCCTCCGCTCGGCGACCGTAGGAGCCATGAAGCTGCTCTGGTTTCACCTGATGCCGTACCCGGAGCTGCCCGAAGACTTCAACCGCAAGCACCACAGCGTCTGGGTAGACGTGGACCCTGGCCTGTTCGAGCCGGAGGTCGTCGCCTCCAGCTACGAGCGCTACATCGAGCAGCTCGTGTACGCCGAGCAATGCGGTTTCGACGGGATCTGCGTGAACGAGCACCACGGAAACGGCTATGGCCTCATGCCCTCGCCGAACGTGATCGCATCGATCCTGGCCACCCGCACGACGCGGGCCGCGATCACCGTCCTCGGCAACTCCATCGCCCTCTACGACCCGCCGGTCCGGGTGGCCGAGGAGATGGCGATGGTCGACCTCCTGTCCCATGGCCGGCTCATCAGCGGCTTTCCTGTCGGCACGTCGATGGACACCGCCTACGCGTACAGCATCAACCCCGGCATCCTCCGCCGGAAGTACCACGAGGGCGTGGACCTGGTGCTCAAAGCGTGGACCGCGACGGAGCCGTTCGCCTTCAACGGGCGTTTCACGCAGATGCGCTACGTGAACGCGCTGCCTCGCCCGCTGCAGCGGCCCCACCCCCCGATCTGGATCCCGGGCGGCGGCTCGGTCGAGACGTGGGACTTCTGCTCCACGCGCGACTACGTCTACGCCGCCCTGTCCTATTACGGGCACCTGATGGCCAAGGAGACCGTGGGCGGCTACTGGCGCCGCGTGGAGGAGAACGGCAAGGACCCCAACCCCTACCGGCTGGCGTTCCTCCAGTTCATCGGCGTCGGCGACACCGACCAGGAGGCGTACCGGCTGTACCGGGAGCCGGCCGAGTACTTCTTCAACCGCTCGCTCCACGTCTATCCCGGCTACGCCGACCCGCCGGGCTACGTCACCGAGGCCTCGGCCCGGGCGCGCTACAAGTCGCAGGTCCGAGCGGTGGTCCGGGCCAAGCAGGTGAAGCACGACCTCACGTGGGACGAGATGGTCGAGAAGGGCTACGTCGTCATCGGTAGCCCCGACACCGTGCGGGAGACGCTGGAGCACGTGGCCCGGACCTTCAACTGCGGCCACATGCTCACGATGCTGCAGTTCGGCAACATGAGCGACGAGCTGACCCGCTACAACTCCAAGCTCTTCGGCGAGAAGGTCGCCCCCGGGCTCCGGGGCCTGTTCGCCGACGCCGAGGACCGCTGGTGGCCGGTCAACGCGGTGCCGGCATGAGCGGCGCGACCGTCGTCTACCTGCCCGGGATCGCCGGCCACCCGGCCAGCTCACCCGCGCTCGACGCCCTCAGCGACGCCGGCTGGGACGTCGTCGTCCCCCAGATCCCGGGGTTCGACGGCCGCTCCGGCTTCCAGCCGCCCGACGACTACCTGAGCTGGCTCACCGTCGTCTGGGACGCGCTCGACGCCACCGGCGCGCTCCCCTGCCCCGTCGTGGGTGCATCGATCGGCGGAATGCTCGCCGCCGACGTAGCAGTGTTCAGGCCCGAGGCCGTCACCGCGGCTGCGCTGCTGGCGCCGTTCGGCATCTTCGACGAGGCGGAACCGGGGCTCGACATCTACGCCGTGCCCACCGCGGAGCGGATGGGCCACCTGTTCGCCAAGGGCGTGCCCGATCCGTTCGTGGAGCGCTTCGCCGAGCTCGGCCCCGACGAAGGACCGGTGGCCCGCTACCTGTCGGACGTGGCCGCCGCCAGCCTGGTCTGGCCGCTGGGCGACCGGGGTCACGCCCGGCGCATCCATCGCATCGCCTGCCCGACGCTGGTGCTGTGGGGCGAACTGGACGAGCTGCTCCCGGTCGCCAGGTCGGCGGCATGGGCGGAGCACGGCCTGCCCGTGGAGGTCGTCGCCGGCGCCGGCCACCTGCTCGAATGGGACGAGCCCGACGGCGTCGCCGCCCGCCTGGTGGAGTTCCTGGCCGATTCTCGCAGCGGCGACTGAGTCATTCGCGGTCGGCGTCACGCCACCGAACGAAACCTTCATCCGACCGAGGGGGGTCCGATGGGTCTGGTCGATCAAGCGGAGTTCCACTTCTTCCACTTCTTCCCGTACACGGACCTGCCGCCCGATCACCGCGAGCATCCGTCCCTCTGGGTCGACTTCCCCAACACCAATTACGACCCGAAGACGGGCCACGAGCTCTACAACCGCTACCTGTCCGAGATGTTGCTCGCCGACAAGCTCGGCTACGACGGGCTGGTGCTGAACGAGCACCACAACACCCAGTACTCGATGAATCCAGCGCCCAACCTGACCGCGGCCGCGCTCATCCCCCAGACCAAGAGCTGGATCAGCGTCTTCGGCACCCCGCCGAACCTCGGCTACCCCAACCGGCTGGCCGAGGAGTACGCCATGCTCGACGTCATGTCCGGCGGCCGGCTGCGCGTCGCCTTCCCGCTCGGCACCGGCATGGAGTACTGGGCCAACGCCGTCAACCCCGCCACCGCCCGCGCCCGGTTCCGCGAGTCGATCGACATCATCCTCCGGTGCTGGACGCAGGACGGTCCCCAGAGCTATGCCGGCGACTTCTACACGTACCGGTACCTGAACCCGTGGCCAAGGCCGCTGCAGCAGCCGTACCCCGAGTGCTACATCGTCGGCACCGGGTCCCCCGAGACCATCGAGCTCGCGGCAGAGCTCGGATTCGGCTACTCGGTCGTCTTCATTCCCCGGACGGCGCAGCTCAAGGTGTTCGACCACTTCCGCGAGCGCCTGGCGGCCCACGGCCACGACCCGACCCCCGACAAGGTGGCGATCGGCGTGATGGCCTACGTCGCCGAGACCGACGCGCGGGCCGAGGAGGAGTTCCTGCCCCACGTCATGTACTTCTTCGAGAACGCCCTGCGCACGACGCCGCGGTACCTGAACCCGCCGGGCTACGTGACCGTGCCCGAGTTCCGGAAGCGGATCCAGGCCGCCGACGTCCACGGGTCCGCCAACTGGGAGGACCTGGTCGCCATCAACCGGATCGTCGCCGGCACCCCCGAAAAGGTCGCCGACACGATCGCCGGCTGGATCGAGGAGTCGGGCAGCAGCCGCCTCAACCTCAACCTCACGCTCGGCGACATGCCGAACTGGAAGGTCGTGAAGAACACGACCTTGTTCGCGGAAGAGGTCATCCCGAGGCTCCGCTCGAAGAAGGAGGCGGCCGCATGAGCGAGCGTCCCGGAGGGCGAGAGAGCGAGTCCGGCCCGAGCGGCCGTGGGAGCGGACGACAACACGTCGACAGCCCGAGCGGCCCGCTGCGAAGCAGCAAGAGCGGGAAGCAATGAGCGCGACTCCGGCGACGACAGTCTCGTTCGAGCGGCTGGACCTCGAGGTCCACGGGACGCCCACGGCGGTGCTGGCGGCGGGCGATCCCGCTGCGCCACCGATTGTGTTCCTGCACGGCGCGGGCACATGGCACGGCTGGGGATTCGCGGAGCCGTGGACCGAGCGATACCGCGTGCTCATTCCCCATCATCCCGGCTACGGCGATTCGGGCGACCTCGAGGGACTGCAGGACGTGCACGATCTGGTCCTGCACTACGTCGAGCTGTTCGACCAGCTCGGGCTGACGGCCGACGTCAACCTGGTCGGCCTGTCTTTGGGGGGCCTGATCGCGGCGCGGTTCGCGATCGAGCAGAAGCACCGGCTGCGCCGCCTGGTGCTGGTCGCACCGGCCGGCCTGCGGGGGCACGGGGTCGCGTTCGACGACGTCTTCCGCATCCCGCCCGACGAGCTGCTGGGCCGCCTCGTGCACCGCATGGACACGCTCGTGCCGCACCTGCCGGCCGATCCGAACGACGTGGACTTCACCGTCGACCGTTACCGCGAGATGCGGACCACCGCGATCATGCTGTGGGAGCACCCGTTCGACCGTGTGCTGCCTCGCTGGTTGGGGCGCGTCGACATCCCCACGCTCGTGGTCTGGGGCGAGGAGGACCGCATCGTGCCGGTCGAGCTGGCGCGCGGCTGGCTCGAGTTGCTGCCCAACGGCACGTTGACCACGTTCCCCGACGCCGGACACCTGGTGCTCGATGAGTCGCCCGACGCCAGCGCTGTGGTGGCGCGGTTCTGCGGCACCGACTGAGGGTCGGTTCCGCGGATCATGCACGTCATTCCGACAGGATTCGTCGGGCCGCCAGCCCACGGCGGAATCGACCCTCAGTGACCGACTCGACCTAACCGGAGCGTGCCAGACATGTACGACGGGCTCTTGCTCGACATCGGCGGGGTGATCCTCGACCCCTGGAGGGCGCTCGACGCCTACGCCACGGCCACCGGTGTGCCCGTACCGGGGCGAGGCCCGATCAATCCCGAGGGTGATCCGCTCTGGCAGGAGAAGCTCTCCGGTGCACTGACGCTGAACGACTACTGGGACCGCGTGGCGCGTAGGACCGGCCACGACAGCTGGCGGACGATGTTCCGGGCGATCATGGAGCTCGTGCCCGACGAGCTCTTCGACGCCGACGCGTTCTCCCTCATGCGCGACGCTCGGGCCGCCGGCCATCGCGTCGGCGTCCTCTCGAATGACGCCTACGCCATCCAGAGTCGGTCATTCTTCGACGCCCGCCCGGCGTTCAAGGACCTCGACGCCTTCGTCGACGCGTCGGACATCGGCATCGGCAAGCCCGAGCCGGACGCCTACCTCATCGCCGCCAAGGCGCTGGGACTCGCTGCCGAGAGGATCGTGTTCCTCGACGACGCCGAGGACAACGTCGAGGGCGCCCGCGCGGTCGGCATGATCGGGATCCACGTCGATGCGGGCTCTGCCGCCACGGCATTCGACAAAGCCCGCGAGCTGCTCGGCCTCGCGTCGTGATTCGCGTCGTGAGCCTCGCGTCCTGACTCAATCCGGGCGGATGGCGTAGCCGCCCTCGGCGATCGCCTGGGTGAGCCTGCGGGCTCCGGCCTTCAGGATGCGCACGTGTCGGGCCTCGTGGTCGCCCACCACCCGCGGGGTGGGGCCGACCATCGAGATCGCGGCCACCACGGGCCCCCTGGCCGAGTCGCGCACCGGCACCGCCAGCGAGGACATCCCGAGCTCGGTCTCGTCGACGCTGCGCGCGTGACCGCGCTCCCGGATCCCGGCCAGCTCCGCGACCAGGAGCTCGGGCACGACGATGGTGTAGCCGGTGCTCGGCGGCAGCCCGGCGCGCAGCCGGGCGTCCGCCAGCTCCGGGTTGAACGCCGCGAGCACCTTGCCGGCGCTGGACCGGTGCAGCGGTGAGCGGCGCGAGTTGGTCGAATAGCGCAGCGCCCGCTGCCCCTCTACCCGCTCGACGTAGACGACGTCGACCCCGGCCGGAACGCCGACCTGCACGGTCTCCTCCAGGGTGTTGCGCAGCTCGACCAGGAGGGGCAACGCCTGCTGGCCCACGGCGGAGCGCTCCGTCGCCAGGTGCCCGTACTCGACCATGCGGAGCCCGAGCCGGTAACTGCGACGCGGGGTCCGGTCGACGAGCCCCCGCCGCGCCAGCACCGCGCAGGTGCGATGGGCCGTGCTCTTCGCGACGCCGACGCGCCGCGCCAGCTCGCTCAGGCTCAGCTCGTCCGTCGCGGCGAGCGCATCGACGATGTCCAGGGCGATGCCGACGGACTGCAGCGCCGGAGGCGCCGCCGCGGTGTCGTCGGCCTCCCGGTCGGCACGGCGGTCGCTCCGGAGTGCGCTCACCCGGCCAGTGAACCACCCCAGCGCCGACGCCGGGCGTCGACGTGGGCGCAGCCCGCTGACGGACCTGGCAGATTGCCGGCGTGAGCGCGCATTGGTTCAGGTCGTGGTACCGACCGCGGGAGTTCGGCATCCCCGGCGTCAAGGTCAGCATCGTGGTCGGCGTCACCGCTGCGCTGGTCCTGCGACTCGTGGGCGTCGGGCCCCTGTGGGTCACCTTGCCCGTCGCTCCTCTCGTGGTCTTCGTGCTCTCGTGGGCGGTGGCGCTGGCCGCTGGGACACTGATCGGTCCCAAGCTCCTGTTCCACTTGGCCATCGCCGAGGAGTGGGAGGAGGCACGGTGCCGTGGTGGGCCCTACCGCCGGTCGACGCTCGGCGCGTCGCTCGAAGAGAAGGGCTTCATCCACTGCTCGTTCCCCGGGCAGCTGCGGAAGGTCGCCGACGCGGTGTTCGCGGGCCGCGACGACGTGGTCCTGCTCGCCATCGACCGCCGGCAGCTGAGCGCCGAGGTGAGGGTGGAGGCGACGGACGGCGGCACCGAGCGGTTCCCGCACATCTACGGCCCGCTCGACCTCGACGCCGTGATGGACAGCATGTCCGTGCCGCTAGGAGCGGACGGGCGCCTCGACCTGGAGGGATTGTTCCGGACCCGGCCCCGTGACTTCCTGCAGCCCTAGCCTGCGCCTCGCTGCATCGCCGCCTAGTTCGGAATGCGGCCGCCGTTGACCAGGAGCGTCTGGCCGGAGACGAACGCTGAATCGTCCGAGAGCAGGTAGCAGAAGGTGCCCAGCAGGTCGTCGGGACGCATGACCCGGCCGAGCGGTGTGCGGCTGGGGTCGTAGCTGCCGAGCACTTCCGATCCCGGCGTGGGCGTGAAGCCGGGCGCGACGCAGTTGACGCGGACGCCGCGCCGGCCGAGCTCGTTCGCCAGCGCGCGGGTCATCGCGACGACCGCACCCTTCGAGGCCACGTAGTGCACGAAGCCGTGGGAACCGGTGACGGCGGTCTCCGACGCGACGTTCACGATGCTCCCGCCCCGATCGCCCATGGCGGCCGCTGCGGCCCGGGCGCAGAGGAACGACCCCCGCACGTTCACTGCGAACATCCGGTCCCATTCGTCCAGGTCGATCTCGTCGTAGGCCTTGCGGGAGACCAGGAGCGCGGCGCAGTTCACCAGGCCGTCGACGTCGCCGACCTCGGCGAACATCGCCGACACCTGGCCGGCGTCGCTCACGTCGCAGGTCATGTCGGCACTGGCCGTGACATCGGCCGTGATCGCCGCCGCGCCTCGTGCGCGGAGCTCGGTGGCCAGCGCCGCTCCGATCCCGCGTGCCGCGCCGGTGACGACAATGCGCTTGCCCGTGAGCCCGTTCACCCTGGCATGACCTCCGCAGCTCGGACGATGCCCGCGAGCGCCGCGTGGATGCCGCCGTTGCTCGCGAGCACGTTGGCCAGGCCGGGGCCGAGGTTTAGCGGCCCGCCGTCGAGGTCCTCGATGCGGCCGCCGGCCTCGGTGATCAGCAGGGCCCCAGCACCGACGTCCCACGCGAACGTGGCATCCCGTTCCAGGAACGCGTCGATGCGTCCGGCGGCCACATAGGCGAGGCACAGGGCTGGGGACCCGACGCAGCGCACCCCGCGGCACTCCCGGCTCAGCGCCACGATGCGTCGCCCGAAGGCGGCGATCGCGTCGGGATCGTCGGACTGGATGCCGGTACAGACGAGGGCCCCGCCAGGCGAGTCGACGGCCGAAACGGCCAGCCTCTCGTCGCCGAGCCACGCTCCCCCGCCGCGGGCGGCGGTGAACAGCTCCTCGCGGAACGGGTCGAGGATGGCGCCCGCCGCCAGCCCGTCGGCGTCGCGCACGGCCACCGACGTGCACACGAATGGCACCCCATGGGCATAGTTCGACGTGCCGTCGAGCGGGTCGACGAGCCAGGTGGCGCGCGGCTGGGCCGCCTCGACCCTGCCGGCGCCGGGGTGATCCTCCTCGGCCAGGACGGCGTGGCCGGGGAAGCGCTCGCGGATGACGTCGAGGATCGCCGCCTGCGCGGTGACGTCCGCCCAGGTCACGATCGAGGCGCGCTCGCTCTTGAGCTCCACCTGCTTGGGGCGCCGCAGGCCCTCGACCAGGACCGCGCCACCCGCCCGCGCCGCGGCCACGGCCCCCTCCAACAGGTCCGACACCGGCGTCACGGTCGATCCCATTCGGCGCCTATCAGTGGCCCGCCAGCGCAGCCCAGACGCGCTCGGGGGTCAGAGGGGTCTCGAGGTGGCGGACGCCGAGGTGGCCTAGGGCGTCGATCACGGCGTTGTACACCGCGGGGATGGAGCCGATGGTGCCCGACTCGCCGATTCCCTTGGCGCCGAGCTGGTTCACAAAGGTCGGCGTCGCCATGGGCACCAGCTCGATTGACGGCAGCTCGGTTGCCGAGATCACGGGGTAGTCGGCGAAGTTGGTGGTCAGCGGCTGGCCCTCCTCGTCGTAGCGGACGGCCTCGAGCAGAGCCTGGGCGGCCCCCTGGGCGATGCCGCCATGCACCTGGCCCTCCGCCACCACGGGGTTGAGGATCCGGCCGGCGTCGTCGACGGCGACGATCCGCCGCAGGGCCACACGCCCGGTCTCGGTGTCGACCTCGACGACCGCCAGATGTGCGCCGAACGGGAACGTCGGCATCGCCGGCACGTGATCGGCCTCCGCCGACAACGCCGCGCCGTCCCTGGCCCCGGCCCCCAGGTCGGCCCAGGCGACGCCCCGCGCGGGCGCACCGGCGACGTGGAAGCGGCCGGCGTCGCGATCGAGCACCACGTCGTCGACCGACGCCTCGAGTAGCTCGGCGGCCGCATGCCGCCCCAGCTCCACCAGCGCGTCGCACGCGGCAGCTATGGCGGCGCCACCGAGCTGCACCGAGCGGGATCCGACGGTCAGGCCGCCGCGGGGGATCCGTTCGGTGTCGCCGTGGAGCACCTCGACGTCCTCCAGCGCCACGCCCGTCCGGTCGGCCACGACCATCGCCCAGGTGGTGTCATGGCCCTGACCTGTCGGCGTCGACCCGCTCCTGACACGGATGCGACCGCCGTCGAGCTCGACGGCACCGAACTCGCCACCGCCCGCGGCGGCCGTGATCTCGACGTAGGTGGCGATGCCGATGCCGAGCGCCACGGGATCACGGGCGTCCCGTCGCCGGGCCTGCTCGGCGCGCAGGGCGCCGTAGTCCGCGGCCCGCAGCACCCGTTCCAGCGCGCCCGGGTAATCGCCGACGTCGTACACCGTCCCGATCGCGGTCGTGTAGCGGTCGTCGAAGGGGGCGACGAGGTTACGGCGCCGGACGTCGGCGGAGTCCATCCCGAGCTCGGCCGCGAACCGGTCCACCATGCGCTCGATGGCCACCGCCGCCTCGGGGCGCCCCGCACCGCGGTAGGCGGTGGTGGGGACGGTGTTGGTGACGACCGAGACACCGCCGAAGCCGGCATTGGCGATGTCGTACGCACCGGTCGTCATCAGCATCGTCAGCGCCGGCAGGCGGGCGCCGAGGACCGGGTACGCCCCGGCGTCCTGCACGACATCCAGCTGGTAGGCGGTGATGCGCCCGTCGCGCGTGCCGCCCAGCCGGGCGTGCTGGATCTGTCCCCGGCCATGGACCATGGCCACCATGTTCTCCGTGCGGGTTTCGGTCCACCGGACGGGGCGCCCGGCCACCTGGGCGTAGAACCCGAGCGCCGCCTCGTCCGGGAAGGTCCGCGACTTGGCGCCGAACCCGCCGCCCACATCGGGGACGACGACCCGCACCCGCGACGGGTCCAGCCCGTAGACGGTCGCGAGCAGGTCGCGCGTGGGGTGTGCGCCCTGGCAGGCGGCGTAGTGCACGAGGCGCCCGTCGTCGGTCCAGTACGCCGCCGCCGAGCGGCCTTCGATGGGCGCCGCGGTCAGGCGCTGGTTGACGATCCGCTCCTCGACCACGACCTCGCAGCCACCGAAGTCCGCCTGGGAGCCGGACGCGAACCGCTGCACCACGTTGGTGCCGACGTCCGGGAACAACAACCGCTCGTCACGCAGCGCGGCCTCGGGATCGACCACCACGGGGAGCGGCTCGTAGTCGACCACCACCAGGTCCGCGGCGTCGCTCCCGCACGCCCGGTCCTCGGCGATGATCGCGACGACCGCCTCGCCCACGAACCGGACCACGCCGCGTGCCACGAACGGCCGCCGCATCCCCTCGGGCAGCCCGGAGGTGGAGTGCGGCGCCAGGCCCATCTCGGCGAGGTCGTCCCCCGTCAGCACGGCGAGGACGCCGGGGGCGGTCTTGGCCCCCGACACGTCGATGCCCGTGATCCGCGCGTGCGCCACCGACGAGCGGACGTAGGTCAGCCAGGCCGCGTCCGGGAGCACCACATCCTCGACGTACGTTCCGCCGACGGTCAGGAACCGGGGATCTTCCAGCCGCGCCACCCGGTTGCCCAGGATGCTGCCCAACCGGTCCTCCCCTCGTGCTGCGTCGGCGGGCCGCCGGCCTCGACCCTACGGGGTCGACGGGCCGGTGTCAGAATGCCAGGGAACCTGACAACCTCACATCCGGAGCGCAGCGGTGCACGTCGAGAAGGCCATCGTGTTCGCCGAACGGGAGGGCTTCCGGGGCCTGGAGCTCGACGTCTACACGCCGGGCGCACCCGGGGACGACCCCGGCAGGCCCCGGCCCCTGCTGGTGTACATCCACGGCGGCGGCTGGCGGGTGAGCCATCGGAGCCGGCCACCTCGGGAGACCAGGGGATGGTCGCCGGGCGCCTTCGAGCGGCTGACCGACGGGGGGTTCGTCGTCGCGGCTCCCGACTATCGCCTCAGCGGCGAGGCGCTGTTCCCCGCCCAGCTCGACGACACGCTGGAGGCGCTCCGCTGGCTCCAAGCCAACGCCGGCGACCTCGGCGTGGTCCCGGAGCGGACATACCTGTGGGGCGCGTCGGGCGGCGGCAACTTGGCGGCGTCGGCCGCGCTGGTCGCCGGCGCCCCGGCGGTGGCCGGCGTGGTGTGCTGGTACCCGATCACCGACCTGACCGCGCTCGACCGCGACGCCACCGACAGCTTCGAGGCCTACCTGCTGGGTGGCCCCATCGGTCAGAACCTCGACCTGGCGCGGGCCGCCAGCCCGGTGACGCACGTCCACGGCGGCGCCCCACCGTTCCTACTGCAGCACGGGGAGGAGGACACCTGGGTGCCCCACGACCAGAGCGTCCGCCTTGCCGATGCGCTGCGGGCCGCGGGCGTGCCGGTCGAGTTCGAGTCCGTCCCAGGCGCGGACCACTTCTTCGGCGGCGCCTCCGACGCCGAGATCGAGGCGATCTTCCGGCGCGCCCTGGGGTTCCTGGTCCGGCTGGACGCCGGCTCTCCGGTCAGGGCCCGCTAGCGACCGGAGGTTAGAGCGCGAACTCGTCGAGGTCGACGCCGCACACGACGTCGCCGGCGAAGTGCGGGCGCACGCGTGCCTCCCACTCCGCCTCGGTCAGGTCGACGTCACCGGGGACCAGGTGTGACAGCACCAGGGTGCCGACACCGGCCTCGGTGGCGATCGCGCCGACCTGCTCGGGGGTCGAATGCGAGCTCGCCAGGTGGTTGCGGATGGCCTCGAAGTTGGGCAGTCGGCGCAGGCGTTGGGCCAGCAACTCGACGGCGATCACTTCGTGGACCAATACGTCGGCACCGCGGGCCAGGCGAACGACGTTGCCACACGGAGCGGTGTCGCCCGAGAACACGACCGCGCCCTGTGGGGTGTCGAAGCGGAAGCCGAATGCCGGGAAGACCGGAGCGTGCTGCACCAGGATTGCGCTCACCTGCACACCGTGGTCGTCCTCGGGATAGATGACCACGGGATCCATTTCGGGCGCCGCTGCCGTCGCGCTGGCGCCGGCGCAGCCGAGGTCGATGTCGGGCACAACCCCGTCCCGAGCGACGCCGACCTCGTGTACCCGCACCGCCTCCATGACGCTGCGGCGGCCCTCGTCGGCGATGCGGAGGTTGATGTTGTAGGCGTGGGCGCGCAGCAGGTGATCGACCGTGGCCCGGATGCCGGGGGTCGGCGAATCCGGGAACACCAGGGGCCGCTCGTCACCGGCCGGGAACACCGGGATCGGGAGTCCTGCGGGGCCGGGGCCGTACACATCGATCGCCTGCGGTGGCCAGCTCCCCAGGAGCAGGTTGGCCAGGTCCATGACGTGGTCGGCGTGGAGATGGGTGACGAACAGGCTCCGGACCAACGGCCGCTCCGGCCCGAAGTTCGGGTTGAGCGTCAATCCCGCACGCCAGAGCTGGCGGTGGGCGCCCTCGCCGCAATCGACGAGGTAGGCAGCGTCATCGACCACGACCGCGTTGGCATATCCGGCGCGGGTCGCCTTGGGGTTCGAGCCACCCGCCGTGCCCAGGAGCACCAGGCGATGTTCGGCGTCGGTTCTGCGGGGTGGTCGCCGCTCCGCGAGCACGGCACGCCAGTCCGGTCCGCCGGTCGTCAACAGGTCCATCGCCGCTGACGGTACTGGGCGCTCACACACGTCAGGCACCCTGATGTTTCGGCGCTCTCAACTACAGTGACCATCGGGTCCCGTGTGTGGGCGGGCCGGTCGTAGTAGGGGGTCGACAGTGACGACGACGAACGACGAGATCACGTTCCCTGGCCCGGACGAGATCGAGGGGTTCTGGGCTCTGGACAAGATGCACGCGCCCCGGCCGGTCACCCCCCTGGCGTTCGATCTGGTGGTGCGAACCCTGGCCGAGGGTTTCACCAAGGCGCAGGCCGAATACGACTGCCCGATCATGGTCAGCACCAAGGAGGTCAACCACTACTTCTACGTGGCCTTCCATCCCATCCCCGACGAGGCCGAGATCGCTGACCGGATGACGCGCTACCACGGCAAGCTCGACACCATGGTCGCCGGGGTCGGCAAGACGTGGGACGAGGAGTGGAAGCCGGAGGTCATCGCCAACAACGTTCCGTTGAAGACCGCCGACTACTCGGGGCTGAGCGACGACGAGCTGATCGCCAAGCTCGACGACCTGACCGATCAGATGCGGCACCAGTGGTGGATCCACGGCCACATCAACTTCGTGCTCCTGTCCAGCAGTGCGTTCTGCGACCTCTACGACACGATCATGAAGCCGGACGATCCCACGGAGTCCTACCAGACGCTCCACGGCTTCCAGACCACCTCTGTGGACGCCAGCCGCGGGCTGTGGGCGCTGAGCCGTATGGCGCTCGCCAGCCCGACGCTGAAGGAGCTGTTCGAGTCGACCGAGCCCAGGGACATCCTCGGCAGGCTCGACGCCAGCGAGGAGGGCCGGGCGTTCCGGGAGAAGCTCGACGAGTTCCTGTTCGACTACGGCTGGCGCCACGACGCCGTGTACGACCTCGCCGACGTGCCGTGGCGGGAGAACCCTTCGATCCCCCTGGCGAGCATCGCCAACATGATGCAGCTCGACGAGAGCGACGACCCCGAGGTCATCTACCAGCAGAAGGTCGCGAAGCGCGTCGAGCTCTTGGACGCCGCCCGCGCCCAGCTCGCCGACGACCCCGAGACGCTGGCGAAGTTCGACGAGCTGTACGAGGCGGCGCGCTACAGCTTCCCGCTCACCGAGGACCACGCCTTCTACATCGATCAGCTCTTCATCAGCGTGTTCCGCCGGTTCGCACTCGCCGTCGGCGAGCGGCTCGTGGCCAAGGGCGTCTTCGACCGGCCCGACGACGTGTTCTTCCTCTATCGCGACGAGGTCGTCGCCGCCCTGGGCGACGGGGGTGACCAACGGGAGACGGTCGCCGAGAGGCGGGCCAGCATGGAGGCGGCCAGTCGCGTCCCGGCGCCCACCACGCTCGGCAACCCGCCACCGCCGCCCGATGCGCCCGACCCGTTCATGGACGCGCTGGTGTACCGATTGCTCGGCATGGTCCCGCCGGAGGAGAGCGCCGATCCGGGTGCGCTCAAGGGCGTGGCCGGCTCACGGGGCGTCTACACCGGGACGGCCAGGGTCGTGCGATCGCTGGACGAGGCGACCTCACTCGAGGACGGCGAGGTCATGGTCTGCGAGATGACCCTGCCGCCTTGGGTGCCGGTGTTCTCGGTCGCGGGCGCGATCGTCGCCGACGTCGGCGGCGTGCTGTCGCACACCGCGATCGTGGCGCGTGAGTTCGGCGTCCCCGCCGTGGTCGGCACCGAGGTCGGCACGACGGCCATCAAGACTGGGCAGACGATCACCGTCGACGGCACCAAGGGCTTCGTCTACCTCGACGGCCGCAGCGCCACGGAGGCGGCCACCACGTCGACGGCCTGGTAGGCGCGGTCGCCGCCAATTCGCTGGCGGCCAGCGGTGAGCGTGCCACGCCCTGCAGATGCTGCGTACGGTGGGGAGAGGCGCCAGTCTCGGGAGGAATCGCCATGGGCACGGAGGCAACCCGACCGCCGAAAGTCCCGCCGCGGTGGTTCGTGCATGTGGCTTGGCGCGTTCATCGAGCGCTCTACCGGGTCAGCGGCGGCCGCTTCGTGTGGACCACGTCGAACAAGCGCGGCTGGGGCGCGCTGCGCCTCACGACCGTCGGGCGAAAGTCCGGGCAAGAACGCCACGTCATCATCGGCTACGTCGAGGACGGCCCGAATCTCGTCGCGCTCGCGATGAACGGCTGGCAGGAGGGCCATCCCTCGTGGTGGCTCAATCTCCAGGCGCACCCGGACGCCGTCGTTCGCCTCGCGGGCCAGCATGCGCTCCCGGTGCGCGCGCTCCCGGTGGCGGGCGAGGAGCGTGATCGACTGTGGCAGCGCTGGGTCGCGGTCGAACCGCAGCTCGACGGCTACGCCGGCCGGCGGTCGACCGAGACGCCTGTGATCGTTCTCGAACCGGGCGACGGGACCGCTTGACACCCAAGCGAGGACGCCGTCCTGGCCAGAGGGACGACTGGGTAACGCCAACCCTCGGTTGAGCACCTGCCGGGCGCACGTTCCGCCCGCGGAGTCGTGACGGTAAGGCGTGTCCCCTATCGCCGGTTCCGCGGCTTACGCTCGTCCCCGATGATCGTTGGCGAAGCGACCACGACCGTCTCCGCGACGCCGGCCGACGTCTTCGACTTCGTGCTCGACCTGCATCGCTACCGCCAGGCGGATCACAAGATCGGGAGAGTGGGCACGATCCACAACGAAGGCGATAGCGGGACAGCTCAATTCTCCGGCCGCATCCGAGGACTGCCCGGCCCGTCGGGCACATACCCATTCACCCGAACCGACTCCCGTCTGGAGTTTGGGTCGCCGGTCGCGGGCCCGGCTCGGTGGTTCCTCGACTTCGAGGGCACGTTCGACGTCGAGCGGACCGATGAGGGCACCGTGGTCACGCACCGGGAGGTGTTCAGCTTTAAGCGACCATGGCGTTGGCTCGCCGAACCGCTCCTTCGGAGCTGGCTCGAGAACGACACGACCGACGAGATGGTTCGCTTCAAGCAGCTCATCGAGCGAGACGCCGACGCGCCTGCTTCCGAGCCGTCGACGCGCCCCCGAACGTCGGCTCGGGGAGGTACACGACTATGTGCTCGCGGGGTTGCCGCAGCGGCCGGGGTACACCCATTTCGTGGTCCGCTGCGCCCGCCGCCACATGGAGCGCTTGGGCTGAGGGTCGAGCCCATCCCCCGGGAGCACGTGGCCGGGCAGGGAGACTGGGGGCATGGCATTCGGACAGCAGGCAGGGCCGCCGGCGTCGCGGCGCGAGGTGCAGGAGCTGCTCACGCTGCTGCGGGACGCCGGACACACCGACTTTCGCGACGCCCGCGGGCCGATGGGGTTCACCCAGCGCCAGGCGGCCGGCAAGTTCACACGCGACGAAGCGGCGGCGTTCATCGCCCAACTCCAGGACACCGAGTCGTCGGGCGAGCCCGCCGCACCCCGGCCGCCAAACCCCCGGGTGTCGGCCGCCGCGCAGGTGCTGCGCCGCATGCCGGCCGAGCAGCTGGCAGCCGAGCTGCAACGCCGTGGCTGGGTCGTCGTCCAGCCCTGATCCCCGACACTCGTCCGAGAGGGGAGGGTCCTGTTGGTGAGCTGGCGCGGGGATTGATGATCAGCTCACGACCGAGCACCGCGTTGCAAGGTTCGTGAACCGATGATCCGCCCAGAGTCCTGCACGGCCGTCCCCGAACACCGGGTCGGAGCGCCGACCGAACTAGCGCCGATTGCCCGCACCGGGCTCGGCCTGCCCGCGACGCCGCCGGTACCGATCGCCCGGACTCGAGATCGGCATCAGTTATGCGCTCATACTCGCTGGCTGATTTGGACCGACGATGACCGCTGCTGCGCACCGCCCGGCCGACGGCGTTTTCGTTCTGGTACGAGGCCGCGGTGTCGAAGTGGCGGTAGCCGACTTCGAGCGCGGTGGCGACAGCTTGCTCGGTCTCGTCTGGGGGGATCTGGAACACGCCGAACCCGAGGATCGGCATCTCGACACCGTTATTTAGCGCAACCGACGGAACCTGGGACACACGATGACCTCCGAGAGGGTTACTCGGCGTTGTACCCCACCAAATCAACACGATCCCAGCGAGCGCGTAATGCCCGCTGCGTTCTGGCGGGGTGGTTCGTTCCCACTCGGCACCATCCCCGACATGGTTTCAGCGGAGCCCCTTGGTGACGCCGAGCCGCCAGCTCGGATACCGGAGCTGCCAGCCGAGCTCGCGCTTGGCCTTGGCGTTGGAGGCACCCCGCACGTCGGTCATCATGAGCGTTGCCATCTCACCGGCTGCCAGCCGCCCCAACCACCGCGGGATACGCCTTGGTGGCTTGGCATCCAGTGCTCTGGCGAGCACCGGCAGCCACTCCCGCATGGGCGCGGGCTCGTCATCGACGATGTAGTAGATACCCGGTTCGCCGCGCTCGACCGCGATGGCGGTCGCCGCCGCGGCGTCTTCGATGTGGACATGCGACCAGACGCCGCCACCGTCCCCGACGATCGGGAACCGACGCTTGCGTATCAGCCCCGCCATCTCCGCGTCCGGAGCCAGGCTGATCCCGGTCCCCGGACCGTAGAAGCCGCCGTAGCGCAACGCGAGACCCTCGCCCCAGTCGATCGTGGTCACCGCCTCCTCCAGATAGAGGAGCGCCTCCACTACTGGCCGCAGCGCCCCCGGCGGGTTGGGATCGAGGGGATCGGCCTCGGTCTGCACCGGCCCGCCGGTGCGGGCGTATCGGAAGGCTCCGAAGCTCTGCGCCACGAAGCGCCGTGCCCCCACGGCGCGCCCGGCGGCCAGGAGATGGTCGGTCGCCTCGGTACGCAGCCGGTTGGTCATTTTCGCCATGGAGGAGCGGTCGGGGTGCCGAGCGTCACGGATGCTCATCTTCCCGGACAGCGCCGTGAGCTGATGCACGATCACGTCCGGCTCCGCCTCGCCCACCACCCCAGCCACCGCCTCGGGATCGAGAGCGTCGGCCACCACCGGCCGCGCCCCCAGCGCCCGCAGCCCATCTTGCTTCGACGCGGTCCTGGTCATGCCCACGACCTGGTGGCCAGCGGCGACGAGCTGGGGGACCAACTGTGCGCCCAGCGCACCCGAGGCCCCGGCGACGAAAACCTTCATGGCAACTCCTGACTCGTCCTAGTCACCGTATAGAGACGAGATGGCGTTTCCCCGTGTGACATTCCCCACAGGGGCAGACGACAGCAGCCGACGATTGCGACCATCGCGGTCAACCAGCGGCGCTCGCGCCGAGATCAGCGCCCGTTGATCCGGAGGAACCGGGCGAGACGACAAAAGGGGGGTCGGCCCGTGACGAATCCGCCGACGGCGATGGTGGCGGCACCACCGAAGCCCGATGATCTCGGCGAGTGGGGCGAGTTCATGGGGGACCTCGTGACCCCCGAGCTGTTGCGCCTCGGGTTGCTGAGCCGGCTAGATGTCTCGGAGCTGGAGGCGTATTGCCGGCTGTACGAGAGGTGGAAGGGCCTTTCCCCGGACGACCGGTGGTGGAATCAGACGGTCGAGCGGATGTCGCCCCTGGCCCAGAACCTGGGGTGTTCGCCGGGGGCTCGGTTGCGGATGGAGTTACCAGAGCCAAAGGCGGAGCTAGAGCGTTCGATTTCGGTCTGGACCGGTGAACCCGTGCGACGGGCCTGTCACCGGGATGCCCAGACCTCGTCGGTCGCCACCTGCGCCGCCTCAACCGTGGCGAAGGGGCCGACGGTGGTGATTGGTCGACCCACATGTGGCGGAGCCTACGAGGCAAGAGACGCTAGCTATGAGAGGGCCGCGAGCGGAGTGCGGCGGGACACTCGACACCCGCGGCCCCATTCAAGGTAGGGGCGGGTGCTGAGCGTTTGCTGAGCGTTGGCTGACAGTTGGCTGCAAGCTCCGCGTGTGGAAGACCATGACGCCTCGCACGTGTGCGAGCCAGCCGTCGGCTTCGGCGGTGATGGCCCGTGGAGCTTCCCGTTCTACGACCCTGACCAGTGGCGGGGGGTTAGTTGGCGCCAGGTGAGGCCGGGACCCTCGTCGGGTTCGGGGTCGGGTGCCTGCCAGGCGTACTTGACGTCGTCTCGCCAGTTGCTACCCAACAATCAACAGGTCGAGGTGCTCCTCGTGGGCGCCCTCCCCGTCCGTCCACTTGAGCGTGCCGCGGAGCTGCGTGACCGTGGCGAGGTTTTCGTTCAGGAGCACGCTGGCTTTAGCCCGGGGACAGATGGTCGCGGGGAACGGGGAGTTGAGCAGCTCGGGGGCGACGCCTGACCGAAGTGGCCAGCGTCGTCCAAGAGGCGCGGCCCTCGGCGCCAGGTCGATGGTCACACCGTGGGCGGTCGCCGGACCCTCGTTTCGGACCACGAGCATGTGGCCGCCCGTACCGACGGGCTCAAACTCGACCGACAACGCCGCACGCATCCGCTCGAGCAGCGCGGTCGTGGGGCGCTCCCCTTCGATTGCTGCGATCCGCACTTGAGCCCTGCCTGCGATCCTGGCCCACTTCACCTGTCGCCAGTACGCGAGCGCCGAAACCAGCAGTGCGAGGATCGACAGCACCAGCGCGGCAAGCGCCACTGACTCACGGTAACAACCGCCGGCGCGGGGCAATACCCGCCCCTGAACGCGCAACCGCCCCCCGACCCATAGGCCGAGGGGCGACAGGTGCCCATGACGGGCCGCTACTCGTTGTCGAGCAGCCGGGCCAACAGCCGCCCGTGATTCTCGATCGTGTCGGCGAGCTCGGCCACATGCCCGGCCAACGCCGGGTCGACACCCTCGGCGATCGCCGCCACATCGGCCCAAATCGCGGTCACCACCTCGGCCATGGCCTCCACCCGAGTGACACGGGCCTCGAGGGCGTCGACCCGGGCGGGTAGGTCTACGGTTTCGTTCGGCACTGGACTGATCCTCCGGTGTCCGGCCCCCGGCCGTTGCGAGCGGCGCGGGGGCACTGCCTACCTGACAGCTACTTGAGAGAACACACCCTGGGCCGCCGCCCGTGCCGAACACGGCGACGCCGCCACCGCTTGCCATCTGATCCGCACCCCCGCGCAGCGACGGCACGACGCACTTGTGGAGCTGGCCAGGCGGTCGATGATGGCACCGGCCGACGGCAAGCGTCCTCAACCCTTGATCAGCGTGTTCGTGGGCTACGAGACCTTCAAGGGGCGCATCTGCGAGCTCGCCGGCGAGACCGTCCTCAGCCCCGGCACGGTCGCTTCCCTCCTGGACGAGGCCTTGATCGAGCGGGTCGTGTTCGACGGGCCGTCCCGTGTCATCGACCTGGGCCGGGCCCGCAGGTTCACCGGCGCCGTCCGCCGCGTCCTCGAGGTGCGCGATCAGCGCTGTACCCACCATGGCTGTGACCAGCCCGCGGACCGCTGCGAGGGCGACCACATCCAAGCCTGGACCGCAGGCGGTGCGACCACCGCCGACAACGGCCAACTGCGCTGCGGATTCCACAGCCGCTGGCGGTGGCAGCATCCCGACCCCGACCCGCCGTCCGAGCCCCGCCCCGATGTCGACCCGGACCTGCGCAGACGAATCGCCTATCTCGAAGATCGGCGGGCTGAACTCCGTGCCGCCGTCATCGCCGAGCGGGTGACCGACGCTTAGCGAGCTGGGCGGGCATCGACCGGCCCGGGAGCGGCCGCTCCAGCGTCCCGCCGAGCCTGCGATCCGCGTCGATGGTCTACGCACCAGGCAGTTTGATCGCCCGAGCACGTACGGTTTGGTGACGCGGCCACTTCAGCAACTCACCAGAGCTGCGCGAGGCGTCATCTCGATGATCGTAGGTGTCCTGAAACCTGGCTAGGCGGGCCGCCAGAACGCTGTGAACGGGCGTGCTAAGCAATGCCCCCGCCGCACCGGACTCGTGCACTGGAGACCCGCATGAAGGCAATCGTCCAGGATCGGTACGGCCCTCCCGATGTCCTCGAGCTGAAGGACGTCGCCAAGCCGGCCCCCGGCGACAACGAGGTGCTGGTACGGGTTCACGCGGCGGCGGTCAACGCGCTCGATTGGCATTACATGCGTGGCGATCCGTACGTGGCGCGGCTGAGCATGGGGCTCCGCGGGCCCAAGGTCAGGATCCGGGGCAGGGACTTCGCGGGGCAGGTGGAAGCGGTCGGCAGGGGCGTGGAGCGCCTCCGACCGGGCGACGAGGTGTTCGGCGAGGCCGACGGCGCGTTCGCCGAGTACGTGAGCGCCCAGGACGGCGGGGTCGATCCGAAGCCGGCCAACCTGACGTTCGAGCAGGCGGCGGCGGTGCCAGTGGCGGGGAACACCGCCCTCATCGGCCTGCGCGACGTCGCGCGGGTGCATCCGGGCCAGCGGGTCCTGATCAACGGTGCGTCGGGGGGCGTCGGGACGTTCGCCGTACAGATCGCCAAGTCGCTCGGCGCGGAAGTCACCGGCGTGTGCAGCGCGAAGAACGCGGACCTGGTCCGGTCGATCGGCGCCGACCACGTCGTCGACTACACGTCGGAGGACTTCACCCGGAACGGGCAGCCCTACGACGTCGTGTTCGACCTGGTGGGGAACCGTTCGCTGACCGACTGCCGGCGGGCGCTGACACCGGAGGGCGCGCTCGTCCTGTCCGGCGGTGGCGTGTCCGAGGGCGGAAGCTTCGTCGGACCGATGGCCCTCTTCATCAAGGGCCAGCTGCTGTCACGCTTCGTCAGTCACCGGCTGCTGTCACTCACGGAGAAGCCGAGCAGGGAGAACCTGACGGCCCTGAGGGAGCTCATCGAGTCGGGGACGGTCACCCCCGTGGTGGACCGGACCTACCCGCTGAGCGACGTGCCCGAGGCCATCCGGTACCTAGAGGTCGAGCACGCGCGGGCGAAGGTCGTCATCACCGTCTGACGGTGCCCTAGCCCCACAGCTCCTTGGTGGCCAGGGCCGCCCCCTCGGCCAGGGCCCGGAACTTCGGCCACACCACGGTGGGGTGCACCTCGGGGGAATAGGTGGCGCGGGACGAGAAGCCGCAGTCGGAACCGGCGATCACGTTCTCGCGACCGACCAGCCCGGCGTACTTGACGATGTAGTCAGCGACGAGCTCGGGATGCTCGACGTAGTTGGTCGCGTGCCCGATCAGGCCGGGGATCAGGATCTTGCCATCGGGGAGCTTCACGTCCTCCCAGATGCGCCACTCGTGGTAGTGGCGGGGATTCGCCACCTCGAAGCTGTGGGCACCCGCGTTGATGGCCAGCATGTAGGGCACGACCTCGATGAGGGGGAGGTCGTTCATGCGCGGGCCATGGTTCAGGCCGTAGCAGGTGTGGTGGCGGATCCGCTCGGTGGGGATGTCCCGCAGCGCATGGTTCAGCGCCTCGACGTGCGTCCACGCCATGCGCTCGCGCTCGTCCTGCTCCATCGTCGGATCGCTCAGCATGTCGATCAGGAACGGATCATCGATCTGGAGGACGAAACCGGCGTCGACGATCGCGAGGTACTCCTCCCGCATCGCCTCGGCCACGGCCGCGAGGTACTCCTCGTGGCTGGAGTAGTACTCGTTGGCCCCGAAGCCACTCGGGCCGGTGGACGGGATGAACGCCTCGGTCACGTCGTATGGCTCGATGGCCGCCCGGAGGTTCTCGATGTCGGTCTGCACCAACTCCTGGCCGACGTAACTGATCGGGCCCCGGCAGATGATGCGGCGGAGGGGGGTGACGGTCGAGGAGTACTTCTTGAAGTACTCCGCGTAGTACTCGGGGAAGTCGTCGACCTCCTTCTGCCACGACGGCGCCATCCGCGTCGTCTCCATGTCGGGCTCGAAGCCGCCCAGTCGGTCCTTCACGTAACCGAGGAAGCTGACCTTGCTCATCTCGCCATCGGTCACGACGTCGATGCCGTTCTCGACCTGCCGACGCACCCGGTCGGCGACGGCGTCCCGCACCTGGCGGTCGAGGAGGTCGGCGTCGTACGGCCGGCCATTCTCCCGCTCCTTCAGGGTGTCGAGCAGCGGGATCGGCCGGGCCAGGCTGCCGGCATGCGTGGTCAGGATGCGTTCGGTGCTGCGCTTCATCGGGTTCTCCCTGATCTCACGGCTCGAAGCGGCGTTCGAGAATGCCGGATACCGACCATAACGAACGCCGGTCGGGTGTAGTGGCCGCTAGTTGACGCAGGTGATGTACGTCCAGCAGGCCTGGAACTTCGCCCGTCCGTGGAACAGGACGTCCATGGCGTGGCGCATCAACGCGAGCCGGTCGGCGACCGCCTCGGGCGACGGCGGCGCACCGTCGATCTTCTCGGTGCCCCCGACCCAGCCGAGCACCGCGTCGTGGTACGTGCGGAGCAGCTCGTACCAGTCATCGACGCGCGCCTCGATGCTGGCCTCCCGCACCGACTCGACCTTGAGGCCCGAAAGCTCCAGGGTCTCGAGGTAGAAGTCCAGCGGGCGGGGCTGGAGGAACACGCGGTCGCGGTAGGCGGCGTGGGCCGCCATGCGTTCCTGGTTGTCGACGTCCGCGCGGTAGCTAGCGTACGCCGGATCGTTGCGGACGAGCCCCTCGGCAAGGTCACCGACCACCCACACGGTCTCGTCGAGGATCCACTCGTTGCGGCGCGCACGCGGGTTGCGGATGTTGCCGGAGTTGATGAGGACGTGGCCGCCGGGGCGCAGCGCCCGTAGCCACGACGCCACCGTGTCGGCCAGGTCGGGATAGAGGTGGATCGCGTTGGTGGACACGATCGCGTCGACCCGACGCTCGAGGAGCTCCGGACCGAGCACCTCGTCGAGGCGCTGCAGCCGCTTCTCGGGCTTCAGGAAGCGAAGCAACCGGAGCCCGACGTCGGGGTCGTCGCGGAACTTCTCCAGCGCCACCCGGAGGAACTTCGGCGAGCTGTCGACGATCACCGCCCCGGTGCGGACGTCGAACATCCGCAGCTTCAGGCGATCGAGCAGGATGCCGGTGCCGCCCGAGTAGTCGACGAGGATGTCGCCGTCGTTCAGCAGGTGGGACAGCTCCTCGACCGTGGCGTCGAGGTTGCGGTACCAGGTGTGGTGGTCGACGTTGTCGTAGGCCTCACCGAAGGCATCGACCGGCTGCTGCGTCCAGTCGTCGTCGGGCACGCGCTCCCAGCCGGCCGGCCATGCGAAGGCGCGGGGGCGCCGCGTCGCCGGCTGGATCGGGGCCGACATCGCCTGGTGCAGCTCGATCAGCGACGCGACGTCCTGGGGGCGGTGGCGCGCCCAGCCGCAGTCGGTGGCGACGCCGAAGTCGTGGACGAAGCGCTGCGCCGCGACGATCCGGGCCCGGGCGCCCAGCTCACCGTCCGACGGATGGAGCAGCCCGAGGTACAGCCGCGTCTCGGGCCGGAGCGCGAGCTGGGCCAGGGTCTCGAAGAACCGCAGGTCGACCCGGTCGCCCGCCACCGGGAGGTGGAGCCAGTCGAGCGACCGGCTGAGGCTGAGGGAGAGCGCATTGGCCACGTCGACCAGCGGCTGGGCGTGGTACGGGCGGTCGCGGTGGTGCGCCTCGTGGCCGTGGCAGAAGTGGTAGCCGAGCTGC
>CAVQVM010000024.1:0-228995 GCA_963717085.1 uncultured bacterium
CCTTGCGGCCGGTGTCGATCACCGCGACCGCTTGACGCAGCGGCACGAGCTCGCGCTTGTGCTGGCGGTGGGCGTCGGCGACGGCCTCGGCCGCCTGCTTGCGGAGCTTGGCCAGGTCGGCCCGCAGCCGCGCCACCTCGCTCTCGAGCGCGAGGACCCGCTGGACGCCGGCCAGGTTGAGCCCGTCGTTGGTGAGCTCCTGGATCCGCCGGAGCAGTTCGATGTCGGCCTCGCTGTAGCGACGGCTGCCGCCGATGGTGCGGGCGGGATCGACGAGTCCCTTGCGCTCATAGATGCGCAGGGTCTGCGGATGCACGCCGGCCAGCTCGGCCGCCACCGAGATCACGTACACGGCCCGGGTGCGCTCGCCGGGATCGGGTCGCATGCTCATGACCTGGCCTCCTCCGCCCCGAGATGCGCCCGGGGCGACGCACCGTTGGCGGCCGCCAGCGCCTCGACCGCCCGACGCTCCTCGGCGCTGAGCTTCTGGGGCACCGCTACCTCGACCGTGACCAGCATGTCGCCGGTCTTGCGGCGGGCCGCCACGCCCTTGCCCCGCACGCGGAACGTGCGACCCGAGCGGGTGCCGGCCGGAATGCGCACCTTCACCGACCCGCCGTCGAGCGTGGGTACCGCGACGTCCGCGCCCAGCGCCGCCTCCGGGAAGGTGATCGGCACGGTGATGGTCAGGTCGTTGCCACGCCGCCCGAACAGGGCATGCGGCTTCACCCGCACGGTGACGTACAGATCGCCGGCCGGCCCGCCGTTGCGGCCGGGTCCCCCGCGGCCGCGCAGCCGGATCCGCTGGCCATCGCCGACGCCGGCGGGGATCCGCACCTTGACCTCGCGGGGCCGGTGCTCGATGCCGGTGCCCCGGCAGGTGGGGCAGGGCTCGTCGATCAGGTAGCCGCGGCCGGCGCACTCGGGGCACGGCGACGAAAAGCTGAAGAAGCCCTGGTTGTCGTCGATCACGCCGCGGCCCTCACACATGGGACAGGTCCGTGGCGTGGTACCGGGGCGGGCACCCGTGCCGTGGCAGGTCGAGCACGCTGCCTCGCTGGTCAAGTGGACGGTGGTGGTCAGCCCGTGCACCGCGTCCTCGAAGGCCAGGTGCAGCTCCGACTCGAGATCCTGGCCCCGGTGCGGCCCGGTGCCCCGAACCCCGCCGGCGGCCGCCGGGCCGCCGCGCCGGCGGCCGCGGCCGAACAGGCCGCCCAGGACGTCACCGAGGTCGCCGATGTCCTCGACGCGAAAGCCCCCGGCTCCCGGGCCGCCGGCGCCCGGCCCGCCGAACATCCCGCCCATGGGCCCGAGCTTGCGGACCTCGTCGTACTCCTTGCGCTTCTCGGGGTCACCGACGACGTCGTAGGCCGCCGAGACCTCCTTGAAGCGTTCCTCCGCCGCGTTGTCGTCGGGGTTGGCGTCGGGGTGGTACTGCCGCGACAGCTTGCGGAACGCGCTGCGGATGTCCTTCTGGGAGGCCGTGTCGCTCACCCCGAGGACGCGGTAGTAGTCCTTCTCGAACCACTCACGTTGCGGCGCCATCGCTCGCCTGCCTTACCAATGCATCAGTGAACGCTGATTCCGTCGGCTGCAAGCCCGACTCGCGTGTTGGCTTGCCATGTCATGGAGTTCTCCGCGGAATCAGCATTCAGTCGGTGACCTTGACCATCGCCGGACGCAGCACCCGACCGCGCCAGCGATAGCCGGCCCTCAGCACCTCGGAAACCACCTGCTCGCCCCCCTCGCCGGGCTCGTGCAACACCGCCTCGGCCTCGGCCGGGTCGAATTGCGCACCCTTGGGATCGACGCGCTCGAGGCCCTCCTTGCCCAGCGCGCCGTACAGCGCGGCGAGCACCGGTTCGACCTCGGTGGCGCCGTGGGCCAGGGCGGCGTCGCAGGCGTCGAGGACCGGCAACAGCTTCTCGACGAAGCTGCCGAGGGCCCGCACCACGGCGTCCTCCTGCCGTTTCTGCGCCTGCTTGCGGTAGTTCTCGAAGTCGGCCTGGGCGCGCCGGTACGCATCGAGGTACTGCTCACGCTCGGCCAGCAACAGCTCGAGGTCGACCTCCAGCGCGTCGGCCGCAGCCTGGAGGTCGTCGGTCACCTCGACGCTGTCGCGAGCGGCGTCCAAGGCGTCGTCCGGGGCCGCCGCGGGACTCGTCTCGGAGGCCTCCGGGGCGTCGCCTTCCCCGCCTACCGGCGGGGTCAGCTCGGCCTCGTGTTCCTCGTCGGGCGTGACCTCGGCCGACGCTCGTTGATCGGGCGTGGGCCGCTTGCTCACGAGGAACTGCCCTCCTCGTCGTCGACGATCTCGGCGTCGACCACGTCGTCATCGGACGGCTGGTCGGTGGCGCCGGTAGCGCCGGCACCAGCCGCGCCGCCCGCCGCCGCACCCTCCTGCGACGCCGCCTCGTACAGCTTCTGCGTGAAGGTCTGGCTGGCCGCCATCAGGGCGTCGGTGGCGTTGCGGATCGCCTCGGTGTCACTGCCGCCGAGGGCCGCCTTGAGGTCGCCGAGCTTGTCCTCGACGGCCGACTTCTCGTCGCCCGAGATCTTGTCGCCCTGCTCCTTGAGCAGCTTCTCGGTCTGGTACACGAGCGTGTCGGCCTGGTTGCGGACCTCGGCCTCCTCGCGGCGCCGGCGGTCCTCCTCGGCGTGGGCCTCGGCGTCCTTGACCATGCGCTCGATGTCGTCACGGGCCAGCGACGACTGGCCGGTGATGGTCATCGACTGCTCCTTGCCCGTGGCCCGGTCCTTGGCGGCCACGTGCACGATGCCGTTCGCGTCGATGTCGAAGGTCACCTCGATCTGCGGGATCCCGCGGGGCGCCGGGGGCAGGTCGACGAGCTGGAACTTGCCGAGCGTCTTGTTGAACTGCGCCATCTCGCGCTCGCCCTGCAGCACGTGGATCTCCACCGACGGCTGCATGTCCTCCGCCGTGGTGAACACCTCGGTGCGGCGGGTGGGGATGGTGGTGTTGCGCTCGATGAGCTTGGTCATCACGCCACCCTTGGTCTCGATGCCGAGGGACAGCGGCGTGACGTCGAGGAGCAGCACGTCCTTGACCTCACCCTTGAGCACGCCGGCCTGGATCGCGGCGCCGACGGCCACGACCTCGTCCGGGTTGACGCCCTTGTGGGGCTCCTTGCCGGTCAGCTCGACGAGCAGGTCGTGCACGGCCGGCATGCGGGTGGAACCGCCCACCATGATCACGTGGTCGATGTCCTCCTTCGAGAGGCCGGCGTCCTTGATGGCCTGCTCGAAGGGCCCGCGGCACTTCTCCAGCAGGTCGGCCGTGAGCTCTTGGAACTTCGCCCGGCTCAGGCTCTCGTCAAGGTGGAGCGGACCCTCGCTGGTGGCCGTGATGAACGGCAGGTTGATCTGCGTCTGCTGAACCTGCGACAGCTCGATCTTGGCCTTCTCCGCGGCCTCCTTCAGCCGCTGGAGCGCCATGTTGTCGTTGGACAGGTCGACGCCGTGCGCGGCCTTGAACTGGCCCACCAGCCAGTCGATGACGCGCTGGTCCCAGTCGTCGCCGCCCAGCTGGGTGTCACCGTGGGTGGACTTGACCTCGAAGACGCCGTCACCGATCTCGAGGATCGACACGTCGAAGGTGCCGCCGCCGAGGTCGAACACGAGCACGGTCTGCTCCGCGCCCTCCTTGTCGAGCCCGTAGGCGAGGGCCGCGGCGGTGGGCTCGTTGATGATCCGGAGCACCTCGAGGCCCGCGATCTGGCCCGCCTCCTTGGTGGCGGTGCGCTGGGCATCGTCGAAGTACGCCGGCACGGTGATGACGGCCTGCGTCACCGTGTCACCCAGGTACGACTCGGCGTCGCGCTTCAGCTTCTGCAGCGTCCGAGCCGAGATCTCCTGGGCCGTGTAGGCCTTGCCATCGATGTCGATCTTCCAGTTGGTGCCCATGTGGCGCTTGACCGAACGGATGGTCCGGTCGGGATTGGTGATGGCCTGACGCTTGGCCACCTCGCCCATCAGCACCTCGCCGCCCTTGGAGAACGCGACGACGGAGGGGGTGGTGCGCGATCCCTCGGCGTTGGGGATCACGACGGGGTCGCCAGCCTCGAGGACCGCGACCACGGAGTTGGTTGTGCCGAGGTCGATGCCGACGGCCTTGGGCATGGGTTTGCCTCCTGAAGAGTCGCTTTGAACTTCCACCCACGATAAAAGTTGAGTCCGCCGTTTGCAACTTTGGGCGGGTGGGTCTGTTGCGCCGCTACGCAGGTCAGCCGCTGGACGGCGCGATCGCCGGGGCCAGGAAGTTCCGCAGCAGGTCATGGCCCGAAGCCGTGAGGATCGACTCGGGATGGAACTGCACGCCCTCGACCGGGATCGCATGGTGGCGATGGCGCAGGCCCATGACCGTGCCGTCGTCGGTCCAGGCCGTGATCTCGAGCTCGGCCGGCACGGAGCCGCGGTCGACCACCAGGCTGTGGTAGCGGGTGGCCTCGAAGGGCGACGGCAGGCCGGCGAACACCCCGACCCCGGTGTGGTGGATGAAGGAGGTCTTGCCGTGCATGATCTCGGCGGCCCGCACCACCTCGGCGCCGTAGACCTGGCCCAGGCACTGGTGGCCCAGGCACACGCCCAGCACCGGTCGATGCCCGGCGAAGCGGCGGATCACCTCGTTGGAGAGGCCGGCGTCCTCCGGCCGGCCGGGCCCGGGGGAGATCAGGACGGCGTCGGGCTCCAGCGCGTCGATCTCGGCGAGCGACAGCTCGTCATGGCGGTGGACCAGCGGCTCCGCCCCGAGCTCACCCAGGTACTGGACGAGGTTGTAGACGAAGCTGTCGTAGTTGTCGACGACCAGGACCCGGGGCGCCACGGCGTGGGAGGCTACCGGCCCACTAGATCGAACTTGCGGCGGTTATCGATGCCGGGGCGTCGCTAACCGCCGCAGGTTCGGGTGGGGGTCCCACGACCTCGACCGGTCGCCCGAGGACCTCCGAGAGCAGGTCGGTCCGCTGGTTGGCGGCGTAGAGCTCGAGCGACACGTCGGCCCCGGGCGCCGGCTCGACCTCGACCACCAGCGCACCCTCCGCGTTCTGGCGGCACGACAGGCTGCTGACGCGCCCAACGTGGTTTCGGTCGAGCCCAACCGCAATCCGCAGCAGGCCGGCCAGCACGCGCACCCGGTTCTGGTCCTCGGGGTCGAGGACCGCGAACTCGGGATGCTTCTCACGCGGCACGGACTTGCGGTGGTACCGCGCCACCTGGGCGATCAGCTCTATCTCCCGGTCGGTGAAGCCGCTGAGCAGCTCGCTGTTCCGGATCACGTAGTAGCTGTGCCTGTGGTGACCGGCGTGCGACACGAACAGGCCGACGTTGGCCAACAGCGCCGACGCCTCCAGGATCTCGCGGCTGTCGTCGCCCAGCCCGTGAACCACGCAGGCGCCGTCGAACAGCTCGAGCGCCAGCCGAGCCACCTGAGCGGAGTGGGTCAGGTCCTCGTCCATCTGCTCTGCCAGGCGCAGCACGCTTCGGCGGCGCAGGTCGGAGAGGTGGTGGAGCGATCCGCCGTGCTCGCGCCGCCAGGTGTCGAGCAGCACGCCCTCGCGCAGGGCGAAGTCCGAGAACGTCAGCTCCTCGAGGCCACACCCGGCCGCGACCTGTTCGAGGATCAGCGCCCCGGCGACGATGATGTCGGCGCGGCGGGGGTCCAGGCCGGGAATCTTGGAACGCGCCTTGACCGTGCCCGCCTTGATCAGCCGCCGGACCACGTCGTCGATCTCGTCCCGGGTGACCGTGAGGTTGTTGAGCGTGCGCGGCGTGGCGCCCGTGGCGCGGACGGCCGCCATCTGGCAGATCGCCCCGATGGTCCCCGAGGATCCGACGGCCACGTCGAAGCCCAGCCGCCCGATCTCGCGGACCGCCGGGGCCAGCGTGGCGCGGATGTCGCGCCGGCAGCTGTCCACCGCATCGCCGTTGAGCTTGCTCTTGGCGAAGTAGCGGCGGGTGAGGCGGATTGCGCCCAGCTTGAGGCTGCGCGCGGTGAGGATGTCGCCCTTGCGGCCGACGACCAGCTCGGTCGAGCCGCCGCCGATGTCGCACACCAGGACCTGGCGGTCGTACACCGGCACCGCCTGGAGCACGCCCAGGTGGATGAGCCGCGCCTCCTCGAAGCCGGAGATGACCTCGACGTCGATCCCGGCCTCGGCGCGGGCGCGCTCGATGAAGGTCGTCCGGTTCTCGGCCTCGCGGATGGCTGAGGTGGCCACCGCCCGCAGCCGGGCCCCGTGGATCTCAGCCACCTGGCGGAACCGAGCCAGAACCTCGATGCCCCGGTTGATCGCCGACGGCATGAGGCGCTTCATGTCCCGCGCCGAAGAGCCGAGCCGCACCATCTCCCGCTCGCGGTCCACGACCTCGAAGCGCTCGGCATCGACCCGGGCGACGACGAGGTGGATGGAGTTGGTACCGATGTCGACGGCGGCGAGAACGGTCATGAGCGCAGCTCCTGACCGGTCGACCGTGCGATCGACCCAACTGGAGCCCGCTCGCCTCGTCGCCGAGGGGCGGGCGGGTAGTTGGGTCGACAAGCTAGGGAGCCGGGCGACGATGGGGTGCGGGGGCGCAGCCCCCGAGGATGCACGGTCATGAGCGCAGCTCCTGACCGGTCGACCGTGCGACCGCTAGGGAGCCGGGCGACGATGGGGTGCGGGGGCGCAGCCCCCGAGGATGCACGGTCACCTCACCACTCTCCCCCACCCGACGTCCCGATGGCGACGCGGCTTGCTCGGGGGGTGCTTTCCGTCGGCTGGGCCGCCCTCACTAAGGTGCCGGCCCATGGCGAAGCCAGCCAAGCGCAAGATCTCGGGTGGGCGCGTGACCGCCAAGGGCACCACGCCGGCGTCGAGCCGCCCCAACCAGTCGACCCGCTACACGCCGCCGGTGCCCCGCGAGGTGAAGGTCAGCCCCACGTGGGTGCCGGTGCTGATGTTCGCGCTGCTCGGCCTGGGGGTGCTGCTGATCTTCCTCAACTACCTCGACGTGCTCCCCGGCGGGACCAGCAACGCCTACCTGGGCGGCGGGCTGGCGGCCATCTGCGGCGGGATCATCGTGGCGACGCAGTATCGCTGAAGGGCGAGCGAGGCGAGCGCTAGCTCGCCCGGCGGCGATGGGTGTGGGGCGCAGCCCCACCGGCGACGCTGACGCGCACCAGGCGAGCGCAGCGCCGCCGTCGACGCTGAACAGCAGGTAGCCGAAGTTACAAGGATGTGACCCTCCCCAGGGTTTTCCACAACCTGTGAGGATCGCGACCACGGGCGCATCACCCGTCGATGGGCGCCACCAGGTCCATGTCCTCCTGGCAGTGCCGTGGCGGGTCGGGCACCTCGTCGTTGGCGCTGGTCATGCGCACCTCGGTGCCACAGATCGAGCAGCGGTACGTGAGCCGCACCTTGCGCAGCTCGCCGGGCGGAGGGGGCGGCGGCAGCGGGGTCGCGAGGCTCGACAACACGGCGAAGCCGATCTTGAGGATCAGCCAGCCGGCGACCACTGCGACCGCCACCGCCAGCGGGGCGGCCCGCGTCACCAGCCAGGCGACCAGCCCGGCCGCGACGAGGCCGACCAGGGTCACCCACGAGATCCTCGGCCTACGCACTGCGTCAGCGTAGGGGCGCACCGAGCCCACTCGTACCCGAGGCGCCGGGCTCAGTCCGCCGGCTCGTTCTCCGTGGCGACGAAGGGGCGGCAGGCCATGCCCCGGAGGCCTGGGCACGGGGCCGGCGCGACATCGGGGGCTCGCACACCGTCGATCACCGACAGCACGAGGGCCGACGGCTGCCGCCGGTTGCGGTACACGTCGATGGCCGGGACGTCACCGCCATAGTCGAGCGGCTCGAACTCCCAGGTGGCGTGGTTCCGGCCGGGTGTGGCGATCGACAGGCGCACGCGTGAACCGGCGCGGAAGGCGTGGGCGAATCCGGGGATGTCGACGCGGGCTTCGACCACCTTGTCGCCTTTCAGCGGCCGGTAGGCGCGCTCGGTGAACGGATGCACGACCTCCAGCCCCTCGGTCCGCCGGCGGTCCTCGGCGCGGTGGCCCACCCGTAGCCAGCCGTTGGTGACCAGGTACTCGACCCCGTCGGGGCGGACCTCCGAGATCGACGCCTGCAGGTCCACGTCGGGCACGTCGCTCGACACCCAGAGGTCGGCGACCGCGGGGCCGGCGACCACCAGGTCGTCGGTCAACGGCTCCGTGAGGTAGGAGAGCTCCTCGCCGTCACCGAAGCGGGTCCAATCGGCGTCCGTCCAGACGGGGTCGAGGAGCGGATAGTCGCCGGTGCCCCCGAACAGTGTGGCGCCCCCCGCCTCGGGATCGAACCTGAAGCGGTCGGCGTCGCCGTCGCTGCGCCGGCCAGGCTTGTCGGGGGTGAGATGCTCGTCGTCGCCCAGGTACCAGGTCACCGGCTCGGCATCCCCGGTGGGCCACGAATCGAGCCCCAGCTCGAAAGTGCCTCCCTGCTCACCGACCTCGTTCTCGCCGATGCCGCTCTCGAACAGCACCCGCACCGGGTCCTCGGCCTCGTACGCCGCGAGGGCCGCGGCTTGGTCGTCGCCGAACCGGGCGAACCGATCGGGCTCGAGCTCGATGTCACGGAGATGGAACTGCCCGGCCAGCACCGGGGGCGCCAGGGCCCGGACCACCGGGTTCAGCCGTGGCACCCGCTGGGCGACGTAGAACTCGAGGAACTCGAACCACCGCATGAGGTTGGCGGGGCCGTAGCCGTCGGGATGCCGCCCGTTCCACAGGTTCACGCGCACGACCGGGGCCGACGAGAAGGCGTCGAGCATCGCCGTGAACTGCGGGCCGGTCTGCTCGTCCTGGAACGCTCCCGAGATGAAGACCGGCGCCTCGATGTCGCCCACGAGCCGGCGCAGGTCGCGTGCCCCCGCCGAGGCCGGATAGCTGTCGAGCGCCCGTACGAAGCCCTCGAAGTCCGGGTTCTGCGCTCGCAGTGCCTGGTGCCCGGCGCAGGTCGTGTCGCCGGACTCGATGCGGTCGGTGACCCAGCTGTCGCCGCCGGGCGCGGCGGCCGCATCGCGCTCCTTGATCCACTGGTGCGTGAAGCCCGAATTGAAGATGCCGCCGGGCCAGGCCTGCAGCCAGGGGTCGGCGATGACCGACTGCGCCGTCACCGCCGCCAGGTGCGGTGGCCGGGTGGCCGCCGTGTACAGCTGGGTGATGCCCGAGTACGACAGGCCCACCATGCCGACGCGGCCGTGCAGCACCCACGGCTGCCGGGCCACGATCTCGATCACGTCGTAGCCGTCGGCCATCTGGGCCGGGTTGAACACGTCGAACACGCCGCCCGAGCATCCGGTGCCGCGCATGTTGACCGACACCGTGGCGTAGCCGAACGTGCGGGCGAGGCGGGATCCGGCCTCTTCGCTGCCGGGGTTCGACGGCGAGTATCCCGAGTACTCGACGACCGTCGGATAGGGCCCGTCGCCGTAGAGGGCGGGGTCGGGTAGGCGCACCATCGCGCTCAGTCGCACGCCGTCGCGCATCTCCAGGTACTGGAATCCTTCCTCGAGCGACGAACCCGGCAGGACGTTCCCGAGGACGTCGACCCGGGCGGCCGTGAGCACCTGGCGGTCGTAGAGGGCGGTGTCCGGAACGTCGTCGCGGCCCGGGACCGTGACCACGCCGGCGGCCAGTACGGGAGTGGCCGAGTCGTCGCGGATCACGTAACGCCCGGGCTCGACCACGCTCGCCGCCGCGGGATCGCCCAGGTCCGTCCAGTCGAGGTCGGGCCCCGACTGGACCTCGCGGTACTCGTCCGGCAGGTAAGCGAAGTGGGCCTGACCCTGGCCGTCGGCCAGCAGCGTCAGCAGCCGCCGGCCCCGCCGCCCGTACAGCGTCAGCGGTTCGCCCGGATCGGCCCCGGTGACGGTGATCTGCTCGACCCCGGCGCGCACGCTCCAGGGGGCGTCGTCGGCACCTTCGAGGAGGCCATCGAGCGCCGCGGGCTCGGTAGCCGCCGAACCTGCCTCCGACGACGCGCTGCACGCCACCAGCGACGCCACCAGGGCCAGCGCCAGCAGCCCGCAGATCTTTCTCAATGGACCCCTCCGTCGCACGATCCGGAACGACTGCCGAGCCGGTCGCAGCTACGACCGGCTCCGCGAGCCCCGCCCCATCCCCGGTCGCTGCCTACCCGAGCCGCTCGATGATGGTGGCGTTGGCCATGCCGCCGCCCTCGCACATCGTCTCCAGGCCGTACCGCCCGCCGGTGCGCTCGAGCTCGTTGAGCAGCGTGGCCAGCAGCTTGGTGCCCGAGCAGCCGAGCGGGTGCCCCAGGGCGATCGCCCCGCCGTTGACGTTGACCTTGCTCATGTCGGCGCCGGTCTCGCGCTGCCATGCGACCACCACCGAGGCGAACGCCTCGTTGATCTCGACCAGGTCGATGTCGTCGAGCTTCAGGCCCGCCTTGTCCAGCACCCGCTGCGTGGCGGGGATGGGTGCGGTGAGCATCATGATGGGATCGGCGCCGGCCAGGGCGAAGCTGTGGAAGCGTGCCCGCGGCGTGAACCCCAGCTCGGCGGCCTTGTCCTCGGACATGATCAGCGCCGCCGACGCCCCGTCGGTGATCTGGCTGGAGTTGCCCGCCGTGACCTTGCCGTCGGGCTTGAACGCCGGCTTGAGGTTGGCCAGCGACTCGGCGGTGGTGTCGGGCCGGATGCCCTCGTCCGCCGTGACCAGCTCGTCGGACTCGGTGATGTTGCCGGTCTCCTTGTCGCGGTGGATCGACCGGACGGCGACGATCTCGTTGTCGAACCGGCCCTCGTCGCGGGCTCGGACGGCCCGCTGCTGGCTCTGGGCACCGAAGGCGTCGAGGTCCTCACGGGTCAGGCCCCACTTGTCGGCGATCAGCTCGGCCGAGATGCCCTGCGGCACCAGGCCGCCGACGTCCTGGTAGCGCTGGCTCATCCGGGGACCGAACGGCAGGCCGTACCTGCCGTCGCCGATCGACGCGCCCATCGGCACCTGGCTCATCACCTCGACGCCGCCGGCGACCACGACGTCGTGGGCGCCGGCGATCACGGCCTGCGCCGCGAAGTGCGCCGCCTGCTGACCCGAGCCGCACTGCCGGTCGACGGTGGTGCCGGGGACCTCTTCCGGCCAGCCGGCGGCCAGCACGGCGTTGCGGGCGACGTTGACCGACTGGGCCCCGGCCTGCATGACGCATCCCATGATGACGTCCTCGACCACGCCCGGATCGATGTGGTTGCGCTCGACCAGCGCGTTCAGGGTCTCGGCAGCCAGATCGACGGGATGCCAGCCAGACAGCTTGCCGTTGCGCTTGCCTCCTGCGGTGCGGACGGCATCGACGATGACGGCGGTGGGCATGGCCTGCTCCTTTGTCTCGCCGGTCCCCGCTGCCCGCAGTCGTTGGGGGGTCGGGCCGGCTCCTTGACCGTTCGGTCAAGCCAGTCTGCCGACCACCCCACGCGGATCGCAACCACCGCCTACTCTGGGCCGTCGCGGCGGCGCGCGGAACGGGTGGTCGGCCCGCCGTCAACAGCCATCCGAAGGCGACGACGAGGGGGTCCCGCGTGATCGCAACCAAGGACGATCTCGATCGGAAGGTCGAGGGACAGACCATCGCCAGCCGGTGGCTGGAGACCATGGCCGCCCATCCGGACAACGTGGCGTTGCGGGCCAAGGACGGCGACCGCTGGGTCGAGTGGACGTATGCCGACGTCGGCGACCGGGTGGCACGGGCCGCCGCGGGCCTACGGACGCTCGGCGTGGGGCCGGGCGACCGGGTCGTGCTGATGATGCGCAACATCCCCGAGTTCCACGTGGTCGACCTGGCGACGATGTTCTGCGGCGCCACCGCGGTGTCGATCTACAACTCCTCGCCCCCCGAGCAGGTCGCCTACCTGACGGGACACAGCGGCGCGACCGTCGCCATCGTCGAGGACCAGGGCTTCGCAGAGCGATTCACCGCGGTCCGCGACGACCTGCCGCAGCTCGAGCACCTGGTGGTGCTGGCCGGCGCTGGCGGCGCCGACGACCCGGCCGGTCATGGCGCCCTGATCGCCGGAGGGGCCCTGCTGGAGGGTCACGATCCCATCGACCTGCACGCCTCGTTGCGTGACATCGATCCCGACACCCTGGCGACCGTGATCTACACGTCCGGCACGACCGGTCCGCCCAAGGGTGTCATGATCAGCCACTACAACGTCGTGTGGACCGTGGAGGGCTACCTCGACCTGCTGGGCATCGACCCCGTCGGCTTCCGAGCCATCTCCTACCTCCCGATGGCCCACATCGCCGAGCGCATGTCGAGCCACTACCTCGCAGGCATCGCCGGCTTCGAGGTGACGACCTGCCCGGACCCCAGCCTCATCGGGCAGTACCTCCGTGAGGTCCATCCCGAAACGATGTTCGGGGTGCCCCGCGTCTGGGAGAAGATCCACGCCGGCATCCAGGCCGCCCTGTCGGCCAACGACGACGCCAAGGCTCGCTTCGACCAGGCCGTCGCCGCCGCCGACCCCATCGCCGAGCGCCGAACCCTCGGCACGGCCTCCGACGAGGACGAGCGCACGTGGGCATCGCTCGACGAGCTGGCCTTCCGCAACGTCCGCCAGCTCGTGGGGCTCGACTGCCTGCGGTACGCCATCACCGGCGCGGCGCCGATCCCGCCCGAGCTGATCCGCTGGTACCGGGCGATCGGCGTCCCCATGTCGGAGATCTACGGATTGTCCGAGACCACGGGGCCCATGACCTGGGATCCCGAGGAGGTGCGCGTCGGCACCGTGGGCCGGGCATTCCCCGGCGTCGACGTCTTCCTGGGCGACGACGGAGAGGTGTGCTGCCGCGGCGGCAACGTCTTCGTCGGGTACCTCAACGACGCCGACAAGACGGCCGACGCGCTCGAGCCCGACGGCACGTTCCACTCCGGTGACATCGGCGAGATCGACGACGACGGCTACGTCCGCATCGTCGACCGCAAGAAGGAGCTGATCATCACCGCCGGCGGCAAGAACGTGAGCCCCGCGAACCTCGAGTCAGCCCTCAAGACGGTGGTGCCCATCGGCCAGGCGTGCGCGATCGGCGACGGGCGGCGGTTCGTCTCGGCGCTGGTGGTGCTCGACCCCGAGGTTGCGCCGGGGTGGTTCCGCGAACGGGGCATCGAGGCCGGGTCACTGGCGGAGCTGGCCGCCGATCCGCGCGCGGCGGACGAGCTGCAGCGGGCGGTGGACCAGGTGATGCTCCGGTTCAGCACCGCCGAGCGCGTGCGGAGGGTTGCCATGCTGGGCGACGAGTGGTTGCCCGACGGCGACGAGCTGACGCCGACGTCCAAGCTCAAGCGGCGGGCGATCCTCGCCAAGTACTCAGACCAGATCGAGTCCCTCTACGCATAGCGGGCCCCCAAGCGCCCATTAGGCCGCAGGACGGCTCACGCGGAGGCTGCTGTGGTATCGGTAGCCGTCGCCTCGGACAGGAAGCTCTGGCAGCCCTTGATCGTGACTGCCTGCCAGGATGCGTCGCGCCCCGCGTCGGCGCGCCTCAGGTGCACGAACGCCACCGTGTCGCCCTGCCGATCCACCTGGACCGTGGGGTCGTCGGTGGGGTCACCGAGGTGCTGGCTCGTGTAGCCCCGGACCGCGCCCACCTCGAGGTCCTCGACCCGGAATCCCATGCTCTCCAGGGCGGCTCGCGTCGTGGTGCTCATCGACTTGTCCCCCGACGTCGTACCCAGGTCACCGAGCTGGAGCTCCTCGTCCTCCGACGGGCAGTCGAGCGCTGGCTCCCGGTAGTACCCGTGCACGTCGACGAGCTCGACAGTCAGGGAATCCGGCCGACCGTCGATGTCGCAGCCGATCCTCAGCGTTCCCGGCGCCACCGGCTGGACCATCGTCCCCGGTATCCTCCCGGGCCTGAACTCGTGGCGCCCGACCCACTCGTCCTCCTTGACGACGCTCACCTCGGTGGGCTTGGCCAGCTCGTTGTAGACGCGCACGTGCATCCCGTCCCGCTGCGGCCGCACCGAGGCCACCGGGATCTCGATCCCCGTCGGCGTGCAGTGCACGTCGACGGTGTCGGGGAGCTGCGCCGCCGCGCCCGTCGGGCGCCGGGCCGGGGAGACCGCCACCTGGCCGTCGCCCGGCCCCCCGTCCACGACCAGCGACACGCCTCCCAGTAGCACCGCCAGCGCCGCCGCCGTGACGACAGCTCCACGGCGGCGGCGCAGCCGGCGGTGCCGGCGTGCGGCGACCCGATCGAGTCCTCGCTCGGGGGGGTCACCGGCGGTCGAAGCGAGGCGCTCGAGACGGGCCCGGAGATCGGGATCGTCGCTCACGCCTCCGGCCCCCGCCCCCGACCTGGGTCGGGTGCGAGGGCTGCACGGGCTTGGCTGACGAGGACCCGCACGGTGGCGGGACGAATCCGCATGATCTCGGCGGCCTCGCCCGTGGCGCAATCAAGTAGTTCGGTTAGGACGACAGCTTCACGTTGACGGGGTGTGAGGGTGGCCAGCGCGCGGGCGACGCTGTCGCGGTTCGTCGCCACATCGGCCGGTTCGGGGCTTGGGGTAGGTGCGGGGTGCAGGAAAGCGTGGTCGACCAGGCGGCGGGCGGCATGCATCGTGCGACGGGTGGCACTGCGCCGGGCGTTGAAGGCCGTCCGGAACAGGTAACCCGCCGGATCGTCGAGCCTGCCGACCCGACCCCAGCGCTCCCACACCTTGCAGAACGCCAGCTGAGCCAGGTCCTCGGCCTCGTGACGATCGCTCGTCAGCACGTAGAGCGCGGCGAAAGAGCCGCCGCTCGTTGGCCAGATAAAAGGCCTCGAACGACAGGCCAGGCCGAACGCCAACCGTGATCGGCGCCGGCTCGGAGACGCGCTCATGAGCCACGGACAGGACCAACACTGCCCCAAGAACGCCCGAGAGGCACGCGCCGTGTAGAGGTTTGTGGAAATTTTCCCGTTCGACCCCCATTGGGGAGGAGTCCCCCCGCCGGCGCAGTCGCGGAACGGGCGTCAGCGCTTGGCGGTCTTCCGCGCGGTCGACTTGCGCGCCGTGGTCTTGCGCGCCGTCGTCTTGCGGGCCGGGGCCTTGCGCGCCGTCGCCCGCTTGGTCGTCGACTTCTTCGCCGTGGACTTCTTGGCGGTCGACTTCTTGGCGGTCGACTTGCGAGCGCCGGCCCTGGCGGCGCCGGTCGACTTCTTGGCGGTCGACTTGCGAGCGCCGGCCCTGGCGGCGCCGGTCGACTTCTTGGCGGTCGACTTCTTGGCGGTCGTCTTCTTGGCCGCTGCCGGTGCCGGCGGCCAAACGCCCCGCTCGAGCTTGGGTGCGAGGCTCGTCTTCACGACCGCATCCTTGAAGCCCTTGAGCGGCGTGATGCGAGCCTTCTTGGAGGCCTTGATCCGCACGGGCTCCTGGGTCTGGGGGTTGCGGCCCATCCGGGCGGGGCGGTCGACCTTGACGAACTTGGCGAAGCCGGAGATCGATACCGGCTCGCCCTTCGACACCACTGCGGTGACGACTTGGGTGAAGCCCAGCAGGACCGAGTCGACTTGCCGGCGCTCGATCTTGGTCTGGGTGGAAACGGCTTGGACGAGATCACGACGGTTCACGGTTCCTCCTAGGTCCGGATCGCGTGCTCAGTTTCCTCAACGCGGACCCATGACACGCGGATACCGGCGTATTCTTACGAGTTTTTCCGCCGAGCGCATCACCCAGGTGCGCGAACCCTTGTGATTGCCGGGTTTTCGCGGGCTCGGTGGCGTCCGGGCGCGATCACGCGTGCCCGTCACCGGCCGCCAGGTCTATAGGCGGTGCGATACCCCCAACGCCAAATGGGCAGCAAATCCGCGGGGTTTTCGTGCGTCGAACGCCGATGGCACGTCAGAACAAGGTGGCGCCGCCGCGGTTGGGGAGTTCGATGAACGTCTGTCCCGGCGTCAGCTTGATGTCGGTCCGACCGTCGGCGGCGACGAACTTGAGCCGATGCAGGAGCGACGGTCGAACCCAACTGCCCCTGATGGCCTGGCCCTGCGTCAGGACCACCGCTGGCCCCGTGCCGGTCACGATGGCGTGCGGCACAGACCGGCCGATCTGGCCCGACAGGTCGTAGTCGATCTCGGCGACGACGACGTTGCGGGGCCCGATCTGGATGCCCTCGGCGGCCATGTGGGGCGTGCCGTTCTGGCTCCGCAGCCAGACCTGCGCGGTCGGATCCCACGTGAACCGCGAGATCTCGGATCCTCCGAACCGGAGTGCGACCCCATGTACCGGCTGCGCACCCGGCCCCGGTCGCTCGCCGCGGCGGAGGTACTGGAAGATCGGCTTCGGGGGTGGCGGCGTCTCCGGCGCCTTCTGGTACAGCTCGGGGGTCGACGAGTACAGGTTGTGAGGCGCGGGGCGTCCCGGGTCGCGGCGGAACCCCTGACCGCTCACGTTGTTGCCGATGTCGACAACGTTGGCTTGGTGGAGCTGCGGGACGACACCGGCGTTGCCACCCGAGGCGGCAAACAGCGGGCGGCCGAACATCGGGATGAGCTCCAGGTCGCTCGTACGCATGGAGCGGACCGGACCGACGATCGATGCGTCCGTGGACTGGAACACCGCGGCAAGCCGGGTGAGGTTGCCCTCGACCGGCTCCTCGATCACAACGTCAGCCTGCCTAAGCCCGGACTGCGGCCGGGCCGCCGACACGTTGTCGATCTTGACGATCAGGGCGGGCCGCCGGAAGTCGCCGGGAATGCCAGTCAACGGCGCCACCGGGGGCGGGGCGGTGGTCGTCGTGGTGGTGGGCACCGTGGTGGTCGTCGTGGGCACGGTCGTGGTCGTCGTCGTGGGCTCCGGGGAGGCACCCCCGCCCCGCGTCGCGACGAAGACCACGATCGGCAGGAGCACGAGCACCGCGGCCCCGCCGGCGGCGACCCGCCAGCGCCGCGAGCGCCCCGCGATCAGTGATCGGGTGCGACGCACAAGCAGCCCGAGCCGGCGGCGCACGGCGCCGACCAGCCGCCGGAGGCGGCGCTCGATGGCGCCCACTGCCGGACGGAGCCGGCGAAGCGGGGGGTCGAGCAGTGATCGGATGCGGTCGAGCACGGACATGGTCCCGGAAGGATGCCAGGCGGCGACGGCCGCCGATGTTGTCACGCCGGCGGCCACGCCTCGCGGACCTGGCGGCGGGGGGCACCGTCGCGGCGCCCGCGGCGATGCAGAATGGCGCCGTGCCCACCCACTACCGCGCCCCCGGCTGGTTCACCCGCAACGTCTTCAACCGTGCGGTCGCCTTCATGACCCGCCACGGCGTAAGCGTCCTCGGCTCACGCGTCCTCGCCGTGCAGGGCCGCACCAGCGGCACGTGGCGCACGACGCCGGTGAACCTGCTCGAGCACGACGGCAAGCGGTACCTCGTGGCACCCCGCGGCGAGGCGCAATGGGTGCGCAACCTGCGGGCAGCCGGGACGGGGCAGCTCCGGGTGGGTCGACGGGTGGAGGCGTTCCGCGCCCGCGAGCTCGACGCCGACGAGAAGGTGCCCGTGCTGCGGGCCTACCTGCGGCGCTGGAAGTTTGAGGTCGGCGTGTTCTTCGACGGCACCGGGCCGACCTCCAGCGACGACGAGCTGCGCGCGATCGCGCCCCGCCACCCCGCGTTCGAGATTCTGCCGCCGGTGTAACGGCCCCTAGCCGGCCCGACGAGCCCGGAGCTACGAGCCGTCCTCGACCTGGTCGCCCTCGTTGAAGAAGAAGGCGCCCTTCATGCCCTGGCCCTCGTGGAACCGGCAGTGGAACTCGACGGCGCCCTCCTCGGGCAGGGTGATGGTCACCGACGACGAGTCACCACCGCTCAACTCCTCGTCGACGCCGAGGGCGTCGCTCGTGAAGGTGTGCGTGGCGTTGCCTTCGTTGACGAGCTCGACGGTCACCTCCTCGCCAGGCGTGCCCTGGGCAAACGTGGGGGCGAAGTAGTTGTCGTCGAGCTCGAGCTCCAGTTCGTCGTTCTCGATCTCCCCGACGCCGTGATCGCTGACGGTGCCCTCGAGCGAGACCGGCGGCTGCCCGCTGGCGGTACCGCTTGCCGAGCCGCCCGCGGACCCCGACTCGGACCCGGATCCCGATTCCCCCCCGGACTCGCGGACGTCGGCACCATCGTCGTCACCACATGACGCCAGCACCAGCACGAGCGCGGCCACGGGCGCGACAAGACAGCTGAACTTCCTCATCGCCAGGGTCTACCACCCCGGCCGGGCAGCGGATTTTCCGGGGTGCTCTAGGGATAGGGATCCGTGATCGACCTGGTCGAGCCCGTCGTCGACGTCGTTGTCGGCTTCTCGGTCGTCGACGTGGTCGTCGGCTCGGTCGTCGAAGTGGTCGGCGCTTCGGTCGTGGACGTCGACGTCGATGTCGTCATCGGCGGCGTCTCGCAGCCCGACACCCAGAACACCTTGTGCTTCACGGCGGCGCCCTTCGACCCGTCGTTGTTGACCGTCAGCTTCACGCGCCAACCCTGCTGGGGGCGTGGCTCGAACCCCTGCAGCAACGTGTTCAGATCGTAGGTCTCCGCCTGCCCGGTCCGAAGCAGGCGCGCGAAGGCGTCGCCCAGCGATTTCGCCAAAGGGCGTGACCTGCGCGGGACTCGCAGCGATCACCCCTCTGAGCGCATGGGGCAGCGAGACCGGTTCGACGGCCAGTTCGACGCGGTGTTGGCCGCGGCGCACGAGGGCGCGCCATGGGCGCTGGAACGGATGTTCACTGCGCTCGCGCCCACGGTGACCGGCTATCTGCGCGCGCAGGGCAGCGCCGAGCCCGAAGATCTCACCAGCGAGGTCTTCGTGGCCATCCTCCGCAACCTGCGTAACTTCCAAGGCGACGAGGCCGGCTTCCGGTCATGGGTGTTCACGATCGCCCATCGCCGGCTGCTGGACGAGCGCCGACGACGGTCTCGCCGACCGCTGCCTGAGCCGCTGACCGACACCGCGGGTGCCGTGACACGTGAGTCGCCGGCGGCCGACGACGTCGAGGGAACGATCGATCGGTCGCTGGGAGCCGAACGCGTGCGGGCCCTGTGCGACCGGCTGGTGCCGGATCAGCGTGACGTGCTGCTGCTGCGACTGCTGGGTGATCTCAGCATCGAACAGATCGCCGGGACGCTGGGAAAGTCCAAGGGGGCCGTCAAGGCCCTGCAACGACGGGGTCTGGCGGCCGTGGGCCGGCTGCTGGAACACGAGGGTGTACCCCTGTGACCAGGTCCGGCGATCACGGTCGTGAGATGTCGCTCACCTGGCTGCTTGACGACAAAACTAGCGAGGCGATCGTGCGCTGCGACGCAGTCGACCCCGGCCTCGAGCATCTGGCGGTCTTTGCCAAGCAGGTCCGGGATTTAGGCGACGGGCCAGCACCACCGGTCTCGCAGGAACTGCAGGCGTTGATCACCTCGGGAGGCGGGCAGGGACGCGGTGCAGTCGGAAGGAACCGCATGTTCGCAGACCAAACCATGACCGCCACCGGCCGGGTCGCAAGCCTTGGATTTGCCGCCAAGCTTGGGCTGGGCACGGCCGCCGCTGCCCTCAGCATGGCCGGCGCCGCCGCAGCAGGCGTGCTGCCAGACCAAGCCAATGACGCCGTCCGTCACGCCGTCGAGGTCGTTACCCCCGTCGAGTTCACCGAGCCGGCGAATGAGCATCCCACCAACTTCGGCGACCGGGTCTCGAGGGATGCCACCGGTGCCAGCGACGGCCAGCCCGGCGTCGACGGTGACACGATCTCCGACGAAGCACCGGGTGCGGCCCACAGGCCGGCCGATCCTGGAGCACCCGCGAGCACGGGGCTGGACCGCGCCGCTCAGACGCCCGCCACACCCCATCTGCCCGGAGACGGTCCTGCTACGCAAGCCGACGAGCCCAACGGGCCCCCGGATGGGGCACATGCCGATCCGTCGTCGTCGCCCAACGGCGGCGCGTCCGGTGACCACACCCCACCGAGCACGCCCGGACCGCCGGACGCGCAGGGCTAGATCGCAAGCTCAGCCCACCACGCAGCACCCTGCCGACCACCGGGACACAGATTGACGAGTGTTGTCCGTCGGACTCGGTAGCGTTCGCTCCCGGCAGCCCCGTGTGTGCGCCAGCGCGGGGGAACGGCTGGGGAGCGCAACCATGAGTGATGGACACGCCAACTGGTGGATGGATGCCAGGTGTCGGTGGCACCAGGGCGCCCCTCCGCCCGGTTGGTGGCAGGCGCCCAACGGCCGCTGGCATCCTCCGAAGCCCGACGACACGACGGAAGCGCTGGCGGTCGGTCCACCCATGGAGGGTGCACACTTCGCCAACCCAAGCCCGTGGGCGAACCTGTGGCAGACATACCGGAGCTGGCCGCGCTGGGCGCGCCTCGCGGCGCCGACCGTGGCCTTGATCCTCATCGTCGGGGTGCTCGGCGCAGCGGCCACCGAGGGGCTTCGGGAGGACGCTTCCGAGACCACCGCAACCGCCCGCGTCACGACCACGACGCAAGCAGAGACGCCGGCCACCTCGCCCAATGCCGTGACCCCGGCAGCGAGCGCCGGTGTGAGCACGACAACCTCTTCGGTTCCCCGAACCAGCGCGCCACCTCAGCCCGCGCCCACCCCGACGACCGTCCCGGCCGACCCAGCACCCCGTCCGTCGACGACCGCCGACCCACCGACCAACGACATCCACCCGGGTGCGCCGTGCTCACCTGAGGGTGCGACGGCGGTCACGGGCGACGGGATGTCCCTGGTCTGCACCGCGCAGAAGTGTCATGGCGCCCCGTTCAGCGAGCCTCGATGGCGACGAACGACCTGCTGACGTTCCCCCCGCCCAGCTGAAGCCGCCAACACCGGGTCGAAGTAGGTCCGCCACCTTGAGCCCGGCTGAAGTCGGCACAAACCCGGGCATCCTTTGGTTGCGGCGACCCGGCCGTCGCATTGCGCTTCGCGGCACCTGGTGCGTGCCCGGCGGTTACCTGAGGCCCCCACCGATTCGGGTGCACCCCTGCACGCCCCTCCGGCGATCTCTCTTGCGTCGGAGAGGGCGATGCATCACGCAACCCGGATTCTGGTGGTGGACAGCGAGGCGGGCGAGCGGGGTCCCCTGGCCAATGCGTTGCGCGCCGCCGGCTACGAGACGACGGCATGCTCGACCGCCGCCGACGCAATCCGCGCCTCGGCGTCGTTTCGCCCGGACCTCGTGATCTTGGAGATGCTGCTGCGAGGTCAGGTCGACGGCGCCGCCCTGGCTCGCCACCTGCGGGCCGAACGCAATCCGCTGTTGATGTTCGTCACACGCGACGGCAGCGTCGCGGGCCGGCTGGCCGCATTCGAGGCCGGCGCCGACGACTACGTGGTCAAGCCCTACCTGATCGACGAGCTGCTGGCCCGCGTGCGCGCCTTGCTCCGGCGGACTGGTAGGACCGCATCCCAGGTCAGCCAGGTCGGCCGCCTCGTGGTCGACGAGCCGGCACATCGGGTGACGGTGGGCGACACCATCGTCGACCTCGGTCCGACGGACTTTGCGCTCCTTGCAGTACTCGCCCGCCACGCCGGGCAAGTGCTGTCGAAGTCCAGCCTCCTCGAGTTGGTGTGGGGCTACGAGGCGGTCGACGAGAACCTGGTCGAGGTGCACGTCAGCATCCTGCGCCGGCGGCTGGGCAAGGAGGCCGACCTCATCCACACTGTGCGCGGGGTTGGCTACGTTCTGCGCGATAGCAATCCTGTCGAGCTTCAGGATCCGTAAAGGTTGGCCGCGTAGACATCTGCGGTTCGGGCGGGAGCGGAGCATCCGGGGGCCGGGGCGGCCCGGTCCCCGGGTCCCCGCCTAGGCGCCGCGGCCGGTCGTATCATCGGCGGCGACGAGGCTCGCGGGATGGCACTGCGTTTGGGAGGCGTTTCTTGGGCGCCTGGACGCAGGTGGGTCGTGCCAAGCCGCGAGTTTCGACCGGGCGAGAGGCGGATGGCTCCATGGCCACCGAGCGACGGGACAGCTTCGACGGCGAGTTCAATGCCGTGCTGACCGCGGCTCGGGCGGGTGCGGCGTGGGCACTGGAACGCATCTACGAGGCCTTGTCGCCGGCGGTCGCAGGCCTGTTCCGCGCGCAGGGGGTCGACGACCCAGATGACCTGACGAGCGAGGTCTTCGTCGGTGTTCTCCGGAACGTCGCCTGGTTCCACGGCGACGCAACGAGCTTTCGATCGTGGGTGTTCACGATCGCCTACCGGCGGCTCGCCGACGAGCGCCGTCGCCACGCGCGCAGGCCCGCCCCGCTCCCGTTGAGCGCCCGACCCGAGCGTGTCGCACCTGATGACGTGCACGCGGAGGTCGAGCGATTGCTTGCTACTGAGCGGGTGCGCGCCCTGTGCGACCGGCTCGCACCCGCGCAGCGCGACGTGTTGCTGCTCCGGGTCTTCGGGGACCTGACCGTCGATCAGGTCGCAAGGGTGATCGGCAAGTCACGGGGTGCCGTCAAGGCGTTGCAGCGGCGCGGCTGCGCCGCGATCGCGCTTCTCCTCGAGCAGGAGGGCGTGCCCCTATGACGCCCCGCGGCGATCGCTTCCCCGACATGCTCTCGAGCGCCCGGTTCGACGCCGCCATCGAGCAGGTGCTGCGTGGCGACGCGGTCGGCGACGACGTTGCACCCATCGCTGCGTTCGTCGACGACATGCGGGTGATGGCTGGCCCGCCGCCGCCGCCCTCGCCCGAGCTCGCCGCACTGCTGGCCGGCAGGGCCGCTGGCCAGGCGCGGGCAAGCGTCGTCCCCTCGGCACCGCGCACACGCAACGGTCTGCAGCCACGATCGACGCGGCCAAGGTCGAGGTGGTCGCGCTCGGCTCGGATCCGCCTGCGCGTCGCGGTCGTGCCCATCGCCGGCAAGGCGGCCGTTCTCCTCGCCGTTGCCACCTCGGCCGCTGCCGGTGCCGCCGCCGGGATCCTCCCCGAGCCCGCTACCCATTTCGTACGACGGGCCATCGAGGTGGTCACACCGTTCGAACTGCCGGACGAGGCCGCCGCCCGGCCCGGACACACGGACGAGCACATGGATGTCACGGGGTCCACCCACGGTGACGAGCCCGGCGACGCCGGAACGGCACCGACGAGCTCGCCGCCGGTTGCGATCGCCTCGGATGCCGCTCTGGCGCAAGACCCGGACGTCGGAGCAGACGACCCTCGATCGGTTCCGAACCCAAAGGGTCAAAGGAGCGGGGCCGACACCGGCTCGGAGCCCGGCGCCTCGGCCGGGCCACCGAAGGCCGCCCGATCGGCGTCTTCACCGCCCCCGGGGCTCGGGCCGAAGGCGGCGCCGCCAGGTGCCGGACCGCCCACCGAGCCCGGGCCCAAGACTGGCCACATCCCACCTGGCCATGCGGCCCCGGACACGCCACGTTCCGGCGGTCCAGGCTCCGGTGACGCACCGCTCATGGCCCCGGGCTCCACCAAGGAGCGGACCAGCGCGCCCGCACCGAACGGTCCGTCGGCGCGGCTTGGATCGCCGGGGGAACCATCGTCGAACGCACTCCGCGACCGACCGCACGACGGACCGCCGCCGGGCGTCGGGCCGGGCGAGGGTTCATCCGGCGGAGCGTCTCCGGGCGGACCGCGTCCGGCGCCTTCCTCTGGCACGTCGCCGGGGTACGGTCCGGATCGTGGCCAAAACGGTCAGCACCACCCGGACCATTGTCGGCCTGCCGACTGCGGCCCGCGGGCCCCACACCACTCCGAGCGGGGCGCGGCGGCTACACCTCAGCCCAGCCCGTCGATGCGGCGGCGCCACTGGCGCCGCCATAGCCGATCCGGCGCTGGCGGCCGACGGGGATTCCGCAAGGATCGGGAGCACGACTGGAGTAGGCAGAGCCGGCATCCGGCCGGTGTGGTCAAGTCTGCGTCAGGTCCTTGTGGTAGATGACGAAGTCGCAGGGTGTGGCTAGAAGTGGTGCGAGCCAGGGATAGCTCTCGTCGATGGCGCCCGATCGCACCGGCCGGTAGCCGATCCGGGTGTACCAGGCGTGCAGGAGCTCCTTGTTGTGATGTGTCCATTCCCGGGGAACCAGCACTTCGAGCTGCATGACGGCCAGGCCCCGCTGCCGGCTCAGCTCCTCGGCGAAGATCACCAGCTCACGGCCGACGCCCTCGCCCCGACGGGCGGGGTCGGCGACCAGCATGCCGAACTCGCCTCTGCAGGCGTCGAGTTGCTGGATGCGCACGGCCCCCACGAGCTGGCCGTCCATCCGGGCCACGGCGATCTGCCAGGCGGCGATCATCTCTGCCATCTCGGTCGTGGTCGTCCGGGTGGCGCGCTCGGCCCACAGCCCCTCCTCGGCCACCGCGTAGACCCGGTTGACGAGGCCGGTGATCTCGCCCACCAGGTCGCCGTCGCCCGCTGCACGAGGCGGCAACAGCTCGATGTCGACGTGACTGCTCAGTCTCGCATGCATACAGCAAATGGGCGTGCCGAGCCGTGCCACCGCTGTGTCACATCTGGAGCCAGCAATCCGCTTGTGGCACCGCTGGATCGCCTTCCTAGGGTGGGATGGATGGCCGAGTGGCTCGCTTCGGTGACGACGCCGAGAGACCGACAGCCTTCGTCGACAGCGGCTTCCCGCGACGGTTTCATCCGCCGGGACGGGACGCGATGGGTGGTGGCAGTCGGCAACCACCGCGTGCGCGTCGCCGACCTGGTGGGCATGGGGTATCTCGCCGAGCTGCTCACCCACCCCGGACAGGAGATCCCGGCCCTGGCCTTGGCCAGCCAAGGGGCCCGACAACTCGTCGTAGCGTCCAGATGCGAGGCCCACGATGAGCTCGACGGCGCGGGCCGGATCGGTGCCCCGCCCCTCGTGGAGCTCGTTGCGAACCCAGGCGTAGCGCCGGGCCTGGTGCGGGTTGTCGGGCGTGCCACCGGCCATCGCGACGTCGGAGAAGCCGATCGGGAGGAGGCCCGGATCGACGCTGAAGACACCGACCCCGGGCCGGCGCGTCTCGAAGGCAAGGTTCTCGGTGAACTTGACCACGGCAGCTTTGGAGACCGAGTAGGCCGAGACGGTCGGCCACCGGAACACTCCCGCATGGCTGGTGATGTTCACGATCCGTCCGCGGCCACGAGCCACCATGTCGGGAAGAGCAAGGCAGGTGCAGTTGAAGGTGCCCCGCAGGTTGACCTCGAGGGTGCGCCACCAGGTCGTGGGGTCGATCTCCCAGGCAGGACCGGCGGGCCCTGCGACGGCGGCGTTGTTGACGAGCAAGTCAACTGGACCGAGCCGGCGGCGGAGCTTCACGAGTGCTCCCTGCGCTCCCCGCTCATGGCTGACGTCGGCACTGACCGATGCCGCGACGCCGCCGGACGCCTCGATGAGCTCGACCGACTCGGCCAGCTCGTCGCCGGAACGGGCGACGAGCCCCACGGCGGCGCCGGATCGAGCGAGAGCTTGGGCGACGAGCCGCCCCAGGCCTCGTCCCCCGCCGGTCACGACCGCGACGGATTCACGACCGCGCCGCCGTTTGGTCAGCGCCGCCATCCACACGGACGCGGGCCGGCCCAGGAAGTACGCGACCCGGCAGCCCGCGCGTGGCGCGTCCTGGCTCTCGAAGGGCTGAGGTGCGATCACGACCGGTGCGCGTGACACGCCGTGCCGGTGGCGTGGCACACGTCCTCACCCAGCGAACGAACCTCGGCGGCCGGGCGTCTCGCCAGTCAGACCGGACTTTTCTGGTGGAGACGATGGGACTCGAACCCACGACCCCCTGCTTGCAAACCGTGCGGCTCCGTTGCCCGGAGGCCGCTGATCTGGTCTCGCCGCGGCACCCGACGGCCTCCAAGTGACTCGTCATGACCGTCGTTGTGGCCCACCTGTGGCCCGGGGCCTGGTGGGTGGGGCCAGCACGCACAAGGGACCGCCACTTGACCAATCGCCGATCAGTTGCTCCTTGCGGCTACTAGGTTACTGTTGTAGGTTCCTGTTAGCTAGCAGCCGGGAGATCGGAGCAGTGATGCGGGAGGCGATGTTGGCCTTGCTGGCCAAGGAGCCGGCGCATGGTTACGAGCTGCGCCTGCGCCTGGCGGCCGCGTTGGGGCCGGTGGGCGAGGTGCTCAATTCGGGTCAGGTGTACGTGACGCTTCAGCGCTTGGAGCGGGCGGGCCTGGTCCGGGGGGTGCAGATCGCGCAGAGCGCGGCGCCGGACAAGAAGGTCTACGAGGTGACCGCCGCCGGCCGGGACGAGGTCGCGGCGTGGCTGCTGGACTCGTCGTGGCCGCGGGTGGCGCAGGTGGAGTTCCATCTGAAGCTGGTGGCGGCGGCCGGGACCGGGTTGGCCGACCCCGTGGCGTTGATCGATGCCCAGCGCCGCGAGCTGATGCGGCGGCTACGGGACGTTCAGCGCCTCGCCGAGTCCCAGATCGCCGGGGACGACGGCGACGGTGTGCTGCTGTTGGAGGGCTCGGCGCTGCGGTTGCAGGCCGACATCCGCTGGCTCGAGGCGTGCGAGACGCGGTGGACAGGGAGGACGAGATGAGCGCGGTCGTGCGAGCCGAGGGTCTGCGGCGCCACTTCCGGGGTGACGGCGAGCCGGTTCGTGCCGTCGACGGAGTCGACCTGGTCGTCGACCGGGGCGAGGCCGTGTCGATCATGGGCCCGAGCGGGTGCGGCAAGTCCACCCTGCTGCACCTGCTGGGTGGGCTGGAACGACCCGACGCCGGCACCCTGATCGTGGGCGACCAGCGGGTCGACGGGATGTCGGAGGCGTCATGGGCCAGGTTGCGGCGCCGCACGATCGGGTTCGTGTTCCAGGCGTTCCACCTCGTCGACGAGCTCACCGCGGTCGAGAACGTGGAGCTCCCGGCGCTGCTGGTCGGGACGTCCCGACGGGCGGCCCGGCGCCGGGCGACCGAGCTGCTCGACCGCCTGGGTGTGGTCGACCGGGCCGGACACCTGCCCGACCGGCTCTCCGGCGGCGAGCGCCAGCGGGTGGCGCTGGCGCGGGCGCTGGTCAATGAACCCCTGATGGTGCTGGCCGACGAACCGACCGGCAACCTCGACAGCCAGGCAACCAACGAGATCCTCCAGCTGTTCGCCGAGCTGCGCGACACCCACCAGACCCTCGTGCTGGTCACCCACGACGCGCGGGTGGCGGCCACCGCCGAGCGGCTGCTGAGCATGCGCGACGGCGCGATCGTCGAGGACACCCGCCTCGACGGCGGCCTGCCCCGCCAGACCCTGCTCACCCAGCTCGCCGGGTGGGAGGCCTAGATGGGCGCCGGACGGATGATCATCGGGTTGGCCTGGCGCAACGTGCGCCACCGGCCCTGGCAGGCGCTGCTCTTGCTGCTCGCCCTGAGCGTGGCCACGACCGCCATCACGCTGGCGTTGGCGCTCGTCGACGTCACCGGCCGCTCCTGGGACCGGGTCTCACAGGCCACGAACGGCTTCCACGTCGAGGCGGATGCGGAGATCTCGCCGGACATGTCGCCGGCCCAACACGAGCAGTTGCGGGCCGAGCTGGCCCGCCTCGGCGACGCACCGGGGGTGGTCGCCGCCGCTGGCCCGTGGCGAAGAGCGCAGGTCGACGCCGAGATCCACGGCGTGCCGCTCCGCCTCGAGGTGCACGTCCGCGACCCCGGCCCGGCCGCGGTCGACCAGCCCCTGGTGACCGCCGGGCACTGGCTGGACGGTCGGGAAGGCGCGGTGCTCGAAGACGGGTTCGCCACCGCGGCAAGCCTCCAACCGGGCGACACCATCACCATCGCCGGACAGCGCGTGCCCGTACGTGGCGCGGCGTTGACGGTCGACACCGGCCCGTACCCGCACGAACAGCCCGCCCGGGTGTGGATCAGCCCGGCCACCGCCGCCCGGCTCGGCACGGCCCTCGACGACGGTGCGTATCTGCTCCTACTGCGGCTGGCCGACCCCGACCAGGCCGAATCGTTCGCCGACGCCCACTCGGAGTTCGTCGGCGACACCTGGCAGGAGCGCAGGAGCGACGCCATCATGGACGTCGAGGACCTGGCCGCCGTCTTCGGCGTCCTGGCCATCTTCCTCGTCGCGCTCACCATCGGCACCGCCGTGATCCTGGTCGCGGGGCGGATGGGCGCTCAGATCCGTCAGGTCGGCACGCTCAAAGCCGTGGGGGCCACGCCCGGCCAGGTCACCTGCGTCCTGCTCGTCGAGTACCTCAGCGTCGCCTTCCTGGCCACCGCGGTGGGGCTGACGGCCGGCACCCTGTTGACACCGCCAATCGCCCGCATCACCGACGTGCTGTCCGTGTACGGCGCACCGAACCCACCCCTCACATGGCCAGGCGCCGCGACCGCCTTTGCCGGCGCCGCCGCCGTCGTGGTCGTGGCCACGGTGTTGCCCGCGTTGCGCGGCGTGCGGCGCAGCACCCTGCGGTCGCTCGCCAGCAACGCCCGGCCACCCCACCGGCCAGGCCGGCTGATGCGGGCGATCACCGGGCTACCGCTGCCCGTGCCGGTATGGATGGGGCTGCGCGGGGCCAACCGCCGTCGCGGCCGGTTCTTCGCCAACACGTTGGGGCTGGCGGGCGGCATCACCATGCTGATCACGGCCCTCGCGTTGCGCACCGGCGTCGACGCCCTCCGCCAAAGGGGCCTGTCCTTCGACGACGACGACCCGATCTCCGGCGCCGCCACCATCGCGTCCCAGGACCGCGCCCGCAGCCTCGGGTTCACCGTCGCGGCCTTCCTCATCGCCCTCGCCCTGATCAACGCCACCGTCGCCGCCGTGTTCTCCGCCCAGGACCACGCCCGCAGCCACGCCATCATGCGCACGATCGGCACCACCCCTCGCCAGACCGTCACGGCCTTCCTGGTCACCCAGCTGACCGCCTGCCTCCTCGCCTGCGGGCTCGGCATCCCACTCGGGATCCTGTTCTACGAGAACATCCGAGCCGGGATCCTCGACCCCATCGGACTCTCCCTACTCACCTACGCCGCCACCACCCTGACCGCCCTGACGCTGTACGCCATCATCGCCGCCATCCCCGCCAGACTCCTCGCCCGACGACCGATCACCCCGCAACTCGCCTACGAATAGGCTTGCCCGCTCCTCTCACCGGCCCGGTTCGACGCCTGTCGGTGGATAGGCCAAGGCTGGTCGGCGGGCGGGATCCGGCCAGGGTCGCCGGGCGAGGAGCCGTCATCCGTCGCACGAGCTGCAGATCCTCGATCGTGTCGACCCTGGATAGTCGCTGTCGGACAGGCCGCCCATGAGAACGTCGCGGGAGAACACAGGGCTCGAAAGCGCCTGTCCCGCAGCCAGCGCCAAGGTCGTCTTGCCGGTCCCCTGGGCCCGCTGATGGACACGACGAACATCGTGCGATGATCCCACGACGACACCACCACCGGGCGGCTACTCGTACTGGCGTGTGGCCCCGGCCGAGGGCGGGCGCCTCTGGCGCCCGCCCGCAGGCCAGGCGCCGGCTCTGCCGGCGCCGTCTTGATCCTTCAGAGCCAAATTCGGCAGAGCTATCGAGCGTGGCGGTGTCCGACTCCGGCTGATGCTTGACGAATCGGTGTCACCTGATGCTTGACGCTCCGACCGTGCAGGAGTGTGCATGTGGAGCGCGCGCTGATGCGCCCAGATCCGGCGTTAGGAGGAACGCCTGTGTCGATCTCGGCATTGTGGCGGAGTTGCCAGTCCCGGGTGCGAGGGGCAGCCGATCGTCACGCCGTGCCTCGAGCGGGCTCGTAACGCAGCGCCACCGCCCCCGACCGGAACTCCTGGCGGTCCACGAGCTTCAGCTCGAGCCGCTCGCTCAGGCCGGCGAACAGCGTCGGCCCGTGGCCCGCCACGACGGGCAGCACGAGGAACTCGTACTCGTCGATCAACCCCAGATCCGCCAAGGCCAGCGGGAGGGTCACGCCTCCCACGAACAGGCCTTCGCCAGGCTCCCGCTTGAGCTCCTGAACGGCCTTCCCCAGGTCACCCTGCACCAGCTCCGCGTTCCAATCGACCCGGTCCAGGGTGCTCGACACGACGTACTTCTTCGCCCCGTCGATCGTCTCGGCGAAGGGGACCATCCAGTCAGCCATCCAGTCAGGCCACGTTCCCGTCGCCGGCCGCCGCCACGCCCCCTCCATCATCTCGTAGGTCACCCGGCCGAAGAGAAGGGCATCGGCTCGTGCCAGCTGGGCGGCCCAATAGCGATCCGACTCCTCGTCTGGGACCCCCACCCGGTGATCGCAGCAACCGTCGAGGGTGACATTGATCGCGTATCGGAGCGGTCTCATGGGTTGCTCTCCCTTGCTGACGGTCGGAGACACCTGGCGGACCGTACTCAGACCGACGCCGCCGCCATTTCTCATCGGTCCCCCTCGGACCTGCTGGGAGGGCGCCAGGATCGGCTCACCCGTAGCACCGAAGCCACCGGCGCCCTGTCCCCCGAAGTGCCGATCGGGGCACCGCCTGCGTGGCGGGGTCGTCCGGTTCGGCCCCAGCGGTAGCCGTAGAGACCTAGACAGACTGTCGCCCATCACTTGACATCGAAACGATGCACATCAGGTGAGTCCGGACATATCGAGCGTGGCGGGGCCGCCCAACGCGGGCGGCCCCGCCGATGTCTCGCGACATCACAGGGTGGAGACGCCGCGTCGTGGCTGCCTGGCCACCGGTCGCCCTGCTCCTAGCCTGGGAGTTGTTGATGCAGGTCCGAGCACCCGTCCGTGCGGCGTCGAGATGACCGGCCGGCGGGCTTTCGCTTGATTTGTCGGGATCGCCCGCCCCCGAGCATGTCGACCCCCACACGGCGGCCGGCCGCGCCCGTTCGGCGAAAGGCGGGCCGGCAACCGGCACGACCGACCGCGGCCGAGCTTCTGACATCACTCTCAGGGCGCTGTGTCGATACCCCGTCGGCGTCGCGCTGGCCTGCGCTCGGGGGGCTCATGTCAGCGGGCAGTCTCGGGGTCGCGTACCGCCGCGATGCGTTGCACGGCGGCGGGCCGTGGATCGTCGACGACCAGGTCCTCGAAGGCCACGACGCGCAACCGACCGCGAACCACGTCGAGCAGCTCGCCCGGTCGGAGCAGGAACTCTGGCCGTGTCGGTCGTCCCAAGCGCTCGTTTCGGACCGCGAACGTCTCGTAGAGCAACGCACCTGGGGCACCAACCGTCGAGACCAGCTGATCCAGGAGGGGTCGGTACAGGTAGTTCGTGACCACCACGCCTGCGAACCGTCGCTGGGCGAGCGGGAACGGTTCACCGTTCTCGAGGTCGACCTCGACCACCTCGAGTCGATCGTGTTCCCGGACGTCATCGAGACCAGAGACGTCTCGATCGATGGCGACCACGTCGTGGCCTTGGTCCAAGAACCAGCGGGTATGGCGACCGGCGCCGCTGGCGACGTCGAGCACCGGACCAGTGCGAGGGATCAGGGATGCGAAGCGGACGACCCAAGGTGATGCGTCGTGAGCCTCATGTTCGTCGCGGCTCATCGGGTCGCCATCTCACCCAGCGCGTCCAGCACCTTGGCGAGGTCGTCGGTTACGGCGCGGAGATGCCGCGGATCGTCACTGGTCCGCTCGCGACGCCTGAGTTCCTGCCCGAGTGCCAGGATCAGCTCCCGGTAGGTGGCGGCTCGATCGGGATCGGTCTTGCGCAGGTCGCGGGCGGCTGGCACGGCCTCTCGTGTCAGGGTGGCGAGCACGGTGAACGCCTCGCGGGCGGTGAGCCCGCCGTCGAGCACCTTCGTCGCGGTCTGAATGACCTGTTCGACCACAACGCGCACACGCCGACTGTACGAGCGCCGTCCGCTGCGGACGTCTCCTCTCGTCCGGGCTTTGTCCAGCGGGGGAACTGAGGACAGGCGCTGTCCCCCTGGACGTCGTTGACTACCAGCTCGAGTTCACGACCGTGTTGCGAGACAGCCCGTCGGCCCGGCGAAGCCACTCAGATCCGCCGATCCCGCTTCCGCCGTTCTGTGCTGCCGGGCTGATGAGCAGCGGCCGCCCGGAGCGGCAACATGCGCTGGGAACTGCTTGAGCTCTGAGGTAGCCAGCGACCAGGGTTACCGCGGTCTGGGGGTTCGGGTGCTCCAGGCTGTTGCCGGACGAATCCGCTCTCATGGCTCAGGCGTGCGTGAGGTCCGGATCCTCCGATCGGGGTGATGCCCGGCGTGGGGTGGCATGTTCTGATCGCATCGCCGGCCCGTCAGGGAGCATCGGCAAGGAAGCGACGAGTCCCCCACTTGGAGCGACGATAAGGAGGGGCGGGAATGGCCGCACCTGACCGTCAGAATGCCCTGGACCACGTTGTGGTGGTCTTGTTCGAGAACCGCTCGGTCGACAACGTGCTCGGCCACCTGTACGGCCCCGAGGACGGGAAGACGTTCGAGGGTGTGATCGGGAAGGACCTGTCGAATCCGATCCCTGATTGGGCCGAGGACGGTGCTGATCGCAAGGTCGTGCCGTACACCGTCGCGACGGACATGGACAGCCCGAACCCGGACTCGGGCGAGGAGTACCCGCACACCAACACCCAGCTCTACAACATCTTGAACGAGGCCAATCGCTTCAAGGTCCTCGACGACATCAGCCGCGCCGTACAACGCTCCCGGCACCGGGTCAGACGCCGACGATGGATGGGTACGTCACCGACTACATCAGCTTCTTCACCGGGGAGATGGGCCGCAGCCGACCTACGAGGAGTACGCGCAGATCATGACCGGGTTCACCCCCGAGCAGGTCCCTGTGCTCAACGGGCTGGCACGCGGGTTCGGGGTGTTCGACCACTGGTTCTGCGAGGTCCCGTCCCAGACGTTGCCCAACCGGTCGTTCTGGACCGCGGCCACGTCGTCGGGCTACACGTGGAACACGCCCGCCGAAGAAGTTCATCATGAACAACGACGCCGAGACGATCTTCAACCGGCTCGACGAGCACGGCAAGACGTGGAAGGTCTACGTCAGCGAGCCCCAGCAGTTCTCCGGCACCGCGCTGATCCACTTCCAGCGGCTGAAGGATCAGTTCGCGACGCACTTCGTGCCGTTCTCGCAGTTCGAAGCCGATGCCGCCAACGGCGATCTGCCCGACTTCTCGTTCATCGAGCCGTGCTTGCTGATCGGCCACAACGACTACCACCCCGCCCTCGGTCGGGCCGCGGGTCACGGCGTGGCCATGCCCGGCGTCGACCCGCCGTCGTCGATCCTCGGCGGCGAAGAGTTCCTCTCACGGATCTACACCGCGTATCGGGGCATGCAGTCGTACGACGGGCTCCAACGTGTGGAACACGACGCTGCTCATCGGCTGGGACGAGCCGGGCGGTACCTACGACCACGTCCCGCCGCCTGCGGTGCCGAGTCCGGATGCGGCGTCCTCGCCCGGCGAGCTCGGTTTCACGTTCGACCGTTCGGGCTACCGAGTCCCGGCCATCGTCGTGTCGCCGTGGGTCGCCGAAGGCGAGGTGTTCAACGAGGAGTACCGCCACACGTCGCTCATCGCCACATTGCGCGAGCAGTGGGGCTTGGGCGATCCGTTCACCGCACGCGACGCGGCCGCCCGAACCTTCTCCAACGTCTTCACCCTCGACACCCCACGCGACCCGAAGACATGGCCGGCACCGAAGCCGCGGCCGGTGCCGCCGTTCACCCAGGACACGGCCGGACTCGGCGCGGTGATCTCCGTCGTCGGCAAGACCCTGCTCGACGGGATCCGCGGGTACGCAGCGGAACACAACCTCGAGATCGACGGACTCCCGAAGGACCCCAAGGCCGACGTGCCCCCCGAACAAGTGGTCGGCGTTATACGAGGCGTTCCTCGGGAGCTTCTTCCCGCTGCTCGCGAGCGAAGGATCACGGAGCAGCAAATGAGCGCATCTGAAGCATGCGTCAATGCGTCTACGAGGCGTTCGAAGCAGATGTGATCGATCCCATCGAGGACTTCCACCCCAAGCGGCGGTCGTGGCGTTGCTGGTTTGGCGATGGGGCGTTCGACGTCGGTGGTTCGATCGAACACCGTCGGCTCGCAAACGGCGACCGTCGTGGCCCGCGTGCCTGCGTCCCACCTTGCGCCGCGCCGGTTGGCCCCTGCCGATCAGCCGTAGGCGCTTGTATCTGCCGATCTCGCGCTGTGTTGATGCGATGGCCGTGAGCCCACCTGCATCGAGACGAGCCGGTCGGCACCAGTGTTGTTGCGGCCTCACTCGGCTAAGGGCAGGACCGCATCTCCTCACTCCGCATGGCGCTCGGGTCCTTGCCCAGCGAGATGAGGGCGGCTTTGGCTTGGCCGTTCGCCGTGAGGAGAGCCAGGACATGTCGTCGCTGGTTAGGGTCGGCGCCGTGGGTGAGGCCGGCAAGGCGGCTCGCCAGTCGCTTCAGACCCTTCGCCGGTTGCTGAGTCCTCGCCGTCACCTCGAGTGGCTGGAGATCGTGCGTGGTGACACCGGTGTCGTCAAGGACACGCTGGGCGGCACGGCAGGCACCCACGCCCGTGCAGTCCAGGAGATGGTCGACGGGCGGCCACGCGACGCTGCCGGATCTGGCTCTACGGATCGAGCGCCCGGCTTGCGGGCTGCCGCCATCGGTAGCCGATCTGTCGGCCAACGGCCAGCTCAGGGTGCTTGGACGCGCGGGGCCGCTGCGTGGCCTGCCGGGCCACGCATCCCTCATTCGCAACACGCGCGGGGGAAGACTGGATCTGGTGTCCGCCGAGTCGGAAGCTAGACGAGACGACCGAAGGGGTTGGCTGCGCCGAGTCGCGCTGGCCGCCGGCTGTGGCAGTGCTCGTCTTTGTTGTGTTGAACGTGGGCGTGCGACTCTGGCTCCCGACCGAGCATGTGATTGCCCTACCGTGGCTGCTCCCGGCGATCGAACTCGTCCTGCTCGGCGTCCTACTAGCGAGCGACCCGCTTGGCGTAGATCGGCGATCGCGGTGGTTCCGGCGTGCCTCGATCGTGCTCGTCCTGCTGCTGGTTGCTGCCGCTCTGTGGGCGACCGTCATCCTCATCGATCACCTCATCAACGGGGCGCCGCAGACCAACTCGGCTGGGTTCCTGCTCGCCTCGGGGGCGCAGGTGCTGGTCGGCAACAACCTGGCGTTCGCTCTCCTGTACTGGCAGTTCGACTCGGGGGGACCCTTGGCGCGGTCGAACGGACGACCCGCATACCCAGACTTCGCGTTCCCCCAACAGATCAACCCGGAGCTGGCACCGCCGGGCTGGCGTCCGATCTTCGTCGACTACCTGTACCTCGGCTTCACCAACAGCACGGCGTTCAGCCCCACGGACGTGATGCCGCTGGTCCCCTGGGCCAAGTCGGCCATGACGCTGCAGGCCACGGTCTCATTCGTCGTCATCGGCCTCGTAGTCGCTCGGGCCGTCAACGTTCTCACCTGAGCAACCCACTGCGCTCTCCGGAAGCAGTCAGGTGTGCCAGTCGGGCCGGGCCGAGCAGGTCAGCCTTGACGGCGGCTGACTCGCCCCCCCCGATCGGGCAACCGCGGCACGCGATCAGAGACGCTCGCAGCGGTGTGTCCGATGCCGGCGCCTGCCGGGATGCGCACCGCCTCAGCGGGTACGGATCACGCGCTCTGGCGCTGTGGGCCGTCCTCCACGACGAGACCGAGATCGCGCAGCTCGCGCTGCGACTTGCCGGCGAGCTTGCGGCCGAGCAGCGGCCGTGCCGTCCGAGTGCTGGTAGACGCCTTTCGGCTCCTTCGCGAGCGGCTCCTCCCAGCCTCGGTAGAGCGCGATCACGCGGAAGGTGAAGCCGACGACGAAGGAGATCGCGGCGGCCCACCAGGGGCCGACGCCGGCCCAGGTGACGAGAATCCAGACGAGGCCGGTGAGGGCGGCGATGCCGACGAACCATTCGCCGCGGATGAACTGCTTCGGAGGCACGCCGCTGGTGATGTCGATGTAGTAGCGCCCTGCGGTCGGGCCGACCACTGCGAGCAGCAGACAGCCGAGTACCGGCAGCCCGACGGTGACGCCTTTCTGGGCGCCGACGATCGCGTACCAGGGCAGCGAGAAGGAGGTCATGAACTGGAACAGGCCCTCACGGAACAGCTGCCCGCCCGTGTAGGCGACGCAGATACCCGAGGGCGCCGAAGAAGAGCGCGAGCGTGATGTAGGCGGGGTTGGTGAGCGCTGAGGGCACCTCCGCGACGAGGACGTCGCGGGTGATGCCGCCGCCGAGCCCGCCGAGCAGCGCCATGAGCAGGATCCCGACGACGGTGAACTGCTTGTAGTGATCGGGCCGGCGGGCGAGCAGCGCCCCGTTCAGCGCGTTCGTCGAGGCGGCGATCAGGTCGACCGTGGTGAAGCTCCCGGTCCACTTGAAGCCGCCCCAGGGGATGGAGGTGGCGAGCAGACTGGCGTTGACCATGTGGCTCATCGTTGTTCCTTTGGCTCGATCATCGACCCCTGGCTGGGCGACCCCGCGGAGGGCCAATGGACTGAGTTCACACCTCCAGGATCAGGCCTTGGCCGACCGCGCTGAAGCGGAGGTCGAGCCTCTCCGTGTTGGGCGTTGCCAGCTTCTCGATCGTCGCCGCTTGCGACGGCGCCGTCGGCCCAGGCGAGGATCACGGAGCTGTCGGGCGGCAGCAGCGGCCCGACCCCCTTCAGGCGCCGTGCGGACACCCCGCGTCCCGCCCAGAGGCCGTAGAGAGCGCCGGCGAACAGGCCGAAGATCGCCCAGAGCACGCCGGTGACGACGCCGCTTTCGATCGAGCTGAGGATCCCGCCGTTGCCGGCGAAACCGACGATGAGGCCGAAGACGAGGCCGAAGCCGCCCCAGCTGACGACGTCGCTCTTGGCCATGGCGGCGACGCCCTGGGCCGGGCTGACGACCCGCCGCTTGCCGCTCTTGGCCGACTCGAACACGAGCTCGACCTGGGGCGCGTCACCGCCCGCCTTGCGGGCCTTCGCCACCATCTCTCGCGCAGCTGTGCTCGCCCGGGGTAGCGGAGCAGCAGCATGCTGAGCACGCTGGTGCTCGCCGGCGGGCTCTCGCCGGTGCCGGTCGACGAGCTCTCGACCGGGTTCGCGGCCCCGGCGAAGACCGTCGCGGAGAGGTCGTCGGCGATGGCCGCAACGCTCGCGGTCGCCGGCTGGAGCGGAGCCGTCGCGGACAGCAGCCGCTCGGCGTCGGCGGCCTCGGCCCAGATCGCAAGCGCGGAGGTGTCGGGACCCATCCGCTCACCGATCCGCTTCAGCTGGCTCTTCGAGAGGAGGTGCTCCGCGAAGTAGGCGTAGAGGCCGCCGCAGAGCGCGCCGACGAGCGCCCAGATCACGAGGCTCGACCAGCTCCCGCCGCTCGCCACGAGACCGAACAGCCCCCAGGTGAGCGCCGGGGTCAGCGCGCCAGCCATCGTCCGACGCGGGTCGTAGACCATCGGCCTTCCCCTTGCGGCTCACCTTCAGGACGACCTCGTCGAGTAGCGGCGCCGCCGCTCGAGCGGACTCCCTTGCTGAGCTCCGACTCGACATGAGAGGCACTCTTCGCCTCGGCGAAGCACACGAGCAGCACGCAGAGCCGGGTCGGCTGTTGGCCTTCGTTCATCCGGCCTGGTGCTCGATTCCGTGGCCGGGGTCCGGGAGCTCGTCGTGCTCCTGGACGAGCGAGGTGACGTACTGGATGATCGGTCCGATCTGGAGGTGCGTCTGCGGGCGCGAACGTGCCCGGCTTCGGCGGCGTGTACGGATCGGGCGTTCCCGGCTTGATCGGAGGCTCGGCGACGAGCGACTTCAGGAATGCGCCGGCCGCGGCTGCGATCGGGTGCAGCACCCAGGCGTGCGGGAAGTCGACCTGGTGCTCCTCACGGGGGTCCCATTCGAGGTTGTAGATGCATCGGCATGTTCAGCGGCGACCAGGTCGAGTAGAAGTCGTCCTGCTTGAAGAGGTGGACCTTCCACTGGTGCCACTTGGCCGCCTGGAGCCGGTTCCCGTGGAGGTGCAGGATGATGTCGCGACCCGACTCCTCGGCGTCGCCGAGCAGGAAGTCGCGCATGTCCATGCCGTCGATGATCCGGTCGCCGGGGACCTTCGCGCCGGCGACGTTCAGCAGCGTCGTGTACCAGTCGACCGCGTGCACGAGCTCGTTGCTGACCTTCCCGGCGGGCACCTTCCCCGGCCACCGCACGATGCAGGGCGTCCGGTTCGACCCCTCGAGCGTGGTGAACAAGCCGCCGCGCCACGGCCCCGAGAACCCGTGCCATTGACCTCCCACCGGATCCGGGTCGATCGCGGGGAAGTGGTAGGTGGTGTCGGCGCCGTTGTCGGAGGCCCAGACGACGATCGTGTCGTCCGCGAGCCCGAGCTCGTCGAGCTTGTCGAGGACCACTCCGGTGAAGTCGTCCATCTGGGTGAGGATGTCGCCCCAGTTCCCGCGCTTGGTCTTCCCGGCGTACTCGGGGTCGGGGATCGGCGGGATGTGCACCTGCGTGTAGGGCAGGTACACGTAGAACGGCTTGCCGGCCTCCTTCGACCGCGTCATGAAGTCCGTTGCCCACTCGGTGATCTTGCGATCGAACCCGGCGCGGAACTCCGCGTCGTAGGTAGCGACCACCTCGTGCTTCTCGCCCTTCTTCCGCGAGAAGATCGGCTCCGGCTCGAGCGGGATCTTCGTGGGGCCGGCATACGGCGCGGCGGTCACCTCTCCGTTCGGGAAATAGGACTGCATCGTCCACAGGACCTCGTCGGCGGTGCGCGGGCACCACACGGCCTCGTCGAAGCCGAAATCGACCGGGCTCCGGCTGCTCGGGGTCGCTGCCCAGGTGCCACTTGCCCCACATCCCCGTCGCGTACCCGGCATCGGACAGCGCCTGGGCGGTCGTCACCTCCCAGCGCGTCATCCCGTCCGCACCGCCGGCGACCGGAACCGCTTGCGTGCCTGAGCGGATCGCATGGCGACCGGTCAACAGCGCCGACCGGCTCGGCGTGCACTGCGCCTCGACGTTGAAGTTCAGAAGCTTCAAGCCCTCGGCAGCGAGCCCGTCGATCCGCGGCGTGGGCGCACCGCGCAGCACGCCGCCGCCGTAGCAGCCGAGCTCACCCCACCCGAAGTTGTCCCAGTAGAAGAACACGATGTTCGGCTGCTCGTCGCTCATGCCTCACCCCTCACTCACGGTCACGCTCGCGTGTCGGTGACTCCCGAATGTCGACGCGGCCACCACCCACAAGTCGGCCATGGATCGCGATGGGCCACACGCTCGCATCGGCATCAGCCCGCCGCATCACCCTGTGTGGATGAACCGCCGCGAAGCGACGCCAGGCATCCACACAGCCGATCTCGCGCAATCTCCGAATACGCGGAACGCGCCAGAGGTGAGCACAGATCACCCGCGCCAGAGCGTCCAGCAATCGCGCCGTAGTGATAGCGCCAGATCGGCGCATCTGCATCGCTCACAATGAGCGCCTTGGAACGCGTAACCACGGCTCGGTGCCCGCCAACCGCGCGCCGGACGCCTTGCCGCCAGCGCATGTCAGACGGATAGCCCCGGCGGCTCGATCTCTCGCCTGTGTTGCAGACGATCCAGGTGTTGACGGATCCGAGCGATGTCGGCCCTCTCGACACCCTGCGTGACGCGGTCGGGACTCGGGAGGAGCAAGGCCTTGAGGTGCTCGTTCAGTTCGACGCCCATTGGGTCGTCGAGTCGTCGAAGCTCTCGTTGGGCGTGTTGGAGGCGCCGGTCGAGTTCGGGGTGCTCAGCGAGCCATCGCTGACGGAACCGCGCATGGGTCTCGTGTTCCGCAACGCGATGCTCGGCTCTGGCGATCCTGCGGTCGAGCTGCTCGACGGCCGGCTGCCCGTGAGCGATCCAGTCCCGCTGGGCCCGAGCCGCACTCCGACCGGCCGACTGGGCGACGCGACGCCACCGATGTCGCTCGCGCCGCGCGTTGTGGGGGAGGTCCAACCAATGCTCGGCGTGCTGGCGTTGGCGGCGGGCTTGGTCGAGATCGCGCGCGGCGCGGCCAGCGGGGGTCTGATGCCACCGGCCGGCGCCGCGGACGAGGTCGTCACGGCTCCGGCGAATGCGGTCGAGATCGGCGCGTGCGGCGGCGAGCTCGGCGGCGACGTCAGGCGGCGCATGACGTTCGAGCGCCTCCAGCTCGGCGAGCAATCGTGCGCGACGGGCTTCGGGGTCCTCGGGCAACGGCCGGATGGTGGGATCGACGCCGACGGCCGTGGCAATGCGGGTGACCCATTGCTGGTTACGGTCGAGCGACCAGTCATGCGTGATGTCCTCGAAGGCCTGGCCGAGGTCGTCGGCGACGGCGTGGACGATGCTGGGCCCGCGGGCGCGGGACATGGCGACGTAGGCGAGCTCGCGGCCACCGCCCTCGGCCAGGTAGTGGGTGCGATCCGCGGTGGCGCCCTGCTCGCGGTGCACGGTCAGGGCGTAGCCGTGGTCAAGGTGGTCCGCGTGGAGGGCTTCCCCTTGCAGCACAACGCGACGGCCGTCGTCGGTCGCCATCGTCAACGTCTGGGTCCGCTGGTCGATGGCGACGACGCGGCCGCCTTGGCTGGTGACCAGTTGGCCGTCGTAGTTGGGGGCGAAAGTGACGACGGGGTCGCCGACGGCGTAGCGGCGGCCGTCGGGGGTGTCGAGGTCGGGGCCGGTGAGCCAGCCGCGTTGTTCGGCACGGACACGGGCGAGGCGGTTGAGGTCGGCGACACTCCGGCGCCAGCCAGTCCCATGCAGGCAGACGCTACGCGAATTTATCCGCTCTTCGGCCGCTATACTCGCTGCCCTCGCCCTCGCTGGCCCAAGAAAGTCCTGGTCACACTGCAAGTTGTGGAGACGATGGGACTCGAACCCACGACCCCCTGCTTGCAAAGCAGGTGCTCTAGCCAACTGAGCTACGTCCCCGAGCCAGCGCCCGCGGGCCTGGGAACGACCAGCGTACCGATCCGGCGGCACCGGCCGAAGCTCGCTGCCTGTCTTTGACAGCACACTGAAGCTCGGCAGAAGCGACCCACAGGGCCGGCGCCAGCGACATAGGTTGCGCCGCCGTGAAGGGATGGATCGCCACCCTGACCGTCGTGATCGTCGTGGTCGGCGTCGGAATCGGGCTGTGGGTGACGTGGGATTCCACGCGCGTGTCGGACGGATCGACGCTGACCGCCGGACCGTCCCGGCGGGTCGGCACGACGACCACCACCTCCGCGGTGACCGCCCCGCCGATCCCGGCGTGCGGCCAGGGCGACGAGCCCGTGGAGGGCGATCCCCTCGCCGACTGGGCGACGATCGTGATCGACACCGGTCGCGCCCTTCCGCCCGAGTTCGCCCCCGGCGACCTGGTGGAGGTGACGGCTGCCGGCTTCGCCCAGCGCGACCGGGTTCGCGAGTTCGTGATCCTCGATCTTGCGGCGCTTCGGCTGGCGGCCGAGGCCAACGGCACGCCGATCGTCGTGGTCTCCGCGTACCGCAGCTTCGCCTACCAGGATGGCCTGTTCCGGGACGAGGCCGACCGGGTGGGCGAGTCACGCGCGGCCGCCGGGGTCGCCCGGCCCGGTCACAGCGAGCACCAGCTCGGCACTGCGCTCGACATCCTGAATCCCGAGGCCGGCGAGCTCAGTGCCGCGTTCGCCGACACGCCGGCCGGTCAGTGGGTCGCCGCCCACGCCCACGAGTACGGGTTCGTGCTCAGCTATCCCGATGGCGCGCAGGACCGCAGCTGCTACGAGTTCGAGCCGTGGCATGTGCGCTATGTCGGGCGCGACATCGCGGTGCAGATCCACGACTCCGGTCTCTCGCCTCGAGAGTGGTTCCTGCTCCGCAGGTGACCGCCACCGGCGGACAGATGCACCGGCCGACCTCCGGCGATGGTGCCGTGCGGATACCGTCGGTCGGTGCATCGAATCGCCCTGGCCCTGACAGCCTGCCTGGCACTCGTGGCCGCCGCCTGCGCCAGCGAGGCCGACGAGAACCCACTGGAGGCGGGCAATGACACGGCCGGCGACCAGTCCTCCGCCACCGAGTCGCCCGACAGTCAGGACGAGGCCGCCAGCGACACGCTCGACTGGGAGGACTGCGGCGGGGACACCGAGTGCGCCACCCTCGACGTGCCGGTGGACTACGACCAGCCCGAGGGCGACACCCTCACCCTGAGCGTCGCCCGGGTCCCCGCCAGCGGTGACCGCATCGGCGCCCTGTTCGTCAACCCGGGCGGGCCGGGAGCGAGTGCGGCCAGCTTCGCCACCACGCTCGCCTTCTCCCTGCCCGGACGACATCACCGAGCACTTCGACATCGTGGGCGTCGACCCCCGCGGCCTCGGCGCCAGCGACATCGACTGCGGCGGCGACTTCACGGAGCTCTACGGCGTCGACTACTCCATCGATTCGCCCGAGGACGAAACCACGCTGCTCGACGTCAGCTCCGCGTACATCGACGGCTGTGAGACGGCGGCCGGGGACCTGCTGCCGCACCTCGGCACCGCCAACGTCGCCCGTGACATCGACGCCGTCCGCGCCGCCATGGGCGACGAGCAGCTCAATTACCTCGGCTTCAGCTATGGCACCGCCATCGGCCAAATGCTCGCCGACATGTTCCCGGATCGCGTGCGGGCCATGGTGATCGACGGGGTGCTCGAGCTGGGCCCGACCGGCACCGAGCTGGCCGCCGAGCAGGCACGCGGCTTCGAGGACGCGTTCGCCGCCTTCGCCGACGACTGCGACGCCGACCCGTCGTGCCCGATCGCTCCCGACGCCACCGCCGCCCTCGACGAACTGAGCGCTCGCGTCGAGCAGGAGCCGATCCCGGGCTCGCCCCGCGACCTCGGCCCCGGTGAGCTGTCGACGGGGCTGGCACTGCCGCTCTACAGCCAGTCCTTGTGGCCCGAGCTGGCTGACGCCATCGCCGACGGCCTCGACGGCGACGGCTCCGGCATGGTGGAGCTGGCGGACCAGTACATCGGCATCGCCGACTTCGACGTCTACTTCGCGGTGAACTGCCTCGACGTCGAGTGGCCCGAATCGCCGGACGAGCTGCTGGCCGCAGGCGTGGCGGCGACGCGTGAGGCACCCCACTTCGGCGAGCCCATCGTGAACGACTACGTCCGCTGCGCGATGTGGCCGGTCGAGGAGCAGCCGCTGCCCGCGGTGACCGCCCCCGGCGCACCCCCGATCCTGGTGGTGTCGACCACCGGAGATCCCGCGACGCCCTACGAGGCCGGTGTGCGGACCGCCGAGCGACTCGAGTCTGGGGTCCTGCTCACGTACGAGGGTGAGGGTCACACGGTGGTCGGCAACGGCGTGCCGTGCGTCGACGACGCCGTCGCCCAGTACCTGGTCGACCTGGAGCCTCCGGAGGACGGCACGACCTGCTCGTGACGGCCGGCGCTCAGCCCGCCGTGCCCTCGGCGACGAGGCGATCGAGCATCAGCTCGGGATTCTCGGACTCGACCCGTGCCAGCCAGTACGGGCTCTCGAACAGCGCGTAGAGCGTTCCGTCGGCCCGTAGCAACACCCGGACCCCGGGGAGCGTCCGGAGGGTCGCCTCCGACGCCTCGTCGGTGCGCCGGGCGAGCGTGTACGCAGTCGGCGACAGCTCGGTGGCCGCGCCGAACTCGTGCTCGAGTCGCCAGGCCGCGACCTCGAGCTGCATGGGGCCCACGGCGGCGAGTACTGGCGCCTGGTCGCCCTGCTCACGATCCCGCAACACCTGGACCACGCCCTCCTCGTCGAGCTGCGCGATCCCGCGGCGGAACTGCTTGAACCGCCCCGTGTCGCGCGTCCGCGCCGTCACGAAGTGCTCGGGCGCGAACTCCGGTAGGCGGGGGAACTCGACGGGTGCGTCGACATAGAGCGTGTCGCCCACTCGCACGTCGGTGGCGTTGACCAGCGCCACGATGTCACCGGGGAACGCCTCGTCGACCGTGTCACGCTCCTGGCCGAAGAGGGAGTGGGCGTACTTGGTGGCGAACGGCCGCCCGGTCGGCTCGTGGGTCACGACCATTCCGCGCTCGAAGCGCCCCGAGCAGACCCGCACGAATGCGACCCGGTCGCGGTGCGCCGGGTCCATGTTGGCCTGCACCTTGAACACGAACGCCGAGAAGGGGTCGTCGAGCTTGCGGGCGGCGCCGTCCACGTCGAACCGCGGCGTCGGCGGCGGCGCCAGCTCGACGATGCCGTCGAGCAACGGCCGGACCCCGAAGTTGGTGAGCGCCGAACCGACGAAGACGGGCGTCTGCTCGCCGGCGAGGAAGAGGTCGGGGTCGAACCGACCACCCACCTCCTCGAGCAGCGCCACCTCGTCGCCCGCGGACCGCCAGGCGTCTCCCTCATCGCCGCCTGCGGCGTGCTCGGGGTCGACGACCTCCTCGATCGCCTCGGCGGCACCGTGTGCAGTGCGCCCGTAGCGCACGTAGCGACCGGACCGCCGGTCGATGAGACCCCGGAAGTCGCCGGCGATGCCCACGGGCCACGTCACCGGCACCGGCTGGAGGTCCAGCCTTGCCTCGATCTCGTCGAGCAACTCCAATGCGTCGCGACCGGGCCGGTCCCACTTGTTGAGGAACGTGAGCAGCGGCACGTTGCGCGTGCGACACACCTCGAACAGCTTGAGGGTCTGCGCCTCGATCCCCTTCGCGGCGTCGAGGACCATGACCGCGGCGTCGACGGCGGCGAGCACTCGATAGGTGTCCTCCGAGAAGTCGCGGTGACCCGGGGTGTCGAGCAGGTTCAGCACGTCGCCGCCGTAAGGGAACTGCAGGGCCGCGGACGTGATCGAGATGCCGCGCTTCTGCTCGAGCTCCATCCAGTCGGACCGGGCGCGGCGCCGCTCACCCCGGGCCTTGACCTGACCGGCCTCCTGCACCGCCCCGCCGTAGAGCAGGAACTTCTCGGTGAGGGTGGTCTTGCCCGCGTCGGGGTGGCTGATGATGGCGAACGTGCGGCGGCGCGCCGCGCTCTCGGCCGGGGACTGGGACATGCGGAGCATCAGGCTACGGGCCGGCCCGGCAAAAGCAGTACGGTTCCCGCCGAGCCCGCGAGCCAGCGAAGTCCGGTCCATCCCGGCGCTGTCCCGCAACTGTGATGCCTCGAACGAGGACGAGCCAGGTCGCCTGGCGCGCGGGCGCACGAGACCCTTCGAGGACAGGGCTCTTCGTGCGACGGGGCTTCGGTGCCCGGTCGGCGAACAGGCCAACCCCCTCGGGCCGACAGGAGGAGCACCGTGAGACGCATTCCCAGAGTCCCCACCCTGGTCTTGGCCGCGCTGCTTGCGCTCGCCGCCGGGTGCGGCGACGACGACGAGTCGGTCCCCCAATCCGGCCAGCCCGACACGAACAGTGGCGGCGGGGACGAGGCGACCGACGCGTCGTTTCCGGCCGACGTCGAGGCGGCCAACGGGACGGTGACGATCGAGGACGAGCCCGAGCGGATCGTGTCGCTGTCGCCCACCGCCACCGAGATGCTCTACGCGATCGGCGCCGGTGACCAGGTCGTGGCCGTGGACGACTTCTCCAACTACCCCGAGGGCACGCCGATCACCGACCTGTCGGGCTTCGAGCCCAACGTCGAGGCCGTCACCACGTACGAGCCCGACCTGGTCGTGTTGTCGTTCGACGCCAACGATGTCGTCGCCGGCCTGGAACGCGTCGACATCCCGGTGCTCGAGTACCCGGCGGCCACGTCCTTGGACGACAGCTACGACCAGATCACCCAGCTCGGCGCCGCGACCGGCCACGCCGACGAGGCCGCCGAGCTCGTCGACGACATGCAGGCCGACATCGACGACCTGGCAGACGAGGCCACCGCGCGCGATGCACCACTGACCTACTACCACGAGCTGGACGACCAGCTGCACACCGCCACATCACAGACCTTCATCGGCCAGGTCTACGCCCTGGCGGGCCTCGAGAACGTGGCCGACCCGGCCGATGACGGCACCGGGTACCCGCAGGTGTCGGCGGAGCTGCTGCTCGATAGCGACCCGGACATGATCTTCCTCGCCGACGAGGCCGCGGGGATCGACGCCGCCGCCGTCGCCGCTCGCCCCGGCTGGGGCGAGGTGACCGCCGTGCGCAACGGCGACATCGTCGCGCTCGACCCGGACATCGCCTCGCGCTGGGGACCGCGGGTGGTCGAGTTCCTGCGCACGGTCGTCAAGGCCACATCCCAGGCGGGGTAGGACAGGCGCCACCCCGACCATGACGACCACGGAGCTAAGACGGCCCGGGGGGCCGGCCACCGCCGACGAACGGACGGCCGGATCACGGCCCGCGCGCCGGGTGCGACGCACCTGGGGGGCCTGCCTCGTCCTGCTCGCCGTAGCAATCCTCGCCGGGGTCAGCATCGGCCCGGCCGGAATGCCCGTGGGACGGGTCGGGCTCGAACTGCTCGACCGGCTGCCGCTGGTGAGCGTCGACTCGGGCCTCGACAGCCGCCAGGCCGCCATCCTGTGGGACATCCGCCTGCCCCGCGTGGTGCTGGCCCTGCTCGTGGGCGCCACCCTCAGCGTGGCCGGTGGTGCCTACCAGGGCGTCTTCCGCAATCCGTTGGCCGACCCCTACCTGCTGGGGGCGGCCGCCGGCGCGGGCCTCGGCGCCACCCTCGTGCTCACCTCCGGCGCCCAGGGAGGCTGGGGCCCGTTCGACGTGCTGCCCGCGGCGGCGTTCGTGGGCGCGCTGCTGGCGGTCGGTCTCACCTACCTGGTCGGCCGCGCCGCGGGGCGCGGGGTCGCCGGCACGACGACGCTCATCCTGGCTGGTGTCGCCATGGCGAGCCTGTTCACGTCGGTGCAGACCTATTTCCAGCAGCGCTCAGACGACACCGTGCGCGAGGTGTACGCCTGGATCCTCGGCGGCCTGTCCACGGCCGGTTGGTCCGAGGTCCGCCTGATCCTGCCGTGGACCGTGCTGGCGGCGGTCGGCGTGCTGTTGTACCGGCGGCCCCTGGACGTCCTGGCCGTCGGGGACGAGGAGGCGACCACCCTCGGGCTGCACGTCGATCGCACCCGGCTCGTCGTGGTGCTGGCGGCGTCGTTGGGGACGGCGGCTGCCGTCGCGGTGAGCGGGCTCATCGGCTTCGTCGGCATCATCGTCCCGCACGCGATCCGCCTGGTCGCCGGCCACAGCTACCGGGTGATCCTGCCGCTCACGCTGGTCGGGGGCGGGGCGTTCATGGTCCTGGCCGACCTCGTGGCCCGCACCGCGCTCAGCCCGGCCGAGGTCCCCATCGGGGTCATCACGGCGTTCGTCGGGGCCCCGTTCTTCCTGGCCCTCCTCAGCCGGAGGGGCGTGTGAGCGTCGTGGAGCGGCCCGCCGCCGCAAATGGCGCCGGCTCCGTGCAGGTGCGCGCCGTGAGTGTGGACCACGGCGAGCGAACCGTGCTGCACCCGATCGACCTCGACGTCGCCGCCGGATCGTGGCTCGGCATCGTCGGCCCCAACGGCGCCGGGAAGTCCACATTGCTGCGCGCCGTGGCCGGGACGGTGACCCACGCCGGCGCGGTCACGCTCGGCGACCAGGCGACCGACGGCCTCGGCCCGCGCGAGCGGGCGCGCCTCCTGGCCGTCGCTCCGCAGCAACCGACGATCCCCTTGGGCACCTCGGTCGCCGACTACGTGCTCCTCGGACGCACCGCCCACATCCCGTTCCTCGGCCGCGAGGGTGCGCACGACTTCGCCGTGCTCGCCGAGGTGCTGGGGTTGCTCGACCTCGCCGATCTGGCCGACCGCGAGGTCGTGACACTGTCGGGCGGCGAACGCCAACGGGCGGTGATCGCGCGCGCCTTGGCCCAGGAAGCGCCCCTGCTCCTGCTCGACGAGCCCACGACCGCCCTCGACATCGGCCACCAGCAGCACGTCCTGGCGCTCGTCGACGAGCTGCGTCGCAGTCGGGGCCTGACCGTGGTGTCGGCCATGCACGATCTCACGCTGGCCGCCCAGCACGGCGACCAGTTCGTGCTGCTGCACGAGGGACGAGTGGTGGCCCGTGGCAGCGCGCGCGAGGTGTTCACCGCTGCGCTCGTCGAGCGGGTGTTCGATGCCACCGTGTCGGTGATCGACGACGGCGGCGACCTGGTGATCGTGCCCCGGCGGCACCGGTAGGCGTACCCGGCGCGGACCCGGGCTACTGCTTCGGGAGGTCCTCCGGCTGGCGGGCGCGGCCGGGCGGCGCGGTCAGCGACCGAGCCAGGGCCTCCCGCTCGGCGGGGGTGCCCTCCGCCTCGATCTCGGCCTGGGCGGCATCGAGCACCGACCGCTCCACCCGGTAGGCGACCAGCTGGCCGACGATGGCGGCCAGCGCCCGCAGCGACGCCGCCACGCGCGCCGCCTGGTCGGGAGCCTCGCGTCGCTTGCTGCGGAGTCGCGTCCCCACGAGCTGCGCCCATGCGCTCACCACGTCGCGCCCGAGCGCGTCCGACGTGACCAACTGCTGGCGGGCGATGCGCATCAAGTCGTCGAGCGACAGGCCGACTCCCAGCAGCGTGAGCACGTGGCGGACGAACCGGACGTCCGCGTCGCTGTAGCGGTCGCCGTCGGCCATGTGATGGGGCCGCAACAGTCCCGATGCCTCGAGGGCTCGCAGCAGCTCGACCGGCACGCGACTCCGCTCGGCCACCTCGCCGAGCCGGAGCACCTCGTGCTCTTCGATGTGCGGGAACCCCGGTTCGGCCGCATCGCCCAGGACCTCCTCGATCATGCGCAGCGAGTAGCCGCGCTCCTTGAGGTTGCGGATGTGGCGGAGCCGCTCGAGATGGTGCGGCCCGTACCAGGCCATCCGGCCCTCGTGCCGGGGCGGGGGCAGCAGGCCGCGGGACTGGTAGGAGCGCAGGAGCTGCACGCTGATGCCCACCTCGGCCGCCAGATCGGCCGCTCGGTAGCGGTGCGGCGCCGATCCGTCACCACGGGTCTGCTGTGGCATCGCTCTGGCGATCCCTTCGTCAAGTTCGCTTGCGAATTCCTAGAAGAATTCCACAGGACCATGTAACGATCCCCGCGTGGGGCGGTCGGACCCCGGACGCCCTTCCCGCCGCCCGACTGTCGTTCGCTGGAGGTCCCCGCCCGTGCCCTACGCCGTGATCTTTCCCGGCCAAGGCGCCGCCGCGCCAGGCGTCGGGCGCGCCTGGGTCGACGACCAGGCGTGGGAGGTCGTGGGCCAGGCCGAGGCGGTGCTCGATCGGCCGGTGGCCCGACTGCTCCTGGAGGCGGACTCAGCCGAGCTGGCGGCGACCGGTGCGAGCCAGTTGGCCGTGCTTCTGGCGTCTCTCGTGGCCTGGGACGCGCTGGCGCCCCGGCTCGACGAGGCCCCCGTCGCCTTCGCCGGTCACTCGCTCGGCCAGATCACTGCCCTGTTGGCCGCCGGCGCCGTCGACCAGACCGACGGGTTCCGCCTGGCCGCCAAGCGCGCCGACTTGTCCCAGGCCTCGGCCGACGCCCGCCCCGGCCGCATGGCGGCGCTCGTTGGCGCCGAGCTCGATGTCGCGGTGCGGGTCTGCAAGGGCGGCGGCGACGTGTGGATCGCCAACGACAACGCCCCGGGCCAGGTCGTGATCGCCGGGAGCCCGGAGGGCCTCGCCGCCGCCGGCGAGCGGGCGCGACAGCTCGGCGTGCGCCGGGTGCTGGCCCTCGACGTCGGCCACGCCTTCCATACCCCGCTCCTGGCGGACGCCGCCGCCGGCCTGGGGCCGTTCCTCGAGGGCTTTGCCTTCCGCGAAGGCACCGCCCCGATCGTGGCGAATACCGACGCCCTCGGGCATACCGACCCTCGCTGCTGGCCCGGCCAACTCACCAGGCACCTGGTGGAGCCCGTGCGCTGGCGCGAGTCTCAGCGCACGCTCGCGGCGTCCGGAGCGACGACGTTCATCGAGGTTGGGCCGGGACGGGTGCTCGCCGGCCTGGCCAAGCGCACGGTTCCCGACGTGACCGTCCTCAACGTGACCACCCCCGACGACCTCTCCAACCTCCTAGCCACCAACACCCTCGCCGGAGCCACCCGATGACCGCACTGGACGACCCGCTCACCGCCATCACCTCCTACGACGAGCCGATCGCCGAGGATCTGCACGTCCCGGAGCGCCTGATCGCAGCGCCGGCCGCCGGTGTGTTCCGGGCCGCGGCACCCGAGGTCGTGACCGCCGAGGGCGAGATCGTCTACCGCGGGCAGCAGATGGGCACCATCGAGGTCACCGACGGGGCCGTCCCGGTGACGAGCCCCCACACCGGCTTCCTGATGGGCCTGCTGGCCCTGCCGGGAGAACGGGTGCGCGCCGATCAGCCCTTGGCGTGGGTGCGGGTCGTGGGATGAGCACGACCGAGACTCCTCGGGGGCTGCGCCCCCGCACCCCATCGTCGCCCGGCTCGCTGGCTTGTCGACCCAACTACCCGCCCGTCTCGCGGCAACGAGGCGAGCGGGCTCCAGTTGGGTCGATCGCGCGGTCGACCGGTCATGAGCTGCGCTCATGACCGCACCTGCCATCCACGACCTCGCCCAGGACAGCGGATCCCTTCCCCTGGCCGCCACCGGGACAACGGGCGTGGCGGTGGCGGGTTGGGGGTACGCCCTACCCGTCCGCCGGGTCACCAACGACCTCCTCGCCCAGACCCTGGACACCAGCGACGCGTGGATCGCCGAGCGCACCGGCATCCGCGAGCGCCGCGTGTCCGGCGCCGGCGAGTCCACCGCGCCGCTCGCCATGGCGGCCAGCCGGGCCGCGCTCGACCGGGCCGGCCTTGCGGCCGCCGAGGTCGACGTCGTCGTCGTGGCCACCAGCACCCCCGAGCGCCTGATCCCCTCCACTGCGGCCATCGTGGCGGCGGAGCTGGGCATCACCGCCGGCGCCTTCGACCTCAATGCCGCCTGCGCCGGCTTCGTCTACGGCCTCACCACCACCGCGGCGTTGATCGGCCAGGGCATGGCCCGCACCGTCCTCCTGGTGGGTGCGGACACCCTCACGCGCTTCACGGACCCCGACGATCGTGCGACCGCGGTGCTGTTCGGCGACGCGGCCGGGGCGTTGGTTTTGGCGGGCACCGGGTCGAGCGCCCCCGCCCACCGCGGCACGCCCGAGCCTGCGGCGCCGGGGCTGGTCTCCTGCGATCTCGTGGGGGACCCCGGGGGCATCGACCTGCTGGTGGTGCCCGCCGGGGGGAGCGCGCTGCCGGCCAGCGCCGATACGGTGGCGGCCCGGGAGCACTACCTGCAGATGGACGGACGAGAGGTTTTCCGCCGAGCGGTACGCGCTGTAGCTACCTCCGTCGATCGGACGCTGGCCCGTGCCGGCTGCACCGCCGACGACGTGACATGGTTCGTCCCCCACCAGGCGAACGCCCGTATCGTCGACGCTGTCCTCCCCCGCATCGGCATCCCCCCGGAGCGGACCGTGAGCAACGTCGACCGCTTCGGCAACACCTCCGCGGCCTCGATCCCGCTGGCGCTGGCCGAGGAGGCCGACGGCGGCCGCCTCGGTGCCGGTGACCTCGTGCTGGCCTGCGGCTTCGGTGCCGGCCTCACCGTCGGGACTGCGCTGTGGCGCTGGGGGACGCCCGGATGACGGAGCGGGTCACGCCCCGGATCGCCCTCGTGACCGGGGGATCCGGCGGCATCGGTGCCGCATGTGCCGGCGCCCTGGCGGCCGCCGGACACCGCGTCGCGGTCGGGTACGGCACGTCCGCCGGCGCCGCCGACAAGGTCGTCGAGGCCGTCGAGCGCGCCGGGGGCTCCGCCATGGCGGTCCACGCCGACGTGACCGACCCCGGGGCGGTCGACGGCGCCTTTGCGGCGGTCGAGTCGGCGTGGGGACCGGTGGAGCTGGTGGTCAACGCCGCCGGCGCCAACCGCGACAAGCTGACCGTCCAGCTCGGCGACGACGACTGGCGACACACGCTCGACACCGACCTCAGCGGGCCGTTCCACGTCGTACGCAGGGCGCTCCGGCCCATGATCCGGGCCCGCTACGGCCGCATCGTCAACGTGTCGTCGATCGTGGCCGCCACCGGATCCCCAGGCCAGGCCAACTACGCCGCCGCCAAGGCAGGCCTGGTGGGCCTGTCGCGGTCGGTCGCTCGTGAGGTCGCGTCCCGGGGCATCACCGTCAATGTGGTCGAGCCCGGGCCCGTCACCACGCCGATGACCGACGCTCTCCCCGAGGCGCGCCGCCAGGCCCTGGCCGACGCGACCGCGATGGGCAGATTCGGCACCCCCGCCGAGGTCGCCGCCGTGGTCGCGTTCCTGTGCTCCGATGCGGCCTCCTACGTCACCGGCGCCGTCGTGCCCGTCGACGGCGGCCTCGGCATGGGACGCTGACGCCAACCCCTGGCACCAACCCCGATCCCGATCCTCCCCGATCCCACCCACGAAAGGACCACCACCATGGACCGTTCCGCCGCCTTCGACGCCCTCCGCACGGCTGCCGTCGACGTGCTGTCGGTGGAGCCCGACCAGGTGACCGAGCAGGCGTCGTTCGCAGACGACCTCGACGCCGACAGCCTCGACTTGGTCGAGCTGGTCATGCAGCTCGAGGACAGCCTCGACGTCACCATCCCCGAGGACGACCTCGCCGACGTTCGCACCGTCGGCGACGCCCTCGACCTGATCCTGGCGGCGAGCGCCGCCAAGGCGTGACCGCCGCCGAGGCCGGGGCCGCCACGGATCACCGCGGTCGGCCGCGCATCGCCGTCACCGGCATCGGCGTCAAGACCCCGGGTGGCCAGACGGTCGAGGAGCTGTGGGACACGCTGGTGGCGGCGCGCCCGGCGGCGGCGCCGATCACCCTCTACGACGCCTCCGACCACTCGGTGCGCTTCGCCTGCGAGGTGCGCGGCTTCGACCCCGTGCCGTACGTGGGGCCCAAGGAGGTGCGCCGCACCGACCGGGCCGCCCTGCTGGCCGTTGCCGCCGCCGCCGACGCGGTGGGAGACGCCACCGGCGTGAGCATGGATCCCACGGGCGAGCTCCTCCCGGCACCGTCGCCCGACGACCTCGGCGCCGACCCGGTCCGCTGCGCGGTCGTCGCCGGTTCCGGCATCGGCGGCATTCGCACGCTCGAGGACCAAGTCATCGGCTACGCCGAAAAGGGACCCGGCCGCGTCGGGCCCTTCCTGGTGCCGATGATGATGCCCAACGCCGCCGCCGCACTGGTCGCCATCCATCACGGGTTCACCGGGCCCAACCTGGCGATCGCCACCGCCTGCGCCACCGGCGCCCACGCGATCGGCGAGGGCGCCCGCCTCTTGCGCGACGGCATGGCCGACGTGGTCGTCTGCGGCGGCACCGAGGCCTGCGTGAGCCCCGTGGCGATGGCCGCCTTCGCCCGCATGGGGGCGCTGAGCAAGAACCCCGACCCGTCCGCCGCCTCCCGGCCGTTCGACGACGACCGTGACGGCTTCGTGATGGGCGAGGGAGCCGCATTCGTGGTGCTCGAGCCCTACGACCGGGCAGCCGCCCGCGGCGCGCGCATCCACGGCGAGGTTCTCGGCTACGGCCTCACCTGCGACGCGCACCACATCACCGCCCCCATCGAGGACGGCTCGGGCGCGGTCGCGGCGATCGAGATGGCGTTGGCGGACGCCGGCATCGCCGCCGGGGCCATCGGGCACGTCAACGCCCACGGCACGTCGACACCCCACAACGACGCCGCGGAAGCGCTGGCGATCGCCAAGGTGTTCGGTCCCGCCGCCGTCCCCGTCACGTCGACGAAGGGCGTCACCGGCCACCTCATCGGCGCCGCCGGCGCCGTCGAGGCCGTCGCCGCCCTGCTCGCCGCCAGGCGGGGCGTCGTCCCCCCCACCGCCAACCACAAGCACACCGACCTGCCCGTCGACGTCGTGGCGGGCGAGCCACGCACCATCGAGGTGGCACCGGCGGTGTCGACGTCGTTCGCGTTCGGCGGTCACAACGCCGCTCTGGTCCTCGGCCCGGCGTGACGGTGGTCGAGTGGGCGCTCGCGGAAGTTCCGTGGATGCATCGCCGAGGCAGATTCGTCGCTGGCAAGGACGCAGGAGGAAGGCGCAGCCAGCGGCTGCGGCGACGACGAGGACGCAGTCCAGGGGCGGATCTGGCCGGCGAGACGCCACGATGACTTCCGCGAGGGCCCACTAGTGTGCTGCCTCAGAAAAGGCTCGCGATTTCATGATGGTGGGCTTAGCCTCGTGGTATGGCATCGAGGGGTCGTCCGAAGGCCGAGCTGGTGTTGACCGAGACCGAGCGCCAGACCTTGGTGCGTTGGGCGCGGCGGCCCAAGTCGCCGCAGTCGCTGGCGCTGCGGTCGCGCATCGTGTTGGCCTGCGGCGACGGGCTCGACAACATCGTGGTGGCCGGCAAGCTGGGTGTGAATCAAGCGACCGTGCGCAAGTGGCGAGGCCGGTTCATCGCCCGCCGCCTCGACGGCTTGGTGGATGAACCCCGGCCGGGCGCGCGCGCGGCACGATTACCGACGACGACGTCGAGCGGGTGATCGTCAAGACGCTCGAGGAAAAGCCGGTCAACGCCACGCACTGGTCGACACGGGATCTGGCCAAGCATGTGGGTATGTCGCCAGCGTCGGTCGGCCGCATCTGGCAGGCCTTCGGGCTCAAACCGTGGCAGACCGACACCTTCAAACTCTCCGAGGACCCCCTGTTCATCGACAAGGTCCGCGACGTCGTCGGCCTCTACCTGAACCCCCCGGACAAGGCCGTCGTGCTGTGCGTGGACGAAAAGACCGGCATCCAAGCCCTCGACCGCACCCAGCCCATCCTGCCCATGCGGCCGGGCCAAGTCGAGCGGCGAACCCACGACTACAAGCGCCACGGGATCACTGACCTGTTCGCCGCGCTGAACCTCGCCACCGGCGAGGTGATCCACCGCCTGCGCCCCCAACATCGAGCCGCCGAGTTCCGCAAGTTCCTGCAGGCCATCGACCGTGCCGTCCCCGCAGAGCTCGACATCCACGTCGTGTTGGACAACTCCTCCACCCACAAGACGCCGGCCATCAACCAGTGGCTCCTGCGCCACCGCCGCTTCACCTTCCACTTCACCCCGACATCCAGCTCGTGGCTCAACCTCGTCGAGCGATGGTTCGCCGAGATCACCAACCGCATGCTGCGCCGCTCCGCCCACCAATCGGTCAACGCCCTGGCCGCCGACATCAACCAATGGATCGCCAACTGGAACGACGACCCCCGCCCATTCGTCTGGCACAAGACCGCCGACGAAATCCTTGACACCCTCAACCGATATCTGCAACGAATCTCTGAGGCAGGACACTAGTGGCCACGGTCGTCGCCGCTCCCTCGGTCCCGCCGCGCCTCCCGGTCGGCCGCGGCCGCCCAGGGACCGTGGAGGCCGGCGTCGGGCACACCCCCTGGCTGCCGCTCGACACACCCGTCGCCTGGTTCCGGGGCGCGCCGATCCAGGCCGACACCGCGGTGATCGCCCGCACGGTCGCGATCGGCGTCGAGGCCGGCGTTCCCGTCGTCGGCGTGCTCAGTGGCGTGGGAGTCGACGCCACTGCCGGCGCTGGCGTCGCTGCAGGGATGGGGGGCACTGGCCCGGGCGTTGGCGGGGGCGTCCGGACTCGTGCCCGTGGTGCTCGTGGTCGACGGCCCCTGCCTGGGCGGCATCGCGCTCGTGCTGGGTCTGGCGGACGTGGTCGTCATGACCGCCGAAGCGACCGCGTTCGTCAACGGGCCCCAGGCGTCGGCCCGCATCACCGGATCGGCCACCCTCGACGCCGACCTGCTCGGCGGGTCGTGGGTCCACGGCGCGCGCACCGGCGTGGCCGACCTGGTGGTCGACGACATCGACGAGGCTTTCGACGCCGTGGCCGACCTGCTCGACCACCTACCACCCAACAACCGCGAGGCACCGCCGACGGTCGCCGCCGGCGACCCCGCCAACCGGCCCACCCGGGGGGCGGCCGACGCCGTCCCCACCGACGGACGGGCGTCGTACGACGTGCGCGGGGTGATCACCGACGTGGTCGACGACCGCGAGTTCCTCGAGCTACGAGCACGGTTTGGCACCAGCGTCGTGACGGGCCTGGCCCGCGTGGCCGGGATCCCCGTCGGCGTCGTGGCGAACCAGCCGAGCCAGCTGGCGGGGGCACTGGACATCGAGGGGTCGGAGAAGGGCGCCCGCTTCGTCCGCTTCTGCGATGCGTTCGGACTGCCCATCGTCACCCTGGTCGACACGCCCGGCTTTCGTCCCGGACGCGACCAGGAGTGGCGCGGCATGATCCGCCACGGCGCCAAGCTGGCTTTCGCCTACGCCGAGGCCACGGTGCCGCGGGTGTGCGTGGTGCTGCGCAAGGCGTACGGCGGGGCGTACATCGTCATGGACTGCAAGTCGATGGGCAACGACTGCGCGCTCGCCTGGCCGAGCGCCCAGATCGCGGTGATGGGGGCCAAGGGCGCGGTCGAGATCCTCCACCGCCGGGCGCTGAACGGAGCCACCAGCGACGGGGAGCGGGAGGCCCGGCGCCGACAGCTCGAGGCCGACTACGAGGCGGTGCACCTCTCCCCCGCCGCGGCCCTCGAGCGGGGCTACGTCGACGAGATCATCGACCCGGCCGACACCCGCAGCGCGGTGGCGGGCGCGCTGACGTCGCTCGCGGCCAAGCGCGAGAGCCTACGGCCCCGCCGCCACGACAACATCCCGTTGTGAACCGAGGACGGACGCCCATGCTGCTCGACGGTAAGAAGCTGCTCATCACCGGCGTGCTCACGAAGGACTCGATCGCCGCTGCGGTCGCCCGCGTCGCCCAGGAGCAGGGCGCCGAGTTGGTCCTCACCTCGTTCGGGCGCGGCATGCGGCTCACCGAGCGCGTCGCCCGCACCCTGCCGTCGTCCCCGGACGTCGTGGAGTTGGACGTGACCGACGCGGCCCACCACGCGGCGCTGGCCGACGAGCTGGGTCGCCGCTGGGGCAAGGTCGACGGCGCGCTCCACGCCGTCGGGTTCGCCCCCGAGGCATGCCTCGGCCAGGACGAGGGGCTGCTGGCCGCCGGGTGGGACGACGTGGCCACCGCTCTGCAGGTGTCGGCCTACTCGCTCAAGTCGCTGGCCGAGACGCTGCTGCCGCTGATGCCCCCGGGGGCATCGGTGGTCGCCCTGGACTTCGACGCCGCTCAGGCGTGGCCGGCGTACGACTGGATGGGGGTCGCCAAGGCGGCGCTCGAGGCGACCTGCCGATACCTCGCCCGCGACCTCGGCGGGCGAGGCGTGAGGGTCAACCTGGTCGCAGCCGGCCCGCTGCGCACCCTGGCGGCACGGTCGATCCCCGGGTTCGGTGCGATGGAGGCCGCATGGGGCCAGCGGGCCCCGCTGGGGTGGGACGTTCGCGATCCGGAGCCCGTGGCGCGCGCCTGCGTGGCGCTCCTGTCCGACTGGTTCCCGGCCACGACCGGCGAGATCCTCCACGTCGACGGCGGCGTCCACGCCGTGGCGCTGGCGGCCGGAGAGGTGGGCACGGGGCCGGAGCCCGAGGGATGACGCCGGGCAACGACCCCGTCGGTCTCCTCCCCCACCGACCACCGTTCCGGTTCGTCGACGCGGTCGACGAACTGGTGCCTGGTCAGCGAGTGCGAGCCCGCTACCGCGTCACCGGCGACGAGGCGTTCCTGGCCGGCCACTTCCCCGGCAATCCGATCCTGCCGGGGGTGATCCAGCTAGAGGCGCTGGCGCAGGCGGGTGCGGTGGCGCTGCTGTCCGACGAGCGCTATGCCGGCTCCCTGCCCCTGTTCGGTGGCGTGGAGGACGTGCGCTGGCGCCGGCTGGTCCGCCCCGGCGACGAGTTGGAGCTCGAGGTGGCCATGGATCGGCTTTCGGCACGCGGCGGATGGGGCCAGGGCATCGCAACCGTCGGCGGCAAGGCGACGTGCAAGGCCCGGCTGTTCTTCATCCTGGCGCCGGCCGGGGGCGCCAACGGCGCCCGCTGACCGGCGCCGGCTGCCACGATGGCGGCCATGTCGCGCCCCATCGAGCCCGCACTGCTCGACTTCGCCGTCGACCTCGTCGCCACCGCCGGCGAATTGACCCTGCGCTGGTTCCGGGCGGCCGACCTCGCCGTCGACACCAAGGCCGACGGCACACCGGTGACGGCGGCCGATCGGGCGGCCGAGCGCCTGGTGCGGGAGCGGATCGCCGACCGCTTCCCCGACGACGGCGTGCTCGGCGAGGAGGAGCCCGAGCTCCTCGGGAGCTCGGGACGGCGCTGGATCGTCGATCCCATCGACGGGACCAAGGCGTTCACCCGCGGCGTGCCGCTGTACTCGACGCTCCTCGCCCTCCACGACCGGGACGGCCCCGCGCTGGGCGTCATCGGGCTGCCGGCGCTCGGGCAGGCCGTCTACGCCGGCCGGGGGCTGGGCTGCTGGAGCGACGGCCGGCCCGCCGGGGTGAGCCAGACGTCGACGCTCGACGGTGCCTACCTCACGAGCAGCGGGTACAGCCACTGGTCCGACGACGCGCTGCTGGCCGTCAAGCATGCGGGGTGTGAGCTGCGCACCTGGGGTGACGGGTATGGCTACGCGTTGGTGGCCACCGGCCGCGTCGATGCGATGGTCGACCCCGTGGTGGACCTGTACGACGTGGCTGCGATGCCCGTGATCCTCGCCGAGGCCGGCGGCCGGTTCACCAGCATCGACGGCCGCGACGATGCGGGCGGCGGCAGCGGCGTGGCCACCAACGGCCGGCTCCACGAGGAGCTGCTCGGGCTTCTTGCCGCGTAGGGGTTTGAGGTCTCCACCGGCGATGGTTGTGGCCCAAGATGGGGGGATGGATCGCGCCTCGTACCTCGACTCCCTCCGCGGCGACGCCGCCGACCTCCTGACCGCTGCCGGCGGTCACCTCGATGCCGACGTTCCCACCTGCCCCGGGTGGAGGATGGAGCGGCTGGTCGGCCACGTCGGGCGGACCTACAGGTGGACCGCGGGCTGGGTGGAAGGGGGCGACGCACCGGAGGTCCCGCTCCCACCGAGGGGCGATGCGGTCATCGAGTGGACCCGGGCCGGCTTGGCCGAGCTGATCGACGCCATCGAGGGGGCCGCCGGCGTGTCCTCGGCCGGGGCGACGGTGAAGACATGGGCCGGTGACCAGCCACCGATCTTCTGGCCCCGACGGATGGCCATCGAGACCGCGGTCCACCGGTGGGACGCGCAGGTCGCCGCAGGCGAAGGACGCCCGGTGGGTACCGACCTGGCCCTCGATGCCGTGGACGAGTTGTTCGAGGTGATCCTGCCCTGGCGGGGAACCGCCGAGCTCGGCAGCGGGAACGAGGGCAAGACGATGCACCTCCACGCCACCGACGTCGGCGACGAGCCGGGCGAGGGCGAATGGCTGATCACGCTGGCGGACGAGCGGCTGGCGGTCGAGCACATGCACGCCAAGGGCGACGTGGCGGTGCGGGGCACGGCGTCGGACCTGCTGTTGCTGCTCTGGAACCGCGTGTCGACCGACCGGTTCGAGGTGTTCGGCGACGCCGACCTGCTCGAGTGGTGGCGGGCGGCCGTCAAGGTCTAAACCTGGCGCCCGGCGGGAGACCGGCGCCCAGTCGGCCCGCTGGCGACCCTACGGCAGGCTCACGAGCCCTCGAACACTGCGGCGCGCACCCCGGCCCGCGCCAGCTCGTGCAGGAACGGCAGTGGCTCGACCAGCGAGGCCAGCCCTGCGGCCCCGGTCATGAGCGTGCGCCCTGCGGCGATCCAGCGGGCGGTCACCCCCGCCACGGTGCCGGCGGCGACCGCGGGCCGGTCGACGGCCCCGAGGACCACGGTGTCGCGCACCTGGCCGCGGCGGCCCCGGACCTCGACCCGTAACCCGCCGATGCGGCCCTCGGCGTGCGGGCGGCGCAGCATCGGTAGACCTGCCGTCAGGCGGTCGCGGCGGGTCGCCGCCAGGCGTGCCGTCACTCGGCCGACCCCGGGGAACGCTGGCACCAGCAGCAGCGCGTCGGGCAGCCCGGCGCGGTAGCAGTCCGCGCCCCCGATCGGATCCGGGAAGAACGACAGCTCCCGGCCCGAGCCCGGCGGGCGGCGGCGCCAGGCGTGGTCCCGCCAGTCGAGCCCGACACCCCGCAGGGCTCCATGATGCTGCCGGGCGCACGCGGGGCCCCCGGTCCCATGGTGGGCGACGTGCACCTCGTCGACGCTGTCGAAGTCGTCGCTGGCGTGGCGGGCCAGGACGCACGACAGCCCCGGCCCGAAGCCGGCCCCCACGGCGACGACCACCCGGCGCTCCCGGGCCTCGGCGTGGAGATCGAGCAGGCCCTCCACGGCGCCGACGCTGTCGGCCACCGACACAACGTGCCTCCCGGCGGTCACCGCCCGCTTGGCGACCTCGACATGGCGTGCCGCCGGGGCGGCGATGACGACCACGTCGACGGCGGCAGGCTCGATCTCGTCGACGGCCGAGGCGCGTGACCCGAGGGACGTCGCCACCGCCGACCGCCGCTTCCGGTCAGTGTCGGCGATCAGGACGGCGTCGGTGTCACCCTCCGCGATGAGATGGCGGGCGGCACGCGCCCCGACCGCGCCGGCGCCGCAGATGAGGACCTTCACCGTCGGCCCGACGCTCGGCTAGCGCAGCCCGGGTCCGCTGAGCTCCCGCCACCCGCCGGACTGGGGCGGGGTGCCACCGGAGCCCCGAACCCGCAGCACCGCGGCGATGACGCCGGCGATGCCCACGGCGGCGAGCGCACGTCGGAGGAGAGCCATGCGGGCACCTTAGAGGCCCAGCGGATGGGGACGCGCCGATCGGCGTTCTCGAGCGCGCGCCGTGGGGCTAGAAGGAATCGAACCTTCGACCTCACCCTTATCAGGGGTGCGCTCTAACCGACTGAGCTATAGCCCCGCGCGAACGCACCAGGCTAACCCTGGGTGCCGCGATCGGTCGAACCCTCGACGGCCGGCACGCGGACGGGCTCATTGCGGTCGTCGCCATCGCCGTCGTCGTCCATCGACGGCATCGCCGGTGCTCGATGCTTGGCGGCGTGGCGCGGCCCGTCGGACCGTCCGGGTATGGCGCGTGCGCCAGGCGGGCGAGCCCCGCGCTGCCGGCCGGCCGGTTGCCGGGGGATCGGTTCCTTCACGACGGTGTAGCGCAGGCCGCCGGTCAGCTCGTTCAGCAGGTTGAGGAGCACGACCATCAGCACGTTGCCGATCGAGCCGGCCACCACCAGGATCCCGCCACCGATGGCGGCCACGCGGAAGATCGTGCCGTCGTCGAACCTGTAGCCCCCGACGAGCACCTCATCGCCGGCGCAGTCGTCGTCCTGTTCGAACGGGGTGCCGGCGGGCACCTCGGCCTTGAGCGTGCACGTCCCGTACGCGCCCATGCGGGTGACGAAGTTCTCGACGTCGTCGATCGTCCCCACCGACCTGCCGACATTCCAGAGCAGCGTCCCTGCCACGACGACGATCAGGCACACGCAGATGTAGAACAACACCGACAGCTTGAAGACCGACCACGGGTCGATGGACCAGAGCCGCTGGCGCACCCGGAGCCCGCGCCGCGCCTTGCGTTTCGGAGCGCGTCGCGGACGGACCCGTGCGGCCAGCCGCCTCGCCGGGCCGGCCTCATGCGCCCCGGCGTCGGCGGGCTCGGTGCCGTTGGGATCGACCTCCGGGTCGATCGCCGGTGCCGGTGGGGTCGCCGCCGAGGGTGGCGCGCCGGACGGGGCGTCCTCTGTCACGGCGGGGGCCGGCGAGGACGGCACCGGCGTGAAGGTGGACCACGGCGACGATGACTCGCCGGGCGGAACGTCGCTATGACGTTGCTCGCTGCCCTCGACCTCGCGGTCTGCCGCCGTCGCCCACTGCTGGGGACGCGCCGCGGTGCCGGTGGCCGCGGGATCACTGCCCCCCATGCCAGCGCCCGAACGATCGGTCACGTCAGGCCCACCCGTTGGCGGCAGGCCCGCCTCGTCATGCCCGTTGGAACCGTTGCCATCCGACGACGGGCCGGCGCCGGCGATCGGCGGCAGGCCGGCGCGCGGATCGGCCACCGGACCGCCTCTGCCGGGGATCGGTTCTTCGGGTCGCTGCTCCGCACCGCCTCCGCCTTCGCCGTGATCGTCGGTGGTCACTCCGGACGGGTCAACCGGCATCGCGGGGAGTCTACGGCACGACCGTCTCCGCGCCCTAGCAGCCCCACCAGGTCTTTTTCATGGTACTCCGAACGCAGACCGCGTTCATGCGCCACAGACGATGAAGTGGATCGGATCAGCGGTTGGCAGCGGCTGGCACAGGCCGGCCCCACGTGCCACGCGACGTAGATCCGCGACATCGGTCCGCGGTACGTCGATGGCCAGCCCTCGCTCGTGATCGGATGTGCCCGGCCGCGCCACGGGGTAGGGGTTCGTCGCCCGGCGTTCCCAGAGTGCTTCCTGCTGAGACCACGTCCGCAGGCCCGACACCACCGTGACCGGGCGACCGAGGAGCCCGTCGGCGCGCGCCAGCGCGGCCAACATGGCGGGCGCCAGGCCCGCCCGGCGGCCGCCCGCAGCACCCGCCGGGCCACCGGCACCGACGTCCACCGCGTGGCCCGTGGCCCGAGCCCGGGCGTAGGCCTCCACCTCGCCCACCCGCACCTGCACGACGACCTCGTCGCCGTTGCGCTCGATCTCGAGGAGATCGGCGCCGTTGGCGACCGCCACCTCGCGCGCCGTGCGCTCGCCGTCGGCCGCACCCGCGAGGGCTGCGGCATCGGCCGCAGTGCGCGCCCGAGCCCGATCGTCGAGCGTTCGCGCCATCGGCACGAGCGCCAGCAGCGCCACGCAACACAGGCCGACCAGCGCCGCCGCCAGCGGAACGATCTGCCCGCCATCATTCCCGCTACGCCTGCTCGATCCGCGCCTCCGAGGTGTCCACCTTCGGGACATTCCGCACACCTCCCCCGGGACGGGCCGCATGGGCGCGCCCCAACAGCGTTGTCAGGGGGAAGTCAGCGGAATCGGGTGGGCGACGCGGCCGGGCGCGTCCCGCCCAGGGCGGGCCTGCCGATCAGCCCGTGAGGTCGGCGCCCAGCACCGGCGCCACCGACGCCACGCTCTGGCCGACGTCGAGGTTCATGACCCGGACGCCGGTCGCATCGCGACCCTGCGACGAGACGTCGCGCACGGCCGTGCGGATGATCGTGCCGGCCGAGGAGATCAAGAAGATCTCGGCGTCGAGCCCCACCATGAAGGCGGCGACGACGAAGCCCTTCTTGGCGGTGAGCCTTATGCCCCGGACCCCCTGCCCACCGCGACCCTGGGGGTTGAACTTGTCGAGCTGCGTGCGTTTCCCATAGCCGGCATCGGTGACGATCAGCAGCGAGACGTCGTCACGAGCCACGTCACACGACACCACCTCGTCGCCCGCCCGCAGCTTCATGCCTCGCACGCCGGCGGCCGCTCGGCCCATCGACCGCACGTCGTCCTCACCGAACCGGATCGTCATGCCCGAGCGCGCCACCATGAAGATGTCGTCGCCGCCGTTGGTGGGAATCACCTTCACGAGCTCGTCGCCGTCGCGCAGGTTGATGGCGATCAGCCCGCTGCGCAAAGACGAGTCGTACTCGTTGAACTTGGTCTTCTTGACCTGCCCCTGCTTGGTGGCGAAGAACAGGAAGCGATGGGTCTCGTAGTCACGGGTGTCGATGACGGCCTGGATGTGCTCGCCGGGCTGCAGCGGCAGCAGGTTGACGATCGCCGTACCCCGGGCGGTGCGGTCCTTGCGCGGAATCTCGTGCGCCTTCAGCCGGTAGACCCGTCCCAGATTGGAGAAGAACAGCAGGTAAGCGTGCGCCGTGGTGGTGAGGATGTGGCTGACGTAGTCGTCGTCGCGGAGACTCGCGCCGGCGACGCCGCGGCCACCGCGGCCCTGGGCGCGGAAGGTGTCGGCCGGGACCGTCTTGACGTAGCCCCGCGACGACATCGTGACGACCAGCTCTTCGTCGTCGATGAGGTCCTCGATGTCGATGTCGCCGACGTCGAAGGTGATCTCCGAACGACGGGGCGTGGCGAACCGCTCCTTCACCGCCACGAGCTCTTCCTTGATCACTGAACGCAGCTTGACTTCGTCGCCGAGGATGGCCTCGAGCTCGGCGATCGTCACGCGCAGGTTCTCGGCCTCGGTCTCGAGATCTATGCGGGCCAAGCGCGTGAGCTGCCCCAGCCGCATGTCGAGGATGTGCTCGGCCTGCTCGATGGAGAACTGGAACGGCTCGGCAATCAGCCCCTCGCGGGCGGCGGCACGGTCTTCGGACGACCGGATGAGGGCGATCACCTCGTCGATGACGTTGATGGCCCTGAGCAATCCGTCGACCAGGTGAGCGCGCCGGCGGGCCTTGTCGAGCCGGAACTGGCTCCGACGGCGGACGACGTCGACCTGATGGTCGACGTAGGCCTGCAGCACCTGGACGAGGTTGAGCGTGCGGGGGACGCCGTCGACCAGCGCCACGGTGTTGACAGCGAAGTTGGTCTGCAGCGGCGTGTGCTTGTAGAGGTTGTTGAGTATGACCAGCGCCGGCGCGTCCTTCTTGAGCTCGATCACCAGGCGGGTGTCGGTGCCGGCCGACTCGTCGTTGACGTCGGCGATGCCCTCGATCTGCCGGCTCTCCACCAGCTCCTTGATCTTGCTGGCCGTTGCCACGATCGAGGCCTGGTAGGGCATCTCCGTGACCACGATGCGATCGCGTTGGCGGCCGGTGCCCTCGACGATCTCGGTGCGCGCCCGCAGGCGGATGGAGCCCTTGCCGGTGCGGTAGGCATCGAGGATGCCGGCCCGGCCCATGATGAGTCCGCCGGTCGGGAAGTCGGGGCCGGTGACGAACTGCATCAGGTCGTCGGGCGTGGCCTCGGGGTGGTCGAGCAGGTGGAGCACGGCGTCGATCGCCTCGCCCAGGTTGTGGGGCGGGATGTTGGTGGCCATGCCCACGGCGATGCCCTGGCTGCCGTTGACCATCAGGTTGGGGAAGCGGGCCGGTAGGACCAGTGGCTCCTCGAACTCGCCTGTGTAGTTGTCGACCATGTCGACGGTGTCTTCGTCGATGTCGGCGAGCATGACGTCCATCGACAGCGGACCGAGCCGGCACTCGGTGTACCTCGAGGCCGCCGGCCCGAAGTCGGGCGAGCCGAAGTTGCCGTGGCCGGCGATCAGCGGGTGGCGCAGCGAGAAGTCCTGCGCCATGCGCACCAGCGCGTCGTAGATGGCACCCTCGCCATGGGGGTGGTAGCGGCCCATCACGTGGCCGGTGACGCGCGCGCACTTCATCCAGCTGCGGTCGGGGCGCGCACCGATGTCGTACATGCCCCAGAGGATGCGGCGGTGCACCGGCTTCAGGCCATCGCGGACGTCGGGCAGCGCCCGCGCCGTGATGACCGACATGGCGTAGTCGAGGAAGGAGCGCTCCATCTCCTCCTGGATCTCGATCGGCTCGACGGCCAGGCGGCCGCGGCCCTCGGCGTCGTCGCCGTTGCTGTCGTCGATGGGGGGAGTTGATTCGTCAGTCATGGGAGATCAGATGTCGATGAAACGGACGTCTTTGGCGTTGGTCTGGATGAACTGCTTGCGCATCTCCACGTCTTCGCCCATCAGGATCGAGAGCACCTCGTCGGCGAGCGCCGCCTGCTCGACGTTGATCTGCAGCAGCGTGCGGTTGGTCGAGTCCATGGTCGTGACCTTGAGCTCTTCCCAGTCCATCTCGCCCAGCCCCTTGAGGCGCTGGAACTCTTTCTTGTGGTTCGGGTGCTCCGCCAGGAAGCGAGCCTTGGCGGCGTCGTCCTTCAGGTACACCTTCTCCTTGCCCACCTCCGTCGAGTACAGAGGCGGCTCGCAGACGTAGACGTGGCCCTGCTCGACCAGCGGCCTCATCTGCCGGAAGAAGAACGTGAGTAGCAACGTGCGGATGTGAGCGCCGTCGACGTCGGCGTCGGTGAGGATGCACACCTTGTCGTAGCGACGCTTGTCGTTGTCGAACTCGTCGCCGAGGCCGGCGCCGATTGCCGAGATGAGTGTCTGGATCTCGGCGTTGCGCAGCATCTTGTCGATGCGGGCCCGCTCGACGTTGAGGATCTTGCCGCGGATGGGCAGGATCGCTTGCGTCGCTGGGTTGCGCGCTTGTACGGCAGGGCCGCCGGCGGAGTCGCCCTCCACGATGAACAGCTCGCGCTCCTCGCGGTTCTTGGACGAGCAGTCCTTGAGCTTGTCGGGCATGCCGGCACCATCGAGCAGCGTCTTGCTGCGCACGACGTCGCGCGCCTTGCGGGCCGCGGCACGAGCCTGGGCCGCGGCGATGCCCTTGCGGACGATCTTGTTGGCCTCGGTCGGATTTTCCTCGAGCCAGTCGCCCAGCTTCTCGTTGGTGGCACGCTGCACGAGCGTCTTCATGGCGGTGTTGCCGAGCTTCGCCTTGGTCTGCCCCTCGAACTGGGGATCGCGCAGCCGCACGGAGACGATCGCGGTGATGCCCTCGCGGATGTCCTCACCAGCAAGGTTCGGGTCCTTCTCCCTGAGTTGCTGCTTCGCCCGCGCGTGCTTGTTGACGGCGGTCGTGAGCGCCGCCTTGAACCCTTCTTCGTGCGTGCCGCCCTCGATCGTGTTGATGCCGTTGGCGAAGCTGTGGATGCCGTCGGTGTTGAACCCGCTGTTCCACTGGAAGGCGACCTCGACCTCGGAGGTCGCGTCTTCGTCGGCGTAGTAACCGACCTTGGCGAACAGGCTCTCCTTGGTCTTGTTGACGTGCTTGACGAAATCGATGATGCCGCCCGAGTACTTGTAGACGACCGGCTCGTGCTCGTGACCCTCGCGCTCGTCGCGGAAGCGGATCTCCAGGCCCTTGTTGAGGAACGCCATCATCTGCAAGCGCTCGAGGATCGTGCGGGCGGAGAACTCGACGGTCTCGAACACCGTGTCGTCGGGCCAGAAGGTGACGGTCGTGCCCCGGCGGGGACCGGAGCGGCCGTTGCGGGGCGCGTCCCCCGTCACCTTGAGCTTGCCCTGCGGCTGGCCCCCCTTGACGAAGGTCTGCGTGTAGCGCTTGCCGCCGCGGTCGACCTCGACCAAGAGCCGGCGCGACAGGGCATTTACGACGGAGACGCCCACGCCGTGGAGCCCGCCGGAGACCTTGTAGCCGTCGCCGCCGAACTTCCCCCCGCCGTGGAGCTTGGTGAGCGCGATCTCGACCCCGGAGATCTTGTGGATCGGGTGGATGTCGGTGGGGATGCCACGCCCGTTGTCGACCACGCGACAGCCACCGTCGGCCAGCAACGTGATGTCGATGCGGTCGGCTTCACCGGCCATCGCTTCGTCCACGGAGTTGTCGACGACTTCCCACACCAAGTGGTGGAGACCGGACGGACCGGTGGAGCCGATGTACATGCCTGGCCGCTTGCGGACCGGGTCGAGGCCCTCCAGGACCTGCATGTCCTTGGCTCCGTACGAGGTGCTTCCCTGCGGCAAGACGCGCCCTTTCGGCAAGGTCGATTTCTTAGTGGCGGATGACCGGCGCCCAGTGGTCTTTTGCCTGGTCAGAGCCGCAAATCACAACAACGCAAGTCTACCAGAGGGGGGTGACATTCCCGCTCATCCCGCGGGCGCCCGCCGGGGCCGTTTCGGCCTCGTCCACGGCGACCTGCGCGGGGGCGCTCACCCCGGCCTGGGGACCCGGCGCGGCGGGCGTGGTCCCCGGCGACCGCGGTCTACCCGCACTTCGATCCGTGCGATCTGGCGGGACCCGGCGAGCTCGGTGACGCGGGCAACGAGCTGCGCCTCGAGGAACCGCACGTGGGTCGCCAGTGCCGGTTCGTCGCACGCCACCACTAGTGACTCGCCGTGGATCGCCACCGGCCGCGTGCGGCCGGCCATCCCCTCCCCGACGACGTCGGGCCAGCGGTCGAAAACCGCCTCGATCCCGGCGCGGCTGGGGGCGCCGAGCCGTCCCAGGACACGATCCAGCGTGTCGGCCAGCCGCGTTGGCGGCGGCGGCGCGCCGGGGAGGGGCTGCCAACCCATGGCGACAGTCAACCACCCGGCGACGCGCCGGGCGCCACGTTCTGGGTGTCGCCTGCGATCGTTACCGCGCCGTCCCGGAGCCGCAGCACGATGTCCGGATGGGTGTCGGGTGGGACGTTGCCGGCGGTGGTCAGCACGGTCTGGCCGGACGGCAGGGTGGCCACCAGGGCCCGGCTGCGCTCAGGATCCAGTTCGCTGAAGACGTCATCGAGCAGCAGGACCGGCGTGCTTCCGGTGTCCGCGGTCACGACGTGGTGCACCGCCAGCCGCAGCGAAAGCGCCAGCGTTCGTTGCTCACCCTGGCTGGCGTGCGTCCTGGCGGGATTGCCGGCGAGGCTCAAGGCCATCTCGTCGCGGTGCGGCCCCACCGTGGACACGCCGCGCCGCAGATCGTCGACCCGGGCCGCCGCCAGCGCCGCCGCCAGACCCCGGTCCCGCCACGCGGCGTCGTAGGTGACCGTCACCTGTGCCGGCTCGCGGGCCAGCGCGTCGTACGTCGACGACAAGAGGGGCGTCAGGCGATCGACGAGCGCGGCCCGGGCCGCCGCCAGCGCCTCGCCCGCCTGCGCCAGCTTGGCGTCCCACACGTCGAGCGTGAACGCGGCCGCCTCGTCGAGCCGACCCCCGGCCTGGCGCAGGAGCGCGTTGCGCTGCCGGAGCACCTTGTCCACCTCCGCCCTCAAGGCGTCGTTCCGCGGATGCAGCGCCACCAGCGCGTCGTCGAGAAAATGCCGCCGCTCCCCCGGTCCATCCTTGACGATGTCCAAATCGTCGGGCGTGAAGACGGTGACGCGTAGCGACCCGAGCAGGTCCCGCGCCCGGCGCAGCGATTGGCGGTTGACAAGGACGCGATTGCGGCCGGTCGCCTGCAATTGAGCCTCGAGGAGGAGCTCGCGGCCGTCCCGTTCCGCGAGCGCCCGAATGACGGCGAACGACGCCCCCCGCCGCACCAGTGCGTCCGTGGGAGCGCCTCGGAACGAAACCAGCGTCGCCAGCCAGGCCAGCGCCTCGAGCAGGTTGGTCTTGCCCTCGCCGTTGGCACCGACCAACACCGTCAGCCCGGGCGACAAGTTGACCTCGATGGATGTGTAGCTGCGGAAGTCGGTGAGCCACAGCGTGCGGACGTGCACGCCTCGGTGCCCCGCCCCGGTCAGCTCACGCGCACAGGCATGAGCAGGTAGAGGAAGTCGTCGTGCTCCGGGCTCCGCACCAGCGCCGGTTTCAGCGAGTCCACCGTCTCGACCAGCACCTCGTCGCCCTCGAGCACCTCGACGCCCTGCAACAGGTAGTCCGGGTTGAACGCCACCGTCAGCTCCGTACCCTCGTATTTGGCGTCCAGCGATTCGTGCGCCTGGCCCACGTCCTGGGTGACCGCCACCAGGTCGAGGCCCTCGGGTGACATCGCCAGCCGTACCGGCGTCGCCTCCCGTGCCAACAGCTTCACACGGCGAAGCCCTTCGAGCAGGCCCTCGCGGCTGACGACCAGCCGGTTGGGCGGCGCGGACGATGGGATGAGGCCCCGGTAGTTGGGGAAGTCACCCTCGATCAGCATCGTCGTCAAGCTCACGTCGCCGGCCTCGAACCCGGCGTCGCGTTCGCCCAACCTCACAGTGAGCTCGCCGACACCGCCGAGCACCTTGGTCAGGTCGTTGAGCGCCCTCGACGGCACCAGCACCGATTGACCCTCGGCCAACACGGTCTGGCCCGGAAGGTCGCGCACCGCCAGCCGGAACGAGTCGGTGGCCACCAGGCGCAGGCCCCCCGCCTCGGCCGACAACAGCACGCCCGTGAGGATGGGGCGGGCATCATCGCTCGAGGCCGCCGGGACCACCTGGCGCAGCGCTGCCGCCAATTCAGTGGCATCCAGGGTCACGGCTTCACCGGTGGTCTCGGGCAGCCGCGGGAACTCGTCGACCGGGAACACGCGCAGCGTGAACTCGGAACGGCCGGCGGTGATCCGCGCCTGCTCCCCGTCGACATCGATCTCGACCGCGCCGGGCGGGAGCGACCGCACGACGTCGGAGGTGAGGCGTGCCGGCAGGACCGCGACGCCATCGGTCGTCCCCTTCACCCCATCGCCGATGACGACGGCGATGGTCAGCTCGAGGTCGTGGCCGGTCAGGGTGAGGGTGTTGCCCTGCAGTTCGGTGCGAATGCCCGAGAGCACCGGGAGCGCGCCACCGCGGCTGGCGGTCGCTCGGCCGGCGGTGCCGAGGGCTTCGACGAGAACGTCTCGCTCACATCGGAACTTCACGCCGTCGCTCGCTTTCTCTGCCTTCGTGGTAGGTACTCGAACCAGTAGTTGTAGTAGGGCCTGTGGATTGTGGACGATGGCTTGTCGCCGCAGGTCAGGGGCCCGTTTGTCGTCCCCGTTGTGTCCCCAGGCTCCCACAGGTCGGAGGCCACGCGCGTGACCCCCCTGGGGAAGGGCAGTGCCTCGTCCACCGACCCACGGTCCCGATCCACAGCGTGTCCCGAGGGTTCTCCACGGCGATGGTTCGGCGCCCGTCAGTCACCTTGACGGACGGCCTTCATAAGCCGAGTGACCTGGTCGTAGATCTGGCGATCCTTGGACATGAGCGAGCCGATCTTCTCGACCGCGTGGATCACCGTGGTGTGGTCGCGGCCGCCGAACTCCCGCGCGATGTTGGGGTACGACAGGTCGGTCAGCTCTCGCATGACGTACATGGCGATCTGCCGGGCGGTCACGAGTGGTCGCTGACGATGCTTGCTGATGATCTCCTCGACCGTGAAGCCGAACTGCTTGGCGGTCTCCTCGAGGATCAGCTGGGGTGTGATCGGCCGTGGCTGGTTCTCGCTCAGGAGGTCTGCCAACACCTGCGTGGCGCGCTCGACGGTGAGGGGCTCGTGGGTGAGGCTTGCGAACGCGGACACCCGGATGAGCGCACCCTCGAGCACCCGGATGTTGTCCTTGATGTTGGTGGCGATCAGGTCGAGGACGTCGTTGGGGATGCGCGTCGATTCGAGCTCGGCCTTCTTGAGGAGGATCGCCATTCGCGTCTCCAACGCGGGCGGCTGGATGTCGGTCATGAGCCCCTGTTGGAAGCGGCTCCGCATGCGGTCCTCGATGCCGATCTGGTCCGGTGGCCGGTCGGACGACAGGACGATCTGCCGGTTGGTCTGGTGGAGGTGGTTGAACGTGTGGAAGAACTCCTCGAGGGTTTCTTGCTTGCCCTCGAAGAACTGGACGTCGTCGACCAGCAGCACGTCGATGCCGCGGTAACGGCGTTTGAACGCGTCCCGGCTGTCCGAATGCATCGAGTCGATGAACTCGTTGAGGAACGTCTCCGACGTGGCGTAACGAACGCGGTACGCTGGGTAGTTGCGGCTGACGTAGCTGGCGATGGCCTGGAGGAGGTGGGTCTTGCCGAGCCCGGCGTGGCCGTAGATGAACAGCGGGTTGAACTTGCGGGCCGGCGTTTCGGCCACCGACAGCGCGGCGGCGTGGGCGAAGCTGTTCGATCCACCGATGACGAAGTTCTCGAAGGTGTAGCGGGGATTGAGCTCTTCATCGCCGAGTTCGTCGGCGGGGCGGAGGGGACCGTTGGAGGATCGCGTGCCGGCCTGGCCGTCGCCCGTGGAGCCGGGCCTGGAGAGGTCGGGAACCTGGGCCACATGGCCGTGGTCGGGGGTCGGAACGGTCCACAGCGGTGGTGGTTCGGCGGGATCGATGCGGAGGCGGAGCTCGGCGTGGGACGCACCCGCCTCGGCCATCGCGTCGCGCACGAGCCCGAGGTAGCGGCCCTCGATGCGCTCCTTCGCCAGCGCGCTGGGAACGCCGAGCGTAAGGACCTCACCGTTGAAGTCGACCGCCCGGACACCGTCGAAGGCCGTGTGCCACACCAGGTCCGAGACCTGGGCCCGGAGCAGCGCTGCGCACGTCGTCCACAGGTGGTGCGCGTCGCTGATCACGGTCCCGAGCCTTTCCTGCTGGCAGCCGAAGTCGTCCACAAGCAATCCACACATGTGGATGACTGCACAACAACCCGATGTCAGGTAATGGACCAGGCGCCAGTTCCGCTGCCTGACCCTCCGGTGAGGGGAGTGGGTTGGGGAAAGCTAGCACCGTCGATGGTGGCCGACCAGGGCGGTCAAAGGTGAATGAATGGTGTCGCACCCAGCAGGGTTGGCGCATTCGGGGGATGGGGCTCTACCGTTGTCCGCGCACCGAAGCGGCGCGCGTGGAATCCGCGCGTCGCGGACGAGTTCAACACCCCGCCGCAGGCCCCGCGGATGCTGCGAGGAGGCCGCGTGCTCGAGGAGGCAGAAGGTGAAGCGCACGTATCAACCCAACAACCGGAGGCGAGCCAAGCGGCACGGCTTTCGGCTGCGGATGCGGACCCGCGCCGGCCAGGCCATCGTCCGGGCACGGCGCCGGAAGGGCCGCGTCCGGCTGTCGGCCTGATCGGACGGATCAGCGATCGTGCGACGTTCGACGCGCTCCGACGTGATGGACGCCGCGCCCGGCGGGATCCAGTGACGGTGCTGTTCCTTCCCGAGCTGGGGCCTGGTGCCGCCGGTGACGTACGGGTCGCGTACAGCGTTGGACGGCGGGTGGGAACGGCCGTGGAGCGCAACCGCGTCCGGCGCCGCCTGCGCGCGGCGATCCGCGACGTCGAGCGCGAGGGTGGCGGGTTGAGCGCCGGTGCCTACCTGGTACTCGCCCGCCCCGAGGCCGGGGCCACGCCGTACGCAGAGTTGCGGCGCTCGCTGGGTGAAGCGTGCCAAGAGTCCACCCGGAGCACGGACCCATGAGCCCGATCGCCCGCGTGCTGCACTGGTTGGTCAGGCTCTACCAGAGGGTGACGGACGGGCGGCCGTCGCCGTGTCGATTTGTCCCGACCTGCTCGAACTACGCGCTGGACGCTCTGGAGCGGCATGGCGCGGCACGCGGCTCGGCGCTGACATTGCGGCGTCTGTTCCGCTGCCACCCCTGGGGGGGACACGGGTGGGATCCCGTTCCTGAAGGAAAGCACCGCTGATGCTAGACGGCCTGTTTGAGCTCATCTCGGGCATGCTCAACTTTTTCTATGCCAACGTGCCCGGTGGCTATGCAGTCGCGATCGCCCTCCTGACATGCGTCGTGATGATCGTGACGACGCCGCTGACGCTCAAGGGCACGCGCTCGATGATCGAGATGCAGCGGCTCCAGCCCGAGATCCGCCGCTTGCAGGTCCAGTACAAGGACGACCGGCAGAAGCTCAACGAAGAGCTGATGCGCTTCTATAAGGAGCACGAGATCAACCCGGTGGGCGGGTGCCTTCCGCTGCTCATCCAGGCGCCCGTGTTCTCGATCCTCTTCTACGTCGTGCGGGGGTTGACGCAACAGGCGAAGTTCGTGGGCTTGCAGGAGTACACCAAGGAGCTCGGTCTAACGACCACGGTCACCGACGGGTTCCGTCCCAAGTACCTGCACCACGACGCCGAGCTCTACCAGTCGCTGCTGGGCAAGCACGAGATGAACTCGCTGGGTGTCGACCTGGCGATTTCACCGGGTGCGGCCCTAAGCCAGGGCTTCCTCACTGCGCTGCCGTACCTCCTCCTCATCGTGGTCATAGCGTTCCTGAGCTGGTACCAACAGAAGCAGATCATGGGCCGCACTGCCGGGGCCGAGGTCACTCAGCAGCAGCGGCTGATGATGCGGATCGGCCCGCTCCTCTACGTGTTCTTCGCGTTCGTCAGCCCCCTGGCCATCGGCATCTACTTCCTGGTCTCGACGCTGTGGCGGGTGGGGCAACAGGCATTCATCACCCGTTCGCTCTATCGAGGCGAGGAGTCGGTCGGCAGGCAGGCGCAGCGCGCCATGGCCGAGTTGCGCGAGTCGCGCAAGGCGGAGGGCAACGGGGCCAAGGGCGGCCGCCCGCCGGCGAAGAAGGCGCCGACCGAGGCGCCGAGCGGCAACGGGCGGGCCCGCGACCAGAAGTCGGGGCAGCAGACGCCCAAGGCCCGGAGCGGTGCCGGCGGCGCCGCAAAGTCGTCCAGTGGAGGCGGCACCCCGGCCCCGAAGCCGCACCCGCGCTCTCGCAAGAAGAGGAAGAGGAAGTAGCGCCGTGGAATGGGTCGTGACTACCGGTCGGACCGTTTCCGAGGCCGTGGAGTCGGCCCTCGACAAGCTGGGTGTCGACGAGCAGGACGCCGAGATCGAGGTCGTCCAGGAGCCGCAGAAGGGACTGTTCGGGCGCCTGCGGGCGGAGGCGCAGGTGCGGGCGCGGGTCCGCCCGACCACACCCCGTCCAAAGGTCGATCGGCGAGACCGCCGGCGTGGCGACCGGCGGGACCGCGATGGTGACCGGAATCGGGGCAAGGCGAAATCGGCCGGCCGCGGCGATGGCGCGGGCGGCAACGGTCGTGGCCGTGGGCAGCGTCGGGACACGGCGGCCGAACAGGGCGATGGTGACCGGGCCAGCGATGGTTCCGTGGTGATGGCGCAGGCGGACGTGGCCGGTGACGACGGGCCAGGGGCGGTGGAAGGACACCAGGCAGCCTCGACGCGCTCGCGTCGCCGCCGAGGTAGCCCGACAGCAGAGGGAGCGAATGCGGTGAGCGAGAGCACGCAGCCAACACAGGCGCCGGCAGCGGCGCAATTCGACATCGAGGGTCAACGCCAGGCCGTCGAGAGCTTCCTCATCGATCTGCTGGCGGCATTCGGCCGGCCCGACGCCACCGTGACGGTGACACTGAGCGACGACGAGGCGATCGATGCCTCCGTGGACGGCGCCGAGCTCGGGCTGTTGGTGGGCCAGAAGGGGGTGACCCTCCAGGCGGTCCAGGAGTTGGTGCGCAGCATGGTGCAGCGCCGCTTCGTGGGCCAGACGCATGCGCGGGTGCGCCTCGACGTCGCCGGCTATCGCGCCCGCCGCAAGGTGGCGCTCGAGCGCTTCGCCCGGGAGGTCGCGGAGTCGGTCAAGGCGAGCGGCGTTGCCAAGGCGCTGGATCCGATGGGCTCGGCCGACCGCAAGGTCGTCCACGACGCGGTCAACGAGATCGAAGGCGTAAGCACGGCCTCCGAAGGCGAGGAGGCGGCTCGCCGAGTGGTGATCCGCCCCGCCTGAGTTCGGGTGGACGACACCCGCCTGATCGAGGTCCTCGAGCGGAGCCGGGACCTTGGCTTCCTCGGGCCCGGCTCCGTACGCGTGCATGTGGACCACGCCGCCGGGTTCGCGGCGGGAATCGCGCGTGCACCGGTGCAGTTCCTGGACCTGGGTAGCGGCGGCGGCGTGCCCGGACTGGTGTTGGCCCGGACGTGGCCGGAGAGCCGGGTGGTCCTGCTGGATGCCCGCGAACGGCGATGCGGCTTCCTACGCGAGGCGGTGCGCGACCTCGACCTCGCCGAGCATGTGGTCGTTGTCTGGGCGCGGGCTGAGGAGGCCGGTCACCGGGACTACCTGCGTGGGGTGTTCGACCTCGTGGTGGCGCGGGGCTTCGGAGCACCGGCGACCACGGCAGAGTGTGGGGCGCCATTCCTACGTGTGGGCGGAACGCTGGCGGTCAGCGAACCGCCGGAGGATGGCGAAGCCGGGGCTCCCCCCGAGGCGTCCGACCGGTGGGTACCCGCGGGCCTGGCCCGACTTGGCTTGGCGGTAGGTCGAGCCTGGACTGATGGGTATCGGTACCAGGCGCTCGATCAGGTCGAGCCCTGTCCCCCGAGATATGCCCGCAATCCCGGAATCCCGGCCAAACGGCCCCTCTTCTGAACGCAACGGCTGTTCCCCGTGGAACACCCGTCGGTTCCAAGAGCACGACGCCCTGTCCCGTGCGCTCGTCAAGTGCCGCTGTTCCACGTGGAACACCCACACGGCGCCACAGTCGCTCGGTGTTCGTCACGAATACGCAGCACCGGCGACACTCGGCTCCCACGCTTGTTCCACGTGGAACGCGCGCCGGGCCCGCGTGGCAAGCAGCCTCGGGTCCCGCCGTGGCCTGCTGCCGATCTCGCAGGAGACCGAGGCGCGAGGTTGTAGATCTGCGTGATCGCAAAGTGGGGGAGCGGGAAACGCAACGCACCGGGCGCGTTCCACGTGGTACAGACGCGGAAGCGGCCCGCAAAAAACGCCCGCTGTGGGGCCGAAAACACCAGGCTTGACCGGGACCTGGCGGCCCGAAAGTATGTGCCGGTGGCCGGTGGTTCGCCTCGAGATGGCGCCGATCGGGCGGCGGTCACATAGTCCCTCTTGGACCACAACCGCGTTCAGCTTGCCGGGTCGAGTCCGCCCCGGCATCGACGGCTGGGAGCATCGGCGATGAGTACCCAAGACAGCGGCCTCGGCGGCATCCCCACATCGGCCGTGCTGGAGACCAGGTTCGACGACGCGGGTCGTCATGCATCGCGGGAAGCTCAAGTCGCCGAAGTGCCGACGCTACCGTCGACGCCCTTCGAGCGACCGCTCCCCCGCACCATTGCGATCGCCAACCAGAAGGGCGGTGTCGGAAAGACCACGACAGCGGTCAACCTCGGTGCGTGCCTGGCCGAGCTCGGCTACCGCGTTCTCGTCGTCGACCTCGATCCTCAGGGCAACGCCAGCACCGGGCTGGGAATCAACATCCGGGACCTGCAGTCCTCGATGTACGACGTCATCTTGAATGACCTTCCACTCGAAGACTGCGTCGAGGGGACAGCGGTCCGAAACCTCTTCGTGGCCCCGGCGGCGCTCGACCTGGCGGGGGCGGAGATCGAGTTGGTCCCGGCATTCAGCCGCGAGATGCGCTTGCGCCGGGCGCTGGATGCGGTGCGGAACGACTACGACTACATGCTGATCGACTGCCCACCCTCGCTCGGGCTGCTCACGGTCAACGGCCTCGCGGCAGCCAGCGAGGTGATCGTGCCTATCCAGTGCGAGTACTACGCGCTAGAGGGCCTGGGCCAGCTGCTGCGTAACGTGCAGCTCGTCCAGCGCAATCTCAATCCGGGGCTAGAGCTCAGCGCCATGGTCCTCGTCATGTACGACGCCCGGACCAAGTTGGCCGACCAGGTCGTGCGCGAGGTGCGCGACCACTTCGGCGAGAAGGTCTGCCACAGCATCGTCCCGCGAACGGTCCGCCTGAGCGAGGCACCCTCGTTCGGCCAGCCCATCATTACGTTCGATCCGACCTCCAGGGGTTCGATCGCGTACCGGAACTTGGCGACGGAGGTCAGCGGTGGAGCGGCGCGGCGGACTGGGTAAGGGCCTCGGCGCACTCATCCCGTCGGACGTCGCACCGTCCTCGGCCGCGCGCCTGGCAAGTCGTCCAACGATCGAAGAGGTCTCGATCAACCAGATCGACCCGAACCCCTACCAGCCGCGCAACCGCTTCGACGAGGAGACGCTGGCGGGGCTCACCGCCTCGATCCGCGAGCTGGGCGTGTTGCAGCCGATCCTGGTCCGCCAGGTGAGCGACGACCGCTACGCCATCATCGCCGGCGAACGCCGCTGGCGTGCGGCCAAGCGGGCCGGGCTCCAGTTCCTCCCCGTCATCGTGCGTCAGGTGAACGACGAGCTCACGCTCCAGCACGCTCTGGTCGAGAACCTGCACCGCGACGACCTGAACCCGCTCGAAGAGGCGGCCGCCTACCAGCAACTGGTCGAGGACTTCGACCTGACCCAGGAGGAGGTCGCCCACAAGGTCGGGAAGAGCCGCTCGGCGATCGCCAACCTGCTGAGGCTCTTCCAGCTGCCGCCGCAGGTGCAACGGCTCGTCGCCGAGGGCCGGGTGTCGGCGGGCCACGCCAAGGCGCTGCTGGGCACACCCGACCGGGCGTTCCAGGAGTCGTTGGCGCGGCGCGTGGCTACCGACGGGCTGTCGGTGCGGGACACCGAGGAGGCCGTCCGTCAGCGCAACGGCCGGGCCGGTTCATCGAGCGGGTCCACCGGGTCGTCTGCCGGGCGGACGAAGCTGCGCACACCGGGTCTGCTCGAGCTCGAAGAACTGCTGGCCGAACAGCTCGACACGCGGGTATCGATCAATGTCGGGCCCAAGCGCGGCCGGGTCGTCATCGAGTTTGCCGACCTCGAGGACCTCGAACGCATCTATCGGGTGATGGCCGGGTCCCACTGACACGCAAAGTTCCCGAAAAACACTCAACCCCAACCTGAGGATCGGAGGTCCTCAAGTCAGGGTCGAGTCAATCCACAGCCTTGCACACAGGTTGTGGATTACCTCTCTTGTATAGGTTCAGGGCAGGAACTCACCCAGCTCAGCCAGCAGCTGACCCTTACCCTTGGCCCCCACCAGGCGCTTTTGTGGGGCGCCGTCCTTGAAGACGATGAGCGTGGGGATGCTCATGACGTCGTAGCGGCGGGCGACGTCTGGATTCTCGTCGACGTTCAGCTTGGCGATGCTGAGCTTGCCCGCGTGCTCGCCCGCGATCTCGTCGAGGATCGGGGCGATCATCTTGCAAGGTCCGCACCACTCGGCCCAGAAGTCGACGACCACCGCCTCGGACGCGGCGCCGATCGTCTCGTCGAACGTGGCGTCGGTCAGGGTGGTTATGCCTTCAACCATGTCGAGGTGACCTTCCTTCGGTGTGACTGGCGGATATCAAGAACCAACGACGTGAACAGCGCCCGTGCCAGGGTTGTTCCCTCCCCTCCCGGGGGTCGACTAGTGGGTGCTCGCGCCCACTAGTGCCCCTGGGCCTCGAGCCACCGTTCGGCATCGATCGCGGCCTCGCAACCCGTGCCAGCGGCGGTGATCGCCTGGCGGTAGACGTGGTCCTGGACATCGCCGCTGGCGAACACGCCCTCGACGTTGGTCGACGTGGCACCGTGACCCAGCCCCGTCACGAGGTATCCGGATTCCTCCATCTCGAGCTGGCCCTTGAACAGGTCGGTGTTGGGCTTGTGCCCGATCGCCACGAACAGGCCCGCTACCGGGAGGGATGTCTGCTCATCGGTGAGCACGTTTCGCACGGTGATCGCCGAGAGCTTGGTGTCGCCCTCGATGCCGTCGACGACGTGATTCCACAGGAACCGGATCTTCTCGTTGGCGAACGCACGTTCCTGCATGATCTTCGACGCCCGTAGCTGGTCCCGGCGGTGGACGATCGTCACCGACCGGGCGAACTTCGTGAGGAAGATGGCCTCTTCGAGGGCGGAGTCGCCACCGCCTACCACGGCGATGTCGTCCCCCCGGAAGAAGAAGCCGTCACAGGTCGCGCACGTTGACACGCCGTGGCCCACCAACTCGGTCTCGCCATCGAGACCCAGCATGAGCGACTGGGCGCCGGTGGAGATGATCAGTGCCTCGGCCTGATAAGTCGGCTCGCCGGCATCGGGGTCACCCACCCATACGCCGAACGGGCGGGCGGAAAGATCGACGCGGGAGGCCCTCTCGGTGCGGATGTCGGCGCCGAAGCGTGCCGCCTGCTCCCGGAAACGGATCATGAGCTCGGGCCCCATGATCCCCTCGGGAAACCCCGGATAGTTCTCGACCTCGGTCGTCATCATGAGCTGCCCACCGGGCTGGTCGCTGGTGGACGAGGGTTCCCCCTCGAGCACCAGCGGCTCGAGGTTGGCGCGGGCGGCGTAGACGGCGGCCGTGAGTCCGGCGGGACCGGATCCGATGACGATGACCTTGCGGGTGCTCATGTGTCCTCGGTGGAAGCGAGTTGTCGGCTCGGACGAGCCTCGGCTGCGTCAACGCCGTCAGGCGGGTCTATCTTCCAGGCCCGCGCCGTAGCGGCGGGCCCACAGGACCCCGCCGGCGATCACGTACACCAGGCCGATTATGAGGTACGTCGCCCAGGTGTGCTCCTCACCGAAGACGGCGTCCGGCAGGTAGTTGTCGATGAGGCGGACGGCAGCGATCGTTGCCAACACCAGGGCCGCCAGCCCCACGATCACAGCGAAGGTCCCGTAAACCACGGCCCGCGCGACGGTGATGGCCGGTCCGGTGGTGCGGTCCCGGACAGTTTCGACCGCCCGCTCGATGGTGTCTGCCGCCTGTGCCGCCCAGTCGCCCGACGCCGGTGCCGGGCTGGCGGTGTCGCGGTTGTGCTGGACGGATGAGCCGACCTGAGCCATGCGGGCAGCCTAGTTGGGGGGCCTCGCCGGATCGCTCAGGGTCGCGGGTCGGCCGGCGGACGGTCCGTTGGCCGGGCCGGACGGGTCCCAGTGCCGCTCAGTCGAGCGACCGGTCGACGACGACCTCGCAGGTCGCGTCGACGGCGACCACCCGTTCCTTGCCGTTCGCAGCGAGCACCCAGACATCGACCGAGTCACCGTCGAGCGTGGCGCGAGCCTCGAGCACGATCGTCTCGCCAGTCGCCGGGAGGCGTGCGGCGCCGGCAGCGTCGGCGCACTGGGAACGCAGCGCGTCACCGCCAGCGCCTTCTTGGGCAGCGTCCTGACCGCCGGCTGCCTCGCTCGGGGGGCTCGAGGACCCGGCCGCCAGGGCCGACCGCGCGCGCTCGGCCAACGCCTGCGAGGAGTCGACGTCCCCGAGGTCCACGACCCCGCCCGGCGCGACCGTCGGTGCGGCCCCCTGCTCGGTGGTCTCGCGCTCCTCGGCCGTCGCGCTGCCCGACCCACCACCAGCGTCGTCGCTGTCGCGGGTGGTTTCGCCCCCCTGGGCAGCGTTGTCGGCGTCGTCGCTGCCGGCATCCCAGTTGCTGGCCAGGACGCCCAAGCCCACGACGGCCAGCACGACAGCGGCGGCCGTGAGCCAGCGACGGCCCGCCGTGGCCCTAGGCCGCCTAGGGGTTCCGGCGCGCCGGGCTGCGGGCCGCTTCGCCGGGCGGCGGCGGTCGCCGGCGCCGACCGTGCTCCCGACGGCGCCGGCCCAGCGTTGCTCGGCGGCATTCTCGCCCGCCTCGAAGGCCGCGAGCGCCGCGGCCAGGCCCCGCTCGCGGGCGACAGGGTCGGGCCCCGCAGGCGCCCGCCTCACCGCCTCGTGCACCGCCGCCAGCTCGGCCAGCCGAGCCAGCACCGCTGGATCGCGCCGGGCCACCGCCGCCTCGTCGTCGGTGAGGAGGCCGTCCAGCAGCGCAGACGCCAGGTCGTCGGGGTCGCGGGGAGCCGTCATGATCTCGTGCTTGGACGGTTCTGCTCGTCGGTCGGGTTCCCGAGCAGGTCGGCCAGTTGGCTTCGGCCCCGGGCGATCCGGGACCTGACCGTGCCGGGCGGGATGCCGAGCACGCGTGCGATCTCCGCGTAGTCGAGGTCACACAGGTCGCGCAGCACGACGGCGGCGCGGAAGTCCTGTGGCAGCAGGGCGAGGGCCGCGTCGATGTCCAGGCGGTCGGCGACGGCCTCGACCGCGGCCGGAGCCGGGGGAGCGGAGACCGCACCGCCGGGGCCGTCCGGTGACGGCGCCGCCACCGTCCCGGGAGTATCCGGGATCGGACGCCGCCGGCGCCGCCGCAGCTCGTCGAGGCAGGCGTTGGTGGCCACGCGGTACGACCACGTCGTGAACGCGGCGCGGCCGTCGTACCGGCCGATGCCGCGCGCGATGGCGATCAGGGCGTCCTGCAGCGCATCCTCGGCGTCCGCGTGGTTCCCGGTCAGTCGCCGACAGAGCGCCCACAGCCGATCGTGGTGGCGGCGCAGCAGGGTCTCGAGGGCGTCGCGGTCGCCCGCCTGGGCGGCCGCCACGAGCGAACGATCGTCGGCGTCGGAAGGGTCTCGCGCGATGCCCGGAACAGTAGATCAGCGCTCCAGGCGCACCTCGGTGACTGTGACCTGCCCATCGTCGCCGGCACGGGTGAACCACAGCAGCACGGCGCCGCCGGTCTCGTCGAACGTCACCGTGTTGGTACCGCTGTCGCTCTCCTCGAATGTGGCCACGGGATCGCCCCAGCCCTCGAGGCTGTCCGGGTCGCTCTCGGCCACGTACACCTCGGCCTGCCATCCGACGGACGGCGTTTCGAACTGGAGCCCGTGGACCTCGGTCGACTCTTGCAGCTCGAGGATCAGGCCGACGCCGGGCTTTCCCAGGCGTCCCCAGTCCGGGGACGTGTAGTCCTCGGTGCTCCACGACGTGTTCTGGTCGCCGTCGATCGCGTCGCCCCGCTCCGCCTCCTGCGAATGCTCGCCGTCGCCACCCGCCGGGTCGAAGTCGATCGTCCGGGCGATGGGGACGAACTCGTCGGCCGGCGCGGGTGGCTCGGAGGTGTCGGACTCGCTGTCGGGGTTGCCGAAGAGGTTGGTACCCGATCCCTGGATGAGCAGGCCGGCGACGCCCAACGCCACCGCCACCAGCACGACCAGCAGCGTGGGGACCAGCCAGCGACGCTCGGTCTCCGCGAACCGGACAGGCGCGCCCGGGCCCTCGACCGCCGGAGTTCCCAGCGGCGTGGGTGGGGTGGTGGGCGGCGGCGGCAGGTAGCCGGTTGCGCCCGCGGTCGCGACCGATCGCGCGCCGGCCCGGGTCGGGCCCGCCTCGACGACCGTCGCGTCGCCGGACGTCGGACCGTCGTTGGCGCCCGCGCCCAGGAGCGCAGCCCGCGCCTCGGTGGCGGTCGGGTAGCGGTCGTCGGGCGAGCGCGCCAATAGCCGCATGGTGATGGCCTCGAGCTCGCGGGGAATGCCGGGCCTCACGAGGCGGGGCCGCTGGGGGTCACTGTGGAGCCGGGCGAGCGCGGTGGACGACGAGGAATCGCCCTCGAACGGGACCCGTCCGCACAGCATCTCGTAGAGCACCACGCCGACGCCGTAGAGGTCGGTGCGGCCATCGACCGGGCCGGCCTCGACCTGTTCGGGCGCGAGGTACTTGGCCGTCCCCAGGAACGACCCCTCCTGGGTCAGGTCGGCGGATTCCGCCGCCTTGGCGATGCCGAAGTCGCCGACCTTCACGCGGCCGTCCTCGGACAGCAGGATGTTGGCGGGCTTGATGTCGCGGTGCACGAGCCCGGCGGCGTGGGCAACCGCCAGCGCGCCGCACACCTGGGCCGCGATGTTGGCGGCCAGCCAGGGGTCGACAGGTCCCTCGTCGAGCCGTTGGCGCAGCGTGCGACCCCGCACGAGCTCCATGACGATGGCCTCGACGCCATCGTCGCTGCACGTGTCGTAGACGCTGACGATCGCCGGATGCGAAAGGCGAGCGACGGCGATCGCCTCGTGGCGGAACCGGGCCACGAACGTCTCGTCGTCGGCCAGGTGCTGGTGGAGGATCTTCACGGCGATGGCGCGCCGCAACACCTCGTCGGTGCCCAGCCACACCTGTGCCATCCCACCTGACGCGAGCTGCTCGTCCAGCCGGTACCGACCGCCCAGGAGCGCGCCGGCTACCAGGCCGGCGGCGGGCGACGGGCCGGTTGGCGGAGGGGTCAGTGCCACGGTGCGCCCACCGTAGTCAACGAGTTCCCGTGCTTTCGCGTCGGCGATGGGGCGCCGCCGCCAGCCGGGCGGATGGGCGACGGGCCGGGTAGGAGCCTCAGCCGGACGCCGTCACGAGGCCCCGTGGCGCACACCCCAGGGCCTCGATCACGCGGGATCCAGCCAGGTGAGGCCCATGACTCGGGGACCTGCGTGGGTGCCGATGGTGGCACCGATCACGGTCACCCGGATCTGCTCGGCCGGGTAGCGGGGGCCGAGCAGGTCGCGCATCTCGTCGAGGTCGGGGGCCATGCCGTGGGCGATGGTGAGCTCCTCCACGGTCGGGCGCTCGAAGACCTTGTCGCGCAGCACCTGCAACGCCTTGCGACGGGTGCGGGCCCTGCCCGCCTCCGCCACTTCGCCGGTCGAGATGTCCAGCAGCGGCTTGATGGCGAGCAGGGATCCGAGCAGCGCCTGGGCCCCGCCGATGCGCCCACCCTTGCGAAGGTTGTCGAGGGTGTCGAGTGCACCGATGACATGCGTGCGGGCCGACAGGTCGTGGACCATCGACTCGACCGCATCGGCGTCCGCTCCGTCGGCCGCCGCCAGCGCGGCCCGGCGCACCTGGGTGGCGAGGCCCGAGGTGATCGAACGGGAGTCGACGACGCGCACGTCGACGCTGCCCTCCAGCGCCTTGGCGCCGTTCTGCGCAGCCTGCATGGTTGCCGACAGGCCGGAGGACAGGTTGATGCATACGACGGCGTCGGCGCCCGCCTCCGCCTGGCGGCGGAACGCGGCCTCGAATGCCCCGGGCGACGGAGCGGCCGTTTCGGGCAGCTCGTCGGACGACTCCAACTTGTCGTAGAACTGCTCGACGGATAGGTCGACGCCGTCGGTGTATTCGACCGACCCGAAGCGGATCGACAGCGGCACCACCTCGACCCCGAGGTCCTTCGCCTCGGCGGCGTCGAGATCGGCGGCCGAGTCGGTGACGATTCGCACAGGCATTATTTCCCGCTCTTGCTGCTCCGCAGCGGGCCGCTCAGGCTCCGGCGTGTTGATATCCGCTCTTGTCGCCTGCGGCGACGGGCCGCTCGGGCCCAGGGCTCGCTGCATTGCGGACGCTCGCTCATGGCGGGCGACCCTAATGCGCGGGAGCGACATCTGCCCCGGTGTCACTGCGGCGGGGTCGACCGCCGGCCCGGTGACGTCAGCTGCGGCGGGGTCGACCGCCGGCCAGGTGCGCCGGCCGGTAGCTCCCGGAGCCGACCGGCTGCTCGGACCCGTCGGTCGTGACGTCTGGCTGCGCCGAGCCTGCGACCGCGGTGGCCGGTGACGCCGGCGCCGCGCCCGACGGCACCAGGTGACGCGATCGCCGGGAGCCCCGCCAATGGCGGGCCCACCACACCGCCAGGAACAGCCCGGCGCCGATGGACAGCACCAGGCCCACGCCCGTGACCGCGGTGGACCGGATGTCGAACGTCGTCTGGTCCAACTCGATGGAGCTGTCGGGGCTCCTCACCGTGATGCCCATGGGGAACGCCCCCGACGTCAGGGCACGCACGCGGACGTCCAACCGGGTGACGCCAGGCGGGAGCTCGCGGTTGACGACGTCACCGTCGAGGAACTCCAGCTGGCCGCTGTCGAACTCGATCCGCACCTTCAGCGGCTGGTTCAGGTTGTTGGTGATGTTGACGGGGATCGTGCTGGTCCGGGAAGTGAGGGTGATGCGGAACTGGTCGGGCAGGACCACGGCGCCGCTCAGCGACCCCAGCTCGGCGTTGACGCGTTCGACGTAGGCGGGGCGCTGGGGCTCGGGCGTGGCGGTCCCGGTGGCGAGGAGCAGGGAGCGGGTCAACGATCCCCCGTCAGCCGAAGCGACCGTCCCGGCGACGCCGCTCACACCCCGGCGGGCCCGGCGGAGCGGTGCGGCAATGCCGCCGAGCTCGTCGGTGACCTCGTGATCGACGAGCGAGACCGTTGCCGGCCCGCTGGCGTCGGGCGGCACGTCGAAGAGCTGATCGGTCGTCACGGCCTGCACGGCCTGGCCGTCGGACAGGCCGTTGAGCGCCCGGGCCACTGTGGAAGCGTCGATGTCGGTGTCACCCGGGACACGGACGGCGACGGCGCGGGGGATGGCGGGACGCTCGAACCACATGATCGTCAGCTCGGCGAGGAAGCGTTGCGCGTCGACGACGTCGTCGTCGCCCCGCAGGTGGGCGGCCAGCTCGGGGTCGCTGACCATGGCGCGTGGGCCACCGTCGTCCAGCGTCACCGGTGCGTCCGGTACTGCGCTCGTCTCGACGGCGCTGGGAGGAACGATCGCCCGGTCGAACCCGAGGTCGACGGCCTCGTTGGCGGCGTCGCTACCGAGGGTGGGTCCCGACAGCCAGATGCCCGGAGCCGGCTCGCGTCGGAAGAGGCGGCGAACGGCGCCGGCTCCGGCGTCGACCTGCTCGTTGGCCTCGTTCGACAGCCCACTTTCCTGCAGGGCCTCGAGGTCGACGTCGGTGTACGGGCGGCCGAGCACCGGCCTGTCGCCGGTGGCCTCCACCAGGCTCGCCACCGCCGCCCCACCGGCACCGCGGGCGTCGACTAGCCCGTCGAGCGTCTCGGGTTGGGGTGCCAGCGTGAACGGGACCTCGGGTGCGGCGGCCACCAGGTCGGCCCGTTCCTGCGCTCGCTGCACGGTGGCGTGGGTGGGGCGGATGGATCCATCGGGCTGCAGGATCGGCGCGCCGCCGACATCGACGATCACGGCGACCGCCAAGGGGACGAACGACGGACCGTCGGGCTCGAACAGGTACATGAGGTACGTGACCACCGGGGTGGCCAGGACGTTGTCCTGGGGGTCGACCAGCTGCACCTCGACCGGATACACGCCGCGACCTTCGAGGCCCGGGCCAGCGCCGCCGACGACGAACCCGGTCGAGAAGGTCCCGGGCCCCGCGCCCGACGCCGCCAGCGGTTCCGCCGGCAACGTTTCCTCAACCCCTCCCAGGTCGCCGTCGAGCGTGTCGCGGAACCCGGACCGTGACTCGAGTCGGTCATGCACCACCAGCCGGAGGGCCGACCCAGCGGGCGCCCCGGTGACGCGCGCAGTCACCTCGAACCGGTCGCCGCTGTGCACCCAGGTCGTCTGGTCCTCCAGCTCGATCGAGGGTGCCGCCTGGAGGGGAACGGCGCCGACCGGCCCGGATCCGACCGAGGAGAGTGCGACGAAGGCTGCCGGGACGACGGCGGCGACGGCGCGGAGGAAGCCGACGCCGGGAAGCCGCTTCACGGGACGCCACCGAGATCGAGCCGAAGGACGGTGAGCCCGTCGGGCTGGAGCACGAACCCCACGCGCTGGTAGAGCCGGAGGGACCGGTCGTTGCCTTCCTGCGTGTTGACGAGCGCGTCGCGGGCACCCCAGCGCCGCAGCCAACGCAGGCCGTCGAGGAGCAGAGTGCCACCGACGCCTACGCCCTGGGCGCGGGGATGCACCGCGAGGCGCTGCACGTAGCCACCGTGCGCGGCGCGCCCACAGATGGCGTACCCGATCGTTCCTCCGGCGTCGCGGGCGACACGCAGGTGGACGGTCGGCGTCGCGCTCAGGGCCTCGTCGAGCCCGACTCGGTCGAGTCGCCACATCCCGCTGAACGCGGCGTGGTCGACGGCCAACAGGTCGTCCAGCTCACGCCTCCGGCCCCGGCGTATGTGTGCCGGCGCCGCCAGGACCGGGCTCGGAAGGTCGCCGAGGGAGTGGACGAGCAGGTGCAAGCGCTCGGCCGGCACGAATCCGGCCTCGAGGAACGGCGGCTGGTCGGCCCGGCTCATGGCGGCGGTGACCGCACCTCGGTACCCCTCGCGCCGGAGCGCCGCGATGCAGCGACGGATCTCCTCCGTCGTGAGGGGGCCGGACCCGTCGGCCGCGGGCGCGACGTGGGCAACGTGGTGGTCGGCGTGCCAGGTTCGGATCCGGAGCCGCGCCACACCGATCGTTGGCGCCCGCAAGACACTCATACTCCCCAGAGGGTAGGCAACCCGGCGATACCCGTTACCGTCATCCGCGGATGTCGATCGCCTTCGTCACCCATCCGCAGTACTTGGCCCACGACGCGGGACTCGGTCACCCCGAGCGCCCGGAGCGCCTGCGGGCCGTGCACGATGGCCTCGACCGCGCCGGGCTCGGCGACGAGCTGGTGGCCGTCGCGCCCCGGCCGGCCACCAAGGCGGAGGTCGAGCTCGTCCACGACGGCGCCTACGTCGAGGCGCTCGAGCAGTTCTGCCGCAGCGGGGGAGGGCGGCTCGACCCGGACACCCGAGCCGCGGCCGCCTCCTGGGACGCCGCGCTGCTCGCCGCCGGCGCCGGGCCCAGCGTCATCGCGCGCCTCGATGCCGGCGAGTTCACTGCGGCGTTCTGCGCCGTGCGCCCCCCGGGTCACCATGCGCTCGCGAGCCGCGCCATGGGCTTCTGCCTGTTCAACAACGTCGCCGTGGCGGCGGCGGCCCTCGCGGGGCGGGGCGAGCGTGTCCTCGTCGTCGACTACGACGCCCACCACGGCAACGGCACCCAGGCGACCTTCTACGACGATCCCCGGGTCGCCTACGTATCCATCCACCAGCACCCGCTCTACCCGGGTACCGGGTCGGTGCTCGAGACCGGGGCGGACGAGGGGCAGGGCACCACGGCCAACGTGCCCGTGCCGCCCGGCGCCACCGGCGACGTCTTCAGGGCCGCCGTGGCCGACGTCGTGGTGCCGCTGGCCGAGGACTTTCGCCCTGCGTGGCTCCTGGTGTCGGCCGGCTTCGACGCGCACCGGCGCGACCCGCTCACGGATCTCGGCCTGACGTCCGGGGACTACGCCGACGTCACCGCCGACCTGTTGGGGTTGGTGCCTCCGGGCCGGCGGCTGGTGTTCCTCGAGGGCGGCTACGACCTGGAGGCACTGCGCGACTCGACCGCCGCCGTCCTCGTCGCACTCGCCGGCGATCGGCTGCGCCCCGAGGCGCCGACCTCGGGCGGGCCGGGTCGCGAGGTGGTGGACGCGGCGGCGGTCGCGCACACGAGGGCGTGGCAACACCAGGCCGACGCCCCCTGACCACCGCCTACCCTCGCGCCACGTGATCCCCGAGCGGCTGCAGCCCATCCTCGACGACGTCCGGCCCCTGGCCGAGTGCTTCGCTGCCGCGGGCCACCAGATCTACCTCGTGGGTGGGATCGTGCGCGACGTGGTCCTCGATCGCGTGCACGATGGTGCCGACCTCGACCTCACGACCGACGCCCGGCCGGAGCAAACACTGACGCTGCTCGAGGGTTGGGCCGACACGACGTGGACGCAGGGCCGGGCGTTCGGCACCATCGGCGCGCGCAAGGGGGGCGTGACGTTCGAGGTCACCACCCACCGCGCCGAGGCGTACCGCGAGGACTCCCGCAAGCCGCACGTCGTCTACGCCGACGACATCGAGCACGACCTGTCTCGCCGCGACTTCACGATCAACGCCATGGCGCTGCGCCTGCCCGACGTCGAGCTGATCGATCCGTTCGGCGGCGTGGCCGACCTGGCGGAGGGTGTGCTGCGCACGCCGCTGGCCCCCGAGGTGTCCTTCTCCGACGATCCGCTTCGGATGCTGCGGGCGGGCCGGTTCATCGCCGGCTACGGGCTGGCGCCCGACCCGGCGCTGGTCACCGCCGTTCGGAAGCTGCGTAGCCGGCTGGAGATCGTGTCGGCCGAGCGGGTCCGTGACGAGCTGTCGAAGCTGCTGGTGGTGGCCGATCCGAGTGCCGGTCTGTGGTTCCTGGTCGACACCGAGTTGGCCGACGAGTTCCTGCCCGAGCTCCGGGCGCTGAGACTGGAGCAGGACCCGATCCACCGCCACAAGGACGTGCTGACGCACACCATCGCGGTGATGGCCAAGACGTCACCCCGGCTGGTCGTTCGGCTCGCGGCGCTCCTCCACGACATCGGCAAGCCCAAGACCCGGTCGATCGGGCCCCGCGGCGTCAGCTTCCACCATCACGAGGTCGTGGGCGCCCGGATGGCCCGCGACCGCCTCCGGGCCATGCGGTTCTCCAACGAGATCGTCGAGGACGTGTCGCGGCTCGTATTTCTGCACCTGCGGTTCCACGGCTACCGCGACGACGTGTGGACCGACGCCGCCGTGCGGCGCTACGCCCGCGACGCGGGGTCGCTCGTCGACGACCTCAACGAGCTGACCCGTAGCGACTGCACCACACGCAACGAGCAGCGCGCGCGCATGCTGGCCAAGCGGATGGACGACCTCGAGGCCCGGATCGCCGAGCTCCGCGAGCGCGAGGAGCTCGGCCGCATCCGCCCCGATATCGACGGCAACCGGGTCATGGAGCTACTCGGAATCAAGCCGGGCCCCATCGTGGGCGAGGCGCTCTCCATGCTGCTCGAGGCCCGCCTCGACGAGGGCCCGCTGGGGCAGGCCGAGGCGGAACGGCGGTTGCTGGCGTGGTGGGACGGCCGGCGGCGCCGGCGCCGGCCGTAGGCCGCCGGGCATCAGCGGCCGCACGTCGTCGTGGGTCAGGCGACCTTGCGGGCCCGGACGATCAGCGTCGGCGGGACCCAACGCATGGCGTCGGACCAGCCATCGCCGGCGGCGGCCCGGTCGGGCTCCGGCTCCGCCAGCGCGTCCACCCGGAAGTTGGCCCGTCCGAGGCTCGCGAACAGCCCGCTGAGCGTGCGGGCGCGGTCGGGCTCGTCGCCGCCGGCGGCCACCGACCAGGCCACCGGGCTCGAATCCCACCACGTCCGGCGCAGCACCGGCTCGCCGCCGTCGGGGTCGAGGAGCGTGAACGCCGGATGGGGCAGCGAGAACACCAACGGCCGCTCGGGCTTGAGCACGCGGTGGACCTGCCGGAAGATCCGGTCGAGATCGTCGGCGGTCGCGAGGCCGTACACCGACACGGCCGCGTCGATCGTGTCGGCCCGCACGAAGGCCAGCTCGGGCAGCGGGCCGTGGTGGGTCTCGATCTTCACGCCCTCGCGCTCGGCGTTCTCCCGGGCCGTGCCCACGTTGGCGAGGTCCTCGTCGACGGCGATCACCCGGGCACCCGCCTTGGCCAGCGCCACGGCGCCGGCGCCGGCGCCGCACCCGAGGTCGAGGATCCGTCGTCCGTCGACGTGTCCGAGCAACTTGAGCTCGGTTTCAGGCGGCAGACCGGGGCCGTACTGGAGGACATCGGACGCGAGCGCCGTGCCGTCCGATCGCCCGGGCGAGAAGCGCGTCGGGGCCATGGCGCCAGTCTGGCGCACCCATGGCGGTCTTGCTGGCGCTCTCCGTGCCAGTGATACCGCTGCCGGTGCGGGGATTTGCTAGCGGTGCGACACTTCCACCACCGCATGACTGTTCGGCCCAATCCCCCCGGTCCGCCCGAGATCAACATCGGTCTGGCTTCCGTGTCGCGGGAGCCGCTCGCGGTCGCCGCGCCGAGATCGGCGGCGGCGCCCGACCCTGACGGCGGCAGGCTGCCGTCAGGGGCGCTGGCCGTACTGCTCACGTGGGATGGGGCCGGCCAATGCCGGCAGGCACGACTCGGCGGCGCGTCCCGCCCGGAGGCCGACGAGGCGGCGTTCCTGGCAGACGGGTGGCTGGAGCTGCTCCATCCCGACGATCGCGCCACCGCCACCGACGCGGTGCGGGCAGTTCTCGCCGGCAAGGCCGGGGACGAGGCCCGCGAGGAACCGTTGCGGTTGCGCACCGGCGACCGCTGGGCGGTGCTCCGGGTCCAAGCGGTCGGTGGGGCACAGGGCGTCACGGGGGCCTCGGGCGTGCTGGTCGACGCCACCCGCTCCGTCGGTGCCGCGGCGCGGACAGCCCGGCTCGTCGAAGGGTTCAACCGGCTGCGCCATCCCGACGAGATCGTGCGGGCGATGCTCGACGAGGGCGTTCCCCTGCTGGGGGGGATCACCGGCGTGGTGTATGTGCTGTCCAACGAAGACGAGCTGGTCGTCGCGGGCGCCTCGGGCGTCGCCGAGGACGTCCTGCTGGCCCGGTTCGGCCGCATCCCGCGCGGTTCGCCGCTGCCCGCTGCCGAGGTGATGCGGTCCGGCCGGGCGGTGACGATCGCGAGCCCCGCGGAGCGCCGGCGTCGCTACCCGCAGCTCGACGCGCCCGAGGCGTTCTACGCCGACGCCTTCCGCGTGGTTCCGTTGCGCGACGCCGAGGGGCAGCCGTTCGGGATCCTGGGCATCGGCTTCGAGGACGAACGCCGGCTGAGGAACAGCGACCCCCAGCTGCTCCAGGACGTCGCCACGCATTGTGCGCTGGCGCTCGATCGGGCCCGCCTGGCGGTGGCTGCGGAACGGGACCAGCAGCGGCTGCGGTTCCTCGATCAGCTGAGCGGTGCGCTCTCGAGCACCCTCAGGTTGGACGCGACGCTCACCGAGCTGGCGGGATTCGCCGTCCCGCGGATCGCCGACTGGTGCGTCGTCCGGTTGGTCGAGTCGACGACCAACCCGCAGCCCGTCGTCGGCGCCGCGCACGTTGATCCCGCCCAGGTAGCGACCCTGCGCCGGTTGCTCGACCGGATCCCCCGTGATCCCGAACAGGTGGGGCAGGTGGACGAGGCCCTCCGGGCAGGCCGCCCCATAATCCGTGGGTCTCAAGCCGGGCAGGCGCTGCGGCCGCTGTTCCCCGACGGTGACAACCATCGTGCCCTGGACGACGTGGGCGTCGACGCCTTTGCGATCTTCCCGCTGCGGGCCCGAGGCCGTCTGCTGGGTGCGATCGGGTTCGGCAACCGTGCTGGGCGCGCCTTCGACGCCGACGACATCGAGCTCGCCGAGTCCGTGGCGGCGCGCGCCGCGGTGATCGTCGACAACGCCCGGCTCTTCGACCAGCAGTCGGTGGTGGCACGCGCCCTGCAGGACAGCCTCCTGCCGGGGAGCCTCCCCGAGATCCCCGGGATCGAGCTGGGTGCCCGCTACCGGGCGGCGGGACGCGGGCTCGACGTCGGCGGCGACTTCTACGACGCCTTCCAGGCCGACGCCAACTGGTGGATCTTCGCAGTGGGCGACGTGTGTGGTCACGGCGTCGAGGCTGCGGCCACGACCGGATTGGTGCGGCACACGATCCGCTCGTCGGCCATGGCCGGGGTCATGCCGTCGGCGATCCTGGCGCGCCTCAACCAGATGCTGTTGCGGCACACCGCCGAATGGTCGAACACCGACGACGCCCGCGTGCCGGTCAGCCCGCGCTTCTGCACGGTGCTGGTGGGGACCGCTCAGCCGACCTCCCGGGGTGTCGACCTCATCGTGTGCTCGGGCGGCCATCCGCTCCCGCTCGTCGGTCGGTCCGTTGGCCGGGTCGAGCCCGTGGGCGTGCCCGGCACCCTGCTGGGTGTCACCGACGAGGTCAGCCTCACCGACACCGTGGTCCACCTCGATCCCGGCGAGGTGCTGGTCTGCTACACCGACGGTCTCATCGATCGCCGCCGGGGCCGTACCCGAGCCTTTGGCGAGGAGGGTGTGGTGAAGGCCCTCTACCAGGGCAAGGGAATGTCGGCCACCGACCTGGCCAACCTCATCGAGTCCGAGGCGGTGGCCTTCGTCGACGACGATCCCACCGACGACATGGCCGTCCTCACGCTGCGAGCGGTACCCGCCTAACCGGCGGCCGCCCGGGGGCATCTGGCGCGCCGGCCGTGTAGTGGTCGACCGCCCGCTCGACGAGGCGCAACCCCTCGAGGCCGGGGAGGCCGTCGACGCGGTGGTCGATCCGCTGCGCGATGGCCCGCCCAGCGTCGTCGCCGAACAGCTCGCGCACCATGAAGGCGACCTCGCGGCGTGGCATCACGCCGGCACCCACGGGCCGCCACAGCCAGCGCAGGGCGGAACGGCACAGGCGCTGGGCGCGCCGGCTGCCGGCCAGCCGGCGTTCGGCCTCGCCGGCGTAGAAGGCGATGTGCCGGCCCTCCTGGCGCATGATGCGCGACAGCAGGTCGGTGAGGACGGGGTGCCGCGCCCTGTCGATCAGGCGGGCATAGCCAGCCTGGGTCGTCCACTCGTTGACCGCGCCCCAGGTCATGTGCACCGCCGGGAAGGTGTCGCCGGCCAGCGTTGACCCGAGGGTGTGCAGCAGGGGCGACAGGCGGTCCCCGACACCGAGACGCTGGCGCAGCTCGGTGATCCGCCCGGCGCCGTTGGGCTCGCCGTGGGCGGCGAGCACCCGGCCGATCGCCTGCCCGTGCCACATCTCCTCGTAGTTCCAGACGGTGAGGAACGTGGTGATGTCCGGGTCGCGGTGGGCCGGTGTGACCAGCAGGTCGCGCAAGTAGCAGACCGTGTGGTGCTCGATGTCGTGCATGTAGCGCAGGCAGCGGATCGCGGCGGAGGGCAGCGGGCGATCGCGGAAGGCATCGAAGTCGATGCCACTGAGATCGACGGGTGCAGCCCGGTCGCGGTAACGGTCGACATCCACTCGCATGCCCCCGGTTCGGAGCCGGAGGCGGCGCTGGATGAGGTCAGGTGGCCGCCTCGCCGGAGGCGATGATCTGGTCGGGCGTCGGCGCGACCGCGCCCCCGGCGACCTCGGCCGAGACGGCCATGGTGGTGGTGCCCTCCGGCACGGCCACCGAGGTGACCGAGGTCGTGCCGTTGCCCACGGTGCCCAGCGAGATGGGCTGGGGCCCGTCGAGCTGCCAGAGCTGGTACGTGCGCCCCTCCTCCAGGGTCGGCAGGTCGTCGGCGAGGAAGTAGCCGGTGCCGGTGTCCGTCACCACCACCCGCGCCACCGCCGCGCCGTCGGGGGTCGCCAGCGTGGCGACCGGATCGCCGGCGTCGATCGCTTCGTCCGCCTGGTCGGCCAGGTCGGGCGGCTGCTCGCCGCGATCGCCGAGCAGGTAGCCGATCCCGAGCGCTGCAGCCACCAGGACCACCGCCGCGGCCGCCAGGCCCGCGACCCTCTCCCACGGCCGCCGCCGTCGGGCGAGGTGGCGGGGGCCCGCCCCGGGCGCACCCGGCGCGCGGCGTCCGGCCCGCCGGCGCGGCTCGGCCGTGGGGGGAGCGCCGGGGAACGGGACCGCCTCGAGCCGCGGTGGCTCCAGGGCCTCGCCGCCCTCGGCGGCGAGGGACTCGGTGATGCGGGCCCAGAGGGTGGGCGAGGCTGGCTCGTCGGGGGTGAGCCGGGCGAGTGTGGCGAGGTGGCCGTCCAGCTCGGCCTGGCACACGAGGCATCCCGCCAGGTGGGCCTCGACGGCGGCCTGCTCGTCGGGCTCCAGGCCGTCGAGCGCGTACACCGCAATCTCGTCGAACGGGTGCTGCTGTTCCGTGTTGCTCACGGCTGCACCCCCTCGACGTCGAGGGCCCGGCGAAGGCTCGCCAGGCCGGAGCGGATGCGGCTCTTCACGGTTCCCTCGGGAAGGCCCAACATCTGGGCCGTGTCCCGGTAGGAGCGGTCGCCGAAGTAAGCGAGCAGGATTGGCTCGCGTTCGGGTGCCGGGAGGCGGTGCACCGCCCGACGCACCTCGTCGGCCAGCGCTGCGGTGTGCACCACCGACTCGACCTCGTCAACCGCCATGGGCGACAGGGCCGCCTCGTGGTCCTGCCGCCGGCGCCGGGCGGACTCGGAGCGGACCAGGTCGACGCTCCGCCGATGGGTCAGCGACAGCAGCCACGGGCGCAGTCCACCCCGTTCGGGGTCGTACCGCTCCGGCGACCGCCACAGATCGGTGAACACCGTCTGGCAGACCTCTTCGGCCCGATGCGTGTCCCGGGTGACCTGCCGGGCCAGCGCCGCCACGGCGCCGCCGTGCCGCCGGAACAGCTCCTCCAAAGCCGTCATGCTGTGGCGACCAACGGCGATGACGAGGCTCGCGTCGCTGGACTGCGAGATGCTCTCGTACACGCCTCTCCTCCCCGGCGTCGAAACCGTACCCGGCCGGCGACCGTTCGCGCGCCTTTGGCACGCAGCGCGAGCGTCCCGGGGCCGGGTTGCCTGGACAGGTGGGAGGACCGGCCCCGGGACAGGGGGAGAGGGACATAGAGGTCTTTGGTGGGTGCTGCCGCGGCGCGTGATCCCGCACATCAGCGCCCGACAGCACCCTGTGTGCGGTATTCGGAGCCGGGGGTGCGCGCGGATGTCAGTTTCGGCGAAAAAGAACCGGCGGCCCCGCCGTGGGCGGGGCCGCCGGGCCAGCCGATCCTTGTATGTCGCTCAGGCCTGGTCGATGAAGGCCTCGAGCGCGTCGCGGGCCACGTCGTCGTGGACCTGCACGGGCGGGGACTTCATAAAGTACTGGCAGGCCGGCGTCACCGGTCCGCCAATACCCCGGTCGAGGGCCAGCTTGGCGCAGCGCACGGCGTCGATGATCACCCCCGCCGAGTTGGGCGAGTCGTGCACCTCGAGCTTGAGCTCGACCGTCAGGGGCACGTCCCCGAAGTTGCGGCCCTCGAGGCGGATGAACGCCCACTTGCGGTCCTCGAGCCACGGCACATGGTCGGAGGGGCCGATGTGCACGTCGTGGTCGCTGATGCCGGCCTCGATCTGGCTCGTGACCGACTGGGTCTTCGAGACCTTCTTCGACTTCAACCGTGACCGCTCCAGCATGTTCATGAAGTCCATGTTGCCGCCGAAGTTGAGCTGGTAGGTGTGGTCGATCGTCGTTCCCCGGTCCTCGAACAGGCGGGCGAGCGTCCGGTGGACGATGGTGGCGCCCACCTGTGACTTGATGTCGTCGCCCACGATCGGTAGGCCCGCATCGCGGAACCTGGCGGCCCAGTCGGGGTCGGAGGCGATGAACACCGGGATGGCGTTCACGAACGCCACTCCGGCGTCGAGGCACGCCTGGGCGTAGTGCTTCTGCGCCTGTTCGGAGCCGACGGGCAGGTACGAGACCAGGACGTCGGCCTGTGCCTCGCGCAGTGCCTGCGCGACGTCGACGGGTTCGGCCGGCGACTCCACGCACTGCTGGCGATAGAACTCGCCGAAGCCGTCGAGCGTCGGACCCCGCAGGACCCGCACGCCCAGGTCGTGCACGTCGGCGAAGCGGATGGTGTTGTTGCGTCCGGCGAAGATCGCCTTGGAGACGTCCACGCCCACCTTGTCCGCGTCGACGTCGAACGCGGTCACGACCTCGACGTCACGGACGTGGTAGCCGCCGAGGTCGACGTGCATCAGGCCCGGCACCTGGTCGGCCGGATCGGCGTTCTGGTAGTACTCGATGCCCTGCACCAGCGAGCTGGCGCAGTTGCCCACACCGGCGATGGCGAGACGGATCTTGCTCATGGCTTACCTCCGGGTTCGGTGTCGACGCCGGCCCTGGCCACGGGCACCGTTGCCCGCTCCTCGGCGATGAGGCGATCCAGCCAGGCGAGGTCGGCGGCGGCGGCGGCGGTGTCGCGCTCGACCAGCGAGCGCAGATAGGTGTTGACCCGGCCGTCGGCGCGGGCCGGGTTGCGCCGCAGGTCACGGCGGCGGATCAGCTCGGTGCGCCGGCGCTCGAACAGTTCGAGCCGCTCGGCGGGGCTGAGATTGCGGCAGAACGCGACGCGCAGGGCGAAGGTGCGGTCGTCGGCGACGTCGGGGTCGACCAAGAGTTCGTGGAGTCGCCGTCGGCCCGCATCGGTGATGCCGTAGACCTTCTTGCCCCGTGACCCTCGGCCGGCCTCCCGCACGGCGGAGCCGGCCTGGCGGAGCTGGGCCTTGAACGCGGCCAGCTCGCCGACGAGCGACCCGCTCATCGGTGCGGAGGCCATCGGAACGGCCGGACGGTTGGTGACGGCCTTGACGTGGCCGGCGCGCTCGAGCCGCCCGAGCGCCGGATACAGCGACCCGAACGACACGGCCAGGCCCATGCCCGGCAGGTCGCCGAGCCGCTTGCGCAGCTCGTAACCGTGGAGGTCGGTCTCGTCAAGGAGCCCGAGGATGGCGAGGTCGAACATGCGTACCTGTGGATTGTGGTAGAGCGAATCGTCATATCGGATCGATATAACGACCAACAAAGTCTGCCTGCCGTTTGTCGGAACGTCAACCTCCGGCCACCAGATCTCGGCCGCCGCGCCGCCGCGTGTTGTCGACGCCCGGCGCCCTGCCTCGCTGGGGCCACGCGTCGGGGCGCCGGACCGCACGCGCCGCTAGCGTTGCGAGACATGAGCTTCCGGCCGGAGGCCATCCGTGGAGCGAGCAGCAACGGTGCCGTCGTCGACTACCGCCTGACGCGGCAGTCCGTGGTGCAGCAGTACCGCAAGGGTCGCCTGTCCCGCCTGGACGTGTGCGATGCCCACCCCGAGCTCCGACGGGCGGCCACCATGGCCAGCCGGCCCACCGACGAGGCGTGCCCGATCTGTGAGGAGGCGCAGATCGTGCTCGTCACGTATGCCTTCGGCCCGCGGCTTCCGGCCGGTGGGCGCTGCATCACGACGGCGCGGGAGATGGCCAAGCTCTCCCGGGGCCCGGCGACCTTCACGTGCTACGTGGTGGAGGTGTGCCCCGACTGCGCCTGGAACCACCTGACGCGGGTCTTCCAGGTCGGCGGCTAGCCGCGGCCCCGTCGGGTGACGTGGCCGGCGGGCCCCGGCCCCGGTAGTCTCTTGGCCTCGGCATGGCTGGAGGACCGATCGAAGACGCCCGCTCGTTCGACGCGCGTGCGCGCCCGCGCCCGCAGGCCGGTGGGAACCGCGTTCGACGCCCGGACGCCGCCCGCCGTCCTCGCCCGCGCGCTGAGTCGAATCCTCCCTGGCCAGGCCCGCAGCGCCCCGTCGGCCCACCCGGCCCCGGCGCGCCCCGCCGCCGTCGCCCGGATGGCAGCGGGTCCCAGCCCTCGGGTCCCGTCTCCCGCAGGGGACCCCGGGATCCGGCGGGTGGTCCCGGTGGCCCGTGGCCCACGCAGCCGGGCCCGGGTGGGGGTGGCGGCCGGGGCAACGGTCGCGGCGCGGACGGCCCCGGCGGCCCTGGCGGTCGCGGTGGCCCGGGCGGCTTCGGCGGTGCGGGTCCATATGGAGCTGGCTGGGGTGACCCCGGCGGTCCGGGTCGACCCGATGGCCCATGGAGCCCGGGCGTCCCCGGCGGTGCGGGCGTCCCCGGCGGTTCCGGCGGCCCAGACGAACCCCGCGGCACCGGTCGCCGCGGGCGCCACAAGCGCAGCCTGATCTGGCGGCTACGGCGGCCCCTGTTCCTCGTCGGCCTGGCGATGTTGGCGGCGACCGTGGGCGTCGGCGTCGTCTTCGCCCAGACCGAGCTGCCGCAGGTCGAGGCGCTGACGCAGTCGAGCTACATCTGCGCCGCCGACGTCCAGGCGGGCCAATGCACGGCGCAGAACGCCATGGCCCGCATGGCCGCCAAGGTGGGGGACGACGACGGCGACCGGATCAACGTCGCCTACGAGGCGCTCCCACAGGTTCTCGTCGACGCGGTCATCGCGACCGAGGACCGTGACTTCTTCGAGCACCAGGGGATCGACCCGGTCGGCATCTCCCGGGCCCTCTATCGGGACCTGCGGGGTCAGGGGGTGCAGCAGGGCGGGTCCACCATCACCCAGCAGTACGTGAAGAACGCATTCGACCTGACCCGCCAGAAGTCGATCACCCGCAAGATCACCGAGGCGGTGCTGAGCGTCAAGCTCGAGCGGGAGATGTCCAAGCAGGAGATCCTCGAGGGCTACCTCAACACGATCTACTTCGGTCGCGGTGCCTACGGGGTGGGTGCGGCCAGCCAGGCCTACTTCGGCCTCGCCGTCCGGGATCCGAAGTTCGGCGTCGCCGAGGCCGCCTTCCTGGCCGGGCTCATCCGTGCGCCCAACCTGGCGGAACCGACCAAGCACCCCGAGGAGGCCGCCCGGCGGCGCCACACGGCACTGGAAGCCATGCAGGACGAGGGATACATCACCCAGGATGAGGCGCAGTTCGCCGACGCCGTGCCATTGACCGAGCCGTACGTGCGGCCCTTCGGCAGCCTCAAGTTGATCGACACGCTGCGGGGAGCGAAGGACCCGGGCTACATCGGTACCGACTACGTCACCGGTTACGTGAAGGAGGAACTGGTCAGGCTCGGCTTCACCGAGCAGGACATCACGAGCGGCGGCCTGCGTGTCTACACCTCGCTCAACTACGACCTGCAGACGGCTGCGTGGCAGGCGGTGACCAGCACCCTCGTGAGCCCGAACGACCCTGAGGCGGCCCTCGTAGCCGTCGACGACCAGGGCCTGGTGCGGGCCATGGTCGGCAGCCGCAACCGCTACGACGGCGCGGCCCACGCCAACAACTATGCGGTCCGTGGCCAGGGGGCCGAGGGACGGCAGACCGGATCCATCGCCAAGCCCCTGGCCCTCGCCGAGGCCGTCCGGCGCGGCTTCTCCCTGGAATCGCGCTTCGACGCAGAGGGGACGATGACATTCGATTCCCCCGAGGCGCTCGACGCCGTCGGCAAGCCCTGGAAGGTCAGCAACTACTCAGAGAGCGACGCTGGTGTTCTCGACCTGATGGAGGCGACCAAGCAGTCGTCCAACACCTTCTTCGCACAGCTGATGCTCGAGGTCGGCCCCCAGAGCGTCGCCGACCTAGCGGAACAGCTGGGCATCGGTGGTGGGGAGCAGCTCGCACCCAACGCCTCGATGGTTCTGGGCACGACGGAGGCCTCGCCTCTGGAGATGGCCGGGATGTACTCGACGTTCGCCAACCGCGGCGTCTACAAGGCACCCGAGATCGTCACCCGTGTCGAGCGTGTCGACCAGGCCGGCAAGCCGTCGGTCGTCTACGAGCGCCAGGTCGCGCAGCGCCGGGTCTTGTCCCCCGAGCAGTCCGACCTCGTCACGTATGCCCTACGCGGCCCGCTCGAGCCCGGCGGCACCGGCGACCGGGCGGACCTGGGCAAGCCGGCCGCCGGCAAGACCGGCACCGCCCAGCACAACTGGGATGCCTGGTTCGCTGGCTACGTCCCCAAGCTCACCGCCGTCGTCTGGATGGGCTATCCCGAGAACCTCATCCCGATGGAGAACGTCGAGGGCTTCTCGACGGTCACCGGGGGATCGCTGCCCGCCGAGATGTGGCGGCGGTTCATGGAGCAGGCGACCGCCGGCACCGGCGATCAATTCGTCGAGCCGACCGCCGAGCAGATCGCCGCAGGCACCGTCATCAACGAGGGCGAGCTCTACACGGCCGACGAGACGACCACCGCACCGCCGATGACACTGCCGCCGTTCCCCTTGCCCAAGCCGCCGGGTGGCGGTGGCGGTGGTGGCGGTGGCGGCGGCGGTGGTGGCGGCGGCCGGCCGACCACCACCGACCCCAACAGCACGTCCACGTCGTCGGACATCACCGTGCCGACGACGCTGACCGTGCCGACCTTCCCCCAGTCCAATGGCGGCGGCCCTGGGGCCGGCTGACGCCGCCGCACGCGTCAACCGCCCAGCGGTTGATGGGGATACTGACTCCGGCAGGGGAAGCACCAGCGCTCGACCTCGTCGAGCACGTCGACCCGCTCCTCTGTGTCCCACGCTGCCGGAGTGACGTAGACCCGGTGCACCGCGGCCAGATCGTCGGCCGCTGCCCCGCAGGAATCGCAGGTCCCGGCGCGATTCCCGGTGACGCCGGAATGTCCGTCGGCAGGCATGGCGTTGAAGCTAGCGGTCCAAGTACGGTCCAGAGCACCGCCGGCAGCCACCCAGGCGCTGGACGGAGAAGGAGGGTTAGTGCCCGATGCGCACGCAGACCGTGCCCGCCGTCCGTTCCTCGAAGGTACGAGGTGGCAGCGATCCACTGGTCATGGTCACCGCCTACGACGCGCCCGGTGCGCGGCAGGCTCACGCGGCCGGCGTCGACCTCATCCTGGTCGGCGACACGCTGGCGATGGTGGTGCTGGGCTACGACGACACGTTGCAAGTCTCGGTCGACGACATCGCCCATCACACCGGCGCCGTGGCCCGGGGCCTGGCCTCGTCCACTAGCGAGAACCCGCGTCCGCTGGTGGTCGGTGACCTGCCGTGGATGAGCTACCACACCACCGTCGACGAGGCCGTCCGCAACGCGGCCACACTGATCCGGGCCGGGGCCCAGACCGTCAAGCTGGAGGGTGGCCGCAAGCGGCTGCCGATGATCGAGGCGATCCTGGACGCTGAGGTCCCCGTCATGGGGCACCTGGGGCTCACGCCCCAGTCGGTTCACGCCGTCGGCGGGTTCAGAGTCCAGGCCCGCCAGCACGACGCGGCGCTCGAGCTGGTGCGTGACGCCAAGGCGCTGGCCGCCGCCGGCTGCTTCGCGCTCGTGCTCGAGGCGGTGCCCGACGAGGTGGCCCGCATGGTGACCGAGTCCGTCGACGTCCCGACGATCGGCATCGGCGCCGGCGCAGACTGCGATGGCCAGGTGCTCGTGTACCACGACCTGCTGGGCATCGAGCAGCGCATGAGGCCCCGCTTCGTCCGGCGCTACGCCGAGCTGGGCAGCGCGTCGGTGGAGGCGCTGACGGCGTTCGCCGGCGACGTGCGCGCCGGTCGGTTCCCAGCTGACGACGAGACGTATCACCTGTCGGCCGAGGTGGCCGAGACCCTCAACCTCTACGGGGCGAAGGCCGCCACCGGGGAGTAGGCGCCAGGCCCGCGCGATGTGCGGGATGGCAGGATGCGTCCCCATGACCCGCCGCGCCCTTCTCGCCGTCGTCGCGCTGGCGGGCGCGACCCTGGTGGGGTGTGGCGACGACGGCGATGCCGGACCCGACCTGTCGCCGCCCGACATGGATGCGCTTTCGGGCAACGCCCCGGCGGCCCAGGGAGCGGGTCTCGACACGCCACCCGGGCCTGCAGACCGCCGGGCGCTCGACAGCTTCGACGTCGGCGACCTCGAGTTCGGGGAGGTGGCCATCGCCATCACCGGTCCGGACGGCGAGGTGGCGGGGTGGTGCGTGCTGCTCGCGGCGACCAGCGAGCAGCGCCAGCGGGGCCTGATGGAGGTCACCGACTTCGGTGGCTATGCCGGGATGCTGTTCGTCTGGGACGGTGACGCGTCGTCGAGCTTCTACATGCGGAATACGCCGACGCCGCTGTCGATTGGCTGGTTCGACGCCGACGGCGCGCTGGTGTCGACGGCGGACATGGACCCCTGCCCCGACGTCCAGGGTTGCCCGACGTACCCGTCGGGCGGGAGCTACCGGTTCGCACTGGAGGTCCCCCAGGGCTCGCTGGGCGACGTGGGCGTGGCGACCGGCAGCCGCTTGGCGGTGGGCGGTCCGTGCGCCGAGAGGACCTAGCGGACCCTCGCGGAAGTCATCGTGGCGTCTCGCCGGCCAGATCCTCCGCTGGACTGCGTCCTCGTCTTCGCCGCAGCCACGGCTGCGCCTTCCTCCTGCGCCTCGCCAGCGACGAATCTGACACGCCGATACATCCACGGAACTTCCGCGAGCGCCCCACTAGCGGATCACCAGGGCGGCTGCCGGGGGGCGGCAAAGTGTCACACCCCCTCGGCATGATCCGGGATGTGAGGAAATGCGGGACCGGCCGCTACAGTCTCTGGGTCCAACTCGACCCTGCTCCGCGCTGCGGGGCCCCGGCTCCGCCGGGTCCGAAGGGAGGTGAGCGCTCGCGATGCGAGCCTACGAACTGATGGTCATCATCGACGCCGAGCTCGACGACGAGGTGATCGACGCCACCGTCACGCGGATCGCCGATCTGCTCGGCCAACGAGGCGCCACCGTCAAGCGTGAAGACCGCTGGGGACGCCGGCGCTTCGCTTACGAGATCAACCACAAGTTCGAGGGCTACTACGTGGTCTTCGAGTTCGTGGGCGGCAGCGAGCTCGACCAGCTCGAGAGGGCGCTGCGACTCGCGGACGAGACCGTCCGCCACAAGGTCGTGCGCCTGCCCGATGCCGAGGCCGCCCGGCGCGGCCTCCTCGAGCAGGCTGCAAGCTGAGGAGGCAAGCAGTTATGTCGTCAAACGTCACCGTCGTGGGCAACCTGACCCGCGACCCCGAACTCCGGTTCACGCCGGCCGGCGCACCCGTCACCACCTTCGGCGTGGCCGTCAACCGTCGCTGGCAGAACCGCGACAACCAGCAGTGGGAGGAGAGCACCTCGTTCTTCAACGTCACCTGCTGGCGTGATCTGGCCCAGAACGTCAGCGAGTCGCTCGAGAAGGGCGCCCGTGTCGTCGTCACCGGGCGGCTCGAGCAGCGATCGTGGGAAACGCAGGACGGCGAGCGGCGCTCGGTCGTCGAGATCGTGGCCGACGAGGTGGGGCCGAGCCTGCGCTGGGCGACGGCCGACATCAAGCGCAACGAACGCCGCGAGGGCACCGGCGACGGTTGGAGCGGCGGTGGGGGACAGGGCGGTCGTTCAGCGCCCAACGAGCCCGCCACCGCTTTCGACCCGTCGGAGGAGCCATTCTGATGGCCAAGTCCAGGTCCAAGAACAAGGACAACGCCCGTAGGGCCAAGAAGAAGACGAGCATCCTCACCATCGATGGCGTCGAGTACGTCGACTGGAAGGACGTGAACCTGCTCCGCCGGTTCATGTCCGACCGGTCGAAGGTGCGGGCTCGCCGCGTGACGGGCAACGACGCCCAGCAGCAGAAGGAGGTCGCGCGGGCGATCAAGAACGCCCGGGAGATGGCCCTGCTGCCGTATGTCACGCGCATCACGCAGCAGCGTGGCCGGGGCGACCGGGGCGACCGGGGCGACCGCGGCGACCGCGGCGACCGCGGTCCCCGGGGTGACCGGGGTGACCGTGGGCCCCGCGAGGACCGGATGTCGCGTGAGGCGCCGGCTCCCGCTGCGGGTGAGGTCGGCGTCGCGGGCAACGGCGAGGCGCCGCCGGACGCGCCCGCAGAGGAGGCGTGATGCGGGTCATCCTCCGCGCTGACGTGTCCAACCTCGGCAAGCGAGGCGACATCCTCGACGTGACCGACGGGTTCGCCCGCAACTACCTAGTCCCCAAGGGCCTCGCCATGAAGGCGACGGCTGGCACCGAGACCCAGGCGGCCAGCATGCGTCGGGCGCGCGACCTACGCGACGCGCAGGATCGGGCGGCCGCCGAAGAGGTCGCCACGACGCTCGTACCCAGGGTGTTCACGGTCGCGGCGCGAGCAGGCACCGAGGGCCGGCTGTTCGGCTCGGTCACCGCCGCCGACATCGCCGCGGCGATCGAGTCGCAGGCCAACGTGCGCATCGACCGCCGCAAGTTGGTGTTGGGCGAGCCCATCAAGACCCTGGGCACGCACATGGTGCCCGTGAAGCTGCACGCGGACGTCGAGTTCCCCGTCACGGTCGACGTGGTCGGCGACTGAATCCGGTGGTCGGGTGGGCGCGATGGTCGACCCACTCGCCCACACCAGGGAAACGCTGGACCGGGCCTTTTCACAACGTGCCCACAGTTTCCACAGGACCAACGTCCGCCGGTCGCGCTTTCGCTGCGGGACGCGGCGACGCCCCATACGGATAGTGGCGGAGCCCGCCGTTAGTCCCCAGTTTCGGCGCGGTCGTCCACAGGAAGTCCACGGGGTTTTCCGTCTAGCTACGCACAGGCCATGTCGGGGAAGGTGACCTAGCCATGGCGGACGAAGTCACCTCCCCCCGGCGGGCACGCGGCAGCCGCATCCCTCCTCACGACCTCACGGCCGAGGAGTCCCTGCTCGGGGCGATGATGCTCGAGCCCGAGGCCATTGCTGCGGCCGCTGGTGTCGTGCGGGCCGACGACTTCTACAAGCCCGCGCACTCGCACATCTTCGATGCCGTCCATGCCCTTTACGCGGCCGGTCAGCCCGTCGACCCCGTCACCGTGGCCGACGAGCTCCGGCGAAACGGCCTGTTGGAGACGGTCGGCGGGCATCAGGTGCTGGTTGACGTCATGGCCTCGACGCCCGCCACCACCAACGCCGCCGGCTACGCCCGCATCGTCGAGGAGCATGCGCTGCTCCGGCGGCTCATCGGCATCGCCGGCGAGATCGCCGAGATCGGCTACTCGATGCCCGAGGATGTCACGAAGGCGCTCGATCGCGCGGAGGCGATGGTCTACGACGTGAACCAGCGGCGGGTGACCGACTCCACGTCCAAGATCGAGGACCTGTTGGGCCTCAACCTCGATCGGCTGGAGCAGCTCTACGGCCGGGGAGACGCCATCACCGGGGTGCCAACGGGCTACGTCGACCTCGACGAGCTGCTGTCCGGCCTCCAGCCCAGCAACCTGGTGGTTGTCGGCGCCCGGCCGTCGATGGGCAAGTGCGTCGCCTGGGACACACCCATCGTCGATCCCGCCACGGGCGAGCTGCGCACCGTCGCCGACCTGTATCGGGCGGGGCTCGCCGGCAGCCGGGTGTCGGTTCTGGCGTTGGCGGGCGGGGAGCTTCGCACCGTCCAACCCCACGCGTTCGTAGACGACGGCCACAAGCCCGTCTATCGCGTGCGGACGCGCTCGGGCCGCGAGGTCCGCACCACCGCCAGCCACCCGTTCCTCACACCGGACGGGTGGCGCCCGCTGGCCGATCTGGCGGCCGGACATCGCGTGGGCGTGCCGGGGGCCATCCCGGTCTTCGGTCGCGACGCCATGCCCATCGACGAGGTCCTGATGCTGGCGCACATGGTGGCTGCGCCGGGAAGCGACGAGCTCGGGCCGCGGCTGTGGACCGACAACCGCGAAGTCGCGACGGACATCGAGCGCCGGGGAGCGGCCTACGGCGTGCGGGTCATCGATCGGACGCTCGCCGGCGGCGGCCGCACGTGGGACGTAGCGCCGAGCGGTGCCCTTGCCGACCTCGCGGCCCGCCACCGCATCGCCGCCTCGCCGGCCGAGCGCCGGGTGCCCCGGCCGGTGTTCCGGCTCCCGCGCGACCAGCTGGCCCGGTTCCTCAACCGGGCACTGGGGGCGATCGCGGGGGTCTGGCACCCGGCCGGCGACGAGCCCGGCCGTGTGGTCGTGACCCTGCGCAGCGCCGGGCTCGGGCACGACCTGCAGCACCTGCTGCTCCGGTTCGGCGTCCGTGCGTCGGTGCGCCGGTCCGTGGTGGCCGTCGACGACGCCACGTGGGTGGCCTACGAGCTGGTGGTCGACGAGGGCCCGCAGGTCGTCGCCCTGGCCCAGGAGATCGGTTTGCTCGGCCGCGAGGCCGAGCTGAGCGCCATTGTGGCCCATACACGCCGCGTCGCCCATCAGCCGCGACCCGAGCTGGTGACGGTGGCCGGCGGGCGGCCCGGCGGTGCCGAGGGACGTGATTTGGCCGCCCCCGAACGCAGCGTCGAGCCTGATCACCCGTGGGGCGGGGCGACCCCGGCAGGCGGGGGCGTGGCGCTCGGCGGGTCCGCCGTGGCGTGGGACGAGATCACGGCGATCGAGCACGAGGGCGAAGAGCAGGTCTACGACCTCACCATCCCGGAGTGGCACAACTTCGTGGCGGCCGACGTGTTCGTGCACAACACGTCGTTCGCCCTCGGCATGGCCGCGCACGCGGCGCTCTACGCCAACCAGCCGGTGCTGGTGTTCAGCCTGGAGATGGGCAGCCTCGAGCTGTCGCAGCGACTGCTGTGCGGCGAGGCCCGCATCGACTCGGCCCGGGTGCGCACGGGGCGCCTGAGCGAGGACGACTGGAGCCGAATCAGCCAGGCCATCGGCCGCCTCGCGTCGGCCCCCATCTGGATCGACGACAACCCCAACCTCACGGTCATGGAGATCCGGGCCAAGGCCCGCCGGCTCAAGAGCCAGGTCGGCACCCTCGGTATGGTCGTCGTCGACTACCTCCAGCTCATGACGGGCCGGACCAGGGCCGAGAACCGCCAGGTCGAGGTGTCCGAGATCAGCCGGGGCCTCAAGATCCTGGCCCGCGAGCTCGAGTGCCCGGTGGTGGCGCTGTCCCAGCTCTCCCGCCAGCTCGAGCTGCGGTCCGACAAGCGCCCCATGCTGGCGGACCTACGCGAAAGCGGATGTGTCGCCGCCGACACGAGGGTGCTCAGGTCCGATACCGGCGCGGAGGTCACCATCCGCGAGCTGGCTGAGAGCGGCGAGCGCGACATCCCGATCTGGTCGCTCGACACCGAACTCCGGATGGTCCCCGCAACGATGACCAGCGCCTTTCCCACGGGCGTCAAGGACGTGTTCGAGGTGCGCCTGGGCTCGGGCCGAACGATCACGGCGAGCGCGAACCACCCGTTCCTCACCGTGGACGGCTGGCTCCGGCTCGACGAGCTGACGATCGGCCGCCGCATCGCGGTGCCGCGCGTGATCCCCGAGCCCAAGGAAACCCAGGAATGGCCCGAGCACGAGGTGGTGCTGCTGGCCCACCTCATCGGGGACGGGTGCGTCGCTCCCCGCCAGCCGATCCACTACACGAGCGCCGACCCGGTCTGCCTGGAGGCCGTGGAGTCGGCCGCTCGCCGATTCGGCATCGAACCCCGACGGGTCGAGCAGGGCAGCTGGTCGCACGTCTACCTGCCCTCGCCGGTGAAGCTGGCGCGCGGCCGGCGCAACCCGATCGCCGCCTGGCTCGATCAGTGGGGTCTCTACGGTCGGCGCAGCCACGAGAAGTTCGTGCCAGCCCCGGTCCTTGCTCTCAGCGACGATCAGGTGGGGCTGTTCCTCCGTCACCTGTGGGCGACGGATGGATGCGTCGGGTGGTGGGGCCAGGGCCGTGTGTACTACGCGTCGACGAGCCGTCGGCTGATCGACGACGTGCGGCTCCTGCTGCTGCGGCTCGGGATCCGGTCGACCCTGCGAACGGTCGGCGGCTCGCCCGGCCGCCCGGGTTACCAGCTGTGTGTCGACGGACGCGACGAGCAGCTCGCCTTCCTCGAACGAGTGGGCTTCGTCGGCAATCGACGCCGTGGTGCCGAGGACTTGAGGCAACGCCTCCAAGGCGTGGTGGCAAACACCAACGTCGACACCGTTCCGGTCGCAGTCTGGGCCAGGGTCAAATCGGCCATGCGGGATGGTGCGATCACGTCGCGCCAATTCGCGGCCCGTCTCGGCACCACCTATTGCGGCTCCACGCTCTACAAGCACGCGCCCAGCCGATCCCGGCTGGCGAAGGTTGCCGAGGTAGTCGACGACAACGTGCTGCGGGCCTTGGCGTCCTCGGACGTGTTCTGGGATCGCGTCGTCGGGATCGATGCGCTGGGTTCGCAACTCGTCTTCGACGCCACCGTCGAGTCCACCCACAACTTTGTTGCCAATGGAATCGTCGTCGAGAACAGCATCGAACAGGATGCCGACGTCGTGATGTTCATCTATCGCGACGACGTGTACCACCCCGACTCACCCGACCGCGGGCAGGCCGAGATCATCGTGTCGAAGCACCGCAACGGGCCGACGGGGGTCACCCGGCTGGCCTTCCTCGAGCAGTTCACCCGTTTCGCCAACATGGCCCGGGTGGACTGACCAAGAAGTCCTGCCGCGAGGTTGGGTGCCGGGGCCCAACCTCGCGGCAGGCTCTCCCGCTCAGGGCACCAACACGGTCTTGCCGATTGTCTGCCGGGCCTCGAGCGCCGCGTGCGCGTGTGCGGCATCGGCGAGTGGGAACGTCGTGAGCGGCGGGACGATCCGGCCGCCGGCCGCTTCGGCCAGCGCCTGTGTCTCGAGGTCCCGCATGCCACCGGGCCGCTGCATGATGCGCGGCCCGACCGCGGCCGACGCCGTGATGCCCCCGGCATACAGGTCGCTGGTCGAGATCTGCAGCGGCTCGCCCGACGACCAACCGAACATGACGATCCGTCCCCCGGGCCCGAGGAGCTCCAGCGCGCCGCGGCCGATCTCGCCGCCGACACCGTCGAGCGCGACCGTGACGTCCCGCCCCTCGAGGGCCTCCTGCACCGCTTTGGGCCACGCGGGCTCCCGGTAGTCGACGCCCACGTCTGCCCCGAGCGTCCGGGCCCGCTCGACCTTGTCCGGCCCGCCGGCCGCGCCGACCACGACTGCGCCGACGTTGTGGGCCGCCTGCACGAGGAGGCTGCCGATGCCGCCGGCGGCGGCGGTCACCAGGACCACGTCCTCCGGTGTCGGCGCCGCCACCTCCAGGATGCCCATCGTGGTGCGGCCGGTGCCGATCATGGCCACGGCCACGTCGGCGGCCAGGTCATCGGGCAGCTCGTGCAGCGCCCCCACCGGCGCCAGCGCCAGCTCGGCGTAGCCGCCGCTCGCCATGCCGAGGTGAGCCACCACCCGGCGCCCCCGCCACGCCTCGTCGACGCCCGGGCCTACGACGTCGACCCGGCCCGCCACCTCGCGGCCCGGTGTCATGGGCAGGTCGGGAAGTGGGAACGGACCCCCGGACTGGCCCATGCGGATCACCGTGTCCAGCAGATGCACGCCTGCGGCGTCGACTGCGATGCGCACCTGGTCCGCCGCAGGGGCGGGGTCAGCGGCCTCCTCGTAGACCAGGCTCTCGGGGGGTCCGAATTCGTGTTGTCGAATTGCGTGCATGTCGCGAACGGTAGAACTTCAAGCGAACTTGAGGTCAAGGCCGGCACACCGCCCGCCCGGGGCATCGCCGCTCGGCGCGGGGGTCAGCCGCCCGGCAGGCCGGCGAGGATCGCCCCGGCTATGGGCGCTGCGACCCGACCCCCGACGCCGCCGCCCTCGACCAGCACCGCCACGGCGTTGTCACCGCGGATGCCGATGAACCAGGCGTGGGTCGGCAGCGGATCGCCCTCGCCGAACTCAGCCGTCCCCGTCTTGCCGGCGACCTCGACACCGCTGATGGCGGCCTGCCGACCGCTGCCCTCGGCTACGACCCGGCGCATCAGGCCGAGCAACGTCTGGGCGGTCCCGTCCGGCAACGTCCGGGCCTCGGGCCGCGCCGTTGGGCCCGAGCCGGCCGCGGACTCACCCTCCGCGCCCGTGGTGGTCGTCGCCTGGTCGGCGTCCGCAGCGGTTTCCGCGGTCGTCGACGCCGCGGCATCGGCGTCGACACCGGCCGGCGGATCGGGCAGGAGGACCGGCGCGTCCCATGTCCCATCGATCACGGCGGCCGCCACGGTGGCCATGTGCAGCGGGCTCGCCTCGACTCGGCCCTGGCCGATCGACGCGGCCGCGTGCTCGGTGGCGTCGACCGGGGTCGGAAAGCTGCCCCCGAACGTGTTCAGCCCGACCGAGTAGTCGGTGTTGAACCCGAAGCTTTCGGCCGCCGCCACCAGGTCGGCGTCGGGCACTGCGGCCGACGCGCTTATGAACGCGGTGTTGCACGACTCGGCGAAGGCGAGACCGAAGGGCACGGTGCCGAGGCTGGAGCTCTCGAAGTTCTTGAACTCCCGGCCACCCGCGTTGGTCGTCTGGGCGCACCCGACGGGCGTGTCGGGCGTGACCCCGTTGGCGAGGAGGGCGCTGGTGGTCACCACCTTGAACGTCGAGCCCGGCGGGTACCTGCCCGACAGCGCCCGGTTGAACTCGTCCAGTGGCCGTGACGCCACGGCCCGCACGTTGCCGTCGCGGTCCACCACGACGGCGGCCGCCGGCCGGTCGGTGGCGGACAGCGCCGACTCCACCGCCGCCTGGGCGGTTCGGTCGAGCGTGGTCGCCACCGGGCGTGGCTCCCTGCCCTCGATCCGGTCGAGCACCTCGACCACCTCACCATCGGCGTCGGTGAGCTGGATGTCGCCCGACGGCGTGCCGGCCAGCTGGGTCTCGTAGGCGGCCTCGATGCCGGTGAGGCCGATGACGTCACTCTCGCGGTAGGGCTGCCCCAGCTCCTCCAGCCGCTCGGCCGTGATCTCCCCGGTGCGCCCGAGCACGTGCTCGGCGAAACCCGGAGACGGCGTCGTCCGCACAGTCGTGTCCCGGAACCGCGTGCCCGGCAGGGGATAGATCACGGGCGCCACCTGCGTGTACCGGGCCTGGCTCACCGCGATGATGGGAACGAAGTGGTTGGGCTCCACGCCAGGCGCCGCCAGCGCCCGGTCGACCGCCGCCGGGTCGACGCCGAGTTGCTGCTGGAGCGCCGCCTTCACCTGGCTGAGATCCTGGATGGCCTGCGGTTCGAGGCCGACGATCCGGCCCGGCCCGGTGGATGCCAGCGGCTCGCCATCCTTGTCGACGATGGGGGCCCGGGGCGGCACCTCCCGGGTCCGGGTCAGGGTCTGGTCGCTCCCGAGCCGGGGGTGGATCGCGGCCGGAGTCCAGTCGACCAGCCACCGATCCCGGTCGCCGAGTGACATCGACAGGGCGCCGTCGTATGACCACTCGCCCAGCCCGTCGAGCTGCAGTCGGGCGGTGAAGCGGGCGATGGCACTGTCACCGCTGGCGTCGACCTCACCCAGCTCGTAGCTCGACGACGTGATCTCGAGGTTGTCGACGATCTGCTGGTGGATCGTGTCGAACGAGGTGGGGGCGTCGAGCACCCGCTCCTGCATGGCGGCGTAGTCGCCCTCCTCCCAGGCCGCCAGGTAGGCCCGAGCGTCGTCGGCGGCCGGCGGGCCGTCGTCGTCGCCCATGAGGGCGAAGATCCCGACGATGGCTGCCCCCAGGAGCACCAGTCCGACGAGCGCGACCAGGCGATTCCGGCTCGACATCGCCGGGCACGCTAATGGCTGGGCCGATCGTCTGGGAATCGCCGTTGCCCTCCACCGAGCGAGGGGCGCCCCCAGGGTCAGCGCCCGCGGGGTAGGCGGGCCGCGGTGCCCTTGGCGGCGGGATCGAGGTCGGCGAGGTGCCACAGCGCATCCCCGCGGTTGACCAGGGGATGCTGTGTGTGGCCGATCACCACCGCATCGAAGGGGGCCTTCATGGTGGCCCGCGAGTCGCCGACGGCATCGGCGATGATCCCGAGCACGTCGCCCCGGGCGACCCGTTGGCCGGCCCGCACGGGTGAGCGCAGGATCCCCGTGCGCCGGGCCCGCACCCAGTGGGTGTGCCGGACGACCGTGGTGGCGGCCGCGGGCGGTGGTGGATCGCCGGTCCGCATCCCGAGGTCGGCCAGCACCCGCAGCACCCCGTCGACGCCGGCGCTGATGGCGGTCTCGTTGAAGCGGTCGGCCTCGCCCCCTTCGTACACCACCACCGGGATGCCGCGTCGCCGGCACGCCTCCCGCAGGGACCCGTCCCGCTGCGGCGAGTGGACGCTCACCGGCGCCCCGAAGGCACGTGCCAGGCGCAGGGCCGTGGGGTCTTCGAGGTCACCACGGATCTGCGGCAGGTTGAAGCGGTGATCGCTGCCCGTGTGCAGGTCGATCCCCATGTCGCACGCGGACGCCACGTTGCTCATGAACAGGTCGGCCAGCTGCGCCGCCAGCGATCCCTTGGGCGATCCGGGGAACGAGCGGTTGAGGTCGCGGCGATCGGGCAGGTACCGGGTCTCGGTCACCATCCCGAACACGTTGACGACGGGGACCGCCAGCAGCATCCCCGCGAGTCGGCGGGGGCGGACCAGCTCGAGCACCCGCCGGATGATCTCGAGCCCGTTGAGCTCGTCGCCGTGCACGACGGCCGAAAGCCACAGCCTGGGGCCGGGCTGCTGCCCGTTGAGCACCATGATCGGCAGGTTGAGGCGGGTGGCGGTGGGCAGCCGGGAGACCAGGACCTCCACGAGCTGCCGCCGCCCCGGGGCAACCGTCGTGCCGGCGATGTTGACGGCTCGGTTGCGGGTGGTCCGGGTCGCGGTCGATGCCATCGCGGGCCTCACGCCTTGCGCCGCGGCCTCCGGGGGCGGGCAGCGTGGCTCTTCTCGATCCATTCGACGATCCGCGTCGCCACGTCGGTGCCGGTGGCGGCCTCGATCCCTTCGAGGCCGGGGGAGCTGTTCACCTCGAGCACCAGCGGGCCGTGCCGCGACCGGACGAGGTCGACGCCGCAGACGTTGAGCCCCATGGTGCGGGCGGCTCGCACGGCCATGGACCGCTCCTCGGGGGTCAGGCGGATCCGCTCCGCCGTGCCGCCGCGGTGGAGGTTGGAGCGGAACTCGCCCGGGGCGCTCTGGCGCTGCATGGAGGCCACCACCCGGGTGCCGACCACGAAGGCGCGGATGTCGGTGCCGCCGGCCTCCTTGATGTACTCCTGCACGAGGATGTTGGCGTCGAGCTGGCGGAAGGCGGCGATCACCGACTCGGCGGCCTTGCGGGTCTCGGCGAGCACGACGCCCATCCCCTGCGTGCCCTCGGTGAGCTTGACCACGATGGGCGGCCCCCCGACGGTCTCGAGCAGGCCGTCGATGTCCTTGGTGGAGTGGGCGAAGCCGGTGACCGGGAGCCCGAGCCCGTTGCGCGCCAGCAGCTGCAACGCCCGCAGCTTGTCGCGTGCCCGGCTGATGGCCTGCGACTCGTTGGCGGTGAAGACCCCCATCATCTCGAACTGGCGCACCACGGCCGTGCCGTAGAAGGTGTGCGAGGCGCCGATGCGGGGGATGATGGCGTCCACGTCGGTCAGCTCGGTGCCCTGCACGATCACGGTCGGGCGGTGGGCCGTGATGTTCATGTAGCAGCGCAGGTAGTCGATGATCCGCACCGTGTGATCGCGCGCCTCGGCGGCGGCCCGCAGCCGAGCCGTCGAGTGGAGGTTGGGGTTGCGCGACAGGATGGCGATCTTCACGACTGGAACCCAGGATGGTTCGGGTTGCCGTCAGCGTGCGGCAGAGACCCACCCGGCCAGCGGCCGGGAGGAAGCGGATGAGGCAGCGAATGTAGTGCCCCCACCCGCGAACGATTGCGCCGGGTCGATGACGAATCGACGTCGAAGCGCCATCCTGCCGATCAGCATGCGAAAGCCCATCTCATCGCGGCGGGTGAGGGTCAGCTCGATCGGGACGCGGCGACCGGCGATGACCACCGGCGTCCGGATGACCGGTCGCCGCTCGAGGGTCCCGTTGCTCGACCGGACGTCGCGCCATCCCACGAGGGTGGCCTCGGCAGCCACGGTGAAGCGACACGTCGCGCTGATGGGGATGGAGCACGAAGCTCACCATCGGCCCGGCGTGGGGGCGGTCGACGACCTCGACCGCCCAGGCGTGCAGCGTCGACGACCGTGCGCCGGTGTCGACCTTGGCCTTGATGGCGTCGACACCGAGCTCGGGCAGCGCCACCCATTCCCGCCAGCCGATGGTCGGCGTCATCATGGACAGGGACGCTATCCGCCAAGGGCGACGGCCAGCGGTGATGCTGTGCCGACGCCGCATGCCGACTGCCGGTCCCGGGGAGTGAGACCGTACGCTCGGTCCATGTTCCTCGGCGAGGACCTCTTGGCATGGCTGGTTCTGGCGCTGGGCTCGGCGATGGCGGTCGGGAGCCTGACGGCCCTGGTCCGCCCGCCCAGCAAGCCCCGGGAGGGCGAGCTGGCGCAGGCACCCCTGGCGCGGAGCGTGGTGATGATCCTGGTCGGGACCATCGCCGCCATCTGGGCGCTGGCCAGCCTGGTTTCGGGCTGAACCCGCCCGCCGGCGGTCAGCCTCCCGCCGAGGCCCGCTCGAGGCGCATTCCCAGCGATTCCAGTGTCTCGAAGGGCCGGTGATAGCCGCGCTCGAGGTGTTGGATGCCATGCAACAGCGATGGGCCCTCGGCCACGGCGGCGGCGATGACGGACGAGAACCCGGCGCGCACGTCCGGGATCGTGACCTCGGCGCCGTGCAGCTTGGACACGCCCCGCACCACGGCTGAGTGCAGGGCGTTGGTGTCGTGGAAGCGGCAGGCGGGCCCTCCCAGGCAGGTGTCGTAGAGCTCGATCTCGCAGCCCATCCTGGTGAGGGCGTCGACGTAGATCAGGCGGTCCTCGTAGACGGTCTCGTGGAGGACCGACATGCCCTCGGCCTGGGTCATCAGCACGATCAGGGGTGGCTGCCAGTCGGTCATGAACCCCGGATGGGTGTCGGTCTGCACCGCCGCCGTGCGGAGGCGGTCGGCGCTGGCAGAGATCCACTCGTCGGTGATCTCGAAGCGGGCGCCCATCTTCTGGAGCGTGTCGATGGCGGTGACCAATCGGTCCTGGCCGCAGCCGGCGACGCGCACCCGCCCGCCGGTCATGAGGCCGGCCACCAGGTACGAGAAGGCCTCGAGGCGATCGCCTTGGAGGCGGGTGGCCGCACCCCGGAGCCGGTCGACTCCCTCGATCACGATGCGGCGGTCGGGACGGAAGCTGATCTGCGCGCCCATTCGCTGGAGGAACAGCGCCAGCTCGGTCACCTCCGGCTCGACCGCGGCATTGAGGAGCACAGTGCGGCCCACGGCCTGGACTGCCGATAGCAGCACGGTCTCTGTGGCGCCCACGCTCGGGTACGGCAGGGTGATGCGAGCACCACGCAGGCGGTCGACGCGGGCAGCGATGCCCTCGTCGGTCACGTCGATCTCTGCGCCCATCGCCTCGAGCGCGGCGATGTGGAAGTCGACAGGGCGTTGGCCGATGCGGTCCCCCCCGACCAGGGGAACGAATGCCTCGTGGTTGCGGTGGAGCAGCGGCCCGAGCAGGAGGATCGGGATGCGGTTGAGCCCAGTGAACTCGAGGGGGACCTTGGCGCCGGGGGTGGCGGTGGGTTGGACCGTGATGCGGTCGCCCTCGATGTCGACGCCGACCCCCAACGACGTGAGGATGTCGGTGGTGATCCCCACTTCGCCAACCTCGGGGGCGTTGGTGATCCTGCTGGGCTCGGTCCCCAGCACCGCGGCGACCATGTGCTTGGATACGGCGTTCTTCGATCCGCGGACCCGCACCTCGCCAACCAGCGGGCCGTTGGGTTGGATGCTCCAGGCCTCGGCGGCGGGCTGATCCATGCGGGCCGAGCGTAGCGTCGACCCGCGTGCGGACCGGCCAACCGCCGGGACCCTGGAGCTCGGCTAGCGGCGGGGTGGGCGTGCCCAGCGCTGTTCGGACGACGGCGCCCGAACGCGTTGTGGTGCCCGTTTCCGCAGCTCGCTCTGCTTGTCGCGGACCAGCAATTGGACCACGTAGTCGTGCTGATACATGGCAGTGACCTCTCGGAAGGGGGCGCGGCCGCGAGGCCGCGCGAATCGTTGGAGCTTCGGGGCGTGATCGACCCCGTGGGCGGCTCGGCTGGGGCGTCCGGCGATCCGGCGGTAGGCCGGGATCAGGTTCCGGGAGGAATCGAACCGAGGGCGCGGCCGAGCAGCGTCGTCAGCGAGCCCTGCTCGTGGAAGCTGTTGATCATCGGCACCCCCTTCGGTCGTCTGGACATGCGCTGACACTTTGGCGGACGGTGCGGTGCCTGGGCGAACGATTTAGCCCCGCCGCAGTGTCAGAGCCCGCGCAGGGCGGCCGCCGTCCGCTCGTCGGCCGGGAAGAACGCCTCGATGGCGAGCTCCGCAACCGTGATGTCGTGCGCCGTGCCGAAGGTTGCGATGGTGCTGAAGAACGTCAGCTCGCCCTCGTCGCCGCGCAGGACCAGTGGCACAAAGAGACGGGCCGCCGTGTCGGAACCACCCGAGTGGCCGGCCGAGACCCCGGGGTACCGCAGCAGCTCGTCACGGAGCGACAGGACCTCCGGGTCCGCCGATGCGGCGGCCAGGCGGTCGAGCCGCTCGATGAGGTGGGCGCTGTACTCCGCCAGGTTGACGATGCGGGGAGCGAGGCCGTCCGGGTGGAGGCACACGCGGAGGGTGTTGGCGTGGGGACCGAGCAGGTCAGGGGCGACACCGTCGCTGAGGATCGCGAGTGCGGTCTCGTTGGCGGACACCAGGTTCCACTGCCGGTCGACCACCACGGCGGGGAAGGGCAGATGGCTGCCGAGGATCTTGGCGAGGGCATCGCGCACAGGCGCCATCTCCTCGGCGTCGAGGCGCGTCTCGGGGTACGTGGGCGCGAATCCGGCGGCCATCAGGAGGGTGTTGCGGTCGCGCAGGGGCACGTCGAGGTGCTCGGCCAGGTGCAGGACCAGCTCGCGGCTCGGGCGCGACCGGCCGGTCTCGACGAAGCTCAGGTGCCGCGCCGACACGTCGGCCTCGCCGGCCAGATCGAGCTGGCTCATCCGCCGTTGATGCCGCCACTGTCGCAGGAGGTCACCGACGGCGCGAGGTGGCGACACGACGCTCATGCCTCGACCGTAACGGTGCCGGGTCGCAGACGCCGTTACGTGCCAGGTAATCGCTCGGGGTCGGGGGAGTGGCTCAGTGTCGAGGGCGACACTGCACGCAACACGAGGAGAGACCCCCATGAGCGATGTCATGACGACCGTCGATGCCTACCTCGAGGGCTTGACCCAGTCCGACCCCGCCCGCCGCGGCGAGCTGATCCGCACGGCGTGGGCCGAGGACGGCCGCTTCGTCGACCCCCTGTTCGACGTCCAGGGCCATGCTGCACTCGACGAGCTGGCGCAGGGCGTGATCGCCCAGTATCCGGGCCACATGTTCCGCCGGACCAGCGCTGTCGACACGCACCACGACCTGGCTCGCTACATGTTCGAGTTCGTGGCGCCCGACGGCACGATCGTGATCACGGGCACCGATGTGTGCGAGTTCGCCGAGGACGGCCGCCTGCAGAGGATCACCGGCTTCTTCGGCGACGTCCCGGCCGACGAGGCCGCATGAGCCCGAGGATGCGCAGCGCGGCCCGCTGAGCGGCGGCCCGGCCGCATGCGCACGCCGGAGGCGACCCTCGGCACGGCGGCGTTCATCGCCGGCGCGCCGAGGTCGTCGCGGGAGTTGGGGGTCCGTGCCTACCGACGGACGGCCTGGTCGGCGCGCTGGGCACGGATCTCGAGATCGGCGCTGGTCAAGCAACGCCCGGTGGCGAGGTCGAACTGCCAGCCGTGCATCTGGCAGGTGAGCACGTTGCCGTCGATGACCGCGAACCGACTCAGGTCGGCGTTGAGATGGGGGCAGCGGCGTTGCACGACCCACCCGTCGATCGGGACGTCGTCCGCGTCCGGTGCCTGGTCGGCGTACCAGGCCTCGGCGTACTGCATGCGCTCGGGAGACAGGCACTTCAAGAACACGAACACGGCCTCGTTGTACGGCCCGTGGCGCTTGGCCGAACAGCGGCAGGAAAGCATCAGCGAATTGATCCAGTCGGTCTCTCCCGTATGCAGGAGATGCTCGACGAGCGTGCGGCCCGTCCGGAACTGATAGCGGACCGCTTCGTCCGCGTACTGCCGCACCTGCCTGGCATCGAAGTCGATGACCAGGGACTCGGTGGTGTCGCCGTCCTCGCCGACGAGCTCCAGCAACACCGGGCCACCGACCCGGTCGGCGAGGAACGTCGACTGGCTCAGGAGCGGCTCGACCCGACGCCGCAGCTGGCTGAGCACGTCGATCTCGGGGTGACGCCAGGACGCCTTCTCCGCCTCGATCACGGGACGTTGCCGCTCGCGGTACGCACGTAGATGTTCCACCTTGTGCGCGAAGAAGCTCTGGACGTCGCTCACCGGGTGCGTCAGCGTGCAGTCGTCGCCCGTGAGCTCCGCGACGCTTCCCGGCAGCAGGATCATCCCGTTGTCGTACCCGCGCCCCTCGTATTGGTCGATGAAGGCCTGCTGGTCCATGAAAATGTTGGCCTCGTCGCCGTCGAGGTCGTTGAACGCCCACAGCTCGTCGTCCAGGAAGCATGGTGGTCCCGCGATCGGGAACACCCAGCGAGCCTTGAGGTCGTCCACGTAGCGGATGGTGCGGTCGAACTGCCGGGAGCGCTTTTGCCGCCCGAGCTCGTTGAGCGTGGCCTCGGGCAGGTCATAGGTCATCGGGTACCAGATGGCACCGGAGAACTGCAGCAGGTGCGCATCCACCGGGCCCAGCTCGGTGAACTCCCCCAGGTTGGTCGGCCGAGCATCGTTCTGGTTGAGCAGCCGGATCCCGTCATGCTCGACCCACAGCGACGAGTCGCCGATGGGCCCGTCGTTCGGGGAGGTCAGCGTCTGGATCATGACGGTCAGCCCGTCGCCGAGGCTGATCGGTTCGTTAGACCGCGTGCGCAGGAACGTCGTGAAGCCGAGCTCCCGCAGCTCGTCCTCGAGCTGGGTGGACGGGTAGTCGGGCAGCAGCACCGTCGCCGACTTCGAGACGAACCGGCGCAGATGCGCCGCGTCGAAGTGGTCTCGGTGCAGGTGGGAGACGTACAGGTAGTCCGTTCGCCCGAGTCCCTCCCAGTCGAGCTGCGAGTTGTCCGGGAAGGGGAACCACGAGGCGAAGAAGGCGGGGTTCACCCACGGATCGCACAGGATGCTCCCCGCCGACGTGTCGATGCGGATGCCCGCATGCCCGGTACCAGTCACCCGCACTTGGCAAACCTCCACGGTCGGAGACCGAACGGGGGATGAACGTTAACGACTCAGGTCTCGCCGCGAGTGCATCTTATGAAGGTCGGCGGGACGCCGGGCGCGCCGGCGCAGCCGACGCTCAGCCCGACCCGAGCTTGAAGACGCCGTTCTGCTGGGTGAGAAGCCACAATTCACCGTCGGGATCCTCACCGAAGGACGTCTGGACGCCGCCCGCCTCGACGTCGAGCTCGACCACGCCATCAGCGCCCATGGCCCAGATGGGCCCGGTCATGTCCATGAACACGTAGGCGCCCTGCATCCCCGGGATCGCACGGCCCCGGTACACGTAGCCTCCGATCACCGCCGGGCCGACGCTGTGGGGGTACTCGTAGACGGGCATCACGGGGTTGGCCGGTGCTGGCACGTCGTCGTTGAAGTGCGCCTCGTGCGAGCCCTCGTAGGCTGGCCAGCCCAGGTTGTACCCCTTTTGCCCCGCCGGGACCTTGTAGACGGCCTCCCAGCTCGACTCGCCGACGCCGCCGATCCACATGTCGCCGGTCGCGCGGTCGATGGAGAACCGCCAAGGGTTGCGCATGCCCTTGGCCCAGATCTCGGGCGCGACCCCTGCGACGCCGACGTAGGGGTTGTCGGCCGGAACCGTGTATCCGGGTCCGTCGCGGTTCGGGGTGATCCGTAGGAGCCCTCCCAGGAGCTTGGTCATGTCCTGGGCATCGGCCCCGCTGCTGCCCCCTCCGTCCCCCATGCTGATGAACAGGTTGTTGCCGGCATCGAACGCCAGCTGGCCGCTGTTGTGGCCGACGCCGGGCTGGTCGACGCGCAGGATCTCTCGTGCCGAAGCGGGATCGGGTCGGCCGTCGTCGCCCACGGCGTACGAGACGATTCGGGTGTCGACGTCATTGCCGTTGAACCCGAGGATGATCCGGCCGTCGACCGGATCGAACGTCATGCCGAGCATGCCGTATTCGGCACCGGGCCGGTAGTCCAGGACCTCCGCCGTCAGATCGAGCACCGGATCGGATTGTCCGTTGACCAAGCGGTAGATCATGCCGTGCTGATCGGCGAGGTAGGGGTTGGGGTCGCCGTCGCGCCAGGTGATCGCCGTGAGCATCTGGGTGTCGGCCACCCTGGTTAGCGCCAGGGGAAGTGCCTGGAGCTGCTGCATCGAGGGCGGCCCAGCCGGGGGACCGGTGGTGGGCGGCGCGGTGGTCGTCGCCTCGGCGCCGGCTCCCTGGGCGGCCGCCGCTTCGTGGTTGCCCTTCGCCGAACCACTCTCGGGAGAGCCGCCGCCGCAGGCGGTCACCAGCAGGACCGCCGCACCCACGCTCGCCCACGTCCCCGGCCTCACGGACTGGTTGTACCGAGATCGGGCCAGTGGCTGGGGGATACCCGCCGCCGCACCGAGCCCTGCGCGCCGTGCGCGAGCCGGCGGGTCGTGTCAATGCTCCGCCCTGACCGAAACCGGTGAAGCCGGTACCGGTGGATCGCAAGAGTCGCACGTCCCTGAGGTTGATCGGGTCGGGCAGGAACCGCACCACGGCGACATCGTCGAGGTGGTCGCCGTTGAGGTCACCGGTGGCAAGCCCGTTGAAGAGCAGCCCGTCCTCGGTGTAGCTGCCGAGGACCGAAGTGCCGTCGCGGAAGGCGACGACCGACCCGAGAACGTTGCTGGTCCCGAGTCCGCTCTCGGTCATCGCCAAGGGATCAAGCCAAGTTCCCGCACCAGCCCGGGATACTCGGCCCGGAAGAGCTGGGCGAAGCGTCGCCGCTTGTCCATGTGCCGAGACACTGCCATGAGCCCCCGAAAACGTTGAGCCACTCCGTCGAATAACGACGGGGACGCGCCGAGGGGGCCATAACCTGGCACGGGTTTTGGCACCACGCCCGGAGATCGGTCCGTGCCGTGCGCTGCGGGGCCAGAGCGACGTCCTGACCCTCGGCTCCGTCCGCCGAGAGCGGGTGACGGGGATCGGACCCGCATTATCAGCTTGGGAACAAGATGCCCTGCATCCCCATGTATGCCGGGAGTGACCTGCCAGCCGATGATCTCGACGAAGTCAGGTCATTGTCGCCGCGAGGTGCCGCGAGCGACCGAGTCCGACCCAAAAGGGCTCTCGCGACCGTCACACCCCGGTGAGTTCCGCTGAGCCATCTTTTTGCACGGCTCACGGCGCCTTTGGCTACCGACTTCGCCTTCTCCACGAGCTTGCCGAGAAAGTACTTGGGCTCTACCCCGACCCCGTATCCGCATCGTGATCGCTCTACCACGTCATTGACCTCACACTATGGCCCGATACGCGTCGCGTATGTCGGGTGTGACATCGCCAATCTCCGTGAGGAGCATAGGGCTGGATGGAAGGCCACAGCACTCTTCGAGCAGGGCTCAAACAACGGTTCAGGCGGCCGGGAGACCGTGAAGAACGAAAGCGCCCTCGCTCTCGGCCAGAGCGCTTGGAGCGGGTGACGGGGATCTTGGGAATCGGCTCGCTGGTGACCTGCGCGATCGCGGGCTGACCTGGTCGGGCGCTGAGCACGGCGCGCGGGCGGCGCCGTGCCAGCGAGCGACCCCAGTTGACCGAAGCCACCTGAGCGATCGGGCACGGAGCGGGCACAGAGTCAACCGGTGACGATCCTCGAACGACACATCTTGTTCCCACCGGCGGCCTGGACCGAGCACGCCTGGTCATCCGGGGGGCGATCGACAACAACCGAGGCGGCCGGCTGTGCGATGGATGCGCGATGGACGCCCCTAGATGAGACAGTCCGCAGGCGCCTCTGCGGGATGAGCAGCGGCCCCTCCGCGGGCGCCTCGAACAATGTGGCCACCCGCTTCCGGTTCATCACCGGCTCCTCTCTCGCCGGCCGGAGACGCGCCGTTCACGCTCTCCCCCCGACCGCCCGCTCTTGAGGGTGGCGATCGTACTGCCGGGGAGGGACTGTCAACCTGGTCCGGGAGGTCGAGACAGGGAAAGCTCGAGGGCTACGTCGGCCTCGGGCTGGACAACCTGCGGCGGGCGACCGTCCTGGTGGCGAGGGCGTCGACACCAAGACGGCCCGGGCGCTGCAGGGAGCGGGTCACGGTGAGCGGGTGACGGGGATCGAACCCGCATTATCAGCTTGGGAAGCTGACGTTCTGCCATTGAACTACACCCGCGGGGTGAACCGGCGAGGCTAGCCGACCGGGTTCCCGCGACGCCGATCGTGCCGTGGGCGCTCGCCGGGGCGGGCGACCTGCGACCACTAGGGTCGGCGGCCGATGATCCTGTCGGACCGCACCATTCGCGCGGAGCTCGATGCCGGCCGCATCGTCATCGATCCGCTGGACGACCAGTGCATCCAGCCGTCGTCGGTCGATCTACGCCTCGACCGGTTGTTCCGGGTGTTCCTCAACCACACGATGCCGGTCATCGACGTCAAGGAGGACCTCGAGGATCTCACCCGCCTGGTCGAGATCGGCGAAGGCGAGGCGTTCATTCTCCACCCGGGCGAGTTCGTGCTCGGCTCGACATACGAGAGGGTGACACTGCCCGACGACCTGGTCGGGCGCATCGAGGGCAAGTCGAGTCTGGGCAGGCTCGGGCTGCTCATCCATTCGAGCCTCCCCGGGTCGGAGCCGGTATGGGTGCTGGAGGACGGGGTGCTCGTGGCCCGTCCGATCGAAGATGTCGTCCGCAAGCGCCAGCAGGCAAAGGTGGCCGCGTTCGATCCCGACAGCTTCGCCGTCGGGTACCACGACATCACCGGCTGGTACGAGGGCCCACCGGACCGCATCTACGAGATCGGGCTTGCGTCTGGCCGTCGAATCCGGGTCACCGCTGGCCACAACCTCTTCACGCTCGATCGGCAGGGGAACCTCACGAAGGTGCGGACCCGCTCCCTGAGGCCAGGCGTTCGAGTTGCGGTGCCGAGGATCGTTCCGGATCCGGCGCCCAACCCGAGCATCGGGCCACCGTCGTCGGCGGAGATCGTCGTCACCGACATGGTGCCCGATCCGGCGCCGACCCAGCTGACGGTCGCCGGTCCCACTGTCGCCGCAGCCCACGCCGATGGCGGCGAGGAGTTGGCCGCGCTCTTGCTATCCGCTGGATATCAGGCCGTGGGTTACTACCGCCGTCGCGGGGTCCTGCCCTACGCGATCGCCCAACGAGTACCCGGCCTCTTGGCCGCGCTCGATCGGTCCGACCTCATCCGCTGGCGAGGTGGCCGCAACGCGATACCAGCCCGGATCACGGTGGACACCGAGCGGGCCTGGCTTCTCGGCCTGTACGTCGCCGAGGGCTATCGACGGGGACACCATGTGGTTCTCTCCAACACGGATCAGAGGATCCTCGATCGGGCCGCCGCCGCGCTGAGCGCGCTGGGCCTCACCTTCCATCGCGGGCCCGGGGCGCTGACCTGCGGGTCGTCGATCCTGTCCGCATTGCTCGCGTGGGTAGGCGCGGGTGGCAAGGCATCGACGAAGCGGGTGCCACCACTGGTCTTCGGGTGGCCGCAGCCTTTGATCGAGGCCTTCATTTCCGGTGTCGTCGACGGGGACGGATCGGTCGATGGTGGGCGTACGTCCGTGTGGACGACCTCGGAGGGCCTGGTCGGAGACCTGCTCGTCCTGTTCGCCCGCCTGGGACGCCGTGCCGGCAGTTGCCGCCGTCCGGGACGCGCCAATGCACTGCCGTTGTGGCAGGTCTACGCCCCCGATGGCGAGCACAAGCTGCTCACGTCGGTGCCGCTGCCTGACCAGCTCCTCGTCGGACTCCGACGTGAGACCGGACTGAGCCAAGCCGATATCGCCAGGCGCGCTGGCTATCGGGATGCGACCGATCTCAACAACATCGAGCGCCGCCGCGGGCGGGACGCAGTTCGACGAAGAACGTTGCGTCGTGTCTACGAGGGGATCGCCAGCGCGGAGCCCGCTGCGCGAGCACTCCCGCAGCTGCGCCGGCTGGTCGAGGGTGATCTGCTGTGGGACGAGGTGGTCGAGGTTCGCGACACCGGCATCGTGGAGCAGATCTTCGATCTCGAGGTGCGGCCCGGTGGGCGGAAGATCGAGAACTTCCTGGCTGGCTCGGGCGGGGTGTTCGTCTCGAATACCGCGGGCTTCATCGACGCGGGATTCTCCGGGTATCTCACGCTGGAGCTGTCCAACGTCGCCAACTTGCCGATCACGCTGTACCCGGGCATGAAGATCGGCCAGGTGAGCTTCCTGCGCATGACGACGCCGGCCGACGCGCCCTACGGGTCGGCGCGGGTGGGGTCGAAGTACCAGGGCCAGCGGGGCCCGACGCCGAGCCGCTATTGGGAGAACTTTCGGGACGAGGAACGCTGACGCGCCGGGCTAGCCCTCCGGTAGGTCGATGCCAATCGTCTCCGTGGCGAGCTCGTGGACCTCGGGAGGGACGTTGGGGTCGGCGGCAGGATCCTGGAGCGTCAGCATCACGGTCGCCGACGGGTCCTCGTCGATGCCGTCGTCGTCCCGGTACCACGGGCGCACCAGGGCCACGACGTCGCGCAACTGTGCCGCGTTGCCCGGGGCCAGTTCGCCCAGGTCGCAGACGACGGTGGTCGGCAGGCCGCCGAGCAGTGCCGGCGGACGGGAGGGATCCGGCGGCAGTTGTACTTCGCCGCTGCCGCCCGGGGCCGGCCAGCCCGGCGTGGAGCACCCCTCCGCGAGCAGGTCGATCTCGTCGCCGTTGCGTGCCTGGTCGAGCAGCTCGACGTCGGAGAGCGCGGTGGCTGGCATGGCGGGAGGGACGGGTGCTGGCGCGAGCGCTCCGGGCCTGGGCCGCGGGGTCGATCGTCGACCCCGGCGCCCGCGTGGCTCGGCTGGCCCGCGGAACCGACCCTCAGTCTCCCAGCGGTTCGAGCCGGTGGGCGTCGCGCGCCTCGAGCGCCTCGAGCAGGTGCATCGAGATGTCCGCCACCCGCACCTCGTCCTCCTCCTTGCCCGCAGCCTTCGTGCCGTCGTCGATCATGATGTAGCAGAACGGGCATGCCACGGCGATGCGGCTCGCGCCGGTGGCGATGAGCTCCTGGCTGCGCTCGTCGTTGACCTTCTTGCCGATCGTCTCCTCCATCCACATCCGGGCACCGCCCGCACCGCAGCACATGCCCCTGGTTCCGTTGCGGCCCGCCTCCACGATCTCGACGCCCGCCAGGCTGCCGATGACCCGGCGCGGCGCCAGGTACACGTCGTTGTGGCGCCCGAGATAGCAGGAGTCGTGGTAGACGATGCGCTCGTCGAGGCGGGCGTCGCTCAGGTCCAGCCGCCCCTCGGCGATGAGCCACTCGAGCAGCTGGCTGTGGTGGACGACCTCGTAATTGCCGCCCAGCTGCGGGTACTCGTTCGCCAACGTGTTGAAGCAGTGGGGGCATTGCGTGACGATCTTGTGGACCCCCATGCCGTTGAGTGCCTCGACGTTCTGCATGGCGAGCATCTGGAAGATGTACTCGTTGCCGGATCGCCGGGCGGGATCGCCGGTGCAGTTCTCCGACGGCCCGAGGATGGCGAAGTCGAGGCCGGCCCGCTGCATGAGCTTGGCCATGGCCACCGTCACCTTCTGGTTCTTGTCGTCGAAGCTGCCGGCGCAGCCGACCCAGTACAGGTACTCGTGGTCGAAGGGGTCGCCGGGCGAGACGATGGCGACGCCCTCGACCTTGGAGGTCCAGGCGCCGCGATCGGCCTGCGCCATCCCCCAGGGATTCGCCGAGTTCTCCATGGACCGGTAGGCGGTGCCCAACTCGGTGGGGAAGTTCGACTCCATGAGCGACAGGTAGCGCCGCATGTCGAGGATCTTGTCGAGGATCTCGATGTTGACCGGGCAGATCTCGTCGCACGCCTTGCACGACGTGCAGGCCCAGATCTCGTCGGGCGTGATGCGCTCGAAGAGCGAGTCCGCCGACACGGTGATCTCGGGGTCCATGCCGATGGGCGGCGAGATCGGCGGGGTGCCCGTTCGGGCCATGACCTCGCCCGTCTTGAGCACGATCTCGCGCGGATCGAGCGGCTTGCCAGTGGCATGGGCCGGGCACACCGACGTGCACCGGCCGCACATCGTGCAGGCATCGGTGTCGAGCAGCTGCTTCCAGGTGAAGTCCTCGACGGTGGCGGCGCCGAACGACTCGAGCTCGGTCTCCATGAGGTTGGGCAGCGGCTTCATGGCGCCCTTGGGACGCTCACGGTCCCGCAGGTACATGTTGAGCGGCGACGTGAACATGTGGCGCAGCATCGTCACCGGCAGGATCACCAGGAACACCAAGAAGGTGACGACGTGGGCGACCCACCAGCCCTGGTGCCAACCGGCGAGGCGGCCGCTGTCGTCGATGAGGCCGGACAGCGGGTAGCCGATGACCGACCACTTCTCGAAGTCGGGCCTCCCTGTGAGGGCGATGCGGTACGCCTCGGCGCCGAAGCCGGTGGCGCCGATGGCCAGGAGCGTGCCCAGGATGACGGCGTGCTCGGGCTTGGACTTGATGCGGATCCGGTACGGCCGCAGCACGTAGCGCCGCACGATGGCCCACCCGACGCCGATGACGAAGACTGCACCGGCCACGTCGGCCACCAGGGAGTAGCCCCGGTACACGTCGCCGTGGAGGAACTTGGCGCTCTCCGGGAGCTGGTGGTTGATCTCGAGCACGGTCGTGACGGCCAGCAGCACGAGGAAGCTGAAGTAGATGAGCGAGTGCATGACGCCGGCCACCGGGTCGCGCAGCAGGGTCTGCATGTAGACGCCGGCACGAAAGTCGGCCAGGCGGCGGCCCACGTTGGCTCGGGTGGTGCGGCGGTCGTCGGGCGCCCCCCGCTCCCAGTTGCGGACCCGCCAGGAGAACACGACGGCGCCGTAGACGATCACCACGGGCAGCACGGTGTAGAAGACGGCCTTCCAGGCCGATGGGATGTTGATGAACACGACGCGCTCGACGCCGGAGTCGTCGTGCCACTGCAGCACCGTGGCCGTAACGCCGGACGCCACCACGAGGAGCGCGAAGGCGATGCCGACGCCCACCGCGACGTAGCTGGGGCGGACCCGCAGTGCCGCTACGGGTCTGCTGCTGCGCTCGCCGGTGTCGTCGGCGGTCGTGGCGGTGCTCACGCCGCGGAAACCTATCCAACCCGGCCGGAGGCGTCGGAATCCGGCCCGGCGCCGGTGGCGGTCCGCCGCGGGCCGGGCCCGGGATCAGCCGAAGGTCTGGCTGTCGAGGTCCCGCACCTTGCTGGCGAGCGCGGCGAGCATCTTGCGATTGAGCGCTGGCACCTCGTCGAGCAGCCCTGCGAACTCCCGCGGTCCCAGCACCAGGACGGTGAGCGGTGTCTTGGCGGTGACACTGGCCGTGCGCGGGCCGTGGTCCAGCAGGGCCAGCTCGCCCACGCAGTCGCCCGGCCCCAGCGCGGTGATCTTCTGGCCGCCCCGAGACACCTCGGCCTGGCCCTCGACGATGATGAACGCCTCGCGCCCGATCTCGCCCTGAGTGACGAACTGCTTGCCCTCGTCGATGGTCATCTCCACCGACGCTTTCGCGACCGATCGCAACTCCTTGGTCGTCGCGCCGGAGAACAGCGGAACCGTTGCGAGGTGGTCGAGGTACTTCTCCCGTGCCATGGCGGCGGAGCTTAGAGGCCCAGCGGATGCGGCGCTCCGGAGCCGACCAAGCAACCGTTACAGAACGTGTGATTCCCCGCCGGGCGGGGTACCCAACGTGCAGCCGTTGTTCCGGTACGTCGCAACGAGCGAAGTGACGCTCTGCCGAGGTGCCGGGACGGCCAAGGAATCACCGAGGAGGACCCATGGTTTCGAGTACGGGTGTTCGGATCCCGCTCGCGAGTCTCATCCTGCTCGTCTGGCTGATCATTGGCGTCATCGTCGCCTTCAATGAGGGGTACGACCACTTCGACACGTGGTCGCAGTTCGCGACGTTCCTTCTAGCCGTTTTGCTCTGGCCCATCCCCGCAACGGGAGGCCAGGTCCGCATCTTGTTCTGACGAGCCCGAACGATCGGGGGCGCGGGTCCTCGGGCCCGCGCCCCCGGCGCGTCAATGCGGCCGGTTCACTCCCGCACCGTCAGCCGCCCGCCTGGCGGGCGACAGCGTCGGCGGCCGCGGCAATCTCGTCCGGCGAACGCAGGTAGCGCTCGATCGTCGGTTTCTCCACCAAGGGATGGAAGTCGTCGCCCAGCTCGTAGACCAGTGGCTCCCCGGTGGGGATGTTGAGCTCCACGATGTCGGATGCCGAGATGCCGTCGAGATGCTTCACCAGCGCGCGCAGGCTGTTGCCGTGCGCCGACACCAGCACGATCTGTCCGGCGCCGAGGTCCGGGACGATGTAGTCGTACCAGTACGGCAGCATCCGGTCGACGACATCGGCCAGGCATTCGGTGTCGGGCACGAGCTCCGGCGGCAGGCCCGCGTAGCGGGGGTCGTGGCGCACGTTGCGGGGGTCTTCCCGGTCCATCGGCGGGGGCGGCACGTCGTAGGAGCGCCGCCACAGCTTCACCTTCTCGGCGCCATGGCGCTCGGCGGTCTCCGCCTTGTTGAGGCCCTGCAGGTCGCCGTAGTGGCGTTCGTTGAGTCGCCAGTGCCGGCGCACCGGGATCCACGTGCGGCCCATCTCCCCCAGCGCCAGATCGGCCGTCCTGATCGCCCGCACCAGCACCGACGTGTGCACCACGTCGGGGAGCAACCCCCGCTCCGCCATGAGGCGGCCACCGGCGACCGCCTGCGCCTCACCGGTGGGCGTCAGGTCGCAGTCGTACCAGCCGGTGAACAGGTTCTCGAGGTTCCACTCGCTCTCGCCGTGGCGGAGGAGTACGAGCGTGTGGGGCATCGGGGGCGGTCAGCCGTTGCCCGGCCCGTTGCCCTGCGTGGTCTCCGTCTCCCGGAACCGGCCGATCACCAGCGTGATGGTCGAGCCCTCGTCGACCTGCGTGCCGGCCGGTGGGTTCTGGCTCAGGACCCGGCCGTCCTGGTTGGGATCGTTGACGTCCTGATCGCGGGTCTGCACGTCGAACCCCTGGAGCTGTGCCCGTGCGTTGTCCTCGGTGAGCCCCTCGACGTTGGGCACGCCCACCTGGCCGCGACCAGACGACACGAACAGGGTGATGGCGGCGTTGGCAGCCGCCTGCTGACCGGCCGGCGGGTCGGTGCGGATGACCTGGCCCTCGGCAACGTCGTTCGACGCCTCTTGTTGCGCCTGGATGTTGGTGAACCCTGCGCCCGTAAGCGTGTTGCGGGCGTCGTTCTCGTTCTGGCCCCGCACGTCGGGTATCGCGATCGTGTTGGGCCCCGACGAGTAGAAGATCGTCACGGTGGAGTTGACGGCGGCGTCGGCGCCGGCGGCGGGGTCGGTGCGGATGACGACGTTTTGCTCGACGTCGGCGTTCTCCTCGGCCCGCTGGCTCGGGACGAACCCCGCTTCGAGCAGCTGCGCGCTGGCCTCGTCTACGGTGAGGCCGGTGACGTCGGGCACCGTTGCCGTATCGGGGCCGGCGCCGATCGTGATGGTGATCTCCGACCCCTCCTCGGCCTGCTCGTTGGCGGTCGGGTCCTGTTTGACGACCAGATCGCGTTGCTCCTCGGCAGAGGGCTCCGTCGCGCGCGTGACCCGGAAGCCCTCCCCCTCGAGCGCCGCCTGCGCCTGGTCGGCGGGTTGGCCGACGACATTCGGTACGGTGACGAGGGTCGGGTCGTCGCCGTTGTCCGCAAAGTTGCGCACCAGCAGGAACAGCAGCCCGGCGAGGATGAGCAGCAACAGGATGAGCGCCGCCAGGAACCACCGGGAGCGCTTGGGCTCCTCGTCTTCGGGCTGGGCGTAGTCGCCGTACTGGCCGTAGTCGCCGTAGCCGTCGTCGCCGGGCCAGCCCGTCACCACGGCGGTACCGGTCGGTGCCATCACGTTGGTGGCGCTGGGGTCGATCGGCGGGGCCAGCACCGGCTCGGCGAGGATGCGCGCCCCGTCGAGGTAGCGCCGGAGGTCGGCCTGCAGGTCCTGCGCCGTCGGGTAGCGGTTCGCCGGGTTCTTGGCCAGGCACTTGAGCGTGATCGCCTCGAGCGTCTCGGGTAGGGCGGGATCGATCTGCCGGGGCGGGACCGGGTTCTCCTGCACGTGCTTGTAGGCGATGGCCACGGCGCTCTCGCCGCTGAAGGGGGCCTGCCCCGTGGTCATCTCGTAGAGCACGCAGCCGAGGCTGTAGAGGTCGCTACGGGGGTCGACCGGCGCGCCGCGGGCCTGCTCCGGCGAGAAGTAGGTCGCGGTTCCCATGACCGAACCGGTCTTGGTGAGGTTCTGGTCCGAGTGGTCGCTGATGGCCCGGGCGATGCCGAAGTCGGCCACCTTGACCGTCCCGTCGGCGGTGACGAGCACGTTGCCGGGCTTGACGTCGCGGTGCACAACGCCGTTGCGGTGGGCGAAGCCGAGGGCGGCAGCGATGTCGGCGGTGATCTCGGCGGCGCGGTCAGGGTGTACCCGCCCGTCGTCGCGCAGGATCTCGGCCAGGGTGTGACCCTCGACGTACTCCATCACGATGAAGTAGGTGCCGTTGGCCTCGCCCCAGTCGAATACGGACACGATGTTGGCGTGCTGCAGGTTGGCGGCCGACTGTGCCTCACGGCGGAAGCGCTCGACGAATCCGGCGTCGGTGGCGAGCGCCGGGAACAGCACCTTGACCGCCACCGGCCGGTCGAGCATCTGGTCCCGCGCCAGGTACACCTCGGCCATGCCGCCGCGCCCGAGCCGCCGGTGCAGCTCGTACCGCCCGTTGAAGATCACTTGCCCCTGCTGCGACGACATGCGGACCTCAGGTTACGAGATGGGGGAAACCACGCCCGAGTTCATGCCTCATTGCCCTCCACCCGAGTTGGAGTCCCCAGATTCCTGGTCAGGCGGCGGCGCCGGCTGTTCCAGGGCCTGCCGCATCACGGCTGCGGCGATCGGCGCTGCCACTCTGCCACCAGTTTGCTCGCTCACGCCCGGCTGGCCCTCGACGATGACCGCGACCGCCACGCTGGGCGCCTCACCGGGGGGTCCGGCGAAGCCGATGATCCACGCGTGCGAGCTGTCGCTCGAGCCGATCTGGGCGGTGCCCGTCTTGCCACCGACCTCGAAGCCCTCGAGTCCGTTTTCCAGGCGGCTGGCGGTGCCGTCCTGGACCACCGCGATCATCCCCTGGCGCAGAAGGTCCGCGGTCCCGCCGCTCATCGCTCGCGTCCACACGTCGTCGGTGGCGATCGTGTCGACCACCTCGCCCTGGTCGTCGCGCACCTCGCGGACGACGTGTGGCGTCATGATCTCGCCGCCGTTGGCGACCGCCGCCGCCACCAGCGCCATCTGTAGCGGCGTGGCCCGCACGTCGTTCTGACCGATGGACGACTGCGCGAGTTTCGGCGGGTCGTTCTCGAACTCGGACGCGGCCGGGAACGACGAGCCGGCGGGCCGCGGCAGGTCGATGGGCACGTCCTGGTTGAAGCCGAACGCCTGGGCGGTGTCGGTCATGGCGTCGGCGCCGGCGTCCTCGGCCCCCATCTCGGCGAAGGCCGAGTTGCACGACGCCTCCATGATCGGGAACAGCGTGCCGCCGCAAGTCGCTCCGCCGAAGTTGCCGATCGGCCGTCCCACGGGCCGGCCGCCGGCGCCGACCGGTTGGTACGCCTGGCGGGCCGGGTAGTCGGGCTGGTCCTCGGTGACGCCCCCGCGCTCCACGCCGGCGGCGGCGGTGACGATCTTGAACGTCGAACCCGGAAAGAAGTTGTCCTGGTACGAGCGCGCCAGGATCGGCTTCTCGGGGTCTGCGTTCAGCAGTGCCGAAGCCTGCTCCGCGGCGTTGAAGTCGTGGGTGGCCAGGACGTTGGGGTCGTAGGACGGGAACGACCACAAGGCCAGGATCTCCCCGTTGCGGGGGTCGAGCGCCACCACCGATCCCTCGCGCTGGCCGAGCTCCTGGCGCGCCACCTCCTGAACGTCGTTGCGCATCGTCAGCGTCAGGTCGCCCACCCGCTCGCGGTCGACGAACAGGTCCGACAGCTCCTGCAGGTCGAAGTCGATCGTGCGCCCCGCCAGCTCGTCGTTGTAGCTGCGCTCGAGGCCCGTCGACCCCAGCTCGAAGGCGAAGTAGCCGGTGACGTGGGCGAACAACTCGCCGGAGGGGTATTCGCGTTGCAGCTTGTACTGGTCGTTCGAGGGCACCGAGCGGGCGACGACCGTGCCGTCGGCGGTGATGATCGAGCCCCGGGGGCTGGAGAAGTCCCGCTCGACCTCCCGGTTGTTGGCGGGGTTGTCCTTGAGCTCGTCGGCCTGGAAGATCGTGAGCCGGTTGACCTGGAGGAACAGCGCCGTGTAGCAGACCGCGAGGAACACGCCGATGTTGCGGATCTGCTTGCTCATCGGCGTGCCTCCCGCCCGCCAATGAGCAATCGCCGCTTCGCGGCGAGCAATGCACTGTGCTTCTGGTTCGCTCGCTGACGCTCGCTCACGTCCCTACCTCGGTCATCGACTGCGCGGCCAGCGCCTCGGACTGTCGTTCGGCCGAGTCGTTGGAGATGCGCAGCAGGAGGGCCAACAACACGTAGTTGGCCAGGAGTGACGAGCCCCCGTAGGAGATGAACGGCAGGGTCACCCCTGTGAGCGGCAGCAGCCGCGTGACGCCCGCCATGATGATGAACGCCTGGAACCCGAGCAGCGTTGTCAGGCCGACGGCCAGCAGCCGCTCGAAGCCCCGTGCCGCCTGTTGGGCGATGCGCAGGCCGGCACCGATCATCAGCAGGAACGCGATGAGAACCGCAGTGGCTCCGAGGAGGCCCAGTTCCTCGCCGATGGCGGCGAAGATCATGTCGCTCTCGACGACCGGGATCTTGGTCGGGGAGCCGAGCGCCAGTCCCGTCCCCGACACGCCACCGTCGGCCATGGCGAAGGCCGCCTGCACCACCTGGAAGCCCTGGTCCTTGCCCCAGGGGTCGAACCAGATGTCGACGCGCTCCTGCACGTGGCCGAACGCATTGAAGGCGAAGGCTGCGCCCCCGGCGAACAGCGCCACGCCCACGACGAGGTAAGAGACCCGCTCGGTGGCGACCCAGATGAGGACAAGGAACAGCGTGAAGAACAGCAGTGACGACCCGAGGTCGCGCTCCGACACCATGACCACCAGTGACGCCCCCCAGGCCAGGAGCACGGGGCCGAGGTGCTTGGGGTCGGGCAGCGAGAACGGTCCATACGCCCGGTTGATCGCCAGCAGCTCGCGCTTTTCCCAGAGGTAGCCGGCAAAGAACACCGCCAACGCCAGCTTGGCGAACTCGCCGGGCTGGAAGTTGACCGGACCGATCGAGACCCAGATCTTGCTGCCGTTGATGGTGCGCCCGACGACCGGGACCAGCGGCAGGAGCAGCAGCACGATGCCCACGAAGCCGGCGGTGTAGCGGTAGCGCTCGAGCATCCGGACGTCGCGAACCACGATCAGCGTGGCGATGAAGGCGCCGACGCCCAGGATCATCCAGATCGACTGGAGGCCGGCGAGCCCGTCGGGGTCGGCCCTGGCCTCGTCGATGCGGACGATGAACACATAACCCAGCCCGTTCAGCAGGCTTACCAACGGCAGGAGCATGCCGTCGGCCTGCGGCGCCAGGCGACGAACGGCGATGTGGGCCAGCAGCGGCAGGCCGACGATGATGGCGAGGAACGGGCCCGTGGTGTTCGGGATGGGGCTGTCGTCGGGAAGCGTGGTGAGCACGTAGGCGCCAACCACGAACATCGTGCCCAGCACCAACAGGCCCAGCTCGGTGTTGCGACGGACGTTGCCGATCATCGGGCTTGTGTCGTCGTCGTCCTCGGTCGCGTGGTGGTGGTCCGAGGCGCGCTCGTTGTCGTGGCAGGTCGGGTAGTGGTGGTGGTCGTCTCGGCCGCCAACTCGTCGGCGCGGGCGCTCAGCCGGTCGACGTAGCGGTGGGCGTCGCCGAGCGAGGACTGCTCCTTGCCGGCATCGATGTCGTCCCGGGTGTCGGCGGGAACGTGGGACCGTTCGATGTCGGTCGTCTCCTCCAGCACGGGATTGAGCCACAGGACGCCACCCGGGCGTCCCTTGAAGATGGCGACACGGTCACCCTCGAAACCGACGTAGTAGGTGGAGCGCCCGTACCACTGGATGGTCGCAAAGGCGCCACCGACGAGCGCCAGCAGGATCAGGGAGAACAGCAGGACCCGCCACGTGAGCCGCCGTCCCTGCGGTCTCGTGCGGACCGCCTCGGTCCCGCGGCCGGCCCCGCTGCCGTTGGTGGCCCCCACGGGCTCGATGGCGACGCCGACGGCGGCGCTCCCGTCCTCGGTCTCCGTCACGCCCGCGGGTTCGGCGCGACCCGCGAGGCCGGATGCTGCGCCGACCGCGAGGGCATCGGACGCCTCGCCGGCGCGCCCGCCGTCGTCGACGACGTCGACCACGACGACCGTGACGTTGTCGCGCCCGCCACCCTCGACCGCCAGCCGCACGAGCTCGTCCGCCGCCTCCCGGGGATCGTCCACCCGATGCAGCACGGCCGCGATGCCCGGCTCCGTGACCTCGTTGAACAGCCCGTCCGAGCACAGCAGGTAGCGGTCGCCGGCCATGGGGTCGGCGGTGATGGTGTCGACCGGCACCCGGTCGTTGACGCCGAGCGCACGGGTGACGATGTTGCGCTGCGGATGGACCGCCGCCTCCTCCGGCGACAGCCTGCCTTCGCGCACCAGGTCCGCCACCAGGCTGTGGTCGTCGGTGAGCTGGTCGAGGTCACCGACCGAGTAGCGATAGACCCGCGAGTCACCCACGTTGGCGACCGCCAGCACCTCCTCGCCCTCCTCGTCCACGACGGCCAGCGCCACCATCGTGGTGCCCATGCCGGTGAGGTCGGGGTCGCCGGCGGCGGTCTCGTACACGGCCTGGTTGGCCTGCTCGATGGCCTCGATCAGACCGTCGACGGTGTGGTCGGCGAAGTTGCGGCCGAGGGCGTCGCACGCGATCGCCGACGCCACGTCGCCGCCCCGGTGCCCGCCCATGCCGTCGGCGACGGCCCACAGGCCAACGTCGTCGCGGGCCATGTAGTTGTCGTCGTTGGTGGAGCGCACGCGCCCCACGTGGGTCGCGCCTCCCCAGCGCAGCGCCGTCCGGCCGGCCATGGCCGTCATCGGGGGCCCCTCACGCGACCTCCAGCACCGTGTTACCGATCTGCAGGCGGTCGTGGCGCTTGATCACCATCGGGCCCGCCACTCGGCGCCGGTTGAGGTAGGTGCCGTTCGTGGAGCCGAGGTCCTCGACGTACCAGTGGCCCTCACGCTCGAACACGCGGGCGTGGACCTGGCTGGCGTAGGCGTCGTCGAGCGGGACCTGGCATCCGGCCGCCCGGCCCAGCGTGATCTCCTCGTTGAGCGCGAAGGCCCGGCCCCGCAGCGCCGCGGGTTCGACGACCCTGAGCTGGGGGTGGCTCGAGCGACTCGGCCGCGGGTGCCGGCGGACCCTGCCGCGCCTGACCGCTGGGGCCTGAACGGCCGGGGCGGTGGGTCGCGCGTTCATCTCGGTCCAGACCGCCCGGAGGACGCGCAGGAAGAAGAGGTACAGCAGCACCAGGAGAAACCCGGTCAGGAGTCGGAGCAGCTGCTCGGTCACCGAGGCGGAGACTATCGGTCGCCGCGATGCCGGCCAGAGCAGACTGGGGGCAGCGTTTGGCTGGTCACGGAGGGTGTCCGGTCGGGATCCGGCGGGGTCGGGCTCAGCTCGCCTCGAACCGCAGGCGGGTGTTGCCGAAGGTGAGCTCGTCGCCGTCGGCGAGCATGCGCTGCTCGACGCGCACGCCGTTGACCTTGCTGCCGTTGGTCGAACCGAGGTCGGTCAGCACGAAGCCGTCGCCCTGGGGACGGATCTCGGCGTGGTTGCGGCTGACGTTGGGATCGGCGAGCACGATGTTGCACTCGGGCCGCCGGCCAATGCTGATCGGATGTTCCGCGAGCGTGAAGCGCTCGCCCGTGGGCAGCACCAGGCTGCCGGCTCCGGCGCCCCCCGGGCCCTCGCGGAACCGGGCCTCGATCTCGAACCAGCCGGTGCCGAACCGCTCGTCGACCACCAGCTCCACGTCGATCGGACCCATGAAAGCGTAGTTCTCGTCGCGGGCGTGGGCGCGGGCGGCATCGCACAGCTCGCGGCGCAGGGCGTCGCGGACCTCGCCGAACTCGGCATAGTCGTCAGAGGACAGGTAGACCGTGAAGTGGTTGGGCACCACCGTGGTGCCGCGGACGCCGACCGAGCGACCGTCGTCCATCTCGCGGGCGAGGCGGCGAGCCAGCTCGACGGGGCGGATGCTGGAGCGGAAGGCGCGGGCAAAGGCGCCCTCCACCATGCGCTCCAGCCGTCGCTCGAACCCTCGGATGGCCACGACCCCGCAGGTTACCGGCGGCGCCGTTGCTTCATCCGGCGGGCTCGTTCGCCGGTGGGAGCCCACCAGGGACCGCGCTATCTTTCATGTCTTGTCGCTCGGGCGAGTGGCGGAATTGGCAGACGCGCTGGCTTCAGGTGCCAGTGGCCGCAAGGTCGTGGGGGTTCAAGTCCCCCCTCGCCCACTGACCTGGGCTCCTGGTCGGGCGCTAGGGCCGATGAATTGACCGGCCGTCGGTCTTCGGGTGGCCATGAAGCGCCTGGTCGAGCCGTTTGCGTTGGGCGCGCCACGGCGTCCTCGCCGGGTCGATGGCGGCACGGCACCGGGCGGGTCGGGACGCCGATGAGCTCCGGCCTCCGGCTTCGCCTACCCACCATGAAAACGAAGAACCTCGCAGAGCTCTATGACCTCGCGCCCCTCGACTGGGACGCCACCTCGGCCTCTCTGCCCGAGGGGCAGGCCGGGGACGCTGACGGCGGCCCGGGCCGGTACACGGCCTGGGTCACCACGATCAATGCCGACGGCAGCCCGCGCGCTAGCCCGCTCGAGCGCGGGCGCCGGTCCGCGGGTCAGCCATCGATCGAGATCGTTTCGGAGCGGTCGAGGATCTCACCCCCCTCGTCAAGGGCCTCGACCGCGACGACCGCTGCGGCCTCGATCCTGATCGTCGTCTCGAAGCCGTCCTTGCCGACTTCGGCCACGGGCTCGAGCTCGTCGGCGTCGTCGCCGGCGAGCACCCGCCAGGTCGCGACCTCCGTCGCCCCGTTCCAGCTCACCGCAACATCGAGTGGACGGCCCTCGTCGCCTCCATCGGCATCCTCGCCGCCACCTTGGGCGTCCACGGGCGTGACGACGACGTCCGGCGGCTCGGTCGGTTGTGCTTCCCAGTCGAACAGGTAGGCACGGTAGGAGTCGGCGGGGGCGAACGCAGCGTCGAAGACGACGTCGCCCTCGGCGGAGAACTCGCTGACGCGCCCCTCACTCCCCCAGCCGACAAACAGTCCCCCACCCGGGAGTACCTGGGTGTTGCCCTGCGTGCCGGCGCTCACTCCGTCCGGGTGGCTGGTCTGGGTCACGACCGCGGCCGTCTTCGCCTCGGGGTCGACGTCGAGGACGAGCGCCCGTGACGGCCCGCCTCCGGTCGTCGACGCGTGATTGTCGAAGAGGCTGATGCGATTGCCGCCGAGCCACTCAGCGTCGTGCTGCCACTCGAACGCGGTGCCCGGGCCCATGGCGATGTCGCTGTGCTTGCCGCCGAGACGCCAGCGCAGCTCGCCCGTCGCTCGATCGATCGCGTAGATGGTGTGCGTATTACGGGCCGACACCAGCAGCGTTCCGTCGGGGCCGGGGGCGACCGAGTTCGCGTGGAACCAGTCGAGGGGACGGTCCTCCGAACCGTCCTCCTGTTCGGTCAGCTCACTGAAGGTGTCGGACACGGGCACATGGTCGCCGGCGCTCCATTCCATCAGTACTTCGCCCGTGGCCACGTCGACCTCCTGCACGTAGCTCTCGAATTCGAAGCCCTCTGGGGGCCCACCCACGGCAGAGAGGTCGGCTGGTTCGGGGCCGTAGGCGATCAGGAGCGCGGTGCCCTCGTCGGTGAGCCGGAACTCGTGGAAGTCCGCCTCGCGCCCGTTGCCCGTCTCCAGCCGGGCGACCTCGCGGTATTGGCGATCCATGATCACCAGCTCGCCGGCCCCCCTACCCATCGCCGATTGTCCCTCCCACCACGTGAGCACGGGCTCGCCCTCGTAGGTCTGCACCCGCAGGTCGGCGGCCACGGCGGTGCCCACCTCGGGCGCCGACCACACGGTTTCGCCCCGCTCGTCGATGATGAGCGGCCCGGCCTGGGCCCCGGCCCGCTTGGGCGCCAGGAACACGAAGCCCGGCGTGGGGGAGGTCGAGGACACCACCTCGATCGCCGGCGGGGTGAGGTCGGGGCGCGTGACATGGCGCTGCAGAGCCACCCGCTCGATGCCCTCTTCACCCCCGGCCCCCCCACCCGCCTGGCCGCTGGTCGTTGTGGTGGTGTCGGGGCTGTCATCGTCCTGCCGGCTCGACGTGGTGTCGTCGTCGGCGCAGGCGGCGATGGCCAGGCTGAGTGCCAAAACGGCTGCGAGAGCTCCCGGTCTACGCCTCGGGGTGGCGATGCCGGGGCCCGGCGATGCGGGTGACTCGTGGAACATGGCGGACGACAGTACGACGACCGGTGGCGCCGGGGGTCAGATCGACCGGAGACGCACGATGAGTCCCGGACCTTCCCCTCGTCCTACCGGCATGAACGGGTGACCAGGAGGAGCCCCGAATGAGCAACTTGAGCAAGACGTTCAGCGCGACGCTGGAGAAGAGCGGCAACAGGGGCGGGTGGACCTACGTCGTCATGCCGGGGTCGGCTGAGTACTTCGGCACGCGCGGCCTCGTGAAGGTGCGCGGCACCGTCGATGGCCACCCCTTCCGCAGCTCGTTCATGGCCCTTGGCGACGGCCGGCACAAGCTCCCCATCAAGGCCGACGTTCGCAAGGCCATCTCGAAGCAGGCGGGCGACACGGTGACGGTGCGCCTGGAACAGCGCCTCGACGACTGAGCTCCACCAGGGCCGGGGTCCCGCCGGTGGGAACGGGGGAACGACCGTGCGCGTGTCGGCCGGTCCCAAGCGCCGGCCCGCCTGAGGCGCCTGACCTCAGCGGACGTGGAGGGCGATCGTGCGAGCCCGACGCCACAGTGCGGTGGCGCGCCGCGTCGGCTGCGCCAGCCCGTTCGCCCGCAGCACCGCGTTCACCGCGTGCGGGGCGTCAGCCCGCGCCAGCACCGGCTTGAGGCGGCGCCGCCAGGCGCGGCCGGGGCCCGAGCGGCCCGGCGCTGGAAGCGCCAGGAGCGGGGAACACGCCGCGTGGAGTCGGCGCGTGCGCGCCGGCTCATAGCCGGGCTGGCGAAGTGAGTGTGATCTCTAGGTGGGGGTGAACCGTTCCATGGCGGCCTTGAGCCGCCGCGCGGCGGTGCGCCGTTTCCACATCTTCAGCTTCCAGTGCCGGCGGCGGCGCTGCGACGGCAGGGCCTTGGCCGGATCGTGGTGCCGCTCGGCCCGGAAGCCGATGCCCGGCTCGATCACCTCGTCGGGCTCGACCCCACCCTGGATCTGGCCGGTGATGTCGGCCAGGGCGGTGTTGACCCGGTGGCGTTCGGAACGGGCGTGGACCCGACGCTCCTCGGGATGTGGGAGGACCACATCGCCGGTGCGGTGACGGTTGCTCATTCGTCTTCTCCTGACAAGAGCCGACGCTGTTGCTCCGTTCACCACGACCGTAGCCGCCGAGCCGGTCGCCTGTCTCGGGACCTATGGCCCAAAATTCGGGTCCGGCAGGGGCGCTTGGGCCGGCCGGGGACGCACCGCGTAGCCTCGTGGCGTGCACAACGTGGCCACCGCTCCCCGCCCGGCGGCCGATGTCGCGGTCCGGCGCCTGCTCCGCATCCCCGACGGGCCGCCGGCCCCCGAGGGTGCCGCCCAGCGGGCCTTCTCGACCTCCATCCTGGTGTCGGCCACCCGGTGCCTCTTGACCTACATCGTGCTGCCCTTCGTGGCGCCCGCCCTGGGGCTGGCGGCGGGTGTGGGACCCGCGATCGGCATCCCGATCGGGGTCGTGGCCATCGGGTGCAACATCCTCACCATCCGCCGCTTCTGGGCCGCCGACCACCGCTGGCGCTGGGCCTACACGGCCATCGCCCTGACCGTGATCGCGCTGCTGTTGGTCCTGATGGTCGAAGACATCCTCGACCTGGTCGCCTAGGCCACCCATGCGACGGCTCGGTCTGTTGGCGCTCGGCTGGGTCGCCGTTGCGCTCGGTGGGCTCGGCATCGTCGTGCCCGGCTTGCCGACGACCGGCTTCTTCGTGCTGGCGGCTGCCTGCTTCGCCCGGTCGAGCCCGCGGTTCGAGCAGTGGGTGCTGGGCCTGCCGAAGATCGGCCCGCTCGTGCGCGACCACCGCGCCGGCCTGGGCATGCCCCGGCGGGTCAAGGTCCTGGCCATCGCCATGATGCTCACTGCCTGCTCGCTCAGCTCGCTGGCGCTGGGGTCACCGCTGCTGGCGGGCGTCGTCATGGGCGCCGGCCTGGTCGGTACCTGGTACGTGGGCTGGCGGATCCCGACGCGCGAACGCATGGTCCCTGCCGGGCCGCGGGCCGAGGCGGGAGCCGCCGCGGCGGCCGGCGACGAGGCGCAACCCGCGGCCTAGCGAACCAGCGCCGTCAGCGACCGGACGCGTACGCCTCGGCCTGGGTGGCGACCAGGGCCTCGATGATCCCCATGGCGACGTTGGCGTCGACGAGGTGCATGTGTGCCGAAGCCACCCACGGTCGCCTGGCGCCCCGTCGACACGCCAGGCTGGCGACATGCGATTCATGGTGTACGGCGCTGGTGCGATCGGCGGTGCGATCGGCGGGCGGCTGTTCGAGGCCGGGCACGACGTGACCCTCGTGGCCCGGGGCGACCACCTGCGGGCCGTCCGGGACGACGGGCTCACGCTGGTGTCGCCCGACGGCTCGGCCACGCTGCGCCCCCCTGCGGTGGGCCACCCGTCCGAGGCGGACCTGCGCGACGGCGACGTGGTGATCCTGGCCATGAAGAGCCAGGACACCGCGGCCGCCCTGGCGGACCTGGCGCCACACGCGCCGCCCGGCGTCCGCGTGCTGTGCGCCCAGAACGGCGTGGCCAACGAGCGCGTCGCGCTGCGGTTCTTCCCCCACGTCTACGCGGTCGCGGTCATGTTGCCGGCGACCCATCTCCAGGCCGGTGTCGTGGTGGCCCACCTGGCGCCAACGACCGGACTGCTCGACCTGGGCCGCTATCCGGAGGGCGTCGACGCCGTGGCGGAAGAGGTCTCGGCCGCCCTGTCCGCCGCCACGTTCGGGTCGCAGGCCCGACCGGACATCATGCGCTGGAAGTACCGGAAGCTGGTCCTCAACCTCGGTAACGCCGTCGAGGCGGTGTGCGGCCCCGAGGCCGCGCGCTCGACGCCGCTGGTCCGGATGGCCCGAGCCGAGGGCGAGGCCTGCCTCCAGGCGGCCGGGATCGACGCGGTGTCCATCGAGGACGACAAGACCCGCCGCGGCGACCTGTTCCAGTTGCGGCAGGTGCCGGGGCACGAGCGCCAGGGCGGATCGTCCTGGCAGAGCCTTGCCCGGGGCCTGCGCAGCATCGAGACCGACTACCTCACCGGCGAGATCGTGTTGCTCGGCCGGCTGCACCGGGTCCCGACGCCCGTCAACGAGCTCCTGCAGCGGCTCGCCAACCGGATCGTGGCCGAGGGCCGGCCACCGGGCAGCGTCGCCGCCGAGGACGTCCTGGCTCGGCTCGGGGTCGTCCCCTGACGGTTCCGGCGTTCGGATGTGGCGGATCGCGGCACTTGCGCCGGTGTGGCTCAGGACCACGAACGGTCAGCGCGCCACCTCGTCGAGGCGGCGCTGGAGGAAGGCGCGCTCCGGGCCCGTGCGGGCCATGGCCAGGGCGACCCGGTAGGCGGCCGCGGCCTCGTCCCAGCGGCCGAGGCGCCGCAGCAGGTCGGCCCGCGTCGCCGGCAGCAGGTGGGTGCGCGCCAGCCGGGGATCGTCGGCGATGGCGTCGACCACCCCCAGCGCCACCGCCGGTCCGTCGGTGAACGCGACCGCCACCGCACGGTTGAGCTCGACGACCGGCGACGGTGCCATCCGGGCGAGCTCCGCGTACAGCGCCGCGATCTGTGGCCAGTCGGTGTTCCCCCACGACGATGCGGTCGCGTGCAGGCCGGCGATGGCAGCCTGGAGCTGGTAGGGGCCCGGCCGCCGGCGAAGCAGCGCTCGCTCCAGCTCTGCGGTGCCCTCGGCGATCCGATCGTGGTCCCAGGTGCTCCGGTCCTGATCCTCGAGCAGCACCAGGTCGCCCCCCACCGAGACACGTGCGTCGCGCCGGCTGTCCTGCATCAGCAGGAGGGCCAGCAGGCCACGCGCCTCGGGTTCGTCGGGCATGAGCTGGACCACCAGGCGGCCGAGCCTGATCGCCTCGTCGCACAGCTCGCGCCGCACGAGCTCGTCGCCCGTCGTGGCCGCGTACCCCTCGGAGAACACCAGGTAGATGCAGGCCAGAACCGGCGGAAGGCGCTCGGGGAGCAGGTGGGCGGGCGGCACACGGAAGGGGATGGCGGCAGTGCGGATCTTGGCCTTGGCGCGCACCAGGCGTTGGGCGACCGTCGCCTCGGGCTGGAGGAACGCCCGGGCGATCTCCACAGTCTGGAGTCCGCACACCAGGCGCAGGGTCAGGGCCACCTGGGCGGCAGGGGCCAGGGCCGGATGACAGCAGGTGAAGATCAAGCGAAGCTGGTCGTCCGCCGGCTCCGGCTCCGGTGCGTCGATCGAGGGGTCGGGCATGTCGGACGTTCCGCTCGGTTCGGGGTCGGACCCGGTGGCGCCGGGCCCGAGCGGCCCGGCGCGATGCGCCGAGAGTGGGAAGTCCAGCGTCGAAGCCGCCTTCTCCTTCGCCTCCCGCCGTAACTCGCGCCGCGCCCGGTCGACGGCGCGGTTGCGGGCCGTGGTCGTGATCCAGGCGCCCGGGTTGTCCGGGACGCCGCGGCGCGGCCAGGTGCGCATCGCCTCCACGAACGCCTCCTGGACCGCGTCCTCCGCGGCGTCGAGGTCGCCCAGCTGCCGGGCCAGCGTGGCGAGCACGCGCCCCGACTCGGAGCGGAACGCCCGCTCCAGGACGCGGTCCGCCGGGGTCAGCCGCCGACCTCCATGATGGGCCGCAGCTCGATCGCCTCCGCCGGGATCCGCCGGGCGACGGCCACCGCGGCGTCGCGGTCGCTCGCTCGGAGCACGTAGAAGCCGCCGGCCACCTCGGCCGACTCTGCGAACGGGCCGTCGCTGACGATCACGTCACCATTCCGAACCTGCACGGTGGTGGCGGTGGCGATGGGGTGCACCGCGCCGCCCGCTTGCACGGCATTGCCGACCTCGTCCATGAACCGCTGGTGCGCGGCCATGCCCTCGTCCCAGGCCGGTGTGTCGGGCTGGTCGCCGTCGGACTCCTTGCCGTAGATGAAGGCGACATAGCGCGGCGCCTCCGCCGTGCCGCTGGCCTGGCTGCCCTTGTCGAACCATTCGACCATCGGGCGGAGGCTCACCCAGCCGTCGAGGGCGGCGGGGATCTGGCGGGCCAGCTCGATGGCGTCGTCGAGCGTGTCGGCCTCTAGGACGTACAGGCCGCCGAGGGCCTCCACGGTCTCGGCGTAGGGGCCGGCCGTTACCAGCGGCTCGGCGTCGCCGTGGCGGATCGTGGTGGCGGTGGCCGCCCCCTGGAGGGCCTCGCCGCCGACGATGGCGTCGGCGGCCGTCTCGCCGAACCGCATGTACGCCTGCATCATCGCGTCGAACTCGGGCGTTCCCGGGGCGGGGCCAACGGACTCGTCGCCGCCCAGCAGTGCGAGGTAGCGCATCGTGATCATCCTCCTCGTTCCGAGCGACCGTCGCTCGTCATGATGACGACGAACGGACGGGCCCAGATCGACAGCCTCGCGCCATCGCGCCGTCCTCCGACTGAGAACGCCCGTTAGCCGCATGACACAATCCCGGCGATGCGCTTCGCCGAACCGCCCTCGCCGATCGACATCGACGACGACGCCATCAGGGATGCGTTGTCCCACGCCAGCGTGATCCCGCTGCTGGCGGCCGTCGCGTACGCCACCGGCGACCTGTCCGTGCTGCGGGAGGAGCTACGGCCGGACCCGACCCGGCTGCTCGAGCCCGACGGCGGGGTCGACGGCGACCGCCTGGAGCTGGCCCGGCATCTGGCCTTCGAGGCGCTGGCAAGGTTCCGGGACGGAGGCAGCGTGGCGGCGCCCGAACCCGATGAGGACGCCATGCGCCGGATCCTCGCCTTCGTCGTGGGGGACGAGGTGGTCGAGGGCTATCTCCCCCTGTTCCTCGAGGAGCTCTCGGTGCACGGCGACGACCTCCGGGCGCCGAGCTGGAGCCTCGGAAAGCTGGCGCCCGACACGCCCTTCCAGGTGGCGGTGATCGGCGCCGGCATGTCCGGCATCGTGGCCGCCTACCGGCTCATGCAGGCGGGCGTGCCGTTCGTGATCCTCGAGAAGGATCCCGACGTGGGCGGCACGTGGTGGGAGAACACCTATCCGGGATGCCGCGTCGACGTGGCCAACCACTTCTACAGCTACTCGTTCGCCCAGCGCGAGGACTGGCCGCAGCACTACTCCACGCAGGAGGTGCTGCTCGACTACTTCCGGACCTGCACCGATCGCTTCGGGCTGCGCGAGCACATCCGCTTCGAGACCGAGGTCACGTCGGCCGAGTGGAGCGAGGAGCGCGGCTCGTGGACGCTGTGCCTGCGCACGTCGCAGGGCGAGGAGACGCTCGAGGCACAGGCGGTCATCAGCGCGGTCGGCCAGCTGAACCGCCCGTCGTTCCCCGCGATCCCGGGGCGCGAGACGTTCGAGGGCGTTTCGTTCCACTCGGCACGCTGGCGCCACGATGTGGATCTCCGGGGCAAGCGGGTGGCCGTGATCGGGACCGGCGCCAGCGCCGTGCAGTTCATTCCCGAGATCGCCCCCACGGTCGACGAGCTGCTGGTCTTCCAGCGCACGCCGCCGTGGCTGGTCCCCACCGAGGATTACCACCGTGAGGTCTCTCCCCAGAAGCGGTGGCTGTTCCGCCACGTGCCCACCTACACCCAGTGGTACCGCTTCTGGCTGTTCTGGCAGTACGCGGAGGGCGTGCTACCCGCAGCGCGCGTCGATCCGGCGTGGCCGGGCGGGGCGTCGGTGAGCCCGCTCAACGAAACCGCACGCCAGCTGCTCACCGGCTACATCCAGCTGGCGTTCGCCGCGACCCCGGACCTGATCGACGAGGTTCTGCCCGCCTATCCACCGTTCGCCAAGCGGATCGTACGCGACAACGGGGTGTGGCCCCAGGCCCTACAGCGCGACAACGTCGAGCTGGTCACCGCCGGCATCGAGCAGATCACGGCGACCGGCGTGACGGTCGACGGCGTGCACCACGAGGTGGACGTGATCGTCTACGGGACCGGCTTCACCGCGTCGCAGTTCCTCATGCCGATGAAGGTGGTCGGCCGGGGTGGGGTCGAGCTCCACGAGAACTGGGACGGCGACGCCCGCGCCTACCTCGGCATCACCGTGCCGCACTTCCCCAACCTGTTCCTGCTCTACGGGCCCAACACCAACATCGTCATCAACGGCAGCATCACGTACTTCTCGGAGTGCGAGGTGCACTACGTGCTCGGGTGCCTCGAACTGCTGCTGAGCCGGCCGGGCAGCCGGGCGATCGACGTGCGCCCCGAGGTCCACGACGCCTACAACCGGCGCATCGACGAGGGCAACCGCAACATGGCGTGGGGGGCGTCGACGGTCAACACCTGGTACAAGAACGCCAAGGGCCGGATCACCCAGAACTGGCCGTTCACGCTGCTCGACTACTGGCGCGAGACCCGCGAGCCCAACCCGGCCGACTACCAGATCGTGTAGTCGGCCGGGTCGTCCTGGCCCCGTCTCCGCCAGTTCAGTAGTGGCCTCGCTCGTGCTGGGCCTGAGCGCGCTGCCACCAGTCGCCTGCGGACGTACCGGCCTGGGCCGACAGCGATGTGGCTGCGGCCGCCTGGCCGGCGAGCGACGGCTTGGCCGGGGTGAACAACCAGGTGGTGAACAGGTCGTCCAGCTGCTGGCCCGACACCTGCTCGGCGAATGCGATGAACTCCTCGGTGGTGGCGTTGCCACCGCTCTTGGTGGACGCCCAGCCACGGATGATCTGCCAGAAGGCGTCGTCGCCGACCGTCTGGCGCAGGGCTTGGAGCGTCATCGCACCCCGCACGTACACCGCGTTGTCGAACAGGAACTCAACCCCCGGGTCGCCGATCGTCACCGCCCAGAACGGATCGTTGGCGGGGATCGCGTCGTACGTGGCCTGGAAGATCTCCTCCGGCGTGCCGCGCCCCTCGTGCTCCTCCCAGAGCCACTCGGCGTACGTGGCGAAACCCTCGTTGAGCCAGATGTCCTGCCAGCGCGCGAGGGCCACATCGTCACCGAACCACATGTGTGCCAGCTCATGCACCACCACGAAGTCGCCGTTGACCGGGTTGCCCTCCCCATCGAGCCAGAAGAGCTTCGAGTAGACGGGGCGCGTCTGGGTCTCGAGCGCGAAGAAGAGGTCGTCCTGGTTGTCGACGATGGCCCCGACGGTGTTGAACGGGTAGGGACCGAAGGCGTCGGACAGGAGGTCGAGGACCTCACCCTGGCGGGCGAGGGACGAGTCGATCTCGTCACGCAGCCCGCCGGTGATGGCCGTGTCGACCGCGTCGTAGACTGGGAGCCGACCGATGCGGCCTCGGTCGACGTCCCAGAACCCGATGTCGATGGTGGCGAGGTACGACGCCATCGGCTCGCGGGCTTCCCACTTCCAGCTCGTCCAGCCTCGGCGCTCATGGCGGTTGCGCAGGACGCCGTTGGCGACCACCTCGTAGGCGTTGGGCACAGTCACGTCGAACGAGTACGACGCCTTGTCGATCGGGTGGTCGTTCACCGGGAACCATGAAGCCGCAACCTCGGGCTGACCGGCGACGGTAACGCCGTCGGGCGTGGTCATGAAGCCGGTCCGGATGCCGAAGCCGGGCAGGACGAACTCGACCGGTACGCCGTCATAGGTGACATCGACCTCGAAGCGCTGCCCGGCCCGCAGCGGTCGGCTCGGCGTGACGGTCAGCTCCTGGCCGCTGCGGGTCCACGTTGCGTGCCGGTGGCCGACCTCGATGTCGCGCACCTCGAGCCCGACGAGGTCGAGGTTGAGGCTGCACAGGTCCTGGGTCGCCCGGGCGGTGACGGACGCCCGCCCGTCGAGACGATCCGTCGCCGGGTCGTAGCTGATGTCGAGGTCGTAGTGGCGGACGTCGTAGCCACCGTTGCCGTAGCCCGGGAAGTAGGCGTCGCCGACGCCCGGCGCGCCCGGCGTACAGGGCCCTGGTGGCCGCGCCTCTGCGGGGCTGGCGGCGAAGGCGCCGACCAGGAGCGCCGCGCCGGTGGCAACGGCAGCAATGCGGGAGCTGGACCTTCGTGACAGCGCCATGACGTTCCCCCTCGGGCACCGACTCCGGGTGTCGCCCATGTGACCGTACCCCGGGGCCTGGACACCAAACGGCGGGTGGGACCGGTGAGTCACGATGCCGTCACGATTGGGGCCCGCGCCGTTGAGGACGCGTCGAGGCCATTGGTCGCCGGGCAAGCACCGGCGTACGACCCGCCTCGGCTCACCGGCGCCCTCCGGTGTCGCTAACGCGCCGAACAGCCTTTCGTCTCCAGCGGCAAGAACGCGCTAAGGCCCTCTGACCTGCGGCATTGTGGCTACTAGAACCGGCCGATGGTTCTTTTCGCCGATGACCCGTGGAGGACACATGGGTGACTTGATCTTCGTGGTGGTGGTGCTGGCGTTCTTCGTTCTCTCCGTTGCCTACGTGAAGGGCTGCGAGCGCATCGTGGGCCGCGACACCGGGGCCGAGCTCCTTGGCGACTCCAACGCGGACGACGCCGCCAGCGCGCTCGAGTCGACCCTCGGGAGGGCGCGGTGACCACCGACAACATCGTTGGCCTCGTGCTCGCGGTCCTGATAGCGGCTTACCTTGTCGCCGCCCTCGTGTTCCCCGAGAGGTTCTGATGACCACGGCCAGCTGGCTGCAGTTCGTCGTGCTCATCGCGCTGGTCGGCGTGACTGCGCCGTTCTTCGGCCGGTACATGGCACGGGTCTACGACGACAGCGAGCGTCCGGCGCCCGGCGACCGCTTCTTCATGCGCATCGAGCGGCCGATCTACCGGATCTGCCGCGTGGACCCCAGCCGCGAGCAGCGCTGGACAGTCTATGCCTACTCCGTCCTTGCGTTCAGCGTGATCTCGTTGCTGATCCTCTACCTGCAACTGCGCATCCAGGACGCGCTGCCGTTCAACCCCACCAACATGCCTGCCGTCGGCGAGCACCTCTCGTTCAACACTGCGGTCAGCTTCTCCACCAACACGAACTGGCAGTCGTACAGCGGTGAGGCCACGATGAGCCATCTCAGCCAGATGCTGGGGCTCGCCGTCCACAACTTCGTCTCAGCCGCCGCGGGCATGGCGGTCCTGGCGGCGTTCATACGCGGGCTGGCCCGCCGGCGGGCGTCGACGCTCGGCAACTTCTGGGTCGACCTCACCCGCACCACCACGCGGATCCTGCTGCCGGCGTGCTTCGTGTTCGCCCTGATCCTGGTCAGTCAGGGCCTCATCCAGAACTTCCACGGGTTCACCGAGGTCACCACCGTCGAGGGCGGCTCGCAGGTGATCCCCGGGGGTCCCGTCGCCAGCCAGCTCGCCATCAAGCAGCTCGGCACCAACGGCGGTGGCTTCTTCAACACCAACTCGGCGCACCCCTTCGAGAACAGCACCCCGTTCACCAACTTCCTCGAGACGTACGCGATCGTCATCATCCCGTTCGCTTTGGCCTTCACCTTCGGGTACATGGTCAAGGACCGCCGGCAGGGACGGGCCGTGTTCGCCATCATGGCGGCCATCTGGCTGGTCATGTGCTTGGCCGCCATGGGCTTCGAGACCAACGGCAACTCGGAGCTAGATCAGTTCGGCGTGGATCAGACGGCCGCGGCCGACCAGGCCGGCGGCAACATGGAGGGCAAGGAGGTCCGCTTCGGCCCCTCGGCCTCGGCCCTCTGGGCGGCATCCACGACCGGCACGTCCAACGGGTCGGTCAACTCCATGCACGACAGCTTCACGCCCCTGGGCGGTGGTATCCCCCTCGCGCACATGATGCTGGGCGAGGTGAGCCCCGGCGGCGTCGGCGTGGGCCTCAACGGGCTGCTGATCATGGCCATCCTGTCCGTGTTCATCGCCGGCCTGATGGTGGGGCGAACGCCGGAGTACCTGGGCAAGAAGATCCAGGCGCCGGAGATGAAGTTGGTCGTGCTCTACGTGCTGGCCATGCCGGCCGTGCTGCTGGGCTTCGCCGCGGCGTCGGTGCTGCTCGACTCAGCCCTGACGACCAACAACCCCGGCGCGCACGGGCTTTCGGAGATCCTCTACGCCCTGACGTCGGCGTCCAACAACAACGGCTCGGCGTTCGCGGGCCTGACGACGGCGACCCAGTGGTACGACACGACGATGGGCATCGCCATGTTGGTCGGCCGGTTCTTCCTCATCATCCCCGTGCTGGCCATTGCCGGCGCGATGGCCCGCAAGCAACCGGCCCCGGCCACCGCCGGCACCTTCCCCACCCACACGCCACTGTTCGGCGGGTTAGTGGTCGGCGTCGTCGTCATCGTCGCTGGCCTGACCTTCTTCCCCGCGCTGGCGCTCGGCCCCATCGTCGAGCAGCTGTCCCTGTAGGAGTGATATGAGCACCGTGACGGCCCCGGCCGACACCGAAGGACCCCGCGCACCGAAGCGGCTGACACAGCAGCGATCGCTGTTCGATCCGGCGATCGTGGGCCCGGCGCTGGTCGAGAGCTTCCGCAAGCTCCATCCCCGCACTCAGGCCCGCAACCCCGTCATGTTCGTGGTGCTGGTGGGCAGCGTGCTGACCACGATTCTGTTCTTCCGCGACCTCGGCGACTCGACGGCTGCCGAGAACGTCTTCACCGGGCTCGTAGCCCTGTTCCTGTGGTTCACGGTCCTGTTCGCCAACTTTGCCGAGGCGATGGCCGAGGGACGCGGCAAGGCCCAGGCCGACACGCTGCGCAGGGCGCGGGCCGAGACCATCGCCAACCGCCGGCTGGCGGACGGGACGCTCGAGCCGGTGCCGTCGTCGCGGCTCGACGTCGGCGACGTCGTGGTGGTCAATGCGGGGGAGATGATCCCGTCGGATGGCGAGATCATCGCCGGCATCGCCTCGGTCGACGAGTCGGCCATCACCGGCGAGTCGGCCCCGGTCATCCGCGAGTCGGGCGGCGACCGCTCGGCGGTCACCGGTGGCACCCGGGTCCTGTCCGACCAGATCATCGTGGAGATCACGGCCCGTCCGGGCGAGACCTTCCTCGACCGCATGATCTCGCTGGTCGAGGGCGCCGAGCGCCAGAAGACCCCCAACGAGATCGCCCTGAACATCCTGCTGGCGGGGCTGACCATCATCTTCCTGCTGGCGGTCGTCACCCTCCAGCCGTTCGCCATCTACTCGGAGGCCGAGCAGCAGGTCGTCGTCCTCGTCGCCCTGCTGGTGTGCCTCATCCCCACCACCATCGGCGCGCTGCTGTCGGCCATCGGCATTGCCGGCATGGACCGCCTGGTGCAGCACAACGTGCTGGCCATGTCGGGACGCGCCGTCGAGGCGGCAGGCGACTGCTCCACCCTGCTGCTGGACAAGACCGGCACCATCACGCTGGGCAACCGGCAAGCGGCCGAGTTCCTGCCGCTCCCCGGGGTGGCCGAGGACCGGCTCGCGGCCGCCGCGCAGCTCGCCAGCCTGGCCGACGAGACACCGGAGGGGCGCTCGATCGTGGTACTGGCCAAGGAGCGGTTCGGTGTACGTGAGCGCGACGTCGGTCACGCCACACTCGTGCCCTTCACCGCCCAGACCCGGATGAGCGGGCTCGACATCGACGGCGAATCGGTACGCAAGGGTGCGGCCGACTCCGTCCGCCACTGGGTGTCCGGGCTCGGCGGCACTGTGCCCGATGAGCTGACCCCGCTGGTCGAGGGCGTGGCCACCGCAGGCGGAACACCGCTCGCCGTGGCCGAGTCCAACTCCGACGGGGTCGTGGTGCTCGGCGTCGTCCATCTCAAGGACGTGGTCAAGGAGGGGATCCGCCAGCGCTTCGCCCAGCTCCGGGCGATGGGTCTCCGCACCGTCATGATCACCGGCGACAACCCGCTCACGGCACAAGCCATCGCGACCGAGGCCGGCGTGGACGACTACCTCGCCGAGGCCACCCCCGAGGACAAGATGGCCCTCATCCGCAAGGAGCAGGAGGGCGGGCGGCTCGTCGCCATGACCGGAGACGGCACCAACGACGCACCGGCGCTGGCCCAGGCCGACGTGGGCGTTGCCATGAACACCGGTACCCAGGCGGCCAAAGAGGCCGGCAACATGGTCGACCTCGACTCCAACCCGACGAAGCTCATCGAGATCGTCGAGATCGGCAAGCAGCTGCTGATCACCCGAGGGTCGCTGACCACGTTCTCGATCGCCAACGACGTGGCCAAGTACTTCGCCATCATCCCGGCGATGTTCGTAGGTGTCCTGCCGGCCCTCGACGACCTGAACATCATGGCGCTCGACACGCCGCGTTCCGCGATCCTCTCGGCGGTCATCTTCAACGCCCTCATCATCGTGGCACTGATCCCGCTGTCGTTGAGGGGCGTGAAGTTCCGGGCCGAGAGCGCCGCGGTCATGCTGCGCCGCAACCTCCTGATCTACGGGCTCGGGGGGCTGGTCGCGCCGTTCATAGGCATCAAGGCCATCGACCTGGTCATCTCCGCGATGGGAGTCTCGTGATGCGTCGCCAACTGTTCCCCGCCTTCATGATGATGGTGGTGTTCACCGTGATCACCGGGCTCGTTTACCCGCTCGCGGTGACCGGCATCGCCCAGGGCCTGTTCAACGACAAGGCAGACGGGTCACAAGTCGAAAACGCCGACGGCGACGTGGTCGGGTCGAGCCTGATCGGGCAGTCGTTCAGCGAGCCGGAGTACTTCCACCCGCGTCCCTCGGCGGCCGGCGATGGCTACGACGCCAGCGTCAGCTCCGGCTCCAACCTGGGCCCCACCAACCCCAAGCTGCTCGTCGGCGAGGAGGACGATCCCGCCACCGACGACGTCGACGAGACCTTCGACGGCGTGGAGCACCGGGCCGACGCCTACCGTGAGGAGAACGGGCTGGACGCTGACGCCGAGGTGCCGGTCGATGCCGTCACCGCCTCGGCGTCGGGTCTCGATCCCAACATCTCGGTGGCCAACGCCCGTTTGCAGGCGCCGCGGGTGGCCGAGGAGCGGGGCCTCGATCTCGACACGGTGATGGAGCTCGTCGACGACCACACCTCGGGCCGCGACCTCGGGTTCCTCGGTGAGAAGCGGGTCAACGTCCTCGAGCTCAATCTCTCCCTCGACGAGGTCAGCCCGTCGTGAGCAGGTGGTAGACGGGGTTGAGGATGGCGAGGCGGCCGCGGTGCTCGCCGGCGACGCCCTCGGCGCGTACGCGGCTGCCGACCTCGATGCCGGGGATCTTGCTGCGGCCCAGGAACACCAGCGACATGGCACCGCTGTCGTCCTGGACGACGCATTCCAGGGTCGAGGTCCCCGCCAAGGGCTGCACCCGAACGGTCCGAACCCGTCCCTCGATCCGGGCGCGCTGGCGCCAGGTGACCGTGGCGATCGCCACGGTGCCATGCGACGGAACCGGGGGTGGCGACTCGCAGTCCGAGGAGGCGCCCGTCGTCCGTCCGTCGGCCGATACCCCGGTCACGACGGCGGCAGCCGCGGGCTCGACGGCCTCACCGGTTCCGCGGGCGTCCTCGCGGGAGGCGAAGTGGAAGGGGACGGTTGTGACGTTGGCATGGGGCAGCCGGGACACGGCCCGTTCGATGCCGTCGGCGGTCTGGTCGTGGAGGAGACGGCGCCAGAACCCTCGATACTTGCGGTCGGGTAGCAGCACGCTGACCTCGGTCTCGCCGTTGGCGAGGTCGCGTGCCACGAGATCGACGGCCGCCCGGGCCAGCCGCCGGTCCGGGCAGTCCGCGATGTCGAGCGCGATGCGGGTCATGCCGTGACGGGCCCACCCCTCGGCCAACTCGTTGGCTCGTTGCCGGTCGAGCGCGAAGTGCACGGCGCGCAGCTCGTCGGGCACCAGGGTGCGGGCGTACTGGATAGCCCGGGCAACCGCCAGGTCGAGGCGGTCGACGAACACGAGCACCACGTGGCGCCGGAGGATGGGGGCGGCGATCGCCTCGGGGACGTTGTGCTCGAGCTGTCCGGCCTCGGTCTCGTACTGCCGGGACAGGCGCACCAGGAACACCACCATCAGCGGGACGAGCACAACGACGACCCAGGCGCCGTGGGTGAACTTGGTGATGGCGATCACGATGTCGACGATCAGGGTCATCACCGCACCAACGCCGTTGATCACCAGGCCGCTGCGCCAGCCCTGCTCGCGCTCGCGCAGGTGGTGGCGTGCCATGCCCGCCTGGGACAGGGTGAACGACGTGAACACGCCGATGGCGTAGAGCGGGATGAGCCGGTCAACCTTCGCGCCCGTGATCACGACGAGCAGAATGGCGAAGCCGGCCAGGAAGAAGATGCCGTTGGAGAACACCAGCCGGTGGCCCCGCTTGGTGAGCTGGCGGGGCATGAAGTTGTCGCCGGCGTGGAAGCTGGCGAGCCGGGGGAAGTCGGCGAAGCTGGTGTTGGCCGCCAAGACCAGGATCAGCATCGTGCCGGCCTGGAGCGCGTAGTAGAGCGCCTGGCCCAACGGGCTGCCGCCATAGACCAGCTCCCCGATCTGGGAGATGACCGTCGGTGTGCCCTCGGCGAACGGCGCGACCTTCGTGTGAGCGCCGAGGATCGACAGGCCGAGGAACATGACGCCGAGCAGGCTCCCCATGATCACGAGCGTTGTGCGGGCGTTGCGCCAGGCGGGTTGCCGGAAGGCGGGCACCCCGTTGGAGATCGCCTCCACGCCCGTCACAGCGGCGCCGCCCGAGGCGAAGGCGTGCAGGACGACGAAAAGCGACGCCCCCATGAGCAGCCCGCCGCTCTGGCTGCCGAAACCGAGCAGGCCCTCCTGGCCGTGCTCGGCGACCGGGAGATCGCCGAACAGCAGGCGACCGAGGCCCAGGCCGAGGAGCAGCACCATGTTGAGGATGAAAAAGTAGGTCGGTGCCGCGAAGACCCTGCCGGACTCCTTCACTCCGCGCAGGTTGCCGTAGGCGATGAGGCAGATGCAGGCGACCGACAGGGGGACGGCGTAGGGCGTCAGCACCGAGAAGGCCGAGACCATCGCCGCCACGCCCGCGGCTACGGAGACGGAGACGGTCAGGACGTAGTCGGTGAGCAGAGCCACCCCGGCGACCTGGGCGGGCAGGATCCCGAAGTTGTCGCGGGTGACCATGTAGGCGCCGCCCGCGGTCGGGTACGCCTTGATGGTCTGGCGGTACGACAGGATGAGCACCGCCAGCACCGCCAGCATCGCCAGGGTGATGGGCACGACCAGCGAGAACGCTGCGATCCCGACCGCCGGGACCAGGACCCGCAGGATCTCCTCGGTGGCATACGCCGAGGACGACAGGTTGTCGGAGGCGAAGACCGCCAGGGCCGTCGGTTTGCCGAGCCGCTCGTCCTCGAGCTGCTCGTTGTGCAGCGGGGGTCCGAGCACCCGACGTTTGAAGCGGTAGCCCAACCCGTCGGGCGGGAGGTCGATCCCGGGTTCGAGGGCCACAGGCACCGGCGCGCCGTCGGCGGTGGGCACATCGGGGGGGCGGGTGGCGATGGTGGACATCGAGTGGCGCACGATCTCCCGGTTGGCGACGTCCGAGCCTCCCCCGACCAGGTCGGCGTGCGCGTTAAGGCGTCGTTCAGAAGTCGGCGCGGCGCGCTAAGAAGCGGTGAAGGTGCACCGACGGCCGGGCTGGTCCGGGGGGCCGGCGACCCGGCCCGCCCTATAACGACGACGTGCACGATGGCTATCGCTGGTGGACCGTTCGAGTCGGCGTCGCGCTGCTTGCCCCCGTCGTGGTCGCGGCCGCCCTGGTGCCGCTGCGCGCCCATGTGCTCAACACCAACCTCGCCCTGGTGCTCGTCGTCGCGGTCCTGGGTGCGGCGGTGGCGGGTGGCCGCGTTGCCGGGGTGGTCGGTGCCCTGTCCGCCGCCCTGTCCTACGACCTGTTCCTCACCGTTCCCTATGGGTCGTTCAAGATCGAGCACGGCGACGACATCGAGACCACCGTGCTGCTGGCCGTCATCGGATTGATCGCGGGTGAGCTGGTCGAGCGCGCGCGTCGCAGTGAGGCCGCCGCCATCGCCCGGCGGCGTGACCTCGAACGGATCCACCGCCGCGCCGAGCTGGCCGCCGGCGGCGAGCGGCCCGGCCGTCTCATCGAGCAGAGCGCCGAGGAGCTCACCGAGCTGCTCGACCTCAAGGTGTGCCGGTACGTTCCCGAGCCGCCACCCGAGACGCTCCCGGTCTTCACCCACGACGCGATTCGCGTTCCGAGCGACATCGACCATGACGCGCCGCGCAGCGCCGTGGCCTTGCCGGTCCGGGCCCACGGACAGGATTTCGGTCACTTCCTGCTCATCTTCCCGACGGAGTCGTTCGGACTTGGGGCTTCTGTCGACGTCAAGCATGCAGCCGTCGCCCTCGCCGACCAGCTCGGCATGGCGCTGCTGCGGTACCGGCGCCCGGGATGACGCGCCCGAGCAGGAGTGGGATGTGCAGATAGATGCGGCACCATTGATCACGGTGAGCGTGCAACCCGTGTCGTCCGGGGCTCCCGCGCCCGCTGTGCCCCGAGCGGCGCACCGGCGCGGCACGTTGCGTGTCTACCTCGGGGCGGCGCCGGGTGTGGGCAAGTCCTTCGCCATGCTCAACGAGGGACGCCGCCGCAAGGAGCGCGGCACCGACGTCGTCGTCGGCTACGTCGAAACCCACGGCCGGGCCCACACCGCCGAGCAGATCGGCGACCTCGAGGTCGTGCCCCGCCGGGTCCTCACCTACCGCGGCGCGGCCCTCGAGGAGATGGACCTCGACGCTGTCCTCGCCCGGCATCCCAACGTGGCCCTGGTCGACGAGTTGGCGCATACCAACGTGCCCGGGTCGAAGCATGCCAAGCGCTGGGAGGACGTCGATGTGCTGCTCGACGCCGGCATCGACGTGATCTCTACGGTCAACATCCAGCACCTCGAGTCCATCAACGACGTGGTCGAGCGCATCACAGGCATCAAGCAGCGCGAGACCTTGCCCGACCAGATCGTCCGGGCCGCCGATCAGATCGAGCTGGTCGACATGACGCCCGAGGCGCTGCGCCGCCGGATGGCCCACGGCAACATCTACGCACCCGAGAAGATCGATGCCGCGCTGGCCAACTACTTCCGCCCCGGCAACCTGGCGGCACTGCGCGAGCTGGCGCTGCTGTGGGTCGCCGACCGGGTCGACGACGCCCTGGAGGAGTACCGCGAGCGCCACGGCATCACCGAACCCTGGGAGACGCGCGAGCGCGTGGTCGTGGCCATCACGGGTGCCCCGAGCACCGACGCGCTGGTACGCCGGGCGGCCCGCATCGCCCAGCGAGCGCACGGCGAGCTGTTGGGCGTGCACGTGCGGGCCGACGACGGATTGATGGGCGGCAGCGAGACCCTCGACCACCAGCGCCGGCTGCTCGAGGAGATGGGCGGCATCTACCACGAGACGGCCGGCAACGACATCGCCGCGGCGCTGGTCGGGTTCGCCCGGGCCGAGAACGCCACGCAGCTTGTCCTTGGCGCTAGCCAACGGTCGCGGTGGGCGGAGCTGACCCGCGGCTCCGTAATCAACCGCGTGGTGCGCCTGTCTGGGCACATCGACGTGCACGTCATCTCGCAGGGTCCTGGCGACGGGGAGGAGGAGGACCGAGCGGTGCCCCGGGTGCGCCGGCGCGTCACGTTGTCGCCGCGCCGTCGCCTGCTGGCCTGGCTGACCGCAGCTGTTGGGATCCCCGCGCTCACCGCCGTGCTGGTCCCCATGCGCGACGACGTAGGACTGCCCACGATCCTGTTGCTCTATCTGCTGCTGGTGGTCGTGGTGGCATCGCTCGGTGGTGTGGTGCCGGCGATGGTCTCCGCGCTGGCCGCCTTCCTGGTGGTGAACCGGCTGTTCACCCCGCCCATCCACAAATGGACGATCGCCGCGGCCGAGAACCTGGTAGCGCTGGTCGTGTTCGTCATCGTCGCCGGGGTGGTGAGCGCCTTCGTGTCGGCGGCCGCCCGCCGCACGGCGGAGGCAACCCGGGCGGCGGCCGAGGCCGAGACGCTGGCGGGTCTGGTCGGAACAGTGGCCGAGCCGGATCCACTGCCGGTGCTGGTCGACCACCTGCGACGGGCGTTCGGGCTGGGTGGCGTGGCGTTGCTCCGCAGGACGGACGGCGACAGTTGGCAGGCGGAGACGGTGGCGGGCGAGACCGCCCCCCAGACGCCGGCCGAGGCCGACCAGGTGCGTCCGCTGGGTCCCGACCTGGTGCTGGCTATACGAGGAAGCGACCTCGCGGCCGAGGACCAACGGGTCCTCAACGCCTTCGTCGCGCAGCTGGCGGCCGCCATCGACCGACGCCGGATCAGCGCCCAGGCCGCCCAGGCTACCGCCCTGGCCGAGGCCAACGAGCTGCGAAGCGCGCTGCTCCAGGCGGTGTCGCACGACCTGCGCACCCCGTTGGCGGGAATCAAGGCGTCCGCAAGCAGCCTCCGGCAGCTCGACATCGCCTGGTCGGACGTCGACCGCAGCGAGTTCCTGCGAACCATCGAGGACGAGACCGACCGCCTCACCACCCTCGTGGGCAACCTGCTCGACATGAGCCGGGTCCAGGCCGGCGCCGTCGCGCCGAGGACGCGCCCTGTCGGCATCGAGGAGGTCGTCCCCGCGGCACTGGCCGGGCTGGGGGACCGGGCCAACAAGGTGGAGGTCGACGTGCCCGAATCGCTGCCACCGGTGCGTGCGGACCCGGCGTTGCTCGAGCGGGTGGTCGCCAACCTGGTGGACAACGCCCTCGCCCACGCGCCGGAAGGGTCGCCCGTGCGGGTCGAGGCCGGTGAGATCGGATCGAAGGTGTTGATCCGCGTCATCGACCGCGGCGCGGGCATCCCGCCGTCGGAACGCGATCGCATCTTCCAGCCGTTCCAGCGGCTGGGCGACAACCCCTCCCACGGCGCCGGCGTCGGGCTGGGGCTGGCGGTCGCCCGGGGCTTCACCAACGCCATGGGTGGAGAGCTCATGATCGACGACACGCCGATGGGCGGCACCACCATGGTCATCGAGCTGGAGGTGGCCGACACATCATGAATCCCGCCCCCGACCCCGCGTCCGCAGGCGCCGACACCGCTGTCGCCAGTCCCCCACCGAGCCGGGTGCTGGTCGTCGACGACGAGTCGCCGATGCTGCGGGCGCTCGGGACCAACCTGCGAGCGCGCGGCTATCAGGTCGACCTGGCCCCGACAGGCGAGGACGCGTTGCAGCTTGCCGCCCGCCACCGGCCCGATGCCGTCATCCTCGACCTCGGCCTGCCCGGCATCTCCGGCATCGATGTGATCGAGGGCCTGCGGGGCTGGACTGCGGTCCCGATCATCATCCTGTCGGCACGCGGTGGCGAGCACGACAAGGTGGCGGCCCTCGACGCCGGCGCCGACGACTACGTCACCAAGCCGTTCGGGATGGACGAGCTGCTGGCCCGGCTGCGCGCCGCGCTGCGCCGCATCGCCCCCGCGCCCGAGAGCGCCCTGGTGGAGACCCCCGACTTCTCGGTCGACCTGGCGGCCAAGCGGGTGACCGGTCCCGACGGCGAGGTCCGGTTGACGCCCACCGAGTGGGGGCTGGTGGAGGTGCTGGTCCGCAACGCCGGCAAGCTCGTGTCCCAGCGCCAGCTGCTTCAGGACGTGTGGGGCCCGCAATACGGCGAGGAGACCAACTACCTGCGGGTGCACATGGCGCACATACGCCGCAAGCTCGAGCCCCACCCGTCCCGCCCGCGCTACTTCATCACCGAACCCGGCATGGGTTATCGCTTCGAGGGCCCGGACGGCTGACGGGCACATCGCAATCGGGCCGGGCGCCGGTAGCTTGCCGCGTCATGGTCGTGCCGCTTCCTGCGCCCGGCGAAGCGAAGCTGACCCGGCCCGACGCGGCCGAGGTGATGGCCACGGCCCGCGGTATCGCCTCGGTGGTGGCTCCGGCCGGCGGGCTCACCGACCTGCAGCGGATGCTGCTCGAAGCGCTCTTCCCGGCGATGACCGACCACCACGTCGACCTGTCCCACTTCGAGCCGATGAGCGTGGACGAGCTGGCCGATGTGCTGCGTCCCCGGAACCTCGCGTTCCGCACCCGGGGTGTGCAGGTCGCCCTCCTGGCCGCGCTGGTGCTGCGGCCGCTGCCCCCCGACGTCGCCGCCCGGGTGGGCGCCCTCGCCCAGATCCTGGGGGTCGACGAGGGCATGGTCGAGGTCGCCCAGCTGTTCGCCGCTGGGTCGCTGGGCCTGGCCGCCGTCGACTTCGAGCGCAACGGGTACACCGCCGACTGGCACCCGGACGACCGCCACGAGCTGCACACGTCGACCGAGTTGGCCTCGGCCTGGGACCTGGCGGTCCACGACCCGCTGCTGGCCGAGCGCTGGGCGGCCCTCGGCTCGCTGCCGGTCGGAACGCTGGGCCATGGCGTGTGGCGGCTCTACCAGGCTCGGGGCTTCGTGTTCCCGGGCCTGCCAGGATCGGCACCCCCGCTGCTGGCCCAGCACGACTGGGTGCATGTCCTGGGCGACTTCGGGACACGGGTCGAGTCGGAGGTCGAGGTGTTCGCGCTCATCGCCCGGGCCAACGATGACATGCGGGCTTTCTCGCTGCTGGCGATGGTCGTATCGCTGTTCGAGACCGGCTACCTGCGAACGGGCGCCGGGCTGTTCCACTCGGACCTCGGCCACCTGTCCGGGCACTCCGCCGGCAGGGCAATGGCGATCCGGTTGGCCGACGCGATGCGGCGGGGCGCGTGGTGCCACGACGGCGAGAGCGGCAGCGACAGCGTCGACTTCCTCCGCCAGGACTGGTTCGCCCTGGCGGACCTTCCCCTCGATGAGGTGCGCGCCCGGTTCGGCCTGCGGCCGAAGTCGCCCGACGCCATTGCCGCTGGGTCGGTGGGCCCGTGGGCACCGGGTGGGATCAGCCCGTTTCAGCTGAACGCTGGTCGTGCCATGGCCGCACAACAGGAACGGGAGTACGCTTCTTACGGCGCATTGCCCGAGTGATCTCGACCCACCTCGTTATTGAACATAGAGAATCACATCGGTAGAATTTGCCGTGGTTTCTCCCGCCCGAGGGCGGGAGGCGATCCGGAGGACCGATGACATGACTTGGGGAAAAGCCTTGCTTTGGATCGCGGCCCTATTCGTGCTCGTGGCGATCTGGCAGAACCCTGCCGGCACCGCCAACGCATTCGGCGATTTCCTCGGAACCGTCGGAACCTGGCTGGAAGACGCCCTCGACAAGAGCGTGACGTTCGTGCAGGGCCTCACGGAGTGACCAGCCGCCGGCGTCGCGAGCGCGACGCCTTGGGTGGCACGCTCGACCCCATCTATCCGCCGAACGTCCCGGATCCGTACACGAGCCATCTGCCAGCGCAGCTGCGGGATTCGGACTACGTGGGGCACGAACCGGCGGCGGGTCCGCCTAGCTTCCGCACGCGCGTGCGCAACCGGCTGGGCGCCTGGCGGCGAGCATGGCTACCGCTACCGGACGAGATCACCGAGGAGTACCTGGGCCACGGCGAGCGCATGATCTACAACGACCACCCGTCGTTCCAGGCGTTTGTCAGCGAGCACATTCTTCTGGTGTTGGGCCTGTTCATCGCCGCCGGCTTGTTCGTGGGCGTGGTCCTCAACGGCTCGCTTACCGCCATTCTGCTCACGTTCCTGGTGATGGCCATCGTCCTGCTCGTTCTGGTCCTCATTCGGTTGTCCGAGCGCTACACGAGCTACGTCATCACCAACGTCCGCATCATGCGTGTCTCTGGGATCTTGACCCGTCGGGTCCACTCGATCCCGTGGATGCGCGTCACCGACCTCACGTTCGACCAGAGCTGGCTGGGCCGCGTGCTGGGCTACGCCACCCTCCACATCGAGTCCGCCAACGAGGAAGGCGGCCTGCGCGACCTCGTCGGGGTGTCCAATCCGATGCTGTTCAACAGGTACCTGGTCGACATGGTCGTGGCCAAGCAGGGCCCGATCGCCCCAGGCTGGGAGGAGCTGGGCCAGGCAGGGCCCCCAGGGTTGGCCTCGCGGCAGCGGGTCGGCCTGCGCGACCGCGTTCGGGAGATCAGGCGGCGCCGCCGCGAGCAGCGGGCGACCGAGTCCGGGCTCGAGGTGCCCGTCGGGCGCCGGCGGATCCCGGGCAGGGGCCGGGTGCCCTCGCGCCGGTCGCCCGAAGGCGACGAGCCGATCCTCTACGGAAGCCCGGGTGGGATGAGGGAAGACCCACGCACCCGCCAGCCCGACGCCGACGAAGCCGAGGCGGATCGCGGCGGCGGCGAGGGGGCGTCCGACCCGGAACGCGGCAATGACTCGCCGGGGTCGGCTGGCCTCGATCCGCTGCGCGAGGGGCCTGAGTCGAGCGTGCCCTGGGGCCGCACCCGCGAGTGACCTGCGGTCAGGCGAGCGCCCGCTGGTTGAGGTCGGCCAGCCGCTCGCAGGCGTCGACGTACTCGTCGACGAGGCGCTGCACGACCTCGGCCGACCGCTCCACGCGGTTCATCATCCCCACCACCTGACCGACCGGGTTGAAGTTCACGTCCTTGGCGGCAGCGGGATAGCGGTGGCCGCGCTGGACGGCGTCCAGAGCGACCATCATCTGCAGTGGCATCGGCAGCGGTCCCGGCGAGTCGGCGCCCTCCCAGGCGTCGGTCCAGTCGTTGCGCAGCATGCGGCAGGGCTTGCCGGTGAACGAACGCGACCGGACGGTGTCGTGGCTGTTGGCGTCCAGGTAGGTCTGCATCTGCTCGCGGGGCACGTCGGCCTCCTCGACGGTCAGCCACAGCGAGCCCGTCCACACCCCGGCGGCCCCCATCGCCATGGCCGCAGCCACCTGCCGTCCGTTGGCGATGCCGCCGGCCGCCAGGACCGGCAGCGGGTCGACGGCGTCGATGACCTGCGGCCAGAGCACCACCGACGCCACCTCGCCGCAATGGCCCCCACCCTCGGTGCCCTGGCACACGACGAAGTCGAGCCCGGCGTCCCGATGGCTCAGGGCGTGGCGGACGGACCCGCAGAGCGCCCCCACCAGCTTGTCCGCCGACTGGATCCGGGCCACCACGTCGGTCGGGGGCGTGCCCAGCGCGTTGGCGACCAGGCGCGCCTTGTCGTGGCCGAGGATCACGTCGATCTGCGGCTCGGCGGTGGCCGTGGTCCAGCCCAGCAGCTCATGGTGCTTCTGGTCGGGCGGCAGCTCCGGTACGCCGTGGTCGGCGAGCAGCTTGGCACCGAAGTCGCGATGCTCCTGAGGGATGTGCTTGGCCAGCTCGTCCTCGAGCTGGTCGGCGCCCATGTCGAGCTCCATGCCCTCGTACCTGCTGGGGATGACGATGTCGACCCCATACGGTCGCTCGCCCACGTGCTCGTCGAGCCAGGCCAGCTCGACCTCGAGCTGGTCGGGGTCGAAGCCGACCGCCCCCAGCACCCCCAGCCCACCGGCCTTGGTCACGGCGGCGACGACGTCGCGGCAGTGGCTGAACGCGAAGATCGGGAACTCGATTCCCAGCCGGTCGCAGATCTCGGTGCGCATCCCGCTCGTCCCCCTATTTCGTGGTCGCGAGCGCAGGCTACGCAATCAAACGCTTGATCGGCAGGACACGCCAAACCATGGCATTAGCTTGCCCAGATGCTGTTCCCGCAGCGTTTCTGGTCCGGGCTGGCGGACGGATCGGTCGTGTTGGCGTTCCGTCGCTGGCGGCGGGCGGGTGTCAAGGCGGGCGGCACGCAGCTCACGCCCGCCGGGGTCCTCGCCATCGACACGGTCGACGTCGTGGACGTCGGCGACATCACCGAAGACGAGGCGCGCCGCGCCGGCTACCGCGACCGGGCCGAGCTACTGGCGGAGCTGGACCGGCACCCCGACGGGATCCTCTATCGCATCGCCTTCCACCACGCGGGCGCCGACCCCCGGGTGGCGCTGCGAGAGGTCGCGGACGTGCCCGAGGACGAGCTGGCCCGCATCCGAGCCCGGTTGGCGCGGTTGGATCGGGCCAGCAGCCACGGCCCCTGGACCGAGGCCGTCTTACGTCTCATCGCGGCGCACCCCGCCGTCCGGGCCGCCGACCTCGCCGGCTCGCTCGGCCGGGAGACCCAGCCGTTCAAGACCGACGTGCGCAAGCTGAAGCAGCTGGGCCTGACCGAGAGCCTGGACGTGGGCTACCGGCTGTCGCCACGGGGCCGCACCGTGCTGTCCTGCCTGTAGCGGACGCGCCCGGCCACGTCTCCGGCGTCAGTTTCCGAACATGGCAAGCCACTCGGACTCGGAACGCGGCTTGAACACGTAGTTCCACCGCCGCGTCTCGCCCATGGTTGCCGAGGGCTCGGCAGAGTACAGGTGGCCGGGGAACAGCACCGTGTCGTCTGGGATCTTGGCCAGCCGGTGCGTGAGGCTGTCGTAGAGCTGCGCCGGGTCGCCGCCGGGAAGGTCGGTGCGCCCGCAGCCCTCGAGGAAAAGGGTGTCGCCCGACACCAGGTACCGCCCGTCCACGAGGAAGCACTGGCTTCCGGGAGTGTGCCCCGGCGTGTGGATCAGCTCGATACCGATGGCGCCGACGTCCACGACGTCACCGCTGCGGTGGCGCACCAGGTCGGTCTCGCCGGCCCCGGTCACCCGCCGGACCCCGACCGCCTCGTGGTCCTGGACGTGGATAGGCACGGGGTTGAGTGCGAGCAGCTCGCGAACGCCGCTGATCTGGTAGCCCATCATGTCGCCGCCGACATGGTCCTGGTGGTAGTGCGTGACCAGCGCCCCGGTGACCTTCATGCCGTCGGCGGAGGCAACGTCGAGGATGCCGCTGATGTCGTACGCGGCATCCACGACGACCGCCTCGCCGGTCTCGCGGTCGCCGACCAGGTAGACGAAGTTGACCATCTGGCGGGCCACCGGGTCGCTGCGGGCGATGTCGCGGCCCGAGAGCAGCTGGCGGAAATAGAGCCGGTCCGGTGCGTTCACGTCGAAAAGGGTACGGGGTCGGTCGCCGACCAACGCCATCAGGGGCGAAGTGGCCGGTGGGGGTCGGGCCCGGAGGGTGCGGCCGGCCGGGGAGCGTGCCGGCGGCCCGCGGTGGCGGGCTTGCCACCGCCACTGGCCAGCCGGGAGGGTGGCCTGATGCACGAGGACCGGTCTGCGCTCCCACCGTTCGATGCCGTGAGCCTCGACGTCGGCGGCGTGCTGGTCATGCCCGACCGGCGGATGGTGAGCCGGGCGCTGGCGCGGGCCGGCGTGCGGCACGACGCGACCCGGTTCTTCGACGGGCACTACCGGGCGATGGCCGAGATCGACCGGCGCCGGCCGCGGCCCGAGGAGTTCGGCGACTACGCACGGGGCTTCCTGCGGGCGGTGGGCGCCTCGGACACGGAGCTCGAGGCCGGAGCCGCCGCGCTCGCAAGCGTGCTCGGGATGTCGTCGGCATGGAGCCAGCGCATCCGCGGCGCGGTCCCGGCCGCGCGCCGGCTCGCGGCCGCCGGGCTGCGCCTCGCGGTCACCAGCAACTCCGATGGCACGGTGGCCGAACGCATGCGCCGCCGCCGCGTCATGCAGATCGGGGACGGTCCGGGCGTGCCCGTCGAGCACATCACGGATTCCGGGGTCCTGGGCGTGGCCAAGCCCGATCCGGCGACGTTCCTGGCGACCGCCGCCGGCCTGAGCCTGCCTCCCGAGAGCATCTGCCACGTCGGCGACAGCGGCTGCTACGACGCCGACGGCGCGTCGGCGGTAGGCATGGTCGCGGTGCACGTCGATCCGCTCGGCCTGTGCAGCGGAGACCACCATCACGTCGCCTCGCTCCCCGACTTCGCCGGCCGCGCGCTCGCGGCGCGTCCCGCGGTCAGATGAGCGGGCCTTTTCGTCACCCGACGTGAGAATTCGTGGATGCCGAGCCGTATCCTGACGGGCGCGTGGGGTTTGCCGAACGGTTCAGGGAGGCCGCGGAGGCGGCGCGAGCCAAGCTCCAGGAGCACGGCGTCCTGCAGGACGCCGCTGCCATTCACGGCGTGCACGCGGTCGGCCCCACCGAGCACGACCTCGACACCGCCAAGCGGGCGATGGCGCTCGGCGCCCCCGACCCGTACTCGCTGATCACCCACGACGAGGTCGTTGCCCTCACCGGCATCCCCGTTGGCGGCCCGTCGCTCACCTACACCGACGACGACCTGGGCGTGCGGTTCGTCGCCGAGGACGGCCACCGGCGCGCGTGGTCGTTCGGTGTCCATGCCGGCCACGCCGTCGATGCGGACACCCCGTTCGACCCCGTCACCTGGTACGAGTGGATGGTTGCGCTGCTGGGGGCGGCCGAAGTCGTCCCCGGACTGGGCGACGCCGCCGTCTACCAGGATGGGATGCTGTACGTGCGCGGGGCCGGGCGCGCGTTCTACGTGCTGATCGAGGCCCCGGACGATTCGCCGGCCGAGCAGTGGGCGACCAACCTGGGCCGCCGCGTGTTCGACCGGTTCGCGTCGGGAGAGGCAGGGTAGGGCCCTGACGACTCCCGAGTCAGACGGTGACGCGGGGCTGGCGTTCGCCTCCGCCAAGGGGCGCTGGGTGATCGCGGCCACGGTGCTGGGTTCGGGCATCGCCTTCCTGGACTCGACGGTGGTCAACGTCGCCCTGCCCCACATCGGCGAGGACCTCGACACCAGCGTCGCCGGGCTGCAGTGGGTCCTCAACGGCTACCTGGTGACGCTGTCGGCACTGATCCTGCTCGGCGGGTCGTTGGGCGACCTGTTCGGGCGCAAGCGTGTGTTCCAGACCGGCGTCGTCCTGTTCGCGCTGGCGTCGGTGGCGTGCGCACTGGCACCCAACGACACGGCGCTCGTGCTGGGCCGGGTTGCCCAGGGGGTCGGTGGCGCGCTGCTGACGCCGGCGAGCCTGGCCATCCTCGAGGCCAGCTTCAGGCCGGAGGACCGGCCCCGGGCCATCGGCGCGTGGTCGGGTCTGTCGGGCGTGGCCGCGGCCGTGGGTCCCTTCGTCGGCGGCTGGCTGGTCGACGCCGCGTCGTGGCGCTGGATCTTCCTCATCAACCTGCCGCTGGCGGTGGTCGTGGTCGCCATCGCCGCCCGGCACGTGCCCGAGTCGTTCGATCCGCGGGCCGACCGCCGGATCGACGTGGCGGGTGCGGCGCTGGTGGCGCTGTCGCTCGGTGCGCTGAGCTGGGGGCTCATCGCGGCCGGCGACCGTGGCTGGGCGGCGCCCAGCGTGGTGCTCACGCTGGTGGCCGGCGTGGCGGCCATGGTGGCGTTCGTGGTGGTCGAATCCCGCAGCAGCCACCCGATGGTGCCTCTCGGCATCTTCCGCTCCGCCCAGTTCCGCGCCGCCAACCTCGTGACCGCGGCCGTGTACGCGGCCCTGGGCGGGGTGTTCTTCCTGCTCACGATCCAGCTGCAGCAGGTGCTCGGCTACTCGGCGCTCGAAGCGGGGGCGGCAACACTGCCGATCACGTTGCTGATGCTGACGCTGTCCGCCCGCTCGGGCGCGCTCGCCGCCCGGATCGGCCCCCGACTGCAGATGACGGTGGGGCCCCTGCTGGTCGCCCTGGGGATCCTGCTCATGACCGGGATCAAGGAGGGCGTCAGCTACTGGACCCAGGTGCTGCCCGCCGTCGTCCTCGTGGGCTTGGGCCTCGCCACCACGGTTGCGCCCCTGACCTCGACGGCCCTGGGCTCGGTGGACGACCGCCACGCGGGGGTGGCGTCGGGCGTGAACACCACGGTGTCGCGTGCCGCCCAGTTGGCGGCCGTGGCGGTGCTTCCGGTGGCCGTGGGCATCACCGGCGACGACTTCCTGCGCCCGGAGACGTTCTCCGATGGCTTCCGCACTGCGATGCTGATCACCGCGGTGCTGGCGGCGGTCGGTGGCCTGATCGCCTGGGCGACCGTGCGAAACCCCAAACCGGTCCCGGCGCCCGAGGCGGTCGCCGTGCCCGTACCCGTGTACTTCTGCGGGGCGGAGGGCACGCCGATGGACACCTGCCCCCGCTCGCCCGCGTCCCAGGAAGCGGCCTAGCGACCCCGGGCGCGGCGTCGGCTCCCCTGGCTTCGGGTGCCGGGTTCAGGCCGGTTCGCCGCCATCGCCGTTGCCGGCGCCTTCCGGCGGGGGGAGCCGGTCACCCTGGCGGCGGGCCTCGGTCTCGGCCAGTGACAGCACGTCCCGCAGCGGCCGTCCCCGCAGCTGGGCGACCCGCGCGGCGTCGTCGTGCTCGACCTTGACCCGGCCGGGGCTCACCTTCACCCGGACCGGAAGGCCGTCGACGTCCACCGTGTCGATCGTCCTGGCCGAGGGCCAGCGGTCGAGCGTCGTGCCCCGCAGCCCGAGGGTGCCGGTCTCCGCCATGAGCACCGCCGCCACCTGCTCCGCCAGCGCGGGATCGGCCAACGCGCTGACGGTGTGGGCGGGCCGCCCCTTCTTCATCACGATCGGCGTCACCCAGGCGTCGTGGGCGCCGGCCTCGAGCAGGGCGCCGATGGTGTGGGCCAGCACCTCGCCGCTGGCGTCGTCGACGTTGGTCTCGAGCAGCACCACCGGCTGGCCCGGTGCCCGTCCGTGCCGGCCGACGCCGTCCGCGTGGCCGGCATCGGCGGCCGCCAGGCCGACGACGACCTGGACGACGTTGGGCCGCCCGTCCATATCCCGCGAGCCGGCTCCGAACCCGGTGGCGGCGATGCGCATGGCGGGCAGCGGCCCCCACGACACGACGGTGGCGGCCAGCAGCGCCGCACCCGTCGGGGTGGTGAGCTCCACCGGGACGTCGACCCCGTGGGTGGGTGCGCCCCGCAGCAGGGCGACCACCGCCGGGGCGGGGTTGGGGAGGAGCCCGTGGGCGGAACGGACCATCCCGGTGCCCGTCGCCACCGAGCTGGCATGGACGGCGTCGACCCCCAGGACCTCGAGCGCAGCGGCGGTGCCCACCACGTCGACGATGGCGTCGAGCCCCCCGACCTCGTGGAAGTGGACCTGCCCGGGCGGCCGCCGGTGCAGTTGCCCCTCCACGTCGGCCAGCGCCCGGAAGGCGCCCAGCGCCCTACGAGTGACCCGCTCCGGGAGCCGGGCCTCCTCGACCATCCCGGTGATGTGCGACGCGGTGCGCACGACTGCCGACTCGACGACGTGGACGTGCGCCTTGGTGGCGGCGATGCCGCCCCTGAGCACGGGCTCGGCCTCGAGCCGCCAGCCGTCGACAGGCAGCCGCCCAAGCAGCTTGCGCACCTCGTCGAGGTCGGCCCCGGCGTCGATCAGCGACCCCAGCGCCATGTCGCCCGCGATCCCCGAGAAGCAGTGGAACCACGCGAGGGTGCGAGGGTCGCTCGCCGCCGACCCGGTCACTGGAGTACCTCGACTCGTAACGGCCCCGAGGCAATAGGTTCCCTTGCTGGAAGGCCGAGGTCATGGGTTCCGACGGCGGAACCCGTCGCCTCGGGCTCGCGCCGCCGGAACGCATGACCTCGGGCATCGGTGCGGGCGTGGACCCGCGAGCGGAGGGGCGCGGACGGGCGTAGCGGGCTCATTTGAGCATCCGGAGGACGGCGCAGGCGGCGCCGAAGCCGTTGTCGATGCCGACGACGGTGAGCCCGGCGGCGCAGGACGAGAGCATGGCCAGCAGCGCCGTGATCCCGCCGAAGCTCGCGCCGTAGCCGGCGCTGGTGGGCACGGCCACGACGGGGGCCGGGGTGATGCCCCCGACGAGGCTGGCGAGTGCCCCCTCCATGCCGGCGACGACCACGACGGCGTCGGCGTCAGCGACCTCGTCGACCGACGCCAGCAGCCGGTGGACCCCCGCGACGCCCACGTCGGTCAGCCGGGCCGGCTGGACCCCGTGGGCGGCGAGGGTGACCGCGCACTCGTCGGCGACGGGCAGGTCGGCGGTGCCGGCGGTGCAGACGACGACCCGCTCGGGGCGCGGGGCGGCCGGCCGCCAGCACAGCGTGGTGCCGGTGCGTTCGCCCCCCGGGTTGCGCTCGAGGGCGGCGTCGGCCCGGGCGTCGTCGGCGCGGGTGAGCAGCACGGGGCCGTCACCCGGAGCGCTCAGCAGCTCCTCGACGATGGCGGCGCACTGCTCTGGGGTCTTCCCGGGGCCGTAGACCGCCTCGGCCATGCCCTGGCGCAGCGTCCGGTGGTGGTCGACCCGAGCGAACCCCAGGTCGGCGAACGGAAGGCGCCGCAAGCGTTCGAGGGCGTCCTCGGTGGTGACGGCACCGACCTGTACGGCGTCGAGCAGGCGGCGAAGGGCGGCTTCGTCCACGTGACCAGCATGCTCCCGCGCCGGTGACGAGGGCGAACCGTTCCGTCCCCGCCAACCGTCCGCCACCCGATTCTGCGACGTGACGGTTGACACGTAGTTAGTTTGGATACTACACAAACAAATTATGGCGAACGGGACCCCGACAGCCCCGGCCCCCGGCGGCGGCAACTCCCCGTTCGCCCGCCGGGGCGCACCCCGGCGCAAGGCCGTCCCCCGCGACACCCGGCGACACAACCGCTCGCTCGTCCTCCGCACCATCTTCCGGTCCGGGCCCCTCAGCCGCGCCGACCTGGCCCGCTCCACGCACTTGACCCGGGCCGCCACGTCGGAGCTGGCGGCCGAGTTGTTGGCCGAGGGCCTCGTGGAGGAGCTGGGCACCCGGTCCGACCAGGGCGTAGGCAAGCCGGCCACGCTCCTCGGCCTCGTCCCCGACGCCCGCCTGACCGTCACGCTCGACCTCAGCGACGACGCCCGCTTCCGCGCCGCGCTCGTCGACCTCGGCGGCAAGGTCCTCGACCGCCGGACGGCGGCGCGGGACGGCCGGCGGGCCGACGCCGCCCTGGAGCTGGCCACCGAGCTCTGCGTCGACCTCGCCGGCGCCGCCGCCCGCCCCCTCCTGGGCGTCGGCGTCGGCAGCCCGGGCGTGGTCGACCCCGCCGGCATCGTCCTCGAGGCCCCCAACCTGGGCTGGCACGACGTCGACCTGTCCGCACGCCTGGCGCAGGGGCTCGCCGTCCCCGTCCACGTCGCCAACGACGCCAACGCCGCCGCCCTCGGGGAGCTCGGGCTGGGTGGGCCCGCCGAGCGCAGCCTGTTCCTGGTCAAGATCGGCCACGGCGTCGGCGCTGGGCTGGTGCTCGACGGCCACCTTGTGGTGGGCGACCGCTTCGCTGCCGGCGAGATCGGCCACGTGGTGGTCGACCCCGACGGCGCGCCGTGCGCATGCGGCCGGATCGGCTGCCTGGAGACCGCGGTGGCGGCGCCCCGCCTGCGGCGCGCCAGTGATCGCGAGCGGCAGGCGGGCGGCCGGCGGCTGGGCGAGGCGCTCGCCCCGGTGGTCAGCGCCCTCAACCTGCGGGAGATCGTGCTGTCGGGTCCCCTCGACCTGCTCGACGAGTTGTTCCGGGCGGCGGCCCTCGACGCCGTCCGTGAGCGGACCATGCCGGCGGTCGGCGACAACGTCGACATCCGGCTCAGCTCGCTCGGGGAGGACGACGTCCTCCTCGGCGCAGCGATGCTCGTTCTCGACCGAGAACTGGGCGTCGCATGAAAAACGCGACGGGCCGGGGGGCTCGCCGCCCAACGTTGTGGAGGACGACGTGAAAGTAAAGACACTCGCAGCGATTGGGCTCGCGGGTTCGCTCTTGTTGGCGGCCTGCGGGTCCGACGATGACGACGACGCCACGGCTGAAGGCGAGGGTGGGGCCACCGAAGCCCCGGAGGCGCCGGCGACCGACACGGAAGCCACGTTGCGTCTCTGGCTCAACGCCAACGACACGCCCCAGCCGATGGTCGACGCCGCCATCGCGGAGTTCAACGAGACCTACCCGAACGTGACGGTGGAGCTCGAGCGGCAGCAGTGGGACGGCCTCGTGGAGCGCCTGACCAACGTGCTGCCGACCGAGGACGGCCCCGACATCTTCGAGGTGGGCAACACCCAGGCCCAGGGCTTCGAAGCGGCCGGCGCGATGGTCGACCTCACCAGCTCGAAGGACGCCCTCGGCGGTGACGACCTGCTCGACAGCCTCGTCGAGGCCGGCACCTACGACGGCAAGTTCTACGGCGTGCCGCTGTACGCCGGTGCCCGCATCGTGGTGTACCGCACCGACCTGTTCGAGAAGTCGGGGCTCGAGATCCCGACCACGCTCGATGAGTTCGTCGAGGCGGGCAAGACGCTGCAGGCCGACAACGCCGACGTGCCCAACTTCTCCGGCATCTACTTCCCGGGGCGGAACTGGCACGCCATGCTGTCGTTCATCTGGGACTCCGGCGGTGACATCGCGGTCCAGGAGGATGGCCAGTGGGTCGGCCAGCTGGGCTCGGATGAGTCGGTCGCCGGCCTCGAGACGGTCCAGGACATCATGCAGAACGCCAACCAGGCCGCACCCGACACCGACGACGCCAACGACTTCGTCGACTTCTGCAACGGCGAGATCGGCATGCTGATGGCCCCCGGCTGGAAGCCCGGTCAGTTGCTCGACCCCGAGCAGGGCTGCCCGGACACCATGGGCGACAAGATCGGTGCCTTCGCGCTGCCCGGCAGCGACGGCGAGGTGGCCCCCGTCTTCCTCGGCGGCTCCAACCTGGCCATCAACGCCAACAGCGAGAACCCAGAGCTGGCGCTCGAGTTCCTCAAGGTGCTGACAGGCGACAACTTCCAGACGGCGTACGGCGAGAACGGGCTGATCCCGGCACGCAAGTCCTTGCTCGACTCGGTGACGGCCGCCGCCGACGCCGCGCCCGTGGTCCAGGCGGCCGCGGACGCCCAGGCCGAGGCCGCCGGTGGGAACACGCGCTTCGTTCCGGCCAGCGAGTTCTGGGCCGAGGTGGAGGGCCAGCAGATCCTCCACGACATGGGCACCGCCATCTCCAGCGGCACCGACGTGCAGGAGGAAGCCCAGCGCGCCGACGCCGCGATCGTAGAGATCCTCAACGGCAACTGACTATTGATCCGTTGAGGACCTGACCATGACCGTGCTTCCGCGGGGGCTGCGCCCCCGGGCCCCATCGCCGCCCGGCTCCCTGGCGGTCGCACGGTCGGCCGGTCAGGAGCGGCGCTCATGACCGTGCTTCCGCGGGGGCTGCGCCCCCGGGCCCCATCGCCGCCCGGCTCCCTGGCGGTCGCACGGTCGGCCGGTCAGGAGCGGCGCTCATGACCGTGCTATTGCCCCCACCCGAGCCCGTCGTCGAGGCGGCCGGGCCGGGCGGTAGCCGGTCGAGGGGCCGCCGGCGCGACTGGATGCGCCGGCGGCCCCGCCCCCTGCCCTACGTGCTGCTGGTCCCGGCGATTGCCGCCATCGGGGTGGGCATGGGCTACCCGCTCTACCGGCTCGCGGTCATGTCCACGCAGGAGTTCGGCCTGCGCCAGCAGTTCGGCACGGCGCCGCCGGAGTCGGTGGGCCTGGACAACTACCGCGAGCTGTTCGGCGACGCGTACTTCTGGGAGGTCCTGCGCCGCTCGGTCGTGTTCTGCCTGGTGAACGTGGCCCTCACGATGGCACTGGGCACGCTGGTGGCGCTGCTGCTCACCAGGCTGGGCAAGGGAATGCGGATCGCCGTCAGCTCGGCGCTCCTGTGCGCCTGGGCGGTGCCGGCACTGACCGCCAGCGTCATCTGGCAGTGGATCTTCGACCCCCGCTACGGCGTTGTGAACTGGGTCCTCAGCCGCCTGGGCGGCGACTTCGAGGGCCACTCGTGGCTGTCGGAGCCGCTGTCGTTCTACTTCGTCGCCACGCTGATCGTGGTCTGGATGGGCACCCCGTTCATCGCGCTCACCGTCTACGCCGGCATGACCCAGATTCCCGGCGAGGTCATGGAGGCGGCATCGATCGACGGCGCCGGCGCGTGGCAGCGGTTCCGCGACGTCATCTGGCCCAGCCTCCGCCCGCTGTTCGTGGTGCTCATCGCGCTGAGCACCTTGTGGGACCTGCGGGTCTTCACCCAGATCTTCGTGCTGCAGCAGGCGGGCAGCGTCACCCGGGAGACCAACCTGCTGGGGACCTACGCCTACCGGGTCTCGGTGGGCGCCAACGACTTCGACATCGGGGCCGCCATCGCGATCGTCATGGTGGGCCTCACCCTGCTGCTGACCCTGTTCTACCTGCGCAACATGTTCCGCCAGGAGGAGCTGTGACTGACGGATCGGTGCACGCTGCGGTCGTGGTGCCGGTGCCCGGCGGCACGGTCGGCGATGCGATCGCGCCGGAGGTGGCGACCGAAGAGACGTCCGAGGCCGCGGTCCAGCGCCGCCGGATCCGCGCCCACCGGATGCTCCTCAACGCCGTCGGCCTCGTGGTGATCGTGCTGGCGGCGTTCCCCGTCTACTGGATGATCAACACGTCGTTCCGCACCAACCTCGACATCCGCAGCGATCCCGAGTTCCTGCCGCTGCGCGGAACCCTTGCCAACTACCGCACGGTGTTCGAGCGCGACTTCTTCTGGACCGCCTTCCGCAACAGCATGATGGTCACGCTGCTCACGGTGGCCCTGGCGCTGTTCATGGCCTTCCTGGCCGCCCTGGCGATCTCCCGGTTCCGCTTCCGCGGTCGGGTGGCGTTCCTCGTGCTGATCCTGATCGTCCAGATGGTGCCGGCCGAGGCGCTGATGATCTCGCTGGTGAAGGTGCTGGACGGCTGGCACCTGCGCAACTCGATCATCGGACTCACCATCGCCTACCTGGCCTTCGTGCTGCCGTTCACCGTGTGGACGCTGCGCGGCTTCGTGGCGGGCGTGCCCAAGGAGCTCGAGGAGGCCGCCATGGTCGACGGCGCCAGCCGGTTGCGGGCGTTCTTCACCGTGACGTTCCCGCTGGTGGCCCCCGGCCTGGTGGCCACGGGCATCTTCGCCTTCATCCAGGCGTGGAACGAGTTCACCTACGCGCTGGTGATCATGGACCGTCCTTCGAAGCAGACCCTGCCGGTCTGGATCCAGTTCTTCAACGAGGGCGAGCGCGGCACCAACTGGGGCGGCGTGATGGCGGCATCGACGCTCATCACCATCCCCGTGATCGTCTTCTTCCTCTTGGTGCAGCGCCGGGTCGTGGCCGGCATGACCGCCGGGGCGGTGAAGGGGTGAGCGCCGACGCGCTGGTGCGGGCGGCGGCGGCCACGTTGCTGGCGTCGTTCCCCGGGGAGCGGGTGCCGGCCTGGCTGCTGGACCGGGTCGCCGGCGGGCTGGGCGGCGTGTGCCTCTACGGCTCGAACCGCGGGGCCGACCTGGCGGCCGTGGCGTCGACGATCCACCGCGCCCACCCGGGCGTGCTGGTCGCTCTGGACGAGGAGGGCGGGGACGTCACGCGCCTCGAGGCCGCCGCCGGCAGCTCCGTGCCCGGCAACGCCGCCCTCGGTGCCGCCGACGACCTCGACCTCACCCGCGGCGTCGCCGCCGCGCTCGGCGGCGCCCTGCGCGCCGCCGGCATCGACCTCGACCTGGCGCCGTGCGCCGACGCCAACACCGATCCGGCCAACCCGGTCATCGGGGTGCGGTCGTTCGGCGCGGACCCGGAGGTGGTGGCCCGCCACACGGTCGCGTTCGTCGCGGGCCTGCAGGGGGCCGGCGTCGCGGCGTGCGTCAAGCATTTCCCGGGTCACGGGGCCGTCGACGTCGACTCGCACCTCGACCTGCCCACGGTCCGCGCTCCACTCGAGCTCCTGCGTGCCCGGGAGCTGGTGCCGTTCCGGGCCGCCGTCGGCGCGGGTTCGGCAGCGATCATGACCGGCCACCTGCGCGTGCCGGCGCTCGACGGCGATCCCGCGACCGTGAGCCGCCGCATCCTCACCGGCCTGCTGCGCGACGAGCTCGGCTTCACTGGCGCCGTCGTCACCGATGCCCTGGACATGGCTGGGATCGGCGGGCCCGCGGAGATACCGGCGAACGTGGTGCGCGCCGTCGCCGCCGGCGCGGACCTGTGCTGCCTGGGACCGGAAAACACCGTCGCGCTCGTCGACGTGTGCACGGCCGCGCTCCTCAACGCCGTTGCGAGCGGCGCGCTGCCAGAGGCCCGGCTGCGGGACGCCGCAGCCCGGGTCACCGCGCTCCGGTTCCTGCCGCGGGATCGGTGGCCAGAGCCACCATTTCCGCGGCAGGTTTCGTCGCTGGCGGCGATCGGCGCCGAGGCCGCCCGGCGGGCCCTACGCATCGACGGCGAACTGCCGCCGTCCCTGTCCGGGGCCCACGTCGTGGAGCTCGACCGCCCCGCCAACATCGCGGCCGGGCCGGTCCCATGGGGGCTCGCCGCTCCGCTGGCCGCCGTCGACCCCACCAGCACCGCCGAGCGCCTGCCCGAGTCGGCCGGCGGCGCCGCCATCGCCGCCGCCCTCGCCGCGGCCGTGCAGCGGCCCCTCGTGGTCGTCGTGCGCGATGCCGAGCGCCGCCCGGCCCAGGCGGCGGTGCTGCGCAGCGTTCTCGCCGCCCGCCCCGACGCCATCGTCGTCGACATGGGCTGGCCCTCCGCCGAGCGCCCGCTGGGGTCGGCCGCCCGCATCGTCACCTTCGGCGCGTCCCGCGCCAGCGGGGAGGCCGCAGCTGCCATCCTGGTCGGCGCCGGCGCCGCTATCTCCAGGAGGACCTCCCGTGGCTGACATCGCCATCCGCGGCGCCACCAAGATCTACGCCGGCGGTGCGGTTCCGGCCGTCGATGCCGTCGACCTCGACATCGCCGATGGCGAGCTGCTGGTGCTCGTCGGTCCGTCGGGGTGCGGCAAGTCCACGCTCCTGCGGATGATCGCCGGCCTCGAGGAGGTCACGGCGGGCTCGATCTCGATCGGCGGCCGCGACGTCACCTACCTCGCGCCCAAGGACCGCGACGTCGCCATGGTGTTCCAGAGCTACGCGCTCTACCCGCACATGACGGTGCGCAGGAACATCGGCTACCCGCTCAAGCTGGCCAAGACCCCCAAGGACGAGCTGGATCGTCGCGTGGAGGAGACCGCCGAGCTCCTGCAGTTGACCGATGAGCTGGAGCGCCGGCCCGCCCAGCTCTCCGGCGGGCAACGCCAGCGGGTGGCGATGGGGCGGGCGATCGTCCGCCACCCGCACGCGTTCCTCATGGACGAGCCGCTGTCCAACCTCGACGCGAAGCTGCGGGTCGAGATGCGGGCCGAGATCGCCAGGCTGCAGCGCGAGCTGGCCGTCACCACCGTGTACGTGACACACGACCAGGTCGAGGCGATGACCATGGGCACGCGGGTCGCCGTGCTCCAGAAGGGTCGGCTGCAGCAGGTCGCCACGCCCCAGCGGCTCTACGACGAGCCGGACAACCTCTTCGTCGCCACATTCATCGGGTCGCCGGCCATGAACCTGTTTCCCGGCCGCATCGAGGCCGCCGAGGGCGCCGAGGGCGCCGACGGGCTCACGCTCCGCTCGGGCCAGCACCGGCTGGCGCTCGGCCGTGCCACGCTGGCCTCCCACCCGGCCGTGCCGCGGATGGTCGGCCAGCCCGTCGTGATCGGCATCCGCCCCGAGGGACTGGCGGATGTGGCGCTGGAGCCGGGGGTTCCGGCGGACCGGGTGATCGAGGCGACCGTCGACCTGGTCGAGTCGCTGGGCGCCGAGCTGATCGTGCACGTCACCGTGTCCGATCCCGTCCACGCGGCCGACGCCGCCTCGGACGCTTGGCGCCAGGTCGTGGCTCGGCGGGGGCGGGCGGTCGCCCGCCTGACCACTCGCAGCCGCCTGTCTGCAGGCGACGTGGTCAAGCTGGCCGTGGACACCACGCGGCTCCACCTGTTCGACGCCGAGACGGGCGCCTCGCTACGGGCTGCCGGCGCGGCTTGAATTGAGGCCGCACGTGTCCGATCTCCTCCTCGCCGGACTCGACATCGGCGGCACCAAGACGCTCGCGGTGGCGGTCTCGGTGCCGGCGGCCACCGTCGCCGGGGCGCCGGCGGTCGTCGAGGGTTCGATCGTCGCCACCGTGCGCCGCGCCACCCGGGGCGGGCCGGACGAGGTGCGGATCTCGGTCGCAGAGACGCTTGCTGACCTCGCGGCCGCCGCGGGGGTGCCCGTCGACGGGTTCGCGGCCGTTGGCATGGGCATCCCCGGCCTGGTCGACCGGGAGGCCGGAACCGTACGGCACGCCGTCAACCTCGGCCTCGGCGAGGTGCCGCTGGCCCTCGCCGACCATGTCGGTCGCCTCGCACGGGCGCCGGTGGTGGTCGACAACGATGTCAACGTCGCCGCCGTGGGGGCCGCCTCGGCGCTCGGCTGCCCGGGGGATCTCGCCTACCTGAGCGTGGGTACCGGCGTGGCCGCCGGTTTCGTGCTGGGGGGCCGCGTCCGCCAGGGTGCGCACGGTGCCGCCGGCGAGATTGGCCATCTGCCGGTCGACCCGAGCGGCCCGCTGTGCGAATGCGGCCAGCGGGGCTGCCTCGAGGCGGTCGCCTCGGGCACCGCCATCGCCAAGCGCTGGCCGTCGGCTGGCGGCGCGGCGTCGGCGGCGTCGGCGCTGCTGACCGCGGCCGCGGCCGGGGACGGCGTCGCCGCCGAGGTGCGGGACGAGGTGGCGGCGTACCTGGCCGGCGCCGTTGCGCTCATCGCCCAGACGGTCGACCCCCAGATCATCGTGCTGGGCGGGGGGGTGGCGGAGGCGGGCGCACCCTTGCTCGATGCGGTGGTCGACGCCTTGCACGCCCGGGCCGAGCGGTCACCGGTGCTCGCCGCACTCGACCTGGCCGGCCGCGTGGCCCTGGTTCCGGAGGGCGTACCCGCGGGAGCATTGGGTGCCGCCCTGCTGGCCCGGGCGCATCTTGCTGCAGACAGTGTCCACACTGCCGCCGACAGTGCTGGTGACGGGTTTCGGGGCCGGATGACGGAGACTCGCCAGGCGACATTGTGACCATGCGATCGCCGGATTCGCTGGTCATTTCGGGCGGAAACGTGCTGACAGCGAACGGATTGTCCGCCTGCGACGTGTTCCTGGCGAATGGCCGCATCGTCAGCGTCGGTTCCGACGTTGGCACTAGCGGGACAGGAGGCGGTGGACCAGGCGAACCGACGGAGGTTGGTACGGCCGGTGCCGGGGCCGAGCGTGCCGTCCTCCGACTGTTCGCCTCGAACGAAACCGGGGAGGCCGCCGGGGGAGAGCCCCCGGCGGCGCCCGGTGACCCGTCATGGGTCTCGGTGCGCCGCCTCGATGCCGCCGGGGTGCTGGTCGTTCCGGGCTTCGTCGATCTCCAGTGCAACGGCGCAGTCGGCGTGGACATCACGGCCGAGCCGGAGCGCCTGTGGGAAGTGGCGGCGGCGCTACCGCGCTGGGGCGTCACCGCCTGGCTGCCGACCGTCGTGACGGCCCCGCCGGCCACTCGCGCGCGGGCGCTGGCGGCGCTGCGCTCGGGGCCGCGGCGCGGGCCAGACGGCGGGCGTCCGTTCGCCGTGCCCCTGGGCCTCCACTTCGAGGGGCCGTTCCTGGCGCCCGAGCGACGCGGCGCCCACCCGGTGGAGCACCTGCGGGCGCCGGATCCGTCGTTGGTGGCCGACGAGGGATGGACCCGCCAGTCAGGCGTGGCCCTCGTGACGCTCGCCCCGGAACAGCCGCGTGCCCTCGACGTCGTGCGCGACCTCGTCGATGCCGGGGTGATGGTGTCGGCGGGCCACTCGTCCGCAAGCGCCGAGGAGGCAACGGCCGCCATCGACGCCGGCGTGACGGCCGTGACCCACCTGTTCAACGCCATGGGCCCACTCCACCACCGCGATCCCGGCCTCGCCGGCGTAGCGCTCTCAGACGAGCGCGTCCGCGTGGGCGCTATCGCCGACGGCCTCCACCTGCATCCAGCCACCGTGGCGCTGGCGGCGCGGGCGTTGGGGGACCGGCTGTGCCTCGTGACCGACGCGGTGGCAGCCCTCGGCATGCCGGCCGGCCGGGTGCCGCTGGGAGTGCTGGAAGCATTCGCCACCGAAGACGGCGTGCGCCTGGCCGACGGCACGCTGGCCGGCAGCGACCTGTCCCTCGATCGGGCAGTGCGCAATCTGATGGCGTTCGCCGGTGTGTCCCTACCCGCGGCGGTGGCGGCGGTGACCGCGTCGCCGGCGGCGCTGCTGGGGCTCGACGACCGCGGCGTGATCCGCGCCGGGGCGGCCGCCGACCTCGCGCTGCTGGACGCGGGTGGTGGGGTCGTGGCGACGGTCGTCGGAGGCCGCATCGCGTTCGACCGCCGCACGTCCTCGCCCGACGACGCGATCCGGCGGCGGGTGTAGCGGCCATGGCATCGCCATCGTCCGCAGGTTCGGGGTGCGGACGGTCGCCATGGAGGTCGTGATCGTCGCCGGCGGCGACGAAGCCGGCGAACTTGCGGGCGGCGCCATCGCCGCGCTCGTGTCCCGCATGCCCGGCGCCGTCCTGGGCCTCGCGACCGGGACCTCTCCGCTAGCGGTCTACCGCGACCTCGCCGGTCGCCACGCCGCCGGGCGGCTCAGCCTCGCCGGGGCGCGGGCGTTCCTGCTCGACGAGTATGTGGGCCTGTCCGCCGGCCACCCCCAGTCGTACCGGTCGTTCATCGCCCGGGAGCTCGAGGCGCACGTCGACTTCGCCCCCGGTGCCATCGGCGGGCCCGACGTCCACGCCGACGATCTCCTGGCGGCCTGCGACGCGTACGAGGCGGCCATCCGCGCCGCCGGCGGCGTCGACCTCCAGCTGCTGGGGATCGGCACCGACGGGCACATCGGGTTCAACGAGCCGGCATCGTCGCTCGCCTCGCGAACCCGCATCAAGACGCTCACCGACCAGACCCGCCGGGACAACGCGCGCTTCTTCGCGTCGCTCGACGAGGTCCCGCGCCACGTTGTCACCCAGGGCGTGGGCACGATTCTCGAGGCCCGCCACCTGGTGCTGCTGGCGTTCGGATCCGCCAAGGCGGGTGCGGTGGCCGCGGCGGTCGAGGGGCCGGTCACGGCCATGGTCCCCGCTTCGGCGCTCCAGCTCCATCCCCACGCCACCGTGGTGATCGACGCGGCGGCCGCATCCCGGCTGCGCCTCGCCGACTACTACCGGGAGACGTGGGCGCACAAGCCGCCGTGGCAGGGACTCTGACGCCTCCTGTGCACCGGAACCGCTTCAGGGCCGGGGACACCGGTCGGTACGATCCCCGCATGGCGTCCCGAGGACCGGAACCGGTACTGCGCATCGGCTTCCTGGGGCCCGAGGGCACGTTCACCGAGCAGGCCCTCGTGTCGCAGTCCGACCTGGCGGGACACCAGCTTGTGGCCCTGCCGTCGATCCCCGATGTGCTCAACGCCGTCGAGGAGGGCGACGTGGACCTCGGCTTCGTCGGCATCGAGAACTCGATCGAGGGCGCGGTCACCGTCACGGTCGACGCGCTGGCCTTCGAGACCGAGCTGCTCATCCAGCGCGAGGTCGTGATGGGCGTCCAGATGAACCTGCTGGCGCCGAGTGGCGTGGCGCTGGTCGACGTCCGGCGGGTGCTGTCGATGCCCGTGGCCACCGCCCAGTGCCGGTCGTTCCTGCACCGCGAGCTGCCGGGCGCCGTCACCGTAGCCACGCCGTCCACGGCCGAGGCCGCCCAGCTGGTGGCCGGCGCCGAGCAGGACGGCCACACCGCCGCGATCGCTCCGGCGGTGGCGGCCAAGGTCTACGGGCTCGACGTGCTGTCCAGCGACATCGAGGACCATGCCGACAACGCCACCCGGTTCGTGGTCGTGGCGCGTGACGGCGTTCCCGCGCCCTCGGGCCACGACAAGACGTCGATCGTCGTGTTCCAACGCCACGACCGCCCGGGCTCGCTGCTCACGATCCTCCAGGAGTTCGCCGCCCGGTCCATCAACCTGACGAAGCTCGAGTCGCGGCCCACCAAGAAGGGGCTCGGCAACTACTGCTTCCTGATCGACCTCGAGGGCCACGTCGGCGACGAGCTGGTGGCGGATTGCCTGCGCGACCTCCGGTCCAAGGTCGAGGACGTGAAGTTCCTCGGCTCGTACCCCGCCGCCGGCGAGCACGGACCGGCCCGGCGCCGCGACGCCGAGGCCCGCTGGCGCGCCGCCAGCGAGTGGGTTGACGGGCTGCGCCGCGCGATCCGGTAGCGGTTGCGGCCCGGCGGGCCAAGCCGAACGACCTCGGGCGGTAGCCTTCGCTGGTCGGAGCGGTGGCCGAGTGGACGAAGGCGGCAGTCTTGAAAACTGCTGACCCTCCGGGGTCCGTGGGTTCGAATCCCACCCGCTCCGCACACCCGATCGCACCCGCGCTGACGAACGTCGCACGTTCCGGATCCTCCAGCCGTGCCGCCGATCCTGACGGCACAGCGCTCTACCGAGCCGCGGTGTCAGCCGCTGTCGGAGCCGTCGTTGCCGCTGCCGTCGTCGTCTTTCGCCTGTTCGATGACGTGGAAGTTGTCGTCGAGCTTGACCTCGATGTGGCGGCCGCTGTCGACGATGACCTCGACGCTGTACGTGCCGCCGTCGTCGGCGTGCTCGGCCTCGGACACCCGCCCGCCGCCGGTGGCCACGAGCGCCGCCGCTACTGCCTTCTCCCGAGTCGAGCCGCTGAGCGCTCCGCCATCGCTCGATTCATCGTTTGAACCCGCCACGGCCATGCCCGTTCCTGCGCCGATCAGGGCGACGGTCAGCGCCCCGCCGGCGATCAGCTTGGTCGTGCGTTGCATGGACGGGCCTCCTTTTGGTGCCGGTCGTATCCAGACCCGGCCGCAGCGCCCGGGCGACCGGCACACGCCCGGGCCCGGGCTCATGTCACTTGCCGTTGGCGTCGTTGTCGTCGGGGCTCTCGTGGTCGGCGCTGGAGCTGACGACATTGAAGCTGCGGTCGAGTTGCACGTCGACCTGGCTGCCGTCGTCGAGGGTCACCTCGACCTCGTAATAGCTCTCCTCGTCGCCGACCTCCGTCCCGGTCACACGGCCACCGCCGGTTTCCTGCAGCGCAGTGGCGCTCGCCTGATCGAGAGCCTGGCCGGTGATGGGGCCCTCGCTGTCGTCACCGTGACCGCTGGCGGCAGCGATGCCGGCCCCCGTGCCCGCTACGAGCAGGGCTGCCGCACCTCCTGCGATCCACATCTTCGTACGTGCCATTGCGTCCGAGAACCTCCTCAGTTCCGGGGCCACCGCGCCCTGCGGGAGCTCCTTGGGGCCAATGATGAACGAGAGGCGCTGACACCTGGCTGAATGCTGCTGACCGCGACCTGGATGGCGTCAGGCCTCGGCCGGGACGACGATCCTCACCTCGGGCGCCGGCCTGGCCCGCGCCACGATCAGGCGACCGCCCTCGACCTCGATGAGGCTGCGGGCAAGCGCGCAGGGCCGCGCCGGGTGGCGTGTCTCGCCTGAACCCGAGATCGGTTCGGTCAACGACCGCGTCTGTGAAGCCGCCACGCCTCTCAGGTGGCGGTGAATCCAACTTCGCTGAAGATCCGGTTTCCGTTGGCGGCAGACGCATGGACCTCGATCTGGTAGCCGACGCCTGGTTCGATGAACTCGGGCGGGACGGTGAGGCTGGTGTGGTCCGGTGACAGCGTCACGTCGAGGACCCGCTCGTCATCCTGCCGGGTCACGATGACCTCGTAGTCGACCGCTCCGCTCACGGGCGCCCACCGGATGACCGGGTTGCTCGCAGGCAATGTGCCCCCGTCCTGGGGCTGGATGAATCGCGGCGCGGTCAGGATGCGGTGCGAGAACCGCACGGTGGACGCCAGCTCACGGCCGTCGATGGTCTCGCCCTCGAAGCGGTAGTTGCCCGCAGGGAACAACTCCTTGAACTCGGCGAAGGGCAACTCGGTGAACGGCGGCTCGCTGCTCTCGGAGAACAGCTCGGTCAGCCCGAAGTCGTCGAGGTTGCCGTCCGTCTGGAAGTTCACGATCCGGCGGCCGTCGGGCCGGAAGATCTCGAACTGCTTCCACTCCTCGGCGTCGGCGAAGATCTGGAACCCGGCATCGCCGTCCGTGGCGTTGAACTCGATCTCCAGCCGGGCATCGTCGAACGGGGTCGGCTTCTCCGGGGCGCCTTGTGCGATGGCCGGAATGAACAGTGGCGTGGCTCCCAGCACCACGAGCCCGATCAAGCGGTGGTGACGCATTGGTCCTCCCTCCGAAGACGCACTGCCGTCGCGGCAATGGCGTCGGAGTCGTCGTAACAAACCACCGCTGAAGACAGCCTGAACGTCGAAGTGAGCCGGGCGCTCGGCGTGCCGGCGATCGTTCAGGTGTTTGGGCTGAGCCTCGGTGAGCACGGAGGGAACGATTTCGGACAGCTCCTCCGGGTCCCAGTGGGGCCCTTGTCGATCATCGGGCCGCGCTGCCAGCTGCCGACGACCCCGATGCGACCTCCGCCCACGAGGAAGACCTGGCCGGTCACGCCCCGCGACTCGGGGCTGCCCAGCCACACCACGAGCGGGGCGACGTTCTTCAGGGCACGCTGGTCGAAGGCACCGAACTCAGGACGATGCCGGCCGTTGCCCGCCGAGGTTCTCCGTTGTGCGGCCGCGAAGTGCCCGGCGAAGGTGCCCTTGAGGTGCACCTGGACCCGGCCCACTCCTCCTGCGTCATGTTGAACAGCAAAGTCTCCGAATCACACCCGCTCGGCACAGGGGCTCCGCGGATTCACACCGTGGCGCCGGCGGGGATCTGGAGCATCTGGATGCCTCGTACATCGAGCCAGGCCCGTTCGGTGGATTGAACGAGGCGGAGTTGCACGCCACCGCACGACGGGCAGCGCAAGACGATCCCGGGCGCCCGCACATAGGCGCGCAGGTCGGCCATCGGCCAAGTGTGACGACAGTGCGCACACGTCGTCACCGCCATGGTGACGTCGAAGGCGAACAGCTCGCCGAGAGCGCCGGCGGTGGCGTTGCCGTCCAGCGGGGATGTGTCCACGTCAGCCTCCTGTTGGTCCGAATCGTTCCGTCCTGACCCGTGCCGGTTCGTGACCGAGCCCGACGAGGGCGTCGGCGACCACCTCGACGAACGGGGTGGGCCCACAGACGTAGCAATGCGGCCGCACCGATGGGGGCCATCCCAGCTCGGCGAGCATGTCGACGTCGACCCGGCCACGGTGACCGACCCAGTCCGACGAGGACTCGCGTGTGAGCGTGAGGGTGATGGCCCGGTGAGGGCTGGCCAGCCCCTCGAGCCCTTGTCGGTAGATGACATCGCCGAGCGTGCGCGCCGAGTAGACGAGGCGCATGGCGGCGGTGCTGCCCGAGGCGGCGTGGTGGCGCAGCATGGCCATCAGCGGCACCACCCCCGAGCCACCGCCCACGAGCAGTACCGGGGCGGAGTCGTCGCCGTCCCAGACGAACCAACCGCCGATCGGACCACGCAGCTCGAACTGATCGCCCACGTCGGCGACGGTTGTCAGCCAGGGCGATACCTCACCGTCGTCGATCCGCTCCACAGTCAACTCGAGACGGTCGATTCCCGGCGGCGAGGCAATCGAGTAGCTCCGCTGCGTGGCGTACCCGTCCTCGGCGGTGAGTCGCACGTCGACGTGCTGGCCAGCCCGATGACCCGGCCAGTTGGAGACGTCCAACCGCAGCGTGATCGCCCGGGCGGTCTCGGGGATCGTCTCGGCGACGGTGGCCACCAGCCAGCGCACGCTCGTCAGTCGTCCCAGTAGCGCTGCTCGCGCCACGGATCGCCGTAGTTGTGGTAGCCGACGCTCTCCCAGAACCCCGGCTCGTCCTCGTCACTGAGGCGCAGACCCCGCACCCATTTGGCGCTCTTCCAGAAGTACAGGTGCGGGACCAACAGCCGCGCCGGGCCACCGTGCTCGGGCTCGAGATCTTCGCCCTCGAAACCGAACGCCACCCAGGCCCGGCCGTCCAGCAAGTCCTCCAGTGGCAGATTGGTCGTGTACCCGCCGTCGCTGAAGGCGACGGCGAACTCGGCCGCCGTGTCGATGCCCTCCAGAAGTGTGTCGATCGCCACGCCCTCCCAGCGGGAGCCGAGCTTGGACCACTTGGTCACGCAATGGATGTCCACCGTGATGTCCTCGGCCGGCAGCGACCGGAACTCGTCCCATGTCCATCGGGCCGCCACACCACCGGTTTCGTCGACGATCGTGAAGTCCCAGTCGTCAAGCCCGGTGTCGGGAGTCGGGCCGGCGCTCAACACGGGGAAGTCGTCGACGAGGTACTGGCCAGGAGGCACCAAGCCGGCGCCGGGCTGGCGACGCCGGCCTTGGAACCCACGGCTCACAATCGGCACGCCAACTCCTCCCGCGGAACGACGAGCTGCAACCTACGGCCAGCGGTCGACGACGAGCAACGGCGCCAGACCCACCAAGACGCGTGGGGCGGCGTCTCGCTCGAAGCATGCTCGTTCCGCCCGCCGCCCACCTTCTCGACGTGGTGGTGTCCGAGCTGAGTTGCTCGGTCAGTCCGGGTCGCCGCGCAGCCTGGCGAGGGTGCCGGCAGGGACGAGGGAGACATCGAGCTCGACGTCGACGTCGTCGGCGAGGACGACACCACCCCCGAGGATGGGCGCGTTCCACGTGATGTTCCACCGCGTCCGCTGCAGCTTCCCCGTCACCTTGAACCCCAGCCGAGGGTTGCCGAGCACGTCCGGTGCTCGCCCGAAGAGGTCGACGACGAGCCGGACCGGTTGCGCAATGCCCCGGATCGTCAGTTCTCCCGTGACCGTGTACCGCCCCGCTGCCAGCAGCGTCGCGCCACGGGCTCGGAACATGATCGTCGGGTGGTGCTCCGCGTCGAGGAAATCCTCCCCGAGGAGGTGCTGGTCGCGGATCGGCATCGCGCTGTCGACCGACGACGCATCGATGTCGACCGCGATCGCAATCGCGTCCGGATGCAATGGATCGATGTCGATTTCCCCGGAGAACGCCGTGAAGCGGCCGCGCACGAGCGTGAACATCGCGTACCGGGCCACGAACTCGAGCGCCGAATGCGACGGGTCGAGCTCCCATTCGCCGCCGATGGCGGAGAGGTCGTCGCCGGCGCGGGCGTCGATGACGTCGGACGGGTCGGACATGGCAGACGGCAGTCTCGCGCACGCCATGACCACGCCGTCGCGACGGAGCGGTAGTTCCTCGTTGAGACGCGCCCACCCCGTTGCTGCCCGTGTAGGCCGTGACAAGGCGTTATCGAATCCCACCTGCTCCGCTGATGCCGGGCGCATGGGTCAACGCCCGGCGTGGGAGCATGGGCCTTAATGCCGTGGTTTCCGGACTTCGTCAGCGCCCTGGAACTGGTGCGCAGGCAGACTCGCGCCGCAGGTCAGGCTGATCCGGTCGGTCAGTACTTCACGGCACTGAACAGGGGTGACACCCCAGCCCGGTGATGTCGTCGGCCGCTACCACGCCGCGCTGGACGCCTGTGACACTGACGCGATCGTGAACACTTTCGCACCGGACGGGTACTACCGCGAGCCCATCGGCCCGCAGGCCGAACACCGTGGCGCCGCCGAGCTGCGCACGTTCTTCACCCGCCTGTTCAGTGCGGGCGGGGGCATCGGCCTGGAGCCTTGCGCCGTGACCGACGACGGCCTTCGCTGTGCCCTCGAATACAACTACGTCCGCTGGGGCAGCCACGACCTGCGGCCGCAGGCGGAATCTGCGTCTATGAGCGCGGCCCGGACGGGCTGCTGGCCGCCGCCCGCGTCTACGACGACGTCGAACCGCCCGTCGGGTAGGTCGACCAGCGAACTCGTCGACGTGCCCCACATGCTCGTGTCCGCCTTCCTGCCCGAAGACATCTTCACCGGGTAGCAGGCCGAGGAGGAGGAAGGTATGAAGCGGATCAGCCACTGGATCGGCGGTCGGGTCGTGCCGGGGACGTCGGGCCGCGAGGGCCCCATCTTCAACCCGGCCCTCGGCGAGCAGACGGCTGTCGTGGACCTCGCCTCCGCCGCCGAGGTCGACGCCGCGGTGACAAGCGCCAAGGAGGCGTATCCCGGCTGGCGCACCACGTCGCTGGCCAAGCGGGCCGAGGTGCTGTTCAACCTGCACGAGCTGGTCGACGGGAACCGCAAGGAGATCGCGGCCCTCATCACGTCCGAGCACGGCAAGGTGCTTTCCGACGCCGAGGGTGAGGTTGCCCGCGGCCTCGAGAACGTGGAGTTCGCCTGCGGCGTGCCCCACTTGCTCAAGGGTGGGTACTCCGAGCAGGTCGCGTCCGGCGTCGACGTCTACTCGATCCTTCAGCCCATTGGCGTGGTGACCGGCATCACGCCGTTCAACTTCCCGGCCATGGTGCCGATGTGGATGTTCGCCAGCGCCATTGCCTGCGGGAACTGCTTCGTGCTCAAGCCATCGGAGAAGGACCCGTCGCCGTCGCTGTTCCTCGCCGAGCTCTGGAAGCAGGCCGGGCTGCCCGACGGCGTGTTCTCGGTCGTCCAAGGCGACAAGGAGGCGGTCGATCGGATCCTTGTCCACCGCGACATCTCCGCGGTGTCGTTCGTCGGGTCCACCCCGATCGCCCGCCACGTGTACGAGACCGGCACCCGCCACGGCAAGCGGGTCCAGGCCCTCGGCGGCGCCAAGAACCACCTGGTCGTGCTGCCCGACGCCGACATCGAGATGGCCGCCGACGCCGCGGTGTCGGCCGGCTACGGCTCCGCGGGGGAGCGGTGCATGGCCGTGTCCGTCGTTGTCGCGGTCGGTGGCGTTGGCGACCCGCTCGTGGACGCGATCGCCGAGCGCATCCCCGGCGTACGGGTGGGCCCGGGTGACGACCCGAGCTCCGAGATGGGACCCCTCGTCACCAGCGCCCACCGCGACCGAGTGGTGTCCTACCTCGACGACGACGCCCTGGGCGGGGCCCGGATCGTGGTCGACGGACGCGAGACCGTGCCCGAAGGCGACGGCTTCTACCTCGGGGCCACGCTGGTCGACGACGTGCGACCGGGGACCAAGGTCTACGACGACGAGGTCTTCGGGCCGGTGCTCTCCGTGGTGCGCGTCGGCAGCTATGACGACGCCGTGCGGCTCGTCAACGACAGCCCCTACGGGAACGGCGTGGCCCTCTTCACCCGGGATGGCGGCGTGGCTCGACGGTTCCAGTACGACGTGCATGTGGGCATGGTGGGCATCAACGTGCCCATCCCCGTGCCCGTCGCCTACTACAGCTTCGGCGGATGGAAGGCGTCGCTGTTCGGCGACAGCCACATGTACGGGCCCGAGGGCATCCACTTCTACACGCGCACCAAGGTGGTGACGGCCCGCTGGCCCGACCCGAGCACGAGCACGGTCGACCTCGGCTTCCCGCAGAACCGCTAGGTCCGATCGGCGGTCAACGCGGAGGCAACCGCTAGGATCGCTGGCCCAGTACCAGGAGAGGTGGCCGAGTCCGGTCGAAGGCGCTTCCCTGCTAAGGAAGTGAGGGCGCAAGTCCTCCGTGGGTTCAAATCCCACCCTCTCCGCTTCGCCACCCGGCCCCGCGCCGGGCGGTTGCATGTGTGCCACCTGGCCGCGTCGGGTACTCCCGCGGTGGAATCGACAGCGGGAGGTGGTGACGATGCCTCGTGGTCGCAGCCCTGGTCCGAGCATCAAGAACCCCCGCCAGTACGAGAAGATGCGCTCGTCTGGCATGAGCAAGAGCAAGGCTGCCCGCATCTCGAATGCGGGGAAGGGCGCCCTGCGCAGGGGTGGGAAACAACCGTCCTACGCCGACTGGTCCAAGGACGACCTGATGAAGCGGGCCCGCGACCTCGACATCCGGGGCCGGTCCTCGATGAACAAGGCCCAGCTGGTCAGGGCGCTGCGCTCGACCCGCTGACACGGCGTAACGCGGCCGAGCGCCGTAGCGTGCTTGGCGATGGACGACCACGAGACTGCCCCGGACCGGGAGGAAGCTGCGATACGCGAATCGCTCGCGGCTCTCGGTGCCACGCCCGAGCAGATCGGCGCCGCGGAGCGCGCGCACAATGCTGGCGGCCTGGCGTCCGACCTCGTGCTCAGTCGCGGCGCCACCCTCTCGGCCCGTGACGTGGCGCGCCGGGCCGGGGTCGATGCCGATACGGTCGTGGCTGCATACCGCGACGTGGGCGTCAGCGTGCCCGACGCTGATGTGCCGATGTTCACCGAGGATGACGTCAGCATCTTCAGCCAGCTCGCGCAGGCAAGCGAGGCCGGCATCGTCACCGGTTCGGAGGTGCTGCGCGTCATCGCCGGCGCCCTTGAGCGCATCGCCGAAGCGGCCGTTGCCGTGTATGTCCAGGGCCCCGAGGAGGAGATGGGGCGACGCCATGCCAGCGCGCTCGAGCATGTCCGGAAGAACACCATGGCCACCGAGTTGGTCATGCAGGTGGGTGTGGGCCTGGCGCCGTTGTTCCGCCACCACATGCGTCAGGCGATCGACCGTCAACGGGTGACGCAGACCGGCGTGAGCCGGCGCGAACTGGCGCGCCTCGCCATCGGGTTCGTCGACCTGGTGGGATCGACAACGCTGCAGGGCCGCCTCGACCCTGCCGAGCTGGGCGCGCTGGTCACGCGCTTCGAGACGCGGGCGTTCGACGTCGTGGCCGCTCGCGGCGGTCGCCTGGTGAAGTTCATCGGCGACGAGATCATGGTCGCGGCGCTGGACCCCGTCGTCGGGTGCCACATCGTCCTCGACCTGGTCGAGGCCTTCACCCACGACGGCACGCAACCCCGGGGCGGGCTCGTCTTCGGGGAGGTGTTGTTCCGGCACGGCGACTATTACGGACCGGTCGTGAACCTGGCGGCCCGGCTGGTCGACACCGCCATCCCGGGCGAGGTGCTGGTGGACGCGTCGGTCGCCGAGGAGGCCAAGGACGAGGGGCTGTCCTTCGAGCCCGCCGGACGGAGGCAGGTCAAGGGCTTCGACGTTCCGGTGACGGTTTGGAGCCTCGCCTCCAGCTGACACCTACCGGCCACGGCGAGCGGCCCGTTTGTGTGAACAACGCGCGAACAGGGTGGTGATCGGGCGAAACTCGTTTCTCATCGGCGGGACGCGGCTGCATCCTGGGGGACATGGACCAGGACCTCTTGGAACTGGCCATCCGAGCCCGTGGCGGAATGCTCGAGCTTGCGGCGGCCATGCACCACGATGTGCCCGCCATCGACTGGTGGCGGCGCAAGGGCGTGCCCAAAGAGATGCGCGGCCTCGTAAGCGACTTGGCGGGGGCGCCCGCCGATTCTGCCGCGTAGCTGGTGCGGCCGCGTCAGGCCGCGCGCGGTTCCAGCGCCGAACCCATCAGGTCGGCGAAGTTGTCGCTATAGAAGCGGTGGCGGGCGTGATCGTCGATCGCCGCCGCCGCCAGCGACGCCTCGAACCGCTCGATCGGCCGCCGGCCGCCCTCAACGTGGGGGTAGTCCGATGAGAACAGGCACACCTCGGGGCCCGACTGCTGGATGATCCAGCCGACGTCCTCGGTCGGGTACGGCGTGAAGCGGACCTGGCGGCGCACGTACTCGCTCGGGCGGAGCGACAGGCTCTGGAGGCGCTCCTCGTGGCGGGAGAAGGCGTCGAAGGCGGACTCCATCTGCCGGGTCCACGACGGGACCCAGATCGCTCCCTGCTCGATGACGCCGATCCGGAGGTCGGGGAACCGCTCCAGCACACCGTCGAAGATCAGGGTTGCCAGCGTCTGGGCGGGTGGACCGGGAATGCCCATGTAGTCGACGGAGCGGAAGTTCTCCTCGCCGCCGTGGAAGTCGGGCGGGATCGGCAACCCGTTGCGGAAGTAGTTGTGGTCGATGAGGTCGCCGGTCCCGCCGACGTGGAACACCACCGGGATCCGGGCTTCCTCGGCCCGAGCCCACATGGGATCGAGCCCGATGTGACTCGGCGAATGCGTGGGCGGGCACCCCGAGGCGACGAGCAACGCGGCGGCACCCGCGGCGATGGCCTCGTCCGCGAGTTCGGGCGCACGCTCGATGTCGGCCAGCGGCACGTAGCAGCTGGGGAGCAGGCGGGCGTCGACGGCGCAAAACTCGACCATGCCGCGGTTGTGGGCCCGGGCGACGCCGATCGCCAGCTCCAGATCGTTGCCGTGCTCCCAATCGTGAAGGCGGCGGTTGTGGAACGTGTTGAAGACGAGCTGGCTGGCGAACCCCAGGAGGTCGAGGGCACGGGGCCGGTCCTCGGAGAGGAAGCTCCCGGTGGCGGCGAAGTTCTTGCGGGCCATGATGTCCTCGGCCTCGCTGCTGCGGTACTCGTCGGACCTGTGCCTCGCCGTGAGGTGCTCGAACGCTGTGACGAGGTCACGCTGCTGTTCGGCCGGGTCGCCCGTCTGGCGCAGTTCGTTGCCGGAGGGGTAGCGGAGCGGCTGGATTCGCTCGCGGATGCCCGGGTCGGCATGGTCGCGCAGCCAGTTGGGCGTCTCCATGATGTGGGCGTCGGCGTCGTGGACGAGCAACCCCGTCTGGTTGTAGGGCACCCCACCACCCCCTGTGTATGCGCTGGCCGGGCACAAAATCGTAGCTGCGCCGGCGGTTGGGGGCCGCCTCGGCCCCGCGGTAGCCTTGCTTCTCCGCAACCGGCGCTCGTAGCTCAATTGGAGAGAGCATCTGACTACGGATCAGAAGGTTGGGGGTTCGAGTCCCTCCGAGCGCGCAATTTGCAGGCGACCAGTCTGAGCAGGTCAAAGGCCCCGCACCGAATCCGGTCGGGGCCTTCGTTGTAGTCCGAGGCGGCCAGCCGAGGGGCGGTGACAGCAACAATTACAGCAACGGTCGGCCGCCAGGCCGTGTCGAGCCTCCTAGTGTCATGCCAGTTCAGCGGGCCTTGGTGCCTCGAACCGCGTGACCGGAGGAGTCGATGCTGGGATGACGGCAGGGCGACCAATGCCCACACAGGACGACGTGCTCGGGTACTTCAACACGCTGTCGAACTGGGGACGGTGGGGCGACGACGACGAGCTCGGCACTCTGAACCACATCACCGACGACGTCCGGCTGGCGGCGGTGCGGGCCGTGCGCCACGGCAGGAGCGTGTCGTGCGCATGGGAGGTTGCCGGACCGCAAGACATGGAGCGGTCGACGACGACGTGCCCGTGCGCCGCCGACATGCCGGGTGCCGAGGACATGCCGGTGCCCGGATTCCGCAACGACCGGCGCTGGGGCTTTTCGTCCGAGCGGCTCGGCATCACGTTCCATGGCAACACCCTCACCCACGTCGACTCGCCGTGCCACATCTTCTGGGACGGCACGATGTACAACGGGCGGTCGCACTCGTTGGTCGACGCCGCAACGGGATCGGCGTGGGCGGCCGTCACGGCGGCGGCGAACGGGATCATCACGCGTGGTGTCCTGCTGGACATTGCGAGGGTCCGCGATGTGCCCTGGTTGGAACCAGGGCAGGGTGTGTTTCCCGACGATCTCGAGGAGGCCGAGCGTCGCCAGGGTGTGCGGGTGCGATCCGGCGATGCGGTACTCCTGCGGACCGGCTATGGCCGCGTCCGGCACGAGGCCGGTGAGGCCAGCGGTTTCACGCAGGCCGGCTGGCACGCGTCCTGCCTGCCGTGGCTGCATGAACGGGAGGTCGCGCTGATCGGCGCTGACACCCCCCAGGACGTTCAGCCGTCGGGGTACGACGACGTGTTGATGCCGGTTCACGCCGTGAGCCTCGTCGCGATGGGTCTGTGGCTGCTCGACAACTGCGACCTGGAGGTGTGCGCGACGACGGCTGCCGAGCTCGGCCAGTGGGACTTCCACCTCGCAGTCGCGCCGGTCCGCTTCGCCGGTACGTCCGGCAGCCCGGTCAACCCGATCGCCACATTCTGACCGCGGGGCTCGCGCCCGGCAGTGTTGGCACCCTTCACCGTCTCTGGGAGTCGATCAGCCCTGTGCTGGGCTGCGGGTTACGGCCTTCGGCGATCCGCAGCTGTTCACGCACCACCGGGAGGATCTGCTCGGTGACCTTGTACTGTTCCCAGCGGTTGAAGTACCAGTACACGGTCTGCGAGGGGCAACTCCACGGCGGCCACCGCGCACCGATCGGCGCTTCGGTGTGCCTCCGAGCAGGTTGATCGGGGACACCCCTTCGGGGTTGGGGGGCGCGGATGTGGGATGGTCGCGTGAAGACGAGCGAGTCCGACGTTGGACGCCAGGCTTTGGATTGGTCTTCCCGATCTCAGAGCCTTTGGCGGAGCCCGTAAGGCATCCACCCGTCGCCGGGCGCGAAGGGCAGAAGCTCTGACCCCAAGTCCCACTCCGCCAGCGAGCCGCTCGACCTGGCGGTGCTGTCGGTGGCGCTGCGGGTCGTGGGCGACCTAGCCGAGTCCTGGGTCAGCACGTTGAGTTCCACCAGTTGGTGATTTCGTCATAGACCTCGGGGTGATTGGCGAGCGCGATGTGGTTGATCTTCGGGCAGAGGCGAACTGCGGCGTTCGGGAACAGGACGGGCTCATCGTTGCCGAGCCGGCCTTGCGCGCTCGGGGCCGTCACAAGCGCGTCGCCGAGTAGGCGGTTGACGCGATGGGGAACATCGGCGTCCCGTTCGTCAACGAGTGAGCCCGCGATGGCGAGGTATTCGGCGCGCTGCGGGACGCGTACCCGGTAGCGCTCGGGGCGCTCGGTGGCATCGGGGTCGCGCTCGACCCAATCCTCGTCGAGGACCGCACCCCAGCGGAGGTCCTTGATCCCCTCGCTGCGCCGGTCGAGTCCGGCGCCGATCAGCCGGGTGACCGGGTTCGGTACCGACCACAACGCTGCGCTCGTGAGGTTGGCGATCACCTCGAGGTTGGCGCCGCTGTTCGGCACACCGAGCAGCACCACCCGCTTCACCTTGGCGGGCCACGGTCCGCGACGTCGCAACCGGTCTCGCAACGTCGCGCTGCCCCTGCCGTAGTGGCAAGCGCTCCGGATCACGAGGCCGCCCATGCTGTGACCGATGAGGTCGATCTCGCGCACCCGCACCGGCCAGGCCCTCACCAGCCGTTGGAGTCTCGCCGCGAGCTCACGCCCATTGGTAGAGATGTGTCGCCCCGTGTTGTAGCGGACATACACAGGGCACACGCCGCACTCGCGCGCCAGCAGCTCGCCATAGGTGAGCTCCCCCCCGCCGGCAAACCTCCACACCGATTCCGACGCCATGAGCCCGTGCACGAGCACACAGAGCCGAGCTCCGGCGTTCGGGAGCGCACGCCGGAGCCCGTCATGATCGAGTGGCAGCTCGCCGCCGGCTGCGGTCCGAAACGTCAGGGGAATGGCGAGCGAGGACTCCCGCTCGACAAGTGCGTCGCCGAACAGGCCGTTGAGCACGGCCCGAGCGTCGGCGCCCCGACCAGGCAGTGACGTCAGGAGCTGGATCACCTGTTCGATCGTGGCCGCTGTCGGTACCGGCTCGAGCGGCCCGATGCCATCGCTTCCCGCTACCACTCGGCGAGGCTACTCGCGGACCGCGGCGACCAGAACGTCCTTGGCCGGTGCCGATGGTGCATAACCAGGCGACAAGACAACGACGGTCGCCGGGAGCAGACCGCTGAATGCCGGACCCGATGGTGTCCCATAACGCTCCTCGAAGCGGCCATCGGTTGGTTTCCAGCTCGGCCGGCGCCGCCGTCATCCTCGTACCACCGCGGCCGAGCGGCTGACCCGCGTCGTGGCCGCCATCGCAGGGGGTTCGATCGCGCTGGGTACGGTCGGCGCGATGGCGCTGAACGATCGCGAGGTCGCCCATTTGTTCCACGACGCCACCAAGCACAGCGTTGAGAGCGTCGGCGCGGGCGGGCACTTCCTCGACTTCGCCAACATGCCGATCCCGTTGAAGCACTATCGGGACCTCGAGCCGATCCCCCTGCCGGTCGACTTGCCGGAGCGGGATGCGTCGGCGGTCGAGGTGCTCTCGGGTCGCGTGGACGGCGCGCCGGGGCGCGGTCACCAAGGACAAGATCGAGGAACTGCGCTCACCCTCACTGAGAAACTCAGCAGCAATCACGTCGCAGCCCCGACCACGCAGCGGCCAGGTGCCGAGCGAATCGCCGACCTGGCCGCTACGGCCCCGGCTGCAAGATTGCCCGTCGCTACGATCCCGGATCGGTTCGACCTCCTTGGCTGGTCCCCGACCGCGTTTGGTCGTGTCGAAGCCGGGGCGCTGAACATGCCCACACCGGTCCCTGCAAAAGGTGCCCCCGAGCCGGCGGTACGTGCTGCGTGGTGCTATATCTCGGGTTGGCCCGGCCGAGAGGGGCAGACGATGGATGATGTCTCGGAGCGGTTCCTAGCGGCGCTGTCGGCCCTGGAGCAGGTGGCCGACGAGCTGACGTCCGACGAGGCCGCGGCGACGCTGGATGAGGCCGCATTGCAGCTGTTCTGGCGTGAGTGGCCCCAGCTGGGTTCGTGGGCGGGGACCCTGTGGCGACAGCTCAACGAGGACCTGGCCGGACCATCCTCGGCCGTGGGCGAATCGGAGCTCGACGAGGTGGGTGGCGAGGGTGGCTGAGGGACAGCGGGACCGAGACGCGCTGCGCGTCGCGGAGGGCACTCATGGTTGAACTCGCCGAAATCATGACGGCCGACGTGTTCACCGTCGCGCCGGACAGCCCGGTAGCGGAGGCGGCGGCAGCCATGGCGAAGGGCCGCTTTGGTTCGGCGGTCGTCATGCAGGGCCAGGTGCTGGTGGGGATCTTCACCGAGCGCGACGTGCTGCGGGCGGCGGCGTCGGGTAGCGACCTGACGCGTTCACCCGTGTCCCGGTGGATGACACGCGACCCGGAGACCGTCGGGCCCCATGTCGACTCGGAGCGAGCGGCCGAGATCATGCTCGGCAGCGGGTTTCGCCATCTTCCCGTGGTTGCGGGGACCGCGTTGGTTGGGATCGTGAGCCTGCGGGACCTGCTCAGCCTCCGGGTTCGCCGGCACCCGTCGTAGCAAGCTCGTCTGGCTCCACACGTTTGAGTGGGGAGCGTGGCACGTCCGCCCGGCTCGACCCCGCCGGTGGGGCGCTGGAGCGGCTCCCGTCAACAGCAGTGCGCGGCGACCGGCTGCCGGCGCCTCGGGCTGGGCGCCGACCATCTGCCTTCTGCTCGTGCTGCGTTTAGCCTTCCTCCGTGGCCTCGCTGTCCCAGTCGTTGTGGCACCGGAACCGAGTCCTGGCCGAGGCCGCGCTGGAGCACCTGTTCGTCCAGGGCATCGCCTCGGGAGAGTTGGCCCGGGCCACGTTCGCCCACTACGTGGGACAGGACGCCGTCTTCCTGGACGCGTTCTGCCGCGCCTACGCCTTGGGTCTGGCGAAGAGCCCCGACCGGGAGGGTGTGATCGCGTTTAGGGAGCTCCTCGACGCGGCCGCCGACGAGCTCCGCCTCCACAACGGGTACGCGGCCCGGTGGGGCGTCGACCTTCGTCAGGCGGCAGACCCCGCGACCTCGGCGTACACCGACTTCTTGTTGGCCGTCGCCGCGCTCCAGCCGGTTGGCCACATCGCGGCGGCGATGACGCCGTGCATGCGGCTCTACGCCTACCTCGGCCAGCAGCTGGCCGCCCATACCAAGCCCGAGAGCCCGTATCGCGAGTGGGTAGAGACGTACTCGAGCGCGGAGTTCGAGGCTCTGGCGCGCCGTCTGGAGGTTCTACTCGACCGCTACGGAGGTGACCACGACCGCCTGGCTGTCCTGTATCACCGGGCGATGGAGCTCGAATTGCGGTTCTTCGACGCCGCCGGCCGATGGGAGAAGCCCTGACCGCGGATCCGTTGTTGACCGCAACGCGGTCGCTTGGCTGGCGGCCACCGTTCACCCGTTCCTCGCCGGCGTGCAGGACGGGTCGGTGCCCGCGGACTCCTTCGATCGTTGGCTGGCCGCGTTGAAACTGCTGGAAGATGTCAGTCGTTGAGCCGTCGCTGACAGTCGCAGCTGTGCCGACTATGCCATCGCTGGCGACCGCTGCGGCCTGCGTCACCGTGCCCGAGAACACCGAATCTGGCGCCCGACGGCCGCCGAGCGCCCTGCGCGGATCGCCGGCCATGTGCTGGGCCAAGGCAGAGTCGTCGACGTCGTTATGGGCGGGTGGGGCGACGACCCAGCCGGGCCCCGAGCCGTCGATCGGTTACGGCGCAGGGATGCTCGCGCCCGCGAGCGCGCACTTACGGATGAGACAAGGGCGCACCACCCAGCCGCCGTATTCGAAGGAGCGATTCGTGCCCCGGAAGCATCAGACGCATCGCACGACGTCTTCACCTAACAAGCCATGAGACCCTAGGCTGCCTCGGTGTACCCGGATTTTCGTGACGCGGTGGATGCCTCGCATCTCCGCGACTTGCCCCCCGAGGTGCTCGACGAGTTGCTCGAGGGCGCCGTTCAAAGCAAGGTTGCCGCCGGTTCGGTCGCGCACCGGGCGCTCGAAGCGGACCAGTATCTCCAGCTGGTGATCACCGGTGTCATTCGGGTCTTCGTAACCGCTCCCGACGGCCGGACGATGACCATCCGGTATTGCCGGTCCGGCGAGCTCTTGGGCGCCATGTCGCTCTTTTCGAACGAGTTCACCGAACCCGCGACGAAGCAGGCGCTCGTGGATACGCAGCTGCTGACGCTGTCTCCATCGACGGTTCGCGCTGTCGCCCAGCGAGATCTGCGGGTTGCCCGCGTTCTCTTGATCGAGCTGAGCGAGCGCGCCCGCAACTTCGTCAACGAGATCCCCGGGACCGCTTTCGCGACGGTTCGTCAACGCGTTGCGCGCCAGCTTCTCGACCTGGCCTCGACGCATCAGCAAGACAGCGACCCGAACGGAGAGCTCGCCGTTCGCATCACTCAGCAAGATCTGGCGGAGGCAGTCGGCACCGTGCGCGAGGTCGTGGTTCGGACGTTGCGACAACTTCGCGATGCCGGGGTTGTGCGGACGGAACGGGACCGGATCGTCCTTCTCGATCCAGCCCAGTTGACCGAAGAGGTCAAGTGGAACATAAGTCGCTGACAGGGCATCGCTGACTGTCGATACTGCACACATGTCGATCGAGAAGGCCCCGACCATCGTTGTCGGGGCTGGCCCGGCCGGACTGGCCGCGAGTTATGAACTCCAGCGTGCGGGCATCGACCACATCGTGCTCGAGCGGGAACGTGTCGGGCAGAGTTGGCGTGACCGGTGGGACAGCTTCTGCCTCGTGACACCGAATTGGTATACGCAGCTGCCTGGCGGCGAGTACGCGAGTGAGGACCCCGACGGCTTCATGTCCCGGGACGAAGTCGTGGCTCATCTCGAGCGCTACGCCCAAGGGTTCGGCGCCCCGATCCTAGATCGGACTGGGGTCAGCGCCCTGCGCTCGGACCCTCGTGGCGGGTTTGTCCTCGACACCTCCGAGGGCCAGATGCGTACCGATGCAGTCGTGCTCGCGACCGGCGCGTTCCAACGGCCGCACCGCCCGCCGGTGGCGGACCTCCCTGCCGATGTTCTCGTCATCGGCGCCGAGAGCTATACGAGCCCGGATGTTCTCCCCGCCGGCGGTGTCCTCGTTGTCGGGAGTGGCCAGACCGGCTGTCAGATCGCCGATGAACTGCATCGGAGCGGTCGCGACGTGACCCTCGCGTGTGGCAAAGCCGGGTGGGCACCACGCCGTGTTGAAGGACGCGACATCGTCTCGTGGCTCGTCGAGACGCCGTTCCTCGAGCAGCGGGTCGACGATCTTCCGAGCCCGTTGGCCCGTCTTGGCGCGAACTTCCAGACAACCGGCCGCGACGGCGGTAGGGACCTCAACTATCGGACACTTCTCGCCGACGGCGTGACCTTGACCGGGCGTCTGAGCGGATGTAGCGGTAGCGCGATCCGCTTCGGGGCCGACCTCAACGAATCGGTGGCATGGGGTGATGCTCGCTACGTGGACATCTGCAACCTGTTGACACAGGCCGCGCTGAACCGCGGCACGCGTCCCCCGGAGCTCCCCGAGCCGCAGCCATTTAAGGTGGACCCTCCGGACGAGATGAGCGCGGGCGATCTCGGAGCCGTGGTGTTCACATCGGGGTATCGTCCCGCGTACCGCGACTGGGTGCAGTTCCCCGAGGCGTTCGACGATCTCGGATTTCCGATCCAGCGCGACGGCGCCAGCACCCTGGTGCCGGGCCTCTACTTCATCGGGACGCACTTCTTGCGGAAGCGGAAGTCCTCCACCTTGTTCGGCATGGGGGAGGACGCGGAGATAATCACGCGCACGATCGCGGAGCGAATGCGGTAAAGAGCGGCGGCGGTGCCGTTCCGGGCGAGGCAACTCCCGCGAGCACGGGCGGTGCCAGCGACGGCTGATCGTGTTTGCGTCCGCAACCGATTCGGCGTCCGTCGTCGCCGGCGACGACCGCACAGAACGCCGGACCAGAATCACGCCGGGCTCGAGCCCGATGCCGCGCCGCATCTACGCATGCGCGCCCGTCGTCAGGTCTCAGGCGGGCAGCGCCTTCGCCGCTTGGTCACTTCGCGTTGCCGAAGTAGGGACCGATCAGCTCGCCCACATCGCCGAGCGTGAATCCTCGCCGCCATTGACAACATAACGCGAGGGAGGGGGCTTGCCGCAAGCGACCCAAATGTGCTGACCATGACTCGTCCGCTGAGCCGATCACGGCCAGAACCTATGACGCCAGGGGTTGTGGAATGCGTCTGTTGCTTTCGGCAAATGGGTCGATCGGGAGCGCTGATCCGATCGATGAGTTGGCGGGGAGGATGAGGGCGACCGTCGCTGGCGCGCGGTCGCTCAACGCGAGGTGCCTGTCGCTGTCCGGTGCAGCGTTCGCCGGGGAGCGGCGATGACTGCACATGCGGTGGTGATCGCAGGAGGAGGTCCGACCGGGCTGATGTTGGCTGGCGAGCTGGCATTGGCCGGGATCGACGTCGTTGTGGTCGAACGACGCGCCAATCAGGAGGTCGACGGATCGCGAGCCGGGGGTCTTCACTCCCGCACCATCGAGGTGCTCGATCAGCGTGGCATCGCGGAACGCTTCCTCTCGGAGGGCCAAGAGCATCCGTTCGTGGGCTACGCCGGGACCTTCTTGGACATCAGCGACTTCCCCACCCGCCACAACTACCTCCTTGCGCTCTGGCAGAGCAGGATCGAGCCCATCCTGGCCGGGTGGGTCGATGAGCTCGGGGTCCCGATCCTTCGTGGCTGCGAGGTGGCGGGCTTCGCGCAGGACGACACCGGCGTCGATGTCGAGCTGTCCGGAGACACGTCGCTCCGAGCCGAGTATCTCGTCGGATGCGACGGAGGACGCAGCCTGATCCGCAAGGCGGCCGGCATCGACTTCCCCGGGTGGGACCCGACGACCAGCCACCTGATAGCCGAGGTCGAGATGGACGAGGAGCCGAAGATCGGCATGCGGCCCGAGGGTGGTGGCATCGGTCCAGTCAACCGGGAGGAGGGCGGAGGGCCGTTCCGGGTCGTACTGCTCGAGAAGCACGTCGAACACACCAGCGAACCCACCCTGCGGGACCTCAGCGAGGCACTCGTCGTCGCCTACGGGACGGACTACGGGGTGCACAGCCCCACTTGGATCTCCCGGTTCACCGACATGACCCGGCAGGCGGCGTCCTATCGCGAGGGACGCGTGCTGCTCGCAGGCGACGCCGCACACGTGCATGGCCCGGCAGGTGGACAGGGCCTCAACACGGGCGTGCAGGATGCCGTGAACCTGGGATGGAAGCTGGCCCAGGTAGTCAACAAGACATCACCCGAGAGCCTCCTGGACACCTACCACGCCGAACGGCATCCGGTCGGTGCCCGGGTGTTGCACAACACCATGGCGCAGGTCGCGCTCAGCCGCACCGACGAGCGCAGCAAGGCCCTCCGCGTCACCATGCTCGAGCTGCTGGGCATGGACGAGCCGCGCAAGCGCATCTCCGGGATGCTCTCCGGTCTCGACATCCACTATGACCTCGGCGAGGGGCACCCGCTGCTCGGGCGGCGCATGCCCGACCTCGACGTGCATACCGCGGACGGTCCCACCCGCGTATTCACCCTGCTGCACGACGCCCGGCCCGTGCTCCTCAACCTCGGTGAACCCGGCGGTTTCGACATTTCTCCTTGGGCGAATCGAGTCCGGTTGGTCGACGCCAAGCACGATGGCGTGTGGGAGCTCCCCGTCCTTGGCGAGGTCGCTGCTCCCCCGGCTGTGGTGATCCGACCCGACGGGCATGTCGCCTGGGCGGGAGACCTCACGGACCCACAGCTGCCTCAAGCACTTGCGACATGGTTCGGAGCGGCCACGCCGGCTCATCAGAACCCGACATCCGAGCGCCATCTCGCCCATCACCTAAGCGCCGGCTGAGGCCAGGCAACGTCCGCGAACACCGACACCGGAACTGGATTCCACGGGCGCGCCCGAGTCGGCGATCCGTACTCGGCGGGCGTGAACAGAACGGCGCCCAGAACGGCGCGGCGGGCACAACGTCGTGCATGTCGCGGTGCTCAGGCGGCTTCATGGCCAGCCCGATCGAGCCTCATTGCGATCGCGATGATCTCGTCCTCGATCACGGCCGGTGTCTGATTGGGTGAGCGACGCGGCCGACGAGACCGCGGCGCCAACCCAGCATCGCCCTCGTCGAGGTAGTGCTGGACGAGGGTGATGACCCAGCGACGGGAATGCCGTACTCGCGAGCAACCGCGCTCTTGGAACGGCCCTCGAAGACCACCACCGCACCAAGCCGCCGGCGCCGAAGGTCAAGCTCGGCGCCAACGGCCGGTGCGGACGTTCAAGCCTCGCTAGTTCTCGAACACCTGGAACTCTGCGGCCCGAACGATCCCGGCCTGCGCGCTGTTGGTCGCGCAGTCCGTGCCCGCCCTCGGGTCGGCATCCTGTTCACCGGCGAAGTCCGGGCCACCGGTGCACTGGTTGGTGGCCACCTCGAAGCGCAGGTGCGTGGCATTGGTGTCGGGGATGTCGAACGAGCGCAGGATCAGCTCCGGCGCCCGCGGCCGTGGTGCGACCGACGGGAACGCGTCGGCCGGGCTGGTGAAGACCGGCGCGTAGTCGGCCGCGTCGGTGCAGTCGACGGGTCCGACCGCGTTGCATGCGAGCACACGGAACTGGCGAAGCGCGGAGAACCGGTTCTGCGCATCGGGGTCGGGGTCGCCGGTGATCGGCGGGCGCAGCATGGCGCTGACTTGGACTCTGGTGACCCGGTGTCGATCGCCGGCGAGGTCGACAACGACACCCTTCCCGGCGACCGGCGCACCCGTCGACACCCAGTTTGTCGCTTCATCGTCGTCGATCAGCCGAGCGATGTTGACGCCGCTCCCGGTGGCGGTCGCGCCGGCCGTCCCGGACGCCAGGTTGGTCGGCATGGTCACCGCGAGGTTGAGTTGCTGTCCGGCGGACACCGTGACAGGACCGATCCTGACCAGCCCGCGGCCTGCGGCCCGGGCCACGAACTCGTACGTCCCCGGGACGAGTGCGACCGTGTTCGGCAGTGCCGTGCCTGCAGCGGTGTCTGCGATGGGAACCGCCCGAGCCTGGTAGCGACCGGCGAACAGCTGCGCGTCCGCGACGGCCTGGCCCGCCTGGTCTACCGGTGCGAAGGTGGCCGTGGCCTCGGTGGCGAACGGCGAAGCGAAGCTGGGCGTCGGGTTCGCGTCACCCGCGCCGTTGCTGACCGCGCCTTCTCCGAGGCCGCGCTTGGCGAAGGCATTCCACATGAGGTCGAGATCCGCGCCGCCAAACCGGATGGCGTCTGCCGCGAGCAGCGCGTCCCGTGCGTCGACCATGCTCACCTGACTCTGGGCCATGAGCAGGAACGAGTCGAACACCAGCTGGACCCAGCGGCGGTTACCGGGGCACTGGGTCACCGGCGTCGAGCCGTTGGCGCACGACTTCTGCAAGGCGGCGGTTCCCGCGCCGTACTTGGCGATCATCGCGGCCCGGATGTCGAAGTTGGCCGCGCTCCAGACCTCGCCGGAGGCGTGGACCTGGAGGCCGACGAAGTCGTAGTCGACGCTGCTGTAGTTCAGAGGGCTCGCACTCATGTTGTAGTTGCGGATGCCCGCGACGGGATCCGACGTCACGTACTGGCCGATTGTGAACGCCTGGACGCCGGACGGGGCGTATCCGTGCTCGTTGAGGTACTCCATCGCCAGCAGGTCCGACCAGCTCTCGCTCATGCCCTGCGGCGAGTTGAGCCCCGCCTTCGGCCCGGCGATCATGCGGTTGGTGATGGCGTGGGTGTACTCGTGGCCGATGACCGTCATGTCGAAGTCGCCGTCGACGCACGGCGCGTAGAACGCTCCGGCGATTGGCTGCCAGAGGTACATGTTGGTGATCGGTGCATGCCCGTCGCCGGGCGTGATCTGGTTGGCGTTGTCGCGCGCCGCGAACGCTGGCGGGCCGCCACTGACCCCGCCGGCCTGTGCGTTGCCCTGTTCTGGGTCGTTCTGCTTGCCGCCCCGGTTGAAGTTGTCGTCCTGGAGGTTGAACGTCGACTCGGTGAAGCCGAGGTGGTACGACCAGTCGTGCATCCGGTTGTGCATTGCGAACAAGTTGGCGCGGGCGGCGTCGATGTCGTTGCGTTGCTGGGTCTCGAAGGTCGCGGGTGAGCACTTCTCCTCGAGCCACTGGTTGTCCCAGGTGTAGGCGTAGTCACGTGCCGGCCGCGGGGTGGCCAACTCCTTGCCCACGCTGAAGGGGTCGTTGTCGAACCAGTTGTGCACCGCGAAAGCGTTGTTGCCCGACGTCGTCTCGGATGGCTTCCGGTTGGCCGGGTCGATGTCCCATGCCAGTGGTGAAGCGGGGGTGCCGACGACTTCGTCACAGCCCGGTCCAGGCGCGAAGCACCAGCGCACCCGGGTGTCGGCCGACGAGTAGTCAACGGGTGGCGTGTCCGGGAACACCTCCCATTCGGGGTTGTCCGTGTCGTAGTCGACGAGGTCTTCCCGGACCATGAGGCTGCCGTCTCGAGCGTCGACGAACGAAGAGAAGCCAACCGGCTGTGCCGCGTCGCCGCCGATGATCAGCACGTTGTATGCCGCCCGCGCTCCTGATGGGGTCGGCACCGCGACCAGCTCGACGTCTTGCACCGCGCTCCGGTCGACGCCCGCCTCGCGGACCGCGATCTGCGCGGCTTCGTTTTCGGAAAGTTGTGCTGGCGCCGGCTGCGCAGCGTCGCGAGCCAGTGACCCGCTCACGTAGAACACCATTCCGTCGCGCACACCGACGACGAGGAGGCCGTCGTATCCGGCCACGAGACTGCCGAATCGTTGCTGCAGCAGTACGGCGGCTCCGTCGCCCATCGGCGCCACGGTGACGACCTCGAGGGCGTTCGCCGCTCGCGGCGTCAGTCCGAGCAGTTCCCGGTTCCGGGCCACATAGGCGCGCGCGGCTGCAACGGGATCGGACGGCAGACCTGAAGCGAGCGGGCGGCCGGTGGAGACGAGCTTGCCGGGTGTACCGAGATTGTTGAACCGCGCCCGCGCGTCGACCGCTGCGGCGAGCCCACGCTGACGGGCGGTCGGCTGGACGCGACCCTGCCGGTTGTCCTGGTCGAGGGGCCCAGGACCGTCACCGATGAAGGGCGACTGGCTCGGTCCCGAGGGACTCTCCTGGCCCGGACTCGCCAGACTGCCCGTAGAGCCGGCAAGGGCCAGCACGCCGAGCGTGACGATGGTGGCCAACCCGGGCATTGCGAACGATCTGCGCATCTGATCCCCCCTGCGCTTCATCGAGCGTCGCGATCGACTGACCGTCCATAACATTGCCCGTCGCCTAGTCACCGGTAAACCCGGAGTGGCTGAAGCCGATGCCGCGGTAGTCGAGGATCACTTCCAGGGCGACGCGGCCGTGGCCTCGGTCGCGCCGCGAGTCGGTTCGCCCGGCACCGGGGATGCCGGTGGCGCCTGCTCGGGCGCCGGCGTCCCCACCGTCGTGGTCGTGGTGCAGGAGGTGGCGCCGTGGCGTCGATGACCTCGAAGTCGACGAGGGTGTAGTCGAGCTCGCTTCCTTGAACGGCGCAGACGGCTGTGAGCAAGGCCTCGACAACTCTCAAACATCGTCCACGGACGTTGTCTCCGTGCAACGATTCGGCGTCCCCGGGCATCTCTTGGGGCGTGGGGGACGCGCGGCGATCGAGGGTGGAGCTGTTGGAGCGCGCTGGTGCTGACGAGTCCGAGCAGGCCTTTGCCGCTGTCTACTCGGCCGAATTCGAGCGCCTAGTGCGGCTGGCGTACCTCCTGACCGGGAGCCGAGTGATCGCCGAGGACCTCGTACAGGACTCGTTTCTGCGACTCCACGATCGCTGGTACGACGTACGAGCACCGTCGGCCTACCTGCGCACCGTGGTGGTGAACGCCTGCCGCGGCCATCACCGCCGCGCACGGCGCGAAGAGGCCGCGTTCGCTGACCTGGTGCGCGACGGCGTACAGCCCGAGACGCCCGTGCTGCTCGACGCGCTGGCACGCCTGCCCTACCGCCAGCGGGCCGCTCTGGTGCTGCGCTTCTACGAGGACCGCCCCGAAGGCGAGATTGCGGCGCTGCTCGGCTGCCGGCCGGCGACCGTGCGCTCGCACGTACACCGCGGACTGGCGGCGCTGAGGAAGGTGATCACGTGAGCGACGATGAGCGAATCGAGCGGGCCGTGCGCGCGGCATTGCGGGAGGCCGCCGAGCAGGTCGAGGCGCAGGTCCCGAGCCGAGGCGGCTGGCCCGGACGGCGTGCCCACGGAGGACGGACGTTCTCCCGGCGCGCGCCGCTCGCGGTCACGGCCGGGCTGTTGACCGTGGCGGTGCTGGTGGCTGTGTTCGTGCTGACCGGCCGGACCGACGAGGCCACGATCGCCACCGACCCCGAGCCCCCGCGGCAGATCGAGCCCACCGAGCTCGCCCTGGAGGACGCCGACCTCGTGGTCGTGATGGCCACCGATGCGACCGCGGACCAGCTTGCCGCCGTACGCGTGGCGATTGCGGCGTCGCCCGACGTGGTGCGCTTCTCGGAGGTCACGAGCCAGCAGGCGCTGCAGGAGCTCGCAGCCGTCGTGTGCCCGGACCCCGACGGCATCGACGACGTCGCCACCGAGGAGCAGCGCGCCTGGGTGTCGGACCTGCTCGTCATGGGGCATGGCGGCATCCCCACATCCTTCCGGATCGTCATCGACGAAAGTGGCGGGGACGCCAGGGCGCAGCTCGGCGACTCGCTGGCCACGCTGCCGGGCGTGATTTCCGTCGCCGCGCCGGGCACGGACGTGCCGTTGCCCGCCGAAGCCGGCGCGCCGCTGCGCGGCAGTACCGAAGCCGGATTCGTGTGCCTGCCCGCGCAGGGCGACGGCCCGCCTCCCGACGCTGGACGTCAGGACGGAGGGACGGCCACGCCCGTGCCAGCCCCACCTACGACCGCGCCGACGCTGCCGCCTCCATCGGGCGAGGAGCCGGCCGACCCGGAGGCCGCGAGGGAGGCCATCGTCGAGGCCTACACGACGGCCACCGACGGGTCTCTGACGGTCGCCGAACGGCGGGCGTACATCGAGGACAGCGACGAGCTGGGCCCCTACCTGGATCGAGCCGCGGCTCCATACCTCGGGATCTTGGAGCACCAGACGGTGACCCTCGGCGACATCGTTTTCCTCGACGCCGAGCGCGCCACTCTGGTCTACACGTTGAGCTTCGACGCCCGCATGGCGCCCCAGACCGACGTGGGCTACGCGGTGGTCGACGATGGCCGCTGGAAGGTGAGTCGCGAGACCGTCTGCGCCTTGATCCTGCGCGCCGGCGTGACGTGCCCGCCGCGGGCACCGTCCTGACGCCAGGATCCTCGAGTGTTCGCCCGCGAGCAACCGCACGCTCATCGATGCGGCGTTATGGTTTGCCATCACAGAGCGACGGAGTGCGGTCCAGGGAGGGACGGGCCGCCTGACCGTTACTTGCAGCGGTCGCAAATGCACCCCGTCCGATCCCGACAACCGCGTGTCTGCAGTTCGGCGAGGAGGAGCTCAGAGTGGCGCATGTCCGTGTTCGACCCATCGTCTTGTTGATCGTCGCTGCGCTCCTGTTCGGCCTGCTGGCCACGTCGGCCACGGCCGCGCCGCTCCGCGGGTCCGCCTCGGGCGCGACAAACGCGGCAGGCAAGGCGAAGGCACCGACCGACAAGGCGGTCTTCTTCGTGTCCGACGGCCTCCGCCAGGATCTCGTCCAGAAGTACGCGGGCCAGGGCGTCATGCCGACGATGGCCGATTTCCTCAAGAAGGGCGCCTCGGCCACCGGCGGCGGTCTCCTGACCCAGGCTCCGCCGAACACCGGCGCCGGCTGGTACACCCTGGCCACCGGCGCCTGGCCGGGCGTGCACGGCTCCACGAACAACACCTTCCACATCAACGGCCAGCCGTTCGGAAGCTCGACGTCATCGTTCGCGCCGAACGTTCTGCAGGTCGAGTCGATCGCCCAGTCCGCGGAGCGCGACGGCCTCAAGGTGGCCCAGGTCGAATGGGCCGGTGGGCGCAACGCCAGCATCCAGGGCCCGACGATCGATTTCCGGTCGTTCCTGTCGGGACGAGGCGTGGCCACGAACTTCACCGGCGCGGCCGGTGACGTCCTGTTCGACGACCCCGCGTTCATCAGCTCGTTCGGGCTCCAGTTCGACCATCCCGCCGGATTCCCCGAGGCCGGCCAGGCGCCCTTCCCCGGCGCCGCGCCGGTGCCGGCAACCGGTTGGACCGGTGACCTGCCGGACACGTTCAGCCCCGCGCAGGAGATGCGCCTGCGGGTCCTCGACTTCGGCGTCGACAAGTACGGGCTCAACGCCTGGATCTTCGACAGCACCGATGACTCGACGACGAACTACGACAAGGTCCTGTTCTCGAAGACGAAGAGCGCGGCTGATTCCGTTGGCATCCTCGCCAAGGGCGAGTGGGCCGACGTCAAGGTCACGATCCAGGGCGGTTCCCTCAACGGCCTGACGGCCGGGTTCCTCGTCAAGGTCGAGGAGCTCACCGGCGACCTCTCCCGGGTCCGCCTCTTCCACACCTCCGTCAGCCGCGCCACCGCGACGTGGCCGGGCTTCAGCGAGCCGGGCTTCACGGGCGACTTCGCGGAGTTCCTCGCCCAGAGGTTCCCGACCTCGACGGCAGCCGACTTCGCGATCCTCGAGTCGGGTATCACGAGCGAGGAGACCTACGTCGAACAGGGCCTCTTCTGGGCTACCGCCCACCTGCCGATGCTCGAGTACGTCGCCAAGACGTACAAGCCGGACCTCCTGCTCGTCGGCATGCCCACGACCGACGAGTTCCAGCACCAATTCCTCGGGCTCGTCTCACCAACGGTGCCGGGCGGCGCCCCGAACCCTGCGTTTGACGACGTCGATCTCAACGGCGTGCCGGACGGCCGCGTCGCCGAGCGCGAGGAGTTCATCAAGACCGCCTACGAGGAGGCCGACGAGACGCTGGCCCTCGCGCGCTCGCTGATGGGCAAGGATCCGACCACCTTTGTTTCGTCCGACCACGGCTTCGCGCCGCAGTTCCTCGCCATCGACGCTAGCCAGCCGCTCGTGGAGCTCGGCCTGCTGTCGAGGCCGCAGACCTCGAACTGCCGGCCTGCCACGGGCGAGACGATCGGCAAGGCGAAGGTGTGCTGGGCCGGTGGTGCAGCGCAGATCTACCTGAACGTGGCGGGGCGCGATCCGGCAGGCGGCGGCTTCACCCAAGTGCCCGCCGCCGACGTCGCGGCGACGGTGGCCGCGATCAAGGCCAAGTACCTCGGCTTGGTCGATCCGAACGACTGGACCCACGACGGCCAGCCCGAGGGCTGGACGCTGATCGACCGCGTCTTCACCAAGGCCGAAGCGCGCCACATCCCGAACGGGCCGGGCACGACGACCGACATGGCCCATCCGACCAGGACCGGCGACGTGATCGCGTTCGCCTTTCCGCCGTACCAGTACGACGCCGAGACGTCGGGCACCCTCGTGGCCCCGTCGCACTTCTTCGGCCAGCACGGGTACGTCCCGGACGTCCAGGACCTCGACGCGAACATCAACATGCGGGCGACGTTCCTCGCCGGCGGCAAGGGGATCGCCAAGGGTCAGGTGACCGCCTCGTCGATCGACCTCGCCCCGACGCTTGCCTACCTGCTCGGTATCCCGGAGCCGCAGTCCAGCCAGGGCCGGGTCCTGCTCGAGATCGTGAAGGACGGCAAGTCCGTCACGCCGATCTCGATCGTCGGCCTGAACGACTTCCACGGCCAGCTCGACCCGACGGCGTTCACGATGGATGGCAGCGCCCAGAGCGTCGGAGGCGCATCGTTCCTCGCGACGATGTTCGACGAGGAGCTGGCGCGCCTGCCCGGGCCGGGACTCATCCTCGCCGGCGGCGACAACGTCGGTGCCTCGCCGCCCAACTCGCTGCTCCTCGAGGACAAGCCGGCGATCGACGTCGAGAACGCCTGGGGCCTCGACGCGACCTCGTACGGCAACCACGAGTTCGACTTCGGCGTCGAGCGGCTGCTCATGCACCAGGAGCGCGCCAACTTCCCGTTCCTCGCCACGAACATCGTCGAGACCGCAACCGGTGAGGCGCCCGATTGGGTGACACCATCGGTCGTGTTCACGATCAACGGCGTCAAGGTCGGTGTCATCGGCGCCGGGCTGAAGAACACGCCGGAGCTCGTGTCCGCCGGTGCGACGGCGGGCTTGACGTTCCTCGACGAAGCCCCGCGGATCGCGGCCGAGTCGGAGCGCCTGCGCGGGCAGGGCGTCAAGGTGCAGGTCGTCGTCATCCACCAGGGCACGAACGTCGGCGTCAACCCGCAAGGGAACGCGCCGGGTGTCGCGTGGCAGGGCCCCATCCTCGACATCGCCGACGCGCTCCAGTCGACGACCGTCGATGCGATGGTCGTGGGCCACACCCACCGCATCTCGAACTTGATGCGCGGTGACATCCTCATCACCGAGGGCATCAACGCCGGCGCGAGCTACTCGGTCCTGCAGCTCATGGTCCAGGGCGGTGACGTCCAGTGGGCCGGCGGAGCGACGCGCATCGCCAAGAACCTCGGTGTCGCGGCGCGGGCCGACGTCAATGCGATCGTCGACGACGCCAACGCCCAGACCGCGGTGCTGCGCAACCAGGTGATCGGCACGCAGGTCAACGACATCACCCGCGCGCCGACGAGGCTCTTCGAATCCGAGATGGGCAACATGGTGACCGACGCGATGCGGACGAAGTATCCCGGTGTCGAGGCCGCCTTCACGAACTCTGGTGGTCTGCGCCAGGATCTCCTCTTCCAGCCACCGAGCGCCGGGGAGGCGCCCGGCGAGATCACCTGGGGTGAGGTGTTCGCGGTCCTGCCGTTCGGCAACCGGACCACGATCCTCACCCTCACCGGCGACCAGCTGAGAGCGGCGTTCATCAACGGCTTCACACCGTTCTGCCAGCCCGGCTTCGCCGGCGGCACGGGCCGCTTCCCGCAGGTCTCGGGACTCAAGGTGCAGTTCCACTGCGACGGCATCGTGCCGGTGGTCGACAACATGTGGAAGGCCCCGAACGGGGTCGGCGGAACGCTGACCCCGATAGGTCCGGCCGACCCCGTCCGGATCGTCACCAACGACTTCATGTTCGGCGGCGGCGACGGCTACACGATGTTCGCGGGCGGTACGGACGTTGCGCAGCCGGGTGACGACCTCCTCCAGGTCACGATCGACTACATCACCGCCAACTCGCCGGTCGATCCACAAGTCGAGGGGCGGATCGTCGGCCCGTGATCGGCGCCAACCCGTAAACGCGGTGGTCGGGTTCGTCTAGAGCTCGACGTGCCCGACGACGCACGAGACCGTGCCGCCACCGGTCCAGATGGTCCCGGTGTGGTCGCGCGTGATGTGCACGCGTCCCGAGCGTCCGAGTGCACTGCCCTGGCTGGCGGTGTACGGAGCCGTCGCGCGTCCGGTCCGCAGCAGCCATTCGGCCAACGAGGCGTTCAGGCTGCCGGTGACTGGATCCTCGACCGTCACGCCATCGGCCGGGACGAACGCTCGAACCTCGAACGCCTCGGGCGATCCCTCCGGGTAGGGACCCACGACGCCCAGGTCGAAGTCGACGTCGCCCGGCTGCAGGGACAGGACCGCCTCGGCACTCTCGAACAGGGCGGCGACCCAGCCCGGACCGTTGTCCACCCATTGGGCGTCGATGATCTCGGAGCGCTCGACCCGCAAGACGTCGGCCATCCGCCGGACGAGCGCCTCGTCCACCGGGCCGGAGCGCACGAGCGGCGGCGCTGCGAACGCCAATCCGTCGGCGACGCGGCGCACGGCAACCAGGCCGGCGCCGCACTCCTGGACCACGACATCCCGGTGCTGACCGACATGACCGCTCGTGAGCCAGGCGTGGCAGGTCCCCAGGGTTGGATGGCCGGCGAACGGCAGCTCGATAGCGGGCGTGAAGATCCGGACCCGGTAGTCGGCGTCGGACGTTGTCGGCGGCAGGACGAAGGTCGTCTCCGAGAGGTTGGTCCAGCGGGCGAAGCGCTGCATGTCCTCGGTGGCGAGCCCGGCGCCATCCAGGACGACCGCGACCGGATTGCCGAGGCACGCGACGGCCGTGAAGACGTCGACCTGAGCAAACGAGCGGCGCAAGCCCATGAACCTACCGTGGGCTTACGCCCCGCCTTACCGCTCGATGTGCATGGCGGTCACCTCGCCTCGAGGGCGTCCCGGGCGAGTGGCCGCTCTTCGCGGTCACGCGCTGACCGCGGCGTCCGCCAGTTCCCGGAGCACGCCGAAGAAGCGCCGGGCCGTGTCGTTCCAGGTCGGCAGGCGCCGACCGCGCGCGAGCGCCGCGGTCGCCAGCCGGTGCCGGTAGTCGGCATCTTCGGCCAACCACTCGAGTGCCGCGGCCAGACCGGCGACGTCCCCGGGATCGAGCACCCGGCCCTCGACGCCGTCCTGCGCGAGGTGCGCCAGGTTGCCGGCCCGCCACCCGACGACCGGCAGGCCGGCCGCCATCGCCTCGCCGTACACCGTGCCGTAGGGCTCGCGGTAGCTGGGGAGCACGAACACGTCGGCGGACCAGTAGAACGCCGCCACCTCGCCCCGTGTGACCGGTCCGTGGACGACGACGCGGCCGGCCAGGTCCGCACTGCCCAGGCGGGCACGGACGCGGGCTGCGTACCGGGGTTCCACGTCGGTCCGGCCCACCAGGTGCAGCGTCGCCAGACCGGGGGGCAGGCGCCCGAACGCGTCGAGCAGGTCCAGCGTGCCCTTGCGCGCTACCCAGTTCCCGACGCTCAGCAGGGCAGCCTGCCGGCCCTGCCTCAGGTCGATCGGCGGCCCGGCCGGTGCGGTGGCCACGTCGCGGCCCGGCGCGACGACCACGGTCCGGACGCCCGGCAGCCCCGGGCGCAGCGTCTCACTGGCGAGGACAAGGAGGTCGCAGCGGTGGTACAGCATCCGGTCGAGCGCGGCCTGGACCGGTCGCCGGGGCCAGCCGTGGTCGATGCCCCCAGGCGGCTGGTGGAGCATGGCGGCGAGGGGCCGGGGCTGCGGGGACGGCTTCGACGCGGTCGGGGGGCGCGGCAACACGTGCCAGGGGGCGACGAATGCGGCGGCGATGCTGTCGACCACCAGGACGTCGGCCCGCGCCGCGTGCCGGACGACCCGGCCCGCCAGGGCGGCGGGCAGGGGGAAGGGCAGCGCCGGCACCGCGAGGAGGTCGAGGCGGGCACCGTGCTGCGGCGCCAGCTCGGCCATGCGCCGGTGGTACAGGTAGCCGCCGGTCAGCTGCTCCGGCGAACCAAGGGTGACGAGGGAGACCGCGAGCATGGCGGGGTCGGCGTCGCCGGACGCCTCGGGATCGACGACCCGGCGGCGGGCAGCGGAAACTATCGCAGCCCGCTCACGCGACCGGGGCTGCGTAGGCGCCGAACGCGAACGGCGACTCCCATACCCGCACCGTCAGGTCCTCGCCGCCACCGGCACGAACGGCATCGGCCACCGCCCCGTGCGCCCAGCGCGCGAAGACCTCGACGGTCACCGCCTCGGCGTCCGCCGGCCGGATCACGTCGAGGTCGGCATCCCGAACGGTGTCACCCACCCGTTGGAGGGCGCCGTCGAGGATGTCGAGGTCGCACACCATGCCGCGCTCGTCCAGGTCCGTCCGCCGCACGACCGCCTCGACCTTGTAGTCGTGGGCGTGAAGCTGCCCCTCCGGACCCTCGACCCCGGGCATCACGTGGAACGCCCGCACCTCGATCGCCGTCCCTACCTCGTACATGACGTCACGTGTAGCACAGCGCGGCGTGAACGAGGCCGGCGTCGCCACGATCGACGGCGGCGAAGGCCTCGCCCGCCTGCTCGAAGGGGTAGGAATGGGTGGCCAGCGGGGTGAGCGGCAGAGCGTGGAGGAGCTCGCGCACGACCGACCGACGACGGTCGCGGGACCAGCGGGCGGCGAGCGCGGCCGGAATGGTCGAGACCTGTGTGCTGCGGATGCGCAGGCGACGGCGGTGGAACTCTGCGCCCAGGGGAAGACGGACGTCCTTCGTGCCGTACCACGACACCACGAGCGCCTCCCCCTCGTGCGCGAGCAGGGGAAGCGCGGCGGCCAGCGCCTCGGGCCGGCCGCTCGCCTCCACCACCAGAGGCAGGCCCGCAGGTGCATGGGTGGCGATCAGTGCGGCCACCACCTCGGGCGGGGCGGACTCCAGCCCGACGGTCGTGGCGATCGCGCGCCGCTCCGCGAGAGGCTCGATGCCGAGGACGCGGGCCCCCGCGCGCTGCAGCAAGAGGCCGGTGAGGATCCCCACCGCACCGAGGCCGATGACCGCCACCGGCTGCTCGAGCACGGGACCGGCGTCGAGGGCGACCTGCAGAGCGGTCTCCACGAGCGGGAACATTGTGGCGAGCCGGGGATCGACGTCGCCGAGGACGACCACGTCCTCGGCGGGGACGACGAAGGCGTCCTGGTGGGGGTGGAATGCGAAGACGAGTTGACCGTCCGGGACTTCCCCGCGGGGGCGCTCCGCGCGTCCCACGCAGCTGTAGCCATAGCGGAACGGGAAGGCGAACGAGCCGCCGAGCGCGCCGATCGTTTCGTCGAGCGGCAGGGCGGGGTCGATCTCCCCGCGGTACGCGAGCATCTCGGTGCCCCCGCTGATGCCCGACCACAGCGTGCGCACCACGATGTCCCCGTCGCCCGGTGACCCGAGGCCCACGGGCGAGACCCCGATCCGGCGGGGCGCCTCGAACACGACGCCCCGGGCGACCACGTCACGGCGCTCGTCGTCGGCAGCCACGCCCCCTATCCTGCAGCGGGTGCCGCGCGCCAGGGCAAACGTCGGTGGTGGCCCGCCGCGCAGGCTGGTCAGCGTGCCTCTGCCCACGTCGGCGGGCGTGTTCGAGGCGTGCGCATTCGAGTGCTCGTCGGGATCGGTGTACCTGGCACTCGTGAGGGGCGAGCTCGATGGGGGCGACGACGTCGTCACCAGGGTGCACTCCGAATGCCTGACCGGCGACGCCCTGGGGTCGCTGCGCTGTGACTGCGGTGTCCAGCTGCAGCTCGGGTTGCGCGCCATCGCCGCCGCCGGGCGGGGCGTCCTCGTCTACGCCACCGGCCACGAGGGCCGCGGGATCGGCCTCGTGAACAAGCTGCGGTCGTATGCCGAGCAGGACCGCGGTGCAGACACGCTCGACGCCAACCTGGCGCTCGGCCTAGCGGTCGATGCCCGCGAGTACACCGACGCCGCGGCTGTGCTGCAGGCCCTCGGCGTGCGTTCGGTGCGCCTGCTCACCAACAACCCGCGGAAGGTGGACGGCCTGCGGAGGTCGGGTGTCGACGTGGTGGCCGTCGAGCCGCTCGCCACCGCTCCCCACAGCCGCAACCTCGGATACCTCCGGACGAAGGAACGCCGACTCGGGCATCTGCGGCCCACGGGGGAAGCGGTGGGTGACGAGCCCCTCGATGTCGCACCGGCCGTCGACATCAGCGACCTGATCGGTCCCGTGACGGCGCCGCCTGACCGGCCGTTCGTCGTCCTCAAGTTCGCCCAGACGCTCGACGGCCGGATTGCGACGGCAACCGGCGACGCCCGATGGATCAGCGGCGAGCCGGAACGCCGTGCGTCGCACGCCCTGCGCGCCGCGTGCGACGCCGTGCTGGTCGGTGTCGGCACGGTGCTCCAGGACGATCCCCAGCTCACGGTGCGCATGGTGCCCGGCGTGTCGCCGATGCGGGTGGTGCTCGATTCCACGCTGCGCGTCCCCGACGGCGCCAAGATCCTCGGCGCCGACGCCGCCACGACGATCCTCACGACCGATCGGTCCGACCCCGCCCGGCGCCGGGCGCTGGCGGCCCGGCGTGTCGGCGTGAGCGTGCTGCCCGAGGGCGCCTACGGCGTCGACGTCGCCCCCGCACTCGGTGAATTGCGCAGCTCGGGCGTCGAGACCCTGCTCGTCGAGGGCGGCGCCCGGGTCATCACGTCGCTGCTGAGGGCCGCTGTCGTCGACCGCCTGATCGTGGCCGTGGCACCGACGATCATCGGCGAGGGCACCGAGGCCGTCGGCGCGCTCGGCGTCACCGCCGTGGCGGACGGCATCAGGCTCGTCAACAGGTCCATGCACGTCATCGGCGACGACGTCATGCTCGCCGGTGACATCGCGGCGGGTGACGGACAGGCGCGCGACGGGCAGGCGCGCGACGGGCTGGATCAGGTCGCCTTCATGCGCACGCAGCACAACCCCGGTTGAGGGGCCAGGCGGGCCTCGAGCACGTCGGCGCCCTCGGCGCCGTCGATGACCCCCGAGAGCAGCTCGAGGTTCATGCCACACACCAGGTCGCGGTGCTGCTGGGCGAGGGCGTGGAACGGGCAGTTGGTGAGCACGACCTCTCCGCCCCGCAGATGGGGTTCGTAGCCGTGGTGTTCGAGCGCGCCGACGACCGCAGCGCGGCGCTTGGCACGGCCCGACCCTCGGCCCACGGCGACGCGAGCGGCTTCACCTATGCGCCGCCCCGTTTCGGTGGCGGCCCGGCGCAGGGCCCGCGCTACCGGCACGGCGTCGCGGGTCGAGCGCTCGATGGCCTCGGCGAGCAACCCACCGGCAAGGTCGTAGCGACGCTCCGGGAGCGAAACCCCGATCTCGGTGGCGGAACGACGGTAGAGCTTGGCCGTTCGGCCTGCGCCGGGTCCCGACCGACCGGTGAGTCGCTCGAAACGGACGTCGGCAAGCCCGGCGTCGACGAGCTTGTCGAGGTGGAAGGCGGCCACGGACCGAGCCAGGCCGAGTGCCTCGGCGGCCCCGTCCCGGCTCAACTCGTCGCGCTCCGCCAGCAACCGGTACGCGGACTGCGTCACGGGATGATCGAGCGCGGCGACCCCGTGGACCCGGTCTACGAACGACGACTCGCTCATGGGACCCATTCTAAGACAGAAAGAGCTTGACGAAACAAGAGGACGCTTCTATCGTCAAGCTCACCATCACTTAGAAGGAGGTTCCGATGACCGCGATCGACGTCTCCCAAGCCACCGCCGCACCGGCGACCACCAGCTCGCAGCTTTCGAACCCCGCCTATCAGGCGTTCATGCTGCTGCGGGCCGGGTTCACGGTCGCCCCGATCCTGTTCGGGCTCGACAAGTTCCTGAACTGGCTCGTCGACTGGCCCATCTACCTCGCGCCGGAGATCAACGACCTGATCCCGGGCAACGCCCACCAGGCAATGCTCATCGTCGGGGTCGTGGAGATCGTCGCCGGCGTCGTCGTCGCACTGCGACCGAAGTTCGGCGGCTACCTGGTTGCCGCCTGGCTCGCGGGGATCATCGTCAACCTCCTGCTGCAGGCCGACTTCTACGACATCGCCCTGCGCGACTTCGGCCTGCTGCTCGGCGCACTCGCCCTGGCGCGGCTCGCCACTGCGTTCGACCGGCCCCGGGTCGCGGCCTGAGCCCGTCATGAGCCATCGAACACTCGCCATCGTCGGCGCCAGCGTGGCCGGCGCCAAGGCCGCCGAGGCGGCCAGGGAATCCGGCTACGACGGGCGCATCGTCCTCATCGGGGACGAGGCCACCGCACCGTACGAGCGGCCACCGCTGTCCAAGGCCGTGCTGCGCGGGGAAGCCGAGCCCGCCTCGACCCGCGTGCACCCCGACGGCTTCTACGACGACCACAACATCGAGCTCGTCACAGACCGTGTGGTCGGGATCGACAGCTCCTCCCGCCGGCTCGCGCTGTCCGACGGCGACACGTTGGCGTTCGACGCCGCGATCCTGGCGACCGGCGCCGAACCGCGCCGCCTGGCCGTGCCTGGTGCGGAGCTCGACGGCGTGCGCTACCTGCGCAGCGTCGATGACTCCAACAGGCTCCGCGAGGCCATCGCCTCCGCCTCCCGGGTGGCCGTGATCGGCGCCGGGTGGATCGGCTCCGAGGTCGCAGCATCCGCCCGGCAGATGGGCGCCGACGTGGTCCTCATCGCCCCGACGTCCGTCCCGTTGGGGCACGTCCTCGGCGACGAGATCGGCGAGGTGTTCCGCCGGCTGCACGCCGACAACGGCGTGCAGCTGCGGCTCGGCGTCGGCGTGAGCGAGCTGCAGGGGTCAGGGGGCGTGGAGGAGGTCGTCCTCACCGATGGCACCACCGAGGCGGCCGACCTGGTCGTCGCCGGGATCGGCGTGACTCCCCGGACCGACGTCGCGGGCGCTGGGTGCGGGCTGGCCGTCGACAACGGGATCGTCGCCGACCAGCACCTCGAGACCAATGTCGCGGCGATCTACGCCGCCGGCGACGTCGCCAATGCCTGGCATCCGCGCTACCGGCGGCATGTGCGCGTCGAGCACTGGGCCAACGCCCTAAACCAGGGAACGACGGCCGGACGGAACGTGGCTGGGTGGCGCGAGGTATACGACCGCCTGCCGTACTTCTTCTCCGACCAGTACGACCTGGGCATGGAATACGTGGGTCTCAGCAGCTCGAGCGACGAGCTCGTCGTTCGCGGCGACCTGGATGCGCGCGAGTTCGTCGCCTTCTGGCATCGCGACGGCGTGGTCAGCGCGGCGATGAACGTGAACGTTTGGGACGTGGTCGAGGACCTGAAGGCGATCATCACCGCGGATCGGCCCGTGGATCCCGATCGCCTTGCGGACCCGAAGATCGAGATCGGCGACCTGATCGGCGCCTCCAGCCGGTAGTTCTCCTCACTGCCCGCGTGACCCCGGCGGGCTCTCGTACTGTCGGGTCCGTTCGATCGGCACGCTTTCGGGTATCCGAGCAGCATGATCGCGGCGGCATCTCCCGCCGCGAGCCACCGTCGCCCGATGAGGAGGGCAGCCATGGATCCTCGCAACCTCGGCGAGCGCCTCGAGGCCACCGACGCCATCGATCGGGTCGCTGGACCGGTACACGGAAAGGTCACCGCCATCCTGCCCAGCGGTCCCGTCAAGGACGTGCTGCACGGCGTGTGGCTGGGGCACCCATTGCATCCGGCGCTCACGGACCTGCCGATCGGGTTCTGGACCAGCGCCTTCGTGCTGGACCTGGCGGGAGGTCGCAAAGCCCGACCGGCGGCCGACGCCCTGGTCGGCATCGGTGTAGCCACCGCGCTGCCGACGGCGATCACCGGGCTGGCCGACTGGTCGGACCTGGACCAACCCGAACGTCGCTCCGGCATCGTCCACGCCGCCGCCAACGTGACCGCCACGGCCCTCTACGGCCTGTCGTTCCTGGCCCGCCGCCGCGGCCACCGCGTGGGCGGCGTGGCGCTCGGCCTGGTCGGCGCGGCGGCGGCCACCGCCGGTGGCTTCCTCGGCGGCCACCTCGCCTACCGCCGTGCCGCAGGTGTCAGCCGGGCGGCGGCGGCGCCGGCGCCCGCGGGCTGGACCGAGATCCAGGCCGACGGCGCGCTCACCAAGGACCAGCCCACGCTGGCTCACCTCGACGGCGAACCCCTCGTCGCCGCCGAGGGCGACGATGGACCGGTCGCGCTGTTCGACCGATGCAGCCACCTTGGCGGCCCCCTGCACGAGGGGGTCCTGGTCGATGGATGCGTGCGCTGCCCCTGGCACGGCAGCACGTTCCGCATGGATGACGGAACCGTGGTGCGCGGCCCGGCCACCGCCACCCAACCTGCGTACGAGCTACGGATCGACGGCGACCGCATCCAGGCCAGGCGACGCACGGTCCACTGACCCGCACTGACGTCGCGGGTGCCGACGGCCTAGAGGCCGAGCGGATAGGCCCGCATGTGGGCACAGAACAGCACGGGATTTGCAGCGTGAGCCCGGGCCACACAGCTCGGCCTCGGGCAGCGCTGACCACGGTGAGTGAAGACTGCGTGCCTATCCGCTCAGGTCGTTAGCGTCCACACCGTCGAACCGCCGCCAGTCAGCGGGCGACATCGATCGCGCCCTCGAGACGCTGCCCGGTGAGGAGAACCTACGGCTGGTCCGGGCGGGTGCGCTGCTGGCCGCGGGCGCGACCGACGATGGGTTGGCCGAGCTCCGTGCGCTCGTGGCCGACCGGCCCACCTGGGAGGTCATCGTGCGGGGCTTCGCCAGCAGGGGCTTCGTGACCGTGCCCGAGGGCCTGTCGATCGACGCCGTGTTCGCCTGACGGGGCGAACCCCGAGGCTTCGGCGGACGGCGCAGGTCCGCCGCCCGATGTACGGGCGGCGGACCCTTGCTCAATGATGGTCAGTCGTCGTCGTCTTCGAGCTGGGCGCGGATCTCCCCGCCCGGGCGGAGGACGCTGTGGACGTTCACGTACGTCGACCCCGCTCGGATGGCGCCGACGAACTCGTCGAACTCACCGGCGGCGATGCCCTGTGCCGCCGCTCCGGCGGTGATGTCCGCGGGTGTGATGGTGCCGCGTATGGTCCCGCCGGCGGCGGGGCAGGCCTGCGTGCCCGCCGGGCCATTGCCGAGGTTGGTGCACAGGAACACCACGATGTTCCCGTTGTTCGTCTCGTTCTCGAAGTGGATGTGGGCCTGCGTGGCGTCCGACTCCAGGTCGCTGAAGGTCAGCCGGTAACGGATCTCGTCGCTCGAGCGCGATATGGATGCCTTGAACTCACCCACGCCCGGCGTGGAGAGGGCGGGCACCTCCTCATAGCCGGTCAGCCTCTCGCGCTGGTCACCCCCGTCGGATGCCATTGCCACGGTTCCCAGTCCCAGCACACCGGCGGTAGCGACGGCGAGCGCGATCTTTATTCGGGCTCTCTTCACTGCCCTTCCTCCTCCTGTCGGGGGGCCTGGCGTGCCAGCAGTCGCGCCGGCGCACCGGCCGGTTGTATCTAGGTGTCGTACCTAGTGGTTGCCGTTCCGGTTTTTGCCGGACGTTGCCACCGACCGTACCCGCCGGGCCTCAGCGGCGTCGTCAGGACCGCCGACGCAGTTCCCGTGCGTCGTCCAGGTGCAGCAGGAGGTCGTGGGCCACCAGCTGGATCTCCCGGTGGGACCACTCGGCGGCCCGGTAGTAGCAGGCGATCAGGCCCATCCGGTGCAACCTGCGGAAGTCGCCGAAGACGAACGCGTATCTCGCCTTGGTCTCGTCCCGGGCACTGTCGGTGAGTGCAAGGTGCCACTCGGCGTATTCGTCCCAGGTGTGCGTCTCGAGGAACCTGTTCTCGTCGTCGGCGCGGGGCTGGACGTCACTCCACGGGCTCCTCAGGACGTAACGGCGGGCGTCGATCAGCTCCCTCGCCTTCGCAACGCCGCGCTCGTTCACCGAGTACTTGGCCATGCGAGAAGTTTGCTCGCTTCAGGTGACAGCTTGGCCGATGCCGAGGAGATTGCCCTCGCTGTCCCGGAACCAGGCCGCGCGCTCGCCGACGCCGCCCGCCGACGGGTAGTTGCCCTCGACCTCGGCGATGCCGTCGACCGTGCGAAGGCCCGGCACGTCGACCTCCTCGAAGACGACGCCGCGGCCTCGGAGCTCGGCGACCACGGCGTCGATGTCGTCGACCTCCCACGCCATCTGGGTGTGTGAGCCGGACGCCCCGCCCACGGACTCGAACAGCGTGAACCGCCCGCTGCCACAGCGGTAGCGCAGCCCGCCCGGTCGCTCTTCGGTCGGCTCGAGGCCCAGCTTCTCGGCGTAGAAGGCACGGGCCCGGCCGAGGTCCTGGGCCGGCAGCCGGGTGGCGACGTCGCCGTCGCGGAGGCGCGGGCCGCTCATCACGACATGACCTCCGGGAGCCGGGTGTCGAAGTCGATCAGCCCAACCCAGGCCGGCCGCACCGCGATGCGCGCCATCCTCGTGCCGGGCTCGTCGGCGTGGCCCAGGTAGGCCACCGCCTGCTCGTCGCCCATGTAGCGGTGCGCAGCCAGCGCGTACTCCGGCACGATGCCGTCCACCTCCGCGATCACGGCCCGGCCGCGCACCAGCAGCACGTGGGGCGGGAAGCTCTCGGTGTCGATGCTGATGGCAACGTCGGGGTGGGCGCGCAGTGCGCGGAGCCGCGCGGCCGGGCGCGCCACGTGGGGCGCGCGGACGAACGTCGGCATCACCAGCTCCTCGCCGGTCCAGTGGAACCAGCTCGGCACCACGCGTGGGGTGCCGTCCAGGGCCGTGTAGCCGACCCGCGCCGGCACCGTCGAGGCGAGCAGCTGCCGAGCGATGTCGCTGTCGAGCAGGCGCAGGTCGCCCTGCGGCAGCGGGCCGTTGTCGTTGGTCACCATCCGAACCTCCGGGCGAGTCACCTCTCCTGCCGACGAGACGCCGGAGCAAAACTCATCGGCCCGACAATGTCGATGCCGGCACACCCGCTCCGACGTTGTTGGATGAGGGTGCCGCACGCGGCACCGGATCCCGACGACGAGAGACGACGAGGAGTGGCGACGTGAGGTACCTGCTGATGATCTACATGAACCCGACGGTGTTCGAGTCCCTGTCCGACGAGGAGCAGGCTGCGGTGATGGACGCGCACGAGGGGTTCCAGAAGCCGATCCGCGAGTCGGGGGAAATGGTCGGCTTCGCGGCGCTGGCCGACCCATCCAACAGCAAGACGGTTCGGGTGCGTGACGACGTTCCTGCGGTGACGGACGGGCCGTACGTGGAAGCCAAGGAATTCCTGGCCGGCTTCTACGTGGTCGACTGCGAGACCGTCGAGCGGGCCAACGAGCTGGCCGCGATGATCCCCGATGCCCGCCTGACCGCGGTGGAGGTGCGGCCGGTGATGAACGAGGCGGGAATGGAGATGTGAGGACCGAGGCGCGCCTCGATGACCTGTTGCGCCGGCTGGCGCCGCAGATCCTCGGCGCGCTCGTCCGCCGCTACGGGCACTTCGAGGCCAGCGAGGACGCCGTGCAGGAGGCGCTGCTGGCGGCCGCCACCCAGTGGCCCGAGCGCGGCCTGCCGGAGAGCCCGCGGGGTTGGCTCATCACCGTCGCATCCCGGCGGTTGACCGACCAGCTGCGCAGCGATTCGGCCCGCCGTCGCCGCGAGGACGTCACGGCCGCGCTCGTGCCACCCGACCCGCGGGACCCGGCCGGGCGGGACGACACGCTGACCCTGTTGTTCTTGTGCTGCCACCCCGGCCTGTCGGAGGCGTCCCAGATCGCGCTCACGCTGCGCGCCGTCGGCGGGCTGACCACCGCCGAGATCGCCCGCGCCTTCCTCGCCCCCGAGGCGACCATGGCCCAGCGCATCAGCCGGGCGAAGCAGCGGATCCGGGCCGACGGTGCCTCGTTCGAGCTGCCGCCCGAGGCGGAGCGGGCCGACCGGCTACGGGTCGTCCTCCACGTGCTGTACCTCATCTTCAACGAGGGCTACACGGCGTCATCGGGGCCCGACCTGCAACGCAGCGAGCTCACCGGCGAGGCGATCCGGCTGACGCGGGCCGTCCACGGGCTACTGCCGGATGACGGCGAGGTGGCCGGGCTGTTGGCGCTCATGCTGCTCACCGACGCCCGCCGCCCTGCCCGCACGGGGCCCGACGGTGGCCTCGTGCCGCTGGCGGAGCAGGACCGGGGCCGCTGGAACCGGGACGCCATCCGCGAGGGCGTCGCCCTCGTCACCGAGGCCCTCTCGGCCGGCCCGGTCGGCCCCTATCAGCTGCAGGCGGCGATCGCCGCGGTCCACGACGAGGCCCCCAGCGCCGCAGAGACGGACTGGGCCCAGATCGTCGGCCTGTACGACCTGCTCGAGCGCGTCGGCCCCAACCCCATGGTCACCCTCAACCACGCCGTGGCGGTGGCGATGACGCGCGGACCGCAGGCGGGGCTCGACCTGCTGCGAGGCCTCGAGGCCGATGACCGCATGGTCGGTCACCACCGAGTCGACGCCGTCCGAGCGCACCTGCTGGAGATGGCCGGCGACGCCGACGCCGCCCGCGCCAGCTACCGCAGCGCTGCCCGACGCACCACGAGCCTTCCCGAGCAGCGCTACCTCGAGGCGCGGGCGGCCCGGCTCGGCGAGAAGGCTGACACGAACGACGGTGCGGCCGTCAAGACCGACGGCCGATGACCATGACCGCCGGTGGGTCGAAGCGCATGGTGCGGGTCTCCACGGCGGCGAGGCCGGCGTCGACGAACTGCTTCTGGAGGCGCTCGCCCGCCTCGTCGCCGGTCGTCGACCCTCCGGGCGGCCGCATGTACACCAGCACCAGGCGGCCGGTCGGCCCCAGGCGCCCGGCCAGGTTGAGGATGGTCGCCGCCTGGTCGGTCCAGAACTGCCACACGTTGATGCCGTAGATCAGGTCGAGGTCGCTCAGGTCGGCGTCGAGGTGCTGGGCATCCCCGACGCGCAGCTCGAGGCGTCCCTCGCGCAGCGAGCCGGAGTTGCGCCGGCTGGCCTGCCGGAGCATCACCGAGGACTTGTCGACGCCGATGACGTGACCACGGCAGACCCGGCGGCAGGCATCGGACAGCGACAACCCGGGGCCGTAGCCGACCTCGAGCACGCGATCGTCCGGACCGGGGTCGAGCTCCGCGAGGGCCCACTTGCCGCGCTCGACGTTGGCTGTCTTGCGGGCCATGACCTGGCCCGCAAGGCGACCCCAGAGGCCCCGGGGATGGGCGAAGTTCTCGAACAGCTTCCGGCGGATCATGGTTCCTCCGCTCTGTCGATGACGTCGTCGATGCGCCGGCGCACGGCGCGCAGGGTCTGGGTCGCGGCGCGCACGGCGGCCGGGTCGATGTCGGAGAAGGCGTCGCCGAGCACGGTCCGCTCGGTGGCTCGGATGCCGGCGATGGCGGCGTCGCCGGCGGCGGTGAGGGTGACGAGGCAGGAGCGGCGGTGCGCCGGATTGTCGCGCAGCTCGACCAGCCCCTCGTCGAGCAGCTCGTTGACGATGGTCTGGATGTGCTGGCGTGACACGCCCCGGGACCGGGCGATGCCTGGCACCGGCGCGGGGCCCCGGGCCTGCAGGAACTCCAGGACCGCTCGCATCGGCGGGGTCACCCTGAGGCGACCGTGGAGCGCCCCGGCCAGGCGGACCAGAGCGTGATAGTGGAGCCGCACCTCGTCGGCGAGCGCCTCGACATCGGCCAACACGACAAGGAAGATTGTCATAACGACAGCTTGCTTGTCAATAGCCGAGGTGCAAGCCTGTGCGGCCATGACCAGCGGTCTTGCCATCCGGCAGGAGGACGAGGGTGCCGTCCGGCGGCTCGTGCTGTGCCGGCCCGAGGCCTACAACACGATCACGCCCGCCCTGCGCGCCGAGCTCGAGGCCGCCCTCGACGCCGCGGACCGCAACCACGACGTGCGGGTGGTGCTGCTCAGCGCCGAGGGCCCGGCATTCTGCGCCGGCTTCGGCCTCGACTGGTCGACTGCCCCGCCGGCACGCCGCGAGGGCGCCGAGCGGGTGTGGGACACCGTCGCCGACGTCCAGACGATCGGCAGCTTCGGCAAGACCTTCGCCAAGCTCCACGAGATCTCCAAGCCCACGGTGGCGGCGGTCCAGGGATGGTGCGTGGCGGGCGGGACCGACATGGTCCTCAACGCCGACCTGATCGTGGCCGGCGAGGCGGCGCGCTTCGGCTACCCGCCCGCGCGGGTGTGGGGGGTGCCCGAGGCGCCGTGGCTCTGGGTGGCACGGCTCGGGCTCGAGCGCGCCAAGCGCTACCTGTTCACCGGCGACGAGGTGACGGCCGGCGAGGCGGCGGAGGCGGGAATGATCCTCGAGTGCGTGCCGGACGACCAGCTCCACCGGCGCTCGACCGACCTGGCGCAGCGCATCGCCCTCTTGCCGCTCAACCAGCTGCAGATGATCAAGTGGATGCTCAACGACGTGGCCCGCCACCAGTACCAGCCCGACACCAGCCGCCTGCTCGGCTTCATCTTCGACGGTGTCGCCCGCCATACCCAGGAGGGGCTCGACTTCGTGGCGCGGGCCCAGGAGGTGGGCTGGCGGCAGGCGGTGCGCGAGCGCGACCGGCCGTTCGGGGACTACGGCGAGCGCGCCCCGGGTGGCGGTGGGGGCGGGGGATCGGTGGGGGACGGGCCCCCGCGGGGTGCGTGAGTGGACGAGCGCTACGAGCCGCGGACGATCGACGTCGACCGCGACGAGGCGGTGACGATCGCGTTCCACGACGGGCACGTGGCCCGCTTCGATCTGCTGACCCTGCGACTGAACTGCCCCTGCGCGACCTGTCGGGGCCTGCGCGACCGGGGCGAGGAGCCGTGGCCCCGGCCGGGCAGCCCGACCCCACTGGCGGTCGGTGACGCCAACCTCCACGGCGCGTGGGGCCTGGTCATCACGTGGAACGACGGCCACGCCACCGGCATCTACCCCTTCGAGACGCTGCGCCGCTGGAGCGAGGGCGAGGGCCAGCGGGCGTTCGGGCCCGACTCGGGGCTGGGCGGGTAGGACCGCCGGTGACTCTGCTGACGACTCAGCAGACCTCGATCAGGCGGGGGTAAGGGTCGATCGCGCTGCCGCCTCCGGGGTGGAACTCGAAGTGCAGGTGCGGTGCGCTGGCCGAGGCGTTGCCGCTGCTGCCCACGTAGCCGATGACCGTGCCCCGCTCGACGTGCCCGGCACCCACGTTCTCGTAGCCCGACAGGTGGGTGCCGTAGTACTCGTTCCCGTCGTCGCCATAGACCCACCAGCTGAGGCCGCCGAGGCTGCTGCCCCGGTGCTCGACCCGACCGCTCACCGGGGCGACGGTGGGCGTCCCCGACGCGGCCATCATGTCGGTGCCCTTGTGAGAGCGGCCGCCCGAGCGGGGTGCGCCCCACGAATCGGTGAAGCTCACCGCCCCCTGCACCGGGCACTTCCAGATCCCCAGCAGCGCCTTGCGGCGCTCCTCGGCGGCGATCGCCTCCAGGGCCGCCTCGTAGGCGGCCGCGGCCTCGGCGGCTTCGAGCCGTGGCCCCAGCTCGGCCTGGAGCCGCTCGAGCTGCTCGGCCCGCGCGGGATCGGTGGCGCGCAACGCCTCGAGGGCAGCGGCGTCCACCTCGAGACCCTTCTTCAACGCGTCGACGAACTGCGTCTGCTGGCTGGCCGCGGATTTCACATCGCCGAGCGCCGCCTCGGCCTCCGCCTGTGCCGCCTCCGCCTCGGCAACGGCTTCCTCCTGGGCCGCCTGCCGCTCGCGAAGCTCCCCGCGGAGCTCGTCGAGCTCGGTCAGGTCGGCGGCGATCGTGTCGTTCCGGATGTCCAGCACCGCTTGGCGGACCGACATCTCGTCCACCGAATCGGCGGTCAGCACCTCCAGGGCCGCCAGCGACGGAGGGTCGATGAAGGCACCGATCGTGACGTGGTCCATCTGCTGGGTCAGCTCGTCGATGCGACGCTGGGTCTCGACAACCGCAGCGTCACGGGCCCCGAGCTGCTTGACGGATGCCGCGACGGCGGCTTCGGCGGACTCGAGCTGCGCGAGCTGTTGCTCCACGTTGGCCTCGATCCGATCGAGCGCTTCGCCCGCAGCGCCGGCATCGCCGCTCACGAGGCTGGTCTCGACTCCCACCAGTGCCCGGCTGGCGGCCTCGGCCACCCCGCGGGTGTCGTCGTCGCCGGGGTCCTCCTGGACGGGGCTGGCAGGCGACCGGGGAGTGGCGGCGGCGACCGACGGCAGGAACACGAGGCCCGCGACGACGCATGCGGTCGCCCAGCGCCGCCCGTGCCGACGGACATCCCCAACCCCAGCACCCATCTCGGAACGTGACGGTAACAAACGGCGACCCGGTCGGTCAGTGGTTGGGGCAGGCGGCCGCCGCCAGCGGATACGGGTTCACGGGCTCCCCGCCACCGGGATGGAACTCGAAGTGGAGGTGGGGCGAGCCGTCCGGCGCGTTCCCACTGGTGCCCACGTAGCCGATCACCGTGCCGGCCGCCACGTGGCCGACCCCCTGGTTGGCGTACCCCGACAGGTGGGTGCCGTAGTAGGTGTGGCCGTTGTCGCCGTAGACGTACCAGCTCAGCCCGCCCAGGCTCGAGCCCCGGTGCTCCACCCGCCCGCTGACCGGCGCCACGGTCGGCGTGCCGTACGCGGCCATCATGTCGACGCCCTTGTGCACCCGGCCGCCGGAGCGGGCGGCGCCCCACGTGTCGGTGAAGTGCACGGGTCCCTGCACCGGGCACACGATCCCCCCACCCGAGGTGAGCGGCCCGCTGGGGGCGCTGGCAGCAGCCTGCGCCTCGGCCGCTCGCCGGGCCTCTTCCTGGCGTCGGGCTTCCTCCAGCCTCGCCAGCGCCTCGGCGTACTCCTTCGCGGCCCGCAGCTCGTCGAGCTTGCCGCTCAGCTCGGCACTGCGAGCGGCAAGCTGGGCCGCCAGGGCCGGGTCGCTGGCGGCCAGGCGGGCAGCCTCGGCCGACTGGGCGTCGAGGCCCTGGGTCAGCGCCATCACGAACTGGCCCTGCTGGCTCATCGCGTCGTCGAGGTCGGCCAGGGCGGCCTCGGCCTCGGCCCGGGCCGCCTCGGCCTGCTCGCGTGCCTGCTCCTGTGACGCCTGCTGGTCCTCGAGCGTGCTGCGGGCGGCGGCGAGCTGCGCCAGCACGTCGGCGCTGGCATCGGCCTGCAGGTCGAGGACCCCGTGCTTGACAGCGGCCTCGCCCGCGTCGGTTGTGGCGAGGACCTCCAGGGCATCCTGCGCCGGCGGGCTCACGAAGGCGTCGACGACCACCTCGTCGCTGCGGGCGATCAGCTCCTCGATGCGGAACTGGCTCTCGCTGACCGCAGCATCGGCGTCGGCCAGGGCGTCGACGGCCCTGGCCATGGTCCGCTCGGCGGAAGTCACCTTCGCAACGTGGTCGGCCACCGTGGCCTGGAGCTCCTCGAGCCGGCCGGTCAACGCCGACGTGTCGTCGGCGGCCACCAGCACCTGGGGGCCGATCAGCGACTGCTCGCCGGCCGCCTCCTGGTCACGGGGCGGCTCCTGGTCGACACTGGCAGGCGCGGCACCCGCCGCCGTGGGCAGGGCCACGGCACCGGCGGCGAGCGTGGCGACGGTCAGGCAGGCGGCTCGGCGGCGCCAGGCCTGGTGACCAGTGTGGAGCATCCCTTCCCCCGGGTCGGCGAGCGAGCTCATCCCCAGCTGGGCGCAGCCGGGAGGGTGGATTTGACGCATAACCGTAACAAAGTGCGCTCGCCCATGTCACAGTCTGGCGGTGCCCCATGATTAGCTGGACAACAACGACAGGCGTCGGAGGGACCTCGTGGCCGGAGCACCGTTCGAGTTCGGGGGAATCAACCACTTGGCGCTGGTCTGCCGCGACATGGCCCGCACCGTCGAGTTCTATCGCAACGTGCTGGGTATGCCGCTGGTCAAGACGATCGAGCTGCCCGCCGGGATGGGCCAGCACTTCTTCTTCGACTGCGGCGGCGGTGACTGCCTGGCCTTCTTCTGGTTCCCGGAAG
>CAVQVM010000025.1:0-35607 GCA_963717085.1 uncultured bacterium
GCCGCTCGAGACGGTGATGCGCACAATCATCACGCGCTGGTCGGTGATCACCGGCCGCGACATGAAGGCCGGCAAATCGCGCCGGCCGACGCGCCGCGGCGGCCCGTGCTGGCGATGCCGGCGGCCGAACGCGTCGGCTGAAGCCGGCCGAGCGAGTCCGAGCAGTCCCACTGCACTGAAGCCGAAGCCCGAGGTGTGTATGTCGACGGCCAGCGCGCGAGCGCCAATGGTGCCGGGCGCGGATGCGCCCTATCTCCAGGGTGCCGACGCGCCCTTTCTGAACGTGCCCAGCTCCGCCGCGAGGAGGGCGAGGCGCCGGCTGCAGCCCGACCCGTGCCGCCGTGGACGCCGTTCCTGTCGGTCGTCGAATCGTCGAACGGCAATCACTACGAGGCCGAGCAGCCGCTCCGCGAGGAGTACGCGGCACTCGTGAACGACCTCTACGACGAGGAGTTCGACGAGGCGCTGTTCGAGCTGCAGACCAGCGCCCGCGGCCTGCACCAGGACTACCTCGCTTCGGGCCACAGCACCGCCGCCGCCGATCGCGTCATCACGCAGCACTTCGCGGAACTGATGCGCGAGTCGGAAGCGATGGTCGACGCCATGGCGCGGGAGCTGGGCGCCCGGCCGGGGTCTGTCATCGAACAGCGAGCTCGATCAGTTCGCCGAGCGCTACACGCCGGCGGGCCGTGAGCCCGAGTTCGAGGAGTTCCTCGGCAAGTTGGCCAAGAAGCTGGCCAGGGCGTGAAGGGCTCGCGAAGAAGGCCGGCAAGCCGTCGTGACGCTCGGGCTCGGCCCGATCCTGGCGAAGATCAAGGCCCATCGTGAAGCCGATGCTCGACAAGGTGCTGAAGACGGCATCGGGAAGCTGCCCGAATCCGGCCCGCGGCCAGGCAGCTCGCCGAGCGCTGCTCATCAGCCGGCGCCGGCGGCCGCGACGAACGCGCGCCCACGCGCGACGGCGGCGACGCCGTGGCCAGCGGCGGTCGCCGGGAGCCGCGGATGCTGGCGACACCCCGGCTGCCGAGCGGGTCGGCCGTGCAGGCGCCCGCCGGCGCCGCGCGACGGAGATCCAGCAGGAGTTCGATCAGCAGCTCGCGAGGCGCATGTTCTCGCGTCGGACGAAGTGGAGATGGAGCTCGAAGTGCGCGAGGGCGCAGCGACGACGGCGCCGGCGCCGCCGGTGTACGCCGACCTCGATCAGGCGCGGGAGCGCTTCATCAACGAGCTGCACGAGCTGAAGGAAGGGGAGACCCGGCTCCGCACATCCAGAACTTTCTCCCCGCGGTGCTCCCCGCGCTGCGCCTCGGCGTCAGGCTGATCGGCCGCGGCCGCGTCGTGGGCTTCCTCGCCGGCTTCCTCGGCAAGATGATCGGGAAGCTGGTCGGCCCGCAGACGGCGCCCGCCTTGTCCCGCGCGATCGTGGACGCCGGCCTCAAGCTGCTGACCCTCGAGGTCTCGTCGCAGGACGAGGCGCGGGCCGCGGCGTCGTCGGTCGCGGCGACAGTGGAAGAAACGGTCGGCCGCGTGTCGGCGCTGCCGGATTACGTGCTCGACAACCAGGAGCTGCTGGAGGGGTTCGCGCTGGAGGCGTTCGAACAGGCCGCCGCCGCCAATCTGCCGCCGGTGCTGTCCGAGGCGGTCTATCGCGAGCGGCCGGACCTGCTCGAGGGCGGCGTGAAGACGTGCTGGGTCATGCTGCCGCTGCGCCGCCGCAAGCGCTACAAGAAGTGCGCGCGCGACGTTCAAGGTCCGCGATCAGTCCGCACATGGCCGACGAGATCGAGTCGTTCGAGGGGCCGCTCGCCGACTATCTCCAGGACCAGTTGGGCGTGGAGGAGGGCGCCGAAGTGGAAGCGGAGGTGCATCTCTACGAAACGCTGCCCGGGACGACGCTGCCCGATATCGCGCGCGAGGAATCGGAGACGCCGGGCGTCGGGGCGGCGGACGCAGGGCGACGGCCCCAGCTGCATCCGCTCACGCCGAAGCGGCCGGGCTGCTGCTCGGGCGAGCCGCGGATGGGGCGCGACGCTGCCGCCTGGGGCGACGCATCGCCGGCATGTCGGCGCGGGTCAGCGTCTCTATCGTCTGTCGATTCCCGGCAGGCGGCTGCTGACCGGCCGGCCCGGGACGGACGGCCGCGGCCGCGGCGGCTGGGCGGCCTGCGGGTCACCCTCGATGTCGCCGAAGAACGAGATCGCGTCTGTGTATCTTCCTGAGCGAGGTCAAGGCGCAGCGGCTGGCCGTGCGGCTGCGGCGGCAATCGCATCCCGGCGCGCTCGCCGACGGGTTTCCTGAAGTATGTCGGACGGCGTCTCGGCGCCGATCCTGCGCGGCGAGCGGCCGGCGCGCATCAGGTGGTGCAGGCCGGACTGGCGCCAGGCGACGCGCTGGGCGCCGCGCTCAAGCGATTGCCCGCGGACGTGCCGGCGGCGCTGACCGCGAAGCTCCAGGAGTGCGTGGTCGGCGCGTTCGCCGAGTTCGTGAAGGGACAGTCGCAGAAGATCATCACCGCCGCCGAGGACACGGCCGACGGGATCACGCTCAGGTTCACGATCGCGCAGCCCGCCGGGCTGGAGCGATCGGCAAGGCGCTGCTCCCGAACGGGCGGCCGCCGGACTCGCCGACGGCGATCGCGCCGGCCGCAGCCCGACGTTCGCGTCGAGCGTCGCCGGGATACAAGTGTGACTGAGCCGCTCGACCGCGATCCGCGCGCAGACTCGCGCGCCAGGTGCATCACTGGGTGCGGCGGCGGCGCGTCTCGACCCGGATGATCTCGCCTCGCCGGAGGCGTGGAATCGTCTGGAGCGGTATCTCGGCCTGTCGCGCTGCGGAAGCATCTCGACGGCGTCATGATCGCGACTCCGCCTCGAAGCCGACATCCTGACGGCGACGCTGCGATCGGCGGACGGAAGTCCGACGGCGCTGCGCGAGCTGCAGCAGCGGCTGCTGGCGTTCCGCCGGCAGTTCATGCGGGCGGAGACCACGCTCGACTTCTACGCCGACGCGATCAACACGCGGACCAGTCCGCACATGGCGGGCCTGCTGCGCGCCTGCGACATCCTCGCGCACCGCAGCATGAGCCTGCTGCTCGATCCAGTTGGGCCACACCACGCCCGTCGGTCCTCACCTACGTCGACAAGGGGCTGGGCGCGTCGATCCTGAAGGCCGGCTTGCGGCTCTGGGACGGCGGCGCCGAGAGCCCGGCGGCGGCGATCAAGATCGTGCGGCACAACCTGCTCCGCCCGACGGCGCTGATCCACGAGGCCGGGCACCAGGTCGCGCACATCGTGGGCTGGAATCGCGAGCTGGCCGAGACGCTCGACGCGGGCCTGCGCGACGCGCCGACGAGCTGGCCGGACGCGTGGTCGTCGTGGGCGTCCGAGATCGCGGCCGATGCGTTCGCGTTCGTCCACACCGGCTACGCGAGCGTCGCGGCGCTGCACGACGTGCTCGCCGGCGAGGGCGCGTTCGTGTTCCAGCACACGCCGCGCGATCCGCACCCGATCTGCTACCTGCGCGTGCTGCTGGGCGTCGAGACCTGCCGCTACTTCTACGGCGCCGGGCCCGTGGGATGCGCTGGCCGCGTCGTGGACCGCCGCCTATCCGCCGCGATCGGCGCACGCCGGGCACGCGGCCGCTGCTCGAGCAGTCGGTTCCGCTGCTGCCGCGATCGTGCGGCTGACGCTCGACACGCCGCAGCGCGCGTTCCGGGGCCGCCGCTGCGCGCGCTGATCCAGCCGGAGCGCGTGAGCCCGGCCGGCGCTCGGCCGAGAGGCAGCGCCTCGGGCCGTCGCTCTACACGTCCATGCACTGGGTGTGGACCGAATGCCTGCGAATGCTGGCGTTGACCGGGTGGCAGCTGGCGACGCGGACCGCCGGCGCGCGGCAAGGTGCTCGAGCTGCAGGAAGCGGCGATGCTTCGCCTCGGCGGCGCGCTGCAGGCCGCGTGACCGTCGTCAGAAGTCTTTCGACGAACAGGAAGCAAGATGCTGACTGCATTTCTTCCCGGCCAACGCTTTCGAGGCGCTCGAAACGCCGTTCCTCTCCGAGGCGATCGTCAGCCGCTCGCGCAACCCTGAGCCGCAGCCCGAAGCGGAAGGCGAAGCGCCCGACGCCACAGAAACCGAAGCGGAAGCTGTAGCCGAGCGCCTGGCGGCCGTCGAGTGGTTTGCGATCGCCCCGGAGCCCTACGAGGAGGCGCTGGACTTCATCGAACGGCCGGAGAACGAGGTGGCGTCGTCGTTCGCGGCCGAGGCAGAAGCCTGGCCCGTCGATCGCGAGGCCGACCACGACGAAGCGCAGGTTCAGGACGAAGGGCGAGAGGACGGAATCGTTCAATGGCTGGGAGGCGGAAGCGGAGGCTCCAGTCGTGACCGACGGGTTCGCGCCGGCAGACCTCTCGTACCAGCAGGACGCAACCGCGGCTGAGGCCGGCGAAGCCGGCGTCAGCGACGAGGCTGCCTGGGAGTCGTCCTCGGAGGTCGACGTCGCGAGCGGCGACGAAGTCCTCGGCAATGAAGACCGCGTCGGTGATCAAAGACGCGCTGGTGGTGCCGAATCGATGGATATGTGCCCTGGACATCTGGGAGGCGGAGCCCGAAGTTCGGTTCGGGGACGAGCCAACTGCGCGAGATTCCTGACCGCCATAAGGCACGGGTATCCTCATCGGTCCTCGGCATGTGCTGACGGCGCGGCACGTGATCGCTTGAGGAGCGCGGCGGCGACGCCGAACGCGATGTTCATGGCCCCGGTCTTGTCGCCGAATCCGGGCAGCGTGGGCGGTAACCGCACGCCACCGGGGTCGAGCGAGTCCAGGATCCCGGCGCGGCCGAAGAACACCGCCGAGTCGTAGCCGGGCTTGCCGGCCTCGGGGCCCCGTGGTCCCAAGGCGTCGGCACGCACGTAGACGATGTCGGGGTTGCAGGCGCGGATGTGCTCGACATCGATCCGCAGCTTCTGGCGGGCCGCGGGCAGGAAGCTGGTCATGAAGACGTCGCTCCGCGACGCCAGCTCGTAGAGGACCTCACGGCCCGCGTCGACGGCGAGGTCGAGCCCGACGCTGCGCTTGCCCCGGTTGGTCTGTTCCATGGCGATGCTGACGCCCTCGATGCTGGGCGTGACGCCGCCGGTGCTCAGCCCGCGCTGCGGGTCGCCGCGCCGCGGGTGCTCGATCTTGATGACGTCGGCGCCGAAATCGGCCAGGACGGTGGCCGCCGCCGGCACCAACACCCAGGTGCCGAGCTCGAGGACGCGGTACCCGTCAAACATCCGTTTGACAGTAGCCTCGGGGCCCATGCTGCAGGGGGAGAAAGTGCTGGTCGCAGGCGCCACCGGGCAGGTCGCACTGCCGCTGACGTTGGCGCTGGCCGGCGACAACGAGGTCTGGGCGGCGGCCCGGTTCAGCGATCGCGCCGCCCGCGGGACCCTCGAGTCGGCCGGCGTGACGTGCGTGGCCGTCGATCTCGTCGATGGCGACCTGAACAGCCTGCCGGGCGACTTCGGCTATGTCCTCAACTTCTCGGTCATGAAATCCAACGACTGGGACCGGGACCTCGACGGCAACGCCGGCGGCGTCGCCGCACTGATGCATCACTGCCGGGGGATGCGGGCCTTCCTGCACTGCTCGTCGACCGCGGTCTACCAACCCGACGGCCACCGGGCCTTCGCCGAGACCGACCCCCTCGGCGACAACCATCGGGTGTGGCCGTTCATGGCGACCTACAGCATCTCCAAGATCGCCGCCGAGGCGATGGCCCGCAGCCTGGCCCGCCAGCTCGGCATCCCCACGACGATCGCCCGCCTCAGCGTGCCCTACGGGGACAACGGGGGCTGGCCGGCGATCCACACCGACATGATCAGGGGTGGCGTGCCGATCCCGGTCCACCACGACGCCCCGAGCGTCTACAACCCGATCCACGAGGACGACATCATCGCGATGGTCCCCGCCATGCTGTCGGCGGCTGCGGTACCGGCCACGGTGGTCAACTGGGGCGGAGAGGACGCCGTGAGCATCGAGGACTGGTGCGCCTACCTAGGGGAGCTCACCGGGATGGAGGCGACGTTCCAGCCCACGGACCAGACGATCGAGAGCGTGACGGTCGACCTGACCCGGATGCACGAGCTGGTGGGCCATGCCAAGGTCTCGTGGCAGGAGGGCTTCGCCCGCATGGTCGCGGCCCGACAGGCCCACGCGACCGGTCGGGGCACGGCATGACGCTGCGACGAGCCGACTTCTCGCTGAACGAGGAGCAGGAGGCCGTCCGGGGGGCCTTCCGGACGGCGCTCGAGCGCAGCTGCCCGATCGAGCGCGTCGAGGCCGCGGCGACGGCCGATCCGCCCGGGTACGACGAGAAGGTCTGGCGGCAGCTCCTCGACATGCGGATCGTGGCCATGGGGGTTCCCGAGGCGGCGGGCGGCGACGGTGCGGGCCTGACCGAGCTGGTCCTAGTGGCCGAGCAACAGGGCGCGTTCCTCGCGCCGGTTCCTCTGGTCGAGGCCGTGGTCGCCGCGCGGCTGCTGGCGAGCTGCGGGGACGACTGGCTCGGCGACGCCGTCGACGGGAACCGACTGGCGACCGTGGCCCTGCATCCCCACCGGGAGGGACGAGCCCAGCTGGTTCCCGCCGGCGCCATCGCCGACGGCGTGATCGCGCTCGCCGGCGACGAACTGGTGCTAGTCGCCCGCGACGAGCCTCCGCGGGCGGTCGCCAACCACGGGTCGACGCCGCTGGCGCCCTGGCTCCTGGACGAGGCGGACGCGGACCGCCGCGTGTTGGCATCGGGTCCGGAGGCGGTTCGGCTCTTCGACCGGGCCGTGGCCGAGTGGAAGCTGCTGACGGCGGCCGCCCTCGTTGGGCTGGCCGACGCCGCCCTCCGGCGCGCCGTCGAGTTCGCCATCAACCGCGTGGCATTCGGTGTGCCGATCGCCACCTTCCAGGCGGTGTCGCACCCGCTGGTCGACGTGGCCATGGCGGTCACCGGCACCCGCCGGCTGGTGTGGAGGGCGGCGTGGTTCGCCGACAACGAGCCCGACGATGCGCGGGACCTGATCCCCATGGCCTACCTCCACGCGGTCGAGACGGGGACGAAGGGCCCGACGGTGGGCGTCCACGTGCAGGGCGGGCTGGGGTTCACCGTGGAGTCCGACATGCACCTGTTCTTCCGGCGCGCCAAGGGGTGGACGCTTGTCGGCGGCGATCCGGCCCAGGAGCTCGACACGATCGCGGCGGCCCGCTACGGCCCGGCCGCACCGACCGCCTGAGGGGGACGAGCGCTGTGGACTTCGGCCTGATCGAGCTGGACGACGAGACCCGGCGGTTCCGGGACGAGGCGTGTGCGTTCCTCGACGAGCACCTCACCGACGAGGTGCGCGAGGCCGAATGGCGCACGGGCGACGGCATGAACCTCGAGCTGCACCTCGCCCTGGGCCGGAAGGGCTGGATCTTCCCGACCTGGCCGGCGGAGGAGGGCGGGGCCGCCCTGTCGATCCTCCATGCCAGCATTCTCGAACGGGAGCTCACCCGGCGGCACGAGCCGTCGGTCACGCGGGGGACGACTCGACTGGTGGCCGCGGCGGTGCGCGGGTGGGCACGCGACGACGTCAAGGCCGAGGTGCTGCCGGCGGCCGCCCGGGGCGAGGTGCGGATGTGCCTCGGCTACTCGGAGCCCGACGCCGGGTCCGACCTTGCCAACGTCAAGACCCGGGCGGTGCGCGACGGCGACGAATGGGTCATCAACGGCCAGAAGATGTTCACCACCGGAGCGCACAACTGCCAGTACACGTTCCTCGTCACCCGGACCAACCCGCACGTGCCCAAGCACAAGGGCATCACCATGTTCCTGGTCCCGCTCGACGCCCCGGGCGTGGAGATCGGGCCCGTGCACACCCTCAGCGGCGAGCGCACCAACATGGTCTATTACGACGACGTGCGGGTCGCCGACCGCTGGCGCCTCGGAGCCGTGGACGACGGCTGGCGCGTGGTCACCAGCGCGCTCAACGCCGAGCACGGCATGGACGAGGCGGGACCGACGCCACTCGAGGAGTCTCCCGGAGAGAACCGGCTGTACCTCGGCGTGTACTTCGAGGCGCTGGACCGGCTGGAGGCATGGGCGTGTGCACCCGGCGATGGCGGTGGCGCACGCCCCGCCGACGACCCGATCATGCGGCGGCGCCTGGCCCGGATCGCCGCCAACGTCGAGCTGGCCAAGATGACGCCCGGGCCCATGGGCCGGATCGTCGGGGTCGAGCTGTTCATCCGCGACGCCGTCGAGATGCTCGATCTGGTGGGCCCGCCCGGCCTGCTGCCGCGGGGGGTGGACGGCGCCGTGGCGGGCGGCTGGCTCGAGTACGCCCATCGCTTCGCCCAGGGCACCGCCATCTACGGCGGCACCACCGACGTGCACCGCAACATCATCGCCGAGCACTTCCTGGGCATGCCCCGGGGCCGGCCCCCGTCGTCCGGCACCTAGTGGCGGCGAAGCCAGTTCCGGTGCCGGACCCAGTGTCCGACGGGTTCTGGGCGGCGGCGGCGTCACACGTGCTGGCCATCCAGCGCTGCACCGACTGCGGCTGGTACGCCTATCCGCCCAACGTCGTGTGCAGCAACTGCCTGGCCCCGAAGCCGTCCTTCCGCTACGAGCCCGTCAGCGGCCGGGGCCGGGTGACGACCTGGACGGTCGTGCACCAGGCCTTCCTCCCCGGCTTCGCCGCCGACGTCCCCTACGTCGTGGCCGAGGTGGAGCTGGCGGAGCAGGACGGGTTGCGCATGATCGCCCGCCTGACCGGCGTGCGATCCCGCGACCTCGCCATCGGCACGCCGGTGGAGGTGGCGTTCGACGACGTGGCCACCGGCATCGCCGTGCCGCGGTTCGTGCCGGCTGCGGGACGGGCGTGACCGGCCCCCGATTCGAGGCCCGCGGCAGGGTCGCGATCGCCGGCTACGCGCACAGCCCGATCGTGCGTCACAGCGAGGTGCCACTGGGGGCGCTCACCGTCGAGACGTGCCTGCGGGCGATAGCGGACGCCGGGCTCACCAGGGACCAGATCGACGGCTTCACCACCGGCACCCTGTTCCCGTCCAGCGGCGGCCGCGCCCTCGTCGACGGCGTCCACATCGTCAGCGCCGCGTGGCTGGCCGAGCAATTGCGCGTCCAGCCCCGCTGGATCTGCGGCTTCGAGGGAATCGGACAGCTGCCCGGCGCCGTGATCCTCGCCACCGAGGCCATCGCCAGCGGCGCCGCCGACCACGTGGTGGTGCACCGGGCCATGTTCAACCCGGGTGGCGGCTATCACGACAACCCCATGACCCGGGCCGAGGGGGCGGCGCAATGGGTGGCGCCGCACGGCTTCTGGGGGCCACCGACGCAGATGGCCCTCCCGTACATGGAGTACTTGCAGCGCTACGGCGCCAGTCGCGAGGACATGGCCGCAGTGGTCGTGGAGGCCCGCACCAATGGCGCCGCCATCCCGTGGTCCCACTGGCACGACGAGCCGATCACCGTCGACGACTATCTCGCCGCCCGCATGATCGCCGAGCCGCTGTCGGTGCTCGACTGCGACATTCCGGTCACCGGCGTGGGTGCCTTCGTGCTCACCAGCGGCGAGCGTGCCCGGGACCTGCCGCACCGGCCCGTCTACGTCGCCGGTTACGCCCAGGGGCACCGCCGCCCGGCCAACGGTGTCAACGCGTGGCCGCTCGACGACCTCATCGGCGCTGGGCGCGAGGTGGCGCGGACGCTGTGGGAGAACACGGGCCTGCGCCGCGAGGACGTCGACGTGCCGCAGGTCTACGACGGGTTCTCGCCCTTCGTGTACTTCTGGCTCGAGGCGCTCGGCTACTGCGAGCCGGGCGAGGCCCACCGCTTCGTCCGGGACGGGGGCATCCGCACCGCCACCGGGTTGCCGGTCCTGTCGGGTGGCGGCGCCCTGGGCAATGGCCGCATGCACGGCGTGCCCCAGATGCTCGAGTGCTACCTCCAGCTGTCGCGCCGGGCCGGCGACCGCCAGCGGTCGCGGGCCGACGTGGGGCTGGCATGCCAGGCGGCGCCGAGCATGGGTGGGGTGGTGGCGTACACGTCCGAGCCGACGGGATAGGTCGCCCGCGCCCCCAACGAGCCTCCCGGCGGAAACTACCGTGGCTTCGAACGCCGGCCGACGAGGGGTGCACGACATGGGTCAGAGCGCGTTCGACCTCGACTGGATCGTGTCGGTCGACGATCACGTGATCGAGCCCCCCAGGGTCTGGCTGGACCGGCTGCCCCGGAAGTACCACGACGTCGCCCCCCGGATCGTCACCGAGCCCGACGGCCAGGAGTTCTGGGTCTACGAGGACCGCAGGACGATCACCGGGGGGCTGGGGGCGGTCGCCGGCCGCAGGCCCGAGGACATCACGGTGGAGGGCTTCCCCTACAGCGAGATGCGGTCGGGGTGCTACGACCCGCAGGCCCGGCTCGCCGACATGGACGAGGCCGGGATCCTGGCGTCGTTGAACTTCCCCTCGATCCCCCGGTTCTGCGGGCAGCTGTTCTGGGAGGCGAAGGACAAGGATCTCGCCCTCCTCTGCGTCCGGGCCTACAACGACTGGATGATCGACGAGTGGTGCGCCACCGAGCCCGGCCGGTACATCCCGCTCACGATCATCCCGCTGTGGGATCCGCAGCTCGCCGTCGGGGAGATCGAGCGCACCGCCGCCAAGGGCTCGCACTCGTTCTGCTTCTCCGAGAACTTCGAGCCGCTCGGCCTGCCCACCATCCACGACCCCGGCGGCTACTGGGATCCCGTGGTCGCCGCCGCACAGGACAACGAGCAGGTGCTCTCCATCCACATCGGATCGTCGTCCACGATGTACAAGGTCGCGTCCGACTCGCCGTTCATGGCCAACATGTCGCTGGGTGCGATCCGTCCCGCGGGCTGCATGCTCTCGTGGATCTTCAGCGGCATGCTGCAGCGGTTCCCAGGCACCAAGATCGCCCTGTCCGAAGGCTCGATCGGGTGGATCCCATGGTTCCTCGAGCGCGCCAACCAGGTGCTCAACACCCAGAAGCACTGGGTGGCCAAGGGCCAGCAGTATCAGGGCTCCGCCGAGGGCGCGCACGCGATCAACCGGGGCGTCGACGTCAACGCCATCGACGTCTACGAGGACTACCGCAGACACTTCTACGGGTGCTTCATCGACGACGTGACCGGGCTGCGCATGCTCGACGTCGTCGGTGAGGACAACGTGATGATCGAGACCGACTACCCGCATTCCGACACGACCTGGCCGCACTCGATCAAGCTGGCCCACGAACGGCTCGACGGCCTGCCCGAGGACGTGCAGCACAAGATCCTGCGCGGCAACGCCGAGCGGCTCTACCGCTTCACCCCGTCCACGCCCCCGGCCAAGGCCGGGTGACGGCGGCCGCCCCACTACGCGGCGATCAGCACCGCCGCCAGGCCCGCGACGGCGAGCCCGGTCCGCTGCACGCCGGTCAGCCGCTCCCCGAGCACGTAGCGGGCCAGCAGCACGGTGCCGGCCGGGTACAGGGCGGTGAGCACCGAGACGACCGACAGCAGCCCGTGCGACAGCGCGAGCACGTACAGCACGTTGGCGGCGGCGTCGAGCAGGCCGCAGCCCAGCGCTGCGCCCAGGGCGGCGCGCGGCGGCCCGGCCGCGGTCACCCGAGCGGCGCCCAGGGCGGCGAACAGCGACACCGATGCGACCCGTGCCCCCACGAGGGGCCAGATGCCGGCGTCGCTCCCGGCCCGGTCGACGGCCACGAAGAACAGGCCGAACGCGACACCGGCCCCGATGGCGAGCAGGAGCGGCTGGAGTCGCAGCGCCCGCTCGCCGGCGCTCCCGGGACGTTCCCTCGACACCATCGTGACCGCCACGAGCGCTATGGCGATGCCGGCGACCGCCGCCACCGGCGGCCGCTCACCGGCGCCCAGCCCAGCCATGACCGGCACCGCCGCCGACAACAGGGCGGCGATGGGGGCGACCACGCTCATCGATCCCAGGGACAGGCCCCGGTAGAACAGCGCCACGCCCGCCCCGCCGAACAGGCCGGCGACGCCGCCGACCGCCAGTGCCCGCGGGGTGGCCTCGCCACCGAGTGCCGGCGCCACCAGCAGGAGCATCACGAGCCCGACCACGTGCGACCACAGGACGACCGCGGTCGACGGCTCGCGGCGCGCGGCCATGCCACCGAGGAAGTCGCCGACGCCGTAGGCGGCGGCGGCGGTGAGGGCGAGGAGTGCGGCCATGGGGACGGGGACCTTCCGGTGCGGTCGGCGGGGGGTTTGGGCAGGGGTGCACGCACAACGACCGCTCGGTGGACTGTAGGTGATCGGTCACTGTGATGCACCAGCCGGTCGGTACGATGCACCGCGTGCCCGATGCCACAGCGGTGGCGGCCGCCGTCGCCCGCAACACCCGCCGCCTCCGCACCGAGCGCGGCTGGAGTCTCGACCAGTTCGCCTCCCGCAGCGGGGTGAGCAAGGGCATGCTGGTCCACGTCGAGGGCGCCCGCACGAATCCCAGCCTGGGAACGATGTGCAAGATCGCCGAGACGCTCGGGGTCTCGCTGGCGGCGCTCGTCGAGCTACACGAGGCACCGGCCGTGCGCGTGGTCCAGCCGGCGGAGACCGCGCGGCTGTGGGCCGGGCTGGAGGGCAGCTTCGGCGACCTGCTGGTGGGCTCGGACGAGCGGGACCACACCGAGCTGTGGCGCTGGACGCTGGCCCCCGGCGACCGGCACGCGTCGGAGGCCCACGTCGAGGGCACCCGCGAGGCACTCCACGTCGTCGACGGGACCCTCACGCTCGAGGTCGACGGCGTGGCCCACACGGTCCCGGCCGGCGGCGCGGCGCTGTTCCACGCCGACCGGCCACACGCCTATCGCAACGACCGCAGGCGCCCGGTGCGGTTCGTCATGGTCGTGCTGCAGCCCGATGCCGACCTCGACGCATGGGCCGCCACGCTCGAATCGGGAGCCGAGCCGTAGCCAGCGGCCGCGGGTCGTCGCCCGGCGGGCCAAAATGGCGGGGCAGCCCGGTCGACGGCCACGGAGGGTGCGGGTGACGGAGGTCAGTGCAACGCGACAGCCGCCTCCGCGCGCCCCGGTCCCGCGGCTCGACGCCCGCGGGATCACCAAGCGGTTCGGGCGCCTCACGGTGCTGCGGGACGTGTCCCTGCGGGTCGGCGCGGGCGAGGTGGTCGCCCTGGTGGGGGAGAACGGCGCCGGCAAGTCGTCGCTGGTCGCCTGCCTGGCCCGCATCCTCGAACCCGAGGAAGGCGAGGCGTGGGTCGACGGCGCCCCGCTGCCCTCCACGCCCGACCAGGTGCGCCAGGCCGGGATCGAGGTGCTCTGGCAGGACCACGGGCTGTGCGAGGAGCTCGACGTCGTCGCCAACGTGTTCCTCGGCCGCGAGCCGGGTCGCTGGCTCATCGCCGAGAGCGACATGCGCGAGGGCGCGGCGTCCGTGCTCCAGCGGGTCGGGGCCGAGACACTGCCGCTGGACCGGCCGGTGCGGGGGCTGTCCCGGGGCCAGCGCCAACTCGTGGCGCTCGGCCGTGCGCTCATGTCCGAGCCCCGGCTCCTGCTGCTGGACGAGCCGACCGCCGCGCTGGGCGTCGCCGAGACACTGCGGGTGCAGGGCGTGATCCGACAGTGCCGCGACGCAGGGACGGGCATCGTGCTGGTGACCCACGACCTCGACCAGGTCTTCGCCCTGGCCGACCGGGTCATCGTCCTCCGCGACGGCCGCGTCGTGGCCGACGTCTCGCCGCTCGAGGTGCACCGCGACGACATCGTGGCGCTGATGTCGGGCATCGAGATGGACTCGATGGCCCGGCGCCAGCTCCAGCGGCTCCGGAGCCTGGTCGACCAGCTCTCCGACGTGGAGCCCGCAGCGTCGTTGCCGCTGATCGTGTCCGCGATGGCGGCGGCGCTCGATCAGGAGATGCTCTGCGTACACCTGCTCGAGTCGCCCGACGGCGCCGATCCGGTCCTGCGCCGCAGCGCCGCCGTCGGGCTGCGCGCCCCCTCCTCGCGGTCAACGACCGCCTGCCGCTGGGCGTGGCGGGGGGATGCGCGGGGTTGGCCGCCGCCGAGGCCGAGGCCGTGGTGGTCGAGGACCTCGCGGCGCATCCGGCCCCGGATGGTTACCGCCGAGCGGCGGCGGCGTCGGGTATCCGCAGCGAGTGGGCGGCGCCGATCGTCGGCACGCACGGCGTGCTCGGCACCGTGGCCGGTTTCGCCACGTCGGTCGGCCGACCCGAGCCGGCACAACTCGAGCTGGCGCGGCTCTACCTCGGCTACGTGGCGTCGGCCATCGAGCGGGAACGGCTGCTCACCGAGGTCTCGCGCCGCAACCGGGTCCTGGAGTCGCTGCGGACGATGCTCGAGACCGTGGTGGCCACCCCGGATCGGGTGGTCGGCGGGCTGGGCGCGTCGTTGCTCGCGCTCAGCCGGGCTCTGGGGGCGGGCGGCGTGGCCGTGCTGATCGAGAAGGACGGCGCGCTGGAGGCCCGGGTCATGCACGACAGCGGGGAGGGTGACCCCGTGGCGATGGAGCTCCGGTTCCGGGACGCGGCCCGGTGCGTCCTCGCCGCGGGAGCCGACGGGCAGGCGCGGTTCGTCGAGCCCGACCTGGCGGCGGTCGCGCTCCGGCATCCCGAGGGCCGGGCGGTTCTCGTGGCCCACCTGCCGGCCGGCGATGCCGCGGCCGGCGACACGCTCGAACTGCTGGACGACGCAACCCGGTCCGTCGCATTGGCCATCGAGGGCGAGGCACTCGAGCACACCCGGCGGGAGGCCGCCGCGCTGCGCCGGTCACAGGCCATCCAGCGGGAGCTCCTGTCGTCGCTCAGCCACGAGCTCCGCACGCCGCTCACCGCCATCCAGGGCTACGCCTCGACGCTGCTCCAGCCCGACCTCACGTGGGACGCGGCGTCGACCGACCGCTTCCTGCGGTCGATCGCCAGCGAGGGGGCGCGGCTTGGGCGGCTGGTGGGGGACCTACTCGACTCGACTGCGATCGAGTCCGGCGTCCTGCGCCTCCAGCGCCACTGGTGCGACCTCCGGCTGGTCGTCGAGGCCGCGGTTCGCCTGGTGGTCGACGGCTCGACGATCCGGGTGCACGCCGACGCCGACCTCGAGCCGCTGTGGGGCGACCACGACCGGTTGGAGCAGGTGTTCGTCAACCTGCTCGAGAACGCCGTCGCCCACGGCGGTTCGCCCGACGGCATCGACGTCACCCTGCGGCGGGGGGCGAGCCGGGGGACCGTCGAGGCCGAGGTCGCCGATCAGGGTCCCGGTATCCCGCCCGCCCTCCTGGGCCGCATCTTCGAGCCCCGCGTGCGAGGCCGCGCCGACCGTGCCGGCGCCGGGCTGGGACTGCCGATCGCCCAGGGGATCGTCGAGGCCCACGGCGGGAGGCTGGAGGCGGTGCCGGCCGGCCGCGGCGCCCGCTTCGTCGTCACGCTCCCGTGTGAGCCGCCCACCGACTCGTCGAACGCCCGACTAGATGCCTCGTGGAGCCTGGTGGAGGCAACCAAGGGTGTCTGATCGCACGACCGTCCTGCTCGTCGAGGACGATCAGAACATCGTCGACCTCGTCAGGTCCAACCTCATCGCCCGGGCGCACGACGTCGTCGTGTCGAAGGACGGCCTGGACGCCGTCGCCATGCTCGAGGCCAACGAGCCCGACGCCGTGCTGCTCGACCTCATGCTGCCGGGCATCGACGGCTTCGAGCTGTGCCGTGAGCTGCGCGAGCGGTCGTCGGTGGGGATCATCGTGCTGTCGGCGCAGACGGGCGGAGACGGACAAGGTGCGGGCCCTCAACCTCGGCGCCGACGACTACATGACCAAGCCGTTCGGCATCGAGGAGCTGCTGGCCCGCATCAACGCCACGCTCCGCCGCAGCCGGCCGGCGCCGCTGGCGCCGACTGCGCCGACGCTGGTGCAGAGCGGGCGACGTGGAGATCGATGTGGCCGCGAGCAAGGTCACGAAGGCGGGGAGCCTCGTCCATCTCACGCCGACGGAGTTCGCCCTGCTCCGCGAGTTCGCCACCAACCCCGGCGTGCTGTTGACGCATGCGATGCTCCTGCGCCGGGTCTGGGGCCACGGCTACGAGACGCAGACCGAGTACACGCGCGTCTACATGGCCCGCCTGCGCGCCAAGCTCGAGGATCCCGACGGACCGCCCCTGTTCATCACGGAGCCGCGGTCGGGGTACCGGTTCGTGGCAGACTGACCAAAACGGGCGGTCCTTCACGGTTCGTTCACGTCGACAGCACAACGTTTGCGTTCTGTTCGCGGCCACCGTCGTACCGTCCCGCGTTGGAGGGCGACATGAGGGGGAACATATGTCCGTAAAGAAGCGCACCTGGCGGCTATTCGCGGTGCTGGCCGTCCTCGGCCTGATCGCCGCCGCCTGTGGTGACGACGACGATGACGGCGGCCAAGCGGCATCGGACGGCGGCGGCGACGAGGGCAGCATCTGGGTGCTCCTGCCGGACACCGCGTCGTCGGACCGCTGGGAGCAGGAAGACGCGCCGTTCTTCACCGAGGCGTTCGAGGCCGCCGGGCTCTCGGAGGGCGACGACTTCACGATCGTCAATGCGGAGGGCGACGCCGCCACGCAGCAGTCGCAGGCCGAGCAGGCCATCGCCGACGGCGCCAGCGTGATCGTCCTCACCAGCCTCGACACCGGCTCGGGCGCCACCATCATCGACCAGGCGAAGGATGAAGGGGTCGCGGTGGTCGAGTACGACCGGTTCAACACCGGCGGCTCCGGTGGCGACGCCTACGTGAGCTTCGACAACGTGGCGGTGGGTGCGGCCATGGCCGAGGCCGTGGAGCCCGCCATCGACGAGCTCAACCTGTCCCCCGCTCGGGTCGTCGAGCTCAACGGCGGCGAGGAGGACAACAACTCGTTCCTGTTCAAGCAGGGCTACGACGAGACCGTCCAGGAACGGGTCGACGCCGGCGACTGGGAGGTGGTCGCCGACCAGTTCGTCCCGGGCTGGGACAACGCCGAGGCCCAGACACTGATGGAGCAGATCCTGGTCGACAACAACAACGGCGTCGACGCCGTGTTCGCGGCCAACGACGGCCTGGCCAACTCGGTGATCAACGCGCTCGAGGCCGCGGGTATCGGTCCCGTTCCCCTGAGCGGTCAGGACGCCACCCAGGCCGGCATCCAGAACGTGCTGCTCGGCAAGCAGACGGTGAGCGTCTACAAGCCGATCCAGGACGAGGCCGGCGTCGCCGCGGCGATCGCGCTGGCACTCCGGTCCGGCGACGACATCATCGACGCCGCCGAGTCGTACGAGTCGCAGCTGGCGTCCGGAGGTTCCGACGTGTCGGTCATCGGCATCACTGCCGAAGACGGCCAGCCGGCCGACTCCGCCGAGGGCGACGGGGTCGTGCCCTACGTGGCGCTCGTACCGATCGGGGTGACCGTCGACAACGTGGCCGACACCGTGATCGCGGACGAGTTCCGCACGGTCGAGGAGCTCTGCACCGGCGACGTCGCCAGCACCGAGTTCTGCCAGCAGAACTCGTGACGGCAACCTCTCGGGGGCTGCGCCCCCGGACCCCATCGCCGCCCGGCTCCCTGGCGGTCGCACGGGCGGCCGGTCACGAGGCGCCCTCGTGACCGCAAGCCCTCTCCTGGAGTGTGAGGGGGTCTCGAAGGCATTCGGCGCGGTACAGGCCCTGTACCGCGTCGACTTCGAGATCAACGCCGGGGAGGTGATGGCGCTCGTCGGCGACAACGGGGCCGGCAAGTCGACGCTCGTCAAGTGCGTCGTCGGGATCTACCCCTTCGACGAGGGGAACGTGCGCTTCGAGGGGGCGCCCGTCAACATCCATGGCCCGAGGGACGCCGCCCGGCTGGGCATCGAGGTCGTCTACCAGGACCTGGCGCTGGCGGACAACCTCGATGTCACGGCCAACATGTTCCTCGGCCGGGAGCGCACACGCCGGGGCTTCGTGCTCGACGAGTCGAGCATGGAGCACGCCGCTGAGGAGACGCTCGAGGGCCTGTCGGTGACCACGCTCGGGTCCGTACGCCAGACCGTGGCCGGCCTGTCGGGTGGCCAGCGGCAGGCCGTCGCCGTCGCCAAGTCGGTCATGTGGAACTCGAGGCTGCTCATCCTCGACGAGCCCACGGCCGCGCTCGGCGTCGCGCAGACGCGTCAGGTGCTCGACCTGGTGCGTCGCCTGGCCGACCGCGACCTGGGGGTGGTCATCGTCTCGCACAACCTCCACGACGTCTTCGAGGTCGCCGACCGGATCACAGTCCTGCGCCTCGGGCAACGTGTGGCCGTGCTGAATCGGGCGGAGACGACCCAGCAGGAGGTGGTCCAGGCGATCACGGCCGGCACGATCGAGCACGTACCGGGAATGGCCGACGCCGGAGTCGCTGAGCCATGACGGTCGATCCAGGCACCGAGTCGCAGCCGGGCACCGACGCGGACGCCGAGCCCGTCGTGACCCCCGAGGAGCCGCTGCCGGCCGCCACGCAGCCCGCGCTCGAGGCGCCGGTCGAGACGTTCGGCGGGTACGTGCGGCGCTGGTGGCAGGGGGTGCGCGCCGGCGAGCTGGGCTCGCTCCCGATCATCGTCGGGCTGGTCGTCATCGGCCTCGTGTTCGGCACGCTCGACGACACGTTCTTCACCGAACGCAACTTCACCAACCTGCTCCTGCAGATGGCCCACATCGCCACGATCGCCATCGGGGTCGTGTTCGTGCTGCTGATCGGCGAGATCGACCTGTCGGTGGCATTCGTCAGCGCCGTGGGTGGTGTCACGATGACGCTGTTGTTGCGGCCCGGCGAGTCGGACTGGCCATGGTGGGCCGCCGTCGCCGTTGGGCTGCTCGTGACCACCTTGATCGGCCTGCTGCAGGCGCTGGTGATCACCAAGGCGGGGGTGCCGTCGTTCGTCGTCACACTGGCGGGTCTGTTGATCTGGTCCGGGGTCGTCCTGATCATGACGACGGAGTACTCGACCTCCGGCACCATTCGGATCCAGGACGACACCGTCATCGGCATCGCCAACGACTTCCTCAGCGACGCCGCCGGCTGGGTGGTGGGCGCTGTCGGCGTTGCCGCTTACGCGCTGTCGCAGGCCCTGACGGCGCGCTCGCGCCGGGCCCGGGGCCTCGACGCCAAGCCAGGCGTCGTGATCGTTCTACAGGTGGCCGGCCTCGCCGCCGTCACGTTCGCCGCCGTCTATTACGCCAACCACGACCGAGGCGTCCCGCAGGTGACAGTGTTAATGCTGCTCCTGTTGGTGTTCTGGTCGTTCGTGGCGTCGCGCACCCGGTTCGGGCGGCACGTCTACGCGGTCGGCGGCAGCGCCGAGGCCGCCCGCCGGGCCGGCATCAACGTCGACCGCGTGCGGATCGCGGTCTTCATGATCGCCGGGTTCATGGCGGGCCTCGGCGGGATCATCCTCGCCTCCCGCCTGCGGTCGGTGGCCACCAACACCGGCGGTGGCAACCTGCTGCTGAACGTCATCGCCGCCGCCGTCATCGGTGGCACCAGCCTCTTCGGGGGGCGAGGTCGCGTCGTCTCGGCCCTCCTCGGCGCGCTGGTGATCATCGGAATCGAGAACGGCATGGGGCTGCTCAACCTGGCCACCGGCACGAGGTTCGTGATCACCGGCCTGGTCCTGCTCGCCGCCGTGCTCGTCGACGCCCTGTCGACGCGCCGCCGGGCGGCGCGCGGCGTGGTGTGAACGCTGGTCGCCTGATCGGCGCGGCGATCGTCGCCGCGCTGGTGATGGCCGCTCGCTCGTCGGACCCGGCGGACCGGGACGACGACGCGTCGGGCCCCCCCGGGGTCCCGGCCCTCGGCGGCGACCACCACGGACGCGCGACCGGGGCCGTCGCGGATCGAGCTCGTCGATGTCGCCGCCGACGTCGGGCTGGACTTCCAGCACGGGGCGTTCCACTGGGGCGTGACCCCCGAGCCGGCGGCGATGCAGGGTGCGGGGGTCTGCTGGCTCGACTACGACGCCGACGGCTGGCTCGACCTCTACGCCGTCAACTCCTACTCCGCACGGGAGGCCGGCCGTTGGGAGGAGGCGGGCGGCCTCCCGCGGACGCGCTGTTCCACAACGTCGAGGGCTCGTTCGTGGACGTCAGCGATGACTCCGGCGCCGACGTGGCGATGCAGGGCAATGGCTGCGTGGCCGCCGACTTCGACCTCGACGGCCACACCGACCTGTACGTGACGGGAGCCCAGGACGCCTGGGCGCTGGCCGAGCGCTACTACGCCGGCGACGCCCGCTCCTGAGCGGGCACGGTTCGCCTGCTTGACCGGGCAGTCAATACAGTCCTTCGGATGGAGCTGAACGGGACCTCTGCCATCGTCACCGGCGGCGCCTCGGGCCTGGGCGCCGCCACCGCGCAGGCGCTCGCCGGGCGCGGCGCCAAGGTTGTCATCGCCGACCTCGACCGCCAACAGGACAAGGGCGAATCCCTCGCCAAGGAGCTCGACGGCCTGTTCGTCCCCTGCGACGTCACCCAGACCGAGCAGGTCATCGCCGCCGTGGACGCAGCCGGGGAGCTCGGCCCGCTGCGGGCGCTGGTCACCGCCGCCGGCATCGGCTGGGCGACCCGCACGATCGGCAAGGACGGGCAGTACGAGTCGGCCCACGACCTCGGCCTGTTCCGCAAGGTCGTCGACATCAACCTCATCGGCACGTTCGACTGCATCCGCCTGGCCGCGACCGCGATGTCACGGACCGAGCCGCTGGCCGACGGTGAGCGGGGCGCCATCGTGACCGTGGCCTCGGTGGCCGCCTTCGACGGGCAGATCGGCCAGGCGAGCTACTCGGCGTCGAAGGGTGGCGTCGTGGGCATGACCTTGCCCATCGCCCGCGACCTGTCGGTGGTCGGCATCCGGGTCAACTGCATCGCGCCGGGGCTAATCGACACGCCGATCTACGGCCAGGGCGAGGCCAGCGAGCAGTTCAAGGAGAGGCTCAAGCGTGACGTGTTGTTCCCCGACCGCCTGGGCACCGCCGGCGAGTTCGCCAGCATGGCCACCGAGCTGCTCTCCAACAGCTACATGAACGCCGAGGTCATCCGGGTCGACGGCGGCGTGCGCATGCAGCCGAAGTGAGCACCGCCCAGTAGGCCCGCCCGGTCCGCGGGGCCGGGCGCCCGATCCACGTGGGATGGTCGGCCATTGCCAACAGCTCGGCGTCTCCCGGCGAGTCGCCATAGGCCCAGAGCGCGACGTCGGTACCGGGCCCGAACCGAGCATCGACCCAGGCTCGGAGCCGTGCCACCTTCTCCGGACCCCGGTTGTTGAGGCCCCCCACCACCTCGCCGGTCAGTTTGCCCGCGGCGTCCGCGACGAACTCGACCGCCAGAGCGTCGTCGATCCCGAGGTGGTCGGCGAGCGGCCGCAGATATGCGCCGAGCGAGGCCGAGACGATCACCACGGCGTGCCCGTGCCGGCGGTGCCAGTCCACGCGCTCCCGGGATCCGGGGCGCAGCGCGGCGAGCAGCGTGGGCACATAGGCGTGCCCCAGGGTGTCCAGGCGCTCCGCAGGCCATCCCCGGAACAGCCGGCCGACGAGCGCCACCTTGAACGCATCACGGCCCCGGGCGCCACGTGCCGCGATGGCCGCCCGCACGATCGGCCAAGGGCCGCAGGCCCGGCGGAGGAAGGGCACCAGGGTGTCGCGCCGGGTGAGGGTGCCGTCGAAGTCGAAGGCCGCCACGCCGGGCCGGCCGCCTGCCGTCCCGGGACCGGGTGCGTTCACCGCCGATCGCCGACCAGGGCGCGTAGGGCGGTCGCGACGTCGGCATGCGTGAACCGGTAACCGGCGGCGGTGAGCGCGGTGGGCACCGCCCGCTGGCTGACGAACAGGAGCTCGTCGGCCATCTCCCGGCCGAGGACCAGGCGGGGACCGACCGCCGGGACGGGCACCACGGTGGGACGCTGGAGGGCCGCGCCCAGGGCCTTGGTGAACTGGGCGTTGGTCGCCGGGGCCGGGCCGGTCACGTTGACCGGCCCCGAGGTGTCGGCGCGGTCGAACAGGAACCGGATGACACCCACCTCGTCGTCGATCGACACCCAGCTCAGCCACTGGCGGCCCGATCCCAGCCGCCCGCCGACGAAGAGCCGGAACAGGGTCACGAGCCGGGGCAGCATGCCGCCGTCGGCGGCAAGGACGACCCCGTTGCGCAGGAACACGGTGCGGATCCCGGCGTCCGCCGCCGGCTTGGCCGCCGCCTCCCACGCCTGCACGACCCCGGCAAGGAAGTCGGTCCCCGGTGTGGACTGCTCGGTGAGCACCTCGTCGCCCCGGTCGCCGTAGAAGCCGACGGCCGAGCCGCAGACGAACACGCCCGGTGGGCGGGACAGCCCGGCCAGTGTGCGGGCCAGGAGGTCGGTGCCCCGTACCCGGCTCTCGCGGATCTCGCGCTTGCGCGCCGGCGACCAGCGCTTGTCGCCGATCCCGGCGCCGGCGAGGTGCACGACGGCGTCGATCCCCTCGAGCGCGTCCGACTCGATCGTGCCCGCCGTCGGGTCCCAGCGGATCGCAGCCGCGCTCGGGGCACCATTCGACGCCGGGCGGACGAGCGGCCGCACCACGTGGCCGTCGGCCCGCAGCGAACGTGCCAGTGCGGATCCGATCAGCCCGCCGACGCCCGTGATGGCGACCTCCACTGAACCCTCCCTGGCCGTTGGTGGCTGGGTACGGTACGACGCCGACCCGGCAGCCACCCAAACCATCGGGAGGACGAGCGGTGACCGACGTCTACAAGGAGTTCCGGGAGTTCATCACGCGCGGCAATGTGATCGACCTGGCCGTTGCGGTGATCATCGGCCTCGCCTTCACCGCGATCATCAACGCCATCGTTTCGGGGCTGATCACGCCGCTGATCGGGATGATCGGGGGCAACGACTTCAGCGACCTCGACTTCACGATCAACGGCAGCACGTTCGAGTACGGCGAGGTGATCAACGCCATCATCCAGTTCCTGCTCATCGCAGCTGCGGTCTTCTTCTTCATCGTGAAGCCCATCAACGTGCTGAACGAGCGCAGGCGCCGGGGCGGGGAGCCCGAGCCGGAGGAGCTGTCCGACGAGGCCGCGCTGCTCACGGAGATCCGCGACCTGCTGCGTGATCGCTCAGGTGTGTAGCTGCTCGCTGAGGTAGAGCTGCTCGCCCAGGGACTCGACCAGGCCGAGCTGCGTCTCGAGCCAGTCGACGTGGTCCTCCTCGGAGGTGAGCATCCTCTCCAGGAGGTGGCGGGTGCCGTTGTCACCGTGCTCGACGGCCAGCGCGATCCCGCGGTTGAACCGGGCCAGTGCCTCCCGTTCGAGCTCGAGGTCGAGGCGTAACTGCTCGACCGGGTCCTCTCCGAGCCGCACCGAGCCGAGGCGCTGCAGGTTGGGCATGCCCTCCAGGTAGAGGATGCGCTCGATCAGCTCGTCGGCGTGACGCATCTCGTCCATCGACTCGTTGCGGGCGTGCTCGGCCAGGCGGTGGTAGCCCCAGTTGGCCTGCATCTTGGCGTGCCCGAAGTACTGGTTGACCGCCGTGAGCTCGGCGGTCAGCACGTCGTTGAGCAGCTCGATGATCTCGGGGGGCGCATGCATCTGGGTGTGCCTCCGGACGGCGACGACAGCCCGGGAGGCTAGTGGTCTCGTGCCGAGCTAGGCCGCGGGCTGAGCGGGCTCGGCCGCGGGGAACGGCGCGTGGCCGGCGAGGAGCGCGCCGATCGTGGGCCGGCAGCCGCCGCAGCACGCACCGGCACCGCAGCGTCGGGCCAACTCGCCCACGGTGCAGGCGCCGGACTCGATCTCGGCCCGGATCGTCTTGTCGGACACGACCTGGCAGTGGCAGACGATCATCGGCGCGTCGCGCCTTGCCGCTGCAGCTCAGAAATAGGGCTACTCATGAGCCGATAAGGATGCCTTACAACAGCAGGGCGACGCAAGGGCGCCATGCTTTTCATGGAACGGTGCTACCAGGTCAGTGGAGGAGTTCTCGGGGCAGTGAAGTAGTTTCGCCGGCCATGAGCGAGCGTCCCGGAGGGCGAGAGAGCGAGCCCGGCCCGAGCGGCCGGGGGAGCGGACAAGCAACACGCCGGAGCCCGAGCGGCCCGCTGCGTAGCAGCAAGAGCGGGAAATAATGCACGTGGTGATCGTGGGCTGTGGGCGGGTCGGCTCGGGGCTCGCCCGCATCATCGAGGACAAGGGTCACTCGGTCGCCATCGTGGACAAGGACCCCCGTGCGTTCAGGCGGCTGCACAGCGGCTTCGCGGGCAAGCAGGTCGTCGGCGTCGGCTTCGATCGGGAGCGGCTGGAGGAGGCGGGCATCCACGACGCCGACGCGGTCGCGGCGGTGACCAGCGGCGACAACTCCAACATCCTCATCGCCCGGGTGGCCCGCGAGACGTTCGGGATCGAGCGGGTCGTCGCCCGCATCTACGACCCCAGGAGGGCGATCATCTACGAGCGACTGGGGATCCCCACGATCGCCACGGTGCAGTGGACGATCGACCGTGTGGTGCGGCGGTTGATCCCCGAGGCCGAGGAGAGCGACTGGATCGATCCGAGCGCCGGGGTCGTCCTGGTGGAGCGGGAAGTGGCGGCGAGCTGGGCCGGCCGCCCGTTGGGTGAGATCGAGATCCCGGGTGTGGCCCGGACGGTGGCCGTGGCCCGCATGGGTACGGCCCAGATCGCCACGCCGGACCTCGTCACCCAGGACGGCGACATCGTCTACCTCGCCGTCGCCATCGGGCACGTGTCCGACGTCGACGAGCACCTGGGCGGCGCGCAGACCAGCGGGGGCGTCCACCAGTGAAGGTCGTCATCGCCGGTGGCGGCGCCGTCGGCAGCTTCATCGCCGACGAGCTGCAGCGGGCCGGCCACGAGGTGCACATCATCGAGCAGGACGGCGACCACGTGACCCGCATGAGCTCGACCGGGTACCCCGCCGGGGCCACCTGGCACGTGGCCGACGCCTGCGAGGTCGACAGCCTCCGCAGCATCGGGCTGACCGACGCCGACGTGGTGGCTGCGGTCACCGGGGACGACGAGGACAACCTGGTCATCAGCCTGCTGGCCAAGCAGGAGTTCGCCGTCCCGCGGGTCGTGGCCAGGGTCAACAACCCCAAGAACGAATGGCTGTTCAACGAGAACTGGGGGGTCGACGTGGCGGTGTCGACCCCGCACCTGCTGACCGCGCTGGTGGAGGAGGCGGTGAGCGTCGGGTCGCTGGTGCGCCTGCTCTCGTTCGAGGGCGGCCGGGCCAGCCTCATCGAGGTGACGCTGGCCAGTGAGAGCCCGGCCGCCAACCACGAGGTCGTGGGCCTCGACTTCCCCCGCGACTCCACGGTGGTGGCGGTGTTGCGCAACGACCGCGTGGTGGTCCCCCGGGGTGACACGCGGTTGCTACCCGGCGACGAGGTGCTGGTGCTGGTGACCGCCGACAGCATCGACGAGGTGCAGTCCATCCTCACCGGCGCGTGAAGCGACCGCGCTAGCTAGGGCATGCGGCGGTGGAGGCGGCCGTCGATGTAGATGCCGGAGGCGTCGGCGTCGGCATCGCCCGGCCATGCAAACACGACCACTTCGTCGACGCCGGCGCGGGGGTCGAGCGCGAGGAAGGCGCCGGCCTCGGCATCCATGGGCCGGAGCTCGAGGCGCATGGGCCCGAGGCCGAGGGCGCCGAGGACCCCCGACGGCTCGGCGTCGGCGACGAGGCGGCCGGTGTCGGGGTCCGGGCTCACCTCCACCCGCTGGTGCAGCCGCTCGTAGCCGCCGCGAAGGCGCTCCGAGTCCAGCGGCGGTGATGCCGACGCGGCGGCGACGACCGGCGACGCGTCGACGTCGAGCAGGTCGGCAGCGACGCGGGGGATCAACTCCCGCACCAGCGCGGCGCCCGGGGGGCTGTTGGTCAGGACACACAGCGCGAAGCGCCGCTCGGGCACGACCCTCAGAAATGCCCGCTGGCCGATGGTGTCGGCATCCTGGCCCAGGCAGACGAGCGGGCCCCAGTGGCGCACCGTCCACCCCAGCGCCTGGTCCTCGCCGGGAAGCGGCGACTCCACCTGGGGCTCCTGCATCTCGGCGATCGCCGCCGGCACCAGCAGGTCGCTTCCGTCGGGACCCCGCCCCTCCTCGACGTGCAGCCGGGCGAAGGCGAGCACGTCGGCGGCGGGCGCCATGACGCCCCCCATCGGGCCGTTGGAACGGGCGAGCGACCAGCGCTGCTGGCGGGCTGCGGCGCCGCCCGGCGTGTGGACGTGGCCGACCGCCACCCGGTGCATCAGCAGGTGCTGGGGCAGCGTGAGCGTCGTGTGGCAGCCGAGCGGTCGCGCCAGCCGGCGCCGGAGGACCCGATCGAAGTGGTCGCCGGTGGCCACCTCGAGCAGGCGACCGGCCACGCCGAAGCCCGTGTTGCAGAAGCTGTACGTCTCCTCGGGGGGATGGATCTGCCCCAGGCCGGCGACGGTGGCCACGTAGCGCTGCAGGGCGTCGTCGTTCCAGCCCGTGTCGATCAGGTGGTCGCCCTCGATGCCGCTCGTGTGGGTGACCAGGTGTCGCAGCGTGATCTCGATGGTGGCGCCCGGGTCCGCCACCGAGAACTCCTGCAGCTGGGCGCGCACGGGCTCGTCGAGCGACACGAGCCCCGCCGCCTGCGCCTGCAGCAGTAGCGTGGTTGTGTACAGCTTGCTGAGCGAGCCGAGCTGGAAGAGCGTGTCGGGGGTGACCTCGACGCCCGTGGCCGCGTTGGCCACGCCCCACGTGGCGACCGTCGTCTGGTCGCCGGACAGCACTCCGCACACGGCCCCCGGGACCCCGTGCCTGCGGCCTAGCTCGGCGAGCAGGTCCTCGAGGTGGCGTGCGTAGGCGTCCGTGAGTTGGGCGGGCGCGGGCATGCGGCGCGCACCGTAGCCCGCGAGCCGCGGGCACCGGGGCTTGTGAACCTGCGGCGCCCGTGGATGCCATGGCACCGGGGATCCGCCGCTAGTTCGTCGTGGGCGTAGCGTTCGGGGCTAGGCATGAGCACCCGGCGCCTGATCATCGCGGCCCTCATCTGCGGCCTAGCCATCCTGGTGGCCTTCGCCATCCAGCTCGCCCTCGTGCTCTGAACGGCTCTGCGCGCGGCGCCCCGCCGGCCCGGTCAACGGGTGGGATCCGGCCGGTAGAGTCACGTCGTACGGCCCACCACTCGATCCTGGAGGTGGTTCCCACGGCCGATCATTTCGATGTCGTCGTCATCGGCGGCGGTCCCGGCGGCTACGCGGCTGCGCTCTACGGCGCCAGCGCCGGGCTCAACGTGGCCCTGGTCGAGAAGCGCTGGATCGGCGGCACCTGCCTCAACGTCGGTTGCATCCCCGCAAAGGAGCTGCTCGAGACCGCGCACGTCTACCGGACCGTGCGCGAAGCGGCCGCGTTCGGCGTCAACGCCGGCGAGCCCGAGGTGGACTGGTCGGTGACCATGCAGCGCAAGCAGGCCGTCGTCGACGAGCTCGTGGGCGGCGTCACGACGCTGCTCAAGGGCCGCAAGGTCACGATCTACAGCGGCCACGGCCGGCTCCACGACGGTCGACGGGTCTCGATCTCCGGAGGCGAGTCGGGCGACGTCGAGGTCACCGGCGACGCCGTGATCATCGCCGCCGGGTCCGAGGTCCGCACCATCCCCGGGTTCGACATCGACGGCAAGATCGTCATGACCTCCGACGAGCTGCTGTCGATCCCGGAGGTGCCGGGAACCGCCGTCATCATCGGCGGCGGGGCGATCGGCTGCGAGTTCGCCTCGATGCTGGCCGACATGGGCAGCCAGGTGATTGTGCTCGAGGTCTTGCCGAAGATCCTGCCCGGCGTCGACAAGGACGCAGCGCAGGTGGTGGAGCGGTCGTTCAAGAAGCGGGGGATCGACGTCCGTACGGGCGTCAAGGTCACCGGCCACGAGCCGACGGACGGCGGCACGGTCGTGACCGTCGAGGGCGGCGACCCGATCAAGACCGAGGTGGTCGTCATGTCGGTCGGGCGCAAGCCCGCCACCGCCGACCTCGGCCTCGACGGCACTGGCGTGCAGGTCGACGACCGTGGCTTCGTCGTGGTCGACGAGCTGTGCCGGACGGGCGAGCAGCGTGTCTGGTCGATTGGCGACTGCATCGACACGCCCCAGTTGGCGCACGTCGGCTTCGCGGAGGCGATCGTCGCGATCACCGACATCCTCGGCGAGCCGGCGGTGCCCATCGACTACGGGCGGGTCCCGTGGGGTATCTACTGCCAGCCCGAGGTCGCATTCGCCGGGCACACCGAGGAGTCGGCCAAGGAGGCCGGATTCGACGTGGTCGCCTCCAAGCACCGCTACAGCGCCAACAGCCGGGCCAAGATCATCGGCGAGCAGGAGGGGCTGGTGAAGATCATCGCCGCCAAGGGCCCCGACGGGCGGGCGGGCCAGATCCTCGGCGTGCACATGGTCGGGCCGTGGGTGACCGAGCAGCTGGGCCAGGGTTACCTGGCGGTCAACTGGGAAGCGACCATCGACGAGGTCGCCCACTTCATCCAGCCGCACCCCACGCTGTCGGAGGCGTTCGGCGACACCGTGCTCGACATGACCGGCCGCCGGCTTCATTGATCGAGAGGACTGATGGCCGACATCCAGATGCCGCAACTCGGTGAGACGGTCACCGAGGGCACGATCACCAAGTGGTTCAAGCAGGTCGGCGAGCAGGTCGCCGAGGACGAGCCGCTGTTCGAGGTGTCGACCGACAAGGTCGACTCCGAGGTGCCGTCCCCGGTGACCGGCGTGCTGTCCGAGATCCTGGTGCCGGAGGGCGAGACCGTCGACGTCGGGGTCGTGCTGGCCCGCATCGGCGACGCCCCCGCCGGCGGGGGCGAGGCGACCGATCAAGCGCCGGCCGCCGAGCAGGCCCCCGCGGCCGAGCAGGCCGAGGCCGCCGAGCCGGAGGCGCCGGCGCAGGCGGAGCCCGAGGCGCCCGCCAAGGCCGAGCCGGAGCCCGTTCCTGGTGCAGAACCGGTTGCCGAGCAACCAGAACGACGCCAAGAACCTCTCGCGGCGCCGGCCGCCACCGAGGCCCCCGCCACCGAGGCGCCGGCCGCCACCCAGGCCCCTGCCGCCGCTGCCCCGGCTCCGGCCGCCGAGGGTGCGCCGGCCAGCAACGGGCGGCTCCTGTCACCCGTGGTGCGCCGCCTCATCTCCGAGAACAACCTCGACCCCGCCGCCATCGTGGGCACGGGCCCGGGCGGGCGCATCACGCGCAACGACGTGCTGTCGGTTCTGGACCAGGGCGGCGCGGTCGCGGCCGCGGCGGCACCCGCCGCGCCCGCCCAGCCAGCGCCGGTCCAGCCCGCGCAGCCAGCGGCGCCCGCGGCGGCACAGGCCCCCGCGGCGGCGCCCGCGCCGGCCGCCCAGCCGGTGGCACGGGCCGGGGAGCGCGACACGACCATCGCCCACACCAACATCCGGCGGCGCACCGCCGAGCACATGACCCGCTCGAAGCAGACCTCGGCGCACGTGTACGCGTCGATCGAGGTGGACTTCGAGGGTGTCGAGCGGGTGCGGTCCGCTGAGCGCGAGGCGTTCAAGGCCGCCGAGGGCTTCAGCCTCACGTATCTCCCGTTCATCAGCCGGGCAGTGGTCGACGCTGTCCGGGAGTACCCCGAGGTGAACGCCAGCTTCGGCGAGAACGAGCTGATCGTGCACAACTACGTCAACCTCGGCATCGCCGTCGACCTCGACTTCAAGGGGCTGATGGTGCCCGTCATCCACGACGCCGACGGCAAGCGGATGCGGGCCCTGGCGCGCGAGATCAGCGACCTGGCGCGCCGGGCGCGGGCCAAGCAACTCGGGCCCGACGACATCGCCGGCGGGACGTTCACGATCACCAACCCCGGCCCGTTCGGCACGACGATGACGCTGCCGATCATCAACCAGCCGCAGGTGGCGATCGTCTCCACCGACGGGGTGAAGCGGCGGCCGGTGGTCGTCGACCTGCCCGACGGCAGCGAGGGCATCGCCATCCACTCGGTGGGCAACATCACGCTCACCTGGGATCACCGGGCGTTCGACGGGGCTTACGCCGCCTCGTTCCTGCGGGAGATCAAGGAGATCATCGAGACCCGCGACTGGGCGCCCGAGCTCGCCTGACATATGACGCTGCGGATCCGCTGGCTCGGTCGGGTGCCCTACCGGGAGGCGTGGGCGCTTCAGCGGGGGATGCACGCTTCGTCGCCCGACGACCACCTGCTCCTGCTCGAGCACCCGCACGTCTACACGCTCGGCAAGCGGGCCGACATGCGCCACGTGCTGGTGCCGCCGGCCGACGTGGGCGCCGAGTTGGTCCGCACCGATCGGGGCGGTGACGTCACCTACCACGGGCCCGGCCAGCTCGTCGGCTACCCGATCGTCTCGCTGCCGGCCAAGCGCGGTCGTACGGAGCATGGGTTGGCGGACACCGTCGCGTACGTGCGGTCGGTCGAGCAGTTGCTCATCGACACTCTGACGGACCTCGGCCTGCCCAACGTCGGCCGGCTGCGGGAGTACCCCGGCGTCTGGGTCGATCCCGACGGCGCCGACCCCCGCAAGATCGCCGCCATCGGCGTGCGGCTCACGCGGGGGCGCTCGATGCACGGCTTCGCCCTCAACGTCGCGCCCGACATGCGCTATTGGGGCTACATCGTGCCGTGCGGGATCCCCGACAAGCGGGTGACGTCGCTGGCCGACGAGGGCATCGACGTCGGGATGGGCGAGGTCGTCGACGTCGTGGCGGCGCGGGCGACGGTGCTCTGGGGCAAGGGCGACGACGCCGATCGCCAGGACGTCGTCTGGCGTCACTCGCCCGCCGACCTGTCGGCATTCAGCCGGGGCGAGGGCCCGGGAGAGACGGTTCCCGTCCGGCTCCAGGGCCGGCTGACGGAGGCGGGCGTCACCGAGGGACTCCAGATCGCCACCCGGAAGCCACCCTGGTTGCGGTCGACCTTCCGCACCGCTCCCGGATACCTCCGGCTCAAGCACACGATGCGCGACCTGGGCCTGGTCACCGTGTGCGAGGAGGCCGGCTGCCCGAACATCTTCGAGTGCTGGGCCGACGGTACGGCCACGTTCATGATCAACGGCGAGCGCTGCACGCGGGCGTGCGGGTTCTGCCTGGTCGACACCCGGCACCCCGAACCGCTCGACGCCTCGGAGCCCGAGCGGGTGGCCGAGGCGGTCGAGCGGATGGGCCTGGGCTTCGCCGTGGTGACCGCCGTGGCGCGGGACGACCTGGACGACGGGGGCGCAGGGGCCTTCGCGGAGACGATCCGGGCCATCAGGCGGCGCACGCCGGGGGTGCAGGTCGAGGTGCTGGTCCCCGACTGCAAGGGCGACGAGGCCTCCCTGGCGACGATCGCGGCCGCCAGGCCCGACGTGTTGAACCACAACGTCGAGACCGTCCCCCGCCTGCAGCGTGCGGTGCGCCCGTCGGCCGGATACGCACGCAGCCTGGCGGTGCTGGCCCGGGCCGAGGAGGCCGGGCTGGTGACCAAGTCGGGCCTGATCGTGGGGATGGGCGAGTCCGACGACGAAGTGCTGGCGACGCTGGCCGACCTGCGGGCCGTCGGCGTCGACATCGTGACCATCGGCCAGTACCTCCGGCCGACCACCCACCACCTGCCGGTCGCCCGGTGGGTCGAGCCGGCGACCTTCGACCGGTACCGCGAGGCCGGCGAGGCGATGGGGATCCCCCACGTCGAGTCGAGCCCGCTGACGCGTTCCAGCTATCACGCCCGCCAGGCCGCGGGAGCGGCCGCCACCGGTGGCATGGCGGTGGCCGGGACTCACTGAGTGCCCGCCGGCCGCCGGCAGGCGGGCGGAGGCGCACCCGTACGATGGTTCGCATGCTCAGTGAACGTGCCGACCGGACCCGCAGGCGCATGGCCGCGCTCGGCGTCGACGTGTTGCTGCTGTCGGTCGGGCCCGACCTGCCGTACCTCACCGGCTACACGGCGATGCCCCTGGAGCGGCTGACGATGCTGGTGCTGCCTCGGGATGGCGACGCCACGCTCGTGGTTCCCCGGCTCGAGGCGCCGCGGGTGGTCGAACGGCCCGAGGTGTTCGCGCTGCACGCCTGGGAGGAGACCCACGATCCGATCGCCATCGTCGCCGGGCTGGTGGGCGGTGCCACCACCGTGGCGGTCGGGGACCACACGTGGGCGCGCTTCGTGCTCGGTCTCCAGGCCGCGTTGCCGGCGGCGCGGTTCGTCCCCGCCGGCACGGTCCTCGGACCCCTCCGGGCGGTCAAGGACAAGGCCGAGGTCGAGGCCCTGCGCCGGGCCGCCGAGGCCGTCGACCGGGTCGCGGCCGACCTGCAGGCGGGCGCCATCCCGCTGGTCGGGCGCACCGAGGCCGACGTGTCCGCCGACCTCGGGCGCCGCATCGTGGCCGAGGGCCACCAGCACGTGAACTTCGCCATCGTGGCCGCGGGCGAGAACGCGGCCAGCCCCCATCACGAGGCGGCCGACCGGGTGATCCGGGGGGGCGACGTCGTACTCTGCGACTTCGGCGGCACCATGCTCGACGGCGACGGCGTGGGTTACTGCAGCGACATCACCCGCTGCGTCCACGTGGGCGAGCCGCCGGCCGAGGTCGCGGAGGCCTATGCCGTGCTGCACGAGGCCCAGCGGGCGGCGGCCGCCGCCGCCACGGTCGGCACCCCGTGCGAGGCGGTGGACGCGACGGCCCGACGCATCATCGCCGACGCCGGCCACGGCGACCGGTTCATCCACCGCACCGGCCACGGCATCGGCGTCGAGGCGCACGAGGACCCCTACATCGTGGCGGGCAACGCCGCGCCGCTGGCGCCCGGGCACGCGTTCTCGATCGAACCCGGCATCTACGTGCCCGGCCGGTTCGGGCTGCGCCTGGAGGACATCGTCGTGGCCACCGAGGCGGGGCCCGACGAGCTCAACCGAGCCGACCACGGGCTGGCGGTCGTCGACGCCTAACTCGTCTTTGAAGATCCTCGGGGGCTGTGCACCGGCTTTTCTTCAAAGACGCGTCTCGGTCCTACCCTCCGGCCCGTGATCCGCCTCGACGCCGCCACCGTGCTGCTGCAGTGGTCCGTCGGCGGACTGCTGTTCCTGTGGGTCACAACCCGCCGGCGCCAGGTCGGCATCGGCTACGGCTGGCTGCTGCGCAGCGTCTACGGCGTGATGGCGCTGGGCGCCTTCGTCGCGGGCGCATGGCTCGACCCGGTGCCGGTGCGCGAGGCGTCGGCGCTGGCCGTTGCCATGGCCGCGGCCGTGGCGTTGACGGTCTCCGTGGTCCGGCGCAAGGCCGGCGTGGCAGGGGAGCGGGAGCGGATCGAGCGGCGCTCCGCGCGGGTGGCGGCCATGACCGGGATCGACCGGCGCACCGACGGCCCGGATGCGGACGCCGCCGAGTTCCCGCCGGTGCTCGACCTGATCGCGCCGGTCGTCGGGGTGCCGGGACTGGTGGCGGCCGGCATCGCCGCCGGCGATCCGGCGCTGCTGTCGGTGGTGCGGGTGCTGGTGGGGGCAGCGTTTCTCGGATCCATCTCCGACGGCATGCTCCTGGGCCACTGGTACCTCGTGCAGCCGGGGCTGACCCGGGGGCCGCTCCTGGAGATGGTCCGATGGACGGCCATCATCTGGCCCTTCGAGGTGGTCGCGCTGCTGTGGCCGACCGGAATGGGGTCCGTGCTGAGCGGCAGCATCGACGACGGCTACGGCGGCACGCTCGGCTGGTTCTGGGTCGCCTGCGCGGTGGCCACGATCGGGCTGGTGATCGTGACCCGCGCCGCCCTGCGGGAGCGCTACTACTCGGCGGTGATGGCGGCGACGGGCCTGTTGTACCTGGCGATCCTCACGGCATTCGGCACCGATCTGGTCGCCCGCGCCGTCCTGGCGACCTGACGTCCTCGCTCATTCCGGCTCCCGTCGGGGGTATCGCTCGGTCGGGTCGACGACCTCGGTGACGTCGACCTCGGGATTGGTCGGGGTGGCGTCGGTCCCGCTGGGGTCGACCTCCGTGATGTCGACGTCGGTGGCGTCGCTGGCGTCGGTGGAGTCGACCTCGGTTCCGTCGGAGGCGTCGGTGACGTCCGCGTCATCGGTGGCGTCGGTGGCGGGGGCGGCGACGTCCGCAGGGGTCGCGCCGGCGTTCGCCCGATCCCAGTCGGCGAGCGCGTCGTCGACCGGGGCGAAGAGGGCGTCGAGGTCCCGGTCGTCGGCGACCTGCGGCGCGTGCGGGGCCACGGCCCCGGCCGGGGCCGGTGGACGGCCCCGCCGGCCCACGTGGACCAGCAGTGCGACACCGAGGGCGATCAGCCCGGCCGGGATCAGCGCCCGGCCCTCGTCGATCAACTCGCCGCCGGCCAGCACGATCAGGCCGGCGGCGAAGAAGACCGCGCCGAAGACGAATGCCACCGGGTCGAAGCGGTGCCTAGGCACGGTCGACCTCCACCTCGCCGACGCCCACCCGCAGGTCGAGGCGGAGGTCGGGCACTCGCTGGCGCGGGCCGGCGTGGAACGTCTCGTGCAAGTCGACCCCTCCCTCGTCGGGGGAGGGAGCCAGGTCGCCGTCGATGTTGCCGGCCTTGACCTTGGCGTCGACCTCGACGCTGGCGTCGCGGGGGACGATCACGCGCAGCGTGCCCATGCCGACGGCGGCCTCCATCGTGCTGGTGCCGTCGGTCAGCGGGGCACGGCGCAGGTCGAGCGTCAGCCCGCCCGCGAACAGCTCGTGGGTATCGGCCAGCTCGCTCCGGGTATCGACGACCACGCGCCGATCTCCGGCGCCGGCGTCGAACGGCACGTCGATCACTTCGGCCAGGGCGATGATCGACGCGAACAGGACCCCGAGGACCACCAGCGACCAGGCGCGGCCGCGCCACGCCGCTACCACGAGCCCCAGACCCACGATCACCAGTCCGGCCGCGAGGCCGTCGAGCGGAGACAGCGTGGCGATGTCGAGCACGTGCAGCAGCCACGCCAGGCCGGTGGCGATCAGCAGCAGGCCAACGAAGGCCAAGGCGACGTGCGACCGGCCCGGCCGCTCGCTCGCTGCGGGGCGACCGGCCGGCATCGCGGCACCGGTGGTGGCGTCGGTCTCGGCGCCGGACCACCAAGGCGAAACCGGGGGAGAGAACTCGCCCGGCGGCCCGGCGCCCTCGCTCGTATCGAGGGGCTCAGCGAAACCAACATCCAGTGTAGTGTCACGACCGCCGAGCGTGCTCAATTTGCTGGACTCGGGCTCCTCGGGGACCCCGGATCCGGGCGAACCGCCGGCGCTCGGCGGGCCCTCGTCGTCGTTCCGGACGAGGAGCCAGATGCCGAGGCCGACCAGTGCCAGTGCGAGGACCGGACCATTTGGCCACCACGACCACCAGGAATTGTCGCGGAGCGCCCCGGCGAGGAGGACCCCACCGACGATGAGCAGCCACAGCGGGATCCGGCCGAGGTGGGGCAGGTCGGCGGGCGGCGCCACCACGCGTGGCTCGTCCGGCCGGCGCTCGGGGACGATGGCCCACGCGACCAGATAGGCGATGAGGCCCACCGGCGTGAAGACGGCGAGGACGACGGCGCCGACGCGCACCAGC
>CAVQVM010000026.1:0-63175 GCA_963717085.1 uncultured bacterium
AGAGGTCGATGGTGGCGTCGTTGTCGACCTGGCCGCGCTCGTCGACGACGCCGCAGTGGCCGTGGTCGGTGTACTCGTCGAGGCATAGGTCGGCCATGAGCACCACCTCGTCGCCGAGGTCGGACCGCAGGTCGCGGAGCGCGACCTGGACGATGCCGTCGGGGTCCCAGGCACCTGAGCCGGTGGCGTCCTTGTGGGTGGGCACGCCGAACACGATGACCGCCGGGACGCTCAGCTGCGCCAGCTCGTGCACCTCCTTGCGGAGCGACTCGCGGGTGTGCTGCACCACCCCAGGGAGCGAGGTGATCGACGCCGGCTCGTCGATGCCCTCGCGCACGAACAGCGGCGCGATCAGGTCGTCGATCGACAGGTGGGTCTCGGCCACGAGGCGGCGCATGGCCGGCGTGCTGCGCAGCCGCCGGAGCCGGCGCTGAGGAAAGGTCACCCCGGGATGGTATGACCCCAGGCGATGGGTTCCGCCAACCGGAACCCGAACTTGCGGCGGTTGCGGCTGCTATAGCCGCCGCAACCGCCGCATGTTCGTCGAGGGGTCAGCCCGTAACGAGGTCCTCCGGCGTGACGTCGAGGGTCTTGCCCTCGAAGTCGACGAGTTCGCCCTGCGGGACGAAGTGGTTGCGCTGCCCATCACCGATGAAGTCGTACTGCGCCAGCATCAACGACTCACCCATGTACGGGTCGTCCTCGCCGGTGGTGACGCTGACGCCGGGCAGCAGGAGGCCGACGTCGCTGATGCCGTCGAGGTTGTGCAGCGACTCCATGACCGCCAGGCGGGTGGGCGCCTCGGCGGCCTTGAGCGCCTCGACGAACACCGCGGCCTGCGTGTAGCCGTAGGCGACGATGGCGTTCTCGGGATCGAAGTTGTCCGGCCGGTACTGCTGCACCGTGTCGAGGTACTCCTGCATGGCGGGATCATCGTCCCAGTCGGGGTTGAGCGGGTCCTTGAGGTTGCCCGCCGAGTAGACGTCGTTAGCTGCGGCGCCCGCCAGCCCCATGAGGGTCTTCGAGATGCAGGTGCCCGACACCCAGGTGATGGGCTTCCAGTCGGCGGCCGCCGCCTTGGTGAGCGCATCCGGGCACGCCAGCAGCGTGCCACCGTTGAAGAAAGCGTCGGCTCCCGAGGCGGCGAGGCTGGTGATCTGCGCCGACACCTCGCTGGCGCCGGTCGGATACCGCTCGGTGGCCACGACCTCGATGTCGGTGCCCTCGATCGCCTGCTGGAACCCCTCCTCGTAGGCCCGACCGAAGTCGTCGTCCTGCACCAGCATCGCGACCTTCGCGTCGGGCTTCTGGTCCGCGAGAACCTGGGCGAACATCTGGCCCTCGAGCGTGTATGGCGCCAGGGTCGAGCCGATCAGCCACGGGTAGTCGGGGTTGCCCCACGCCGGCGAGCCGGTGGCCGCGAACATGTCGGGCACGCACAGGTCACCGAGGAAGTCACGAATGGCGATGTTGTTGGCCGTGCCGACCACGCTGAACGTCCCGAATGCGCCGCTGCCGTCCTGACCGATCATCTCCTCGACGTTCTGCGCCGTCTCCGCCGCGTTGTACTGGTCGTCCATGTCGACGAACTCGAACGTGAACGTCCGGTCGCCGATGTCCACGCCGCCGTCGGCATTGACCTTCTCCAAGTAGGACTCCCAGCCGCGGGCGATCTCGGAGAACGCCGCGGTCAGGCCCGACTGCGGATAGCTCGACGCCAGCTTGATGACGTCGCCCTCGATCTCCTGCGTGGGATCGCTGGCGCAGTTCTCGGTGTCGATCGACGAGCTTGCGGCGGCGTCGCCGCCCGTCTCCGTCTGCGCACCGCCGTCATCGTCGTCGCGGGAGCTGCAGGCCGCGCCCACCAGGGTCAGCGCGAGCAACGCCGCGAGCCACCGAGGTTTAGGTCCCCTCTTCATGTGAGCCTCCTGAATTGATGCTGTCGTTGGGCACGTCGCTAGCAGATGCGGGTGCGGGACGTGCAGCCGACCCCGCTGACCGTCGGCCCAGGCGGGCGAGCAGCCGGCGCACACCGCCGACCACCCCCTCGGGCAACACGTACACGATGGCGATGAGGGCGGCGCCGAAGATCGCCGGGGCCAGGATCTCCTTGCCCTCGATCAGGTCCTCGGTGTTGCGCCGGAGCCACACCAGCAGGAAGGCGCCCACTGCCGGCCCGAGGATGGTGGCGGCGCCGCCGATCACCATCGCCACCAGGAACTCGATCGAACGTTGGAGGTAGAGGATGGGGTTGGTGGCGTCGGCGATCCGGTCGATCATCACCGACAGCGAGCCGGCCACGCCGGCGTAGGCGGCGCTCAGCGCGAAGGTGCCCACCTTGGTGCCCGCCAGGTTCACGCCGACCGTGGTGGCGGCGATCTCCTGGTCGCGCACGGCCACCATCGCCCTGCCCATCCGCCCCCGGACCAGGTTCCAGGCCAGCACGAACAGCACGACGGCGATGACCAGGCACACGAAGTACGCCCACTGGTCGTCGTCGAGCCCATCGATGAGCGAGGCGAACTCCGAGCGCCGCGGGCGCAGCAGGGGAACGCCGCCCGAGCCCTCGACGTACTTCGCCGCCAGGCGCGGGAACAGCACGGCCAGCGCCAGCGTCACCAGGGCCAGCTGCAACCCCCGGACCCGCAGTGCCGGGAAGCCGACCAGCATGCCGACCAGCCCGGACAGCACCGCGGCGACGGGGATGGTGGCCTCGAACGTCCAGCCGTGGTCGACCATCAGGATCGCCGTCGTGAAGGCGCCGACCCCGAAGAATGCCCCGTGACCAATGGACACCTGGCCGGTGAACCCGGTGAGGAGGTTGAGCCCCATCGCTGCGATCGACAGGTACAGCGCCTGCGAGATGATCCGGTTGTTCTCGGGCGTGAAGTAGAAGGGCGCGTACAGGGCCACCACCGACAAGGCCACGCCGATGACCATGCGGGCGATGAGGACCGGCCTGGGCAAGGGCGGCCAGAGCGGCGGCTGCTCACCGGGAGCGGCGGCGGGCGCCGCCGTCTCGGGCAGCGTGCCGATCGCCGGCTCGACTGCGGCGCCGGTGCCGTCGGGCGGCATGCTCATGGGTCCCCGCGCCTCACACTCGTTCCACCGTGCGGCGGCCGAACAGGCCGTTGGGCAGGACGATCAGCACGACGAGGATGAGCCCGAGCGGCACGACCACCTCGATGCCCTCCAGCGGATCGACGTATTGGACGGTGAGGGCGTCGGCAATGCCCACGATCAGCCCGGCCACGACCGCGCCGAACAGGCTGTCGAACCCGCCGAGGGCGGCGGCCGCGAAGGCATACACGATGATGATCTGCATGAGGCTGCCGTCGAAGCCGGTGCGTTGCGACGCCACCAGCGAGCCGGCCAGGGCACCGATCGCGGCCGCCGTGCCCCACCCCAGCATCAGCATCGTGCCGGCCTTGATGCCGTGAAGCCGGGCGGAGTCGGGATTGGACGCCACGGCCCGCAGCTTGAGCCCGAGCTTTGTCCGCTGCAGCAGGAGCCACAGCAGGATGCACTCCGCCAACAACACCGCGATGAGACCGATGGTGTCCTTGCTGACCACGACCGCGTCGCCCCCGCTCGAGAACAGCTCGACGTTGCCGTCCGGGAACGGGGACGGCATGAGCTGGGGGTCGGTCCCGAAGATGAGCTGAGCCACCGAGTTCAGGCCCAGGAACAGGCCCAGGGTCACGATGACGACGTTGAGCGGGCTGCGGGCCTGCTCGACCGGGCGGATCAGCACTCGCTCGATCATCGCACCGGCGACGAAGGCGATGGCCATGGACACGCCGATGGCGGCCACGATCGGCAGGCCGAAGCCATCGCTCTCGGATGCCAGCTTCCATGTGATGTAGGTCGAGAACAGCGCCATCTCGCCTTGGGCGAAGTTGAGGATCCCGGTGGTGCGGAAGATGATCACGAGGGCGAGGGCCACCGACCCGTAGACCAGCCCGTTGCCGATGCCGTTGATGACCTGTTCGACGAAGAGTTGCATGCGGTGTCCTCGAACTCCTCAGAACCCCAGGTAGGCCTTGCGGACGGCCTCGTCGTCGTGGAGCTGGTGGGCATCGCCCTGCACGGCGATCCGCCCGGCCTCGAGCACGTAGCCCCAGTGGCCGATGTCAAGGGCGAGGTTGGCGTTCTGCTCCACCACCAGCACGGTCAGGCCGTGGTTGCGGTTGAGGTCACCGAGCTGTGCGAACAGCTCCCGGGTCACGAGCGGGGCGAGGCCCAGCGACGGCTCGTCGAGCAGTAGCAGACGGGGCCGGGCCATCATCGCCCGCGCCAGCGCCAACATCTGCTGCTCACCGCCGCTCATGCTCCCGGCCTCCTGGTTGCGCCGCTCGGCCAGGCGAGGGAACACCGAGTACCAGCGGTCGAGGTCGGACCGTGCCTCGCTGTCAGTGCGGTTGACGGCACCGATCCGAAGGTTCTCCTCGACGGTGAGCTCGGTGAACGTGCCGCGACCCTGCGGCACGTGCGCGATGCCCAGCCGGGCTACGGCATCGGGCGACCGGCCGAGGATGGACCGCCCGTCGAAGACGATGTCACCTTGGGCGTGGATCACGCCGCTGATTGCCCGCAGCGTGGTGGTCTTGCCCGCACCGTTGGCGCCGAGCACCACCGCCACGTGTCCTTCCTCCACCGCGAGGTCGATGTCGTGGAGCACGCGCACCGGCCCGTAGCCGCCCCGCACGTTGGCCAGCTCCAGCAGGCTCATCGGAAGACCTCGACTCGGCCGCAGGCCGAGGCCACTCTTCCGCCTCCGGCGGAGGGCGGGTAGCGAGCGGGTGGCGCTGAGGATGCGGCGGCGCTGTCGGCGCCTATCGGCGCCGAAGGCGGAAGGCGCCGCACCGCAGGCGACAGGACCACGCGAGGGAGCCCGAAGGGCGAGCGAGCCAGAGACACAGTGCGGTAATCGCCGCGAAGCGGCGATCGCTCGTTGGCGGGCCGTAGGCACGCCGATGAGCGGCGGGGAGCGGTCGGGCGAAGCCGGTTCACGCCGGCGCCCCGAGGTAGGCCTCGATCACGACGGGGTCGTTGCGCACCGCCGAGGGGGGGCCCTCGGCGATCTTGCGCCCGAAGTCGAGGACCACGATGTGATCGGAGATGGCCATCACCATCGCCATGTGGTGCTCCACCAGCAGGATCGTGAGGTCGAACTGGTCGCGGATCGCCTTGATCGTCTCGCCCAGCTCGTCGACCTCGCTGTGGGTCAGGCCGTTGGCGGGCTCGTCGAGCATTAGCAGCCGGGGGTCCGCCGCCAGCCCTCGAGCCAGCTCGATGCGCTTGAGCGTCCCGAAGGGGAGCCCGGCCACCGGGCGATGGGCCAGGTGCCCGAGGTCGAGCCGCTCCAGCAACTCGATGCCCTGGCGGCGCTCGGCCTCCTCCTCCCGTGCGGCCCCGATGCGCAGCATGGCCCGGCCGAAGCCGATCGAACCCTCCGCGTAGGCCCCGGTCAGCACGTTCTCCAGCACCGTCAGCGCCGGGAACAGCGCCACGTTCTGGAACGTGCGGGCCAGGCCCAGGCGGGCGATGCGGTGCGCGGGCACGTCGAGCAGGTCGACGCCATCGAACGCGACCGTCCCGGTGGTGGACTGGTACAGCCGGCTCAGCACGTTGAAGAGCGTGGTCTTGCCGGCGCCGTTGGGCCCGATCAGCGCGCAGATGGTGCCCTGCTCCACCGAGAACGTGAGCTCGTCCAGCGCTACGACGCCCCCGAATCGGACCCCAATGTTGGTCACATCCAACAACGCCAAAACGGCCCCCTGGTCGTCCACCCCCCGGCGAAGTTGGGGCCAGTCAAGCACATGCCCGAACCGCACCGTGCGGCGTCGTCGGGACTACCCGCCCAGCAGCTTTCGCAATCCAGCGAGGTCGGTGTCGGCCAGCGACCGCACCACCAGGTCGGCCGCCCTCAGGTCGAGCCCGGCCGTCATCGGGCCCGGGACAGCCACGACCGCCATGCCCGCGGCCCGGGCGGCGGCGACACCGTTGGGCGAGTCCTCGAACGCCACGCAGTGGCGCGGCTCTACGCCCAGGCGCTCGGCGGCCAGCAGGAACAGGTCGGGCGCCGGCTTGGTGCGAGCGCCAGCACCTCCCAGGTCGTCTCTCGTGACCACGGCCGCGAACCGCGACCGCAGCCCGAGCCGGTCGAGGTGGCCGCCCACCCAGTCGAGCCCCGACGACGAGGCCACCGAGGTCGGGATCCCCTCGGCGGCGGCGGCGTCGAGCAGCTCGACCACGCCCGCGCAGGGCGGCAGGCCGTCGAGGACCGCGAGCCGGCGCGCCTCGCGCCGTGCGACCAGGGCGGCACGATCGACCGAGCGTCCCAGGCGGTCGGCCAGGATCTCCGACCAGTGGGGGTGATCGGCGGTGCCGATGGTCGAGTGCCACCACGCCAGGTCGAGCGTCTCGCCGTGCTCGGCGAAGATGCCGGCGGTCGTCTCGTAGGTGCAGGTCTCGGTATCGAGGATCAGCCCGTCGAAGTCGAAGACCAGCGCGCCTAACTCACCCACCGGTGTCGTCCCCGGGGGCCCGCCGGGGAGCCTTGGCGGCCCACGCGACGAGCGCGTCGACCAGCCCGTCGATGGTGTGGACCTCGGCCTCGACGTCGACCGCCAGCCCGTGGTCCCGGGCGGTGGCGGCCGTGATCGGCCCGATGGCGACCACCGCCGGAGGGAAGGGCCGGCCTCCCATCGCCGCCAGGAAGTTGCTGACCGTCGACGACGACGTGAACGTCACGACATCCGCGGCGGCGACGGCGGCCGCCCGTTCCTCGGCCAGCGGCGCCTGCTCGGTGCGGTACGCCTCGACCACGTCGACGTCCCATCCCTTCGCCCGCAGCCCCTCCGGCAGGACGTCGCGAGCGACCGCGGCCCGCACCAGCAACAGCCGTCCCCCGGTGGCGCCCGGTGCCGGCAAGGCCTCGAGCAGCGATTCCGCCACGAACCGCGGCGGCACCAGGTCGACCACGAGGTTGGCCCCGGCCAGCGCCTCGGCCGTGCCCGGTCCGATCGCCGCCAGCCGGGCCCCGGCGAAGGCGCGAGCGTCGCGTCCCCGATCCCGCACGGCATCCAGCAGCCGGCGAGCCCCGTTGGGCGAGGTCAGGACCACCCAGTCGTAGTCGCCGAGGCGGTCCACCGCCGCCGCCAGCGCGGCCCCGCCGTCGGCGGGCTCGCGGATCTCGATCGCCGGCACCTCGACCGTGGCCGCACCCTGAGCCTGTAGCCGTGTCACCAGCTCGCCGGCCTGCTCGCGGGCGCGGGTGACCACCACCCGCCGCCCGAACAGGGGCCGGTTCTCGAACCAGGCCAGGTCCGAGGCGGCCACCTCCCCGATCACGATCGTCGACGGCGTCCCCAGCGGCTGGCCGGCGATCGTCGACAGCGTTGCCCGCACCGTGCGTTGCTCGGGCCGGGTCCCCCACTGGACCGCCGCCACCGGGGTGTCGGGCGACCGCCCCGCCGCCATGAGTTCGGCGGCGATCCGGCCGATGCGGGCGACGCCCATGAGCACGACGATCGTGCCGCCCACCCGAGCGACAGCGTCCCAGTCGACCGTGCCCTCGGCGTCCTCGACGCCCTCGGCGCCCAGCTCCTCGTGCCCGGTGACGATCGTGACACTGGTGGACGAGTGCCGCAGCGTGACCGGGATACCGGCGTAGGCGGGCACGGCGATCGCCGAGGTGACGCCGGGCACGACTTCGAAGGGGACGCCCGCAGCCGCCAAGGCCGCTGCCTCCTCGCCACCCCGGGCGAACACGAACGGATCCCCACCCTTGAGCCGAACGACCGTCTCGCCGCGCCGGCCGCGCTCGATCAGCAGGTCGTTGATCTCGGACTGCGTCAGGCGCACGTGTCCCGGCGCCTTGCCGACGTCGATCCGCTCGGCCGCGGGCGCCAGGTCGAGCAACGACTCCTGCGACAGTCGGTCGTAGATCACGACTTCGGCTTGGCGCAGAAGCTCCAGCGCGCGCACGGTCAGGAGCCCGGGGTCGCCCGGGCCGGCCCCCACTAGATGAACGGTCATGGGCGCAGCTCCTGACCGGTCGACCGTGCGATCGACCCAACTGGAGCCCGCTCGCCTCGTCGCCGCGAGACGGGCGGGTAGTTGGGTCGACAAGCCAGCGAGCCGGGCGACGATGGGGCGCGGGGGCGCAGCCCCCGAGGATGAACCGTCATCAGCCCCTGCCCAGGAGCGCGGCGCCCCCCTGGTCGTCGAGCAGCTGGCGGGCCACGGACCGGCCCAACGCCGCACCCGACGCTGCCGGTCCCACCAACTCGTGGCGCAGCACGGTCCGACCGTCGGCCGACGCCACCAGCGCCCGGACCCGGAGCCGGTCACCGGCCAGGGTGGCGTGGGCGGCGGCCGGCACCGAGCAATCGCCGCCGAGCTCGGCCAGGAAGCCCCGCTCGGCATCGACGGCGCGGCGGCTCGGCGTGTGCTCGATGCGATCCAGCAGGCACCGGGTGTCGTTGTCGTCGGCGCGGCACTCGACCGCTAGCGCACCCTGCCCCACCTGGGGCAGCATCGCGTCGGGATCGAGGCGCTCGGCGATCCTCTCGGAGAGCCCGAGCCGGTCGAGGGCGGCGGCGGCCATCGCCACCGCGTCGACATCGGCCTGGTCCACGCGCGCCAGCCGGGTGGCGATGTTGCCCCGCAGGCCCTCGAACCGGAGGTCCGGCCGCGCGTGCGCCAGCTGGGCCCGCCGGCGCAGCGACCCGCTGGCCACGGTCGCCCCCGCCGCGAGGTCGGCGAGGGTCGAGCCCACCAGGGCGTCGCGCACGTCGGCCCGCTCGGGCACGGCACCGATCACGAGGCCGTCCGGCGTCAGCGACGGCAGGTCCTTGGCCGAGTGGACCGCCACGTCGGCCCGGCCCTCGAGCACGGCGGCCTGGACCTCCTTGACGAACACCCCCTTGCCGCCCAGCTCCCAGATGGGAACGTCGCGTCGGCGGTCGCCGCTGGTCTCGACCACCACTGTCTCGACCTCGAGGCCGGGCTCGGCCTTCTGCGCCAGGACGGCGACATGGTCGGCCTGCCAGCGGGCCAGGGCCGAGCCCCGGGTTGCCACCCGGAGCGTCCTCATCCTTAGTGCCTCACCAGGCGACGCCAGCTGCGTTCACACCGGCCGTGAACATCAGCAGCGCCACCTGGTGAGGCACTAGCCCTCTATCTCGAACAGCTCACGCAGAGCGGCGACGAGGCGATCGCCCCGGGGGGTTCCGGCCGCGTCCTTGAGGACCACCGTCGGCTGGTGGAGCAGCTTGGACACCAGGCGCCTCGTCATCGCGTCGACCAGGTACGCCTGGTCGGAACCGAGGTCGTCGAGCCGGCCGCGGAAGCGGTCCAGCTCCGCTCGGCGCACCACCTCGGCCCGCTCCCGCAGGGCCACGATCATCGGCGCCACCTCGCGGGCCGAGCTGGCGTCGAGATAGCGCTCGAGCTCGTCGTTGAGGATCGCCTGGGCTGCCGCGACCTCGCCTTGACGGCCGGCCACGCCAGCGGCGGCGAAGCCGCGGAGATCGTCCATGTCGAGCAGCGTGACCCCGTCGATGTCGGCGACGGACGCATCGACATCACGCGGCACGGCGATGTCCACCACCAGCAGGGGGCGCCGCTCACGCCCACGCACGACCGGCTCCAGGTCGGACCGCTCGATGATGGCGGCCTGCGAGCCCGTCGACGTGAGCAGCAGGTCGACGTCGGCGACCCGGTCGGGCACGTCGACGAGCGCCACGGGCTCGGCGCCGATGCGAGCGGCCAGAGCGACCGCCTTGGCCTGCGTGCGGTTGGCCACCATCAGGTTGATGCGCTCGCCGGCGCCGGCCAGAGCGACGGCCATGCCCTCGCCCATGTCGCCCGCGCCCAGGAGCAGCACGGTCTTGCCGGACAGCCCACCCAGCCGCTCACGCGCCATGGCGACGGCCGCCTGCGAGACCGACGCCACCTTGCGGCCGATGCCGGTCTCCGTGCGGGCACGCTTGCCGCCCTCCAGCGCGTGCCGCAGCAGCAGGTTGAGCTCCGGACCGGCGGCGCCCTCGCCGCGCGCCCGGTCCCAGGCCTGCTTGACCTGGCCCTGGATCTCGCTCTCGCCCAGCACGGCGGAGTCGAGCCCGGCCGTCACCGAGAACAGGTGGGCGGCGGCCGCCGAGTCGTAGTGGACGTACAGGTGGTCGGAGAAGTCCTCGGGGGGCAGGAACGAGTGCTCGCCCAGGAAGCTGCGGATGTCGCTGTACGCGCCGTGGAACCGCTCGGCGACCGCGTACACCTCGGCCCGGTTGCACGTGGAGAGCACCATGGCCTCGCTGATGTGCTCGCGGCTGCACAGGTCGTGGAGGGCCTTGGCGAGCTGGCCGTCCGGCACGTTCATCCGCTCGAGCAGGTCGAGCGGGGCGGTGCGGTGGTTCAGTCCGATGACGACGACAGACACGAGCGCAGGCGCTCCCTTGCGGCTTCGAGCCGGCCGGCCCGAACGAGTTCCAGAATTCCCGAATCGAGCGCCGATCGCCAATCCAGGTGCTCGGTCGAGCGACCCTCGCTCCGGAGGTGAGTGCGCTCCTCTGCCAACAGGCCGATGAGCTGGTCGTATTCCGGTCCGAGCTCGGCGGCCAGGCGGTCGCGGAGCCAGGCCGCGACGGCTGGGCTGTGCCCAGCGGTCGACACGGTCACGGTCAGCCGGCCCTGGCGCAGCCGCGCCGGCAGCGTCACGGTGCAACGCTCGGGATCGTCGGCGCTGTTGATCCACACGCCGGCGGCCTCGGCGTCGTCGTAGACCTGCTGGTTCGCCGCCGGGTCGCCGGTTGCCGCCACCACCAGGCGGTAGCCGGCCGCCTCGCCAGGGCGGTACGGCCGGGGCTCGGCGACGACAGCGGCCCGGCCGGTGGCGGCACCCCGGGCAAGCTCGACGATCTCCGGGTCAAGCTCCGTGGCCACCACGGTCACGTGGGCGCCGGCCTCGACGAGTCCACGCACCTTGTGCGTTGCGACCGGGCCGCCCCCGACCACCAGGCACCGCCGGCCGTCGACGATCAAATTGACCGGGTAGACGGGGTGCTCGACGGGCATGGGCCGGCTCGGCGCCTCGGGTCCGCTACGTCGCCGGCGGTGCCGCCGCTTCGGCGGCCACCTGGGCGACGCGGTCCGACGCGGTCCTGCGCTGCTGGTAGAAGCTGAGGATCTGCAGCTCGACCGCCAGGTCGACCTTGCGCAGCGACACGTCGGCGGGCACCGACAGGATCGTCGGTGCGAAGTTGAGGATCGAGCTGACCCCTGCCGCGATCATGCGGTCGGCAACCTCCTGGGCGGCGCTGGCGGGAGTGGCGATGATGCCGATGGCGATCTGTTGGCTGGCGGCGATGGCCGGCAGCTCGTCGATGTGGCGCACGGGGATGCCGTTGACCTCGGTACCGATGACGCGTGGGTCGGCGTCGACGAGGGCGGCGACGGGAAAGCCCCGCTCGTGGAAGCCCGCGTAGTTGGCCAACGCGTGGCCGAGGTTGCCGACCCCGGCGATCACCACGTGCCAGTCGTGCGTGAGCCCGAGCTCGCGGCTCATCTGGAACAGCAGGTACTCGACGTCGTAGCCCACGCCGCGGGTGCCGTAGCTGCCGAGGTAGCTGAGATCCTTGCGCACCTTGGCGGCGTTGACCCCGGACATCTCCGCTAGCCGCTCCGACGAGATCGTGGGCAGGCCGTCGTTGGCGACCTCGAGCAGGCTCCGGAGGTAGAGCGGCAGACGGGTCACTGTGGCCTCGGGGATCTTGCGAGCCTGCCGCCTGCCACCGTTCGCCATCAGCTCGGCAGCCTACCGCCGCTTGTTCACGCGCTCACAAGGACTCGGGCACCAACGCGTCCATTCCGGTTGTGGCCATGCGGTCATCCGCCGCACAGCTACGACCGGTACATCGGGGCGGTCAGCGGAGCTGCCGGCGCAGGAGCTTGCCCGTGAGCCCGTGGGGCAGCTCGTCGACAACGGTGATGATCGACGGGCACTTGTAGCGAGCCAGGTGGCGCGCCGCATGGTCGACGATGGCGGCCTCGTCGATGTGGGCACCCGTAACGGGCACGATGAAGGCCTTCACCGCCTCACCCGAACGCGGGTCGGGCACGCTCACCACGGCCGCCTCGGACACGTCGGGGTGGCCCATGAGCACCGCCTCGACCTCGGCGGGCACGACGTTGAAGCCCGACACGATGATCAGGTCCTTGGCCCGATCGACGAGCCACAGGAAGCCGTCGTCGTCGACCACCGCCAGGTCGCCGGTGCGGAGCCAGCCGTCCTGGGTCAGCGCGGCACGGGTCGCCTCGGGGTCGTCCCAGTAGCCGGCGAACACGTTGGGTCCCTTGACCCAGACCTCGCCCGGGTCGCCGACCAGCGCGTCCTCGCCCAAGCGGTCGATCAGGCGCACGAGCACACCGGGCAACGGCAGGCCGATGCTGCCGTCGGGCGCCTGGTGACCCACCCCGCTGGTGACCACCGGCGAGGCCTCGGTCAGGCCATAGCCCTCGGCCAGCAGGACGCCATAGCGGGCGGAGATGGCGCGGCGGAGGTCGGGATCGAGAGCCGCCGCCCCCGACACGCCGAGCCGCAAGCCCGCCATCGGGTTGGCGCCGCCGGCACCGGGGGACGGGAGGTCCGCCCACGCCCGCCACATGGTGGGGACGCCGGACACCACCGTGATCCCGTGCTCGGCGAGCAGTGCGAGCGCGGCGGGCGGATCGAACCGTTCGACCAGCACGACCGTGGCCCCCACCGTCAGTGCCAGGCCGAGGACGGCGTTGAGCCCGAAGATGTGGAACAGCGGGATCACACCCAGCGCGACGTCGTCGGCCGTCGCGGGGCCCGCGGCCGGGTCGACGGCACCGCTTGCCGTCGTCGCGCGGATCTGGTCGATGTTGGCCCGCAGGTTGCCGTGGGTGAGCATGGCCGCCCGGGGCAGCCCGGCGGTCCCGCTGGTGAAGAGCAGCACCGCCAGGTCGTCGTCGGCCCGTTCCACCATCGCGGCCGGCTCGCCGCCCACCAGCTCGCCGATCGCCACCACGTCGAGGTCGGCCGGCCCGGTGGCTGCCTCCCCGCCGAACGCCGAGCCGCCGGTGTCGTCCACCAGCGCCAGTCGGGCGCCGACGATGGCCAGCTCGCGCCCGAGCTCGGGCGGCGGGCTAAGGGGATTGAGCGGCACGGCCACCCCGCCCACCCCGAGCACGCCCAGGTAGGCGGCCACGAAGAGCGGGTTGTTGGCGGCGACGATGGCGACCCGGTCGGCGGGCACAACACCCGCGCGACGAGGGCGCCCCGGATCCCGGCCACCTGGGAGCGGAGCTCGCCGTAGGTGGTGGTCTCGCCCTGGCTCACCAGCGCCGGCCCGTCCGCCGGGTGGGCATCGATTGCCGACGCGAGGTTCACCTTCTCGTCTCCCCTCGTGGCCCCGACGTCAGCCCTAGCGCGCCAGGAACAGTAGCTGGATCGCCGAGGCCCCGAGGATGAGCGCCAGCAGGATGGCGAGGACGACGGTCGTGCCGGGTCTCATGATCCTCCCGGCCGGCGGGGATGGAGCCGCACGGGACTCGAGATCCCGGCGTGGGCACCGTTGCCGGCCGGGGCGTCGCCCTCCTCACCCTCGTCGCCGAGGGGCACGAGGGCGAGCTCGTCACCGGCCGCGATCTGAAGGGCGTCCGCAGCGGAGGCCCGGCTCAGGGCTACGGCCAGCAGCCCGTAGCTGTCCATCACCAGGCCGACCTGTCCGCTGCCCAGCTCGTCGAACGCCCGCACCCGCCGTGCCGTTCGGCTGCCCTCCGTGGGGCGGGTCCAGCGGAGCTGCACCCGGTCTCCCCACGACGAGATCTGGTCAGGATCGATGTTGAGCTGGCAGTTTCCGTAGCGGTCCACCCACAGGACCTCGCCCACGATGGCGCCGTCCTCGTCGCGCGGCAGCGGCACGAGGCCGGGGACCAGCACCCCGGGATCGACGCGGGGCCCGAGGGCCTCGAGGGGCACGCCGGCGCACAGGTGGGCCGCGGCCGGGCCGAAGACGTCGCGCCCGTCGAAGGTGGGGCCGGGCGACGCGAGCCGGTACTCGGGATTGGTCAACTCCACAGCGGCGGTGGCACCGCCGACCATGCCGACGGCCGAAGCCAGCAGCCCGTTGTCGGGACCCACGAGGTAGGACTGCCCCTCACCGACCTCGATGGCGACAGCTCGCCGGTCCGTGCCCACGCCGGGGTCGACCACTGCCAGCACGACGCCGGGGCAGAGGTACTGGACGCTCCGCGCCAACGCCAGGGCGCCGGCCTTGATGTCGTAGGGCTGGATGTCGTGGGTGATGTCGACGACCGTGACCTGCGGCTCGATCGAGCGGATGACCGACTTCACGACGCCGACGAACTCGTCGGCGGTGCCGTAGTCGGACAGGAACGAGATCGTGTCGAAGCGCGGGGCCACGGCTTCAGTGTGTCAGTGTCGGTCGCAGACCGACGCCATCAGGGGCGGCGGTCGGGGTCGGGCCGGAGTGTGCCTGTCGGTCGCAGACCGACGCCATCAGGGGCGGCGGTCGGGGTCGGGCCGGAGTGTGTCTGTCGGTCGCAGACCGACGCCATCAGGGGCGGCGGTCGGGGTCGGGCCGGAGTGTCAGCCCGCCTGGGTGAACCGATCGGCCAGGTAGGCGTCAACGTCCTCCTCGAGGATGCGGTACGCCTTGCCCACCCGGACGGCGCGCAGCTCCCCCGACTTGATCAACCGGTAGACGGTCATCGACGACACCCGCAGCAGATCGGCGACCTCGCGGGGCGTGAGGAATCGGGCGCGCGACATAGGCATGTGGAAGACCCCTTCCAACTCCGCTGGGGTCACTGTATGCGACCGTTGCTGGTGGGGCGAGTGGGGACACGCGCCATCCCGACCAGGCCGTGCGTCCGGGCCCTCAGCCCCGTCCCAGCTCGCGACTGCGCTCGGTGGCCGCGAGCACCGCCTCCAGGAACGCGGACCGCACACCGCCGGCCTCTAGCGCCCGGAGCCCGGCGGCGGTGGTGCCGCCCGGGGACGTGACCGCCGCCCGCAGCGCCGCGGCCCCCTCCGGCGACTCGTCGAGCAGCCGGACCGACCCCAGGAGCGTCTGCACGGCCAGGGTCGTCGCCACCGGGCGGGGCAGCCCTGCCAACACGCCCCCGTCGATGAGCGCCTCTGCAACCAGGAACACGTAGGCCGGGCCCGATCCCGAGAGACCGGTCACGGCGTCGAGCAGCGCCTCGTCGACTCGCACGACCCGGCCCACGGCCCCGAGGATCTCCTCCGCCCAGGCCAGGTCGGTTTCGTCGGCCGCCCGGCCGGCGGCGACGGCGGCGGCGCCGGCGCCGACCAGCGCCGGCGTGTTGGGCATTGCCCGCACCACCGGGGTGCCGGGCGGCAGGGACGCCTCCAGCCGTCGGAGGGTGATCCCCGCCGCGATCGACAGCACTGGCGCGCGGGAGCCCGTGTCGGCCAGCGCCCGGCAGGCGGTCTCGACGTCCCCGGGCTTCACCGCCAGCACGTGACCGTGCGCCACGTCGGGGTCGGCGCCGACCGTGACGGCGGGGAACGCGGCCCCGAGCTCGGCGGCCCGGGCCGGCAGCTTCTCCACCACCCGGAGCTCGGCGGCGGTGGCCCAGCCGCCGGTCAGCAGGCCGGCGAGCAGGGCCTCGCCCATCTTCCCGCCGCCGATGACCTGGAGCTTCGGCATCCCCACGACCAGCGACGTTACGGCCTGACGGCGCCCGGGCGCGAGGCGACCCCACCCGACTTCCCCGATCGGTGGATCACCCCGCGCCCGGGCGCGAGCACGTTAGATCGAAATAGATGGAAAAACAACGAGAGAATGCGGCTCAGCCCTTGAAGCGGGACGCGTAGCCGATCCGCATGGCGGGGCGGAAGAACCGTTCGGTCCACTGGTAGAGCGACCCGAGGATGCGGTCGAGCTCGTCGTCGTCGACCGCGTCGTTGGCGATCTGGCCCACGAGGAATATGGCGTCCTCGTCGCCGATGGCGAACGACCCGCCATAGAGCTTGAGGTTCCGCCGCAGCAAGTGCTCGTAGAAGGCGGCGTGGTTCTCCTCGGGGGACGGCATCACGTAGGTCTCGTAGTGGAGGGTGCGCTGGCGCAAGTGGAACCAGATCGTGAACACGTCCTTCTCGTCGCCGCGCAGCCGCACGAACCAGCGCCGCTCGCCCGACTCGGTGTCACGCTCGACCGCGGCCACCACCGGGTTCTCCGTCCGCTGGCGCTCGAGCCATGCCTCGATGCGGGTGGCGACGGCATCGAGCTCCCGGTCGGCGAACGGCCGCTGCATCATGGGAGGACGCTAGTGCCGCACTCGCTGGACGCCTAAGGAGCTGAGCGGATAGGCACGTCGTCTTGACTCCACGTGGTCAGCGCTGCCGGGGGCCGAGCTGTGTGGCCTGGGCTCGCACTGCAAATTCCGTGCTGTTCTGTTGCCCCCATGCGGGCCTATCCGCTCGGCTCTAAGCGTTGGCGGCGCAGGCGATGGGTGAGCGGGCGGTGAGGTCCGCGTAGATGCGCCGCAGGCGGGCGGCGGCGGTAGACCACGTGAAGTTCCGGGCGCGACCGGCGGCGGCGTCCGCCAGCTCCCGGCCCAGCGCCGGATTGGTGAGGATCTGCTCCGTGTACGCCGCGAACACCTCGGGGTCGCGGCCCTCCACCAGGAACCCCGTGCGGCCGTGCTCCACCAGAGTGCGCAGCCCGCCGACGGCCGCCGCGACCACCGGCGTGCCACAGGCCGCCGCCTCGAGGGCCACGAGGCCGAAGGACTCGCTGCGGCTGGGCACGAGCACCACGTCCGCCGCCCGGTAGTAGGTCGACAGCAGGTGGTGGGGCTGGGGGTCGGTGAACCGGATGCGATCGGCCACCCCCAGCGACGCCGCCAGCTTGTCGATGCGTTCGACCTCCCTGCGTCCGTCCCGCCCGCTGGCGCCACCGACCACCACCAGCACGGCCCGCGGGTCTTCCAGCGCGCCCAGGGCCCGCACGGCCACGTCCAGCCCTTTGAGCGGCTGGATCCGTCCCACGAACAGCAGCATCGGCCCGTCCCCGAGGTCGAGGTGCGCCAAGGCCGCACGCGCACCCTGGCGCGGCCCCGGCGAGAAGAAGGCGTGGATCACGCCGGGCGGAACCACCTCGATCCGGGCCGGATCGGCGCCGTAGAGGCGCTCGAGCTGCGCGGCCTCCGCTGCCGAATTGGCGAGGATGGCGTCCGAGCAGCCGACGACCTCGGCCTCGGCGTCGACCCGCCGCTGGGGTTCGAGGTCGCCGGTCTCGGCCTTCACCCGGGCCAGCGTGTGGAACGTCGACACCAGCGGCAGGTCCAGCTCGTGCTTGAGGCGGTGCCCCGCCATGGCCGAGAGCCAGTAGTTGGCGTGGAGCACGTCCGCGGCATTGGCCCCGTCGACCTCCGTGAGGCGCGCCAGCACGCCGTCGGCGAACAGGTCGACGACCTCGAGGAGGCCCTCCTTGGGCAGGTCAACGGGCCCCGCGGGCACGTGGACGACCCGGAAACCCGGCTCGACCTCCACGATGTCGGGCAGCCCCTCGGCCCAGCGCCGGACGTAGACGTCGCTCGTCACGCCGGCCTGAGCGAGCCCCGAGACGAGCTCACGGACATAGACGTTCATGCCGCCACTGTCGCCGGCGCCTGGCTGGGCGAGCGGCGACGTGTGCAGGGAAAGGACCGCGAGTCTTCGCATCAAGAGGCCCAACGCCGGCCGCCCCCGAGAGATTCCTGACCGGCTGGGTCGTCGTTCGAGGTCGTAGGACCCGTGACCGAGCCCGGAATACCCCGGAGGTCCAGTGTGTGTTGGGGCTCACCGTGGGTAGGTTCGAGTTGTCCGCCCCCCACCAGACACAAGGAGTGCCGATGCCTTTCGAGCTGCCCCCGCTGCCGTACGCCAAGGACGCACTCGCCCCCCACATGAGCGAGAAGACGCTCGACTTCCACCACGGCAAGCACCACCAGACCTACGTGAACACCCTCAACCAGCTCATCGAGGGCACCGAGAACGAGCGGCGCTCGCTCGAGGAGATCGTCCTCGCCGCCCAGCCCGGCACGCCGCTGTTCAACAACTCCGGCCAGAACTGGAACCACAGCTTCTTCTGGCACTGCATGACCCCCCGTGGGGGCGGCGAGCCTGAGGGCGAGTTGAAGACGGCGATCGAGCAGTCGTTCGGTTCGGTCGACACGTTCCTGCAGACGTTCACCGAAAAGGCGACGAAGCTGTTCGGCTCCGGCTGGACCTGGCTCGCAAAGGGCGACAACGGTCTCGAGGTCGTGCAGACCAGTGACGCCGACCTGCCGCTCAAGCACGGCAAGACGGCGCTGCTCACCATCGACGTATGGGAGCACGCGTACTACCTCGACTACCAGAACGCCCGGCCGGCCTACGTCGAAACCTGGCTGCAGCACCTGGTCAACTGGGAGTTCGCCGCGGCCAACCTCGCCAAGAGCAAGTAGATACGCTCGGCCGCCGACGACCTTCGGCGGACCAACCGAGGCGCGCCAACCCGGACGCTGCGAAACGGGCCTCAGAACGCGCCCGCCGCCGCGGCCCAGAGCGGGCCGAGCACCAGGAGCGTGTCGATGCGCCGCAGGGCGGGCGCGGACGCGCCGGCGTCGGGCAGCAGTCCGGACGCCACGATCTGACCGAGCGGGCACGCCGCGGCCGCGAACCCGAGCAACGGCGCGCCGGCGTGGTCGAACGGGTTCACCAGGAGCAACGCCAGCGGGACGCCGACGAGCAGCGCCGTCGTGATCCCGGCGAGCGGGCCCTCCACCGGGTTGGACGCGCCGGAGCCAACCACGAAGTCGCCCATCTCGTAGGCGCTCACCAAGAGGAGCAGCACCACGGCTGCGGCGAGCGAGTCGCCCCGCACGAGCACCATCGATGCCGCCCCGGCCGAGGGCACGATCGCCAGCCACAGGATGCCCAGCGCGGCGGCGCGGCCGCCCCGACCCGCCAGGCGCTCCCCGCCGGGGGCACACGCCGCCCCGATGGCAACCAGGACCGCGACGACCAGTGCGGCGATGAGCGCCCGCGTCCCGCCGAGCGCCGCCAGCACCGGGACGGCGCCGAGCCCCACGGCGACGTCGGCCTGCCACGCGACGGATCCCCAGGCCCGCGCCACCTGGCGCGCCGCCCAGCCAGCGACCACGCCGTAGACGAGGGCGGTGGTGATGGGGCTGACGAACACGCCGACCAATGCCAGGAGGAACCAGCCCACGCCCAGGCGTACGCGCGGCCCGTCGATGTTGTAGACGACCGCCAGCCGGCCCCGGCGCCGCGTGCGGGCGCGTCGTGCCGGGCCGGCACGGCGGCCCGCCGGGTCTGCGCGCCGGCCGGTCTTCGTCGGCCGGCCCCCCTTGGTCCGTCCGGCGGGGCCAGCCGGGCCGCGGCGACCAGTGGGCGGGCCGACCGCGCCACCCTGCCGGGCCGGCGGTGCGCCCGCGCCGCGGCGACCAGTGGGCGGGCCAGCCGCGCCACCCTGCCGGGCCGGCGGTGCGCCCGCGCCGCGGCGACCAGTGGGCGGGCCGACCGCGCCACCCTGCCGGGCCGGCGGTGCGCCCGCGCCGCGGCGACCAGTGGGCGGGCCAGCCGCGCCACCCTGCCGGGCCGGCGGTGCGCCCGCGCCGCGGCGACCAGTGGGCGGGCCAGCCGCGCCACCCTGCCGGGCCGGCGGTGCGCCCGCGCCGCGGCGACCAGTGGGCGGGCCAGCCGCGCCACCCTGCCGTGCCGGCGGTGCGCCCGCGCCGCGGCGACCAGTGGGCGGGCCGGCGGCAGCCGGCCCCGCGCCGGCCGGGCGGCGCCGTGCCGGCGGTGACGGAACCGCGTTCGGTCGCGGGACCGGCGACGTCGGCGGCCCGGCGGGCGCCCGGGACGGGCCCGGCATTGAGCGGTCGGGCGACGATGCGACCGGTGGGGTCCACGCCGGTGCGCGCGAATCCTCGACGCGGGGCGTGGGGCCCGACGTGGCGGGGCTCATGGGCGCGCCGCCGAGCCGGCCCGCGCGGTGGCCACTGTCACGAACCACCACCGGACACGGGTGGCAGCACAGCGACCTCGTCGTCGGCCGTCACCGGATCGTCCCCGTGCGCGGGCTCGCCGTTCAGCCAGATCCGGCAGTTGGGAAGAAGCGCCGCGAACCCGTCGCCGTACCGGGCGCGGGCGGCCGCGAGCACCTCGTCGACCGTGGCGCCGTCCACCGTGTCGCGCGCGCTGCCCGCGGCTTCACGGGCCTGGGCGAACAGGCGCAGGACGGCCATCGGCGATCGCCTCACACGACCTCGGCGAGGCCGTTCTTCACGACCACGGCACCCTGGCTGGTGGCCTCGAACACGTACACGCTGGCGCCCTCGACCGTCGGTGTCGCCGACGCGCCGGCCTCGTAGACCTCGGTCAAGACGTCGTTGCCTGGAACGACGTTGGCGGCGAACCGGACCGCCAGCCGCCGCAGCCGCGTGGGATCGCCGCCCGCCACGGTGGTCACGACGGACTGGCTGCACATCGCCATCGTGCAGAGCCCGTGGGCGATGATGCCGGGAAGGCCCACAGACCGCGCGAGCTCGGCGTCGACGTGAATGGGCATCAGGTCGCCGGACGCGTCGCGGTAGCGGTAGGTCTGGTCGTCGTCGACATGGACGGCGTGCTCGCCGACCTTGTGACTGCGGGCCTCGTCGGGGAAGTCGTGCGCAGGCTTGTCGGGGCCTCCCGACGCGCCGTCGACCATGCCCCGGATGAACAACGTGAAGAACTGTGTCAGCACCGGCTCGCCGGTCTCGGTGTCGCTGCTCGCCACGGTCACGGTGTAGCGGGTGCCGGACCCGCCCACCCGGACGCTGTAGGGCTGGCCGACGCTGGTGATCGACCGGCCCGGCACCAGCGGTTGGTGGAAGTGCATGTCCTGCTCGCCGTGCACGACGAACATGGCGACGTCGGGCGGAACCAGCTCGACCGCCTGGCCAAGGCACTCCCACGTGGGCACCACGCCGAACACCGGCGGCGCCACCTTCCCCGCCTCGTAGGCAGGGTTGGGATCGTTGGTGGCCGCGGCGTAGCTCCTGGCCCGGTCGGCATCGATAGGGGTCGTGCGCGCCGGATAGGTCGTTCCCAGCTTCTCCAGCGGCAGGGCCACGGCGCGTCCTTCCTCTAGGCCAGGGCAGCGGCGCACGTTCGCTCCCCAGCAAACGCCGAACGAGCCTAGCTGTGTACGGTGCCGATAGCGTCGCCAGGCGATGACCGCCGAGACGCGCGCCCTGCTGACCCGCCACGGCCAGTCGGAATGGAACGCCCTCGGCCGCTGGCAGGGACAAGCCGATCCCCCGCTCAGCGACCTGGGCCGGCGCCAGGCGCACGAGGCGGCGCGATCGCTGGGGACGGTCGACGGCATCTGGGCCTCGGACCTGCAGAGGGCGGCGGAGACGGCGGTCATCATCGGCGACGACATGGGCGTCGGGCCGGTGGTGCTGGACGCCGACCTGCGGGAGCGCGATGCGGGCGAGTGGACGGGTCTCACCCGGGCCGAGATCGAGCGGCGCTACCCGGGGTTCCTGCCCGACGGCCGGCGACCCGCGGGCTGGGAATCGGACGAGCTGCTGGTCGAGCGGGCGGAACGCGCGCTGCGGCGGATCGCCGATGCGGTCCCGGGGGGAGACGTCCTCGTGATCACTCACGCCGGGGTGGTGTTCGCCGTCGAGCGCCACCTCGGGCTCGACCGCACCCGGCTGGCCAACGTCGAGGGCCGCTGGGTGACCGTGGCATCCGAGCAATTGTGGCTCGGTGATCGCGTGCTCCTGGCCGAACCCCAGGACGTGACGGTCCCTCGCCAGATGTGAAGAACGGGCCGATCAGACCTCGGCGTCGCCCTGGTGGCCGATGCAGAAGCGCGTCGCGGGCATCACCGCCAGGCGCTCGTCGGCGATGCTGTCGCCGCACACGTCACAGGTGCCGTAGGTCCCCTCGTCGAGCCGTTGTAGCGCCCTGTCGACCGCCGCCAACTCGGCCTGCACCTGCTCCAGGATCGAGAACTCCTTCTCGCGCTCGAACGCGTCGCTCGCGGAGTCGGCCGGGTGCTGGTAGACGCGCGATCGGACGCCGGTATCGTCCTCCGGCTCGTCGTGGAGGTGGTCGTTCTCGAGCGAGGTACGCAAGCGCTCGAGTCGCTCGTGCTCGGTGCTGAGGCGCTGCCGGGCGAGGTCGTGCTCCACGGTCCAGAGCGTAGGGCCCGGCCGCACGGCATGGCGGGTGGAGCATCCGTGGGGGTGGAGGGTCTCGAACCCTCGCGCATCCGCTTAAAAGGCGGCCGCTCTGCCAACTGAGCTACACCCCCGGGCGATGCACCGGAAACGGGGCAACACCTCGGCGCAACTTCCGAGCTCACGGTAGCGGTCATCTCCTCCAGCGTCGGCCGGGCCGCCGGCGGGCGGGGTTGCCTACAAGTGCGCGGATAGGCACGTCGTCTCGGCTCACGGTGGTCACTGTTGCCGGGGAGGCCGAGCTGTGTGACTGGGGCTCGCGCTGCAAATCCCGTAGTATTCGGTGCCCACGTGCCTGCCTATCCGCTCGGCCTCTAACGCCGGGTCTGGAGCGGCTGCCGCAGGAAGGGCCCGGCGGCCAGCGCCACGTAGCCGAGCAGGCCGAGGATGGCACCGAACGTGGGTGAGACGTCCACGCCTTCGTCGGCGCGGGCCAGCATGGCGAGCACGTGCCATGTCGCGAACGCCCCGCAGGCCACGGCGACGATGGCGGGTAGTGCCGCGATGTCGCGGAGCTGTGGCACCACCCTCACGACGGCCAGGAGGGCAAACACGGCGACGAGAACGGCCAGGTACCGGCCGAAGTCGGCATAGGTGGCGAGTGCCGCCGGGGCACCCTCGCCGAACTCGCCGGCGATGTCGCCCAGCGAGACCGAACGGCTGAGACCCGGAAAGCTGAGCTCGAGGAAGTTCAGCCCGAACAGCGAGAGCACCAACAGCACGGCGCCGACGCCGGCGACGATGAGGCCGATCGTCGGCGTGAACCCGCGGGACGTGCCGGACGGCGCATAGGCGTAGCTGGGATCGCGGTAGGCCGCGGGCTGCCCGTATCCCGCTGGCCGGCCGTAGTGCGGATCGGCGTCGTACGGCGCCGGCCCCTTGCCCTGGCCGGCCGCCCGCCAGTCCTGACCCGTCGCCGGGCCTCCGGCGGCGGCCCAGCCGTCGCCACCCTGCTCGGTTGTGCCGGGGCCTTGGGGCCACTCGTCGCGCGCCGCCGGTCCGCCGCCCCGGGGCTGCCGACTCCCCGCGCCCGCCTGATCCCAGCGCGGCTCGGCGCGCGGGTCGCCATAGCCCCGGTTGGAGCCCGGCGGCTCCTGGCCCCAATCCTGTTCCCGCCCCGCCCACTGGTCGTAGCCGCGCTCCGAGCCCGACACACCCGGGTCGTAGCCACGCTCCGGACCGGTTTCGTCCTGGCCGTACTGCTCCCTCGCGGATCGCCGGCCATAGCCGCGGTCGGCGCCCGCCGACTGCTGCCCGTAGGGGTCGGACGACCGCTGACCAGCCTGGCCGTAGTGCTGCGAGTGCTGCGCCGAGTCCGCATGTGAGGCCGGGCCCGCCTGGCCCACCGGGGCGTCGGTGTCGCGATTGCCATGGGCGTCCGCGACGTGCTCCGTCCAACGACTGCCGTCGTGGTAGCGCTGGGCGAAGCGTCCGGACGGATCCGGGTACCAGCCGGGACTGACCTGGGACATGGCCGTCTCCTCGAGATCGTGTGGACCGTCCGCGCCGGGCGGGCCGAAGCTAGCGCCACAGCCCCCAGCGGGCAGGCGCTGGGCGCCTATATCCAGCTGACGTCCGCGGAGGCTACGTCGTCGACCACCTCGCCGCAGGTAGGGCAGTACCACCGAGCCTCGAGGGCCGTGCCGCATGCCCCGTGGGTCGGCAGTCCCGCCTCACCGCCCCCGTGCCGCCCGGCCCGGTGGGACGCGGCCCATTGAGCGAGCATCCTGAGGGCACCGGCCAGGTCGGCACCGGCCGCCGTCAGTCGATACGCGTGCCGCACGGGACGGCGCGAGTAGGGCTCGCCCACGACCAGGCCTTCGGCCTCGAGGCGGGCGAGGCGATTGGACAGGATGTTGGGCGCGATCCCGTCGAGGTCGGCGAGGAGGTCGCCGAATCGGCGGGGCCCCGACAGCAGTGCGGCGACGACCAGCAGCGACCACCGGTCGCCGATGCGCTCGGCGGCCTCGGCAAGCGCATCGGCGGCGGGCTGCTCGGGAACCGGGGCATCGGCAGGGGGCGAGGTTTCTACCGACTCGTGTGTGGCCATCCGGACCGTCACGCTACATTGCTGGCTAGTTACTTGCAGATTGCTAGTCACTAGCTCACCTTTCATGGAGGCTGTCATGACCGCCATCGACGACCTGCAGTCCGCCATCGGCCGCGTTGCTGAACGCGTCGCCCCCTCTGTCGTTCGCATCGGTCGCCATGGCGGGCGCGGGTGCGGCGTCGTGGTCGGCGACGGGCTCGTCCTCACCAACGCCCACAACCTCCGTGGCGTCACCACGCTGGTCACCTTCGCCGACGGACGCTCGCTCCAGAGCCGGGCCCAGGGCGTCGACGTCGATTCCGACCTGGTGGTGCTGTCCGTGGACACCGGCACGGCGCCGGCCCTGGAGTGGGCCGACGGCGACGTCGAGCTCGGCGCACCAGTGTTCGCCGTGGCCAGCATCCCCGACGGCCATCGGGTGACGGTCGGCACCGTGTCTGCCACCGGTCGGTCCTTCCGGGGCCCCCGCGGCCGGCTGATCCCGGGCGGCATCGAGCACACCGCCCCGCTGGCGCGGGGCAGCTCGGGCGGCCCCATCGTCGACGCCGACGGCCGCCTGCTCGGCATTACGACGCTGCGGCTCGGGGACGGCTTCTCGATCGCCCAGCCCGCAGGATCGACGCTGCGGGAGCGGGTCGACGCGCTGACCGCCGGCCGCGAGCCCCAACGCCGGCTGCTCGGCATCGGCGCCGCCCCGGCCCACGTCGCCCGGCGGATGCGCGAAGCGGTCGGGCTGCCCGAGCGGGACGGCGTCTTGGTCCGAGCGGTCGAGTCCGACAGCCCCGCCGAGCGGGCCGGGCTCCGCCAAGGCGACCTCATCACCACGGCTGCGGGTACCGACATCGCCGACGTCGACGCGCTGGCGGCGGTGTTGGACGGCCTCGCCGAGGGCCAGACGTTGGCCCTGCACGTCGTGCGGGGCACCGAGGAGCTCGACGTCGTTGCCCGCTTCGACGACGCCGAAGACACCGCGGGCGACGTCGGCGATGCCTGACGTCGACGACCGCCCCGGATTCAGCACGCCGGGGCCCGTCGACATCGACGAGTCCGCGGCGCTCGACGCCTACTCGCGGTCGGTGATCGCTGTCGCCGAACGGCTGCTGCCGTCGGTTGCCAGCCTGCGCCACGGGCGCGGCAACGGCTCGGCGGTGATCCTGTCCGGTGACGGGCTCATGCTCACGTCGGCCCACGTCGTCGCAAACGGGAGGATCGGCTCTGCGGTGTTCCACGACGGCGCCGAGCTGCCCTACGAGCTGGTGGGCGCGGACCGCCTGTCCGACCTCGCGGTGGTGCGGGTCGCCGCCGCCGCCGAGCTGCCCCGCGCGGAGCTCGGCGACGCCGGACAGCTACGGGTCGGGCAGCTGGTCGTCGCGGTCGGCAGCCCCCTCGGCTATGCCGGGTCCGTGTCGGCCGGCGTGGTCTCGGCCCTGGGGCGATCGCTGCCGGCCGTCGACGGGAGGCGCGCCCGCATTGTCGAGGGCGTCATCCAGACCGACGCCGCACTGCATCCCGGAAACAGCGGCGGCGCGCTCGCAACCAGCGATGCCCGGGTCGTTGGGGTCAACACCGCGGTCGTCGGACCCGGCATCGGGCAGGGCCTCGGCATGGCCATTCCGCTCGATGCCACCACCAACGCCATCATCGGCGCTCTGATCGCCCACGGACGGGTCGATCGTGCCGAGCTCGGCCTCACCGGCGGCAGCCGGGCCCTGCCCCCGCGTATGGCCGATCGGCTGGGCCGGCGCCGGGGCGTCGAGGTCACCGGGGTGGTCGAAGGTGGGCCTGCGGCACGGGCCGGCGTGCGGCCCGAGGACATCGTGGTCGCCCTCGGCGGCCAGCCGGTCGAGGCCATCAGCGACATGCAGCGCCTGCTCACCGGCGAGGTCGCCGGCCACAAGCTCGACGCCGAGGTCATCCGCGGCGGCGACCTGCTGAACTTCCCGGTGGTCCCGCGCGCTCTCTGAGTGCGACGGCGCGCTCCGGCGAGCCCTATCCGCTGGACCTCTGAGCCTGGCGGACGGGAGTCCGTAGGCTCCCCGGGTGTGAGCGAGCGTCCCGTAGGGCAAATGAGCGAGCCCGGCCCGAGCGGCCGTGGGAGCGGGCAAGCAACGCGTCGGAGCCCGAGCGGCCGTGGGAGCGGGCAAGCAACGCGTCGGAGCCCGAGCGGCCGTGGGAGCGGGCAAGCAACGCGTCGGAGCCCGAGCGGCCCTGGGAGCGGGCAAGCAACGCGTCGGAGCCCGAGCGGCCCTGGGAGCGGGCAAGCAACGCGTCGGAGCCCGAGCGGCCCTGGGAGCGGGCAAGCAACGCGTCGGAGCCCGAGCGGCCCGCTGCGAAGCAGCTAGAGCGGGAGACATGGCGGTCCTTCCCATGAAGGCCACGACCGGCCCCCTGCCGGCCGGGCCAGGCTGGATCTACGAGGTCAAGTGGGACGGCATGCGGGTCGTCGCCGAGGTCGCGTCCTCGGGTGTGCGCGGCTGGAGCGCCAACGGCCGGGAGTGCACAGCGGCCTTCCCCGAGCTGGGCACGCTCTCTGACGCCCTGGCCCCAGTGGAGGCGACCCTGGACGGCGAGATGGTGGCGCTCGACGACGAGGGACGCCCCAGCTTCGAGCGGCTGCAGCACCGCATGCACGTCACCTCGGTGGCGGATGCCCGGCGTCGGGCCGAGGAGGTCCGGGTGGCATACGTGCTGTTCGACCTGCTGCGGCTCAACGGCCACGACCTGACGGATCGGCCGTGGAGCGACCGCCGGCGCCTCCTCGACCAGCTGGCCGACGACCTGCCGCTCGGCACCGACGTGGCTCATGTCTACGACGACGGCCCGGCGCTGCTGAAGGTGTGCGAGGAGCGGGGCCTCGAGGGCGTGGTAGCCAAGCGGGCCGACAGTCGCTACACGCCCGGCCGGCGAACCCGCGCCTGGATCAAGGTGAAGGTGCGCCGCCACGACGAGTTGGTGGTCGGCGGCTGGGCGTCGGGCGAGGGCAACCGTGCCGGGCGCCTCGGTGCCCTACTGCTCGGCTACCACCCGCAGCCGGGCGATCCGACGCTGCGCTACGCGGGGCGGGTGGGGTCGGGCTTCACATCGGCCGAGCTCGATCGCATGGCCCGCCAACTGGCGCCGCTGGCCGCCGAGGAGTGCCCGTTCGTACCGGGCCCGCCGGTCACCCAGGTCCGTGACGCCCACTGGGTGGTTCCCGAGGTGGTGGTCGAGGTCACCTACAGCGACTGGACGTCCGACGGCCGCCTGCGCCATCCCGTCTACATGGGCCAGCGAAGCGACGTCGACCCCGAGACCGTGGTGCGCCCGTAGGCTCGCAGCTCGCGTGGAGCGCGAAAGCATCCGTCTCACCGTGCCTGCCACTTCCGCCGCCGTTCGCATCGCTCGGGCAGGGGCGGCGGCCATGGCGACGCGCGCCGGCTTCACCTACCGCGAGGCGGAGGAACTGCGTCTGGCGGTCGGCGAGGCGGCCGCGCTGCTCGCGCCCGATCCCGACGGCGACGGCAGGCTGGTGATCGCATACGACGTGGAGGACGAGATGCTGAGCATCGACCTCCGGCTGACCGATCATGGCGGTGCGACGGTCGACGTCCCGGATGTGGCTGCCGCCGTGCTCGACGCCAGCGTCGACACGTGGCGGCTCGGCGACGACGGGCGGCGCATGGTCCTCTACAAGCGGGGCCACCCCGACGCCGACGACGACTGACTTGGGGGCGCCCGCTCAGCGGCCCGTGTGGCCGAAGCCGCCGGTCCCCCGGGCCGAACCCTCAAGGGTCGCCACCGGGGTGAACTCGGCGTGCTCGACCCGCTGGACCACGAGCTGGGCGATGCGATCGCCGCGCCGGACCTCGTAGTCGGCGTCGGGATCGGTGTTCACCAGCAGCACCCGGAGCTCGTCGCGGTAGCCGCTGTCGATGAGGCCCGGCGTGTTGAGGCAGGTGACCCCGTGCCGCAAGGCCAGCCCGCTGCGCGGTTGGACGAACCCGGCGTAGCCCTCGGGGAGCGCCAGGGCGATGCCGGTGCCGACGAGGCCCCGACCGCCGCCGCGCCGCAGCGTCACCGACTCGCGCGCCACGAGGTCGGCCCCGGCATCGCCGGCGCGGGCGTAGCTGGGTAGGGGAAGGTCGGCGTCGAGGCGAACGACGGGGATGCGCAGCACGCCGTCATTGTCGCCGCGTGGCGACCAGGTGGGTGGGAGGACGTGTAGTGGGTGGCTCGTAGCGCTCGCCCGGTAACCGGCGCGTCAGCGGTGCCGCTGGCAAGGACGCAGAAGGAAGGCGCAGCCATAGCTGCAGCGACGACGAGGACGCCGTCCAGCGGCCGCCGGTTACCAGCGTTGTGCTGCGAGCCACCCCACTAGCCTCCCGGGCGTGCTCGTCTGGATGGATCTGGAGATGACCGGACTCGAGCCGACGCGCAACGTGATCGTCGAGATCGCCACGCTCGTCACCGACGATCAGCTCGAGATCGTGGCCGAGGGGCCAGACCTGGTGATCCACCAGCCCGCCGCGGCGCTCGACGCCATGGAGGACGTGGTGCGCGAGATGCACACCCGCAGCGGCCTGCTGGCCGCGATCGAGGGCTCGACGGTGTCGCTCGCCGACGCGGGCGCCGCCACCCTCGACTTCATCAAGGCCCACGTGCCGGCCCCGCGGTCGGTGCCGCTGTGCGGCAACTCCATCGGCACCGATCGGCGCTTCCTGGCGGTGCACCTGCCCGAGATCGAGAACTACCTGCACTACCGGTCCATCGACGTCTCCACGCTCAAGGAGTTGGCGCTGCGCTGGGCACCTGCAGTGCTGCAGGGCGCGCCGAGGAAGGAGTCGGCGCACCGGGCGCTCGACGACATCCGTGAGAGCGTCGACGAGCTGCGCTGGTATCGAGCGCACCTGTTCCGCGACTTCGCTGAGTCGCCCGCCGCCGCCGGGGAGGCGGCCCCGCCGGCCGCCACCACGCAGCCCCCGGCGCCTCCGGGCTGAGTTGACCGCGCGGTCAAGTAAGGTGGCGGGGTGCCCCTGCCACCTTCGTCTCGCACCTCGCCTGCGCCGGACGGGGTCCCCATCGACCATCGGCCGGTGCGGCAGGAGGCGCGGCCGCCCAGCACGGAGGTGGCCGAGGTGGCGCCGGGCGTCCTGCGCATGCAGCTGCCCATCTCGATGCCCGGCCTCGGGCACGTCAACTGCTACGCCCTCGAGGACGAGCGGGGCCTCGCGGTCGTCGATCCCGGCATGCCCGGCCCGGGCACCTGGCGGGCCCTGACCGAACGCCTGCGCCAGGTCGGCGCGGCGCCGCGCGCCGTCCACACCGTCATCGTCACCCACAGCCACCCCGACCACTTCGGCGGAGCCAGCAAGCTGCGGTCGGAGACCGGCGCCGAGGTGGTGACCCATCGCAGCTTCCGCACATGGCTGGACGCCGACGAGGAGGGCGATCCCGACGCGCTCGACCCGGACGCTGCCCCGCGCCCAACCAGTCCGCTGGGGGCAAAGCTGCCCTGGCGCGACGCCCAGTTCTCGCCCGGAGGCGGCCCCAAGCTGCAAAACCCGCTGGTGCGCCGGCTGGTCGGTCGCTGGATGCGTTCGCCCACGCCGACCCGCAGGCTCGACGACGCTGCGGTGATCCGCCTGGCCGGGCGGGAGTGGATCGCGGTCCACACACCCGGGCACACGCTCGATCACCTGTGCCTGCTCGACCCGGTGGAGGGTCTGTTGCTGGCCGGTGACCACGTGCTTCCCACGATCACGCCCCACGTGTCGGGACTGGCAGCGGGCGCCGACCCGCTGGCCAACTTCCTGGCCAGCCTCGACAAGGTCCGCGCACTGGAGGGTGTGCGCCTGGTGCTCCCCGCGCACGGAGACCCCTTCGCCGACCTGGCTGGCCGCGTCGACGCCATCCGCCGGCACCATGGCGAGCGCCTCGACGCCATCCATCAGGCCACTGCCGCAGCCGGATGCGCCACGGTGGAGGCGGTGACGCAGCAGGTCTTCCACCCCCGCGCCTGGGGGCACATGGCCGAGAGCGAGACCTACGCCCATCTCGAGCACCTGCGGCATCAGGGACGGGTGGCGGTCGACGACCGGGGGCCGGACCTCGTCTATGAGGTGGTGGGGTGACGTGAGTCACCGTTGCGCACGTTTCGAACGCACTATTTCTGCCGCCTGAGGCCGAGCGCACGCGAGGCCGGGGCCCGAGCGGCCCGGTGCGGAGCACCAAGAGCGGGAGACACGTTTCGAACGCAGCATTTCTGCCGTTCGACATATGAATTGCGCCAGATCGCAATATTCCATTGACGACCGGTGGGCCCACGTGGTGCCCTGTAACTCCATGGCGCTCACCCGCCACTGACTCGACCCACCACGACACGGAAGGAAAGGCCAGGACCGATGTACGCCGGCACCACCCAAGAGAGCGGCCAGATGGCCGGTGCCGCGCGCCCGGTGGCCTGCGCCGTTCACCCGATTCCCACCGGCACCGCCGCGCCCATGCACGGGCACACGTGGCTCCAGGCGTCGACCAAGCCGGTGTCCGCCGACTTCCCGGTGTTCACCAACGACCGACCATCCCGACGGCTCTCGGAGTGCTTCCCCTGACCAGGTGAGAAGCGCAAAGACCCTCCAAAGGCCGTCGGGATATCCCGGCGGCCTTCTTGTTTGTCCCACCAGCTTCCGTCCACCCCAAGCCACCGACCACCGACCACCACGAGCAAACGACCAGCGCAAACCCCAGCACACCGACACAGACACAAAGGGAATGGGCCGATGATCGCCCCTCTGGCACCCGACGAGATAATCGACCTGACCGAGCGAAGTTCCGACGAGGCCGAGCCCGAGATCCTCACCAGCCAGGACACCTGGTGGGCGCACGCCCGCTGCAACGACGGCAGCGGCCGGCTCGCCGGCATGTTCTTCAGTGAGGAGCTGCAGGACATCGCCCGGGCCAAGAACATCTGCGCCACCTGCCCGGCTCTGATCCCCTGCCTCGAGGGAGCGCTCGAGCGGCGGGAGCCCTGGGGCGTGTGGGGCGGTCAGCTGTTCCTCAACGGGAAGATCCTCGCCACGAAGCGGCGTCGGGGCCGGCCGCCCAAGCTGCCGCGGCCCGAGGACCAGCTTCCCGAGATCCCCATCCCCGAGCACCTGCAGGGCGTGGCGATCGTTCGGATCGCCTAGACGGCTCGTCCCTGCCCGCCCGCTGGGGGGCACCGCGCGGCGGCGGTGTCCCCCGGGCGGGGACGATTCCCGCCGCCGTCGAGCCCGGCGGTACCGTCGTAGTTCGTGGCTTCCCGCCGCATCCCCCTCTTGCCCCTCGTCGCCGCCACCGCATTGGCCCTGGTCGCGGCGGTCGGCGTCGCCATGTGGCTCGGGGGCGACGACGAGTCATCAGCCAACGGCGACCCCTCGGGGCCCTACCAGCTCACCCGCGCGGGCGAGCTGCCGGCATCGCCGGCGGATGTGACGCTGTCGCCCCTCGACGGCGGCACCGACCGCAAGCTGGGAGAGCTGCTGGGATCCAAGCCGGTGGTGCTCAACTTCTACGCCAGCTGGTGCGGACCGTGCGTCACCGAGATGCCGACATTCGAGCGGGTCCACCGGGAGGTCGGCGACCGCGTCACCTTCATCGGCATCGCCTACCAGGACAGCGACGAGGCCGCCCGGGCCACGGTCGAGCGGACCGGCGTCACGTACGCGACCTTCGGGGACAGCGGGCAGGACGCCGTCAGCTACTTCGGCGGCATCAGCATGCCGACGTCCGTGTTCATCGACGCCGACGGCAAGGTCGTCGACGTGCACAGCCGCGCCCTGGACGAGGACGCGCTGCGGTCGGCGCTCGAGGACCGCTTCGGGATCGCGGTGTGAGCGGCGCGGTCGGCGCCATCGGGCCCGAGGGCCCCCTGGCGCTCTACCTGACCCTCGGGATGGTGGCCACGGTCAACCCCTGCGGGTTCCCGATGCTCCCCGCCTACCTGGCCTACTTCCTTGGGGTCGATGATCACGAGGCGGGGGTGCCGCGGGCGAGCGTCTCCACGGCGTTACGGGTGGCCCTGGCCGTGTCGGCCGGGTTCCTGGCGGTGTTCGCGCTGGCCGGGCTGGTCGTCGAGCTGACCTCGCTGCCGGTCTACGAGAACGTCCCGTGGATCTCCATCGTCATCGGCCTTGCCCTGCTCGCCCTGGGCTTGGCCATGCTCGGGGGCTTCCAGCTCAGCGTGCGCCTGCCCCGCCTCGACCGGGGTGGGCGTGAGCGCACGGTCGGGTCGATGTTCGTCTTCGGCGTGTCCTACGCCGTCGCCTCGATCGGCTGCACGCTGCCGCTGTTCCTGGGGGCCGTGTCGGGCACGATCAACCGAGAGTCGGTGGCCGACGGGTTGGCGGTCTTCGGCATCTACGCGCTGGGCATGACGCTGGTGCTGGCGGGCCTCACCGTGGCCATAGCGCTGGCCCGGACGTCGATCGTTCGGTACCTGCGCCGAGCACAGCCCTACATCGGGCGGGTCGCGGGCGGGTTGGTGGCGCTGGCGGGCGCCTATGTCGCGTACTACGGCTGGCTCGAGGTCCGGGTGGCACGGGCGTCCGGCGGCGTGGTCCCCTCGTCGGGGATCACGGACGTGGTCACCGGGTGGTCGTACGACGTGGCCGACTGGATCGAGCGCACCGGCTCCCTCCGGATCGCCGCCGGCGTCGGTGTCGCACTGGGGGCGGTCGGCCTCGCCGTGTACGGGACGCGTCGTCAGGGGGCGAGGCGTTCGATGCGCCAGCCGGAGGACCCGGTGATGTCCCGCCGGTAGACGAGGCGATCGTGGAGGCGGTTCTCCCGGTGCTGCCAGAACTCCATGCGGTCCGGGGACACGATGAGTCCGCCCCAGTGGTTCGGACGCGGAACCGGACCGCCCTCGTGACGCCGCGCCACCTCGTCGACGAGGCGCTCGAGCGCATCCCGGTCGGCAACCAACCGGCTCTGCGGCGAGGCCGTGGCCGCGATCTGGCTGCCGCGCGGCCGGGTCCCCCAGTAGTCGTCCGACGCCTCGTCGTCGCTCGCGGCCGCCGTGCCCTCGACGATCACCTGACGGCCGACCGGATGCCAGGGGAACAGCAGCGCCGCACGGTGGTTGGCGGCCAGCTCCCGCCCCTTGCGGCTCTCGCGGTTGGTGAAGAAGACGAAGCCCTCGGGACCGAAGCGGCGTAGCAACACCGTGCGGACCGACGGCCGACCGTCCGGGGTGGCCGAGGCGACGACCATGGCGTCGGGCTCTCCGACCGCCACCTCGCGCCATGCCGCATACCAGGCGCGGAACTGCTCGATGGGGTCGGCGACGAGGTCAGTCTCGGCCAGTCCGGCGTCCGCATAGTCCCGGTGCAGGCGGGTGAGGTCCACGTCGCGATACTCAGCCGGTGGCGCCATTCGCATGCGGCGGGGCCGATCCGACGTTCATGACCGCCGGAGCCTAGTGGGATGGTGGGTTCTGTCAGCGCCCAGGTCCGCCGCGGTACCTGAGCGCTGACAGAGAACGCTGACCAAGGATGCTGACAGAGGATTAGGTCAGTTGCCCCCGAGATCGTGGTCCGAGAGCCAGGACTCCGCGATGGCGTCGGCATCCTCCTTGTCGATGTCGAAGCGCCGGTTCAGCTCCGTCAGATCCTCGGTGGTGAGCTGTGACGAGATGTCGTCGAGCACCGACGTCAGGTCGTCGCCGTACGCGTCGACCAGCTCCTGGGACGCCACCGGGAACACGTTGTCGGCGGCCAGCATGGTCTTGTCGTCCTCGAGCAGCGCCCAGCCGGTGTCGGGATCGGCGAGGCGCCCATCGGTGGACCCGATCACCGCCACATCGATCTCCCCGGCGTCGAGCGACGCCGGGATCACGCCGAAGTCCAGCGGCACGAAGTTCGCCGACAGGTCGAGGTCGTACACGCGCTGGAGGCCGGGGATGCAGAACCCATTGGTCTCGCAGTCTTGCGGCGCGCCCAGCGTCAGGTCGGCGCCCTTCTCGGCGAGGTCCGACAGCGTCGTCAGTCCGAGGTCGTCGGCCGTTTCCTGCGTCACGACGAAGGAGTTCGTGTCGACGGCATCGGACGGATCGAGGGCCGCCAGGTCGCGCTCCTCGAGGCGGGGTTGGAGGAGCTCGAGCGTTTCGTCGACATCGCTGGTCGCCTCGCCGGCGAAGTCGTTGAGGAACTCGAGCTCGGAGGCCACGTAGTCGGGCGCCAGGTTGACGTCGCCCGAATCGAAGGCCCCGAACAGCAGGTCGCGAAAGCCGCCGAGCGTCTGGATGCTGACATCGAAGCCCTGAGCCTCGAGCGCCTGCGAATAGATCTCGGACAGGATCGCCGATTCGCCGAAGTCCTGGGCGCCAATGCTGATGGCCGGGCCGTCGGGCGGGGCCCCGCCGCCGTCCTCGGTTTGCCCGGAGTCGCTGGCTTGGGTGTCGTCGTCATCGTCGCCGCAGGCGGCCGCCAGCAGCGCGAAGACGGCCAACAGGGCCATCAACACTCGCAGGGAGTTTCGTCTCATGGTGGTGTCCTTTGCTGTCGGTGGATCGATTGGGTTAGGCGGTGGCCGCCTGGGGGGCGGTGATGGTGACGTCGGCCTGGCGTCCCGCCGGCCGGCGCCAGAGCACCAAGCGGCGCTCGGCCCACGCGAAGACGGCGTCCGTCAGCAGTGCCAGCAGGACCACGGCGATGGCTGCCGCAAGCAGCGGGCCCTTGTTCGTCTGCGTGAAGCCCTGCACGATCGGCGTGCCGAGGTTGCGGTACCCGACGAGCGCCCCGAGCGTGGCCGTTGCCACCACCTGTACGGCGGAGATCCTGAGCCCGGTGATGATCAGCGGCCAGGCCACAGGGACTTCGACCCCGCGCACGATCTGGTGCCCGCGCATGCCCATCCCCCGGGCGGCCTCCAGGGCGTCGGCGGGCGCCTCCCGCACACCCGTGTAGGTGTTGATGAAGATCGGCGGGATCGACAGGAACACCAGGGCGATGAGCGTCGGCCAGTACCCGAGCCCAAAGCCCCAACGCAGCGAGAACGGGAAGATCAGGACGATGATGGCGAAGGTGGGGATCGCCCGACCGAGGTTCACCACCGACACCGCCAACAGGGCGCCCCGCCGGACGTGGCCGAGCACGACGGCGGGCGGAATGGCCAGGACGCCGGCGACGACGACAGCGACCAGCGAGAGCTTGACGTGGGCCCACGTGAGGGCGGGCAGGCCCCGGTTCCCCGTCCAGGCGGCGTCGCTCGTGAGGTAGTCCCACATGTCGCGGACGATGTCAGGCATCGGCGGTCCTCCGATGCCACGACCACCGCACCAGGTGGCGCCGGCCCGGGTCGCCTGGCGCCCCAACCCGAGCCCAGGGCACCAGCAGCCGCTCCAACAGCACGAACATCACGTCGCATGCGATGGCGAGCGCCACGGACAACACGGCGCCCAGCACGATCGGGGTCGAGAACTGGCGAGACAGCCCATCGTTGATGAACCTGCCGAATCCGCCCTCGCCGACGAGCGCGGTGACGGTCACCAGGCCGATGGCGGTCACGGTCGCGATGCGCAATCCAGCCACGATTCCGGGCGTGGCCAATGGCAGGTCGACCCGCAGCACCCGGCGCCACCGCTCGTAGCCCATGCCGTCCGCGGCCTCTCGCACCGCGGGAGGCACACCGTCGAGCCCGGTCACGATGTTTCGCAGCAGGATGAGCAGCGTGTAGCCGGTCAGCGCGATCAGAGCGTTGTCGAAACCGAGACCGACGAAGGGCAGCAGGATCGCAAAGAGCGCGAGGCTGGGGACCGAGTACAGCGCGGCGCAGAACGCCGCCAGCGGCCCGTAGGCGGCGCGCCAGCGCACGGCGATCAGCGCCATCGCCAGCGCGATCACGAATCCGATGCCCACTGCCAGCGCGGTCAGCTGCAGGTGCTCCCAGAAGTTCGCCCAGATGTCGTCGGTGTGGTCGCCGACCCAACTCCAATCGACGAGCGGTTCCGCCGCCAGCACCCGGCCCAGGCCACTCACGTGGTGACCCCCTCGGCCAGGTCGTCGACCGTGAGCATTCCCAGGTAGCGCCCGTCGTCGTCGACCGCCATGGCCACCCGGGTGCGCGACGTGACGACGGCGTCGAGCGCCGCCTTGAGGGTGGTGCCGGCGGTGACGACGGACAGGAAGGGCTTCGGCGTGAGCTCGCCGACGGTCGCGGCGCCATCGAGCTCCGCCGCACCGATCCAGCCCTGCAGGCGGTCGTGGCCGTCGCACACGGCCACCCAGTCGTAGCCCAGCTCGGCCATCGTGGCTCGGGCATCGTCGGCGCTGGCGGTCGCCGCGACCAGCGGTCCCTTGCTCAGCGAAGCGTCACCGACCGTCATGAGCGACAGGCGCTTGATGCCCCGATCATCGCCCAGGAAGTCGGCCACGAAGTCGTTGCGTGGTGCCCGCAACATCTCTGCGGGCGGATCGACCTGCTCGAGGATGCCGCCGATGTTGAGGATGGCGATGCGGTCGGCGAGCTTGATGGCCTCGTCGATGTCGTGGGTGACGAACACGATCGTCTTGTGCACCTCGTGTTGCAGCCTGACCAGCTCGTCCTGGAGCTGCGCCCGCACGATGGGGTCGACCGCCGAGTAGGGCTCGTCCATGAGCAGCACCGGCGGATCGGCGGCCAGCGCCCGGGCGACGCCCACCCGCTGCTGCTGTCCACCCGACAGCGCCGCGGGATAGCGCCGGAGCAGTCCGCGGTCGAGCCGCAGTAGGTCGGCCAGCTCGTCCACCCGGGCATTGACGCGACCGCGTTCCCAGCCCAGGAGCCTGGGGACGGTGGCGATGTTGTCGCCCACGGTTCGGTGGGGGAACAGCCCGGCCTGCTGGATGACGTAGCCGATCCCGCGGCGGAGCTCGTGGGTCGGCTGGGTGCGGATGTCGACGCCGCCCACCCATACCGTGCCGCTCGTGGGCTCGATGAGCCGGTTGATCATCTTGAGCGTGGTGGTCTTGCCACAGCCCGACGGCCCCACCAGTGCCACCAGCTCGCCCCGAGGGATCGTGAGGTCGAGCCCATCGACTGCAGGTCGGGATGCGCCGGGGTAGGTCTTGGTCAGACGCTCGAGCCGGATGGCGGCATCGCCGGCCGACGTGTCAGTCGGTGCCGGGGATGCGGTCACGACGCAGGCGTCCACATAGAATGATGCGCTGTCGGGCGGATCACGGTTCCCTCCCCGCAGGTGCGGCCCCGGGAGAAGCCGTCGGGCCCATGTCGATACGTGGACCCTGGGTCTTGCTGGCCGTCACCCTACCGCCACCGCCCGCCGAGGGACCGCTTTACCGGTCAGCTCCCGGCGACGGGTTGGGTCGGCACCTGGGCCCCCGGGGCCGGCGCCGGCGGACCCTTGGGCATCATGCCGCGCGTGACCCAGCCCCGGTTCTCGGCCCAGACCAGCATCGGCGGCAGGAACACGAGCGCCGACACCAACGCCACCGTGACGTTCATGGCCACGATCAGGCCGAAGTCACGCAGCAACGGCAGCGACGAGAAGGCGATGACCGCCACCCCGGAGATCGCAGTGAGCGCGGAGACGATGAATGCCCGGCCGGTGCGGCGGGCCGTGACGTTCATCGCCTCGCGGGGGCTGTAGCCCCGCTGCCGCTCCTCGATGAACCGCAGCAGGATCAGCGATGTGAACTCCGTGCAGACGGCGACGACCAGCGGCCCTCCCACCGCAGTCATCGGGCTGAGCTGGAGGTCGAAGATCCAAGCCACCAGCGACGCCGCGCCCACCGCCGTGAGAACCGGCACCATCGACAGCAGCGCGCGCACGAAGCTGCGCAGCCGCAGCACGAGGTAGGCGAAAACGAACAGGATCGCCAGGTACGTCAGCAGGATCCGGTTGGACTCGATGTTCTCGAGCAACCCGACACCCACCACCGCCAGGCCCGACGGCGTAGCGCTGATGCCCTCGGGGATGGGGTCGCCGTTGTCGAGCGTGCCCGACGCGAGCTCTTCCCGGATGTCGTCCACGTAGACCGCCCGATGATCCAGCGAGCCGGGACCGGTGCGGAACACAAGGTTGAGCGCGCCCGCCTCGGGATTGACGGTCGCCTCTTGGATGTCGGGCGGTGCCACCTCGTAGGCCGCCTCCACGTCGGCGCCGGTGGGGGGCAGGACGGTCGTGTCGGGCATCTCCAGCAGGAAGCTCATGGTGGTGACGATCGACGAGGCGGTGAGCAGATCGTCGGGCCGAGCCGCCAGCTGCTCGTTGGCGAACTCGGTGACGAAGGCGGCGGTCTCGTCGCTGAAGATGTCGTCGGACTCGACGAAGATGCCGAGCTCGGCCGACGACCCCGTCTCGGCCTTGACCGTGTTGATGTCGTGGATGACCTGGCTGTCCTGGTTGACCCACTCCTCGGGGTCGCTCTGGATGGTCAGGTCGTCCTCGACGATGATCCCGCCGGCGAACACGACGGCACTGGCCACCGCGATCGGGACCGCCAGGCGGGTCGGCAGGCTGCCGAGCCACACGACCAGCTTGGCCAGGTTGCCGTGGCTGAAGTCCTTGCCCTTGGTGGGCGAGCGGTACTCGCGGATGCCCAGCGCCGCCAGCGGCAGGACGATGCTGGCGACGCAGATGACGGCGATGCCCACCGCCAGCAACAGGCCGAAGTCCCGGATCATGGGCACCCGAGCGAACCGCAGCGCCAGGAAGGCGAATACGGCGTCGAAGGTGACGACCAGCAGCGCCGGCCCGAGGTTGATCGATGCTTCCTGGATGGGGTGGGCCGCTCGGTCGATCACGACCTCTTCCTCGACGCGGGAGTGCATCTGGATCGCGTAGTCGATGCCGACGCCCAACATGACCGGCAGCCCGGCGATGGTCACCACCGACAGGGGGATGCCGAGGTATCCGGCGAGCCCGAACGCCCAGACCAGGCCCACAAGGATCACGGCCAGGGGCAGCAGGCGCCAGCGGACCTTGAACAGCAACCACAGGATCACGACCATGATCCCGATGGCGATGGCGCCCAGGGTGAGCATGCCGCCGCGCAGGTAGTCGTTGAGGTCCTTGAGGAGGACCGGGGCGCCGGTCGAGGTCACGTCGGCTCGCTCGAACGGCTCGGCCAGGGTGATGTCCTGCACCCGCTCGCTCGCCGCGCCCTCGTCCTCGAGCGAGGCGTTGCCCACCAGGCGGGTGACCATCTGCGCGTGCAACTCGTCGGGGAAGAACGGGCGCAGCGACTTGCGGATCTCACCCCGGTTGTCGAACAGCAGGAAGCGGACCCACTCGGGGTTCTCGAACGTGCGCTGGTCCTCGGGCACGGCGTTGAGCCGCTGCAGCGTCGTGACGGCGTCGGCGGCCCGGACCTCCTGCGCTGCGGGGTCGGGCTCACGCTCGCGGGCGTTGAGCAGGGCCTGCCCGGCGACGCTCTGGGTGGGATCGCCGGTGTCGCTCACCGCCAGGTTCTGCGTGAACTGCAGGGCGGTGAGAGGCGTGACCACGGACTCGACGCCCTCGGTGTCGTGGAGCTGCTCGTCGACCTGCTGCATGTGCTCGATGTTCTCGGGCGTGAAGAGATCGACGACGTCGCGCCCGCCCTCCATGGTGAACAGGGTGAGCATGGCTTGGCCGCCGAACAGGTCCTGGTAGGCGACGTTGTCCTTGTAGACCTGCTCGTCCTTGTTGAGGTAGGAGTCCTGGCCGGTGGCGAAGTCGAGCTGGGTGGCGCCCACGCCGAGCACCAGCGTGATCACCAGGCCGATGACGCCGACGATCCCGGCGTGCTTGCCGAAGTTGAGGCCCATCCAGGCCCACACGCGCCGCATCTGTCGCGGGCCTCCCTGGGGGAACGGCGACCGGGGACTCACGGAGACTAGTGGTTGGGTGGGGCCGGACGGCAGTCCTGATGTGACCGGCGGCACGCCCCCACGCAGGTGGCGGCCTACCTCCCGCCGGGCCTCACGATGCGGTCGGCCCCGGACATGTAGGGGCGCAGCGGCTCGACGATCGCCACCGAGCCATCCGCCTGGCGGTGGGTCTCGAGGTAGGCGGCGATGGTCCGGGGCCACCCCATGGCCGAGCCGTTGACGGTGTGGGCGACCTCGGTGCCCCGCCCCGACCCCTCGACCGGGCGGTAGCGGACGTTGGCCCGGCGGGCCTGGTAGTCGCCGAACCACGACACCGACGACACCTCGAGCCACTGGTCGACGCCGGGGGCATAGGCCTCGATGTCCCAGGTGCGAGCCGCAGAGTCGCTGAGGTCGGCGGTGCAGAGGTCGACGACGCGGTAGGCGAGCCCGAGGTCGCGGAGCAGGGCCTCGCCGCGGGCAAGCACGTCCTCCTGGCAGGCGATGGCCTGCTCACGGTCGGCCGCCACCGCCAGCAGCTCGACCTTGTCGAACTCGTGGACCCGTAGGAGGCCGCGCGTGTCCTTGCCGGCGGAGCCGGCCTCCCGGCGGAAGCACGACGTGTACGCCATGTAGCGCAGCGGCAGGTCGGCGCCGTCGAGGATCTCGTCGCCGTGGAGCGACGTGAGCGGCACCTCGGCGGTGGGGATGGCCCACAGATCGTCGCGCTCGATGTGGTAGGCCTCGTCGGCGAACTTGGGGAGGTGCCCGGTCGACGTCATCGTCTCCGTGCGCACCAGCGTGGGCGGGCGGATCTCCTCGTACACATCGGCGTTGCGGTCGAGGCTGAGCTGCACCATGGCCCGCAGCAGCCGGGCGCCCCAGCTCCGGTACATGGTGAACATCGAGCCGGAGATCTTGGTGGCCCGCGCGTTGTCGAGGATGCCGAGCTCGGCGCCGATCTCCCAGTGGGGGACCCGTTGGTACCCGCCGTAGGCGCCGGCGTCGTAGCCCTCCGTGCGCAGGACGACGTTGTCCTGTTCTCCCGTCCCGTGCGGCGCGTCCTCGCTCGGCAGGTTGGGCAGCGCGAGGAGGGCAGCCCGGATCTCGTCTGCCAGCACGCCGGCGGCCTTGGCCAGCGCCTCCTCCTCCTCGCCGAGCGAGCGGCTCTCGGCCATGAGCCCCTCCGCCTCGTCCGCCCGGCCCTGTCCCCGTAGCCGCCCGACCTCTTTCGACAGGGACTTGATCCGGCTCCGGATCTCGTCGCGCCGGGCAACGATCCGGCGCTGCTCCGCGTCCAGCGCCACGACCTCGTCGACGGCGTCGGACGTTCCGGGGCTCCGGAGTTCGAGCGCGGCCTTGACCGCCCCGGGATCGCTGCGGAGCCGGCGGATGTCGAGCATGAAGGGGGAGGGTAATGGCGCGCCGGCGGAACTCGTTGCCGAGAAACGGCGTCCCCCACCTAGTTTTCGCTCCGTGGTCGACTCGCACGCACTCGCCTCGTTCAGCGTGGCCGCCTTAATCCTGATCGTCGTGCCCGGACCGAGCGTGCTGTTCGTCGTGAGCCGCGGCGTGGCTCTGGGCCGGCGGGCGGCGGTCGTCACGGCGATGGGCAACGCCGTCGGCATCTACCTGCAGGTGGTGGCGGTGGCGCTCGGCGTGGGTGCCGTCATCGAGCGGTCGGTGGCGCTCCTGAGCGCGATCCGCCTGCTGGGCGCCGCCTACCTCGTCTACCTCGGGGTGCAGGCCCTCCGGCACCGGCGGGCGCTGGCGTCGGTCCTCGACGTGGGCGCCGCGACCCCCGAGCGGCGCAGCCTGGCGCTCGAAGGCTTCGTGGTGGGGGCCAGCAACCCCAAGTGGATCGTGTTCTTCACGGCGATCCTGCCGCAGTTCATCGACCCCGCCGGCGCCCCGGTGGCCCTGCAGATGCTCGCGCTCGGCGCCATCGCCGTCGGCATCGCCGTCGTGTCCGACAGCGTGTGGGGGATGGTGGCCGGCACCGCCCGCAGCTGGCTGGCCCGCTCGCCGCGCCGCCTCGAGGCGCTGGGCGGTGCGGGCGGGCTGACGATGATGGGCCTCGGCGTCCGCTTGGCGGCCACGGGCCGGAAGGACTGATCACCCCGTCATCCGAACTTGTGGCGGTTGCCTTGGCCATGGCGTCGGTAACCGCCGCAAGTTGGCAGGCGGGGGACAGCGCGGCGGTAGCGTCCCAGCCGCCATGTCCGCCATCGAGGTCGAGGGACTGACCGTCGCCTACCGCGACGTCGTCGCCGTCGACGACCTGTGCTTTCGGGCCGAGGCCGGCGAGGTCACCTGCGTGCTCGGGCCCAACGGCGCCGGCAAGACCTCCACCATCGAGTCGCTGGAGGGGCTACGGAGGCCGGCCCTCGGCCGCCTGTCGGTCATCGGGCTCGACCCGCGTCGCGACCACCGGTCGCTGGTCGAGCGCATCGGGGTCATGCTGCAGGAGGGCGGGGTGCATCCCGGCGTGCGCGCGATCGAGGCGCTGCGGCACGCGGCGGCGCTGTACGCCGAGTCGGTCGATCCGGTCGAGTTGCTGGACCGGCTCGGGTTGGGCGGCCTCGAACGCCGGACCTACCGCCAGCTCTCCGGGGGTGAGCAGCGGCGGCTGGCGCTGGCCCTCGCCCTCGTCGGCCGCCCCCAGGTCGCGTTCCTCGACGAGCCCACCACGGGTGTCGATCCGGCGGGCCGCCAGGTCATTCGCCGCGTGATCGGCGACCTGCGGGCGGAGGGCGTCACCGTCCTCCTGACAACCCACGACCTCGACGAGGCCGAGCGGGTGGCGGACCGCGTCGTGATCATCGATCGTGCCCGCCTGGTCGCCGAGGGCCCGCTGGAGGAGCTCATGCGGGGCGCGGCGGCCGGCGAGGCCGTGCGGTTCGCAGCCGCGCCCGGCATCGACACCGAGGCGCTCTCCGCTCGGCTCGACGGGGCGGCGGTGGCCGAGACGGGCCCGGGCGAGTACGAGGTGAAGGTGGCGCCGACGCCGGCGACCGTGGCCGCCATCACCGCCTGGCTGGCCGAGCGCGACCTGCCGCTCGGCGACCTCCGGGCCGGCCGCCAGCGGCTGGAGGACGTGTTCCTGCGGTTGACGTCGGGCGCGGCCGGCGTCGGCCGAACCGGCGACGCGGAACCGGGACCATGAGGGGTCTCTGGGCTCAACTGCGGCTCGAGCTGGCGTTGACGGCGCGCAACGCCGAGTCGTTGCTGCTCACGCTCGGCATCCCGGTGGTGATCCTGGTCTTCTTCTCGGTGGTCGATGTGCTGCCGATCGACGGGGACGAGGTCGACTTCCTGGCTCCCGGCACGCTCGCGCTGGCGGTTCTGGCCACCGCGTTCGCGAACCTGGCCATCGCCACGGGCTTCGAGCGGTCCTACGGGGTGCTCAAGCGGCTCGGAACCACGCCGCTGGGCCGGCCCCGGCTGGTCGCCGCCAAGGCGCTGGCGGTGCTGGTGGTCATCGCCGTGCAGGTGGCCGTGCTGGCGGCGGCAGCGCTGGCCTTGGGCTGGCGGCCTGATGTCGACGCCCTGCCCCTGGTCGCGGCGGTGGTGCTGGCGGTGCTCGCGTTCACCGGCCTGGCCCTCGCGCTCGCCGGGCGGGCGCGGGCGCTCGTCGCCCTCGCCGCCGCCAACGCCATCTTCGTGGTGCTGCTGCTGTTGTCGGGCATGGTGTTCCCGCTCGAAGAGCTGCCGTCGACGCTGCGCGGGATCGCCCGGGCGCTTCCGTCCACCGCGCTCGCGGAGGCCGCCCGCGGCGCGCTGACCGACGGGGTGGCGGTGCCCGGCCGAGTGTGGCCGGTCCTGGTCCTCTGGGCGGCCGGCGCCGTGGCCTTGGCGGTGACGCTGTTCCGCTGGGAGCCCTCCGAGTGACGCCTCGATCCGGTGGTACCGAGTGGTCTGCGCTGCCACGCTGTCGGCCATGAGCAACTGGACCGCCGCCGACATCCCCGACCAGAGCGGGCGCACCGTCCTCGTGACGGGTGCGAACAGCGGGCTCGGCCTGCGCACCGCCGAGGCGCTCGCCCACAAGGGTGCCCACGTGCTCATGGGGTGTCGCGACGCCACGAGGGGCGAGGCGGCACGATCCGACGTGGCGACCAGCGCGGCCGGTCCCGCGCCGGAGGTGGTGCCGCTCGATCTCGCCGACCTCGGGTCGGTGCGAGTCGCCGCCAAGTCGGTGGGGGACGCCGTCGAGCGACTCGACGTGCTCGTCAACAACGCGGGAGTGATGGCCATGCCGCTGCGGCGCACGGCCGACGGGTTCGAGCTGCAGTTCGCCACCAACCACCTGGGTCACTACGCGTTGACGGGGCTGCTCCTGCCGGCGCTCCTGCGCGCCGAAGGCCCGCGTGTCGTGACCGTGTCGTCCAACGGGCACCGCATGGGCCGGAACGACTGGTCCGATCCCAACTGGGAGCGCCGCCGATACTTCAAGTGGCTGGCCTACGGCCAATCGAAGCTGGCCAACCTGCTGTTCACCCGCGAGCTCGCTCGCCGTGCCCACGAGGCGGGTTCGTCCCTGGTCGCCGTCGCCGCCCACCCGGGCAACTCCGCCACCCATCTGCTGCCGGCGAGCACGGACGCCTCGGGCAGCCGCCTGGTCGGCCAGATGATGAACTGGGGTAACCGGCTGATCGCCCAGCCCGACTCGGCCGGTGCCCTCCCCCAGCTGTACGCCGCCACGATGCCGGATGTGATCCCGGGTGAGTACTTCGGTCCCGACCGGCTCCTCGAACTACGCGGCCACCCCACTCGGGTCGGCTCGTCGGCGGCGGCGCGGGACGACGAGGCCGCACGACGCCTCTGGCGGCTCTCGGAGGAGCTGACAGGTGTCGCCTACACGTTCGACTAGCCCCGCACGCGGGGGTCGGGCGGTGGGGGGTGCGTCTCGAACTCGCGCTCGACGTCGGCCCATGTGAGGTCGTGGACAGGCCCGGCCTGGTCGACCGCCTTGTCGGTGTCGGAGAACTTCGACGCCCATTGGAAGAACCGGATCGTGATGATCAGCCACAGGAAGCCGCCGCCCACCAGCTTCATGATGAGCCCCGCCGCCTGCTGGTCGGCGGTCACCGAGATGCCCGCGAGGCGCTGCGGGATGTCGTACGCCGAGTACACCGACCCCTCGGCGAACGTGAGCCACGCGGCCGGCACCGTCGGGACGATCGAGGTCACGAACAGGTAGAGCATTTGCGCCGGGTACGAGATGCGCAGCTCCGGGAGCGGCCCGCACACCGGGATCCACAGCAGGAAGGCCGTCGATACCAGCGCGGCGTGCACGACGTAGTGGACGAGCGCGTTCTCCACCGAGGTGTTGACGACTCCGGGCCAGTGCGTCAGGAGCTGCAGGGCGTTGAACGCGACCGCCGCCGGCACCGGGCGGGCGATCGTGTAGAACGCCCGCTTGACCCGTCCGTGGCCGAGCACGAGCCTCGCCAGCCACTCCGGGGTGGCCAGGAGGAACACCGGCGGCACTGCGAAGGTCAGCAACATGTGCTGGGTCATGTGCACCGAGAACAGGTACTCCTCGGCGATGTCGTGCATCGGCCAGTCCGAGGCGAACCAGAGGAGCGCGACACCCAGCACCAGCCATGCGAGCTGGCTCCGGCTGATGACGGGTGTACCCGCCGGAACCACCTTGGGGCCGATCACCCGCAGGGCGTAGATCGCCAGCACGACGACGCCCCCCACCAAAAGCCACACCTCCGGGTGTGGCTGCCACCGCCAGAAGTCGGTGCCCCGGGCGACGGCAAGGAGGCTCATATCGAGGACCAGCCGTCGGACCAGAACTGCAGGGTGGTCATGGCGATGAGGTAGACGACGACGGCCAGCAGGAGGCCGAAGACGAACACGCGGCGGAACAGGGGGTTGTCGTAGCGCAGGTGCATGAAGTACGCGACGACGACGCCGAACTTGATGATCATCAGGGGGAACAGGACCGCCACCAGCGCACCCGTGCTGGCCTTCTCCCAGTAGTACGTCGAGACCTCGATGGCGGTGAAGACGCCGAGGATGAGGGCGACCTTGATGTAGGTCGAGTCGCTGGGATGCGTCTTCTGATGAGCCTCGTGATGGGCCTCGAGCGGGGCTCCCTTGTGCTCGCTCTCGGCGAGGGACATGTCTCGAGCCTCCGTCACGGGATGAGGTAGACGATCGTGAAGATCAGGATCCACACGATGTCGACGAAGTGCCAGTAGAGGCCGAAGATCTCGACGGTCTCGGCCTTGTCGGGGCCCAGCGTGCCCCGCAACGACATCACGAACATCGCCGTCAGGAACATGATCCCGACGCTGACGTGCACGCCGTGGAATCCGGTGAGGGTGTAGAAGGCGGATCCCAGGATGTTGGTGGTGTAGCCAAGCCCCTCGTGCACGAAGCTCGTGAACTCGTAGACCTGGCCGCCGATGAACACGGAGCCGAGCAACGCCGTTGTTAGCAGGAAGGTTCGGCACCGCCGCACGTCGCCGCGATGGATCGCTCCCACGGCCAGCGCCATGGTCAGGGAGCTGAACAGCAGCACGAAGCTCGACACCGACGTGAACGGGATGTCGAAGATGTTCGCCGGGTCCCGGAGCTCGACCGGACCGCTGATGCTGCGGTGCCGCAGCAGCAGGTAGGTCGAAATCAGCGCGCCGAACAGCAGGCAGTCCGACCCCAGGAACACCCACATCGCCAGCTTCTCGTTGGAGACGCCCGTGCTGGTGGCGTGGCTGGCCATGTCGGGCTCGGCCTCTGCGATCGGCCCGTGGATGGCGGTGTCAGCCATCGGCGCTGCCCTTTCCCTCGGTTCCGGGCTCGTCGCTCGCCGATGCGGTGCTGCTGACGCCCACGGCCTCGGCCTCGCCGCCGGCCGCCCCGGCGCCGGCGTCGGACTCGCTCTCCGACTCTGGCGCGTCCTCGTGGCCGTCGCCCGCGTGGGCGTGTCCGTCGTCGTGCCCGTCGCCGCTGGGGCCGTGAGGCCCGTGTGCCTCGGGATCGTCGGACGGCTCGTAGCCGAGGCCGAAGCCGGCCACGATCACCAGCACCCCGCCGACGATGGCGATCCCCAGGTTGAAGATGAGGCCGTAGGCGATCATCGGCAGCGCCGCCGCCAGCACCAGGGGCCAGTACGACGGCGACGGCATGTGCACGCCGGTGCCGTCACCCGGTTGGGCGACCTCGGCGCCGGTGGCGACCCGCACCACCTTGCCGTCGGCGTTCTCCTGGTACTTGCGGTGCCAGAACTCGTCGAGGTGCGACACGGTCGGCACCGTGTCGAAGTTGTGGGCGGGCACGGGCGACTGCACCATCCACTCGAGGCTGCGGGCGTCCCAGGGGTCGGGCCCGGGGTTGACCGGGTTCATGCGGTGGGCTCGCCAGCTCACGAGGATGTTGGCGACGAACACCAGCATCGCCACGGCGATGAGGAAGGCCCCGATGGTCGCCACCATGTTCCAGAGGTCGAAGCCGTAGTCGGCGATGTAGGTGTGCATCCGCCTCGGCATGCCCTGCAGGCCGAGGATGTGCATCGGGCCGAACGTCAGGTTGAACCCGATGAGGGTCAGCCAAAAATGCCACTTCCCGACCTTGTCGCTGAGCTTGAAGCCGAAGACCTTGGGCCACCAGAAGTACATGCCCCCGAGGAAGCCCATGAGGGCACCGCCGAAGAGCACGTAGTGGAAGTGGGCGACGATGTAATAGGTGTCGGTCTGCTGGGTGTCAGCAGGCGCGACGGCATGGGTTACCCCCGACAGGCCGCCGATGGTGAACATCGTGACCAGGCCGATGGCGAACAGCATCGGCGTCGTGAACCGCAACTTGCCGCCCCACATCGTGGCCATCCAGTTGAGGATCTTCACGCCGGTGGGCACGGCGATGAACATGGTGGACAGCGAGAACGCCGCCACCGAGATCGGCCCGATGCCCGAGGCGAACATGTGGTGCGCCCACACGCCCCAGCCCATGAAGCCGATGGCGATGCCCGAGAAGACCATGAACGGGTAGCCGAAGATCGGCTTGCGCGCGAACACGGGGATGATCTCGGACACGATCCCGAACGCGGGCAAGATGAGGATGTAAACCTCGGGATGGCCGAAGATCCAGAACAGGTGCTCCCACAGCAGCGGTTCGGCGCCGGCCGAGACGTTGAAGAAGTTGGCGTCGAACAACCGGTCGAAGGTGAGCAGGAACAGCGCCACGGAGATGACCGGCAGGGCGAACACCAGGAGCAGCTGGGTTACGAGACCCATCCAGGTGAACACCGGCATCTTCATGAGCGTCATGCCCGGTGCCCGCATGTTGAGCACAGTCACCACCAGGTTGATGGCGCCGGCCAGCGAGGCGATGCCGGTCATCTGCAGCCCGAGGGCGTAGAAGTCCATGCCGTGGCTGGGTGAGAACACGACACCGGTGTTGGGCGCGTAGGCGAACCACCCGCCGTCGGCGCCACCGCCCAGGAACCACGACGTGTTCAGGAACAGCCCGCCGCCCAGGAACAGCCACAAGCTGAACGCGTTGAGCCGGGGGAAGGCGACGTCGCGGGCGCCGATCTGCAGCGGCATGAGGTAGTTCATGAACGCCGCGCCCAGCGGGATGACGACGAGGAAGATCATCGTCACGCCGTGCATGGTGAAGAGCTGGTTGTAGAGGTCGGCGGAGTACAGGGCCTGCCCGGGAGCAGCCAGCTGCGCCCGGATGACCAGCGCCTCGATGCCCCCCAGAAGGAAGAAGAACATCGCCGCGGCGCCGTACATGATGCCGATGCGCTTGTGGTCGATGGTGGTGAGCCAGCTGCGCCACCCCGTCGTCCCCTGGGGCCGGGTGAAGACACCCAAGGGGCGAGCGGTCACCGCGGCCCCGGGCGGGAGCTCGGGAAGCGCTGTCGGTCGTTCGACGATCGCCATGTCCCTACTGAGGGTCGATTCCGCCGCTAGCGGCTCGGTTGTCCATGTTCGTACCCCGTGTGCAAGTCATCCGCGAAATCGACCCTCAACCCCTACACCTAGTCGAGCGTTGCGAGGAACGCCACGAGCTGGTCGATCTGCTCCTCGGACAGGTTCAGGTTGGGCATGCCGCGACCCCGCACCCCGGTCTCGACCTCCTCGGGGGTGACCGGGTCCATCGGCTTCTCCGCCGGCGGGTCGCGCAGCCAGGCCTCGAGGTTGGCCGTGTCGAGCTGGCCGCCGTTGGCGAAGCCGATCTCGTCGGCCTCGACGATCTGGTCACCGTCCAGGTCATCCCAGAGGTTGAACGTGGCCCCGGCGAAGGCCCCCCGACTGACGAAGTGCGTGAGGTCGGGTGCGTTCTCGGACACCAGCTCTGTCGTGCCGTCGCCCGCCTCCTCGAACTGGTCGTCGTTGATTCCCCGGGCCAGGTGGCAGACGGAGCATTGGCTCGCGAAGAGCTCGGCGCCCATGGCCGCAGCCTCGTCGGTGGGCTCGTCGGCCTCGGCCTGCTGGTCCTCGAGCCAGGTGTCGAACTCGTCGGGCGGTAGCGCCACCACCCGCTGACGCATGTAGGCGTGCGAGAGCCCGCAGAACTCGGTGCACTGGCCGACGTACGTGCCGGGCTCGTCGGCGTTGATCATGAGCGGATGGGTGCTCCCGGGCACCGCATCCTTCTTGCCGTTGAGCTTGGGGATCCAGAACGAGTGGATCACGTCCCGGGACGTGATCTCCAGGCCGACGTTCTGCCCGGCGGGGATAACGAGGTCGTTGGCGGTCAGAACGTCTTCGTCGGTGTAGTCGCCGTCGCCGTCGGTGTCGTAGGTGAACTCCCACCACCACTGCTGTCCGGTGACCTGCACGGTGAGGCCATCGTCCTTGGTGTTCTCGATGTCGAACAGTGTCGCCAGGGTCGCGAAGGCCACGAAGCCGAGCAGCAGGGCCGGCAGGACCGTCCAACCGATCTCGAGCTTGGTGTTGCCGTGGGTTTGGCCCGGCAGCTCGTCGGGGTCGTCGTCCTTGCGCTGGCGGAACCTGAGGACCAGGTACAGGATGCCGAACTCGACCAGCACGAAGACGACGGCGGCGATGATGAACACCGGGTTCACCAGGTTGTCGATCGTGCGCGCGATCGGGCCCTCGGGCTCGAGCGAGTCCTGGGGGGCGTCGGATGCGCAGGCGCTCAGTATCAGGAGCAGCGGCACCAGCAGGGCCAGCGCCCGGCGGGGACGGGGACGGGGTGGCGTCCTTGAAGCTCTTCCGGGGCTATGGCCCGAAAGAGCTTCAAAGACCGGTCGGCCGGACCTCATCCGCCCTCCTCGACCGTCGTGCCCTCGGCGCCGGGCTCGTGGAACTCCCGCTGGCCCGAGACCGCCCCGCCGATACCCAGCCCGATCACCACCAGGGCGGCCACCAGCAGGACACCCACGATGACGTTGGCGCTGATCCGGGGGCGGGAGGCGAAGAAGAAGCCGACAATGATGATGGCCCCGGCAATGCCGATGCCGACGAAGACGGCGCCGTCGGCCGACAGCGACAGGAACAGCCGCGAGAAGGCCGCGACCACCGCCGCGATGGCCAGCAGGCCGGCGGCGGGGAACTCGATGGGGTTCATGAGGCGGTTGCGGATCTGGCGGTTGGTGGCGGGATCGCCGGTGGCATGGTCGGCCCAGGCCTGCACCGCCCACTCGATGAGCACCACCCCGAGGGCCACCAGGCCGATGACGAAGAGGACCGGTGAGGCGACCAGCCCGATGACCACGAGGGCCACGCCGAAGGCCGTCACGGCCGGCCAGTAGCTCGGCGTCGCGGGGATGGCCGGCGGCACGGTCTCGGTGCCCGCCACCTGCGCCTCCGCCAGGGCCTCGGCGTCTCGCACGGCCAGCGACAGCGAACCCAGGAACAGGCTGACGAACCCGGCGGTGACCAGCACGCCGTAGCCGAAGTGGTCGCCGACGCCGCCCTTGTAGCCCATGGTGAGCGGGCCGACGCCGTTGCCGCCTGTGGTCCAGCCGTAAGCGACGGCCAGCACCAGAGAGACGAAACCGAGGCCGAAGAACCACTTGGATCCGGTGGTGATCACTCGGCTACCCCGCTCTTGCTGCGTCGCAGCGGGCCGCTCGGGCTTTCGACGTGTTGTCTCCCGCTCCCACGGCCGCTCGGGCTGTCGCCGTGTTGTCTCCCGCTCCCACGGCCGCTCGGGCCGGGCTCGCTCTCTCGCCCTTCAGGACGCTCGCTCATGGCCTTCACTTGGTGATCGTGATCCCGTACCAGACCACGCCGTACACGGCGACGGTCACGTACCAGTACAGGGCGGCGGCGTTGGCACCCTCGGCGGCCCGGCCCGTGAGCTGGCCGCCGAGCGCCCGGAACGCCATGACCGCCAGGAACAACAGGCCCACGCCGGCCATCGCCACGTGCAGCCCGGTGATCGTGAAGATGAGCAGCGCCTGCGTCGAACTGGTGGCGCCCACGCCGAGCTGCTGCCAGCCGTAGACCACCGTGGGGATGTAGGCGATGCCGAGGAGGATGCTGAGCCCGAACGCCAGATACGCGTGCTGGCGGTCGTCGTTGCGCAGCGAGAACACGGCCCAGGCCACGGTGACGGCCGACATCAGCAGCGTGACCATCCCCATGTTGCCGGGTGAGAGCTGGATGTTGGCGTCCTCGGGCAGCCAGCGCTCGCCGCTCGCGATGACGTCGGCGCGCATGTTCGTGTACACGGCCACCAGTGCGAGCAGCACCATGGCCGCGGCGCCCGACGCCAGGGCGGAACCGACCAGCAGCACCCGCGGCCGGGGTGGCTCCGCGGCGGGCGCCCCGGCGAAGACCTCGATGTCGCTGGAGGTGGCGGCCATCAGGCGGATGCCTCCGTGCTCTCGGCGGCGCGGACCGACGCATCGGCGTAGCGGGCGTCGTACAGCGGCGCCTCGGACGTGACCTCGGGAACGGTGGCGAAGTTGCCGACGGGCGGCGGCGACGTGGTGGCCCACTCCAGCGTGTGGCCTTCCCAGGGATCGTCGGCCACCGCTCGCCCGCGCGAGGGCACGAGCAATGCCGCGATGACCGCCAGCGCTCCCACCACGCCCACCACCAGCCCGATGCCGGCGACGAGGTTCAGCGTCTCCACGGTGTCGATCTCGCTGACCCCGTCGAGCGACGCGGCGATGGAGCGGGGCTGGTCGTACAGCCCGGCGATGCCGTACGTCACGGCGGCCACGCCGGCCCCGAGCGTCAGCAGCGTGGCGCCGAACCGGACCAAGCCGTCGGGCAGCAGCTTCCCGTAGAGCTTGGGAGCCCAGAAGGCGAGGCCGGCGGCTGCGGCCACCAGGGTGCCGGCGACCATCAGGAGCTCCTGGCCGCTCGCCCAGGTGGTGGTGAGGACGTCCGCCTCCTCGATGACCGTGACCGCGCCCGCCGCCACGCCGCCGCCGATCAGGAGGCCGGCGAACAGCGCCAAGATCAGCGGCGTCCCCGAGCGCACGTTGCCACTCCTGAGCGTCGCCGCCCACAACCCCAACAGCCCGACGACGGGGACGACGGCGAGCAAGCCGACGGCGATCCAGACGCCGTCGTAGAGCCAATCGGTCGGGTCGGATTGGCCGTCGACGCTGAAGCCGATCTGGGCCCAGGCACCGAACGCCAAGGCACCGAACAAGCCGATCAGCGCCATCGCCGCCGTGTGGCGGTGATGGCGCCGGCGGGCGAACACCGGAACGACATCCGCGATGATCCCGAGCGCCGGCACCGCGAAGACGTAGAGCGTGGGCTGCCAGAACGTCCAGGCGACGCGGTCGTACACGCCGTCGGACCCACCCAGGAACTGTTGGCCGTAGCGCAGGTCGACGTAGACGAGCAGCATCACGCCCGCCAGGACCGGCAGGGTCAGCAGCCACACGGTGCCGCCGACCACCATCGACCACGAGAACAACGGCGTGCGGCGCAGGGTCATCCCCGGCGCCCGCAGCGTGAGCACCGTCGTGACGACCGAGACCGTGGCGACCGCCAGCGCCACCAGCAGGGCGATGAACGCGGCGACGAACAGGGCCACCGCCTCGCCGTCGCCGCCGAAGGGCCCGCCGTCGAGGGCGTAGGCGGCCAAGACGACACCGCCGGAGGCCAGGAACGTCCAGTAGGCGGCGGCGCTGGCGCGGGGGAACGCAACCGTCGAGGCGCCGACCTGCAGGGGCACCACCGCGGTCGCGAGCCCGATCAGCAACGGCAGGACCCCGAGGAACACCGCCGCGATCGACTGCAGGGTGAACAGCTGCCTCACGATGTCGCTGTCGAGCACATCGAAGCCCGACACGTCGACCCGCTCGAAGCCCACCAGCACCGCGACCACGCCGGCCACGAGCAGGAACAGCAGCGATGTTCCGACGAACAGCTTGCCGACCGTGCGTGGGTCACCGGAGCCGACGACCGCCGCGAGCCCCGGCGGCGGCGCCGATGGAGCCGGGCCGGCCGGCGCTTCGACGAGGTCGCGAGGAGCTTCGGTCACGGTCACGAGAGCATCTCGTGACCGGTCGACCGTGCGAGCGCCAGCGAGCCGGGCGACGTTGGGGTGCGGGGGCGCAGCCCCCGAGGATTCACAGTCATTCGTGCACCCAGAGCAGGAGACGGGTCCAGCTCGGGAATCTAGTCACATGCGGTGTTGGCCCGCGAAATGCCAGGTCAACCATCCGGCCCGACCCCCGCCCGCCACCCCTTGACGGCGTCGATCTGCGATCGACTCGCGACCATTGCCATCGTCACCTACAGCCCCGAGCGGACCAGCTGGTCGAGGGCGATGGCGCCGAACAGCAGCGTGATGTAGGTGATCGACCACGTGAACACCCGCATGGCTGCCTGCGGGGAGCTGTCACGCAACAGCCCCACCGCCAGCCAGGTGAACACCGCGCCGAGCGCCAGCGCCGCGGCGATGTAGATGTCGCCCATGCCGGCAACCGGTGCGAACAACAGGGTGAGCGCCCACAGCAACAGGGTGTAGAGCACGATCCGCATCGCCGTGGTCCGCAGGCTGGCCACCACCGGAAGCATCGGCACCTGGGCCCGGGCGTAGTCGTCGCGGTAGCGGATGGCGAGCGCCCAGAAGTGTGGCGGCGTCCAGTAGAAGATCACGGCGAACAGCACCACCGGCGCCCAGTCGAGCGAGTTGGTCACGGCCGTCCACCCGACCAGCACCGGCACGGCGCCGGCCGCTCCGCCGATGACGATGTTGCTTGCCGACGAGCGCTTGAGCCACAGCGTGTACACGAACACGTAGAACAGGCACGCCGCGACCGCCAGGGCCGCGGAGAGCGGGTTGACGGTCGCCCACAGGAATGCGAAGGCAGCCACCTCGATGCCGATGGCGAAGGTGAGGGCGGCGCGGGCGGTGAGCCGGCCGCTCGCGAGCGGCCGGTTCCGCGTGCGCACCATCACCCGGTCGATGTCGCGGTCGACCACCATGTTCATGGCATTGGCGCCGCCGGCGGCCAGCGTGCCCCCCAGGACGGTGGCGGCGACGAGCCAGAGCGACGGCAGGCCCCGCTCGGCCACGATCATCGTGGGCACGGTGGTGACCAGCAGCAGCTCGATGATCCGCGGCTTGGTGAGGGCCACGTAGTCCCCGAGGGTGTCGAGCAGCCGGCGCGGCACGACGGCGGATGCCTCGGGGGACGTCAACACCCGAGCGACTCTACGACCGCACCCGCGAGCGGGGCCAAAGCCGGCCCCACCCGGAAACCTGCCGCGGGATCGGTTGCCAGGGCCACCGATTCCGCGGCAGGAATCGTTCACTCCTACCCTGGGCGGGCGTGCGGCTTCCCGAGCTGTCCCCCCGGGCCTACCGGTACATCGTGGCGGCCACCCTGGCGTCGCTCGTCTTCATCATGGTGACCGGCGCCGCCGTCCGGCTGACGGACTCGGGGCTGGGGTGCTCGACCTGGCCGTCGTGCGAGCCCGACAGCTTCACGCCCCGCTCGGCGTCCGACACCCACGGCATGGTGGAGTGGGTCAACCGCCTCATCACCGGGGCCGTGGGCCTGTTCACGCTCGCCGCCGTGGTGGGGGCTCGGGCCCGCCGGCCCTACCGCGACGACCTGTTCCGGTGGTCGCTGGGCCTGCCGGCATGGGTGTTCGCCAACGCCCTCGTGGGCGCGCTGGTGGTGTGGCTCCACCTGTCACCGGCGTCGGTCATCGGGCATTTCGTGTTGTCGCTGGCCGCGGTGTGGAACGCCGTGGTGCTCTACGAGCGCGCCGGTGAGGAGCCGGCCCCGGACGGCAGCCGCCGAGCGCTCGCCACCGGCAGCGTGGTCGCGGCCAGCCGGCTGCTGCTGGTGGCGGCGGGACTGGTGATCATGACGGGCACGCTGGTGACCGGCAGCGGTCCCCACGCGGGCGACGAGCGCGCCGACCGGCTCGACCTCGCGGTCGACGACGTGGTGCGGATCCACGGCGCCGCCATGATCCTGTTCCTCGGCGCGACCCTGGCCGTGCTCTGGATGGCCCACGACGGCGATGCCGGCGCGCGGGTCGTCGATCGCCTCCGCCAGTTGCTCGTGGTGCTCGTGGCCCAGGCGGGCATCGGCTACTGGCAGTACTTCACCGACGTGCCGGCCGTGCTGGTGGGGTTCCACGTCTTCGGCGCAGCCCTGGTCTGGATCGCCGTGCTGCGGGTCTGGCTCTCGCTCTCCGAGCCCGCCACGGCGTCGGTTACCGCCGTTTCGCCCGCCGCGATTGCGCAATCCGAGACCGCGGACGGTGGCCTCGATCGGGCCGTCGATACCCTACGGACGGGCGCGCGAGAATAGGAGCGATGCCGATGGCCGGCCCGCCCCTGCAGGTGGCACCCCTCGAGACCGACCAGCCGGTCGGTGACACCGACGTCGACCCCGACCGACCCTGGGTCGTGATCGTCTGGAACGATCCGATCAACCTGATGTCCTACGTCACGTACGTCCTGCAGAAGCTGTTCGGATATCCCCTCGAGGTGGCCGAGAAGCTCATGCTCCAGGTGCACTACGAGGGCCGGGCGGTCGTGTCCAATGGGCCCCGTGAGAAGGCCGAGCTCGACGTGTTCCGCCTCCACGAGCACGGCCTCTGGGCCACGATGCAGCAGGACTGAACCGTGATACCGCGGAGCACGATGACAGGACGAGGTTCACTCGCAGACCGGCCCGCTGCCGGCGAGATCAGGGTTCACTGAACGTGCTGTTTGCGCGCGACCGGGTGAGACGGCGTGGCGAGGGTCGCTACCAGGTGCGGCTGCGCCCCAACGAGCGGGCGCTCGTCGAGGACCTGGTGGGGCAGCTCAGGGAGCAGCTCGTGGCGTCGACGGACGACCCGTCGGTGCGGCGCCTGTTCCCGCCCGCCTACCCCAACGACCCCGAGCGGGACGCGGGGTACCAGGTGTTGACGCGCGACGAGCTGCTCGAGGAGCGCTTGGCGGCCATCGACGTGGTGGAACGCACGCTCGACGGCGGCGACCTCGACACCACCGAGATGACGGCGTGGATGGGCACGCTCAACTCGCTCCGGCTCGTGCTGGGCACCCGGCTCGACGTCGACGAGGAGCTGCCCGACCTCGACCCCAGCGATCCGCAGGCACCCGCGTACGCGGTCTACGAGTACCTGGGGTGGCTCCTGTCCCAGGTGGTCGATGCGCTTGGGTCGGACCTGCCGCCGCCGTCGGCCGACGCCCGCCGTCTTTGAAGATTTTCCGGGGTCTGGCCCCGTTTTTTCTTCAAAGTCCACGTGTGGTCGTCGGGTTTGGGGCGGATGAAGCGGCTGCTAGTGTGATCCGACGCTCCGCCGGCGGAGTCGAGCCCCCATCGTCCAGTGGCCTAGGACGCCGCCCTTTCAAGGCGGTAACACGGGTTCGAATCCCGTTGGGGGTGCGGCAGCGACATCTCGGTCCCGTGGTGCAGTTTGGAGTGCACGCCGGCCTGTCAAGCCGGAGGCCGCGGGTTCAAATCCCGTCGGGACCGCCACTTCGCCCGGCGAGGCGAATGCCAATGCGGTCGGGTAGCTCAGTTGGCAGAGCGTCCGCCTGAAAAGCGGAAGGTCACCGGATCGACGCCGGTCCCGACCACGAAGACGACCAACCCCGCAGTGTCCGCTGCCACCGGCGCGCGTCGCCGGGCCCGGATCACCCGAGCTCGTCGAGGATGTTGGTCATCTCCTGCCGGAAGCGCCGTTGCTCGTCGCCGTGGGCGGCGATGAGCGTCGCGATCTGACATGCGCCGTCGTCGGTCAGTGCCAGGCGCTGCCTGAGGCGGCACTAGCCGGCGCGAGGGCCCGCTAGCGATCGTCGAAGATCTCGATCTCGCCCCCGTAGCAGGCGACCCAGACGCGGCCGGTCCCCCGGTCGTAGCTGATGCCGATCGGGTGGTGGGCGGTCGGCAGCTCCTGGACCTCGGCCATGTCGGCGGTCGTCACCTTCGACACCGTCGACGATTCGTAGTTCACGACGTAGAGCGACTGGCCGTCGACCGAGATGTCCATGCTGCGGGGTGCGGAACCGGTAGCCACCGTCGCGACGACCGCACCGGTGCGGGCGTCGATCTTGGCGATGCGGCCGTCCTTGTTGAGCGTCACGTACAGGAAGGCGCCATCGGGGCTGGTGACGATGTGGCGGGGGCCTGCGCCGGCGTCGGCGAACGGCGCGACGCCGAACGACGCCAGGTCGACGGCCATGATCTCCCGGCCGCCCATGATCGCCACGTAGGCCCGGCGCGAGTCCGGCGACATGGCGATGCCGCGCGGGTACGCGCCCATCGGCAGCCGCCGCACCTCGCGGCCGGCCGCGACGTCGATCACGCTGAGGTCGTAGGTGCACCAGTTGGTCACGAGCACGTACCGCCCGTCGGGCGTCGTCGCCACGTACTTGGGCACCGAACCGACCTGGATCACCTGGTCGATCCGGTGGGTGGCGACGTCGATGCGGTACACGAAGCTCGGGTCGATGCCGCTCGACGGCGAGCAGGCGTCGTCGCCCTGGTGGCCGAATCCCGGGCCGTACATCGAGTAGTTGGACGTGTAGGCCTTGGTGCGGTCGGCGGAGAAGGCGAGCTCGACCGGGCCGCCCTGCACCGTCCCGGGAGGAAAGCCGGTGATGCCGAACCGGGCGAGGTCCACGGTGTCGGGGATGGTCGCCACGAAGTCACCGTCGGCGTCGAACGCGGTGACGCTGTGGTTGTAGATCATGTTCTGCGCATAGACGACGCCCGTGCCCGAGGCGACGATCGACTTGGGCGACAGCGGCCCGGTCTGCTCGGTGGCGACGATCGTCCGCACCTTCTGCAGGCGCAGCCCCGCCGTCGCTGGCAGGGGTGGGGCCGTGGTGGTCGTGGTGGTCGGCGCCGTGGTCGTGGATGCCGCCGTGGTGGTCGTTGTCTCGCGGCGATCGCCGTCCCCCGATCCGGTCGCCGACGAGGACCCGCCCGAGTCGCGGGTCGCCCAGACGACGGCGCCGCCGACGAGGACCGACGCCGCCACGAGGATCCCCAGTCGGGCGCGACTCCGCACGCCGGAAATGGTGCCATGCCACCCCAACCGGGACGTGAATCGGCGGTGGCGCAAGCCGGGCCGGAGCCGCCGGCCCCCGCGGCGTCAGGACCGGCCGGAGCTGCGCTTGCGGGCCACTAGGCGGCCCAGCAGGCGGTCGGTGCGGTGCGCCCGTTCGGACGTCCACCGCGGATCGGATCGCGGCGACGGGCCCTCGGCGCTCGGCAGGACCGTCACGCCGCTCGTCCGTCTGCGCACGATGCTCGATCGTGGTGACGGCGACATGGCCACAAGCATACGGCCCGTCGAGGTCGCAACGGGAGGTGGTCGCGGGGCCCCTAGCTCCTCCCGCCGGCGGCCGTGTCGGGTGGCGGCCGGTCGGCCGCCGTCTCCGGACGGGCGAACGCCACGGCGAAGATCCCAGCGATGGCCACGCCCACGGCGGCGAGGATGGCCCAGACCACCCGCCTGCTGGTGCCCGCGGGACCCACCACCAACGTGCCTGCCGCGACGAACGGCAGCAGCGCCGCCACGCCTGCGAGCCGGCGCGGCCACTCCAGGAGCCGCGACACCAGGGGGTGCTCCTCGATGCGGGCGACCAGGCCGCCCAGGGTGCCGATGAGGGCCAGGATCACCGCCGCCGCCAGCTCGGTGCGCGTGCCCGCCGACAGTGCGTCGGTGGCGGCTCCGGATCCGGCACCGCCGGCGTCGTCGGCAACGCCACCCGACGTGATGGTGTCCAGCCGCCAGGCGCCGACCGTGAGCGTCACGGCCGACAGGGCCGTCGCGATCCAGGCGGTGCGCAGCCAGCCGCGGCGTGCGGGTCGCAACGACCACCGCACCTCGGCCACGCCGCGCTCGAAGTCGGTCGCCCGCAGCGCGATGCGCAGGTGCCCGCCGGTGTCGACGTCGACGCACGCCATGTCGTGCTCGTTCGATCCCACCCACAGGCTGGCGACCGGGACGTCGACCCCGGGTGGCATGTCGGCCTCGAAGTGGTAGCTCTCGGTGGAGAACAGGCTCTCCGCGGCCGACGCCGCCTGCCGGGGGATCCAACACAGCGCCGCCAGCGGTGCCCGCGGCCACGGCTCCGGCGCCAGGTCACCCAACTCCTCGTAGGAGAACTTCACGATGCGCTGCGTGCCCGGCGGGTCGTGCACCAGCGTCGCCAGGAGGAACTGGTCGGTGAACTGGTCGAGCATCAAGGGGAACAGCCCGTCCGCACGCAGCGCTGCGCGCTGGCCGCCGGCGGCCTCCGCATGCATGCGCTCGCTTGCCTCGCGCCCATCGGCGCCGGGAGTCGTGAGCAGGGTCTCGATGTCGCCCACGATGTCGGCCGCGAGCGGCGCCCCGAGGATCCCCTCGGCCCAGGCCGTCATCGCCCGCACCATGAGCAGGCCCTGCTGGCCCCGGGTCAGCACCGGCAGCGCCGACCCCGACTCGTCGCGGCAGTCGAAGTTGACGAGCGTCTCCTTGCGGAGCGTGGTCAGCGGGACGAGTCGCGCCGTCGTCCGGCCGATCGCCAGCTCGGGGGCTGCGTCCGGCACCGTGAAGTGGACGCTCTGGCGGCGCCGGAACGTCGTGCTGTCGCGGTACTCAAGGGCATCGACGCGCCGGTGCACCCAGTCGGGTTGGGCCAGCAGCAACCGCATGGTCTCGAGGCCCGCCACCTCGCCGTCGAGCGCCCCCTCGAGCGCCTCCCGGGGCCACAGCTCGGTCGTCACGTTCGCTCCGTCGAGGCGACGCGGTCAGGCCTGCGGACGCTCGCTCATCGGCGGGACGGTACACCGGGGCCCGAGCGAGCCGAGCCCATTTGGGGGATACCCTCCCGTCAGTGTCATCGGTATTCGAGATCCTCAAGGCCGACGGGTTCGAGGAGGTGGCCTTCTTCCACGATTCCCCGACCGGATTGCGGGCCATCGTGGCCATCCACTCGACGGCCCTCGGCCCCGCCCTCGGTGGGACCCGCTTCTATCCCTACGCCTCCGAGGACGAGGCCGTGAGGGACGTGTGCCGGCTGGCCCAGGGCATGACCTACAAGCACGCGGTGTGCGGCAACGACCAGGGCGGGGGCAAGGCCGTGATCATCGGGGACCCCGCCAGGGACCGGAGCGAGGCCCTGCTTCGGGCGTACGGCCGGTTCGTCGAGGGCCTCAGCGGCCGCTACATCACGGCCGAGGACGTCGGCACCAGCCAAGCCGACATGGACCTGATACGTCGCGAGACCCGCCACGTGACCGGTGTGAGCGAGTCGCTCGGCGGCTCCGGGGACCCGTCGCCGGCCACGGCCTGGGGCGTGCTGTGGGCCATGAAGGCGGTGGCCGAACGGCTGTGGGGTGGTCCGTCGCTGGCCGGGCGCCACGTCTGCATCTCCGGGGTCGGGAAGGTGGGCGCAGCGCTCGCGGACCACCTGGCCGAGGAGGGCGCCAAGCTCACCGTGGCCGACGTGAACGACGTGGCGGTCGACTCGGTGGTCGAGCGGCACGGCGCGGTACCGGTGGCGGCCGACGCCGCCCACACCGTCGCGTGCGACATCTTCTCGCCCTGCGCGCTCGGCGGCGCGCTGAACGCCGAGACGATTCCCGAGCTGGCCTGCGACGCGGTGGTGGGCTCGGCCAACAACCAGCTGGCGAAGCTGGCTGACGCCGATCGACTGCGCCAGCGGGGCGTGGTCTACGCCCCCGACTTCGTGGCCAACGCCGGCGGAGTCATCAACATCGCCGAGGAGCCGCACGGCTACGACCGGACGCGCGCCTACGGGCGGATCCGCTCGATCCACGACACCCTGCTGGCCGTGTTCGATCGGGCGGACACCGAGGGCACCACCACCGCCGAGGCGGCGGACCGCCTGGCGGAGGAGCGCATCGCCTCGGTGGGCCGGGTCCGGCTCATCCGCACCGGCCGGTAGCCGCCCCCCGACCAGGGGCTACCGTGGCGTCGTGGTCTCAGGGATCCTGGGGATCGTGGCGGGCGTCCTGGCGGTGGCCTGTGGGTGGCTGGCGTGGTGGGCGATCGGGATGCGGCGGGAGCTCCAAGGCTCCGCGGGCCGGGTGCGGGCCTCAGGGGAACGGACCGCCCAGGCGGAGTCCGGGCTGGCCACGGCCCAGGAGCGGACGGCCCAGCTCGAAGCCACCGTGTCCGCCCTCACCACGGAGCGGGCCGGGCTGCTCGTGGAGCGCTACGAGCTGCGCCAGGCCCACGAGCGGGGGAACACGGCGTACGGGCGCCTGGAGGGTGACCTCGCTCGGGCGCGTGCCGACCACGCTGCGGCTGTCGAGGCCCTGACCCAGCAGCGGGGTCGGCTGTCCTCCGCGGAGCGGGCGACCGCCGAGGCGGCGGTCCGGGCCAACGACTACCAGGCGCTGCTCGGAAGCGTTGACGGATCGGCCGCGGCGACGGATGTGCCCGGGGCGACCTGGGCCATCCTCCTCGCGATCCTGGCCCGCCGCTGGGCCGGCGTCGTCGGGGCGCCCCCCGACGACCGCGGCGTCCGCTCCGGCACCGTTGCCGAGCAGCTGGAGGAGGCGCTGGGCCGGGAGGGCGAGCGCCTGCGGGAGGAGGTCGGTGTCGACGTCGAGGTCCGCACCGGCGCTGCGGTGGAGCCGCGCGACCCGGTGACGTTCCTGCTCGCCGCCACGGACGTGCTGGGGGTGTTGGCGGCCGTGTGTGAGCGGGTGACGATCGAGCTCGACGGGGGCGTGGTGCTCACGGGCGAGGGTTGGTGGGGCCCGACCGACGAGCTGGACCTGGCCCGCAGGCGGGCGGTGGCGTCGGGTATCGCCGCCGACGACCTGGCAGTCGACGACGAGGACGAGAGCGTGACGGTGACGCTGCGCCCCCGGGCGACGGCGACCGCCTGAGCCTGGGGTCGCGCTAGGAGGCCGAGCGGTAGGCCCGCATGTGGGCACAGAACAGCACGGGATTTGCAGCGTGAGCCCAGGCCGCACAGCTCGGCCTCCGGGAGCGCTGGCCACGGTGAGTCAAGACGACGTGCCTATCCGCTCAGGTCCTAACTGACGTCCTTCTCGTAGGGGAAGCCCAGGTCGGGCGCCGTGACCAGCGCGCGGTACGCGAGGCCGGCCTCCGCCGCCAGGCCGGCGCAGGTGCCACCGCGGTCGACCACCGGAATGAGCAGCACCGGCTCAGCACCGCACCCACGGACCACCTCGGCTGCCTCCAGCATCGACACGCCCCGGGTGGCGGCGTCCTCGGTGAGGGCGACCCGGTCGCCCGGCTCCAGGGCTCCGGCGATTCGGCCGCCGCCGCCGTGGTCCTTCGCCTCCTTGCGCACGCTGAAGCTCCGCAAAGGGCGGCCCCGCATGGCGGCCACCGCGGCGGTCCCGAAGGCCACGGCGTCGGCACCCATGGTCAGGCCACCGATGGCCGTGATGTCTCCGGGAAGGACCTCCAGGAGTGCGTCGGCCACGAGCAGCATGCCGTCGGGACGGCAGGTGGTCTGCTTGGCGTCGATGAACCACCCGCTCCGCTTCCCCGACTTGAGCACGAAGTCGCCCCGCAGCACGGCGTGGCGCAGCAGGTGGCCGATCAGCGCTTGGGGGGCCGTGCCCGGGGGCGCCGTCACCTC